>CAKREY010000001.1:0-453646 GCA_934318045.1 uncultured Lachnospiraceae bacterium
GAATGTAAAGCAAGCGACAACTTGCTATTTGAAAATTATGAGATTGGTATAGATTTAACCAGAATGGAATGTAAAGCGTGATATACGAACAAAATTAGAGGATTTCAATAACGTATAGATTTAACCAGAATGGAATGTAAAGAAAATTAAATGTGCTTGGAGTATTAAGCTGAACATAGTATAGATTTAACCAGAATGGAATGTAAAGCAGAATCCACAGGTGCATTGATTGAACACGGACAAAGTATAGATTTAACCAGAATGGAATGTAAAGACTTCTGACTTTGTATAGCTTGGTTTTGAACTTGGTATAGATTTAACCAGAATGGAATGTAAAGTAACCATCCTTGATAGAATCACGCAAGCTATCAAACGTATAGATTTAACCAAAATGGAATGTAAAGACCGCATAATCAGACGGCATGCACCCAAGGGAACAAGTATAGATTTAACCAGAATGGAATGTAAAGTGTCGATAGGGACACATTGGGGGCAATGTGCTTAAGTATAGATTTAACCAGAATGGAATGTAAAGGATGAAAGAGAGCTTCCATCTCATCAAGCGCAGATAGTATAGATTTAACCAGAATGGAATGTAAAGTTAACAATAATGCAAAGGTGGGCTTCCAGCGTGCAAGTATAGATTTAACCAGAATGGAATGTAAAGCATGTCACCTTGAACGGTTGTGTAATATCTGTTTTCGTATAGATTTAACCAGAATGGAATGTAAAGCTTGAATGTCTCTTAATGTATTAATAATTTCTTTAGTATAGATTTAACCAGAATGGAATGTAAAGCCCGGGTATTTGAAGATGATATTGTTTTTACACTTGTATAGATTTAACCAGAATGGAATGTAAAGTGGTTCGAAGAGTTAACAATATATAAACAGATGAGGTATAGATTTAACCAGAATGGAATGTAAAGTGATACTTTAAAGACAGTTTTTAGAAAAAGAAAATCGTATAGATTTAACCAGAATGGAATGTAAAGAAAATCAAGAAAATGGAAGAATCCGGCGCTATCTAGTATAGATTTAACCAGAATGGAATGTAAAGTAAGAGTGTGCCATGGTGGCAGAGTGCGGATGATCGTATAGATTTAACCAGAATGGAATGTAAAGGTGAAAAGTCCGGACACAGAAATTGACAGCTTACAGGTATAGATTTAACCAGAATGGAATGTAAAGACGAAAATGGGATAGATGCGAATTTGAGTTATTGCGTATAGATTTAACCAGAATGGAATGTAAAGATATCCGGAATGATTTTCGCCTTGTGGCGTGGGATATGTATAGATTTAACCAGAATGGAATGTAAAGACACTTTCTGATTTTATTGGGAAGTCCGCGATTGGTATAGATTTAACCAGAATGGAATGTAAAGGCCATCGGTTGATTGAATTTGCATCGATCATTAACGTATAGATTTAACCAGAATGGAATGTAAAGATTTTAATAACCGAATCAGTATCATCTGTCTTTTTAGGTATAGATTTAACCAGAATGGAATGTAAAGCCGAATTTCAACTGTTCTTCTTCACAAATTGATTCGGTATAGATTTAACCAGAATGGAATGTAAAGCCCTCCACCCCCTCCGAATCATATGAACGTTTATTGTATAGATTTAACCAGAATGGAATGTAAAGTTCGGCTCTGGCAAGACTTTGTCTATTGTTGATTAGTATAGATTTAACCAGAATGGAATGTAAAGGATTCAAGCGGGAATTATTCTTTTAATGATGATTAGTATAGATTTAACCAGAATGGAATGTAAAGACAGATTTACTTGAGGCTATCTTGCAACAGAGAAAGTATAGATTTAACCAGAATGGAATGTAAAGTCCACTCCCGCGTGTCCTCGGATACAGTCCAACTATGTATAGATTTAACCAGAATGGAATGTAAAGGCAAGATCTTTGTTCTCTGCCTGAATCTTCTGCCGGTATAGATTTAACCAGAATGGAATGTAAAGCTAACCAAGTGCATCCGGCTATCTAATCAATAGCCGTATAGATTTAACCAGAATGGAATGTAAAGACATTCATACGGAAGAACAAATATTCTGATTATTCGTATAGATTTAACCAGAATGGAATGTAAAGTTTTTTAGTATCAGATTCATAACAATAATTATTACGTATAGATTTAACCAGAATGGAATGTAAAGGTGCTCATGGTGTTCTTTGTTGGCGGTTTGATTCCTGTATAGATTTAACCAGAATGGAATGTAAAGCAGAAAAGCGTAAACATCAACTCATTACCAGTTATCGTATAGATTTAACCAGAATGGAATGTAAAGATATTTATTTCCGGAGCGACTGAACCAACGCCGCCCCGTATAGATTTAACCAGAATGGAATGTAAAGCCGTTTTCTTCATAGGCAGTTTTCATGTTCCCCAGTGTATAGATTTAACTAGAATGGAATGTAAAGAAGATTTATATACGAAAATGTACGAAGCGTTTGCGGGTATAGATTTAACCAGAATGGAATGTAAAGCGCAGATAATCGCCGGGCATTTCGTCTGTCTAATAGTATAGATTTAACCAGAATGGAATGTAAAGTCGGGATTATCTATCTATAACCAACAAGATGATCGTGTATAGATTTAACCAGAATGGAATGTAAAGCTGCGATTGACCGGTTCATATCCAACGTCTCTTTGGTATAGATTTAACCAAAATGGAATGTAAAGTCTATTATCTGCCGTGAATTGCGAAAAGGTACATATGTATAGATTTAACCAAAGCAGAAGATTAAGATATATAGCAATGTCGAGTTGCGGCATAGATTTAACCAGAATGGAATATAAAATCTTTACCTATAGTATCATATAACCGGTGTTATTCGGTATATACAATCAGAAAATATATCTAGTTACGGAAGGGGGATTTGAACCCTCGACACTATAAATTTAACCAAGTTGGAATTATATAATACCACAAAGGAGCCCCACCATGAAACTTTTCCACAAAAAATCATCCAAAACCTACAACCCAGCTACGAAAACACCTGTCATCAAATGCAGCATCTGCACAGGAGAGCAGGTGGCCGGATTTCAGGATAATGCCACCAAAGCATTTGAGGACATTATGCTGATTCAAGATGCATCAGATCTTGCGCATTTCCGGGAAATGTATGATATAATCGGTGACATCAAAAAGATTTATTAGCCCGATATTATACCGGGATTTATAGGAAAGGATCTAGTCATATGTCATACATAACTACTTACACGGGAAAACATTTTGATCCGGTCAATCCGGATGCATCCCTTCTTTGCATCGAGGATATCGCACACGCATTGTCGCTTCTGTGCCGCGGAAACGGCCATGTACAGACCTTTTTCTCGGTCGGACAGCATTGCATTGCCTGCGCAAAAGAAGCGCAGGCACGCGGGCTGTCAGCACGCCTGGTTCTTGCGTGTCTGCTACATGATGCAAGTGAATGTTACATGTCCGATGTTCCTCGTCCATTCAAGCAGACCTTGCCGGAATATAACCGGCTGGAAGATCAATTGCTTGATATGATTTATACGCATTTTCTTGGAAGTACATTAGATAATGCTGAACAGGAAATTCTGAAGGATATCGATAATGCAATGCTATGGTACGACCTTACATATCTGTTACACGAGAAACAGCCTTTACCGAAACCACAGGTTTATGATGAACCAGATTATACAGTCCGACCATTTGCAGACGTAGAAGAGGAGTATTTACAGATCTATCGAACTTCTATACAGAAACTTCATTAAATATTTTATAAACACACCAAACTTCTGAAAAATAGCAAGAGCCGCCTATCACATTTGGATAAGCGGCTCTTGTAGGTTATTCTTTACCATTTTTTCTTTCGATTGATATCGTAGATACCCCAGTTACACTCAGAGGCAGCCGGAGAGGACGGATCCTTCCAGAGCTCATCGAATGCTTCAAAGACGAAGCCAACGATTTCCTCTGATTTCAGATAATCGGCAACTTCTTCCAGGTAGCGTTTCTGATTTGCAACCGACGCATAATCAGCATGGTCAGCATGTGCCGTATTCGTTGCCCAGCCAAGCTCTGTAAAACAGATCTGCTTGTCCGGATAGATTGCGCAGGCAGATTCGAAGCTTTCTTTCGTTTTGGCAAACGCATCATCAATCGCAACATCCATATGATATGGATAGGTATGAATACCGATCACATCCACCTCATTCGCAATCGCATCCAGATTCTTCCAATCAATGTCAACCTCACAGAAAGCAACCGGCTGTTTTACAGCAGCATGAAGCTTCTTCGCATGCGCTACAAGACGTTCCTCGGATACCAGATGTCCTACAAATGGAAAACGGTTTTCGTTTCCGACAGAGACAGTCACGATTTCGTCTGTATATTCATTTGCAAGTGCGATCAATCGATCGAGCTGCGCATCATTGCTTGCTGCATGTGTTGCGAGTTCTTCAGCACTAAATGTCTGTGGTCCCGTGATGCATTCTGCAGAATTGATTTCCGGCAATGAATCAATTCCAATCATACATTGGAGTGGAAGCTTCTCCTCGCGGATCACCTGCAGAGCAGTAACGGCATGTGCATTTGGCTCATACATACGGATGTAGCCGTAGCCGTCTGCCACAAGCAGATGAAGATCTTCGGAGATCTGTTCCTTCGACGGCATTTCACCGGTTGGACATTGACCTTCCCGGTAACCGGAATAACAGATTGCCTTTTTGTACGGTAATTTCTTCTCAAATGTTTTTCCCATGTTTGATTCTCCTTTGCTTTCATTTGTATATAGTTTCCTTGTTATCCTTATTAAACATATGTATCATAACATACATTTTCCCGAAAAGAATATCATAGTTTTGTGGTTCTTGGCAGATAAATGAAACTTTTTTTACAATTGAATTATACCATCGGTTTCCACATAAACAATTGTGTATACAGTCGGAGAAGTAGAAGTTCCTGCATAGTTTCACGCATCAATTTATTCGCAAAACCCAGGTTTTACGAATTTTTGTATTGTTTTTTTATGAAAGAAGTGGTATTCTTATATTATATAGAAATCAAGGAGTTATGCGACTTTTAAGGAGGTTTTTATTCTATGGCCGATATTACTTATCATGAACAGGAAGAACAACATAATCTGGATCTGATCCGGAATGTGTGCAACGATCTTCCGGACTATATCAAGCGGTTTGTCCGTGGTATGCAACAGGAAACATCCCCACGGACCAGACTTGGTTATGTGCGTGACATCAAGTTATTTTTTGAATATATCTGCGAAGTCTATACGGAACATCCATGCGATACTCCGAAGGACGTCACTCTGGATATCCTTGCTTCCCTGGATACATTCTTTATCGAGGATTATCTTGATTATCTCCAGAAATACGAAAAAAACGGTCGTATCTATACAAACGGAAAATCATCCTTGAAACGCAAGCTCTGTGCTTTAAGCGTACTCTTTAATTACCTTTATAAGCACGATATGCTGCATGAGAATATATTTGATAAGGTAGATCGACCGAAAATCCCTGAGAAACCGATTACGCGTATGGATCCGGCTGAGACAGCGAATTTTCTGGATACGGTCGAATATGGAACCAACCTTTCTGACCGTCAGCTCAAATTCCACGAAAAGACCAAAGTGCGCGATTTGGCTATTATGACGCTCATGTTATCCACCGGAATCCGTATCTCCGAATGCGTCGGACTGGATCTTCGTGACATTGATTTTGAAAATACCAGTATCCGTGTAGTTCGAAAAGGTGGCAAAGAGGCGATTGTATATTTCAGCGACGAAGCGGCTGAACCTTTGCAGGAATACTTAGAACAGCGCAAGAAGATTGAACCGGCAAAAGGTTCTGAAAATGCCCTGTTCCTCTCCTCGCACAACACCCGGATCAACGTCCGGACGATTCAGAATATGGTCAAGAAATATTCACAGGTGGCGGTTCCGCTAAAACATATTACGCCGCATAAGCTTCGTAGTACCTTTGGTACAGCACTTTACCAGGAAACCGATGATATCTATCTGGTGGCTGATGTTTTAGGCCATTCTGATGTAAATACAACCAAAAAGCACTATGCCGATATGGACGATTATCGTAAACGTCGTGCAAGGAACACCGTGCAGCTCCGAGGAAAATAGTTATATATATTTTCTGTCCCTCTTCTTATTTGTTGTAATCAAAAATCTACAAAAAAATACCCTTTACCATCATATCTGATAAAGGGTATTTTTTCAATATCTTTTCTTTTTTATTATTTTATTTTATCAATATATTCAATGATGCAGTCAACCGTATCATCTTCACTCATCAGGCTGCTGTTCACGAAGATGTCATAGCTCTCCAAAGCCCCCCACTTTTTTGAAGTATAATAGTTATAATACGAAGCACGTGCTTTGTCTTCTTTTACAATCTGAGCCTTTGCTTTATCCGGAGTCAAATTAAAACGCTCAGAGACTGTTTTGATTCGTTCCTCCAACGGTGAATGTATAAAGATACGAATGAGATTTGTGTTGTGACGCAATGCATAGTCTGCACAACGTCCTACAAATACCGCCGGGCCTTTATCTGCCAGCTTTTTAATCGTATCATATGTTGCCTGAAATGCCTGCTGGTTTAAGTTCGTCTGATAGCCGGCACTTGTAAATCCATAACTATATGGATCAGAAACAAGGGAATACAAGAAACTTCTTGTTGGTTTCTCGTCCAATGATTTCAAAAACTCCTCGCTTAACCCACTTTCTTTGGCTGTCTCGTTGATCAATTCCTTGTCGTAGAAGTTTACGGAAAGCTTTTCAGCAAGCTTTCTGCCGATATTACGACCATTACTGCCAAACTGTCTGCCAATTGTAATAATTGTTTTTGACATAAATAAGCCCCCTTTACACGTCTTATAAGTCTATTCGACTTAACGTAATTATACCTTTTTTTGTGCAAATTGTCAAAATATTTTATAGATTTTCATACTTTTTAGCTATATTGTTGAATTTCTCTATGTTGGAATTCACACGGTTTTCCATTGTCCTGTATGTATGATTGACGCGCATCTGCATCACGATATCATTATAATCATTCTGCGCAAGTACCGGTTCCATACGAATATACAAATCATCCGGATGGAACTTTGTTTTTAAAGCACGCAGTGCATCCTTCTCGCCGAGCATCACCCGAAATTCTTTCGCCCGGTCTGTAAAATTTAACGTACCATCGATGAGATCACCCAAATCATGACTTGGATAGATCGTGATAAACTGCGCATCCGGCCATTTTTCTGTATTCAGTATTTTACCTGCACGCATCCCGATTACAATAAATTGCCGGATACCGAGATCATAGAGCGGCTGAATCGGCTCATTGTCAAGAAGTCCTCCATCCCGGTATTTCTTCCCATCGATTTCCACTGCTTCATACATGATTGGAAGCGCTGTCGAAGCAAGCAGGATCTGCCGGATTGTCTCTGCGTCATAGTCCTCCAGTTTCCGGTACTCTACCTGCTCCGGTTCCAAGGTAGTATCATTTAACCGGCTGATTGATACATAGATATCCTGCGTATCTGCCTTAATCTTTTCCATATCGATATACTTTTCAAACATGGCAAGCATTTCGTTTCTGGAAAAATACATGCGTTTTTCCGCAAGCATCGCCGGATCTATTGCGAAAACAGTATCCATGTCGATTTCATTCCATGCCCGGTACAAAAGTTTCATATCGTTCATGGCATATAACATAGCATTGACTGCTCCAATGGATGCCCCGGAAATCGCAGAAACATCATCCAACATTCCCTGTTCTTTCAACACATTCAGTACACCTGCCTGATAAGCACCTTTTCCGCCACCGCCAGCCAGGACCAATCCGACTCCATTTTTTTCTTCACTCATACATGCAGCCTCCCTTTTTATAAAAGTTCTACAATCAGATGTCTTCCCAAATAAACAACTGTCTCCCTTTTAGTTTACATAATATTGTTACTGTAATCAAATCAACTGTGATTATAAAACAGGTAATCCGGTTGGATATCTGTCTCTTCCATCGGAAAATCAAATTCCGGTACAATCTGTTCCGCATATGCAATTGCTACAGTTATACATTCCGGGTACATTGCAAGATATCGGTCGTAATAACCGCCTCCATATCCGATCCGGTCCATTTTTTTGGAAAAAACTGCGCCAGGCATCACAATCAGACACGAATCAGCCGGATCTGGTTTAAACGGAATATTTCCGACCGGCTCAAGAATATGATATGCCCCTTCTACCAGCGCTGTGTCGGGCTGATACCGATAAAAATCCATCGTATTGCCATCTACACGAGGCAGATACAGTCGTTTTCCGTCCTCCCGGAAACACTCTGCATATTGAAACAGGTCCACTTCATTGCGGATTGGAACATACAGACACAGATCTGTTGCTCTCTGATAGCAAATATGCGACCGAAGCTTACATAGTATTTCTTCTGCCGCATGATTTTTATATTCTTCCGAAAGCTGATTTCTCTTTGCAAGAATCTGCTTCCGGAGTTTATTTTTCTGTTCATTTTTTGTCATATAATATTTCCTTCGTCCCGCATCTTCGGGATATCTTTTACATGGGTAATGCTTCCATCCGCTTCTCTGATATCTATATTATCAAGCTGCGCCTTTAAATTTTTTTTGACGTTCTCGATATAGGCTTTCCGTAGCTGTGCCTGTTCTTTTAATTCTGCATCGGTCAGCCCTTCCACTGTTTTGCTTTTTTTTGCTAACTCATTGATTCTCTTGATATCTTCCTGATTCATCGATTTCTTACTCCTGTTAATCTGTTTTCAAACTCACAATCAATTTTTATATCCTTTGTGAACAATAAAATCCACTGTATCAAAATCATCATTTTCATGCGCCAAGAATAATGTTCCGACAGGTTTCCCTTCCATCAGATCATATATTTCATTCAATCGCTCAGCATCCATGATGGCCATATCTGCGCCGGAATCTGTCGCAATACGCGCCGCTGCAATCTTGGTTGCCATACCACCGGTTCCGTAGTTTGTCACAGCGTCTTTTGCCATTTGTTTCATTGTGTCATCAATTGTCTCGACCAACGTCAGTTTCTTTGCATCCGGGTTTTTATGTGGATCATCTGTATAAAATCCATCTATATCGGTAAGCAGGATCAACAGATCTGCCTTGATTAAATGTGCTACGATTGCAGACATCGTATCATTATCGCCAAATTCTATTTCCTCTGTCGCAACTGTATCGTTTTCATTTACGACAGGAATCACATCCTGCTGTAAAAGCTCATTTAATGTATTCTCTGCATTTCTACGTCGCTCAGGATCGGTAATTGCATCAAACGTCAGCAATACCTGTGCTGCCATATGGTTATATTCCATAAAAAGCTTTTGATAGATCATCATAAGCTGTCCCTGGCCGATTGCGGCACATGCCTGTTTTAATGAAACAGTCTTCGGTTTATTGCGGAGCCCAAGCATCTCGAATCCAACACCAATTGCACCGGATGATACGAGAATGACATCCTTTCCCTGATTTTTCAAATCACAAACAATCCGCACCAATGTCTCCAGTTTTCTATAATCTGCTCCACCGGTTTCTTCATGAATGATGGAAGAAGATCCGATCTTCAAAACAATCCTCTGTTTATCCTTTAATGATTCTCTTATACGTTTCTCATCCACTTTTTTTCCCTCTCATTGATATATTGTGCAACTGCTTCCGCAACCTTGATTCCATCAACCGCTGCTGAAGTGATACCTCCGGCATATCCGGCGCCCTCTCCGCACGGAAACAATCCTGCATATGCACTCTGATATGTCTCATCCCGTACAATCCGTACCGGAGAAGATGTCCGTGACTCAATCCCCGATAAAACTGCATCTCCGGATGAAAATCCTTTTAATTTACGGTCATAGTCCAAAATCCCTTCAATTATAGCATCATTTATATAGGCTGGCAAACAATTCCTTAAGTTTGCAAACTGATAACCGCCGCGGATATTCGGTCGGACGCTTCCAAATGCAGTTGAAATCCGGTTATTCTTATAATCCGCAAAACACTGCACAGGAATTTTTCCATGTCCTTCTTCATATGCTTTCCGCTCATATTTCTTTTGAAACTCCACACCGGCAAGCACACCATAAGCTGCAAAACCATCGACTTCAAAATCCTCCGGAGTCACATTGACTACGATTGCGGAATTTGCATTTTCTTCACTTCGATCATGATTACTCATACCATTTACAACGCTCTGTGTTTCGCCGGACGAAGCATTTACGACGAATCCGCCCGGACACATACAGAAGCTGTATACACTGCGTCCTTTGCCCGACCGGTATGTCATCTTATAATCGGCTGCAGGAAGCAGTTCTGCCTGCTCACTCGTGCCATATTGACTTGCATTTATCATAGACTGCTTATGTTCGATTCGAAGTCCCATAGCAAATGATTTTGCTTCCATCGGAACTGCAGTTTTCTGCAGCATAGCAAAGGTATCCCGTGCACTATGTCCGATTGCAAGAATACAAGCCGCTGTATGTAATGAACACACAGTATCTGATTTCAAGTCTTTGATATTGAGTTTTAATTCATCTTCCGTTGTATGTGCAATCTGTACAAGCTGATGCTCAAATAAAATCTCACCGCCAAGGTTTACAATCTCTCGGCGCATATTCTGCATCACCTGCTTTAATATATCCGTACCGATATGTGGCTTATTTATATATCTGATTTCTTCCGGTGCGCCAAACTGAATAAAATCACGGATGACCGCCTGGATACGTCCTTGTTTATCTTTGATGCCGGTATTCAGTTTTCCATCTGAAAAAGTTCCAGCACCACCCTCTCCAAACGATACATTTGAATTTGCACAGATCATGGCATCTCCCTGCCAGAATGCCTCCACATCCTTTGTCCGTTCTTCGACACATTTTCCACGTTCCACAACAACCGGGCAATACCCGGCGCGTGCCAGATGAAGTGCCGCAAAATAGCCTGCCGGACCGGCACCGATAATCACCGGTCGTATATGACAGTTTTGATTGGCTTCATAAGGAAATTGATATTTTTCTTCTTTAGTTGACATAATATTTTTATTGTCACCTAATTTGTGCAGAATTTGTTTTTCATCCTCCAATTGCACATCCAGCGTATAGATATGCATCAGATTGGATTTATCTCTGGCATCCAGTGATTTCCGCACAATCTGATATGTGTATGCTGACTTTGTAGAAAGTAGCTTCTCCAGTTTCTTTTTGATTGCTTTCGTCTCGTCTTTTTGTACTGGTATTTTTATCTGGTTTATTCTGATCATTTACATGCACTCCCTGCCCGCAAACCTGTCAATATCGCAAATGTTAGATTGTAGCCGCCACAATCACCGTGGATATCCAGGATTTCTCCTGCCGCATACATTCCCGGATGATAAAACAGTTCCATGGTGTCCGGATTGACAGCTTCTAAGCAAATCCCTCCAGCTGTCACCTGCGCTGATTCAAAGTCTTTCAGTTCTACCGCATGAAATTCAAACCTTCTGCATGTATCATATAAATTCGTTAACTGCCTGTTTGTTACGGTTTCCAATCCCTGTTTTGGTTGAAGTCCACACGCTTTTATTACATAAGATGCAAGTTTATCCGGTAAAAAAGAATTTAAGTACCCCAAAAGAGTTCGGCGAATTTCCTGTGGATGAACAAATGTTTCCCGGTCAATTTGTTCTAAAAAATCGAAGACAATCAATGGTTTTTCATTTTTCGCAAGCAGTCTGCCAATCTCCGACGATAAATTGAACATCATAATTCCGGATAATCCATACTCTGTAATCTGAAGCTCCCCTTGCTGTTTCGTATCTTTTTTTCCATCAATCCGGGCGGAACACAACACACGGACTCCCTTGATTTCTTCTGTGTCTTCCTTCGTGTACACACCACAGAGGGAAGGACGCAATCTGCTTACGGGAATGTCCAGGTTCTTTAAAATCTCATAGCCTTCGATCCCACCGCCAAGTGATGTATATGTACGCCCACCACAAGTCAATATCACGCTTTTCGCTTCGATCGGATCGGTGTGATCCGCACGATACAGGCAATATCCCTGTTCTGTCTTTTTGATTGCTGTCACACAAGCTGTTTCCATTATGGTTACCGATAAGGCATGCAATGCGTCAAGAAATGCCCAGACAACCGACGATGCCTGCAAGGAAGATGGATAGTAATATCCACTACATTCCCGTTCATAAATCCCGATTGTATGTAAAAAGGAAAATAAAGACGCATTGCTATCTGTACCCATGCAATGTGCAAGAAATTGTTCCCAGGTATCAGAATTATCACAAAAAGACACCGAATGATAATGGGATCTTTTTGTATCTGCATTTGCCAGATTGCAGCGTCCATTTCCGGTTGCATATAATTTTTTTCCTAATTTTTTATTTTTATCCAATATACAGACTTTTTTCCCTTGTTGTGCAGCGGCGATTGCAGCTGACATACCAGCTGCTCCGCCACCGACGACACATACATCATAGCTTTCGTGCATGATATTCCTCGCTTATTTTCATTTTTTCATCGGATTTTTTCAGGTTGACAAAGATTCCAGATATCGGTACAACGCTTGTTCTGAATCAAAATATACCTGTCTTTTCTGAAGTCTTTCATACATGTCCGGATGCAGTCGTCTTATAACTTCCACATCGATATCCGCATACTCGAAAATCTGCCCTGTATCGTTTTGATAAACAACCACACGTGCGTCCTGCACGCCAACCACATATTTTCCTTTTTCATTTTTAACATCAAATGACATGGAATCTTGATTTTCATTTTCCACATCAATTGATATGGAATCCCGGGCAGATTCCTGACTTGTTTCTGACTCATTTCTTGTTCTCTGTCCAAAATACGCATTTGCAAGCAGGTAGCAAAGTATAAATATCCCTGCAAATAAAATAAAATATAAAAATAATTTCTTCATGGCACCAACTCCTTGAAGAAATTATTTCCATATTGTTATTTAATTATTCAATAATAATCTGATCCTGCTTTGTCTCATCAAATACTGTGATAAATGTCTTGCCAGGGTTCATCTTTAACTGGTTTCCATCTGCTGTATAGTACTTGATGGTTCCGCTATCCGGTCTCCATGTGATTTGCTCGTATTCGCCATCTGAAATATAATATCCGGTTCCTGACTTATCCCAGTTGATACTTTGCAACCCATCTCCGATATCTGTATACTCAACAAACATGACAATCAGGTTTTTATAACGAAGCTGCTCGTTTGTCTGGTCATCAATCTGCTTGTCTCCATACTGGAAACGGTAATACAGCTTTTCATCTGCATTGTATTCATACCACCTTGTGCTGCTGTTATTGTAAGCGGTTGTCACTTTGTTTGCTGTCTGTCCATTTCCGATTGCTGTATCCTCTGTATGAAATGCAAACATATTCTGTGTCTGTTTTCTATCGTCATTGTATGTTGTACGATAACCGGCCTGTGCGATACCTTCTTTCAATTTTTCGCTGTTTGTGTAACAGTTGTGTGGAGCAACTCTGGACTCATCCCGATAATATGTTGTTGTATCATAAAGACCATTTAAGTTGTTCGTTCCACTTGCTTTAATCTGATCTTCTGCAAAAGTAGACCATCCAACATGGGCATAGATACCATCAAGCATATTTGCCATCTGTACATAATAATGTCTTGCACTGCGGACCGGTCCGAGTTTTGTCAGATTGGAATAATCCTTAAATACACACATATAACGGGTAATTCCACCTTCTACAAGCATCTCAAATGTTATATCTGCCTGTGAAATACCTGACTGCGGCATCGCATCCACAATATTATTGATCATAATACAAAGTGGGCGCTGATTTGCCAGTTTCTCATCGATCCACTCACCCGAAAATTCGTTGATCACACAGCCTTCTTTTGTAGGTCCGATTACAACATTGCTTGCATCGGACATGGTTGCAGGCTGCTCGGTTGTAATCGCCGGCTGCTCGGTTGTTGTCTCTTTTTTCTTTCCACAGCCTGCCAGGCAGGACATCGAAAGTGCAGCTGTAAGTGTAAATATCGTCAGCTTTTTCAATTTATTCTTCTTCATTGTCTCTGGTATATCCTTTCTTTGTTAATATTTCCTCTTGTAGTTTTTCCATATGCAGGCGTTCTGAATCATCAATATGGTCATATCCCGCCAAATGCAGCATACTGTGTGCAGTCAGGAATGCAACTTCCCGCCTTCTCGTATGTCCATATTCTTCCGCCTGTTCAGCAATGCGATCCACATTTAATATAATGTCTCCAAGCATCAGCTCGCCTGTATCCTGATTAAAGTAATCGAGCGGGCTTTCCTCGCAGAAATCAAAGACCCCAGGCTCCTCATATGCAATCATCGGAAAAGACAAAACATCTGTCGGAGCATCAATCTCTCTGTATTCTTTATTGATTGCCTGTATTCCTGCATGGTCTGTAAATATCACATTCACCTCACATTCATATGGACATTTTAAGAAATCCAGAGATGCCTCTACGATATCTCTAACAATATCCTCGTAATGTGCAGGAACTGCAGTATCTAATTCATTTTCAAAAAATACGCTCAATGTATCTCTCCTTTATTGCCTGTTACATTTTATCCCAAAAGTGGCAGATAATCAAGTTCTATCTGGGAATAATTTGCTTATCTCTATCTGTTTTTTGTTCCGGACTTATGCGCTCCATCCGGTATCTTTCCCTTTGGATGCCTGTTTTCATACTGTTCGTATGCATTTACAATCTTCTGTACAAGCGGATGCCGCACAACATCTTCACTTGAAAACCGAATGACAGAAATCTCATCAATCCCATGCAGCACGCGAAGTGCAACCTCAAGTCCAGACTGTGTATCTTTCGGCAGATCTTTCTGCGACAAATCACCTGTAATAATTGCTTTGGATCCAAAACCGATACGTGTCAGGAACATCTTCATCTGAGCCGGCGTTGTATTCTGTGCTTCATCCAATACAATATAAGCATTGTCAAGTGTACGTCCTCGCATATAGGCAAGTGGTGCCACTTCAATCAATCCTTTTTCCATATTTCGTACAAAGGCATCTGCTCCCATGATTTCGTAAAGTGCATCATACAAAGGTCTCAGATATGGATCTACTTTGCTTTGCAAATCACCTGGCAGGAAGCCAAGCTTTTCTCCGGCTTCGATTGCGGGACGTGTCAGGATAATCCGGTTTACTTCGTTATTTTTAAACGCTGTGATTGCTTTTGCCATCGCAAGGTATGTTTTTCCGGTTCCTGCCGGGCCAACGCCAAATACGATCATATCTTTGTCAATCGCATCCACATATTTTTTCTGCCCAAGTGTTTTTGCTTTTACGGGCTTTCCACTCATCGTATGACAGATTACACCTCCGTCCGAAGCAAGCGCAGACACCGATTTTTCTTCACCTGTTTTAGAAAGAGAAATTGTATAATTCACATTTTGATCTGTGATTTCTTCTCCTGCTTTTGCCAAAGCCACTAACTGTTCAACGACAGATACCGCATGTTTTACACTGCCCTCCGAGCCTGTCACACGCATAGTATCATCTCTTAAAACAACCGCCACATGATATGCTTTCTCCAGATTTTTGATGTTCTTGTCAAATTGACCGAACACAGCTTGAATATATTCCGTCGGGATTGAAATCGTCTCAAAATATGCACTCATATTCATTCCTCATTTTCTTCCATATCGTGTACTTCCATCTGCTCTGGTATCGTCAGAAGTTCCGGCGCACCTATTTTTTCTTTCACCAGAAGTGTTCCGGATGCCAGGCATTTTCCATCTCTGTACTCTATTGTAACATTATTTTCCAGTATTTCCACCCCTTTTTTTTGAAGATCTTCCATATACTTTTGCAAAATTTTCATCTGTTTATCATATACTTCCTGTTTTGTATATGTGATATTTTTGTAAACAGGTGTGTAATATTTTCCGATTGTAACGCGAAAAGGTAAATAATACGAATGTCCCAGATGAACCGTATAGGTATCCTCTATCCGTGCATAACTTTTTGTATCCGATGGCGTATATATGTTTGTTGTTTTATTTTTCGTACTGATAGAAATCGAATACTTCCTGCATTTTCCATATATGCGTTGTGTCGTCCGGAGTGAAAGCTCTTTTTTATATGGATACCTCGTCTGTGCATAGATTTCGCCATCTGCCGGCACATAGTTTGTCTCGATGAGCTCGTCAAACTCATTATAAATCTGAACTGCGCCTGTAATAAGGATGTCTCCTTTTTTCACTTCATCCCCGGGTTCCACCATTCTGGTTCCCTGTGTTGCAATCGCTTCTGTAACAAGTCCGTCCTTGATTGCAACGATATTGCAAGGATTATTTATCTTCGTCACATTCTGTTCTGTAATCGTCTCTACCAGATGAATCACGAGTCTTGTTCCATCGACCTCACAGGTTATCCATGCCAGGCGGTCATATTGCATACGCAGTTTTTTTTCAAGATCTGCGATAGTGATATCTTTGCGTCTGGTTCCCAGTGGAACGAGAGAATCCGAGACATACGATAGAATTTCTTCCTTCGTATAATCCGTCTCTCCTTCCACATCGATATGCCATATAAATAGAGAAGAATAATAAATAAACCACGCAATCAACAAAATACAGGCAAAAAATGTGATGTGGATTCGATGTCTTTTTAACAATGGTACGACACCTTTTTCCATCACAACGCTGCACTTGCAATCACATTTTTTCTCAAATTTTTTAATGTTTTCAAAATCTTTCTTTGTAACTTCTGCAAAAACGCCGGTATCATCTCTGTAAATTGCATGCAAAGCAATCTTTCCGTGTTTGCATAAATTTAAAAATCGCTCTGAGTCATCGCCGGAAATATGAATCACATACCGATGCATCATTCTTCCTCCTGTTTCCATTCCACAGACAAAATATTTCCGTGAATGATCATTTCTTCTGCATGAAATGAAGTAATGAGAAGCGAATTTCCAGAGATTTGCAATTTCTTTTTTCCGCATTGCAGCTCAATGGTTTTTGTATCAAAATGACGCATCGATTTATATCCATCTACGTGCATACATGTCTGGTCATACATCAGAATCTGTGTCATGGTGCCTGCTCCATGCGATTTTCTTTACACTATATGCATATCCACATCTTTCTAGACTGGTTTTAAAAAAATTGCAACAAAAAAGGTGTTACCGGAGTAACACCTTATTTATGCACTATTTAAACTTGCGCTTTCTAGCTGCTTCAGACTTCTTCTTACGTCTTACACTTGGTTTCTCGTAATGCTCTCTCTTACGAATCTCCTGCTGAATACCGGCTTTCGCACAGTTTCTCTTGAATCTACGAAGAGCGCTATCCAAAGTCTCATTCTCTTTTACGATTACGTTTGACATACTCTCTCACCCTCCCTCCAGTTGTAAAATATCTCGTGTTTGTGCGTTTCATAAACAACTGTTTGGGTATTTACCAAATTGCACAAGTTAGATTATAACACATAAATGAAATTCGTCAACCAAAATTTTAAATTTTTTGTCATGAATTTACATTTTTTCGTGTTCTTATTTATTTGAGTTCATCCCGGCTTGTAAAGATATGGTCAATCAGCCCATATTCCAGTGCCTGTTCTGCTGTCATCCAGTTGTTCCGGTCGGTATCGCGTTCGATTTCTTCCATGGACTTACCTGTGTTTGCGCTCAAAATACGGTTCAGACGTTCCTTTGTACGAAGGATATTATCGGTTGCAATCTTCATATCGGTTGCCTGATTGTGTCCCGGAAGACCGCCCAATGGCTGATGGATCATAATCTCGGAATTCGGAAGTGCAATTCTCTTTCCTTTTGTACCACCGGATAAAAGGAATGCGCCCATGCTGGCTGCCATACCAACACAGATGGTTGATACGTCACACTTGATATAATTCATAGTATCGTAGATACCAAATCCGGCTGATACAGATCCGCCCGGACTGTTGATATAGAGACTGATATCCTTGGATGGATCTTCAGACTCCAAAAACAGAAGCTGTGCGATAACCAGACTTGCGGTTGTATCGTTTACTTCATCTGCCAGAAAGATAATTCTCTCCTTTAATAATCTTGAATAAATATCGTAAGCGCGCTCGCCTCTGCTCGTCTGCTCTACGACGGTAGGTACTAATGCCATATGTTATGTCCTCACTTTCTGTTATGCTTTTTATTTTCCTTTTTTCATGTAACTATTATGAAATCTGTGCTTCTGCTTCCTTTACACCAGCTGCAAGCGCATCCTGGATACCAGCCGGGTTCTTACCACCTGCCTGTGCCATGTTTGGACGTCCACCGCCGCCACCACCGACCATCGGTGCAATCTTTTTGATGATATTTCCGGCGTGTGCACCAGCCTTTACTGCATCATCCGTCGCCATAACGATCAGATTGACTTTGCCATCCATGTCGGACGCAAGAATTACTACACCTGATGTAATTTTTTCCTTCATCTCATCGCCCAGATTCCGAAGTGCATTCATATCTACACCACTTACCTGAACCGGAAGTACTTTGTAATCTCCGACAGCAACCGCATCCGCCAATACATCTCCGACTGCCGCTTTTGCCATCTTATCTTTGAGTTTCTGGTTCTCTGACTGTAGCTGCTTGATCTCTGCAAGCATACTTTCGATCTTCTCTACAAGATTTGCCGGTTCTGCCTTGGCTGCAACACTTGCCTGCTTCAATGTATTCTCTAAATTATGATAATATGCAAATGCACCGCGTGAAGTAAGTGCCTCAATACGACGAACACCTGCCGCAACACCTGTCTCAGACACAATCTTGAACGTTGCGATCACGCCTGTCTTTGCCACATGGGTACCACCACAAAGTTCGATTGAAAAATCACCCATATTGACAACTCGTACAGTCTCACCATACTTCTCGCCGAACAGTGCCATCGCACCTGTCTTCTTCGCTTCTTCGATTCCCATAACCTTTGTCACTACCGGAAGGTCCTCAGCGATTTTCTCGTTAACGATTGCTTCCACCCGGGCAATCTCTTCCTTCGTCATAGCCTGATTATGTGTAAAATCAAAACGGAGACGATCCTCATCTACATAAGATCCCGCCTGTTCCACATGTCCACCAAGTACTGTTTTAAGTGCCTTCTGCAGCAGATGTGTTGCAGAATGATTCATACATGTATGGATACGCTTGTCTGCATCTACAGAAAGCTTTGCTGTATCATGCAGTTTAATCTCACCATTTTCCACATATCCGATATGTGCGATCTTACCACCGACAACCTTGATTGTATCTTTGACAACGAATCTGCCAGTTGCTGTCTCGATTACACCGGCATCCCCGCACTGACCACCCATTGTTGCGTAAAATGGTGTCTCTTTTGTAAGGATGGATCCTTCCTGTCCTTCTGACAGGCTTTCAACAACTGCATCCGAATCCGCAATCGCAATGATTTCCGACTCGGAAACGAGTGTATCATAACCCACAAATTCTGTCGTAAGATTTACATCAATCTGCTCATATACCGTTGCATCCGCCCCCATATAGTTCGATGTCTTTCTTGCCTTTCTCGCACGCTCCCGCTGTTCCTGCATGCATGCTTTGAAGCCTTCCTCATCTGCAGCAAATCCGGATTCCTCGAGGATTTCGACTGTCAGATCAAATGGAAATCCATACGTGTCATACAATTTAAATGCATGCGCACCGGAAAGTGTCTTCTCACCTTTTGCCTTCATATCATCGATATAACCATTCAGGATAGAAAGCCCCTGATCGATTGTCTTGTTGAAATTTTCTTCCTCAGTATTTAAAGTTGCAAATATATGCTCCTGCTTCTCTGCAAGCTCCGGATATGCATCCTTGGATACATCAATCACAGTCTTGGAAAGCTCTGCTAAGAACGCACCTTTGATACCGAGCAATCTGCCATGTCTTGCCGCGCGGCGAAGCAGACGGCGGAGTACATAGCCCCGTCCCTCGTTCGACGGAAGAATACCATCGGATGTCATAAATGTCACAGATCGGATATGATCGGTAATCACACGGATGCTGACATCTGTATTCGCATCTTCCTCGTATGTAACACCTGCCAGCTCACAGACCTTATCACGCAGTGCCTTGATCGTATCAACATCGAAGATGGAATCCACGTCCTGTACAACCACTGCCAGACGCTCCAGACCCATACCGGTATCAATATTCTTCTGCTCAAGCTCTGTATAGTTGTTGTGTCCATCGTTATCAAACTGGGTAAATACGTTGTTCCATACTTCCATATAACGGTCGCAGTCACAGCCAACCGTACAACCCGGTTTGCCACAGCCATACTTTTCTCCACGGTCATAATAAACCTCTGAACATGGACCACAAGGTCCGGCTCCATGCTCCCAGAAATTATCTTCTTTACCAAAACGGAAGATACGATCCTTGTCTACCCCGATTTCCTTATTCCAGATATCGAATGCCTCATCATCCTCGAGATAAACAGATGGATACAGACGGTTTTTATCGAGCCCGACAACCTCTGTCAAAAATTCCCATGTCCAATGAATCGCATCATGCTTGAAATAATCACCGAATGAGAAGTTACCGAGCATCTCAAAGAACGTACCATGTCTGGCTGTCTTACCTACATTCTCGATATCTCCGGTACGAATACATTTCTGGCAGGTTGTCACACGTCTGCGTGGCGGAATCTCCTGTCCTGTAAAATATGGCTTCAATGGTGCCATACCCGAGTTGATGAGAAGCAGACTGTTGTCATTGTGTGGAATCAGAGAAAAGCTCTTCATCTTCAAATGTCCCTTGCTCTCAAAAAACTCCAAAAACATCTTACGTAATTCATTCACGCCGTACTTTTCCACGTCAAATTTCCTCCTGGTTTTTAGCATCTTTATTCTTGCGGATTTTCTTTCCGACCATAATTCCAAGGCCTGCACATACAAGCATAGCCAGGAACTTAATCACATACACTAGTAACTCACTCCATACATGTATCATAGTTTACCCTCCAATTACGCATCTTTCAACATCTTTTTGAAAAAACAGGTCCGGTTGCCTGTATGACAGGCTGCTCCAACCTGGTCCACCCGCGCTAATATCGTGTCATTATCGCAGTCCAGATACAGGCTCTTTACATATTGATAATGCCCGCTTGTCTCCCCTTTTAACCACAGGCTCTGCCGGCTTCTGCTGAAATATGTCATACATCCGGTCTCTAATGTCTTGTTGTATGATTCTTCATTCATATATGCAAGCATCAGCACATCACCGGTTGCATCATCCTGCACGATTGCCGGAATCAGGCCAGCCTCGTTCAGCTTGAATTCCGAGAATGGAATCGCAGCGGTAAGCGGCTTGTAACCAATCTTCTTATCTTCCATCTATATTGTTCCTCCTTACAGACTTCCCTTCGTCGAAAGCACCTGGCCGGAAAGCCGGCTGTCAAACTGCGTTGCCTCATCGAGTGCTTTTGCAAATGCCTTAAATGCAGCTTCGATGATATGATGGTCATTGGATCCCGCAAGCTGTTTGATATGCAGGTTCATCATCGCAGAATACGAAACTGCATAGAAAAACTCCTTCACCATCTGTGTATCAAAATATCCAACCTCTGGTGTTGTGAGATTTAAGTCATACACCAGATATGGGCGTCCGGACAGATCGAGCGCGGAAAGAACCAGTGTCTCATCCATCGGGAGCATAAAAGAGCCAAACCGCCTGATTCCCTGTTTGTCACCAACTGCTTTCGCAATTGCCTGTCCCAGTACGATTCCTGTATCCTCGATCGTATGATGACTGTCAACAAACAGATCACCGGTTGCCTTACAGTTCAGGTCGAAAAATCCATGCTTCGCGAAACTTGCAAGCATATGATCTAAAAAACCAATTCCGGTATCTACTTTTGCATATCCGCTTCCATCCAGATTTAATTCCATCTGGATATCCGTTTCATTTGTTTTTCTTGATACAACTCCTATACGGTTTGTCATATCCAGCATCCTCCCTTTGCTTTTTCATCCAATATGGATGTATGTTATTTTTCAAACCGGACTTTGATTGAATTTGCATGTGCTGTCAGATATTCTGCATTTGCAAAATCAATGATATCCTGATGTACTTCCTCTAACGCTTCTCTCGAATAGTAAATAATGCTTGACTTTTTAATGAAGTCATCCACAGAAAGCGGGGAGAAAAACTTTGCGGTTCCGTTTGTCGGAAGCACATGGTTTGGTCCGGCAAAATAATCGCCAAGCGGTTCGGAAGAATAACTTCCAAGGAAGATTGCTCCGGCATTCTTGATTCGTGTCATCGTATCAAATGGGTTCGCGGTGACAAGTTCGAGGTGTTCGCTCGCAATCTCATTGACTGTATCGATTGCTTCCTGCATTGTGTCTGCAACCAGTATATATCCATAATTATCCAGGGATTTCTGGATGATATCCTTTCTGGATAATTCCTTTACAAAGCCATCGACTTCCTCGCTGACTTTCTTTGCAAGGTCCTCTGAAGTCGTAACTAAAATAGCAGATGCCATCTCATCATGTTCTGCCTGGGACAGCAGATCTGCAGCGACATATCTTGCATTGGCAGTCTCATCGGCAAGTACCATGATTTCACTTGGTCCGGCAACCGAATCGATGCTGACATGTCCGAATACGCAGCGTTTTGCAAGTGCAACGAAGATATTTCCAGGTCCAACAATCTTATCTACCTTTGGAATCGATTCGGTTCCATAGGCAAGTGCAGCAATCGCCTGTGCACCACCAGCCTTATAGACCTCATCTACACCGGCTTCCTTTGCCGCAACCAGAGTGGTCGGATATACTTTTCCCTCTGCGTTACAAGGCGTTGTCATCACAATCTTGCCTACACCTGCAACCTTGGCAGGGATAACATTCATAAGCACGGAAGATGGATATGCGGCCTTACCGCCCGGCACATACACACCAACCTTTGCAAGCGGTGTTACCTTCTGTCCAAGCAGCGTTCCGTTGTCTCCGGAATCAAACCAGCTGTACTGCTTCTGTTTCTCGTGGTATGTGCGGATATTCACGATTGCCTTGCGGATTGTCTCAAGAAGCTTCGCGTCTACCTGTGTATATGCTTCTTTAATCTCTGTCTCTGTCACACGTACATTGTCCGCATGAATCTTGGCGTGATCAAACTTTTCTGTATACTCAAACAACGCTGCGTCTCTTCTGTCGTGAATATCATTTACAATCTTTTTTACAGTTTCCTCGTAACTTCCATAGTTATCCGGGCTGCGTTTTAAAAGATTTGTCAAAATATCCTTTTTTGTCTCTTCTGTCAATTTTACAATACGCATCTTAATTGCCTCCTTCATTCATGGCATGACACATCAGCATGATCCCATGCATGCATACCAGCACACTTTTTATTGGTGAATAATTTCATTTAAGTCATTCAATAGTTTCCGGATTCTCTCATGCTCCATTTTAAGACTCACGCGGTTGACAACCACACGTGCGGAAAGCGGGCAGATCTCCTCTAAGACTTCCAGACCGTTTTCACGAAGTGTCGAACCGGTTTCGACAATATCCACGATTACTTCGGATAAATCCACAAGCGGTGCAAGTTCCACCGAACCATTCAGTTTGATAATCTCAACCGTCTGGTTTTTCTTTTCGCTGAAATAATTTTTTGCAATGTTTGGATATTTACTTGCAACACGGATGATTTCGTTTTTTGACAGTAATTCCTTGGCAGACGCCGGTCCACAGACACACATCCGGCATTTTCCAAAGCCAAGATCCATAACTTCATATAAATCCCTGCCCTCTTCCATGATCGTATCTTTTCCGACAACGCCAACATCCGCGGCACCGTATTCCACATAGGTTGGAACATCCGATGCTTTCGCTAAGAAAAAGCGGATTTTATGTTCTTCATTTGTAAATATCAATTTTCTTGTATCTGGATCCTTTGCCTCTTCGCAGGTGATACCAATCTGCTCAAACATCGCAAGCGTCTTCTTGGCAAGTCGTCCTTTTGCTAATGCAAATGTTAAATAACGCATATCTATCTCCCTTTTATGTTACTTTCTGTTTTGTTGCCTTCCAGTCTGATTATTTACAATTCTATTATCTGTGGTTTCTCCGTATTCTCTGCAAAAAAAGCAATTTTTTCAAAATGCATCTTTTGTGCATAGGACTTATATTCCTGTAGGTCATGGCGTTTTGACATCCGGACTAATTCTACCTTGTTATCATCTGACCGGAGATCACAAGCATAGGAAATTGCCTGTTTCTGATACGCTTCCTTATACAGTACAAGAATGTTTGTATAATCAAGCGGAACCACAATATGATTGCGCGCAATTGCATTCATCAGATCATCCACATAGATGGCGAATCCAACGGATGGCGCTTTTTTTCCAAATTTTTCGAGCAGCGTATTGTAACGCCCGCCTTTGACAATCGCATCTCCCGTTCCATATGTATATCCACGGAATATAATTCCTGTATAATAATTAAAACGGTTGATCATAGACAGGTCAAAACTCACATACTTTTCATATCCATAGTTTACAAGCGCCGTATACACTTTCCGCATCCGGGCAATCGCCTCCTGCGATACCGGATTTGAGACAAGTTTTTCGGCATGGTCTAACATATCCAGGCCGCCAAACAGGCTCTCAAAACTTTTCAGTGCTGCCTTTTGTTCTTCCGGAATCCGGAGTGTATTCACAAACTCCGTCAATCCAAAGAAATTCTTCGAGTGAATATATTCTTTGATTCGCTGTTCTGTATCGCCATCGAGTCCTGCTTCTTCAATCATTCCCCGGAAGAATTCCACTTCTCCAATCTCAATCTGAAATTCTGTCAGCCCGGCAGCAAGCAGGCAATGAATCACACATGCGATGATTTCCGCATCGGCAGCGGAACTGTCGTCATTGACAAGTTCCCCACCGATCTGTGTGAACTCCGAAAGTTTTCCCTGATGCTGGTGTGTATTTAAAAATGTATTTCCTTCATAGCATAGACGAATCGGAAGCACTTCTTCCGGATAATATTTTGCGACACATCTTGCGATGCTCGGCGTGATATCCGGCCGGAGCACCAATGTATTATTGTTACGGTCAAAAAACTTATACATCTCGTTTGATGCAGCTGACCCTTTATCCATATTAAAAATATCAAAATATTCAAAACTTGGTGTGTCAATATCCTGATAACTGTAAAGTTCTAACACATGATGGATCTGCGAAAGAACTTTCTTTTTCTTTTTACACTCGGCATCATAGATATCCCGGACGCCTTCGGGTGTATGTAATAACTTCTCGTTCAAAACAGACTCTCCTTTTATATCTCATTCTAGTGACATACAAAGTCTATGATATTATACTGCATTTGCATCAAAAATTCAAAGCATTTCATAAAAAATGATGAAAATCAGCCAAAATAGAACATTTGTTTGCATTTTATAAAATGATATGCTATACTGACACTAATCTATTTTTTAAAAAGGGGGTATATTATGGCGAATCGACACCTGACAGACAAGCAACAGGAGATTCTCAACTATCTAAAAGAATGTATTTTACAAAAAGGATATCCACCTGCGGTTCGCGAGATATGTGAAGCAGTTCATCTAAAATCCACATCCTCCGTACATGCGCATCTTGAATCTCTGGAGCAAAAAGGATATATACGAAAAGATCCGACGAAACCACGTGCAATCGAGATTCTCGATGATGACTTTAATCTTGCACGAAGAGAAGTCGTCAATGTTCCGATTGTCGGAACGGTTACTTGCGGAGAGCCAATTCTGGCAGAACAGAATATCCAGGATTATTTCCCGATTCTACCAGAATTTCTGCATGCAAACGGAAAAAATACATTTATGTTGAAAGTAAAAGGAGACAGCATGATTAACGCCGGCATCTTCGACGGAGATCTTGTGATGTGCGAAGAGACAAACACAGCAAGGAATGCCGACATGGTCGTTGCATTGATTGACGATTCCGCAACTGTAAAAACCTATTACAAAGAAGATGGATATTACCGCCTGCAGCCGGAAAATGATACGATGGATCCGATCATCGTTCCGAAAGACGAACTGCAGATTCTCGGTAAAGTAATCGGGCTTTTCCGTACATTCTAACGATTTTCATATCTAACGATTTTCATATCGTATCACAGTGGATTTTATATGTGACATACCCGGTATCTTATTTCTATCAAAAAAGCAGATGTTTTACTACATCTGCTTTTTTGATAGAAATCTCTGAGTGAAAATACCAAACCTACCGTATAATAAAATCACAATAGATTCCATGTTTATTCTCCTTACATGTGATAAAACGGTACCGGACACAGTTTCCTTCATTGTACCTGAGATAGAAAGAAGAATATGGATTTTCAATCTTTTTTTGCAAATTGGAAAAGACATCCGCTGCTTTCTCCACGGAGTAGTCTTTCAGTTTCAGATCGATCACAAACTGCTTAAAATGCTCCGTCACAGAAAATGTCTGGATTTCTTTTACGGTTTTCACAAGGTCTACCAATTTTTGCACAAGCTCCGGTCCAGCCTGCAGCTGAATCTGACTCATATATGCATTCATAATTTTATACATATCCGATATTCCATCCTCTTTAGTACTTCTGTTTATCCGGAATCCGGTTATGAATCTCTTTAAATTCATCAAAATGCTGGATAAACAGTCTCACAACTGCCGGATCAAAACTTTTCCCGGAAAGCCTGATAATCTCATCAAACGTATCCTCCAAAGACCATCCCTTCTTATAATACCGGTCGGAAGTCAATGCATCGAACACATCACAAACTGCCATGAGGCGGCTTATATAAGCGATCTCTTCGCCTTTCATGCCAAGATATCCGGTGCCATCCCAGCGCTCATGATGCTCCTTTGCAAGCACGCAGGCAAGATGCATCAATTCACCCGGACATTTTTCAAGCAAAGCTTCTCCATAGAGGACATGATTCTTCATAATCTGATATTCCTCATCTGTCAGTTTATCCGGTTTATCGAGGATTTCCTCACTGATCATCAATTTTCCAATATCATGCATCATGGATGCGGTCGAAACCATCTCCACATATTCATCATCAAATCCGGACGCTTTCGCAAGTACACGCATATAGGCTGCCACTCGCTTGATGTGCTCACCTGTAAACTTCGACTTGCTCTCGCTGATCTCTGCAAATGAGAATATAAGTCCTGTCTGGTTATCCTGCATCGTAACAGCCATATTGATTGCGGAGTTGATCATCATGGAATTTCTCTGTACGATGAAATAAGCTGCAACCGAAAGACCAAACACAACAACAATCTGCGGTACAACATAAGAAATCATAACATCCTCAAATGATTCACACGGAAATCCGATAAAAATATCTGAAAACTGAAATGCCAGGTAATTCGATACCACAATTCCACAGGACATCAGAAGCGATGCAAACAAAACAAGTGTCTGGTTATAATACAAGGATGCCAGCAGAATCGGGAAAAGCATAATCGGATAGGCATATGTAGAAAGAAGTGTCAGCATCAAAGTAGCAATCAGGCAGACACAGATAATAACGATATGTTTTGTTGCCGGTGCATGGTCAAATTTTAAAATATTGATGACCAGTGTTGGAATCAAAGCAATAAAGATTGCAGAAGCAAAGAAAACAATCAGCACAGAAGGATCAATCTCCGTGCCGAAATAACAATAGCCAAATGCAAGCGCAAGAATAGCCACGATCACGCGCATGCATTTTGCAGAAATCTGATTTACTTTACTATAATTATCCTGAATCAGTTTTTCTTTGTTGTTCAAATCAATACTCCCCTGGTTGTAAAAGAGCTCCGTCTCTCCAGATATGATCTAAATCATAGAAGGCTCTTTCTTTTTCTGAAAATACATGTATAATTATATCATAATAATCCAGTAAAATCCATCCTCCATTTGCATATCCTTCACGATTTTTCATAATCTCTCCATTTTTTGCCATAGCATGTTCCACATTGTCACACATTGCCTGCACCTGGTTACGGTTGGAGCCATCTGCAATCACTATATAATCAGCCATGGAAGAGATTTCTGAAATCCGGATCACGCGGATATCATGTGCGATTTTCCCTTCTAATGCTTCCACTATGATTCGTAATTTCTCATTTTGATCCATCTGCATCTCCTTACATTTCTGCTTTATGAACAACATAAAAATCATATGTTTTCTGCGTCATAAAATCCATTTCATACGTCGTTTTATTCAGATAATCCAAAGTGTTTTTTAAGATATGAATGACGCAGGCATCCAAATCCGTAAACGCTTCTTTGCGAATTTCTTCCATCTCCGGGAGCATCTTCCGGTTTGGCTCAATATAATCTGCCACAAATATGATTTTATCAAGCAATGTCATATTGGGACGTCCGGTTGTATGATACGCGATTGCATCCAAAATCACCTGATCATAGACATCGTATTTGTATCTGGCATAATACGCACCCAGTTTTGCATGCAGCATATCCGGATTTTTTTCTTCATATTTGCTGACCGGAAGTCCATGTTTTCTCGCTTTTTCCAGTTTTGTCTTCGTCGGAAGTCCCTTTGCGCAATCGTGCAAAAGTCCTGCCACGCGTGCCTTTTCGACATCGGCACCATGAACCATCGCCAGACATGCAGCTGTATATTCTACTCCAAATGAGTGTGTAAGCCTTGTTGCACTGATTTTTCCTTTCAGACGTGTTATCATCTTATCTCTTGTCATCATTGTTTTTTCTCCCAGTTTTTACCTGTACAGGTTTTGTTGTTCTATATATTTTAACACTTCATCCGGCACCATTCCGGTAACCGTAAGATGATTTGCCAGTCTTTCCCTGATTTCGCTTGACGATACCTGTACCTTGGGCATCTCGACATATGCGATAGAAAATGCAGGATATTTTGTACAAAACGCATGAATATAAGTCTCGATTTTTTCTTGTTCCTCATCTCTTGCTACGACAAGGATTTCACACAGATCCGCAAGCTTTTCAAATTCATGCCAGCCGGATAACTGAAACAGAGAATCGTCTCCAATCACAAATACAATTTGTAGTCCGGGATTGCTTTTTTTTATCTGTGTAAGCGTATCTACCGTATATGTATACCCATCCCGTTTTAATTCCATGTCACTTACGGACACTTTCGGCAGATGCTTCGCTGCAAGTTCAAGCATATGAAGTCGTTTTTCTCCATCTGCAACTGCATTTTCATCCTTATACGCCGGAATGTGGTTTGGCATCAGCACAACCTGTTCCAATGCCGGATTCCACTTTAAAACAGCGTTTGCCATCGCGATATGACCCACATGCACTGGATTGAATGTCCCGCCAAGCAGCGCGATTCTATGGAATTGTCCAAATGGGTCTGACTGGTTATATCGCATAGTTTCACCTTTTATTCAGGAAGAATGATTTTGGGATCTTTTTTTCGTTTCCGATACAAGACGATTTTCTTGCCGATGACCTGGACTACCTGGCTGTGTGTGCGCTCTGCCATCACCGCTGCAATCTCCTTCGGATCATCGAGACAGTTCTTCAGCACGCCGATTTTTACCAGTTCCCGCTTTTCTAACGCCTCACTGACTGCAGTGCAGACTTCCGGTGTCAGGCTGGACTTTCCAATATTCATAATTGTCTCTGCGTTCATTGCAAGACTCTTTAAATAAGCTCTCTGCTTACTTGTCATATTTCATACCTCTTTCCTTTGAAATAAACTACGATTTCTAGCGGTAATAATCAAACTCCAGCCCATACAACCGGACTGTATCACCCTCTTCGATGCCAAGATCTTCGAGCATCTGTAAGATTCCATTGTCTTTTAAGAAGCGCTGGAAGAACGCAAAGCCCTTCTCAGACTCCAGATTCGTATAACCAAGCATCTTCTCGATCCGAGGACCTTCCACAAGGAATACATGCTCCTCTTCCTCAGACTTTGTCACCTCAAATGGCAGCTCCGGATCATCCATGAACTCTACATCCATCTCCGGTGCAAACTCAATTACCTCATCCGGTGCTTCCTTCACTAATTTATTTACATACCACAGCAGTTCTTCGACACCCTTGCCGGACACTGCTGATATCGGGAATACTTTGATTCCCTTTGGTTCATATTCGTCCTTCAATAACTGGATCACAGTCTCGTAATCCTCACCGTACAGCGCATCACACTTATTTGCGGCAATTACCATCGGCCGGCTTGCCAGCTCTTCATTGTACTGACGCAGTTCCTTGTTGATTGCTTCGATATCCACGATCGGATCTCTGCCCTCCGTCGATGCCGCATCAACAATGTGGATCAGTACCTTTGTACGCTCGATGTGACGTAAGAATTCAATTCCCAGTCCAACACCTTCCGATGCACCTTCAATAATACCCGGAATGTCCGCGATTACAAATCCCTGCTTTTCTCCAAGATCGACCACACCGAGATTCGGATTGAGTGTTGTGAAATGATAGTTTGCAATCTTCGGTTTTGCATTTGTCACACGGGACAGGAATGTGGATTTACCAACATTCGGGAATCCAACCAGTCCAACATCCGCAATCATCTTAAGCTCTAAGGTTACCCAGAGCTCCTTCGCCGGTTTTCCCGGCTGTGCATACTTTGGTGCCTGCATGACCGATGTGACATACTGACGGTTACCTTTACCGCCTCTGCCGCCTTTCAGCAGCGTTACCGGTTCGGTCTTATTCGACATATCCAATATTACTTTTCCGGTTTCGGCATCCTTTACGACTGTACCTGCCGGAACCTTCAGTATAATGTCTTTTCCGTTTGCGCCATGGCAGTTCCGTTTTCCGCCTTCTTCTCCATCCTGCGCTACATATTTACGCACATGGCGGAAATCTGTAAGCGTATTTAATCCGGGATCAACCACGAAGATTACATCGCCGCCATCGCCGCCATCGCCGCCATCCGGACCGCCATCCGGTACATATAATTCCCGGCGGAATGACACATGTCCGTCGCCGCCTTTTCCTGATCTTATAAATATTTTCGCTCTATCTGCAAACATGGGACGCCCTCCCTCATAAATACGATTACCAAATTCACTCATAAATCCAGAAAAAGCCGGGATATAACTCCCGGCTCTTCTAGTGTTTTCTTACTCAGCTGACTCAACAGGGTATACAGAAGCCTGCTTCTTATCTCTACCCTTTCTCTCGAAACGTAAAACACCATCTACAAGTGCAAATAATGTGTCGTCTCCGCCGATACCAACGTTTACACCAGGATGAATCTTAGTTCCACGCTGTCTGAATAAAATATTACCAGCCTTTACAAACTGTCCGTCTGCTCTCTTGGCGCCGAGTCTCTTAGACTCTGAATCTCTACCGTTCTTAGTAGAACCAACACCCTTCTTATGAGCAAAGAACTGTAAATTCATTCTTAACATAGTCGTTACACCTCCTTGTAGTGTACTTGCAAATACTTCTTTCCGTATTCCTTCTCGATATTGGAAAGTCCCATATCCAAGGCACGGATCAATAATTGTCCTTGTTCATCGCTCTCCGATGAAAACTTAAATTTTATGCTTCCGGAAGGTTCCTGCTCGCATACACACACATTTTCTGTGAGCGTATCCACTGCATTCACTGTATTGATCACAAGTGCCGATACCGAAGCACAGATAATATCTCTGCCTGCGTTCTCATAACCTGCATGTCCGCTTACTGAAAATCCACGGTAAGTTTCGTCCGGATACATATAAAACACTGCCTGTATCATAGTCTTAATTAAGCATTGATTGCTTCAATCTTAACCTGAGTAAATGGCTGTCTGTGACCCTGCTTCTTATGATAGCCGGTCTTTCTCTTGTACTTGTAAACAACAACCTTCTTGCCCTTACCTTCGCCAAGAACAGTTGCCTTTACAGATGCGCTCTTGCAAGCATCTCCACAAAGCACATCTTTGTCAGTATTCACTGCAACTACGTCGAATGATACCTCTGAGCCTTCCTCAGCATTAAGCTTCTCAACCTTAATGATATCTCCTTCAGCTACCTTGTACTGCTTTCCGCCTGTTGCTATAATTGCGTACATATGGTTTCCTCCTATTATCATTACTCGCCAGTTTCGGTGCTGCATGATTGCAGACTTATACCCCACTGTGCGGCACACTCGTATATATTAGCATCTGATTGTGTGCTTGTCAACACCAAAATATAAAATTTTATTATTTTATGTTAACCGTTTTTTATCTGAAAACACCTCGTGCAGCGCGCGTTTTCCTTTTTGTCTCGTCAACTCGACAAGTCCGAGTTTTGTCATATCCACCACGGTTGTCCGGACCGGATCGGTACGTACAGATTCTGCCAGCACCTTCATAAGCTCCCGGTTGTGTTCTGCTTCTTTCATGTTAATGAAATCAATCATCACAATACCTGAGATATTCCGCAGGCGGAGCTGCCTTGCGATTTCCCTTGCCGCCTCGATATTGATCTTCAAAAACTGTTCTTCGGCATTCTTGCCTTTGATGGATTTTCCGCTGTTGACATCGATCACTGTCATTGCTTCCGTCGGTTCAATCACCAGATATGCTCCGGACTTTAAGTATGCCCGCTTTGAAAGCGTCTTCTCAAGCAGACTTTCAAGCGAATACCTGAGTGTAAGCGAATATTCATCCGTATAAAGCGGAATCTCCGGGATTGCTTCCGTCACTTCCGGAATGTCGGTTATAATCTCCACATCCTGTAACGCATGCATCCGACGGATATCCTTGATATATTCCACCTCGGTATGATACAGACAGGTGTATTGCGGCGCATATTCCGCTTTTTTCATGATTGAATAAAGCAGCTGCGTCTGTGTTTTAATCTCCTGTTCGATGGCAGTATCTTCTGCCTGTTCTGCCTGCGTCCGGATAATTCCGCCGAGTGTAAGCTTTTTTATCCGTTCGATCTCTGCCGCATTTCCTTCTGCCAAATAGAACTGCGCATCCTGCTCTGCTATAAGCAGGTTCTGCATCAAAGTCTTTAATTCCTTTTTTCTTGCACTATCTGTAATCTTGGAAGAAACTCCGACAGGTGCAAAAAGCGTCGTTACCGCGTAATCTCCCTGCAGCGAGATATCGGTTGTCACCGCATAGCGTTTCGTCTTGATTTTATCACGTACAACCTGCACGGTCACCAGATCGCCGGTCTTTAACTTTTCTCCGTGATAATCATCCATCGACAGATAACAGCTCTCGCCCTTTTTGATATCCACAAACGCCGCATTGATGTTCGGTGACAGGTTCGAGACTCTCGCCCGATAGACATTTCCAAGAATACTGCTATCCTCATAACACCGGATTTCCATCGCTTTTCCGTTCTCAAACAGGATACCAAGCTTTTCATTATTCCATTCTGTAAATACAAACTGCTTCATACTCTCTTATCTGCATATTTCATCATATGTCACCACGCGTCAGCGTGATGACCTGCGCACGCATGAGCGTGCTTCATTATATCATGCAGCATATCCATCAAAATCTTGTCCCGCTTGCCGAAAGCGGCTGTAATTCTTCTTTCTCGCCCATATACGTCTCCAGACGGTGAATCCGGTAATCGTACCGGTTAAATGGAACTCCTGCCGCCTCACACATCGCCTCTACGACAAGCTCCGGCTTTAAGTTATCCCTGCTTCCCGATGCAAGCAGCATATAGATGCCATCCTTATATTCTTTGATTTTATAGATGAGCGGACGTATATCCGTCAGTTCCTCTTTGGACTTCGTCTTCTTGACGATTTCGACCTTGTCTTTTTCCGCAAATGCAGACAATGCCTGTAAAAGCTCCGGCATCGTATCGTTTTCACATTCCTCGTTTTTATAGATATAATAGTCGGACGCAGTTACGATTGCCATCGATGGCTTCGCATCATCCGGAAGCTCGATGATATCTAACACCTGTATCTCCGGTGGCATCGTCGCATTCAGGCGTGCCATCATATCCTCGGTTGTTGTCACACTTTCAAACTCTCCATCGAAATATTCGCCCTCCGATGTCATGCCAAGCGGCATCGGTGCCGCAAAAGAAATCATCTGGTGCGGAGAAAATCCCTTCGAATACGAGACATCCAGCTTCGCCCGCCGGATTGCCTTCTGGAAAAACCGCATAATATCGAGATGTCCGATAAACCGGAGACTTCCAAGCTTCGTGTATTTAATTCTTAGCTTCAAAGCAGACACCTCCTCCATATGTGGCGGAACCACAGCCAGAGCACTGCATACGACAGTTACCGGTCGTCTTTCCTTCCTGTGCCTTATGCCACTCCTGCAACAGGAAGCGTCGGCTTACCCCAACATCCAAATGTTCCCACGGGAACACTTCATCATCCGGTCTTTTTCTCGCTGTATAAAATTCGATATCAACATGATGGTTCGCAAATGCATTCTCATACCGCTGCATATCAAAATACTCGGTCCATGCATCGAAGATGCCACCCTGTTCATACACATCTAAGATTGCCGCACCCAGTCTACGGTCACCTCTTGCAAACACACCCTCTAAAATCGAGATCCCTGCATCGTGATATGAAAACTTCAGACTCTTCTGGTTTCGCTGTGCCCGGAAGGAATCCTTCACATATCTTGCCCGGCGCGTAAATTCATCCGGCAGGATCATCGGTGCCCACTGGAACGGTGTAAATGGCTTCGGCACAAAATACGATGCCGATGCATTGATCATGACACGCCCATTTCTCTTTTCCTTTGGTACGTTATCAAAATACACCTCTGAAATCCGCTCTGCGAGATCCGCGATCCCATACAAATCCTCATCGGTCTCGGTCGGAAGTCCGAGCATGAAATAAAGCTTCACCTTATCCCAGCCGCCAAGAAATGCCTGTCTGCTTCCTTCTAACAGGTTCTCGTCTGTAATTCCCTTATTGATGACGTCACGCAGCCGCTGGGTACCTGCCTCCGATGCAAATGTCAGGGATGATTTCCGGATATCCTGTACCTTGCTCATGACATCGAGGGAAAATGCATCGATACGAAGTGACGGCAATGACACATTCACATGATCGGCATCGCGCAATGTGATCAAATAATTGAGCAGCACATCGAGATCCTCATAATCACTGGAACTTAGCGAACTTAAAGAAATCTCCTCATAACCGGTATTATCAAGCATCGTCCGGGCATATGCTTTCAGCATCTCCACATTCTTCTGCCGCGTCGGACGGTAGATCATTCCCGCCTGACAGAACCGGCAGCCACGGATACAGCCTCGCATGATCTCTAAACAGACACGATCCTGGGTTGCCCGGATATACGGGACAACCGGCTTCATCGGATACGATACATTCTCAAAATCAACGACAACCTGACGTTTTACCTTCGCAGGTACATCCTCATATTTCGGTACAACCTTCTCGATTGTCCCATCTTCCTGATACGAAACCTCATACATGGACGGCACATAAATACCCGGGATGGAAGAAGCCTTCCTTAAGAAATCCTCCCGGCTCATATCCGAGTGTTTATACTGTTTGTACAGGTCAAGCAGTGCATCGTAGCTTGTCTCGCCCTCTCCGATATAGAAGATATCGAAGAAATCCGCCATCGGTTCCGGATTCACCGTACATGGTCCGCCACCGATCACGATCGGATGCTCCTTTGTACGGTCCTTCGCAAGCAGCGGAATACCGGATAAGTCAATCACCTGTAATATATTCGTGTAGCACATCTCGTACTGGATTGTAATTGCAAGCCAGTCAAACTCTGAGATGTTCGTCTGTGTCTCCAATGAAAAAAGCGGAATGTGTTCTTTCCGCATAATCGCATCCAAGTCCGGCCACGGGCTGTACACACGCTCGCAGTACACGTCCTCTCTGCGGTTAAACATGTCATACAAGATCTGGATTCCCAGATATGACATGCCGATCTCATAAACATCCGGAAAGCACATGGCTATCCGGACGTCTACCTCACTTAAGTTCTTGCGAACCATATTTACTTCATTTCCGATATAACGGGCCGGTTTTTCAATCTGCATCAAAACCCGTTCCGGAAGTGCTAATCTTTGTTCCATTCAATCTGACCTTTATTCTATAATTAGTTCTTAAAGCTGTGGATCGGTGCCGGGATTCTTCCCCCACGATTGATAAATGCATCGCAGGAATACTGGTTTACCGGCATGATCGGTGCATAACCAAGCAGTCCACCAAACTCTGCCTTATCGCCTACTGTCTTTCCGATTACCGGGATGACACGGACAGCCGTAGTCTTCTGGTTTACCATACCAAGTGCCATCTCATCTGCGATAATACCGGAGATTGTCGTTGCCTTTGTGTCGCCAGGGATAGCTAACATATCCAGGCCGACGGAGCAGACACAGGTCATTGCCTCAAGCTTCTCGATTGTAAGGGCGCCTGCTTCTACCGCATCGATCATACGCTGATCCTCGCTGACCGGGATAAACGCACCGGAAAGTCCGCCGACATAAGAAGATGCCATAACGCCACCCTTTTTCACCTGATCATTTAACATCGCAAGTGCTGCTGTTGTACCAGGTGCACCGGAAAATTCCAAACCGATCTCCTCAAGGATTTCACCGACACTGTCACCGACTGCCGGTGTTGGAGCAAGCGAAAGATCGATAATGCCAAACGGCACTCCCAATCTCGCAGATGCTTCCTTCGCTACAAGCTGACCCACTCTTGTGATCTTAAAAGCAGTCTTCTTGATTGTCTCGCAGAGCACCTCGAAATTCTCACCACGCACAGACTCCAGTGCCGCCTTTACAACACCCGGTCCACTGACACCGACGTTAATGATGCAATCCGCCTCTGTCACACCGTGGAATGCACCCGCCATAAATGGGTTGTCATCCGGTGCATTGCAGAATACAACAAACTTTGCACAGCCGATGGAATCCTGATCTTTGGTAAGCTCTGCTGTCTCCAATACAATTTCACCGATCAGCTTGACCGCATCCATATTGATACCGGTCTTTGTGGAACCGGTATTCACGGAAGAACAAACCTTTCCAGTTACCGCCAATGCCTTTGGGATAGAACGGATCAGAAGCTCGTCTGCCTTCGTCATACTCTTCGAAACAAGAGCCGAATATCCACCGATAAAGTTAACGCCTACCGTATCTGCCGCACGATCAAGTGTCTTTGCAATCTCCACAAAATCATCGCTTGTCTTGCAGACACTGCCACCTACCAGCGCGATCGGTGTAACGGATATGCGCTTATTTACGATTGGAATTCCATATTGCTTAGAAATCTCCTCTCCGGTATATACCAGATCTTTTGCCTTTGTTGTGATCTTATTATAGATATTATCACAAGTCTCCTTGAGTGTACCGCCCACACAGTCAAGCAGGCTGATACCCATTGTAATCGTACGGACATCCAGATTCATCTTGGAGATCATTGCATTGGTTTCAATTACTTCATTTATGCTAATCATTTGCTTTCCTCCATCCAATTACAGTCTGTGCATCATGTCAAAGATTTCTTCCTGCTGTGCCTTGATCTGTACGCCAAGTTCCTCTCCGATACCTGCAAGATCCTCCGCAATCCGGTCATGATCCTTCGATGCTGCTTCAGCATTGACAACCATCATCATATTGAAATAGCCGTCTACGATCGTCTGGGCAATATCAAGGATGTTGATGTTGTTCTCGGCAAGGTATACACACACTTTTGCAATAATACCGACTCTGTCTTTTCCTACTACCGTGATAATTGTTTTCTTCATCTTACTCTTCCTCCGTGTATTGAAAATATACTAAATATCAAGCAGCGCACTGTGTGTATCTCTGTTTGCCACCTGCAAATGGAAATCCCGCACATCATCCGAAAACGGATTTCCTTGTAACTCCGCCGCAACCGCCGCATAAGCAAGCTCCGGCAAGTTATTTTCCTTTGACAAATGCCCAAGAAAAATAGTTTTTATATGATCATTTAATATTGAACGAATCAGTTTTCCTCCTGCTTCGTTGCATAAATGTCCATAACTGCTTAAAATTCGCTGTTTTGTCGAATACGGATATGGTCCGGCCTGCAGCATGCGGATATCATGATTTGCTTCCACCAAAAGCGCATCCGAGTCTGATAGTGCCTGTACCATATATTGATCAAACCCTCCCATGTCCGTTGCAACCGATATTTTCTTACCATTGCACATCAGACTGTAACAAACGGGGTCAGCCGCATCATGCCACGTACTGTGTGCTTGTATTTCTATATCTCCGATTGAAAATGGTTCCTCTGGTTGTATCGCATGAAACAAGCTATAGTCAAGTGTTCCCAGACTGGTTGTATAGGTTATCTCCTCAATGGTCGCCGCTGTTGCATACATTGGAATTCCATACGCTCTTGATATTACACCGAGACCACGGATATGGTCAATATGTTCATGCGTAATTACAATTCCGGATATATCTGTAAACGACCGGTCTACATCCCGGAGTGCCTCTGTTATTTTTTTCTTACTGATTCCTGCATCTACAAGAATTCCGGTACTTTCACTGCCAATATACGTACAGTTTCCACTGCTTCCACTGGCAATCGTCATCATCTTCATCGTATTCTCATCTCAAAGTCCCCTCACATTCCGGGAACAATACTTTCTTCATTTTTTCCTCCAAAAAACCGGAATCTTTCCATCTTCCAAGTTTTTTTGTACGCTGCATCATCGTCTCACCAAACAGGTTTTGCATAAAATGCATCAGGTTTGGAGTTTCTGCAGCACAAATTTTCACCCGGCTGCCATCCAATTGCAAATGGATGATTTTATTCGCTGTTTCCTCGAGATAATAAATTTTTATTGTCAGGCTTATTCCATGTTCTGTCACAGAATCCAGTTCACAACCAGCTGCAACCGGCATCTTTTTCCCAGCAAAATCAAGCACCTGATAGATATATGGCATAGACATCTGATACCCCAGGCGGAGATGATACAGTTTTTTGCCATCTTTCACATGAAGCACAAGACTTTCATTTTTAAATGAAATACCGAGTTTTTCCATTCCGGTCATATACAGGGAATATACCATCTGCGTTGCGTTTGGGAGTATGCTGGATGCATAATCTGTTATTTTATAGGTCTTTCCGGTATATGGTTTTAATATGTGCTCCATATATTGCAAATATGGTTGTTCCGCTTTTTCTGCGTATTTTTGAAAACGGAAATCTTTCAGCTTTGCCTTTCCATATTCCAGGGTGGCTGCTACCCGGTGCGGCACAAAATTCTCATCCTTTGCAGCAAACCGGCAGATGCACTCCACAAGATGTCCTTCCGGAAATACCTCATATCCGCCCGCTGTACAGGCAATCACAAGCCTGCGCCTGCGGTTTATATACACATTCTGTCCAAAAACGCCATTGAACAGCCATGCACCATCCTTTAAGCACCAGATCTGATATCCATATCCTTTTGTAAGCGTTGTATCTTCAAATTCCACATGCACCTGCGTGGATTCCCGGATCCATTGCGGACTTAAAATCTGGATTTTCCTGCCATTCCGGATGATTGCACCGTCGTTTAAATAAAGCTCTCCGAGTTTTACCATGTCCTGCAGGGATAGTTTCATTCCCCAGCCACCACGCTCGATGCCTTCCGGACAGCAATCCCATGTGACATCATGGATTCCAAGTGGATAAAATAATCTCGATTTCAGATACGCAAGTAAGGAACAACCCGCACGTTTTGTGACAATCGCCGCAAGCATATACGTATTCAGGCTGTTATACGTAAAATCTGTTCCAGGCGAGAAACTCACATCACTTCCGATAAATGCTTTTCTCCAGTTTTCTGCAAAATAAGAGCTTACTTCATCAAATTTCACACCGGATGTCATCGTCAGAAGATGTCGGATTGTCACTTCTTTTATTGCCTTTTTCGTAAAAATGCCTACATAATCCGGAAAGATATCGACCAGCTTTTCATCTAAAGAAAGGAGTTTCTCCTGCATCGCTATACCGACAGCCATAGATGTTACCGATTTACACATCGAATACGATACATGTCTGTAATCTCTGCTATACGGTTTGACATAATGTTCCGCTACAAGCCTGTCATCTTTTAGAATCGCAATTCCGGCTAATTTGATTTTTTTATCATTTGAAAGCGCACGGATAAATGCATGCGTTGCAGGCAGATTGATACCTGCAGCAAACGGATGACACACTTTTTTATCGCAAGATGTATCTGCCGGAAGATAAACCTTGCTGTCATTTCCGTGATAAATCGGAAGGCTTGATTTTTTTGTTGTGACTGCGTCATAAAACAGATCAAACATTTTTTGTCTCAAACCATGTGTTTCCATACGCATTTCCTCCGTTTTAAGATAATTTTATAAAACTACAGGCATCAATCAAATTGTCCTGGAACCCTTCCGTCTCTGTCAGATCAATCACTTGAATTTCTGACCGGTATTGTTCAAATATTTTTCCGGTATTTCCATCTGTCAAAAGGTCGACAGCCCCCGCAAGGGAAGTATTCCCGACCACATCAATTTTATCCAGAAAATTTTGCGGAAGCATTCCAAGATCAATCGCATCTCTCGCATTCAGATAAAATCCAAATCCACCGGCAATGAAAACCTTTTCCACATCTTTTGTATGAAGACCGGCTGTTTTCATCAGGCATTTGATTCCCGCATAGATTGCTGCTTTTGCAAGCATAATCGACTGCAGGATTTCAGAGGTAATACAGATTCCATGTATCACGATTCCACTATCTAAGAAATCTTCTGCAAGTGTTCCATTTGCATGTATTTTTTCAAGTCTCCTGCCGAGTGCAATTGCTTCAAGCAGGCTGTTTCCGTAAGCATGCTGTTTTCTGGCACATCCTTCAAACGCCGGTCCACAAGCGGTACTCGTTGCAAAATAGCGTTCTCCATCCTTCAGCACCATCTCGCCATTTGTTCCTAAGTCTAAGAACATATACCGCTCTGGTATTTCCTGTTTCATTGACTTTTCCACATGCACCAGGCCGGCAATAATATCCCCGCCCAAAAAAGCGCTGCTGCATCCGGAGAAAAACACTTTGCACGAATCATCAATCATTTCCGGGTATTCTTCCGCAAACCGCTTCATTCTTTCTTCCGTAAGGAATTCATTTCCGGGCAATATGACACTCTCATGCAAAGGCGTTGGAAACGGAGATTCACCCATATCCGAAATGTCATATCCAAGCAAAATGCTGATCATCGTTGTATTTCCGCAGATTGCAGCCGCATCTAATTTCACAAGTTCATGTTCCCGCTCTGTATGCGCATATTTCTTCTGTGTTTCGTCTAACATCAAAGAAAACAAATCCAGGATTGCTTCAATTGTCTGATCACGCATTTTTACCAGGAAACTGATATCCCGTTTTACAGTCAGTATTCGGTTTATAACATCGCTTCCATACAGACGCTGGGGATTTTTTGTGCTCTGCTGTGCAAGTACTGTATGATCCTCCGCGTCGATCAAGCAACTATCTATCATGGTAGATCCGAGGTCTACCGCCATATATATGTGCCGCATCTTAAAAAATCGCCTTCGGTTTCTTCTCGATCGGACGGTATCCCTGATCCGAAAGGACTTTCAGAATCTGTTCTTTGTGTTCTGGGCCAAATGCCTCTATCGTAATCACAAGTTCCACAGCAGAATTACGATTGATCGTTACAAACTGATTATGCTCAAGCTTGATGATATTTCCGTTTACACCGGCAATCACGCCAGCGACTTTTTGCAATTCTCCCGGCTTATCCGGTAGCAGAACAGACACTGTAAAAATACGGCTTCTTGCAATCAAGCCATGCTGCACAACGGAAGAGAATGTAATCACATCCATATTTCCACCACTTAAGATGCTGACAACTTTCTGTCCTTTCGGTTCAAGATGCTTCAATGCGGCAACGGTGAGCAAACCGCTGTTTTCTACAAGCATTTTATGATTCTCAAGCATATCTAAAAATGCAACGATCAGTTCACTGTCTTCCACCGTTATAATATCATCAAGATTTTTCTGCAGATATGGGAAAATCTTTGTACCCGGTGTCTTCACAGCGGTACCATCCGCAATCGTATCCACAACCGGAAGTGTAGTTACTTTGCCATTTGCCAGGGAAGCCTTGAGACAGGCGGCTCCGGCAGGCTCCACACCAATTACTTTTATATTTGGATTGAGCATCTTCGCGAGTGTAGATACACCCGTTGCAAGTCCACCACCACCAACCGGCACCAAAATGATATCTACAAACGGAAGATCTTTCAAAATCTCCATGGCAACTGTACTCTGTCCGGTTGCAACATCCAAGTCATCAAATGGATGAATGAATGTATATCCTTTTTCTTCCGCAAGCTTCAACGCATATTGACAGGCATCATCATAGACATCTCCGTACAAAACAACATCTGCACCATACGACTTGGTACGATTTACTTTGATCAAAGGCGTGGATGTCGGCATCACGATTGTCGCTTTTACTCCATATGCTTTTGCAGCATATGCAACCCCCTGTGCATGATTACCCGCAGATGCAGTAATCAGTCCTTTTTTTCTGTCAGCATCTGACAAGGTACTGATCTTGTAGTATGCACCACGAATTTTATAAGCACCTGTCACCTGCATGTTTTCAGGTTTCAAATATACTTTATTGCCACACGCTTGTGAGAAAAACTCACTTTCGATCAAACCGGTCGGCTTTGTCACTTTCTTTACAATTTCATACGCCTGCTCAAACTTCTCAAGCGTCAGCTTCTTTTCTTCTTTTTCTGCCATCTGTCTTTCCTCTTTTCTGTATTTTACTTCATATCAAACAAGTCATCATCTTTTGGCATAGCTTCCATGTTTTCGTCCACAAGGATTTCTACATCCGACCGCATATCAAAGTCTGAAAACAGTGCATTGACATAACTGGTTGGATCAAATTTCTGAAGATCCTCGATTTTTTCTCCGATACCGATATATTTTACCGGAACATTTAATTCCGCCTGAATTGCTATTGCAATTCCTCCCTTGGCAGTTCCATCCAGTTTGGTGATAATAATACCATTGATCTCTGTGACAGAACTAAATTGTCTCGCCTGTTCAAGCGCATTCTGACCGGTTGTTCCATCGAGTACAATCAAGGATTCCACATTGGCTTCCGGATACTCCCGCGTGATGATCCGGCGCATCTTTGCAAGCTCATCCATCAAATTCTTTTTATTGTGCAGACGACCTGCTGTATCAATCAATAAAATATCTGTGTTACGGCTTTTCGCAGCCTGCACAGCATCATAGACAACCGCGGAAGGATCTGCGCCTTCTTTTTGCGCGATAATATCAACACCTGCCCGGTTTGCCCATGTTTTTAACTGGTCAATTGCCGCCGCGCGGAATGTATCTGCAGCCGCCATCAAGACCTTCTTGCCTCTCGCTTTATACTGGGCAGCAAGCTTTCCAATGGATGTTGTCTTTCCGACACCATTTACACCGATTACAAGAACCACGGTCTTTTTGTTTTCAAAATCATACGCATTTTCATCTACCTGCATCTGATCCCGGATCAGATTGATCACAAGATCCCGGCACGCCTGTGCTTCTTTGATATGTTCCTCTTTCACGCGGACTTTCAAATCTTCTACGATTTTTTCCGTTGTCTCATATCCCAGATCAGACATCACCAGTGTCTCTTCAAGCTCATCATAAAAATCATCATCTATTTCACTTGCTTTAAACAGATGATTGAAGCTGTCTGAAATGTTGTTTCTAGTTTTTGTCAATCCTTCCTTTAATCTGGCAAAAAAACCTTTCTTTTGCGGAAGATCATCCACAGGTACAGGATCCGGTTCTGTCTGCGTCTTTTCCGGTTCTGTCTGCGCTTTCTCCGGTTCTGTCTGCATCATCTCCTGTGTTTCCTGCAAGCTTTCTCCTGTTGTTTCTTCTTTTTTCTTCTTTGTGAACCAACCCATTGTGATACACCTCCTTAATCATCGAGTTCATTTTCAATCAAATTCACCGAAACAAGTGTTGACACACCTTTTTCCTGCATTGTAATACCATACAGAATATCCGCCGCTTCCATCGTACCCTTCCGGTGAGTAATCACAATAAACTGTGTATCCTTTGTCAGTTTGGAAAGGTATTTTGCAAACCGTTTTACATTTGAATCGTCGAGTGCTGCCTCTATCTCATCAAGAAGGCAAAACGGGGATGGTTTCAGGCTCTGAATTGCAAAAAGCAAAGAGATAGCAGTTAAACTTTTTTCTCCACCGGAAAGCTGCATCATGTTTTGCAATTTCTTTCCTGGCGGCTGTGCGATGATTTTTATGCCTGTCTCCAACAAATCTTCCTCATCCACAAGCTCTAAGTCTGCTTTGCCTCCGCCAAATAATTCTTTAAATACTTTCGAGAACATGACACGGATTTCCTGGAACTTTTCTGCAAACTGTTCCCGCATCGCCCGGTCAAGTTCTGCAATGATATTGACAAGATTTGCTTCTGCTTTACATATATCATCATGCTGAGCTTTTAAAAATTCATACCGCTCGGCAACCTGTTTATAATCTTCAATCGCATTTACATTGACATCGCCAAGCTGTTTGATCTTGTTTTTCACTGCTGATATTTCCCGTTTTAAAGAAGAAATATCATCAAACCCGCCATCCTTATAATCAAGCGCAAGATTGTAGGTAAGTTCATATTCTTCCCACATATAATTGTTCAGATTTTCTGCCTGCTCGGACAGCTTTTCGATCGACGCATTGATCTTAAAGGCCGATTTATCGAGTCCGTTGATCTGCTCGGATAATGATTCCCGTTTGTTGAAAAATTCTTTATGGCTTTCATTTAAAGCATCTTTCCCGGATATCAGTTCCTCTAACTTCTTCTGTTTGATCGCAATCATGCGGATATTCTCATCAAACTGCTGCTTTAAGCTGTCAATCTTTGTTTGAAGTGCAGTCACTTCCTCATTGCCATTGTTTTGTTTTAAGGAAAGCATGTGCAGGTTTTCTTTTGCAGCCTGCTCTTCTGTTTTGATACGGTGGATATTCTGCATCAGGAATTCATATTGCTGTTGTACCGTATTAAAATCAAGATTTAATTGATTAATCGCATCAGAGGCTCCTTGCAGTTTTCCTTTTTCTTCCGTTACTTCCTGTTCAAGCTTTGCAATCTCTGCTTCCAGTTCATGGATTGCTTCTTCCTGCTTTTTATTATTATCTTTTAATTCCTGCTTGTTCGCATTGATTTCATCTACCTGGGATGCAAGCTCGCTGTTTTCCCGGTTGATTCCGGCAAATCCACGTTCCACTTCTGCAAGTTTTGACTGTACCTGTTCGAGATTCAGCGTATATGTATTCATCCGGATATTCATGTTCTGGATTTCTGTCTGTAATCCATCCCGGATTTCTTTTTGCTTTTCGCGGTCTTCCGTCAGAAACTCAATCTGTTTTTTATGTTCTTCCAGTTTTATCGAAAGGCGTTCAATCTGTTCGTCGATTTCTTCAAGTTCCCGTTTTCTTCCAAGCAGGTTTGAAGTGTTTTTGAACGCGCCACCGGTCAGTGCACCACCCGGATTGATCAGTTCTCCTTCGAGTGTGACAATTCGAAGGCTCTGTTTGTACTTTTTTGCAAGTGCCATCGCGTGGTCGATATGATCCACGACAACGATTCTGCCAAGCAGATGACCGATAATCGATTGGAATTTCTTATCATATTGCACAAGCTCTGAAGCTGTTCCTATCACACCCGTTTCGCCTTTCACATCCCTGCCGATTCCGGAGCGGTCTACGATTGACTGGATTGGCAGAAAGGTTGCTCGTCCATACCGGTTCTGTTTCAGATAGGAAATCATATTTTTTGCAGTGGCGTCATCTTCTGTAACGATATTCTGGATACTGCCACCGAGTGCAGTTTCTATCGCTGTCTCGTATTGTTTTTCAACCTGGATAATATCAGCAACAACACCGACAATCTTTGGATTTTTTGTTTTTTGCTCCATGACACGCCGGATACTGTTTCCATATCCTTCGTACCGTTCCGTCAGATTTCGGAGCGCTTCCTTCTTTGATTTGAGGCTGACAATCTGATTGCTTGTCTCGGTCACGCCTCTCCGGTTTTCTTCCAGTTTCTGGCTATGATTGGCAATCCGATTTACAACCGCATCAAAATTTCCGTTTTTTGTCTGGAGATCCGACTCCAACTGACGGATTGCGGAGGTTAACTGCGCCTGCTCTGTCTTTGCTTTTTCTTCTTCACTTGTATATTCAAGCAGACGTTTTTTCAGCTCTGACTTCCGAAGACTGATATTTTCCAGCATCGTATCATAACGCCCGACTTTGGCTTTCAACGTGCCGCCTTCATTTAAATATTCAATAATATCGCTTTTGGCATTCTCAATTGCCTGTTCCTTCCCGGCGATATCCTGTTCGAAATCCTGATAGTTCTTTCTTGCTTCCTCTAAAACATCGTCCGCATGGTCCAGTTTTTCATCCAATCCGGCTTTTTCTTCGTAAAGTCCGGTCAGATCAGATTTGTGTTTCTCCAGATTTTTTGTCTCTTTTTCAATCTGTTCATTCAAACTGGCATCTGCTTGCTGATAGGACAGAATCTGCTGATTTAATACATTCATCTCTCCTTCAAAACGCTGATTTGTCAGTTTCTTTTCATGAATTTCGTTTTTGGATGTATCTATTTTTTCATCATAAGATTCCAGTTGTTGTTCAATCCGTTCATATTCATCTTTTGCCGCTTCAAATTCATCTTTTAAACGGGAGGCATCTGTCTCTACGATTGACAGTTTTTCTTCATAAGATTCCAGTTTCTCCTGTGTTTCATCCACATCCAAAAGGAACGCATTGATGTCCAGTTTTTTTAGTTCATCTTTAAAAATCAGATATTTTCTGGCTGTTTCGGACTGTTCCTTCAAAGGTCCGACCTGCTTTTCGAGTTCGCCGAGAATATCTTTGGTACGGGAGAGATCTGCTCGCTCGTTTTCGAGTGCTTTTTCTGTTGCAGCCTTATTCTTCTTATATTTTACGATTCCAGCCGCCTCATCAAAAAGTTCCCGGCGTTCTTCCGGTTTTCCGGACAAAATCCGTTCAATTTGTCCCTGTCCGATAATCGAATATCCTTCTTTTCCGATACCAGTATCAAAAAACAATGCATTCACATCTTTCAGACGGCTGACAACACCATTGATCAGATATTCACTTTCCCCGGAACGATACACACGTCTTGCAACGGTTACTTCGTTATAATCAATCGGCAGACTATGGTCACTGTTATCAAGCGTGATTGCTACATATGCAGATCCCTGCGGCTTTCTTAACTCTGTTCCCGAGAAGATAACATCTTCCATCTTTGAGCCTCGAAGCTGTTTTGCACTCTGCTCACCAAGCACCCAACGCACAGCATCACCGACGTTGCTCTTTCCCGAACCATTTGGTCCGACAATACCGGTAATTCCGTTGTTAAACTTGAAAATTATTTTATTTGCAAACGATTTAAATCCGTATATTTCTATGCTTTTTAAATACATATCTTTCCTTACCAATCTACTGATTTTCTAATTTTGGCACACTCACACATTCTTTTGTAACTGACAGAGTGCATCAAATGCTGCATATTGCTGCGCCGTTTTCTTGGAATGCGCTGTTTTTCTTGCCATTTCTTTTCCATCGAGCATCACGCGCACTGTAAATTTCTTATCATGATCCGGTCCTTCTTCCGCAAGCAATTCATACTGAAGATCCTGTTTATGCTTCTGCGTATACTCCTGAAGCTTGGATTTTGCATCATGGAACCGTTGTTTATGTTCAATATCCTGAAGCAGTAATCTCTTTACGTAGTCTTTTGCCGGTTCCATACCACCATCTAAATAAATCGCACCAAGCACAGATTCAAACAAGTCACAGAGAATGGAATCACGGTTTGCACCACCGGTCTGCCTTTCCCCTTTGCTAAATCTGGCGAACTCCCCAAAATGCAAATCTCTTGCAATCTTAGAGAGCGTAAATTCACACACAAGGCTGGAGCGCAGTTTCGACAGTTCTCCTTCCGGCATATTTTTATAATGAACAAACAAATATTTGCTCACAATAAATTCCAGAATCGCATCTCCCAAAAATTCATACCGTTCATAAGAGACATAGCGGCCAATTGTTTTTTCGTTGACAAATGATTTGTGTGTAATCGCAGTCTCGAGATGTTTTTTGTTTTGAAAGCAATATCCGATTTCTTTTTCAAGCACGGAAATTGATGTATCTTTTTCCATTGTATTTTTTTCTTCCATTTTTTTCACCAATTTCGCTTTTATGCATCTGCCCGGCTGTTTTCAATCTCAAATGTGCGTATAATCTGCCCTGTTACATCTTTTTTCACAAAACTTCTACATTGTTCAATCGCAGTACGTACTTCGTTATTTTTGCAATTTCCATGAATTTTCACAACCAGCCCCTTCAGACCAAGCAATGGCGCTCCTCCCTTGTCATCAGCCATATAGCGTTTAAACGTCTGTTTCAGTGGCTTGTAGATCAACGCGCCACCAATCTTTGTTTTTACATTGCTTTTCAATGTATCCTTGATTTCTGCCATAAACATCTTTCCAAGGCCTTCGAAAAATTTGAGCAGCACATTTCCGACAAACGCTTCACAGACAAGCACATCCGCAGGACCGTTTGGAATATCTCTGGATTCCACACTTCCAATAAAATTGATATCTTTGCATTCCCGCAAAAGCGGAATTGTCGACTTGACTAATTCATTTCCTTTTTCATCTTCGGCACCAATATTTATTATTCCGACACGAGGATTTTCCACGCCTTCAATATTCTTCATATAGATGGATCCCATCTTGGCAAACTGTACCAGATTCTCCGGTTTTGCATCTACATTTGCTCCACAGTCAATCAAGAGCGAGGAACCATACCGGTGCGGGATGAGCGGTGCAAGCGGTGTTCGTTTTACGCCCTTCGCACGTCCAACTAAGAACTGTCCACCTGCAAGCAATGCGCCGGAATTTCCCGCCGATATACACGCCTGTGCATCTCCGTTTTTAACGGCATTCAGCGCAAGTACCATCGAAGAGTTTTTCTTTTTCCGGATTGCATCCACCGGTGCATCATGACATGTGATTTCTTCGGATGCATCCACAATCTGAATCCGGGTTTTGTCACATCCATATTGATCAACATATTGCATTAATTCTTTTTCTTTTCCTGTAAGAATAAAAGAAAGGTCATCGTATGCCCCCATCGCTTCGGAAACACCTTGAACAAAATACTTACTTCCATTATCACTACCCATTGTGTCAACTGCAATTACAATTTTCTCCATATCAAAAATCCATACCTTTCTTTTTTATCTAATACTCTATCTTATATTCTGCCTGATTTTTCCAATACTATCTCATGTTTCTTATTTCACACAATCCCATATATTATAGATGCATCCGTATCGTTCGTCAAGAAAAGCAAACAAAAAAAGACTTTTCAACGAGAACCTCTCATCGAAAAGTCTTTTTTTTCATTTCAGTGAATTACTCAGCAGAGATGATTTCTTTCTTATTATAGGATCCGCAAGCCTTGCAAACTCTATGTGGCATCATAAGCGCTCCACACTTGCTGCACTTTACCAAGCCAGGAACTGTCATCTTCCAGTTTGCTCTACGCTTGTCACGTCTTGCTTTTGAACTTTTATTCTTAGGACAAATGGACATCCTTACACCTCCTTCAAGAATACACTTAAAATCACACTTTGATTATTATACAAACATTCCTGTATGATGTCAACGAAAATTTTTATTTTTTCAATACTTTTTGAGTACTTTTTATAAAAAGCCGCTCAATCAGACAAGAGCCACTGTTTCTCTGGCGATTGCAAGTTCCTCATTCGTCGGTACAACATAGACCGGGACTTTGGAATCCTCTGTTGAAATCTTTACTTCTTCTCCGCGGAGCTTGTTGGCTTCGTCATCAATCTCCACACCGAGATATCCAAGATGACTGCATGTATCTTTTCTCACTTTTGGATCGTTTTCTCCAACGCCGGCAGTAAACACGATAGCATCCACACCATTCATCGCTGCTACATAACCGCCGATAATCTTTGCTGCCTGATAAGTAAATACATTCATAGCAATCTCGCAGCGTTTGTCCCCTTCCGCAATTCCTTTATTTAAGTCACGGAAATCGCTGGATTTTCCGGAGATTCCATACACGCCGGACTCCTTGTTCAGCATATTGATGACCTCTGGCAATGTTTTATTCTCTTTATTTGCAATATATTCAATGATAGCGGGATCGATATTTCCGCTTCTGGTTCCCATAGTGATACCTTCAAGCGGTGTAAGTCCCATGGTTGTATCAATTGACTTTCCACCTTCCACTGCGCAGATACTTGCTCCACCACCGAGATGACAGACAATAATTTTTGTATCCTTGATGTCTTTGCCAAGCAGTTCGGCTGTTCTCTTTGATACAAAACTATGGCTCGTTCCATGAAATCCATAACGACGAACCTTGTATTTTTCATAATACTCATATGGAATACCATATGTATATGCGTAATCCGGCATTGTCTGATGGAATGCGGTATCAAACACAGCTACCTGCGGAACACCCGGCATCAATTCCTGACATGCACGGATTCCAATCAGATTCGCCGGGTTATGAAGTGGAGCCAGATCGCTGCATTCCTCAATTGCGTCAAGAACATCTTCGTCAATCAAAACTGCAGAAGAAAACTTCTCTCCACCATGAACCACACGATGACCGACTGCTTTGATCTCATCTAAACTCTTAATCGCACCCACTTTATCGTCCAACAGGTACTTTAAAACAAGTTTGACTGCAGCACTGTGATCCGGCATCGGCGCTTCAACCTGGATTTTTTCTTTTCCAGCCGCCTGATGTGTCAGAGAACCATCCAATTTAATTCTCTCGCAGATACCTTTTGCAAGCACCTGCTCGCTTTCAGAATCGATCAGCTGGTATTTTAATGATGAACTACCGCAATTAATGACTAATACCTTCATACTCTCCACCTTTTCTATTTCAAATATTATTGATTATCAAGTGCCTGTGCCTGAACAGCCGTAATCGCAACAACACCGACGATATCATCTGCAGAACAGCCTCTAGACAGATCGTTCACCGGTTTCGCAATTCCCTGTGTAATCGGTCCATATGCATCCGCTTTTGCAAGACGCTGAACTAATTTGTATGCGATGTTTCCAGCATCGAGATCCGGGAAGATAAGCACATTGGCTTTTCCTGCTACATCGCTGCCAGGAGCCTTTGACGCTGCGACTTCCGGTACGATTGCTGCATCACTTTGCAATTCTCCATCGCATTTCAAATCCGGGCACTCCTCATTTACAATTTTTGTTGCTTCAATCACTTTGTCAACTTCCGGATGATGAGCACTACCCTTTGTCGAATGCGAAAGCATCGCAACAACCGGCTCTGCTTCCACAAGAAGTTCAAATGACTTCGCAGAACTCTCAGCAATTGCAGCGAGTTCTCTTGCATCCGGGAACTGATTTAATCCGGCATCTGAGAAAATAAATGTACCATGTTCTCCCATCTCGCAGTTTGGAACAACAACAAGGAAAAATGCTGATACAAGCTTTGTATTCGGTGCTGTCTTTAACACCTGAAGCGCTGCACGGAGTACATTTGCAGATGAATTCACTGCACCGGCAACCATGCCATCTGCGTCACCGGATTTTACCATGATACATCCAAAATACAACACATTTGTAAGTAATAATTCCTTTGCTTCTTCCGGCGTCATGCCTTTTTTCTTACGGAGCTCCACAAGAAGAGATACATAATCATTCAGTTTCTCACAATTATATGGATCTACGAATTTTGCTTTGGAAAGATCCATATCTCCTGCTTTTTTTAATATCTCCTGCTTATCTCCAATTAAGATTACATTTGCAATTTCTTCACTTAAAACTTTATGAGCTGCGTGAAGTGTACGCATATCTGCTGTCTCAGGCAGCACAATTGTCTTTTTGTTTTGTTTTGCTCTTTTTTTAATTGAATCAATAAATGCCACTGCTTCTTCTCCTCTGCTTTTATAGTATTCAACTTACACTTTCTCGATTATAAACAAATTCCACTTTGTATACAACCAAATTTGTGTTAAAAATTGTCTTTTTTCTCATACATACAGGCCTCAGTCGCACGATTTCCAACCGATTGGCCAACTGTATAAAATTTCATCTGTGTTTTGTTACTCCTCATCATCCACATCCGGATTATCCACAACCAGTCTTCCTCTTCCGTGTTTCTTTCCATAATACATAGATTTGTCTGCACGGCTCACAAGGACATTTGTATCTTTGCAAATTGTAGGATATACGGACAACCCGATACATACATTTACATGGATATCTTTATCATCATAATGTACAATCGTATTTCGAATCTTTGCGTGCATTTCTTCTAAAACCGGAAGTGCCCGCTTCTCATCAAAGCCGGGAAGGACGAGCAGGAATTCTTCTCCGCCATATCTGCATGCAAATCCACCATTTGCTCTCGCAAATTCATCATCGATGGATGCAACCATGCAGATTACCCGGTCACCTGCCAAATGTCCATATGTATCATTGATATTTTTAAATTTATCAATATCAAACAATGCCACTGCCAATGGCTCATGGTTCTTCTCTGCTTCATTCGCCGCTTTTTGGAATAACTCACCAAAATAGACTCGATTATAGATTTGGGTAAGTCCATCTTTTCGTGCCATATCCTGTGTCTGAAGGTAAAGATTCGTTGTCTTCATCGAAACATTATATTCTACAAGACATGTCTCATAATAAGAAATTCCTTTTTCAAAGAAATTTTTCTCATCGGATGCCACCAGCATCATACCATATTGTCTGTTTTCATCAATCAAAGCAAGCATGAGAAGGCTTTGGATATTTGCTTCCCCGATAAACCGAAACTCGTTCAAATCCTGTCCGATGCGGATATCCGTCGTTTTGCGGCTGACTGCAAAATCATGGTATATGTTTGCAAAATCTTTGCGCAGACGGCGTTCCATCGAGGTATAGTCCGTTTTTATCACCATATTTTCCTTTTTTCCCTGGCTGACTGTCTCATCAAGATAAACAGCACATAACTTTGGTGCTTTCACATCCATGATTGCATCCACGATCACATTGATATTTTTATTCACATCAAATGAAGATGCCATATACCGCATAATTTCTGTCTGGGACTCAATTTCCCGGTTTGCCTGTTCAAGATCATTCACAACACGGGCTAATTCAATCTTCTGATAATTTACTTTTTCATTTACTATCTTGACCTTTTCCTGATATTCCTCAAGCTTCTCATTTTTTTCCTGCACGCTGTTTCTTTCCAATACAAGTTTTGCGTAATATGCTTCATGTGCATCATTGGAATATTCCAGAAAATCTGTCAGAGATAAAATTACTAACACAAATATAGCGAGTATCAATACATAACAAAACCAGAATGTTTCATCCCTAAACTGCAAAGAAAGACACAGGTTTACAAACACCGGCAGCAAAAGCATCATCTTGCGGACCAGGATTGTTCCTTTATCATAATGAGATCCGATAATGAGAAATTCAATCGTTATCAGTAACAACACCAAAAACATTCCGATCAATAAAACACCTTCATGTGAAACAAATGAAATAAATATGCTATATACACTGATCTCAATCAACCGGAATACAGTAAAAAATTTCGTTTTTCCAAACACGCCTGCATGATAAAATATGCTATCAAGCAATCCAAATACAAAAATGACACTTGCAGACGTCACACAGAGCGGCGTATTGTCAGAAAAGTTCATAATGCGTGTGAGAGCGGTAAGCAAAACCATAAATACGTACATAATCTTATGGTATATCGTATAATTTTTGATTAATTTTTCGGTAATATCCGTCATGTCTACTTCTCCCAATAAAGATCGATTGCTTCCCCGTCGGAAATCGGGGTTATAAATTCAGCATGTATGCCATTTACATTTGTCACCAGGCTTTTCCCATGCATCGCTGTTAAATCGAATGGATAAAAATCAAGAATATCCACAAACGTATAGGTTTCTTTTCCATACAATGTCACAGGGGTCTGATTCACTGTGATTGTAATTGTTTTTTTATTTATGCTTTGTGGCGAATGTCCGGAAGCATCCGTATGTTCCCCGGAATCATCTTTCTTACCTGCTTCCAATGGCTGTGTCGAAGATTCTGTATCCGCATCTTTTATCTCGATGATCTCGTCATCCGGGATGACCGGCATTTCTTCTTTATGCGGGATAAAAGAGACTTCAAAGTTTTCATAGATTTTATCATCGTCGGATGCTGCTTTGTGATTGACATATGCATAAAAATCTTCCGTCAGATCCATAAATATACGGAGTTGTTCGACCGTATAATAATTGCGCATGCATACATTGTCACCATCCTGTATCTCGTAAAGGGATGAGACAAATTCCCCGTTCACAGTTGCAAACTTCGGGCAGGACACTGCATTGTCATTTACGATAAACGTAAGCGTCCCAGAGTATTCTGGCAGTGACGATATAAGAATCTGTGCTGATTTTCCTTTCGTCGATGGTGTAATAACGATTGTATCATTCGCCTCGATTGACGTATTCATACCAGCAATTTTTCCATTTTGCCTGATAATCGCTGCTTCTCCGGTATATCCACGCACGATTCTGGTCTTTTCATTTATCTTGAATGTGATATCTTCGCCACGTTTTGGGAAAATATCTTCATTTGGTATTCCATATTGGACTGCCGCATCAAAGATTGTTAATTTATCATTGTTATACAGCTTGACACGTGCACCATTTACATTTACAAATATAAAATTATTTTTCTGGTCAAAGAAGTTCAGGCAGATTCCAACCGGTGTCACATAAAGAGAATCTTTTTTTACCCCCTCGACATCAAAATCAATCTCATTCATCACTTCCTGGCCACGCAGAGCAACCCGCTCAGACGGAAGCTTCAATTCCTCTGCAAGCGACTCTGTAAATCCAGGCAGTTTGCCACCTCCGCCGACAACAAAAACAGCGCTCACAGATGTACCACCATTTAATTCTATGATACGATCCGCGATTTTTTCTGCAATCTCCTGTTTGACCTGCTCAGTTGTCTCGAATATTTCCTCTGGTGTAATCTTGTGGGAAATTCCCATAATGTCTTTGTATGTAATGGATTTCCGTTTGGCATTTATTGTCTTCAGTTTTTCAGCCGTCTGAAAATCAATCAGATATTTTTTTACAAGCGCTTCGGTAAGCTCATCCCCTGCTGCTGGAATCATGCCATATGCAATCACACTTCCATCTTTTGTGATACAGATATCTGAAGTTCCGGCACCGATATCTATGAGTGCAATATTCAAAAGCCGGTACTGTTCCGGAATCGCAACTGTCATAGCGGCAATCGGCTCGAGTGTCAGATTCGTCACATAAAGCCCTGCCTGTTCCACAGCAGCATACAGACTGTCTACGACTTCCTCTGGTAAAAATGTTGCGAGAACATCCGCCGCAATCTTCGTTCCTTTGTGGCCTTCAAGATTTGTGATTTCATAATCGTTCAGGAAATACTTGATCACTGTATATCCTACGCAAAAATATTTTGTCGTCTCATGATTTTCATTTAATTCCTCAAGGATTTCATTGTGTGCCTGTTCCACACCGATCAGATCGATGGAATGGATGTATTCCTGATTGATCACTGTATTTTCAGAGAACTCATACGCTCCGTGGCCAACCGCTGTCTTTAATACACGCCCAGCAGCAGCGATACAGACATCATGTAGTTTTCTCCCACCGAGCTGCCGCTCTAACTCCCGTTTTACTTCCGTAATATCTGCGCTTACTTTGCCAATATCATGAATCTGTCCGTCAATCATCGACCGCGTCTCATGGTATTTGACTGCCATCGCAACAACATGAAAACGTTCCTGTTCCCTGTATCCGACTGTCCCGACAATACTTCTTGTCCCGATGTCAAGTCCAAATATTAACGGTTCCGGATATTTCACTGCTGTCACGTTTTTTCCCTCCTGTAACTTAACGAATCTTTCTACCCATGATTAGATAAAATTATATCATTTCCAAGTAAGATATTCAACCTGTCTTTTAGTTGTTTTGATGAATTTTCGTAGTCAAATTGATTATTTATAGTGAAATCTGCATAGGTGCGGTAATATACTTCCGCATCCTGGCTGCGAAACATCGCCTGACAGCGTTCCCTGGTATATCCCCGCTGTGCCATCAGACGTTTTGTCCGTGTTGCTTCATCTGCATAGATATACCAGATTTCATCACAGATCTCCTTGTAACCATCCTGTATCAGGAGAGCCGCCTCGATCACATAAATCTGTATATCCTGTTTTTTCTTTTCTTCAATATCTTTACGGATCCAGTTTTTCACAGCCGGATGCGTGATTGCATTGAGCTGTTCTAATTTCCCTTTATCTGCAAATACAATCTGTGCAAATTTTGCACGGTCAATCGCATAAGGTGCCTCTTTTGTTAAGATTTCTCTTCCAAACGTATCCACAATTTTTGCATAGATCGGTTGTCCCGGTTCCATCAGTCTATGCGCCAGTTTGTCTGTTTCAACGATATAGGCTCCATATTGATTGGAAAGATCATATAATATTTTACTTTTTCCGGAGCCGACGCCGCCGGTAATTCCTAAGATCAACATTTTTGTCTCCTGTTGTTTTAATTCATCGATTATGTGAAAGCTATCGCGCATTTTACTTTGCATCAAACCAGCTGTCGCCTGTATTTTCATCCACAACCAAAGGGACTGAAAGTTCTGCCGCATGCATCATCTCTTCTACAAGCAGCTTCTGTACGATTTCAAGTTCTTCTTTCTTTGTCTCTATAATCAGCTCATCGTGAATCTGTAACACAAGCCTGGACTGTAAATGTTCTTCCTGCAAACGCCGGTTTACATGTACCATCGCAATTTTTATGATATCTGCAGCTGTACCTTGCACCGGAGAATTCATGGCTGCACGCTCGCCAAAGCTCCGTGTCATGAAGTTCGAGGACGAAAGCTCCGGAATCGGACGTCTCCGTCCAAACATCGTTGTCGTATAACCCGTTTTTTTTGCATTTGCAACTGTCTTATCCAAAAATTCTTTCACTTTCTTATAAGTAACAAAATATTTTTCAATATATCCTTCTGCTTCTTTCCGGGAGATATCGAGATCCTGCCCGAGCCCAAACGAACTGATTCCATAGACGATTCCGAAATTAACAGCCTTTGCCTTGCGCCGCAGAATACTATCCACCTGATCGAGTGGGACATCAAATACTTGTGATGCAGTGATTGCATGGATATCTTCGTCTGCCTGGTACGCAGCGATCAAAGCCTCGTCGCCGGACATATGTGCAAGAACACGGAGCTCAATCTGTGAATAATCCGCATCCACAAATACATATCCATCCGCCGGAATAAACACTTTCCGTATCTCTCTTCCAAGCGGCATCCGCGTTGGAATATTCTGCAGATTCGGGTCGGCCGAACTGATACGTCCGGTAACGGTAACCGTCTGATGAAATGTTCCGTGGATTCTCCCATCCGCCTGTATATAGGCAGCAAGTCCTTCTGCATATGTGGAATTAAGCTTTGTTAGCTGTCGGTATTCCAGTATTTTCGGAATAATCGGATGTTCACCGGTCAGTTTTTCAAGTACTTCTGCGCTCGTCGAATACCCGGTTTTTGTCTTTTTTCCATATTTTAATCCAAGCTTTTCAAACAGAATCTCCCCTAGTTTTTTTGTAGAGTTGATATTAAACTCTTCTCCCGCAAGTGCATAGATGTCACTCGTCAGCTCTGCAATTTGCATGCGAAGCTTCTCCCCATACGTTGAAAGTGCATCACCATCCACACGGATTCCATTTTTTTGCATCGCATAAAGGGTATACGTACACGGAAGTTCAATCTCTTCATACAGTTTTTTCATGTTCCATGCATCCAGCTTTTCCATCAAAACAGCTTTTGTACAAAAAGGAATAAGGGAAAGATAAGCCATATATGATTTGGTATTTTCCTCTTCAAACGAAAAATAACTAAGCTTCTCTTTGCCAAGCAACTCCTTTTCCGACGGAAGCATAAGATTCATGTAGCTTTTTGCAAGTGAATCGTATTCATAATCTGCCTGATTCGGCACAAGCAGATACGCTGCAAGTCCGGCATCAAATACATCATCATAATCCATAAAATCAACAACTGGAAGCATCTGCTTTATATGCATGCAGGATAAGCTTGTCCCATGTTCCCTGCATGCACTTAAAAGATTTTCACCTGCCATCCCGGCATTGATAAACATCATAAACCGAACAAGATATACATGCTCCGGATCCAAACAAAGCGAAAGCCCGATTGCCTCATCATCCTGCATGATAAAAGAAAATCCTGCCTCTTTTGCCTGATAGAGGTGTGCAATCAGATCATTATACGCATCAATATCGTCAATCACTTCAACCGAAAAATGAAACTCGGATTTTTTTTCTACATCAAATCGATTATAAAAGCTTTTTAGTTCCAAATCATGAAACAATCCATACGACTGTTCATTAAACGGTTCCTTGTATTCCGCATCGGTAAGCGAAAAATCAACCGGACAGTCAAGTTTGATTGTAGCAAGTGTCCGTGAAAGATATGCAAGATCTTTATTGGCAACCAGATTTTCTTTCATCTTGCTTGCCTTCATGCCATCCACCGCTGCATATACACCATCCAGATCTCCGTATTCTGCGAGAAGCTTCGCCGCTGTCTTCTCACCGATTCCCGGTACACCGGGAATATTATCCGAAGTATCTCCCATCAGACCTTTCATGTCGATAAATATCTCTGGTGTGACACCATATTTTTCTTTTACCGTATCCGCATAGTAATCTTCCACCTCTGTTTTTCCATGCTTTGTCTTTGGGATGCGGACAAGAACCGTGTCTGTTGCAAGTTGCAGCAAATCGCGGTCTCCAGACAAAATAGTGACTGCAAACCCTTCTTTTTCTCCAATCTTTGAAAGAGTACCAATCAGATCATCCGCCTCGAATCCTTCCTTCTCAACAATCCTTATATGCATCGCCTGCAGGATTTCTTTTATTCTCGGCATCTGCTCCCGCAATTCATCCGGCATTCCTTTTCTTGTTCCCTTGTATGCCTCATATATTTCATGCCGGAATGTTTTTTTCTTTAAATCAAAAGCAACACAGATATGTGTTGCTTTTTCTTCCTCAATCACTTTAAAGATTATATTTAAAAAACCATAAACCGCATTTGTATGGCGTCCATCATTGGTTGTCATATCAGGAATTCCATAAAACGCACGGTTCATGATACTGTTTCCATCGATTAATAATAATTTATTCATTCTCTTCCTTCTCCTCAAGCTCCGGATGCATCATCTGATACTCCCTTAATCTTTCATAAAACGTCGGTTCTGCCGGCCGACTATCCTCCTCAATCTCCTGCACGATATCACGCAGGCAAAATGACATATCCGTTCCGAATGTATCATAAAAATAAGTATCCCCCTGTGTTTCGAGCTTCATACGCTGCTCAATCCCATATACTTTATCCAGGCATTGATTGTATGCAAAAAAGATAGAAGCAACTGCTACCCCGATAATGATTCCAAACGTTGATATTTTGAACCGCTTTGCTTTCTTCACATTGTGTTCCAGCCGATTCAGTTCATTCTCCAGATCCTTTGCAAAATTCTGTGACAGTTCCTGATTATTATCGACCTGATGCATCCCAACAATCAACGTATAGTAAATTTCCAGTTCTTCCCTGCAGTTCTTGCAATACCGCATATGTTTTACAAACCCTGGTATTACATCATCCGGAAGTTTCTTCTCTATGAACGCCATAATATTTGATTGTGCTTCCAAACAAGTCATAACTTAAACTCACACCACCTGTCATATGTCACCACGCGGTAGCGTGATGACCTGCGCACGCAGCAGCGTGCTTCATTTCCCAAAAAACAAAGAACCTAGATCGAAACGGATCTAGGTTCTTCAAAATGTGTATCTTAGTTATCAATGAGCTTTCCTTCACCATTCCAGCTATATAACTTACGAATCTCCTCGCCAACCTTCTCTGATGGATGCTCAGAAGCAAGTTTTCTAAGAGCCTTGAAGTGAGCCTGTCCACCTGCGGAAGACATATCAAGCAGGAAGTCTTTTGCGAATGTACCATCCTGGATATCTTTCAGGATCTTCTTCATTGTCTTCTTTGTCTCTTCTGTTACAATCTTAGGACCTGTGATGTAATCACCATACTCAGCCGTGTTAGAGATAGAATATCTCATGCCTGCGAAACCTGACTGGTAGATCAAATCTACGATCAGTTTCATCTCATGGATACACTCGAAGTATGCATTTCTTGGGTCATAACCAGCTTCGCAAAGAGTCTCGAAACCAGCCTGCATCAGTGCACATACACCACCACAAAGAACTGCCTGCTCACCGAAGAGGTCTGTCTCTGTCTCTGTTCTGAATGTTGTCTCAAGAATACCGGCTCTTGCTCCACCGATACCAAGACCGTAAGCAAGTGCAAGATCCTGTGCCTTACCTGTTGCATCCTGATATACAGCGATCAGACAAGGTGTACCCTTACCAGCCTGGTACTCAGAACGAACTGTGTGACCAGGTGCCTTCGGTGCGATCATTGTTACATCGACATCCTTAGGTGGAATGATCTGATTGAAATGAATATTGAAACCATGTGCGAACATAAGCATGTTGCCCGGCTCAAGGTTCGGCTCAATATCGTTCTTGTAAAGGCCTGCCTGTAACTCATCGTTGATCAGAATCATGATGATATCTGCACGCTTTGCTGCTTCTGCAGATGTATATACTTCAAATCCCTGTGCCTCAGCCTTAGCCCATGACTTGCTTCCCTCGTAAAGACCGATGATGACGTGGCATCCGCTGTCCTTCAAGTTCAAAGCATGTGCATGTCCCTGGCTACCATAGCCGATGATTGCAATTGTCTTGCCATCCAACAATGACAGATTACAATCTTCCTGATAAAAAATCTTTGCTGACATTATCATATCCTCCTGATTTTGTAAAAAATATTTATCGTTACTACTTAATCGTAAGTAATGACCTTAGTTTCCGCTTACAGCGCCTCTTGTAAGACCTGTCAACCCTGTACGTACCATCTCGGAAATCTCAAATCCATCCAAAAGCGAGATAAATGCTTCAATCTTGTTGACATTTCCTGTAATCTCTATCATAACGGAATCCGTCGATACATCAACGACCTTTGCACGGAATACATCCGTCAGGGAAATAATCTGCTGTCTCTCCTCGAGGCTCGCTTTAATCTTGACAAGCAGAAGCTCACGGCATACAGACTCTCCATCCTTCAGTTCTGTGATCTCACAGACATCCTCAAGCTTTAAAAGCTGCTTTTTGATCTGACTCAAGATACGATCATCGCCGCTCACGGCTACCGTCATACGGGAATATCTTGGATTCTCTGTCACGCCAACTGATAAGCTGTCAATATTATATCCTCTACGGCTAAACATTCCGGACACACGGCTCAGTACACCGGATGTATTATCTACCAAAAGGGATAAGACCATTTTTTTCATAAAATGTTCCACCTTTCTCCTATTATTTCGTCAAAAATCATTATGTGCTATTTTAACCCTTTGTTACTTGTCTGTCAATAGTTTGTCAACAAGCTTTACCGCCTCGTTTGCATCCTTGGAATATCCGTCTGCTCCAATCTCGTCTGCAAAATTCTGCGATACAACGGCACCTCCGATAATAACCTTATATGGCAACTGATTCGCACGCACATATTCAACTGCGTCTTTCATCCGCATCATCGTTGTTGTCATCAACGCGGATAAACCGATGATATCCGCATGTTCTTCCTTTGCTGCGGCAATGATCTTATCAAGCGGCACATCCTTGCCCAAATCAACAACTTTGTAGCCATAGTTCTTGAGCATCAAAACGACAAGGTTTTTACCGATATCATGGATATCACCCTCCACCGTTGCCATGATGACCGTACCCTTTGGTTTCGCATTCTCCTCGATATGAAGCAGCGGTGTGATATATTCGATTGCCAGATCCATTGCTGTCGCACCGGCGATCAGCTGTGGCAGGAAATATTTCTTCTGTTCAAACAGCTCGCCAACCTTGTTAACGGCCGGAATCAAGTCCTCGTCAATGATTGCCTGCGGATCCTTGCCAGCCTCTAATTCCTGCTTGACGTTCTCTACGATACTTCCCTTGTTGCCCTTCACAACATCGTGATAGACACGGCTTCCTTCCTCGGACACGCCTGCCACATTCTTGGCAGTCGTCTGTTCTGTCTGGGAAAGTGCCACAACATTTTCCACATAGATGTTATCCGAGTTCTCTTTGGCAAGCAGCAGATCCGCAGCTAAACTTGCATTCACAAGCATTGCCTGTCCCGGATTACAGATTGCCATCGTCAGGCCATTTGCGATTGCCATCGTCAAAAATGCGGTGTTCACATTGATTCGCTCCGGCAGACCAAACGATATATTCGACAACCCGCAGATCGTCGGGATCTGCAGCTCATTCTTGCAATACGCAATTGTATCAAGTGTCTCAAGTGCCGCCATTCGGTTTGCACCGACCGTTGCAACCAGACCATCTATGATCAGAGAGTCACGGGACAAGCCTTCCTCGTCCGCAATCTCTAACAATCGCCGGATAATCTCTTTTTTCTCATCGAGATTCTCCGGCAGTCCCTTGTCCGAAAGCGGAAGTAAAATCGCCATAGCGCCATATTTCTTCGCGATCCGCATAAGCGGACGACATTTCTTCTCTTCTAATGAAATTGAATTAATCAGCGCACGTCCCGGATAAATCCGGAGTGCCGCTTCGATAATCTCCACATGGCTTGAATCAATACAGAGCGGAAGATTCGTCACAGAGATGACTTCGTAGACAGCCCGCTTCATCATCTCGAGCTCGTCGATACCATTCATACCCATGTTGATATCCAGAATCTTCGCACCGCGTTCGGTCTGCTCCTCTGCCATCTGTACGACCAGATCCATGTTCCCTGCACGGAGCATCTCCTGCAGTTTTTTCTTGCCGGTCGGGTTGATACGTTCCCCGACGACTAAGAAATTACCATCGAGATGGATCTCCTGTACCGCGCTCTCGCTCGACAAAACACGGGTACATACCGGTTTCGCATTCTCCGGCTCCACCGAACGAACCGCCTTTTTTAACATCTCGATATGCTTCGGTGTGGAACCACAGCAACCGCCAACCGCTCTTGCTCCGGCTTCCACCAAGGCACGTCCGTACCCGGCAAAAGTCTCAGGCGTCATCGTATATTTCGTCTCGCCATCGATTAGCTCCGGCATACCATTGTTTGGCTTTGCAAATACCGGAACGGATGCATACCGCACCATACGCCTGACGAGTGCTTCCATCTCCTTCGGTCCTGTCGAGCAGTTGATACCGACCGCATCCACACCGAGCGACTGTAATACAACCACAGATGCCTCCGGTGTGGAACCGAACAGCGTCTTTCCATCACTGTTAAATGTCATGCTGACCATAACCGGCAGATCACAGACTTCCTTGATGGCTATCACACATGCACGGGCCTCTGCAAGACTCATCATCGTCTCTACAAAGAACAGATCGACACCCGCCTCCACAAGTATCTGTGCCTGTTCTTTATACACGTCTACAAGCTCCTCAAATGGAAGATCACCAACCGGCTGAAGCTGTCTGCCGGTCATCGTCATGTCTCCTGCGATAAACCCACGGTGGTTCTCCTGTTCGATTGCTGTCCGTGTAAGATTGACAAGCTGCATGTTCATCTCGTAAATCTTGTCCTCAAGATGATACTCGGCAAGCTTGATCCGGTTCGCGGTAAAGGTCGGTGCAAGCAGGATGTTCGTACCTGCCTGAATATATGCACGCTGTAACTTGATCAGATGCTGCGGATGCTCGAGAATCCATTTCTCCGGGCATACACCAACCGGCATACCTGCCTGCATCAGGTTGCTTCCGGTTGCACCATCCAACATAACAATTCTGTCTTCAAATAATCTGTGAAATATCTTTTTATCCATATTCTGCCTTATCCTATTTCTGCTTCTTCTATAAATTTGTAGATCAATGTCTGAAAATCTTCTGCCGCTTTATCTGCTGTTTCCTGCACTTCTTTATGATTTAGTTCGGTCCGGCTGATTCCCGCTGCCATATTTGTCACACAGGATACACCCGTTACGCACATGCCTGCATGCCTTGCTGCAATCGCTTCACAGGCAGTGCTCATCCCGACCAGGTCCGCGCCAAGCATCTGATACATCCGGATTTCTGCCGGTGTCTCGTAATTGGGACCTGTCGTCTGCAAATAGATTCCATGTTTTAATGTAATATGTTCCTTTGCAGCAACCGCATCCAGTTTTTCTCCAAGCGCCAGGTCATATACATGTGTCATATCCGGGAATCTTGTTCCAATCGGATCGATATTTTTTCCAATCAAAGGAGATGGCACAAATGATGTAATCTGGTCAGTAATCCGTACCAGCGTGCCCGGCGTATAATCCGGATTGATTCCACCTGCCGCATTGGTCAATATCAGATTCCGGATTCCAAGCATTGCCATGATACGAACCGGCATTACGACTTCCTGCATCGAATATCCTTCATAATAATGCACCCGTCCCTTCATCATAAGGACTGCACTATCGTTTATCTTTCCAAGCAGGAAACACCCTGCATGTCCCGCGACGGTTGAGACCGGAAAATGCGGAATTTCTCCATATGAAATACATTGATCAATCGTGAGTCTGTCTGCAAAACCACCAAGTCCACTTCCAAGCACCAGCGCGATCTCCGGCTTATATAGCAGCTTATTTTCTACATAAGCACATGCTTCCTGCAGACATTCATATGTTATTTCTCTATTCATATCTGTCTCCATATCATTCGATCGGCAGTCATCAAACCACCGGTTGTTTATTTATCTGCTTTTTGTATCTGTTTTTTACGGATTCACATATGCAACCTCGTCCCGCCAATAGCATACGATTGGCATGCCGGCCTCAACATATTCATATAATTGCGCTGCTTTATCTACCGGCAGATTCACACATCCATGAGAGCCACTGTATGTATAAATATCTCCACCGAATTTTCCGCGCCAGCTTGCATCATGCAGACCGATTCCACCATTAAAAGGCATCCAGTAACCCACTGGCGTTTCATAATCTTCACCCACAAGTGTTGCATGTTGCTTTTTGTAGTCAAGGCCATACAATCCACCCGGGGTTTTATGTCCGGGTGTCTGACCGGTTACACAGTCACTCTCCCACTTTTTTCTGCCATTTTGATAAAAATATACATGCTGATTTGTTAAATCAATCTCCACATATGTAGATCCGATATCATTCTGATCACACATGGCATATCCGCGTCTTTCGCAGGCAGGTTCCTTCGTAAAACTTTTTTTCTTACACAAAAGTTCATACAATTCTTCTGTCTCTGTCTCTCCATCGATCACCCAGCCATAATACCCGCCATGCACAAGAATTGTCTTGTTGTCATGCGTTGTAAATTCACGGTCAGTTCCGGCAGTTGAAAATTTATCCTTCAACTTTTCAACATAAGATGCAACATTATTCTGACTGATCTGAACCGTTCCATCGGAACCAACATATGCCATCTTGGTAAGCTCATCTTTTGGAATTTCATAGATATATCCGTCAAAATCATAGGCAGCATCAATAGCCATAAAATCATCTGCCTGTTTTTTTGCATCGAGAATCGATTCAGAATCCGCTAATATATGGGCCGGAATATAGCACTCTGCTTTTTCAAGGTCTAACATTTCTTCGTACTTTTCCATTGCGTTTATGATTTTATCATATACTTTTTCTACGTCCAGTTTTGTTCCTGTCTCATCTGGTATGATTTTTGCTTCACCCTCCTCCAATACAACCTTTGCATCACGCGGGTCTTTCATATTGGCAGGATTCATAGCAGAACATCCCTGCATATATTTCTTCAGCGATTCTTTATCACAATGCACTATATAGGCATTCTTATAATCATATCCATAAAAAAGATCCACAAACCACAAAAATGGAGAATGTTTCTTTAATAAGGAATCCACGCTCTGTTCCAAAGATACAGTCGTACCAGCCTCTCCAAGCGGAATTTTGTAGTTCATGTCTTTAAATTTTATATCCAGGCAATACTTGGAAGCATCATCCAAAAGCATCGTTTCTACTTCCTCTTTGCTTTTTCCGGATACATCCATGCCATTGATTGTCATGTCTGTACCAAAATGTTCCATATGAAAAAAAATACCGCCTGCATATACAGCAAGCAATATGCTGACAAGCACAATTGCAATTCTGCGTCCGATACGTTTTTTTCTTTTTTGGCGATATACCGAAGGATCAATAAAAGGCTCCGTCTCGTACAGATTCACTGCATCTGCCTGATTCTCTGTTTTCTCTGTTTCTGCCTGTTCATCTATTTTTGCTGACTGTTTTGTTTCTGCCTGGTCCTCCGTTTTTTCCGGCTTTTCTGTTTCTGCCTGGTCCTCCGGCTTTTCCGGCTTTTCTGTTTCTACCCGGTCCTCCGGTTTCTCGGTTTTCTCCTCTTCCGTTCCCGTACTCACATTTTTTTCTTCGGATTCTTCCACGTGTGCAGCTTCTGTTTCCAACCGTTCATCCTTGTTTTCTACTTCTGTTACATTATTCTTTTTGCGTCCCCTGCTCATAAGTGCGTTCCTTTACTTTGTAGTATGACAGCCCTCATCTGTCCCATTCTCTCGTATCATATCTCATACTTTTGATTTATGCAACAAAATCCGAACAAAACAATATTATTTTACATGTTCTTACACTTTGTTTACATTGATTGCAACCAGTTCCGGCGGATTGTTAATCCGGATAGGAATCGAATGCATGCCGCATCCGGATGTCACAATCATGGATGTCTTTTCCTGATTTCCTTTATATATGCCATAATCATATTTCGGAAATGGATGCAGGCGCGGTGAAACCAGTCCTCCGACACCCGGAATCCGTACCATACCTCCATGATTATGACCGGAAAAAATAAAATCCGGCTTCCATGTGCAATACGCGCGGAAATAATCCGGATTATGGGCTAAAATCAGATTACACCACGTCAGATCCGGTTTTCCAATATATGTATCTAACACATTTGTGTGAAGCGTTTTTTTGAATACACGCGTATAATATGCTCTTGGTAAATCGAGTCCATATATGCACACATGAAAATCCGGCAATGCAATATGTTCATTTTTCAGGATAGAAAGATGTTTCACATGAGAGAGCTCTTTCCTATACTTCTCAAATAAACCATCTGTTTCATGCACACTTTCAAGCAGTCCCCGTTCATGGTTTCCATAGGAATAATAAACCGGAGCAATCTCCGTCATGCGCCGGATTGTCCTCGCAGTCTCTGAATTTCCATCTTCTTCCCCGGTATGACAGACGATCATATCTCCAGGGAGCAGAATCATATCCGGTTTTTCTTTGGCAATTGCCGAAAGCAGTCTGGCGTTTTCCAGTCCATATATCTGATTATGCAGATCTGCGAGCATCACGATACGGAGATCGTGTGCAATCTTCGCATTTGTAAAATTGTATTTCGTTACGATCAAATTCTGTTTCATGGATGTTATTATACTCTATCTTTTTCTATTTCGCCATAAATATTCTTCCGGATATCTCGGAAAAGCTATATTTTATATCCAGCTTTGGAACTGCATGTTCCGCATACAGAACCACTTCTCCAATGCACGTTCCCTGATACATATACTGGATTTGTGCGACCGCATCCCCCTCTGCAACCGGCGCTTTCAGATTTTGATAGACAGACATCTTTTTTTCGACCTGATCCGGTTTTATGGCTGCGAGTGTAATCGTATGCTGTTCTATCGGTTTTACAGAAACTGTTTTGTAAATACCATTTCTGACCGGTATCTCCAGTTTATCCGGCACAACATCTGTATCGACATACGTGCTGCATTGTGAAAATCCGTAATCGAGTAGCTGCATCGCCTGTTTATTCCGTAACTCCTTCGTCTCGGCACCCATGACCACCGCAATCAAAGTGACCCCTTCTCTTGTGGCTGTCGCAGCCATACAATATTTTGCCTGGGATGTATATCCCGTTTTTAACCCGTTTGCTCCGGCATACAGATTCAGGAACTTGTTAGTGTTTGCAAGGTCAAACCTGGATTCACCCCGTTTTGTTTTATGCGTGATAGAATCCATCCAGATTGTCGAATATGTAAGAATATCCGGATGATACAGGACAAGCTGCCTTGACATCAGCGCGATATCCTTTGCGGATATCTGATGCGTTGGGACTTCTAATCCACATGCATTCTCAAAATGTGTATGTTCCATGCCAAGTTCTTTCGCCCTCTCATTCATCCGCTGTACAAAGGCAGCCTCCGACCCGGCCAGATATTCCGCCATCGCGACTGCCGCATCATTTCCGGATGCAACTTCGATACATTTGATCATATCCTGTACTGTCTGTGTCTCCCCTGCTTCAAAGAAACATTGCGATCCACCCATGGATGCTGCATGTTCCGATACGACAACTGTATCTTCCAAGGCAATCTCTCCCCGCTCGATTGCTTCAAAAATCAGAAGTAGTGTCATGATTTTTGTCACAGATGCCGGTCGTAACATCTCATCTGCATTTTTTTCATACAGCACCGTTCCACTCTCTAACTCCATTAAAATTGCAGACTTTGCCTGCATACAAAGCCCATCTGTCAAAGGATCCTGACTGGTATCCATCTCTTTCCGGGCAGCATATGTTACACCTGTATCCTTTAAACAGCCCGCGGTCATGGCAAAGGCCAGGATTCCTATGACTATCGCTTTTTTTATTCTTCCACTTTTCTTCATTTTTACTTCCATCGTTTCCACCCACGCAAGTGGAACAGGCACCTTCCATGCTTAATTTATACATTATACGAAACAAGGCCAGAGAAAATGAATATAATAAGAAAAAATGTGAAGGAGCATCTGTATGTGTGGCATCGCGGGTTATTTTAACCCTAATATGGATTATGCAGAAAATCCGAAGCAGAACTTTCATACACTCACCAACATGATTCACACCATGCAGCACCGGGGACCGGATGCATATGGACATAAAATCATAAAATCCTGCTGTCTTGCACACACGCGGCTTTCCATTATCGACCTTGCAAACGGGAACCAGCCGATGTCCTATACAAAAAACGGGAACACGTATTATGTCGTATATAACGGAGAGATATACAACTATAAAGATGTAAAAAAAACATTACAAAAAAAGAACTATTCATTTGAAACCGATTCCGACACAGAAGTCATCCTGGCCGCTTTCTGCCATTACGGACCAGGCTTTGTCAAAGAACTAAATGGCATTTTTGCCATAGCAATCTATGACAGCCAGAGAAACACACTTTATCTATATCGAGACCGGTTCGGTGTGAAGCCTTTATATTATACAAAAACAGGAAAGACGATTGTGTTTGCTTCCCGGATTGACACACTGTTTGAATACCCAAGAGTCCGTCCCTGTATTGATATGAACAGCCTAAACGAGATTTTCTCTCTCGGCCCTGCTAAGACCTATGGAAAAGGCGTTTTTTCCGGAATACGGGAACTAAAACCAGGTGAATACCTGACTTATACACCGAAGTACTGTTCGTCCCAATACTACTATCGGCTTGCAAGTCGTCCTCACACCGACACCTACGAAGAAACCGTTGAAAAAACATCCTGGCTGCTAGAAGACAGTATCCGCATGCAGATGGTTTCCGATGTGCCGATTTCCACATTTTTATCCGGCGGCGTTGACTCCTCCTATGTGACAGCTGTATGCAGACATTTTCTGCCAAAAGAAACTCCACTTACAACCTACTCCTTTGACTTTACGGAAAATGAAATTTATTTTCAGGCAAACAATTTCCAGCCAAGTGAAGACCGGCCTTATGTGGACATCATGAAAGACTATCTGAAAACCGATCACATCTATCTTTCCTGTTCTTATACAAAGCTTGCAGATTTATTGGAAAACTCTGTTGACAGCCGGTGTCTTCCGACCATGGCAGATGTAGATTCTTCCCTCTTATATTTCTGTGGTGAAGTTGCCAAAAAGCACAAAGTCGCTCTGACTGGCGAATGTGCAGATGAGATATTCGGCGGATATCCATGGTTTCACCGCGAAACGATGCTGCAGGCAGACACATTTCCATGGACGATGGATCTTTCGTTCCGGAAATCCCTCCTGCATCCGGAATTTGCCGCCAGTATGCAGATGGAAAAATATATCGCAAATGCATATCATACAACCTTATCCGAAATCGATATCCTGCCGGAAGAATCCCCACTCGACACAAAAAGGCGTCAGATCACATATCTGAATATCCGGTGGTTTATGCAGACACTGTTAGACCGCATGGACCGAACTTCCATGCAGCACGGATTGGAAGCCAGGGTTCCGTTTGCGGACCATCGTGTCATCGACTATGTATTTAATGTTCCATGGTCTGTGAAATCCAAAGATGGAATCCCAAAAAGCCTGCTGCGTGCCTGTGCATCCAAATATCTTCCGGAAACTGTTATGAAACGTCCAAAAAGTCCTTATCCAAAGACATACCATCCGGAATATGAACACATACTCGCAGACCGCCTGCGGGAAGTAATCACAGATACCGCTTCCCCACTGCGCAGTTACCTGAACATCCCTGCAGTTCTTCGATTTCTCGACGAGCCAAAAGAATACGGGAAGCCATGGTTTGGCCAGCTCATGGCAGGCCCGCAGATGATCGCGTATCTCCTTCAGGTCAATTACTGGATGGAAAAATATATGCTCTAGTCAGGTCAGGCGTAATTTGCACATATCAGACAAAAAAGAACGCGTATCCAAAAACATACGCGTTCTTTTTACTATAAAAGCACCGGCTGAATCTGTCTGCCAGATAATGCGAGGTTGATAGTGTCCAGAATTTTCGTCATATCCGCCACACAGGAATTCGGTTTTTTTTCTGCATCATCCTGTCCAAACGGAACAAAATAAATATGCTTCATCACCATGAGCTTTCCGATATTCTGCAAATTGATTCCAAGCGCATCATTTGTTGAAATTGCAAGGATCACCGGTCTGCCGTTTCGAAGATGGGACTTTGCCGCCATCAAAACCGGTGTGTCTGTAATCCCATTTGCGAGTTTTGCACAGGTGTTCCCGGTGCAAGGAGCAATGACAAGTGCGTCAAATAATTTTTTCGGGCCTACTGGTTCTGCCCCGGTAATCGTATGAATTGCCTTTCTTCCTGTCAATGTCTCTATCTCTTCCACAAAGGTTTCTGCCTTTGCAAACCGTGTATCCATCTCATAGGCATGCTGTGAAAAAATCGGTGTGATACTTGTCACATGCTCCCGCAGAGTCTCAATTTCTTTTTTTATCTTCTCAAATGTACAAAAAGAACCTGTAATCGCAAAACCAAGATTACATTCTGTCTGCATACCCCGGACTCCTTTTTGTTATTACGAAGGCGGATTTATAGCAGTTTCCTGTTCTACGATACCGGAAACAATGATTCGTCCAGCTTCCTCCGGATACATTTTACCAGGGATTCCCGGAAAAAGTCCGGCAGAGATTCCATGCTCTTTGCAATACGAAAAATCGGTTCCACCCGGACTTGTAGCAATATCATAGATCCGGACAGATAAAGAAAAACACTGCAGCCATTTTGCATCCAAAATCAAAGCAGGCACTGTGTTAAACACACAACTATACGTATCAAATGTCTGCCGCTCTCTTTGGCGTATATTTACATAACCAAAGTGAGCTCTTTCGATTTCGGCGGAAAGCTCCTTCCTTCTTACAGCCACATCTACATGCGCACCGGCAAGAGAAAGTGCATGTGCAATCGCTTTTCCGCAATGACCATATCCAAGCACCAGGCAATGACTTTCTTTTAAGACTACATCCTTTTTTGCAATCTCCAAAATTCCCTTTGCGGTGAGCTTTGCATTTTCTGTCACAACATCATAAAGATGCAGGTACGATATTGCAAAAATCCCCTTTTCGTTTATCTGCCGCAGACTTTCCGGTGATAATATACCATAATAAAGCGTCTGCCCGGCAAATAAAAACGAACAAAGCTTTCTCTCTTCTTCTGCAGAAAGCTTTGGTGAAACAACGACACAGGAATGTTCTATATTCTGATCCGGATTTTCAAAGACTTCATATCCAAGATGATAAAAACTGCGTGCAGCACTTTCCATTCTTGGATCTTGGCCATATATGATGATATCATGCATAACCTGCCATATCCTCCTTACGATACTCTATTATATGCAAAACGTCCGGGAATGGTCTCTACATACAATAAGAAACCATACTCTAATAAAAAAAGCAATCGAAAACAAGCCTTTGGTAATAAGAAAAATCTTTTTCGTCTACAGCTTCTGTGCAATAAATGTCTTTTTTTGCAAGGATAGCATCTCCACAGCATAAATAAAGTGTCCCGGCAGTATCCCCCACTGCAGCCGGAGCGCGCAAATTCTGATTTTCTTTTACACGCACATATAATTTCTCATCTTCTGCAAGCAGCATATTCTGTTTTCCGCTACATGCACAGGATATCTCATTTTTTTGTCCGTTTTTTACCGAAATCCTTGGAACAGAGAATTCAGAAAAATCAATTGTCTTAAAATGATACCGATTGTTTCCATATGTTAAAAGTGTTTTTGTATCTGCCCACTTATACTGTCTGTTGTGCGGCCAGCCACATGCGAGCAAGGAAACAATAAACTGTTTTCCCTCGATTGTAACGGCACATACATAACAATATCCGGCATCCCCCGTAAATCCGGTTTTCCCGGCGATGACCCCCTCCATCTGGTCAAGCAGCGCATTTTTATTATAAAGCGCAAAGCTGCGGGTCTTTTCCTGATTGGAAAATGAATACTGTCTTGTCTGGCAGATTTTCCGGAACGCATCCTTTTTTTCAGAAATAAATACACAATAACGCATCAGTTTCGCCAAATCTCTTGCAGAAGTGCTGTGCACACCATGTGCATCTTCTGCATCAAGTCCATTTGGCGTAATAAAATATGTCGATATAAGTCCAAGTTCCTCGGCTTTCCGGTTCATCATTTTGGCAAACGATTCCACACTTCCTCCGATATGTTCTGCAACCGCACATGCACTGTCGTTGTGACTTTCTAACATCATTGAATAAAGCAGATCCAAAAGCCTGTACTGTTCGCCTGTCCGCATACCTAATTTAACATCCGGCATCTTTGCTGCATAACTGCTTACTGTGACCAGGTCCTCCGGATTTCCATACTCAAGTGCAAGGATCAATGTCATGATCTTGGTTGTACTCGCCATCGGAAGAATCTCTGTTTCATTTTTTCCATATAGCACGCGCCCGGTATCTCCATCCATCAAAACTGCGGCTTTCGCATGTAACAAAACTGCGTCTTCGGCAAAAGCCACATCTGCTTTCATACAGATCAGGCACGCTGCAATCAGCAAATATGATAAAATTATTTTCCATATCTTGTTCCATGTCCTGTTCAATATTCCCCTCCCCAAAAAACACATAAGGTTTCCTGTCTTCGATTGGGCTTTCCGAAATCTTTACTGCCATTATATGAATCTTTTCTGTAAGCTAGACTTTATAATTGAAATAAATTCCAACATCCTGTACAATACAGATAGATTATTTAACAAAGGATGAGGCATATGGCAACTCTTTTTACATCCGAATTAGAGGAAGGCATGGTTACGCTTTCCGACACATATTCAAACAAAGGGAAACTGATCATACCAAAAGATACCATTCTTACGCAAAGTATCATTCAGATGCTTTCCGGGAATGATGTTGTGTTTGTTGATGTCTCTGATACGATACGACAGGAAGCGGAAAAGACGGAGGAGACAATTTCTTCCGAATTAAGTGAAAAAAAATTCGAAGAAAAACCACAATTTAAAAAATTTGTCCGCCGCTACGAAAAAAGCGTGGAAGAAATGGGAGATCATTTGAATGATATCGTCTATAAAAATGCACCGATTGATGTTGATTTGATGATTCAAAATACCATGCTGACGATGCGTGCATTAAACGATTCCCCTCTCGGAATCTTCACAATGCTTTCCACGATGAAAAATTACGATGATTCCACATTTAAACACTCGCTAAACGTCGCATTGATCTGTAACATTTTTGCAGACTGGCTGCACTTATCGGCCGATGACAAAAAGCTGATCACGGCATGTGGTCTGTTCCACGATATCGGAAAACTTCTGATCCCGGATGCAATTTTAAAAAAGCCGGGGAAACTGACCGATAATGAATTTGCGATCATCAAAACGCATCCAACAAAAGGGTACCAGCTCTTAAAGAAAAAAAACGTGGACCCGCATATCCAGTATGCTGCACTGATGCACCATGAAAAATGCGATGGATCCGGGTACCCGCTCGGCCTTCCTGCAGACAAAATCGACTGGTGTGCCCAGATTGTCACAATTGCAGATATATACGAAGCTATGACAGCGAAACGGGTTTACCGCGGACCAATCAGTCCGTTTAAAGTGATCACAATGTTTGAAGAAGACGGTCTCAAAAAATACAACCCAAAATTTCTGCTCACGTTCTTAGAGCATGTTGTGAACAGTTATCTCAATTGCAAAGTACGTCTAAGCAACGGAGAAGAAGGGAACATCGTCTTTATCAACAAAATCCGGCTTTCCAAACCGATGGTACAGACGAAAGACAATTTTATTGATTTGTCCAAACAGCCGGATATCAATATCGACAGCATATTATAAAATAAAACAAAAAAGTATCTGCATCATACAGATACTTTTTTTGTTGGTAAATGATTGCAGCCTGTCATACTTCTACTTTGACATTGACTTCTTCCATCGCTTCCTGACGGAACCGTTCAATCTTATCCGGTGTAATAGATGGAAGCTCGTCCATCGAAGATACCCCAAAACAACGCAAAAAATCTTCGGTCGTTCCAAACAAAATCGGTCTGCCGACTGCATCTAATCTTCCAACTTCTGTAATTAGATTGTATTCTACAAGCCGGTTGATTGCATGCACACAGGACACACCACGGATTGCCTCAATCTCCTGTCTGGTTACCGGTTGTTTGTACGCCACGATGGAAAGTGTCTCCATCAGAGAATCTGTCAGACTGTGTTTTTTAGGAATATTCACAAGATTTGATAAAATATCATAATATTCATTTTTGGTACATAGCTGATAGGAATTTTCAAGCTTCACAATCTTGATTCCGCGGTCTTCTTCCTCATAGCGAGCCATCATATCCTCTATGATCTTTTGTACGGTATTGACATCCATTTGCAATACATCCGATAAATCTTTTAATTCAACTGCATCTCCCATGGAAAAAAGAACTGCCTCAATTGCAGCCTCTGTTTTTTTTACACTTTCTTCCATCGTATGTATCCTCCATTCCTGTCACAAGTTTTTTTCTGGATTGGCTCCGGTTTTTCTATGCCTCGAGAGAATCAATCATGATATCTCCAAACAATTCATCCTGCCTGATTGTAATATCTCCGACTTTCATAAGCTCTAAGATTGCCATAAATGTAACAATGATATTGATCTTAGACGCCTGTATCTCCAATAACGTCTTGAAATTGATACCTTTTAATCCACGGATTCCATTCCGGATTTCATCCATCTTATCCTCGATCCGGACTTCATCCTTTTCAATCGTTCCAAACTTGCTTCGCACTGGATCGACACGGTCAACCGTACGTTTCATCACCTGTGTAAATATCTCGTTGAGCTTTGCAAGTGTCACATCCCCGATTACATCTGCCGGATCAATCTCCTCCTTGTATTCCCGTACTTCTTTTGGAATCGTTGCCGGCTTATAATAATTCTTCCCGGCATCCAAATTCATATCCCGGAGTTCTAAGGATGCATATTTATACATCTTGTATTCGAGCAGTCTTCTGACAAGTTCCGCCCGCGGATCTTCCTCTTCTTCCTCTTCTTTTTCCTCGCGTGGCAGCAGCATCTTTGCTTTGATTGAAATCAATGTTGCTGCCATCACAAGAAATTCACTCATCACATCTAAGTTTTCTTCCTGCATCCGGTTTAGATAATCAAGGTATTGCTCTGTAATCTCAACAATCGGAATATCAAATATATTGAATTTATTCTTGTCGATCAAATGCAGCAGCAGATCAAGCGGACCTTCAAACTGATTGATCTTAAATTCTAATTTCTCGTCCATATCTGGTTATTCTATCATCTCTTAAATAATAATGCAAACCATCCCGCCATTCGAATCATTGACGATCTTCTCCATCGTATCCTGTAGTTTCTGCTGGCTTTCCTGCGTGATTTTATTCACCTTTGCAGAAAGTCCATCCTCCACAAGCTGCCGCACAGTCTTTCCAAATATATTGACATCCCAGATGCCATCCTGTTTTTCCTCATCCTGCTGGATGTACGAAATCAGATCTTTTGCCTGCTCTTCCGAGCCGACGATCGGTGCAATCTCCGTCGTGATATTCGCCTTGATCAGATGGATGGAAGGTGCCTGTGCTGTCAATTTCACACCAAACTTATTCCCGGATTTGATGATCTCCGGTTTTCCGAGACGAATATCCTCCGTATCCGGTGTGACCGAACCATATCCTGTCTTAATCGACTGAAACAACGCGTCACTTACTTTTGCACATTGCGATTTTGTCTTTGCCAATACTTTGACTGCTCTTATAAAATCGTACTCGGTTTTAATCGTTTCTCCCATAATCTCCGAGAGCATCGCATAATAATATTCCGGTTTCAGAGAGAGAAAAAGATCGACGGAACCATCCGAAAGGTTTATCGACTGTATACGGATGGACTGTATATAATCATCTTCCTCAAACACATAGTTTGCCGCATCTTTCATCAGACACAGTTTTGCAAAAATCCCGTTCGTTTTTTCTATAACCTTTTGTTTGATTTCTTCCTGGAGGTCTAAAGCTTCCACCCACTTTGGTATCGTAAATCTCACACAGGTAACCGGAAAATCAAGCAGGAGCGCTTCAAATATATGTACAACATCTGTTTTCCGAAGCTGGTCGCAATTAACCGGAAGCACGGATACCCCATACTCTGCTTCCATCTTTCCAGCAAGCTCTATTGTCTCCGAACTTGCAGGTCTTCGGCTGTTAAGCAGGACAACAAACGGCTTTCCAATCGATTTTAACTCCTGTATCGTCTGCATCTCCGGCTGGATATAGGAAGTTCTTCCAAGCTCCGAAACCGTATCATCACATGTAACGACGATTCCAACGGTCGAGTGATCATAAATCACCTTTTTTGTACCGATTTCCGCAGCTTTTGTAAACGGAATATCATAATCAAACCATGGTGTCTTTACGAGGCGCTCTTTTCCGTCTTCTTCGTGTCCTTCCGCACCCTGTACCATATAACCGACACAGTCGATCAGACGACATTGAAACCGGACGCCATCCTCAAACAGTACTTCCACTGCCTCTTTTGGAATAAACTTCGGTTCTGTTGTCATGACCGTTTTGCCTGCCGCTGACTGTGGCAATTCATCCATAGCACGTTTTCTGCTATTTTCGTCTGCAATCGCCGGAAGCACCATCAGCTCCATAAACCGCTTGATGAATGTTGACTTTCCTGTCCGTACCGGTCCTACAACACCAATATAGATTTCACCGTTGGTTCGTGTCTCTATATCCTTATAAATATCCATCCACGTACTTGCCTCCTATCATTTCTTACACATGTTCAATAACTCTATATACTATATGCGTCGAAACAATTTTTATGACTGTACGTGTCTGCTTATTCGTCTATATACTAATCCCATGTAAGGCTTGAAGATTCCGATGTCCGGTTTCTTGTAAGAAGCATCTTCATGCCTTCCTTTGCATTCAGATTTTCAAAGAGAAGTTTGTTTACAACAGAAACAATCGGCATCTCAATGCCATATTTTTTAGAAAGTTTATATGCTGCCTTCGCAGAATAGACACCTTCTACAACCATTTTCACTTCATCCATCGCTTCCTTGTACGTCTTGCCCTGTCCCATCAGGAACCCGGCTTTCCGGTTCCGGCTATGCTTACTTTCACAAGTTACAATCAGATCACCGATTCCGGACAACCCGGAAAACGTCTCAAGTTTACCGCCCATCGCAGTTCCGAGCCGGATGATTTCTGCGATTCCACGTGTGATGATCGCCGCTTTCGCATTGTCGCCACAACCAAGCCCGTCTCCAACGCCGGCTGCCAGTGCGATCACATTTTTTAAAGAACCACCCAGTTCGATGCCTATCACATCCGGGCTTACATAGACACGGAAATAATCGCTCATAAAAGCATCCTGGATCAAAAGCGCTGTCTCTTTGTCTTTTGCTCCTGCAACGACTGTCGTTGGCATACGCTTTCCAACTTCTTCTGCATGGCTCGGTCCGGATAATACGCCGACGTTACAATCCGGGATTTCATCCTGAATTACTTCCGTCAGAGTCATCAATGTCTCTTCTTCAATCCCTTTGGAGACATTCACAATCGTCTGTGTCTCATGTATGTATGGAGCAATCCGTTTTGCTGTACTTCTGACAAACGGAGATGGTACTACCATGACAAGAAGTTCTGCATCTTTGCATACTTCCTTCTCATCCGTTGTAAAACGAACCGAATCCGGAAGCTTCACACCCGGAAGTTTTGTCAGATGTTCCCTCTTTGTATCCAACATCTCGATTTCTTTTGCATCGACAGACCAGACTGTGACATCATGCCCATTGTCTGATAACAATACCGTTAAAGCGGTTCCCCAGCTTCCGGCACCAAGTATCCCTATTTTCATCTTATTTACCCCCTGTTTTTCTATCTGCTTAAGCCATTTTCTTTGCACCTAATTTGTTTTCCTCGTGGTGCAGCAGACGCACGATGTTCGCATGATGCCGCACGATTGCCATTCCGCATATCACCGCTACCACGATCACACTCTCTACCATCGCATGATACGATGCTGCACTTGCCAGATCAAAGCTGTATCTTCCATGAAATGCGAAAATCGCGTACTCGATACAGAACATCGTCACGATGGTGATAGAGCCAAGGGAGACATATCTGGTGATTGCAACAATCACAATAAATGCAATCAGACAGCTGACAATGATCACCGGATCTAAAAATCCAACGATAATTCCGGCTGTTGTTGCGATTCCCTTTCCGCCTTTAAAATGCAGATAACACGGAAAATTATGTCCAAGCACCGTGCCAAGTCCGGTATATGCAAGATACAGATATACTTCGTTTGGATACAGATGTCCGATCACGATGTGAACAATCACACTTGCAATGATTGCCTTGAAAAGATCTCCCAGAAAAACAATCAACCCTGCTTTCTTGCCAAGCACACGAAGTGCATTGGTCGTTCCGGCATTTCCACTTCCATGTTCCCTGATATCGATTCCTTTCATTCTTCCATAAATATAAGATGTCTGCAGCAGTCCAAATACATATCCACCGAACAGACATATCACTCTGGCTGGTATCATGATTACTTTTCTTTCCTCTCCCGTATAATAAACTTTAATGGCGTTCCCTTAAACCCAAACGCCTCTCTGATTTTGTTCTCGATGTATCTCGTATAAGAAAAATGCATCAATTCTTTATCATTTACAAATATCACGAACGTCGGCGGCTTGACTGACACCTGTGTAATATAATACAGTCTCAGACGTTTTCCTTTGTCTGAAGGCGGCTGGTTCAACGCCACCGCTTCTGCCATAATCTCATTCAAAACGCCTGTTGCAATCCGAAGCGAATGATTCTCGATGACCATGTCGATTGTCTCAAAAAGCTTCGGAAGACGCTGCCCCGTCTGTGCAGAGATAAATATCAGTTCCGCATAAGGCATATAGGAAAGTTTGTCGCGCACATCGTCCGTGAACTTTTTCATCGTCTTATCATTTTTTTCTATCGCATCCCATTTATTCACAGCAATGATCATACCTTTGCCGCGCTCGTGGGCGATACCTGCGATCTTCGCATCCTGGTCTGTGATTCCCTCCGTCGCATCAATGACAAGCACTGCCACATTGCACCGTTCCACCGCTGCTACCGTACGGATGATACTGTAACGCTCGATTTCTTCCTTAATCTTATTCTTCCGACGTAGTCCTGCCGTATCAATAAATACATATTCCGTGCCGTTTCGCTTGATTGTTGTATCAATCGCGTCACGTGTTGTACCGGCAATATCAGACACAATCACACGGTCTTCCCCGAGCAATTTGTTGATAATAGAAGATTTCCCTACGTTTGGCTTTCCAATAATCGCAATACGCGGACGCTCATCTTCTTCCTCCTTCAGCGCATTCTCGCCAAAATGCTTGACTACCTCATCAAGCATATCACCGAGTCCAAGCTGGGATGCCGCCGAGACTGGCTGCGGATCGCCCAGTCCAAGATTATAAAACTCATACACATCCGGCATAAATTTATCGAAATTATCAACCTTATTTACGACAAGCACGATTGGCTTTTTGGAACGTCGCAGCATATCTGCAACTTTTCCATCTGCATCGATAAGCCCCTGACGGACATCTGTCACAAATAAAATCACATCCGCGGTCTCAATCGCGATTTCCGCCTGTTCCCGCATACTCTTCAATATAATATCATCGGATTCCGGCTCGATACCACCCGTATCCACAATTGTAAAATTATAATTCAACCACGTTACATCGGCATAGATCCGATCTCTCGTCACACCTGGCGTGTCCTGCACGATCGAGATACGATCGCCTGCCAGCGTATTAAACAATGTTGATTTTCCGACATTCGGCCTGCCGACGATAGCTACAACCGGTCTGCTCATGTTCTTTTCTCCATTTCTATCATTTTGTTAAATAAATCCACACCGCTTGATTGTACAATAATCACAGGTACTTGTAAAGCATTTTGCAATTCGTCCACCGTCATATCGTCAAGGAAAATCGGCTCATCCGCCTTCACGATCTGGCTTGGAAGGAACAACGCTTCACCGAGATCCTTTCCTTCTAACTGCTTCACAATATCCTGTCCGGTCAGAAGTCCGGTCACAGTAATCTTCTCACCGAAGAAATCGTTCCGGATTGGGAACACCTGCAGATCAAGCCCGGGTGCCGCCTGCTTGTATATCTCTGCCACCTGACAGACGTAATCATAAGCAATCAATCCGGTTATCGTCGAGACCTTCCGTTTTCCATCCCAAGGCTTGCCATCATGATCTTCGAGATACATATCCACAGCATCCTGCGCCTCTGTCAAAAACAGTCTTGTCATACCGACACCATTTTCTAACTGGATGTATCCGTCATAGCGTTCCTCCTCCGGCAGATCATACCCGGCAGTAATATACCACTCATCGCTCGCGTGTACGAAATGCTCGCCGAACTTCTCCATCGCCTGCTGCTGAAAGCCCTCAATGATTGAGATGACTTCCCTTGCATCCTCTTTCGTAAAGCTTTCTAACTGGCACAATCCATCCCGGTATTTGGACAATCCGACCGGAACGATAGACAAACTCTCAATCGTCGGTGCATAGGCAAGCAGATCACCGATTGTCCGGCGCAGTTCCTCGCCATCATTGATTCCTTTACACAATACAACCTGTGCATTCATCGGGATGTCTGCATCATAAAGCATCTTTATATAATCCATTACTTTTCCGGCAAACCGGTTATGCAGCATCCGGCAGCGGAGCTCCGGATTCGTCGTATGCACAGAAATATTGATTGGGGCAAGCTTATAGTCAATAATCCGTCTGATATCTTTTTCTTTCATGTTTGTGAGTGTCACATAATTTCCCTGTAAAAAAGACAGACGCGTATCATCATCCTTAAAATAAATCGTTTCCCGCATGCCTGGTGGATTCTGATCGATAAAACAGAATACACATTTGTTAAAGCAGCTTCTGTATTCATCCATCAAAGATTCGCCAAATTCCATACCGAGGTCTTCATCGTAATCTTTTTCGACTTCTAACAGCCATTCTTCTCCATCTGCTTTCTCGATCAGCACTTCGAGATACTCATCGTTGATCAGAAAGTCATAGTCAAATATATCTTCAATTTCCTTGTCGTTGATTGCAAGAAGGAAATCACCTGCCTCGATTCCAAGTTCTTCGGCGATTCCGCCTTCTTCAATTTTTGTTATTTTATGTCGCTTCATATCTGTTTCCTATGTTATCAAGATTTTCTATTGATCCAATTTCGTCGTTTCTGGTTTGTGCAAATAAATCACGCCGGCCAGATTCCCTCGTTTTCCTCCTGAAGCACGATGCGAAAAAAACATGTCCGGATTGCAGCAGGTACATAAGTCCGGCATCGCGATATGTTCTGGCAAAACTCCTGCATCCGTAAAATTATAATAACATGCCTGATGCAGATCAAGCTGGTATTTTCCGTTTCCTTTGTCTTCTAACAAAGCCTCCCGCTGTGTCTGTGTATAGACTTCGCAGGCATCTGCCACATCCCTGCTTACTTCATAGCACGACTTGCAGATTGATGGACCTATCGCACAGATGATATCTTCCGGCTTTGAACCGAACACTTCCTGCATTTTCCTCACGACAAGAAGTCCGATTCGTCCAACCGTTCCCCGCCAGCCGGAATGTGCTGTCGCGATTACACGTTGTACCGGATCATATAAAAAAAGCGGCACACAATCAGCGTAGAACGTCATAAGCGGAATCTCTGTTTCCTGCGTAAGGAGTCCGTCAATTTCCGAAAAATCCCTGTCTTTATAGATTCCTTTGCCCATATCTTCTTTTGTGACAATCCGAAGTTTTGTCTTATGTACCTGATCCGAAAATACAAGTTTCTTTTCATCATACCCACATGCAGACGCAAACCGCCTGTGATTTTCCATCACACATAGTTTGTCATCCCCACGTGTAAAACTTAAATTCATGCTTCCAAGATAATCTTTGCTCACACCACCCAATCTGGTTGAAAAACCGACAAAGACATCCGGATACGAATCAAATATTTTATACTTAAGAACCGGAACCGGCACACACACGCCCTCTACGTTCGCATTATCAAAATATGTGGTCCGCGCCCCCAGAAAATGCAGCTGTTCTTCTGTCCGCTTTACGAGCGCCTCCGGATTTACTTTCAAGTTAAATTGTTCTGGTCTCATTTAAATTCTCCTGATATGATATATGCTGCGTTGTTCACATGCAAAAATCAAACGCATTTTCAATATGTGTGACAGCATCCCCGTTAATCCCGATTACGTCAAACCGGATTGGCGTGCTATCGATATTGATTTTTTTCTGATTCAGATAAAAAAGCGCGATCCTGGATATCTGGCGTATCTTTGAGCGCGTTACAGCCTCTAACGCATCTCCGCTCCTTAGACCGGCACGATATTTGACTTCGACAAATACGATACAGCTTCCATCCCGGGCAACGAGATCGATTTCCCCCTGTCTGACACGGTAGTTTTTTTCTATAATAAAATAGCCCTTTTTCCGCAGATAATCGGCCGCTAGTTCTTCTTTTTCCGTACCGACCATTCTTTTATTATAAGGTATATCGCTCATTTTTATCCTCTTATATTCCTATTTTTTTATCTTGGCACGCAGCTTGTCCATCCGGTCAACATAGACTAAAATTTCCGCAACGACACCATACAGTTCCGGTGGGATACACTCACCAATATCCAGATTCAAAAGCGTATTTGTAAGATCGGTATCCTTGTAAAGCGGCACATCACTTTTTTTTGCTGTATCAATGATACGCTCCGCGATCACACCTTTTCCGGATGCGACAACCTGAGGCGCTTCGTTTCCCGGCTCGTAGACAAGTGCTACCGCTTTTTTCTTTTCTTCTTTTTTCTTTGTGTCTACATTAAAATTCTGAGCCATTCATTGATTCCCCGCTTCCTCTGATTTATCAAAATATGCTGCTTTGCACGTTTCACGCTACATCCGAACATCAAACGAATACCGTTTCACGCTTTTTTCTATGTCATCATCGCCAAACATCTCTTTTATCACGGCATTCTTCTCTGTTTCCGGATGCAGTGTCGGCTCCCGCATGATTACTTCGTTTGTTAACGAATATCCATTTTCCGCAACTGCCTGTTCAAGCTGGTTCATATGTGCATCGATCAGCTTCGCGCTCTCCTCATCTTCCACATAAAACTTTGTATGAACCATCGTGCCCCGCAAAGACACATGCACATCTGTCGGTCCAAGAAATTCCATATCCAGATGAAGCAAAGCACTGACATCTTCCTTTTTTTCCTGTAACCGCTTTTTATTCATATAAACAAACAAATCCGCATTGCCATCTCTTCCTTCCATCCGCACCGGAAGCTGTGCATACGGAAAAAGATTGCTTAAGTTTTGCAAAAACAAGATTCGTTCCTGCATGCCTTTTGCCGATTCCGACAAATGCTGCCCGGACGGATTGCCCTGGCCACCCATCTGCTGCATAAGGCGATCCATCTTTTCATAGATATGCTTATACAAATCCGAAAGTTCCTGTGGTTGTTCCATCTTCTCCGGATTCAATGTGAATTTATCTTTCACAGCTGTCTCCAGCAGCGCTTTCATGTTGTCAGAAGCAAAAAATTCTTTCAACTTTTCCGTATCGCTCACTGCATGATCTACAGCCGCAGATACAAGCGTCTGCAAATGATTTGCAAGCTGCATCGGCGTATCTGATTGATCAAAAACGGTCTGTATCGTCTGTGCGCTCAGATGCATATTCAAAAGCTGGTCTATGATACCGGAAATTTCTCCTTCTGCCATACCAAACTTTTCTGCATAAGCAGCAATCTGCTCTGCAGATATCCCCGGCACGGTTCCGGATATTCCTTCCTTCTGTAATCCGGCATGCTCTGTCGCAGGATTCAATATATCCGCTGTCGTTTCCCCGCCTTGTCCGTCTGTCCGAAGCAGCACATCCATATCCAAAAACGGTATATCCTGTGTGTCCGATAGGATAGAAAGCATCTCCTGCATACCTTCCGGATTGGACATATAAGTTGTCAGTTCCTCCGTCATTCCGGAAAGTGCCTGCATCATCGCATGCTGATTCGTCTGATATTGTTCAAACCCGGCAATTGTTTCTTCCGTGACAGGCAGATTCATCTTGTTCATAGATACGATTGTCTGAACATCTACCTCCGGATACCGGTAAGCCTGTTGCAAAATCTTTTGCATACTTGTACGATCTGCCGGCATATTTTCGGATAAAAGTGCCTCTGCAATCTGATAATTTTTATCCGACGGTGACAACTGATTTTTTTCAAGCAGATCAAAGATTGTCTGGTTTTTCATCGACTGCATATCTGTAGCAAGCGGCTTGATCGTGACTACGTTTCCCGTATTTTCTTTCACAAGAAATGCTATGGAATCACCCATATTCAGATTCATTGCTTCCGCCATGCGTGCCTGAAGCATCTGATTTCCCTCCATCTGGATTGTCACCTGCATGCCATTGATATCTACGACTTGCCCGGTAAATGTCTGCCCTTCCTGCGCCTGGGACAGGATTGCATTTCCGGAAACCGATGCATCCTTTCCCGCCTGGCTGGCATCATTTATGACAGCCTGTCCACGGGCATCTGCACGCGTAATCTCACCTGCATTTTTATAAAATTGAAAATTTCCGCTTTCAATATTCATACATAGCCCTTTATAAATGTTCTACGGTGTATCTCACATGGTCCGAACTGATCTAATCCGGCATAGTGTTTTGCGCTTCCATATCCCATATTACTCGCAAAGTCATATCCCGGATATACTTTATCATATTCCACCATCATACGGTCTCTTGTCACTTTGGCCACAATACTCGCTGCGGCGATACTTGCTGACAATGTATCTCCTTTTACGATTGGGATCTGCTTTATATCTACCTGTGGAATCTTAACCGCATCATTTAACAGAAGATCCGGCGTGACTTTGAGATTTGAAATTGCCATACGCATCGCTTCATAGGTTGCCTGTAATATATTGATTTCATCAATTCTTTTTTCGGATACAACACCGATACCATAAGCAGCCGCTTTCTCCCGAATGATATCATAGAGGATTTCCCGTTTCTTTCTTGGAACCTGTTTGGAATCATTCAAATGAAGAATCATCTCGTCCACCGGCAGGATGACTGCACATGCCACAACCGGTCCCGCAAGCGGCCCTCTGCCAACCTCATCAATCCCACAGATATACTTATAACCCATCGCATGATATTGGTTTTCAAACGCAAGCATCTTCTTTGATCTTTCATATTCAGCCCGGAGCTGATCAAGTTTTTTTCGCGTCTGTCCGACTATTGTCTGCACACCGCTGCGTGCGTCCGACTCATACAGCTGTATAAATTGCTGCAATTGCAATACATCGTCCGGATCAAGCGCCTGATAGGCGGCTTTTATCTCCTGCATGTTCATTGTCTTTTCTCCTCATATAAAACTAAGTCACATTTCTCTGCAAACAAATACCGAAAAACTGCTTTCGGATAGAATATCCAAATTGCAAAATAAGGACTGTGCAAAGACACACAGTCCTTTTTGTTTATTTGATCAATCCAAATTTCTTAAATGGATAAATTCGTAGCACAACCTTACCGACAATATCTTCGCGGCTGACATTTCCGACATCTGACCACCGGCTGTCAATACTGTTATTCCGGTTATCTCCAAGCACAAAATATTCATCCGATCCCAGATATACCTCTGAGCCGGCTCGTCCATTATTTAAGATTGTCTCTTTGCCATAATTTTCTTTCAATAATTTTCCGTTGATATAAATATTGCCATTCTGGTCAATACGCACAGTTTCACCAGGCAGCCCGATCACACGCTTGACATACGTCGTATTCTCATCGTAATTGAAAATAATGATATCAAACCGCTTTGGATCACCAAATGTATAAGATAATTTATCAACCCACAAATTATCCTTATCTTCCAGCGTCGGGTTCATGGAAGAACCATCTACTTTTGACCGGCAGCCAACGAAATTCAATATAAAATAACAGATTAAAACAACAATTCCAATATAAATAATCAGACTCAAAAGCTCTTTTACGATATTTATTTCCTCTGGCTTTTTATCTTTTTTCTTTTTGCGTTTCTTTTTTAGAATTGGATTTCCTTCCTCGTCATAGGATACAATCTCTTTGGCTTCTTCTTCGGCTTTTTTTGTGATATCTTCCGTCTCTTTCGCCTCTTTATCCTGATTGGCTGCATCCGCTTCCTTTTTTTCTGCTTTCTCTGTTATATCTGCTTCCTTCTTTTCTGCCTGCACAGTCTTCACTTCTGTGTCTGCCATTTCATCCTTCTTTTTCTTTTTCATTTCTATACTCCCTACTCCGTTATCTCTTCCAGCGTGATACGCCCCAGTCTTCCGGCGCGAAAATCATCGAATACGATAGAAGCTGCTTTATCAAGATCCGGCTCATTTCCTTTTAACAAACAAGCTCTTGCAATCGCAATCTGCTTTAATATCTCAAAGTTTTCAGAATTTTTGAAATCTATATCTATATTATACCTGTCTGCAAGTGCATTACAATAATTAAATTTTAAAAATTCTATGAATTTTAACGCAAGCTCACTTTTGGTCAGTATTTCATCATTGATTGATCCAATATATGCCAGACGGAGTCCGACCTCCTGGTCTTCGAATTTTGGCCATAAAATACCCGGTGTATCAAGAAGTTCCACATCTTTACCAATCCGAATCCACTGTTTTCCTTTCGTGACACCCGGTTTATTTCCAACTTTCGTGCAGGATTTTTTTGCATAGGAATTGATAAACGTTGACTTTCCGACATTTGGAATACCGACAATCATTGCACGGATCGGACGATTGATGATACCTCGTTTCCTGTCACGCTCGATTTTTTCCCTGCATGCTTCCCGGATTGTGTCAGAGACAGGTTTCATACCTGAATTTTTCCGTGAATCCATACTCAGCACGAAAAAGCCCTTCGACTTAAAATAGGTTTCCCATTTTGCAGTTTTCTTCGCATCTGCCATATCCGCTTTGTTCAGAATTACCATACGGGATTTATTGGCTGCAAGCGTATCAATATCCGGATTTTTACTCGAGAGTGGCGCTCTCGCATCCAACAGCTCAATCACAATATCAATTAATTTAATATTTTCCTGCATCATACGTTTCGCTTTTGTCATATGACCCGGATACCATTGAATATTCATCGTTTATTTTACCTTTCCTTTAGCACTGCGTGGAAGAACAATCGATACAACTTTCCCTGTAATTTCTGTTTTGGATATATTCCCGACGTTCGTATACCGGCTGTCCTCGCTGTTGTTAACATTGTCCCCCATTACAAAATATTCATCTTCCCCAAGTGTGATTTCATCCTCTGCTACACCGCTGATCTGGATTGCCATCTCGAACGGCACATCACTACGCCGCTCCCCATTGATATAGATATCGCCATTTGAGATCCGCACGTTTTCTTCCGGCAGTCCGATCACACGTTTAATATCATAATATTGGTTTTCATCTCCAACCTTGGAAAATGCAATCACATCATACCGTTTGATATCCGAAAACCGATAAACAATCTTATTAACAAAAACAACCTGGGAATCCTCCAGCGTCGGATTCATGGACGGTCCGACAACTGTTACGGTCTGAAATCCAAATGTCACCACTGCGTAACCAAAAATAATTGCAATAAAAACAAGCAAAATCCATTTTCCAAAGCTCTTAAAAAAACGTTTGATCTTGGAATTCCGTTTTGACACATATCTCGATAAATTGTGTTTATCATAATAACTTTTTGATGCTCTATGTCCCATCTGCATCCTCCGGCCGAATTCGTCATAATTGAAAACACCCCCAGATTAAGATGAATCTGGGGGCAAGCATTCATTGTCGTCGCAAGTATTACTTTACAAGTTCCTTAACCTTCGCCTTCTTACCAACACGATCACGTAAGTAATTCAGCTTTGCACGTCTTACTTTACCTTTACGGATAACCTCGATCTTTTCGATCGTTGGGCTGTGCAATGGCCATGTCTTCTCTACGCCAACACCATTTGAATTTTTACGAACTGTGAATGTCTCACGGTTGCTTCCACCCTGTCTCTTAAGTACAGTTCCTTCAAATGCCTGGACTCTTTCTCTGTTACCCTCTTTAATCTTAGCGTATACCTTTACAGTATCACCAACGTTAAAGTCTGCAACATCCTGCTTCAACTGTGCTGTCTCAATGTTCTTAATGATTTCGTTTGCACTTAATGCCATTTGTGTGACCTCCTACATAATTTAGACGTTCTTAATGCACTTTGCACTAGAGGACCATCCCTTTTTCACAACTATCTAAATATAGCATACAGAAATCGTTCCTGCAAGCTTTATTTTTATATTTATCGATTTTTTAACGATTTTCCAATAAAATAATGTCTTCTCTACACTTTTTTATAAAAAAAAGTACGTATAGACTGAAAACCAAGTTCCTTTGCATGCAGGATCTGTTCCGTACTTCCGATAAACAGGATTCCTTCTGGCTCAAGTGCCTGGTGAAATCCTTTGTATACCTGATCCTTTGCTTCATCCGTAAAGTAAATCACAACATTGCGGCAGACAACCATATGGATATGCTTAAAATAAGGATCTTTTAACAAATTATGCTTTTTAAATTCTACACATCGTTTGATTTCACTGTTGATTGCATAATGATTGTCATCCACTTTTTTAAAATGCTTATCTAAAAACCGATGTGGCAGATCCGACAGACTTTTCGCCGGATAGATACCTTCTTTTGCAAAAGCAAGGACATCTTCATCCAAATCGGTTGCGATAATATGGATTTTAGATAAAGGAACATATTCCGATAAGATCATTGCAATTGTATAAGGCTCGTCCCCTGTCGAACAGGCAGCACTCCAGATTGTAAATGTATCGCCATATTCTTTTTTTAAATATGGGATCATCTCGTGTTCAAAATTTTCCCACTGTTGCGGATTCCGATAAAACTGTGACACATTAATCGTCAGATAACTAACAAAGGTACGAAGTAGACCTTCGTCCTGCTTCATACCTTTGTAAAAATCTTCAAATCCTTCAAATCCTTTCCGGACTATCAGCGACTCTATCCTTCTTTTCATCTGACGCTCTTTATAAAGGTCTAAGTCAATATCGGTCAGTTTATAGACATCCCGCTTAAACTCTTCATATTGATATGTCATACTTACTCCTCTTCAGAAGCCTCCTGGTCATCAAGCAATGCACGCATGCTCAGACTGATCTTCTTCTCATCAGCTTTGAAATCAACAACCTTTGCTGTGATCTCCTGACCAACTTTCAGAACATCTTCCGGCTTTTCTACACGTTCTCTTGAAATCTGGGATACATGGAGAAGTCCATCTACACCTGGCTCAAGCTCAACAAATGCACCAAAGCTTGCGAAACGTACAACCTTGCCAGTTACTACGCTTCCAACCTTATACTTATCAGCAGCTAATACCCAAGGATTCTGATCCTCAAACTTCATACTAAGTGCAATCTTCTCACCGTTGATATCCTTGATGAATGTCTTAACAACATCACCAACTTTAACAACGCTGCTAGGATCATTGACTCTGCCCCATGACATCTCTGAGATGTGAAGGAGTCCGTCTGCGCCACCAAGATCGATAAATGCACCGAACGATGTAACATTCTTTACAGTTCCTTCTACAACATCGCCAACCTTGATTGTCTCAAACAACTTCTTCGCAAGCTCTGCCTTCTTTGCAACAAGAAGCTGCTTTCTGTTACCGATGACTCTGCGCTTCTTCGGATTGAACTCTGTCAAAACAAATTCAACATCCTGATCCTGATACTTTGTGAGATCTTTCTCATAGGTATCTGATACAAGACTTGCAGGGATAAATACCTTGCACTCATTTACTACAACATTGAGGCCGCCATCAACAACCTGTGTTACCTTACCTGTAAGGACTTCGCTGTTGTTGTATGCTTCCTCTAACTTATCATAAGACTCATCCGCAGCAACTCTCTTGTATGAAAGGAGAACCTGTCCCTCGCCATCGTTTGTCTTAATCACTTTTACTTTGATTGGATCTCCAACCTTAACAACCGTTGTAAGGTCAAGATTTGGAGTACTTGAGTACTCGTTTCTTGTTACGATACCGTCAGCCTTGTACTGGATATCTACAATGATTTCCTCCGGCTTAACTGCGATAACCTTTCCTTCAACTACGCTTCCAACCCGAATCTTGTTTCCATTCTCTTCGGACTGCTTCAACAATTCTTCAAAACTTAATTCTGACATACTGTCATGAACCTCCTTAATAATATAATTTGGGGTAGATGCCCCAGCTGTAATACCTACCCTCTTAGCGGATTCAATAACAGTTAAATCCAAGTCAACGAGTGTCTGAATATAGTAAGTATTTTCGCATTCTCTGCGACAGATCTCATACAGCTTCTGCGTATTCGAACTGCTCTTACCACCAATCACTATCATGGTATCAACATCAGCTGCAAGTGCTCTTGCTTCTCTCTGTCGTTCCTCGGTAGCATTACATATGGTATTATAAACAATGACATTATATCCTTTATTTCTAAAAAATTCAACTATATCTTGAAATTTTACGTCATTAAATGTCGTTTGGGCGACAACATACACATTTTTATCAAGAAAATCCAGTTTTTTTTCTGCTTGTTCCACTGAATTTACGATAACCGGGTCCCTGACACACCAGCCGCGGATGCCACAGACCTCCGGATGATTTTCGTCGCCAACAATGACCACGCAATGTTCCTGTTCTGTTTCCTCCTGAACAATCCGGTGAATTTTTTTTACAAACGGACAAGTGGCATCCACAATCTCAAATCCAAGTTTTTCGAGTTTCTCGTATACATGTTTCCCAACGCCATGCGAACGGATGACAATCTCTTTTGTATCATCCGCTCTGCCATCTTGCGCAATCATTGTATCGATATCATCTTCCGTCAGCACATGTACACCTTTTTGCTCCAGGTCAGCAACCACTTCTTCGTTGTGAATGATTGGTCCGTACGTATATACTTTTTTCCCATTTCCAACCTGGTCATAGACGAGATTCACTGCCCGTTTGACGCCAAAGCAGAATCCAGCAGATTTTGCAATCTTTATTTCTCTCATAAAAACAAATCTCCTATTTTGCGTCTACCGTGGGATTTTTTTAATAATCTCTGTCACAACTTCATCGATTGTCATATCCGAAGAATCCAGATAATACGCATCCTCCGCTTGAGAAAGCGGTGCAATCGCGCGGTGCATATCCTGATAATCCCTTGCCTCAATATCCCGTTTAATCTCTTCGAGATCCGCCGGCATCTGTTTCTCGACAAGTTCCTGATACCGTCTTTTTGCTCTTGTATCTACCGAAGCAGTCAGATAGATTTTGAGTTCGGCATCCGGTAATACAAATGTCCCGATATCTCTGCCATCCATGACGACATCCTGTGTGGATGCAAGATTTCTTTGCAAATCCAGAAGTTTATCCCGGACTGCCTGTCTGGTTGCTACCCGTGATGCCATATTTCCGACTGCCTCCTGTCGGATTTCCTTCGATACATTTTTTCCATTCAAATAAACCTGCTGTTCGCCAGACTCATATCGGATCTCAACCCGAATCGCTGCAAGTGCTTCAAATACAGCGGCATCATTTTCCACATCGACGCCCTCATTCATGAAATACAGACCGATTGCACGGTACATGGCACCTGTATCGACATAGATATACCCCTTTTCCTTTGCTACACGACGTGCGATCGTGCTTTTCCCGGCGCCTGCCGGTCCATCGATTGCGATATTCATAACCTATGTTCCTCCATTTATTTTTAATCTTCATCATTTTCAAGTTTTAAAGCCGCAGCAGTTGACCATGCGATCTGCAGATTAAATCCACCCGTCAGTGCGTCGACATCGAGCACTTCTCCGATGAAGTAAAGCCCCGGAATCCGCTTTACCTCCATCGTCTTCGGATTGATTTCCTTCACGCTCACACCACCTCTGGTGATGATTGCTTCCTCGTACCCCCGTGTGCCAGCCACATGCAGCGTAAGCTTCTTCAGGCAGGCAGTGAGCCGCTCGCGTTCTTCCTTCGTCACAGCATTCACCTGCTTGAACGGATCAATCTGTGCAAGCTCTATCATAACCGGAATCAGCTTCTTCGGCAGCAGATCATCGAGTGCATTCCGTACCTGCTTGTTCTTCGCCGCATCAAAATCCCGCAGGATCCGAGCATCCAGTTGTTCCATGGTAAGTGCCGGTTTCAAATCAATCTCGACCCAAATTGGCTCACCTTTGGCTTTACCGGTATAGGCCGACGCCGAAAGTACGAGCGGCCCGCTGATGCCAAAATGCGTAAACAGCATTTCGCCCTGTTCCTGATATAACAGCTTGTCTTTGTTTTTCTTCTTTGTATAGCACGACAATGTGACATTCCGAAGCGAAAGTCCCATCAGGTCCCGGCAGAAGTCTTCCTCCACTTCGAAAGGAACAAGCGATGGGTGACAATCTGTCACCTGCAGGCCAAGATCTCCGGCAAACCGTAAGCCATCTCCGGTCGAACCGGTCCGTTCATAGGAAAGACCTCCGGTTGCCACGATTACCGCATCAAAATACTCCTGTTTTTGCAGTCCCTTCTCGTCCTTCACGCAAATGCCTGTCACACGCATCTGATCCTGCATCTGGTCGTGCGCCGGTTCCGTCAGGATTCTCGTTACCGTGTGGTGCAGGCGAACTGTTACCTTTTGCTTGTTTAACGCCTGCTCGAGTGTTTTTATCACATCCGATGAATGATCCGATGCCGGGAATACCCGGTTTCCGCGTTCAGTCTTTAATTCCAGTCCATTTTGCTCAAAAAACTGCATCACATCCTGTGCATTACAATTATAAAATGCACTATACAAAAACTTTGGATTTGTCACCACATGTTTCATCAGCTCTTCCACTTCACAATTGTTTGTCAGATTGCATCTGCCTTTTCCTGTGATGAAAAGTTTTTTGCCAAGTTTTTCATTTTTTTCATATATTGTCACGGAGTGCCCTGCTTGTGCAAGCATAACCGCTGCATACATACCGGCAGCTCCTCCACCTATGATAGCTGCTCGCATTATCTCTCAAACCTCTTCAAATCCGACTTCTTCATGATAATCAGCAACGGCTCATCCGCCTTTAATGGCGTATCCGGATCCATAGCGATATTGAATTCATCATTCTGGATCACAGCGACAACATTGATTTTATATTCTTTTCTAAGATTCAGCTCCCGCAGATTCTTACCAACCCACTCCGCACGTGGAAGAATCTCCACAAGGCTCGTGCTGTCCGACAGGTCAAAATAATCGACAAGATGTTCTGAGATCAGTTTGTGCGACAGACGGATTCCGGATTCTTTCTCCGGAAAAACAACCTGGTCTGCGCCAACCCGCTTCAGGATTTTCTCCATCATCTCATCCTTTGCCTTTGCAATCACCTTTGGCACGCCAAGTTCCTTTGCAGACATCACGCACATGATGCTGGAATCTAAGCTGTCAGCCATCGCCACAACTACCGCATCCATGTTCGAGATACCTGCCTCTCTTAGTGCATCCATATCACAGACATCCAGACTCATGGCACAAGTCACACTGTCCGCAATCTCATTTACAATCTCTGGATTTCCATCGATTACAAGCACATCCGCGCCGTTTTTATACAATTCTGTTGCAATGCTTTTCCCATACCGTCCAAGACCGATAACCGCGATCGATTTATTCATATATTTCATTCCTCCTACCCTACAATAATTTCCGCATCCGCATATTTTACAGAGTTGTGGTTTGTCGCACGCTGTCCGAAGAACATGAACATCGTGATTGGTCCCACTCTGCCAAGATACATACATAATATGATAATCACTTTTCCAATCACATTCAGCCCCGGAGTCACGTCCCGTGACAACCCGACTGTTGCGATTGCACTTGTCACTTCGAAGACACCATCCGACAGGGAAAGTGGATTTGTCGCCAGAAGCAGAACAGAAAACAAAATCAATGTGCCAAAACCGATAACTGTCACAGCCAGCGACCGACGGACGATAGATGTCGGGATTGTTTTTTTAAATGCGACCGTCTCTTTGCGTCCCTGTACTACAGCCAAAACTGCATACACAAGTGTCGCAGCCGTCATCGTCTTGATGCCACCGGCAGTTCCGACCGGCGAACCACCAACAAACATGATTACACAACTCACAAGTACCGTCGGCTCTGTCAATCCTTTCTGGTTGATTGATGCAAATCCAGCTGTTCGGAGTGTCACAGACTGAAAAAATGCATTAAGCATTTTCTTTCCAAGTGACATATTTCCGAGCGTGAGCGGATTGTTACATTCAAATAGAAATGTGACAACCATGCCGGATAAAATCAATGCAAATGTCATCATCAATATGATTTTTGTATGTGTATTGAATCGACGCCAAATATCACGGGCCGGTATCTTTTTTGCACGCACGTTTGAAAGCACATCTACCACATCCCACCAGACAACGAATCCAAGTCCACCACAGATGATCAGAAACGACGACGTGAGCAGTACAAGCGGGGAATCCGCATACGTCATCAGACTGTCCGGTCCAATGATATCGATTCCTGCATTGCAAAACGCTGAAATTGCATTGAATACAGAATACCAGATTCCATGCGCCACACCAAACTGTGGGATAAACGCAAACATATATAAGACCGCGCCTAACATCTCCACAATCACAGTTCCTTTGATCACTCGTTTTATAAATACAACCATGCCCTGCATCGTACTTAATCCAAAAGCATCCTGAATCATCATACGGTTGCGCAAGGAGAATTTTCGATTCATTAAAAGCATAACAAATGACGTCAATGCCACAATTCCAAGTCCCCCGAGCTGTATCAGCGCGAGAATTACAATCTTACCAAATAATGTCCAATACGAAAAGGTCGGAACAACTACAAGCCCCGTCACGCAGACGGAAGTCGTTGCAGTAAATAACGCAGTCAGAAAATCCGATTCTCCGGTTATCGTTGCAGCCGGCAGTGTAAGCAGGATCGCTCCGATCAAAATTGCAATCAGAAATCCAAGCAAGATCTTTGATGTCGTCCGCATCTGCCGCCTTAATTTCTTTTCATTTTTCTCTGCTACATCCATATTTTTTCTCCACACTTATATCTTTTATTGCAGGTAATTGCGAAACACGTAATTGTATATCGCAATTACCTGCTCTATATTATGAAAGAATAAGGCGGAGAAAAAGCTCTCCGCCTTTTGATATCTTTTATCCTGGCTTATTATACCGGATATGTCTTATTCTCTGTATTTGCTGCTGTTACATCCACACCTGTCTGCTGAGCCTCTCTGTACTTGAAAAACTCCGTTGCAACCTGTGGGAACAATGCATAAGAAAGAACATCCTCATCCTGTTGCTTGTACTGTGCCATTTCCTTCTCAAACTTCTCAAGCGATGGCTTTAAGTCATCTGCCGGACGATATGTGATAGGCTCCTTCATTCCAAGGCTGTCAAGTGCCTTCTTCTGGATTTCTTTGTTTACAGGGACAGTTGTTCTACCGTACTTACCAACGAGCATATCCTTTGCCTCTTTTGTAAGAGTCTTGTAACGCTCACCTAAAACAACGTTCAATACAGCCTGTGTACCAACGATCTGGGAAGATGGTGTAACAAGTGGAATCTCACCAAAGTCCTTACGAACACGTGGAATTTCTTCCAAAACTTCATCGTACTTGTCTTCTGCATGCATTTCCTTCAACTGTGATACCATGTTAGAAAGCATACCACCCGGTACCTGATAAAGCAGAGTCTTGATATTTACGCCCATTACCTTTGGACTAAGCAGTCCGGACTCCAGCCACTGCTCACGGAGTGGACGGAAGTAATCAGCGATCTCAGCAAGAAGGTTCTGGTCGAATCCTGGATCGAACTCCGTACCCTCGAATGCCTTTGCCATAACCTCTGTTGCAGGCTGTGATGTACCCATAGCCAATGGTGACATTGCTGTATCAATAATATCACAACCGGCTTCCACTGCCTTCATGTATGTCATAGAAGCAACACCGGATGTGTAATGCGTATGAAGCTGAATCGGAAGTTTTGTACCTTCCTTCAAAGCTTTTACAAGCTTTGTAGCCTCGTTTGGTACAAGAAGTCCGGCCATATCCTTGATACAGATGGAATCTGCACCCATCTCTTCGATATTTCTAGCCATGTTTTTCCAGTAATCCATGGTATAAGCATCGCCAAGTGTGTAAGAAAGTGCAACCTGTGCATGTCCCTTTTCCTTGTTTGCTGCCTTTACAGCTGTCTCCAGATTACGGATATCATTCAAACAGTCAAAGATACGAATGATATCAATACCGTTTGCGATACTCTTCTGTACGAAGTACTCTACAACATCATCCGAATATGGGCTGTATCCAAGGATATTCTGTCCACGGAACAGCATCTGAAGCTTTGTATTCTTGAATCCGTCACGGAGTTTACGAAGTCTGTCCCATGGATCCTCTTTCAGGAAACGGAGACAAGCGTCGAATGTAGCACCACCCCAGCACTCAACGGAATGGTAACCTACTTTATCCATTTTATCAATAATTGGCAACATCTGCTCTGTTGTCATACGAGTTGCAATCAAAGACTGGTGTGCATCTCTCAGCACAGTTTCGGTAATCTTTACCGGTTTCTTTTCTTCTGCCATTAGTCTGACCTCCTAAATTCTCTATACTATACACCAAAGATTGCGAGGAACGTTCCGGCTGCAACCGCAGTACCGATAACACCTGCAACGTTTGGTCCCATGGCGTTCATCAAAAGGAAGTTTGTAGGATCTGCCTCTGCACCAACCTTCTGTGATACACGTGCTGCCATAGGAACGGCAGATACACCCGCAGAACCGATCAGCGGATTTACCTTACCGCGCGTTACCTTGCACATAATCTTACCGAACAATACACCTGCCGCTGTACCAAACGCAAATGCAATCAAACCGAGAGCAACAATCTTCAATGTACTCATCTTCAAGAATGCCTCTGCACTTGTTGATGCACCTACGGATGTACCAAGCAGGATAACTACGATGTACATCATTGCGTTGCTTGCTGTCTCTGTCAGCTGCTTAACAACACCACTCTCACGGAACAGGTTACCGAGCATCAGCATACCAACCAGCGGAGCTGTTGTAGGAAGAATCAATACAACAACTAATGTAACGATGATTGGGAACAGGATCTTCTCCATCTTGGATACCGGACGGAGCTGAGCCATCTTGACCTTTTTCTCCTTCTCTGTTGTGAGAAGCTTCATGATCGGCGGCTGGATAACCGGTACCAGTGACATATAAGAATATGCGGCAACGGCGATCGGTCCCATCAGAGTTCCACCCATTCCGAGCTTACCGGCAAGGAAGATCGATGTAGGGCCATCGGCACCACCGATGATAGAGATTGCGGCTGCTTCCTTTCCATTGAATCCCATCAGGAATGCAAGGAAGTATGCAGCATAAATACCAAACTGTGCGGCTGCACCAAGCAGGAAGCTCTTCGGGTTCGCAATCAGCGGACCGAAGTCTGTCATGGCACCAACACCCATGAAGATGAGGGAAGGCAAAATACTCCACTCATCCAACAAATAGAAATAATGTAACAATCCACCATCAGCAATGATATCCGGGAACATGTTAACCAGGAACATACCGAAGGAGATTGGAACCAAAAGCAACGGCTCGAAGCCTTTCACGATTGCAAGATACATGAACACACATGCAATGAGAATCATTACATAATGCTTCCATGTCAGGGTTGCAAATCCTGTCTGGAGAGCCAGATTTTTAAATACATCTGCAAAACTACTCACTTATGTTTACCTCCTGTTATTGTAGGAACCAGTTACTTAAAAACTCTGATTAGTTCAAAGTAGCCAATACATCGCCTGCTTCAACTGCATCACCTGCTGAAACGTTGATGCTTGCAACTGTTCCGTCTTCCGGAGCTACCACATCATTTTCCATCTTCATAGCCTCAAGGATCAGGATAACATCACCCTTCTTTACAGCTGTACCAACGCTTGCCTTTACATTCAGGATCTTACCAGGCATCGGAGCTGCAACCTCGATAGAGCCTGCGGCTGCTGCTGGAGCTGCCGGAACCGCTGGAGCCGGAGCTGCTGCAACCGGTGCCGGAGCTGCTACGGCTGCCGGAGCTGCACCTGCACCCAATTCTTCTACTGCTACATCATAAGCTGTACCATTTACAGTAATTCTATAATTCTTCATGTTAATTTCCTCCTAATATATCAATTATTTTCTTGCACGACGAATCGAACGTACAACGAGTTTATCCTTACTTACTGCACCATTGCCTGCCTGTCCTTCGGCTGCATAAATAGCGGCTGTGATAACGGCTACAAGCTCTGCATCGTTCATCAGATTGCCTGCGGCTGGTGCCGGTGTAGCAGCCTTTGCCGGAGCTGCCGGCTTGCTCTCTTCCTTCTTCAGATCTTCGATCTTCGGCTTCTTCGCGAAAAGTGCCGGAAGGAACTTAAACAGCGAAATAATAAATGAGATGAAAATCAATACCACAAATACAGTACCCATACCAAGCAATGTATTCATACCAGCCTGCTTCATCAGCTCTGTCTTGGAGTATACGGCTGAGACTACCATCTCTTCCGGAAGATACTCATACACACCCTGCATCTCATTGTCGATGCCCTGCTGTACAACATCGTCTACACTTGAATAGTAACTGCCATACTGGGAGAAGAATTCATCCTCTGAACCATAGTACTGTGCAATCTCCTGTCGAACGGCATCTGCATTATATTTCTGCTTTGCCTGATCGAGCTTGATGTAATATTCTGGATTTTCTACAAATTTTACTGTAATATCTACGTCTCTGTTTGCAGCTTTATTTGTTACCGTAACAGATACAGAATCTGTTGCGTTTTCAATCTTATAATCAACTGCACTCAAATCCATGCCAACACCGTTGATATAAGGAGAGAAATCCTGGAAATCTCCAACCTTATCGGTCTCCTGTGCCTGCTTGATGCCCTTTACTGCGGACTTTTCAAAATCGGTTCCGTCTGATTCATAATATTCAGCATACTCATCGCTGACATTCTCATACTGGCTGAACAGATACATCGTGTCGATCACAATCTGGTCATCTTCATAATCAAACGGTTTTTCTACCTCATTGCTGCAGGCAGTCAAGGAAAACATCATAGCTAACATGGAAACAAGAATTAATAATTTTTTCTTCATTTCTCTGTCACCTTTCCTTATACTGCTCCGTGCTTCTTATATGGTCTGTCCTCATTCTTTGTGCTAAGCATATCAAATGCTGCGATTACACGTTTTCTTGTAGCATCCGGCTCGATGATATCATCGATATAGCCGCGCTTTGCTGCTGCAAGTGCGCTTGACTGAAGTTCTGTATAAGCTTTCTTTTTCTCTGCGATAAATGCAGTCTTGTCAGCTGCTTGTGCGATTTCCTTCTCATACATGATCTTGACAGCCATCTCAGGATCCATCGTACCAATCTTTGCGCATGGCCATGCATATACCATATCTGCGCCGATAGCCTTGGAATTCATGATTGTGTAAGCAGTTCCGAATGCATCACCCATCACAACTGTTACCTTCGGTACCGTTGCATCTGCAAATGCATATGTGAGCTTGGCTGCTGCATCTGCGATTGTTCTCTCATTTGATACAGTTGCTACAAATCCCTTTGCATTTACGAGTGTCAATACAGGGATGTTAAATGCGTCACAGAACTTCACGAAGTCTGCTGCGATATATGCGCCGCTTGTAGAAAGAAGCTCTCCGCCATCAGCTGCCTGATTGGCTACACAGCCAACAGTCGCACCATTCAACTTGATCAGTCCAAGAACCATGTCCTTTGCATAATCTTTCTTCACTTCTACAAATACGTTGTTATCTGCGATGTTCTGCAATACAGCTCTTGCATCCTTTGCGAATCCATCGAGATTTGGAATGATACGGTTCAGATCGTCTGTACAATCGGACTCTGCATCTTCCATGTTGTTGTCAGGGAGCATATCCACAAGACTCCGGATGTTTGCAAGTGTTGCAGCATCATCCTCGTATACACCATCTACCAAAGAAGAATTCTCGCTAAGATAAGCTGCAGATGCTGTATCAAGCTTTGCCTGATAATTTCCATCAAGTGCATTTGGGCTGTTAACAAATAACTTACCACCCTCTGCTGTCATAAATGTAAAGTCTGTAAGTGTTGGAATAAGCGCTGCTCCACCACCGCATGTTCCAAAAATTGCAGTAATCTGTGGGATTACTCCTGACGCAAGTGTCTGCTTCAGATAAACCTCTCCGAATGCATTTAAAGCATCGGTTGCTTCCTGCAGACGAAGTCCTGCACAATCGATCAAACCGATCACAGGTGCGCCTACTTTCATAGCCATGTCATAAATCTTAGCAATCTTCTTTGCGTGCATCTCACCGATTGCACCGCCAAGCACGGTTGCATCCTGGCTGTATACATACACCAGTTTTCCATTGATGACACCATATCCAGTAATAACACCGTCTTTTGGAGTATCATTTTCCTGCATGTTGAAGTCTGTATTTCTAGCTGTTACATAAGCACCAACTTCAACAAAGCTCGCTTCGTCTAGCAAAGAAGAAATTCTGTCACTTGCTGACAATATAAGTTTGTTACTCATTTTAAGCCCTCCACTTTTATTTATTATGGGTTTTCTGATAGGAAACCCAATTTCTTCCGATTGTAATTGTAAATCTTTTTACGACTGAAATCAAGTCAAAATCACATTCTTTGTCATAGATTTGCAATAAAAAAGAAAAATCTGTAAAAAGCCTTAAACATTTATGTTCCATCCGCTTTTTACAGATTTTAAAGCCACTCTTATTTTGTATTAGAAAGCACGTTTTTATTCTTCACCAGATAATCAATCAGAGAGATGATTGTCAGCGCCAGTGCAAGATAGATCAGCACATTCTCTATGATGTAAACAGTGCTTCCACCGAAGTCACAGATCAGTAAGATCACCATGAACATCTGACAGACTGTCTTAATCTTGCCCCACCATCCGGCAGCGATCACGACGCCGTTGTCGGATGCAACAAGCCGGAAGCCGCTGATAATAAACTCTCTTGCGATAATCACGATTACAACCCACGCCGGAATCCGGTCCAGATCAATCAAAGCGATCATCGCAGAACAGACAAGCAGTTTGTCCGCAAGCGGATCCATAAACTTACCAAAGTCCGTGATCAGGTTATATTTTCTTGCAATTTTTCCGTCGAGCATATCCGTGAGGCTTGCCAGACAGAACAGTACAAGTGCAATCCATTTTCCTCCCGGAATTCCAGGCACCATTAAGGCTACCAGAAAAAATGGTATCATGATCATTCTGAGTATTGTTAGTTTATTCGGCAGATTCATCCAATATCCCTCCTATCATATCATATGGTCCTACCTCATCAATCCGGACATCTACGATCTGTCCGGACATCAGTTCATAATCACAGTTCACAAACACCAGTCCGTCCACACCCGGTGCATCCCGGTATGTCCGTCCGACATAGACATCGTCGTCCGAGGAATATCCCTCAACGATGACCTGCATGGTCTTCCCGACAAATGTCTCGTTTTTATCTAAGGAGATTTCCTGCTGCAGCTCCATAATCTCATTGCGCCACTGTGTAGCTGTCTCCTCATCGATCTGGTTTTCAAACGTCGCTGCCGGCGTTCCGTCTTCTCTGGAATAAGTAAATACCCCGACACGGTCGAGTTCCTGCTCATCTAAGAATGCCAACAGTGCCTCATGTTCTTCCTGCGTCTCACCGGGAAATCCCGCAATCAGGGATGTACGGATTGCAATATCCGGGGCTGCCTCCCGCAGCTTCCCGATCACTGCTTCGATGCTCGCACGGTCTGTCCGTCTTCCCATCCGCTTTAGGATTGCATCCTCGCTGTGCTGCATCGGCATATCAATATAATGCAGAAGCTTCGGTTCATCCCGGAAGCAGTCAATCAGTTCGTCATAGATTTCCTCCGGATAACAGTACATCAAGCGGATCCATTTGATTCCATCGATCTTCGCCAGTTCGCGGACTAACACATGCAGTCGTTTCTCCCCGTACAGATCTTTTCCATAGCAGGTCGTTTCCTGTGCAACAAGCACCAGTTCCTCGATGCCCTGCGATGCCATATATTCTGCTTCCTTTAAGAGTTGTTCCATCGACACACTCCGGTAATGTCCACGGATGTATGGAATGACACAGTAGGTACAGAATTTGTCACAACCCTCAGCAATCTTTAAATATCCCATAAATGTTCCCGATGTGATGATCTTGTTCGATTCTGTGATTGTTGCCAGACGGTCAATATCATCGTAGACACTGATTTCTTCTGCATCTTCGATACCATCGCGCGCCTTCAGTTCCTCAATCACATCCAAGATCTTATCGAAGCTGCTTGTTCCAAGACAAGCATCAATCTCGGGAATCTCTGCAAATATCTCATCTTTAAACCGCTGTGCCATACATCCGGTCACAATCAGGTATTTTAAGTTCTGCTGTTTGAGCTTCGCCATCTCCAATACCGTATTCACACTTTCCTCCATCGCATCTTTGATGAAGCTGCATGTATTTACGATGATCGCATCGGCTTCCTGCTCGTCGTTCGTAATATTATAATTGTGCTTTGCGAGCAGACCAAGCATTGCCTCGCTGTCGCAAAGGTTCTTGTCACAGCCAAGTGACACCATCAGTATATTCATACGTTTCTTATTCCTCACGCTCTGCAGCTTCCACGCAGTTATTCATCAGCATCGCAATCGTCATCGGACCAACGCCGCCCGGAACCGGTGTGATAGCTCCGGCTACCGGCTCCACCGATGCAAAATCAACATCGCCGCATAATTTGTTGTTGGCATCTCTGTGGATACCGACATCGATCACTGTTGCGCCATCCTTTACATACGATGCATCAATCATCTTCGGCTTTCCGATCGCTACAATCAGGATATCTGCCTCTTTACAGATTTCCTTCAGATTCTTTGTTCTCGAATGGCAGATTGTTACGGTCGCATTCTCCCGCAGCATTAAAAGCGCCATCGGCTTGCCTACAATATTGCTTCTGCCAATCACAACACAGTGTTTTCCCTCAATATCGATATCCGAACGCTTCAGAAGCTGGATGATTCCCGCCGGTGTACACGATACAAATCCCGGTCTGCCAATGCACAGGCTGCCGACACTCTCCGGATGGAATCCGTCTACATCCTTCTTCGGAGAGATTGCACCGATGATCTTCTCCTCATTGATGTGTTTTGGAACCGGAAGCTGGACTAAGATTCCATGTACACTGTCATCCTCATTCAGATCCTTGATAATAGAGAGAAGTTCTTCCTCTGTTGTCTCCTCCGGAAGCTCAAACGCACGTGACTCGATCCCGATATAGGCACAGGCTTTCTTCTTATTTCCAACATACACAGAGGATGCAGGATCATTTCCGACCTGAATCACTGCCAGGCAGATGTCCTTGCCCTGTTCTTTCAAGGTAGAAACCTTCTCTTTTAATTCATCCTTGATCTGCTGGGAGATTTCTTTTCCGTTAATCAATTTTGCCATTGTTATAATCCGCCTTTCTTTACAACATTGTACACGATTCCAGATGCATGGTACATATACATATGGAATCGTATACAATTGGTACTTCTTAGAATAAACCGTGTGTTACACCTTCATCGTCCACGAAGATACGCTCTGCAGCTGGGACTTTAGGAAGTCCCGGCATCGTCATGATGGCTCCTGTGATTGCTACGACAAATCCGGCACCGGCACTTACATATACCTCTCGGATATTGACTGTGAACCCGGTCGGTCTGCCGAGCTTCTTCGCATCATCAGACAGAGAATACTGGTTCTTCGCCATGCAGACCGGCATATCTGCAAATCCCATCTCTTCGATCTTTGCAATCGCACGATCTGCTTCTGCGGAATATGTTACACCATCTGCGCCATAAATCTTCTTCGCGATTGTCTCAATCTTCTCCTTGATTGGCAGATTGTCTTCATATAATACCTTGAAATGACTTTCCTTTGTCTCAAGTGTGTTAAGCACAGCCTTTGCCAGCTCAACACCGCCTTCGCCACCTTTTTCCCATACATTTGCAAGGGCGAAGTCACAGCCACGCTTCTCACAGAACTCGCGTACATATGCAAGCTCTGCATCTGTATCGGACACGAAACGGTTCAGTGTTACAACTACCGGCACGCCGTAGAGCTGCAAGTTCTCGATGTGCTTCTCTAAGTTCACAATGCCCTTCTCTAATGCTTCTAAGTTCTCAGCACCAAGGTCTGCCTTTGCCACGCCGCCGTTATATTTGAGTGCACGTACGGTTGCTACAAGCACAACTGCATCCGGCTTTAATCCTGTCATACGACACTTGATATCAAAGAATTTCTCAGCACCCAGATCAGCACCGAAGCCTGCCTCTGTGATTACATAATCTGCAATCTTAAGCGCGGTCTGTGTTGCACGGACAGAGTTACATCCATGTGCGATATTTGCGAATGGCCCACCGTGTACAAGTGCCGGTGTGTGCTCTAAGGTCTGGATCAGATTTGGTTTGATTGCATCCTTCAAAAGTGCTGTCATCGAACCGACACATTTTAATTCTCCGGCTGTAACAGGCTCATTATCTACATTATAAGCAACGATGATTCTTGCAAGGCGCTCCTGCAGGTCCTTGATATCTGTTGCAAGACAGAGGATTGCCATAATCTCTGATGCAACCGTGATGACGAATCCATCCTGACGCATCACGCCATCACCCTTCTTGCCCATACCAACGATAATGTTACGAAGCACGCGGTCATTCATATCCAGGCAGCGTTTAAATACAATACGCTTTGGATCGATGCGGAGTGCATTTCCCTGATGTATATGGTTATCCATAACGGCTGCAAGCAGATTGTTCGCAGATGTAATCGCATGGAAATCTCCTGTAAAATGCAGGTTTAAGTCTTCCATCGGCACAACCTGTGCATATCCACCACCGGCTGCTCCGCCCTTTATACCGAAGCATGGTCCAAGGGAAGGCTCACGCAGTGCGATAACTGCCTTCTTGCCAAGCTTGCACATTGCCTGACCAAGTCCTACGGTTACTGTTGTCTTTCCTTCTCCGGCCGGAGTCGGGTTGATGGCGGTTACCAGAACCAGTTTACCATTCTCATTATCCTTTACAGACTGCATATACTCATCAGAGAGCTTCGCCTTGTACTTTCCGTACATCTCGATATCATCCTCTGACATGCCAAGCTTTGCTGCCACGTTTTTGATTGGTTCCATCTCTGCCTGCTGTGCGATTTCAATGTCTGTTAACATACGTTTTTGTCCTCCTGTCTCTTCCCTCTGTTGTTGATATTTCAACAGATTGGTCCGAATCATTTTTTCGGATTCCTTATAAATATTCTTCCACAAAGTTTTCAAATTCTTCCATGCTCATCAGCACCTTTCTTGGCTTTGTCCCCTCTTCCGGTCCAACTACACCGGCTTCGGAAAGCTGATCCATAATACGTGCCGCACGGTTAAATCCGATTTTATATACTCTTTGCAACATACCGATAGAAGCTTTATCTTTTCCGATAATAAACTTTCCGGCATCTACAAAGTAGTCATCATATTCCGGTTCGGCGGACGACGCACTGCCGCCGGAGCCACCGACTTTTGTACTTGCTATCTCTTTTGAGATTGACTCATCATAGGTCACTTCGCCACTTTCTTCCTTCAGGAAATCCACGACATCTGCAATCTCATCATCCGACAGGAATGCACCCTGTACACGTACCGGCTTCGGATATCCGGTCGGATAAAATAGCATGTCACCTTTTCCAAGCAGTTTTTCCGCACCATTCATATCGAGAATGGTTCTCGAATCGACACCTGAGGATACCGTCATCGCGATTCGGGATGGCACATTCGCCTTGATCAATCCCGTAATGACATCAACCGATGGACGTTGCGTCGCGATAACCAGATGAATGCCCGCCGCACGCGCAAGCTGGGACAGACGCACGATTGCATCCTCCACTTCACCGTGTGCTACCATCATCAGATCCGCAAGCTCGTCGACGATAATCACGATCTGTGGCAGCTTCTTCAAATCTTCGTTCCCCTCTTCCGAGCCTGTCACTGCCTTTACCTTTTCATTATAACCCTGCAGGTTCCGCACATTGTACTGTGCAAACAGCTGGTAACGGTTTGTCATCTCAAGCACTGCCCAGTTCAAGGCACCTGCCGCCTTCTTCGGATCGGTCACAACCGGAATCAGCATATGAGGGATTCCGTTGTAGATACTCAGCTCGACCTGTTTCGGATCGACCATAATGAGTTTCACATCATCCGGCTTTGCCTTATATAAAATGCTCATAATGAGTGTATTAATACAGACTGATTTACCGGAACCGGTCGCACCCGCAATCAGCAGATGCGGCATCTTTGCGATATCTGCCACAACAACCTGCCCACTGATATCTTTGCCAACCGCAAATGCAATGTTGGAAGGGAACTTCTGGAATGCATCGGACTCAAGCAGATCCCGGAAGAACACCGGCTGGCTCTCCTTGTTCGGTACCTCAATACCAACCGCCGGTTTGCCCGGAATCGGTGCCTCGATACGGATGTCTGCCGCCGCTAAATTCAGCTTGATATCGTCCGCCAAGTTCGTAATCTTCGATACTTTCACGCCCTGCTCCGGTTGCAATTCATACCGGGTAACGGACGGGCCGCAGCTGTAATCCGTCACTGTGACATTCACACCGAAGTTTTCAAGTGTGTTTTTCAGCTTGATTGCTGTCTCACGGACAGACGCTTCGTTTGACTTCGTGCCCTTTCCTTTGCCGCTCTTCAAGAGCTTAAGCGGAGGGAATTTATATTCCTTGATTGGTTGTTGTTCACTGTTTTCCTGAATTGTCTCCGCAATCTGGTCACGTTCCGAAAGCATTTCCTGCTCGGATTCTTTCGTCTTCTTACGTTTTCTCGTCGCCGCTTCCGTGACCGGTGTCTCATCCGCTTCCGGCATCGATACATCTTCCGTATCCGACGACTTATCTGTTAACTGTGATGTTCTCTTCGTATGTGCCGGTTCCAAAGTATCCGCGGTCGTCACATCAGAGAAAGAAGTATCCGCACCTGTCTGCGCTGTTTCTTCCTCCTGCCACATCTGATCTGTGGTCATCGTTTCCTCCTGTGCGGCTCCGTCCGTATAATCCGGACGGTCAAAGAAATCCACTGTCTCTTCCTTCGGTGTATCCGGCACCGGCGGAATATCCGCCTTTGCACTGCGAAGCTCTGTCACACCGCCTTTTTTCTTTTTTAACAAAGAAAGATCCACATAGCCCTCCGAGACATCTTTCGCATCCTGCAGCGTAAGATTCGGATTGAACAGATCCTCATGTGGAAGCGGCTTTAACTCATGCACTTCCTCATCTGCAACCGGTTTGTTTTTCGCTTTTTTCTTTTTCTTTTTTGCCGGAGCCGCCGCTTTTTCCTGTTCGACTTTGATATTGTCAAGTTTGGTTCTTCTCTTCGCTTCTAACGCTGCTTCCGGATCGATTTCTTCTTCATCCTCGTCATCTTCATAAAGTGCATTATACCGGTTTTTGAACCTTACCGACCGGTCCTTTACAAAATCGATCAAAGACACATTCATCACGACAATCATACCAATGATAATCAAAAGAGCAATCACAATGATAGCACCCGGTCTTCCGGTCAGATTATACAAAACCACAAGCAGACCACCAAATATAAATCCGCCGCCTTTTTTCTCCTGTGCACCCATATCATATAGAAGCTTTGCTGTCATATGATCGGCGCCCATAGCAAGCTGTGCGATAAATGCTGCTGCAACGATGAAAAGTCCAACACAAAGCACCCGGTTTACCACCGTCTTTTTTGCACCGTTTGACAGCAAAAATGCGGATGTCAGAAACACATATAAAGGCAGGATATATTCGGTAATCCCAAACAATCCAAACATAAATTTTGCAAAGAAATTTCCGACGACCCCGCACCAGCCAAAATTGCTGATAAAGAAAAATGTGCACACAGCCAGACAGATGAAAAGATGGATTTCATCTCTCCGTGCCTGTTCCTGCGCAAGCTGCGCTTTCGTCTTTCTGCCCCCCGTTTTCGACCGGGAAGCTGGCGAAGATTTAGATACCTGCGAGGATCCGGATCTCTGTGACGTTTTTCCTGCCGGTGTTGTATGACCGGCTGTCTGCTTACTTCTCGTATTCGATTGTGAACCTTTATTATATGTACTGTTGTTTCCCGTTGCCACGGTATGCACTCCTTCTCTTTTCCCTCATTCACCCGAGCGTTCATTCCATATATCATAATATGTCTGATTTCTCTCTGTCTTTCAGCAATTGTTCCCGTACGGCGATTTATAATTACTATACCAAACCGCCACACGGGTATATTTATGTCAGTTTAAATGCTCATACTGTTCCATTTTACTATTTTTCTTTGCATTTATCAAGTCATATAAACAATTCATTGCTGTATGAATGCCACCTATCCGGTCGATAATCCCAGCTTCCACCGCCTGCCTGCCGACCAACACTGAACCGATGTCCTTCGTCAATTCCTTCGTATTGAACATGATTTCGCGCAGCTCTTCTTCCTTGATGGAACAATGATTCGACGTAAATTCAATGATCCGGTCCTGCATCCGCTCGATATACTCGTAGTTCTGCGTCACGCCAAGCACAGTTCCATTCATCCGGATCGGATGTACGACCATCGTTGCTGAGGGAACAATAAACGTTACATCCCCCGACACCGCCAGCGGCACTCCGATCGAATGTCCGCCACCAAGAACGAGACATACCTTCGGTTTGCTCAAAGATGCAATCATCTCCGCGATGGCAAGTCCCGCCTCGACATCCCCGCCTACGGTATTCAAGAGTACCATCAGCCCGTCGATATCCTCATCATCCTCCACCGCTGCAAGCTGTGGCAGGATATGCTCATATTTGCTTGTCTTCGAAGAGGCGCCAAGATTCTCATGTCCCTCGATTTCACCAATAATATTCAACAGATGAATCCGATGATGATACCGGTTTTTAGACAAAGTAATCTGTCCATAATCCGTAATCAGGCTCCCTTGTTTTTCATTCGGATCCATGTCCTTTCCGGACCGTTTCTCCGTGATATCCTGCATCTGTGTATCGATCGGTGTTTCGCCTTTGTTTGTGCCCCTGTTTTTTGCATGTATTGGCATTTTTTCGTTTTCCTGCATCATAATTTCTGCCTCCGTTTTCTGATATTATTGCCTGGAATGCAAATCATTTCACATATCCTGTTCGCATATTCATACATTTCTCACAGATATTATGTACATTTTGTTTGACTTTTATAATTGCGGAAACTATAATAGCAACGCAAAACAGATTTTATTGACTTTACAAGAATTACGGAGGTTTGATGAATGGAAACACAAAGCAAAGATAAAGTATATGTCATCGGACACAAAAATCCGGATACTGACTCCATCTGTTCTTCCATTTGCTATGCTTATCTGAAACGACAGATTACCGGCGACGATTATGTACCGATGCGTGCCGGCGAGATAAACGCTGAGACAAAATACGTATTGCATGCATTTTCCGCCGCTGTACCGGAATATATGGAGAATGTTTCCACACAGGTAAAAGATGTGGAATACCGCCATATCGATGGCGTCGATGGGGAGATTTCCATCAAAAACGCATGGGAAATCTTAAGCGAATCCGGTGCCACTACCCTTCCATCGGTGGATGAAAACGGTAACCTGACCGGACTGATCACCGTGCGTGACATCGCTATGACTTATATGGAAGTCTACGACAACCGTGTCATCGCATCCGCACACACACCATATAAAAATATTATCAACACGCTCTCTGCCGATCTGATTGTCGGGGATGAGAAGGATTATGTACATACCGGGAAGATTCTGATATCGGCTGCCAATCCGGATATGATGGAAAATTATATCGAACAGGGAGATATCGTCATACTTGGTAACCGTTACGAATCACAGCTTTGCGCAATTGAGATGGATGCACAGTGCATCATCATCTGCGATGGCGCAGTCGTATCGAAGACAATCACGAAGCTTGCCGAGGATCACAAATGCTCGATCATCCGCACGCCATATGATACCTATACAGCGGCACGTCTGATCAACCAGAGTATCCCGATCCGTTACTTCATGAAGAAGGATAACCTGATTACGTTCTCGACCGAGGATTATATCCGGGATATCCGTACCGTGATGGCAGGCAAACGCCACCAGTACTATCCTGTCCTGAATGAATATGGAAAATATGTGGGACTGATCTCCCAGCGAAATTATCTGAATGCGAATCCGAAAAAGGTCATCTTAGTTGACCACAACGAGCATGCACAGGCAGTTGACGGTATCGAAGAGGTCCAGCTTCTTGAAATCATCGATCACCACAGACTCGGCGGCCTGCAGACGATGAATCCGGTATATTTCCGCAATCAGCCACTTGGCTGTACCGCAACGATCATCTACCAGATGTTTGAAGAAAACCATATTGAAATCCCGAAGCAGATTGCCGGATTGTTATGTTCCGCAATCATCTCCGATACTTTGATGTTCCGCTCTCCGACCTGCACACAGATGGATGAGCATACATGCCGGACGCTTGCAAAGATTGCGAACATTGATATCGAAGCGTACGCAATTGCCATGTTTAACGCCGGAAGCAAGCTGATGAACGAGACAGACGAAGAAATCTTCTATCAGGATTACAAGGTATTTTCCTCTGAGAACTTAAAGTTCGGCATCGGACAGATTACTGCGTTCAACTCTACGATGTTAGATGCGGTCAAGCCGCGTATCCTCAAATACATGGAAAGCATCTACAACCAGAGTGAAGCCGATATGCTATTCTTCATGCTGACAAACATCTTCAAAGAAAGCACCGAGCTTTTATACTACGGCAAAAACTCCGAAGAACTGCTTGAAAAAGCGTTCAAGCTCGACGAAGTATCCGGCGGCAGCATCAACCTGCCGGGCGTTGTCTCCAGAAAGAAACAGATTTTACCGATGATCGTAAGTGCTTCGAATAATATGTAGGATATGTAATCAGCAAATGCCTATAACACAAAAAGAGACATTCCCAAACAATTCAGATAGGGAATGCCTCTTTTTTATATATAATATATTTTATTATACGCTGACTGCAATTATACCATCTGCACCAACCAGACATCGCTCTTCACCATAAAGAATCCAATCGTCGCTTTGATCAATTCCGTTGCCTGCACGAAAAAATATACACTTACAATTCCAAGTCCCGTAAAATGCGCAAGCACGTACGCACAAGGAACAACAATGACCCATGTGAACACGGAATCAAACAGGAATGTAACCAATGTCTTACCGCCTGACCGTAAGGTAAAGTAGAAGGTATGGCTCATGGAACAAATCGGCATCAAAAGCGCAGATATACTCATGAATGCTGTAGCAAGCTTCTTGATTTCATCGGTTGTATTGTAGATATGCGGGAAAAACCTGCCAACTACAAACATTACCGCTGCTACAAGTATACAGCAAAATACACTGAACACGATCATCTTATTATCCGCATCCTTCGCCTGTTCCAGCTCACCGGCTCCCAGATACTGTCCTACAATGATGCTGATACAGGCACCAAGCTGAATATACACAATATTAAACAAATTCGTGATCGTCGTTGCGATGTTTAGTCCGGCAACTACTTCGAGCCCGCGCACCGAATAGCACTGCGTCACCGCTGTCATCCCCGCCGCCCAGAGAAGTTCATTCAACATAAGCGGAAATCCTTTGATCAAAATTGCTTTGAATTCGTCCATTGGTATACCAATTCCCTGGTATGCACCAGCCAGATACTTGTTCTTTTCTTTATGGGTATGTGCCCATATTACAATAATCGCAGCTTCTATATAACGCGCCAGTATCGTTGCAAGTGCTGCACCCATAACACCAAGCTTCGGAAATGGTCCAATTCCAAATATCAACAGATAATCTAACACAGCATTGCTACCAACTGCCACGAAACTTGCAGCCATCGGTACAAATGTCTGCCCGGTTTCCTTAATATTTGTCGCATACGACTGTGTAATTGCAAACGGAATCAGGCCGATCAACATAATAGACAAATATTGTTTTCCGTACTGCAACGCAACTTCTGTTGCACCGGTTCCGGCTGTATCCGTAAGATATAAGGATATCAGATTCTCACCGTTCGTGATAAATAACGTAATTGCAAGTATTGTTACAAACACAGTTGCATACAGTTTAAACCGGAATGAATACATATGACCTTCATGGTTTCCTTTTCCGAAATACTGTGCACCAAAAATACTTGCCGCCGATGCCGCACCAAAAATCGCCAGATTATATACAAAAATCAACTGATTCACAATCGCTACACCGGACATTTGCTCGGTTCCAAGCTGCCCAACCATGATATTATCCAAAAAGCTGACCAGATTCGTAATCGCATTCTGTAAGATCATCGGCAAAGCGAGCATCAGATATCGCTTATAAAAGGCACGGTCACCAATAAATTTTTTGATTTGAAAAGACCGTTTCGTATTCATGTGTCATTCACCTCACTTTTCACGTACTCCCTGCATGTTTCACAATTGAATCTGAAAATCTCCAGCATAATAGTTCCGCACGCATATATCAATTCTGTTAGACCTATAAAAAATATGGTGGGTACAGAATCTACCCACCATATCACATAGTTTCTTCTATATTTGCGTACGTTTGTCTAACCACTTACATTGTAAGGATAATCTCATTGACATCTGCCAGCTCACTTGCCGCAATGTAGTTATCCTTCATTTCCTTGCCATTTACGACAAGACTTGTATAACCGCTCTCTGCGCCATTTGGATTCTTCACAACGATATGAAGCTTCTTTCCACGGAAGTCCTTGTTGATCTCGAATTCCTTCCAGTCAGATGGTACAGATGGTGCGATACGAAGTCCATCAAAGTCCGGTCGCATACCAAGGATACCCTCAACACATCCAACCATAACCGTCGATGCAGTACCTGTCAGCCAGTGTACATGCGCTCTGCCCTCGAATGGGCTTTCCGAACTCTCTGTGAACTGTCCGTGGCAATATGGCTCCAGCTTTCTGATCTCTGCCTTGTCATTCATGGATGCCGGTGAGCTCTCTGTAAAATATTCAAATGCACGGTTTCCGTGTCCCATCAAGGATTCTGCCAGAATAATCCAACCCTGTGGCTGTGAGAAGATACCACCGTTTTCCTTGGTCGATGGATTGAACAGAAGCATCAATGCTCCCTCAAACGCATGGTCCACATACGATGGCGCCATCAGACGTACGCCATATGGTGTATTCAATTCTCTGTGTACAGACTCGAGTGCCTTCTCCGCCTGATCCTTTGTGGCAAGTCCACTGATGACCGCCCATGACTGTGGATTCAGCCACATATTTGCTTCCGGATCATGCTTGGAACCGATGATCATGCCGTCTTCCTTGTATCCACGGATATAGCGGTCATCCTCCCAGCACTTTGTCTGGATAATATCGCCAAGTTCCTTCTGGATCTTATCCAGATATGCGATATATTCTGTATCATTTTTCTGCTCTGCAAAGATACGGAGCACGCTCATCGCATAGTAAAGCTGCATTGCAACAAATGTCGACTCGCCCTGCTTGCCAAGACGTAAGCAGTCATTCCAGTCTGCATGCAGACCTGCCGGCATACGGTTGTTTCCAAGGTGATTCATAGAGAAATCAATCGCACGCTTCAAATGCTCATATACCGTACCCTCTCCGCCATTTGCGAACAGGATTACTTCATCGATAAAGTCTGTATTTCCAGACTCTGCAATATACTTATAAACTGTCGGGAACAGCCACAATGCATCATCTGCACGATATGCCGGATGTCCGGTTGCGCGTACGTAAGACTCGTCATCCGGTGTATCCTCATGACCTGCATTGTGATCAAACTTTACAAGCGGAAGTCCACCGCCATTGTCTACCTGTGCAGACAACATGAAACGGATCTTATCTAACGCCATCTCCGGTGCTAAGTGGATCACGCCCTGGATATCCTGTACAGTATCACGGTATCCGTATCCATTTCGAAGGCCACAGTAAGAGAACGATGCGGCTCTTGACCAGATAAATGTCATGAAACACTGATATGCATTCCATGTATTGATCATCGCATTGAATGACTCACTTGGTGTCTTTACCTGGAAATGAGACAGCTTACCATGCCAGTATTCCTTCAACTCTGCAAGCTCTGCTTCACTCTGTGCATGCACATCTGCATAGCTGTTCATCACTGCTTCTGTCTCTGCATCACTCTTCATGCCGAGTACAAATGCAAGCTCCTTGCTCTCGCCCGGTGCGAGTGTGATCTTAGTCTCCAAAGCACCGCACGCGTTACTGTTATAATTGAGACTATTTCCGCAATCGCCGTTTTCTACACCGGCTGGATTACCGTAGCCATGATATCTGCCAAGAAATGCTTCCTTATCTCCGGCATAGCTTGCAACCTCTGCGCCAGCCAGACCAAAGAATCTTATAAATGCAACACTTCCGTTGATGGCTGCACCCTTATTCACGTTTTCATTGATTACCTGCTTGATGCGGTTTCCCATGAAATATGTTCTTGTGATAAAGAGTGTATACTGCAGATTGACCTGATCCTGCTCATAGTTGTTATCATTTGTAAATTCACAGTAACCGAAGACGGACAGATTACGTGGCTTGTCCGAATCGTTCGTAACCTTCAGCTTCCATACCTCATGTGTCTTATCAAGTGGTACATAGTAAAGCACAGAGCTCTTGATACCTGCATATTCTGCATTCATATACGTATAGCCTGTACCATGGTGACACTCACTCTTATAGCTGTCCAAATCTTTTCCTACCGGCTGCCAGGAAGCTGACCAGTAATCTTTACTGTCATTGTCACGCAGATAAATATATCTGCCCGGCTGGTCAAAGCTGTTGAAGATATATCGAAGAATTCTTCCGTTTGCACCAGACTTTACAAAGCTGTATCCACCGGCATTGTTGGAGATGATTGCGCCGTATTCCGGAGAACCAAGGTAGTTCGCCCAAGGTGCCGGTGTGTCCGGTCTGTCAATCACATATTCCTTATTTGCCTCATCAAAGTATCCGTATCTCATGAGGTACCCTCCCTAATTTATAGTTTTACTGCTCAGCGTCCTTCAGGCTCAGGCTGATCTTACCCATGCGGTCAACCTCAAGAACCTTAACCTTAACTACATCGCCGATATTTACGACATCCTCTACCTTCTCTACACGGTGATCTGCCAGCTTCGAGATGTGGATGAGTCCGTCCTTGTTTGGTGACAGCTCTACGAATGCACCGAAGTTCATAATACGAACAACCTTACCTTCGTAAGTCTTACCAACCTCGATTGGATCTACGATAGAACGGATGATCTTCAACGCCTTGTCCATACCTGCCTGCTCAACGCCACAGATAAATACATTTCCATCATCATCGATATCGATCTTAACGCCTGTCTCCTCGATAATTGCGTTGATTGTCTTTCCTCTCTGTCCGATGATCTCACCGATCTTCTCCGGATCAACCTTTGTCTGGATGATCTTTGGAGCAAGCTCACCAACGTGATCTCTTGGAGCTGCGATAGCCGGCTTCATACATGTATCCATGATGAAAAGTCTTGCCTCACGACATCTTGCGATCGCGCCCTCTACGATTGGACGTGTCAGACCATGAATCTTGATATCCATCTGGATGGCTGTGATACCTTCGGTTGTACCTGTTACCTTGAAGTCCATGTCGCCGAAGAAATCTTCAAGTCCCTGAATATCTGTCAACAGTACATAATCATCATCTGTCTCACCGGTTACAAGACCACAGGAAATACCTGCTACCATCTTCTTGATCGGAACACCTGCAGCCATCAGTGACATACAAGATGCACATGTGGAAGCCATAGATGTAGAACCGTTTGACTCAAATGTCTCAGATACGGAACGGATTGCATATGGGAACTCGTCCTCACTTGGAAGTACAGGAACAAGTGCACGCTCAGCAAGTGCGCCATGACCGATCTCACGACGTCCAGGTCCTCTGGATGGCTTTGTCTCACCAACAGAGTATGATGGGAAGTTGTAGTGATGCATGTATCTCTTCGTTGTAACATTTGTGTCAAGGCCATCTAACTTCTGAGCCTCAGAAAGCGGAGCCAGTGTTACTACGTTACAGATCTGTGTCTGTCCTCTTGTGAACATAGCAGAACCATGGACTCTAGGAATGATATCAACCTCAGCAGCCAATGGACGGATCTGTGTGATCTGTCTGCCATCCGGACGCTTGTGATCCTTCAGAATCATCTTACGGACTGTCTTCTTCTGGTACTGGTAAACAGCCTCATCAAGAACTGCCAGCCAGTCTTCCTTATCTGCAAATGCCTCTTCAAGCTTCTCCTTGATCTGGCGGATATTCTCCTCACGTACCTGTTTCTCGTCTGTGAAGACTGCCTCTTCCATTGCTGCAGGTGGAACAAGCTCCTTGATTGCCTCAAACAGTTCTTCCGGAACTGCACAGCTTGTATAAGAATGCTTTGGCTTACCACACTCAGCTACGATCTTATCGATAAATGCGATTACTTTCTGGTTTAACTCATGGGCTGCATAGATTGCTTCGATCATCTTTGCCTCCGGCACTTCGTTTGCACCAGCCTCGATCATGATAACCTTATCTCTTGTAGATGCAACCGTAAGCTTCAGATCTGACTCCAGATTCTGTGTAGAATTTGGATTAAAAATCAGCTCGCCGTTGATCATACCAACCTGTGTTGTTGCACATGGACCATCAAACGGGATATCAGAAATTGCTGTTGCAATGGCGGAACCAAGCATAGCGGTAAGCTCTGGAGAACACTCCGGATCTACTGACATAACCATGTTGTTCAATGTAACATCATTTCTGTAATCCTTTGGGAACAATGGTCTCATCGGACGGTCGATAACACGGGATGTAAGGATTGCGTTCTCGCTTGCCTTACCCTCACGCTTATTGAATCCTCCTGGGATTTTTCCTACCGAATACATCTTCTCCTCATACTCAACTGAAAGTGGGAAGAAATCGATACCATCTCTTGGTTTTTCTGATGCAGTTGCTGTAGAAAGTACAACTGTATCTCCGTAGTGCATCAAAGCTGCACCGTTTGCCTGCTTTGCAACTCTGCCTACATCGACACGCAAGGTTCTTCCGGCAAGTTCCATCTCAAACTTCTTGTACATAATAAATTCTCCTTGAAATATTTTTTCCTGCAATCAGACTCCGAAACGACTGAAAACGCCACTTTCTATTTTATTTTTTATCGCACTGCCAGTGCCAGAAAATGATTTTTTCAGTTGTCTCGGTTTTGTCTTCATGCAATCTTTTAGATTATACCATCTATTTCCTTTGGCTTCAAGATGGGAATGGATGAAATGTGGGATTTTTTGTTTGTGATTTTTTTGTGATTTATTTGCGATTTTTTGCTCGCGATTTTTGTTTGGAGGCTATTTCGCTGGATGCTGTCTGCTTGCTGTGGGTTTTTCCGCTTACTTTTCTACTTTCACGCCCACGCTATGGGTTTCCCCGCCTACTTTTCTGCTCACACGCCCAGTTTCCTCTCCGGAACTGTACGATTAGCTTCCGGTTTGTGTTTTCTCGCTCGCTTTTCTTCTAAAAAACACACGTTATGTGGTTTTCTGCTCGCTTCTTCTCTAAAAAACACACTTTTCGCTCCGGGACTGTGCGATTAGCTTCCAGTTTGTGTTTTCTCGCTCGCTTTTCTTCTGAAAAACACACGCCATGTGGTTTTCTGCTCGCTTCTTCTCTAAAAAACACATTTTCCACTCCGGGTCTGTACGATTAGCTTCCGGTTTGTGTTTTCTCGCTCGCTTTTCTTCTGAAAAACACACGCCATGTGGTTTTTCGCTCGCTTCTTCTCTAAAAAACACATTTTTCACTCCACTACATATCGATTAGCTTCCGGTTTGTGTTTTCTCGCTCGCTTTTCCTCTGAAAAACACACTCCATGTGGTTTCCTGCTTACTTCTTCTCTTAAAAACACACTTTTCGCTCCGGGACTGTGCGATTAGCTTCCGGTTTGTGTTTTCTCGCTCGCTTTCCTTCTAAAAAACACACGACATGTGGTTTTCCGCTTACTTCTTCTCTCTAAACCACACTTTTCTCCCCAGGACTGCACGATTAGCTTCCGGGGTGTGTTTTCTCGCTCGCTTTCCTTCTAAAAAACACACGCTATGTGATTTTCCGCTTACTTCTTCTCTCAAAAACACACTTTTCGCTCCGGTATCCACTTTTCACTATTAATTCACAGGAATTATGAATTTTCTGTGATAAAATCATGTATTCCATTTACGCAGCAACACATATATGCTACATTAAACACAGTTCATTTATCGAGTTTTAGCGCATCGTTTTTCATATAGGAAATCTGTTTTACAATTCAGATTTTACTTACCCACATAGTTCACATTTTAGCATGTTGTCTGACGGCTTCATTTGTTTTTGCATTATGTCCATTTTTTTACCATTACAGTAACCGCAATGTCAATTATTGAAAGAGGTGATTATCATTTTTATACAGAATATTATTGAACAACAAAAGCAACTAAATAAAAATATCGAAAACTATAAGAAACTGATTGGCAGATTTCCGGCTGGTAGTCTGCAATGCTTCAAAAATGGAAATCACATCCAATCATACAAAGTAAATGGCAATCTGAAAAAATATATTCCCACCAAAGAATCTGCCACTATTGAGAAATTAGCCCTGAAGAAATATTACGAAAGCTGTCTGGATGATTGTATCACAGAAAAGGAGCTTCTTGATCAATTTATTCAAGATGTTCAGGCTTTGCCGAATACATCACAGAAGCTTCTGGCAACGGATTCAAATTATCACACATTTTTAGCCAAGGCACTGATTCCTGATGCATGGGCAAGCGTCTCCTATGAACAAAATCCTTATAAGCGCGAAGACCTTATTCACAACACGTTTTCCGGAATGAAAGTACGCTCAAAGTCGGAGGAAATCATAGCAAATATTTTGTTCACAAACCATATTCCGTTTCGATATGAAGCGCCACTCACACTAAACGGATCAACCATGTATCCTGATTTTACAATCAAAAATCCAAAGAATAATTCCTATACTTATTGGGAGCATTTGGGGTTGATGGATAATAAGGAATACAAAGATCATGCCATGGAGAAAATCAGTACATATTGTGACCACAATATCATTCCGGATGTTAATCTCATTCTAACTTACGAGACACAGAAGCATCCGCTCGATTCCAGTTGGGTGCAGCAATTGGTGATGCGAAATTTCATGTAGATTTATGCTTAATTAAAATCAAGCTTGCCTTTTTATTATAAATAAGTTCACCCCGGAAACTTTTCACAAGTTTCCGGGGTGATTTTCTACCTGTTTTCCCACACTTTCGATGCCATTATTTTTTCGTTAACGTTTCCAATCCCTTAAAAAGTACACATTTACGAATTATTCTTCTAAAACCATAAATAAAAAAGCGTCCAGACTTTTCTGAACGCTCTCTATCTCGCTAATTACACGGTCTATTTTATTTAGCCACTGTTGAACCTTTAACTACAATTTTTGTTCCACTCAGCTTAAGGAAATCTGTTGCTGTCGCATCCCATGTAGATGTGTTATTATCTGCATCATAAACATAGTAAATTGGGTCACCAGTTTCTTCCTGATATTCTACTCCATACACTGTGTAAGAAGAATGGTTATCAGATTTAGCTTCCGTTGCAGTTCCTCCTACAACAATTGTAATATTCTTTGCCTTCGGTACATCTGCTGTCTTAAGAATATCTGTCTTATCAACATCTGATGGTGCCTTGCCCTTTGCATAAGCACTTGACAGATCAGCCTGTGCTGCTGTGAGTACACTCTTACCATTCAATACAATCTGCTGTCCCTTTGCCTTGTCAATATAACCAAGCAATGCTGGTACGAGGATTGCTGCCAAAATTGCGAGAATTACGATAACAACAATCAGCTCTACCAAAGTAAAACCTTTGTTTTCTTTCATCTTTTTCATAATCATTTCCTCCTTAGTCCTTTTGTTTTTTTGATATGAAAAATCTTTATAAAGTATAGCAAAATCTGCTATTACTATCAACTTTTTTCTCTCTTTTTTGAGAGATATTCTTTTGGTATTTTTTACCACATTTTGAATTTACAAATATTGATCAAGCTCTGCAACGTCATTCGAATATTTGTAAGCCATCTGACGGTTGATCATACCGCTCTGAACCAGGCGGGACAAATCACCATTTAATGTATGCATACCTACGGATGAACCGGACTGCATCAGGGATCCAAGCTGGTGACATTTGTTCTCACGGATCTGGTTGCAAACCGCATCCGTACCAACTAAGATTTCTGTCGCTACAACTCGTCCATTTCCACGTGCATTTGGAATCAGACACTGGGTTATAACTCCATTTAAAACACTTGCAAGCTGTGTCCGTACCTGATTCTGCATACCTGCCGGACATGCATCAATGATACGGTCAATCGTCTGCGCCGCGCCTGTCGTATGCAGGGTGGACATAACCAGATGTCCGGTTTCTGCAGCGGTCAGTGCTGCCGATATTGTCTCGTAATCACGCATCTCTCCTACCAAAATAATATCCGGATCTTCACGGAGTGCACTTCGAAGGGCAGATGCGAAGTTTGTGACATCTCTGCCAACCTCTCTCTGGTGGATGAGTGCCATCTTTCTGTCGTATACATACTCAACCGGATCTTCAATCGTAATGATATGTTCCGGGCGATTTGCATTGATATAATCAATCATGGAAGCAAGTGTGGTTGATTTACCGGAACCGGTCGGCCCTGTCACAAGAATCATGCCACGCGGCTTATCTGCCAGCTCCCGAAGCACGCTTGGAAGTCCAAGCATCTCCATCGACGGAATCGAAGAATTCAGGAGACGAATTGTCGCCGCCATCTTGCCATCCTGCTTAAATACATTCACACGCTGACGATTGCCATCCGGGGTACGGATTGCAAAATCCGCATCTATGCCTCGCTCGAGATTCTCCCGCTGTTCATCGGTCAGAAGCTCTGCGAGCATCGCAATGATTTCTCCATCGCTTGGATTGGTCGGTGCATTCTGCAAGCGACCATTGATTCGATACATAAGTGGCATACCAACTGTGATATGAATATCCGAGCATCCCATCGAACGCGCTTCCATAATCATCTGATCTATCATCATATATATCGACCTCCTCTCGTATTTTTTTATCTTTTTATTATGATTTTTTTGTCATTATTTTTACTTGCTTTTTTCTTCTACTTGCTGTCGGCTTCCGGTTTGTGTTTTTCTGCTTGCTTTTCTTTCAGAAAGCACATGCCGTGTGTTTTCTGACTTCAATTCTCGCCTTTTCACACACTTTTCCCTTCTCTACCTGCCGATCAGCTTCCGGTTTGTGTTTTTCTGCTTGCTTTTCTTTCAAAAAACACATGCCATGTGTTTTCTGACTTCAATTCTCGCCTTTTCACACACTTTTCCCCTATCTGCCTGTCAATCAGCTTCCGGTTTGTGTTTTTCTACTTGCTTTCCTCTTCAAAAAAACATACCGTGTGTTTTCTGACTTCAATTCTCGCTTTTTCACACACTTTTCCCCTATCTACCTGTCAATCAGCTTCCGGTTTGCGTTTTTCTGCTTGCTTTCCTCTTCAAAAAACATAACGTGTGTTTTCTGACTTCGATTCTCGCTTTTTCACACACTTACATCCTCTCCACACGCCAACCTAATCCCGGTATGGGGTACTTTCTATATATGTGCTTCAAACATACAATTTTCCCGTTCTCATCCTACTCATAATAAGACACGCGCAACAGCTCATCCACCGTTGTTGTACCATTTTCCACGAGTTCAAGTGCGCTCTTCTTCAAAGTGCTCATGCCCTGTTCCTGCACCGCATATTCCTTGATAGCCTCAACCGAAGCGCCATTCGTAATCATCTCGCGCACTTTCTTGTCGATCATCAGAATCTCATGAATAGAGATACGTCCCTTATAGCCCGTATTGTTACACTGTCTGCAACCCTTGGCATGCTTGATCTGTGGGAAATGTACACCTGCGATTGCTTCCTCCTGCTCGGTCATTGGTCCCCATTCGCCGCAGAACGGACAGACCTTACGCACGAGTCGCTGTGCCACGATGCCAACCAGAGAGCTGGCGATCATATACGGTTCCACTCCCATATCCGCGAGTCGGACAACCGAAGATGCCGCATCGTTCGTATGTAACGTAGAAAGCACCAGATGTCCGGTAATTGCGGCACGGACAGAAATCGATGCTGTCTCTGCATCACGCGTCTCACCAACCATGATAATATCCGGGTCCTGACGAAGCAGGGCACGAAGTCCAACCTCGAAGGTCAGTCCCGCAGTATTATTTACCTGCATCTGATTGAGTTTTGCCACATTCTTCTCGACCGGATCTTCAATCGTTGAGATATTTACACTACGCTTTGCAAGCTCTTCGAGAATCATGTACAGTGTCGTTGATTTACCGGAGCCAGTCGGTCCGGTCAGGTAAATGATACCATTCGGTGACTGTAGCATCCGCATGACAAGCTTGTAGTTCCGGTCTGTCATGCCGAAGGTTCCCATATGATCGATAGAACCTGCCGATGCAAGAAGTCGCAAAACCGCCTTCTCACCGAATACTGTCGGAATCACAGATACACGGACATTCAAGTTCACACCTTCGATATTTATACGGAAATGTCCGTCCTGCGGGATTCTCCGCTCTGCAATATCGAGATCACCGAGGATCTTGATACGCGCAATCAGGGAATTATGGATATTTTTCTGCAATGTCATGAAATCACAGATAACACCATCCATACGCATGCGCACACTTGTATGGTTCTCAAATGGTTCGATATGGATATCGGATGCATTTGAGTTATACGCACGGACAAGCAGGCTGTTGAACAGGTTGATGATTGGCGTATCATCATCGCCCTCTTCCATGCTGATCTCCATAACCTCACTCGTCTGCGTTGTATTTGCCGATGCTTTCTGTGCCGCCTGCCGGGCGGATACCTCTGAATAATAATACTGGATGGAATTTTCGAGCGGTGCCTTCTCACACAGAGAAATATGCACTTCCCGTCCGACGATCTGACGGATATCCTCAATTCCATAGAAATTCAGCGGATCGTCCACAAGGAGATAATACATCGTATCCTCTACCTTGTATCCCATCATGTTATATTTCTCGGCAAGGACACGTGGAATCATCTCCACCGCCTTCACATCCACCGACAGATCTGAGATATTGACAACCTCATAATTCAGACGTTTACCAAGCGCCTCCAACATCTGTTTCTCGGTGATAAACCCAAGTGCAATCAGTGCCGCGCCCAGACGGACACCTTTGTTTTCCTTCTGGTAGGCAACCGCCTGATTGATCTGATCCTCGTTGATGTAACCAAGCTCCTGCAGCACATCACCGATTCGAATATTTTTGTTACTCCGCATCTCCATCGTCCGGCACCTCCTTGTACATGTAAATCTCCAATGTGATTGTAAGTACACGCTGGACATCGATATCGTATTCTCCGTCCTCGGTCAGGTTGGATACACTCCGCTCTTCGGACCAGGAATAATTACATACCCGGATTTTTTTCTCGCTGTTCGACAGATCTTCAATCAACTGCTGCAGATTCTTCTCGTCTCCGCCAAGCCGCATCGTCACAGTTGCATTGCAAATACCTGTCGTAACCGGTTCCGCATCTGCTAACCCAAAATCAGCATCCGCGCTGTCTGAATCATCGGACATACCGCCACTTTCTTCTGCGGCATCAATTTCTGCTTGTTCTGCTTTTGCGCCCTGTGGCTCTTCCGTTGTCTCATCGGAATTCTCATTTTCGAGTGCCTGCGCACGTTTGGAATATACATATGGCTGAAGTGTCGTCTCATCCTGTGGCATCTCGATAGAAAGGTCATATGATTCGAGGTTATAACCAAGCACTAACCCTGTAAAATATTTATCTACCGCCGAGCTATCCATCATTGGGAAAAATGATTTCCGCACCGTCTGGATTTTCTCATTCATCGACGCATTGTCCGCCTCTAACATCGGAACCTGCACGAGTTTCATCTCATTTTCGCTCTGCAGCTCCACTTGCTTGTCCATTTCTTTATCTGTCTTGATAATCTCCTTTACGACCGGGTAGATTCCCCAGTAACCGATGCAGACAACGATTACAAAGATGGACAACATAATCAGGAGGTTTTTGTCTTTTTGTGTCATTTCCAATTTCATGCCAATCCCTCCTGTTCTATACTTCTGCCATATGCGTCAAGCAATCCAGTGCTACCGGTATGTACATCCGCCAGCCACTTTCCGCCAGCAATCTGTACATCCGATACCCGCGTTCCAACGCCAGCCTGTGATTCCGACACACGCGTTCCGCCATTCGGACGCAATCCAATCTCATCCCCAGCAGGCACTGACTCCTCCGCAGGTGCTGTCTCCTCCGCAGGCTGTGCATCCGTATCCGTGTGGCGTCCTGCTGATTCTGCCAATGTACATGTCACATGGATATCCCACAGATTATCCGATTCCACAAAGGAATAACCTGTATAATCGACATCGTTAAAGATATCCTCGTTGCACAGATTTCGTATGAATACGTTGATATTGTCAACCGTATCCGAGCGAGCAGTCATCGCAAGCGAACCGGTATCTGCATCAAATGATTCAAATGTAACGGTTGCATATCCTTTTGCACACCGATTCACAATATCCATGATTTCTTCGTTGCAAACCGGATACGTATACAGATTCTTATTCACACCCGTAATCGCATTGTATTGGTTATTCAGGTAGCTTGTCTGGGACAACAACACATCGTACCGCGCAACATCCATGATTGTCGCCGGTGATTCATTGTACTCTTTCAGTTTTGAAAGCTCCTGTCTCTTGATCGTGCGCACGGTAATGCACACAGCAAGACCAACCAGCATCACGGCCAGACTGATCAAAATTGCGAGGAATCCTTTTCCAACACCACCGCCATCTGTCTCCTTTTTCTTTCCGGATTGATACCCTTCCAGGAAATTCTGTCTGCCAGTTTTTCCGGCTCCTGTAACCAATCCACTGATTGCGTGGAAATGTGTCTGCACATCCACGCCCGCACTTGTGATATGGGCATCTGCAAATACCTCCACCCGCGCATAGATTTCGAGCTGCGAGATAGCACTCTGATATAATGGCAGATCCTGCGGATTTATCCCTGCAAGCAAAACCGCCTCAATCGGATAATCCAACTGGTTTGCCTGCATAAACTGACGGATCTGGCTGACCGAACGCGCGATATCCTGCGCATAATCCTCGGTTCCCTGATCGTGGAAGCAACGGGCACTGTTGAAATAGTAAAATTCTCCATTTACCCAGAGGATTGTCGTAATCGTCATGCGGTCTGCAATCTGCAGGACAAATGTCTTGTACTGCTGTGCCACTGTAAATGCAGTCAGACGAATCAGACTGCTCTCACCGGAATACACAGCCTTCACTTTCACACCGATTTCCGCAAAGATATCCATATAATCCTTGACAAAGTCCGTTGTGATAATCTCGGCATAGATTTTCTTTGTTGTCTTGTTCTGACTGATTGGGAGATATCCGCAGATATAATCCTCACCCTGCTTGATATCCGTGAACTCACGGTTGATGAACTCTTCCGTTTTCTTCGGGTTGAGCAAAGGCATCTCAATATTTTTACCGATAAACTTCGTCGAATTGATGACCAGGATTACATCCTTTACCGGAAGGTTGTGTGTCTTCCAAAAATTCTGCATAAAACTCACAAACGCATCTGTATCCATGATCATACCATTGATGATGCATCCATCCGGCGCATCCTCTGTATAACATTGCGCGACAGAAATCTTACGATTCCCTGGAGTACCGGTAATCACTTGTATCTGCTGGTTTGCCAGATAAATGACTGTACTCATATGTATATTCTCCTTCCTGTAATAGGTTTGTTTTCTCTTGTTTAGTACGAATTTGCAATCGTTGCATACGAGCCGTAAATCGGCTGGATTACGGAAATAATTACAAATCCGACCACTGCAGCCATCACGACAATCATCGCAGGCTCCAGATACGAAACCAGCTTATTCATTGCCACTTCCGAATCATATTCCATCTGGTTTGCAATCGATACAAGCATCGTATCGAGCGCACCTGTCTCCTCACCGACAGCGATTGATGAAGATAATTTCTTTGTAAACCCATCGACCTTATCGATACTTTCACTCAAGTTCATACCGGCACGCACATCCGCGATTACCCGGTCAAACTGTCGCTCTATATAAGAATTTCCAATCGTATTTCTGGCAATCTGCAGGCAGTTGATGATTGAGATACCTGCCGAATAAAGGCTTGATAACGTACGCGCAAACCGGGCAGTGTAGATGACTTTCCGCAGCCTGCCAATCACCGGAAGTTTTAACTCCAGCTTATCTTTCGCATAGCGCACAGCCGGGATTGCCATAAGCACCCGGGAAAAAATATAAATCACAACTGCTGCAATAATCAGGACATACCATTTATGCTTCACAAAATTGCTGATTGCAAGCAGGATCGTCGTCGAAGCCGGCAGCGAATCCATCTGGGAAAACAAATCTTTAAACTGTGGAATAACATATCCCATGATGATTGCAACCACCACTACGATCAATACGCACAGAATCTTCGGGTACGTCATGGAGCTTTTGACCTTCTGGTTCAGCCGGTATTCCTTCTCATAATGCACCGACATCTGCAGTGAGATCTTGTCCATGCTTCCACTGCTCTCCGCACTTTTAATCATGTTGATAAACAGTGGTGGAAATGCATCGCCACTTGCGAGCATCGCATCCGAAAGCGGAATACCCGAGCGCACCTGTTTCAAAAGCCCGGCATATACTTCCCGCTCCTTCGGCTTGATGGACTCATCTTCAGATATGATACGGAGCGCCTTGACAAGCGACACACCAGCGCCAAGCAGTTCTCCGATATTTTTTGCAAAATCGGAAACAACATTGGATTTCAATCTCCGCATACCGTTTTTTTCGATCTGTGCCTTCGCCTGGATCAGATATTTATTTTCCTGTTTTAAGCGCGCATGCAGATCAAGCTCATCCGTTGCCTGCATCGTACCGGAAATCATCTTCCCGTTTTCATCCTGCGCTCTGTATTTGTAAGTGACCAAGGACGTTTCCTCCTTTTTATCTCAAGTTCAGACATGTTTTTTCTTTTAATATGTTGAAGTCATCATGCTCTTCACATAATCAATATACATAGAAATCATCGTGTTTCCCAGATTCTGTGTCAGTGCCACAAACACGCCGAATGCAAGAAATGGTCCGAATGCAAAATGCTCTTTTCTTCCCTTCTTCTTGCTTGCCAGCAGATAGATTGCGTACGCACCGCCGACAATGATTCCAACAAAGAACGCAGCAACAACACCCTTCCAGCCAAGCAGGAATCCGGCTGCGAACATCATCTTCACATCACCGCCGCCAAATCCATTGAATAACATCAACACAAACATCGGCACGCTGATTGCGAAAAGCCCGATGATTCGCTCTACGATTGTCGGTCCCGGCAGTACCCAGATGGCAGGGATACCAAGCAGCAGCAGGATTAAATTCAACTGGGGCGGAATCTCCTGTGTGTCCGCATCAATCATCGTGATCACCATCAGATCACAAATCACAAGGAAGAACAGCAGCGCAGACAGATGAATTCCGTACATTGCAACAGAAAATACCGCAAATGCGCCACCAACCAGTTCGATGATAAGCGGACGTTTCGGAAGCTTAGAACCACAGTATCTGCAACGGTTCTGATACCGGATCCGTGAAAAAATCGGGATGACATCCTTCCATGTCTGCTCGTGATCACACTGCTTACAATGCGAATGACGGATCGTCAGCTTCTCTTTCTTCGGGAGCCGCTCGATAACCAGATTCAGATACGAAAACACTGTCACCCCCATCAAAAATACCAATATATATATTATTGCATATAAAAAATAATTCATCTTCTACCTCTTCCTACTTTGCTTTCCTTGCGATACGATTATCGCAAAATCATACCACCTGTTATTCTGTCTGGCAATCAATTTTTGCAGCAGTTTCATCCAGGTTATAACACTGGATGTATTCCGTATATGTAAAATCACCATACCGCGGACTATGCAGTGTCAGGCTCATATATATAATGTTTTCTGCATAATCTTCCTTCGGCTGACGAAACTTCAACTCCTTGATTGTATATCCCATATAGGACTTTTTGTCAAACATCCAGTCTGTCTTGTCCTCCGGAGTTCCATCCGCAGCATCCATAAAATAATGCACGACCAGATATCCATCCGTATTGACACCGATATAGACATGACTGCCCTTCGCGTCTGTAAATTCGATCTTATTATATCCGCCGGTCTCATTTCCTCCACCCAGTGTCGAATCCGAAGATAACTGCATTACATAATCTTCCGTCTGGTCGGTCACGGTTCCATCCGCATTCTTTACTTTCCGCATGATCTGCTCCGGCTTCGCGCCTTCGATCTCACTTCGTATCTTTGTCGCAATAATCGATGATACCTGCATCCCCGACGCGGTTCCTTTTGCTTCATAATATACAGTCACTGTATTTGCAATCACCTTGCTTGCAGCAATCATAAAAAGCCCGATCAACATAAATGTCACGATCATCTCCACAAGTGTGAATCCGTGATTTTTCCTATGAAATTTTCGAATAAACAGTTTTATCTTTTTCATAAGCTGTGATGATTATTGGTGCTACGGTTCCTTCTGTATGATGCGGAACACTGTCAGGTCCGCCTTGTCACTGTGATATCTTTTTAACTCTGCATTCAAAGGAAGTGAAACTGCTCCAGAACTCGCAGCCAGGTTCTCGGTCTTTGTCTTTTCCGTATCCAATGTCAGTGTCAGGGATACACCATCTAACGATTGAAACGTCGTTTCTTTGTTATACATTTCTGCATTTAATACACACTGGTCTTCCTGCATATCCTTACTTTTTTTGACAAGCTCGCTCGATACACCGACAAGATGCACCATGCATTCTGCAATCACCATAACCAAAATCACAAAGCCAACGATGACTTCGACCATCGTGGAACCCTTGTTATTCCCATGTAGTATTCGGTTGTTGTTTAATACTTTCCGGATTTTATGCATATTACTCACGCTCCATAAACGACCATTTCCAGCATTCTGTAGAATCAATATTATTCCCAGACGGATTTGCTGCTGTTATATTCCCGTTACCTGCTGTGCCGGACGAAGTTCCATCATCCGCCTGTCCGGATTCACCGGATGAAAATTGCGTGCATACAAGATTGTATGCAGAAATCATCGACGCGGTCTGATTTCCTTTCGAACAGGTAACCTTCACAAACAATGTCACATCATCCTTTGTTGCCGGATCTGCGGTTTCCCAATAGATACAGACCGATAAATCATCTGCCATCGCCGCATAGGAACCCGCATCGCCCCCGGAGGCATTCAGATTAAAATACCGGAATGCCGCATCTGCATCGTGTCCGGTTTTTGCATCCTCTGTATAATAAGGCCAGTTATTCTGACATATATTATAACGGAGGTACTGCCATAGCATATTTTTACCCTGTGTCAGATCTGCCTGTTGGGAAGAAACGTCGCTATATACCGATGATGTAATCTCTTTTTCCAGCTCAATACTTGCTGTTTTCGCAAGCTCCCGGCACTGGTTTTGTGTCACCCGGCGCACGGATGATTGAAAGAGCGCATAGCTTACAAGGAGCAATGACAGGCAGAAGCAGACAACAACCATACTGACAACAATCGCAACGATCATCGCAGAACCCTGCCGGCTTCTCTTATGTAATTGTCTGATTTTCTGTTTCCACTTCATTCCTGTCATCATCCCTGCTTGTATCTTTCTATCGCGTCTGTCTTTTTCTTATCAGTTTTTGATTCCGCTTTCCGTCAGTTTCACCGATTCTGTCCAATCTGCCAGACCATTTTCATCCATAGCAGCAAACCGGATTTTTACTGTTTCGTCATCTGTGAACCATACATCTTTCTCGAGCATGAAACTGGCGGTTGTCTTATCTGCAGTATAATATACCGATTGATTTAAGTTTCCTTCCGTATCATATCCAAGTATCTGCACAAGCATTGGCTTGTCGATTCCAACCGTATAATTGATCACTTCCCTGGAAGTGCTTCCACTGCCAACGGCAACCTGTGTACCTGCGAGTTTTGGAAGTTCTGTTTCATTTGGTTGCTTTTTCACAATACCGGTCCAGATCACCATATCTGCATCTTCGGCAACTGTAATTGTATCTGCATCCGTCGTTGTCGCTTCCTCTGCAGGAACCAATTTCCAGACTGCCGCATCCGAACTAATATAGGTATCTGCATGCGACTCCCCAACGACAGCCTGCACTGAAATAAAGGATGTTGTGTCCGGAAGCAGAACGGATATCCGCGTTCCTTTCACCCGGACTTTAGCACAGACATCAGTTACAACATCCGGGAGCCGCACAGTTACCGCATAGCTTAAATCGACCGGATTTTCTTCTGTCAGAATGCCCGAAAACTCGGTATATGGATTTTCATCACAGATACTCTCCCTGCGTATGGACGCATTTGTACCTGCATAGTATACATAAAACTTTTCTTTTTTCGGTTCTACATAAAGCATGCCATATGCACCGCTTGCATCTTTGACATGAACTTCATAATAGTCAGCGCCATCCTGCACATCAAACTGATAGGCACGTGACTCGTAAGTTCCAATCAGCGTTTCGTCATCCGCCGGCTTTTCCAGCGACCACTGCTGCCCGTCATAATACATCAAATCCCGTTTATCTGCAGCGAGCAATCCGGTATCCGGAGTCTCTAACACTTCCGCTTTCTTTGGCTGTTGTTCCGTTGATGACGCCGTTTTCTCCGTATCCGCATTTTTTGTAGAATCCGCATCCCGGGAAGCAATGCTTTGTTCTGCCTGGGTCGTTTCTTCGCTTTCATCCACCGACGCATCCGCTACAACCTGTGAATCTTCTGACGAATCGGAAGCAAGTTGTGCAGAATACGTGTATGCATTTCCTTTGACCGTACAGTTATTACAATGAATATCCGAGATGCCAGCATCTGCATATCCGATCATCTCGCCAACCTGGCCTGTCCCGCCTTCTACTGTTCCGTCATTGGAACATGACTCTAACGTCACTCCTTTATGTCGCAGATATCCGATGATACCTCCTGTATACCATGTTCCGGTAACCGCGCCATAATTATAACATTTTGTAAATGTCATCGCATCACTGGTCTGATTCTCCATCTGCCCGACAATCCCGCCAACTGCGATATTTCCGGTTGCAGTTGTCTTAACCTCTGCATGATTCATAAGATACTCCAGATTCTCTCCGGACATCGAATGTCCGATGATACCTCCCACAGCGGTATTTTCTCCAGCTGCTTTCGCTGTCACATGCCATGTGCCAGCTGTGATAATCTGCTCTGTGTCTGTGCCCTTTACAATGGCATTCTTCTTGTTACATCCAACAATTCCTCCGGTATAACCAAAATAGTTGTCAATCGTTGTATTTCCATCTGCCTTTTGCGCATTATCCGTCGAGGAAACCGTTCCATAATTTGCACCAACGATACCGCCGACATTCGTTGTTGCCATATTATAGGTTGCTGTACCTGCCATGCCACCATGTACAACCGTATCTTGGCTTCCAATCGTACTTGCCTTGACTGTTGAATTATATCCATTGGTACCAACGATACCTCCAACATTTGCTGTCGCACCGTCTCCGGCACCGGATATATTTCCCGTAAATGTACATTCCATCACCTGCGCCGCATCTACATCCTCTGCTTTCTCCGCTGCAATACCACTCACACCGGCGATACCGCCATAGCTTGCAACGGATGTACCACGATTACCTACGATTGTTGCACTCACATTACACTGGTTGACCGTACCCTTGTTCTCGCCGACGATACCGCCTGCAACTTCTTTCGCAGTGATAGTTCCATAATTATTGCTTGTCAGAATCTTATTATTCGACTTGCGGCTCGCGCTGATCATACCGCCTGCATAACCGGTCTTCGCCGTTACGGATGCCTGATTCTTCGCATTCTCGATACGCAGAAATGTGTTTGCATCATCATATCCGACAAGTCCGCCGACATAGGTATCTGCTGTTACACTTCCTCCACCGACAGTACCTGTCACATACATCTGTACTTCACTTATATCAAACTTTGCATCACATACCGCTTTGATTACAGCCGCTTCCGATGCCCGATTTAAGGTCAGCTTTCTTACATTCTCCGCCGTCGTTCTCGCATAGGTTGTATCCGTACTGTTTACAAGCATCGTGTAACCGATATAACCACCGGTAAATGCGCTGCCTGTGATTGTGCCGGAGAAGTTCGCCATATCCGCTATGGTTTTTATACGATAATATTGAACTTCGTCCGTTTGCTGCGTTAACTTTGATGTATAAAAAATTACTTTTGCATTTCTACAAATTGAATCAAATACTTCTTGTGATTTATAGTTAAATGTAAATCCACCATATGTTATACTATTTGCTTTTCTTACAAAATTTTGATCATCAATTTTGGGAGAAATTTCCCAATAATAAATTTCTTTGTTCTCTACTACCCTTGATTTTTTTTCACAATTTAAAACATTTTTTGCATAATCATACATATTAATTTCTAAATCGCCATTATTTTCCATTGGTAATTCAATTGAAATATCAAATATGTCATTATCAGAATTATTACTAAGTTGTATACTCGCATAATATTGATTTCCAGCAATTGACAGTTTATATTCCGGATCATCTACCCCTATTACTTCATGTTTATTTTTCTCTGTAATTGCCAAATTACCTGGTTTTGTTACTGTTGTATTACCGTCTCCTCCTTCATAAAAAAATTCAATGTCCGTTATATCAAAAGAATAGTAATCTTTCTGAGTCGGAAATGAAATTTGAAAATGATTCTCAGATGGATTGCTTATACTGTTAGCAGATATATTTTTATAATCGTATTTATTTGGTGTAAATTTAAAAGTTGTTTCCTTTTCCCCTTCTGTTTCTATTTCGTCAAGATTAAACGGACCATTGTAATGTTTTGTTCCTTTTGGAACATGCATAACAATATACCAGCTTGTTATTGGATTATCACTTTCATTATGGACCGTAAAATAAAATTGTCCACTCTTACCATCCGAAAAATGTTTGTACTCATTTAATGTAACATAACACAATTTCGTTGTATTACCTGCAGAAGAATCCGTTGCCATATCAGAAGAACCACTCTGTCCGGGTTCCGTAACCATATTCTGGCTATACCCATTCGTATTAATAATGTTCGCGCCAATCACACCACCGACAAAATATTTGCCGCTGATGTTCTGTGTGCTTACATATAACTGTTTTGCACTTCCGTCCGCTTTCTGCAACAGCGCAATCGACGCATTGCATCCGACAAGTCCACCGACATAGCTTCCTTTATCTGTATCTCCGTTTATGCTTCCAGTCGTGACGGCGTAGTTTGTAACTTCCGCGTCACTATCGTTATAACCAACGATACCGCCAACATAATTTTTGCCGACGATGCGTACATTGTTATCTTTTCTTGCATCTGCCCTGATCACACCGTGATTGTAACCAGCGATTCCACCGACATAATCAGCGGCATAAGAAACCGGATATGTTCCAGCAACCGTTGTTTCACCGGATGCATCACTATTTTCAAGCAGAGCGCCTGTATTATAACCGCTGATTCCTCCTGCATACGTTCCGATTGCATAGACAACTCCTGTATTCTGCCAGTTTGATACAGTATTTTTCGGATTCACGGTATCAGACGCCACGATCGGACTTGATCCATCTTCCACTAACACCAGTATATTGTTACTGTTGCTTCCTGCTGCCTCTTTCGTCTTTGCCAGGTCAACATCTGCATTCGCGCCTATCACACCACCGACATACGAACAACCAATGACATAATTATCATTTCTGCTGATTGTTTTCGACTTATATTTACCGGAAAGCGCCGCGGGACCTGTTGCATAGCCGACAATACCACCGACATAATCATGTCCGAATACATAGCTTTGCTTTCCGGGATCATCCTGCTCTGCCCGCATACCTTCAAGCGTACTAAAATAACTGTAACCGGTAATACCGCCTACATACGTTCCAACCACCTTATCTGCATAGGTTTGAAATGCACTGCCATTATTCTGGTCACCAAGAAATTCTTTCAGATCATCCTTTGAATAATAAGGTGTACTATTGCAGTCTTTGATTGTGATATTGGCAAGTGCCGATGTATCTTCTGTATGATTGGCCGCATACGCATTTACACAGTTTCCAACAATTCCGCCAATAAACTTGCATTCTGCTTTTTTTGCAGCATCAGCCGCATCCGACTGCTTCAGCACAGCATACACGGCACCGGAATTCTCACACTCGGAAAGTGTGATGGATGACTTTCTCGCCGCAACTGTCCGAAGCTCGCCCACGATACCGCCGACATACGCCTTACCAGTCACCTTCGCAGCGTTTACGAGCTTGCTCCATTCTACTTTTGTCGCTTTGCCATCTGCTTCCGTGCCCTCCAGCTTACCCACGATGCCGCCGACATAGGAAGAGCCCTTGACATAGCTTGCATTCTCGTCGTTCGGATTCTTGCATACGACTTCCAGATTCTTGAGAACGCCTGTTGCCGTTCCATCCGCGTCAGTACCGCAAACCGTAATTCCTGCAAATGTACCGACATAATCGCCCGGCGATTCAACGTGTACACCTTCAAGCTTCAGGTTCTTGATAGATCCATAGTTTGTCGCAAAAAGTCCTACCGGTTTTTTCACGTCTTCCTCAGTTTTATTTCCGGCATTTGTGCCACTTTGACCTGTGCCGGATTGCTCTGCGTCTGCCGCATCCGTATCCGGATATATCATACTGAGCGCATTTGCAGATTGAAGCATCGAAAGTCCCTTGATTGTGTGTACTTCTTCTGCATCATCGTTTCCGCCTGTGAAAGAATCTTCTGCCCGGAGCTGTCTCATAGATACAAATGCACTTGCAAGCTTCTGTGTCTCTTCTTTTGTTATGCCTTCTCCATCTACATGGATGCCATTTTTTCCTGTATTGAAATACCAGCCATCTTCCACGAACTGCGCCCAGTCGATATCTTTCGTCAGCTGGAAGTGGCAACGGATTGTTTTATCTTGATCCTCTGTCTTCTGCTTATAATGCGCATTGCTAAGCAAAAGTTCATCGGTTCCTTTCTTCGTATTCGCAGTCAGATCTGTGATATAACGCATGTTGTACAGATGCCTTGCATTTGCAATTGAATAGTTATAATTTAAAACATTCTTCTTATTATCCGAATTGTGACTTTCGTTTTCAAAATATACATAGGAAGTATTACTCTCTGCTTTCACACTCGTCTCATACATCGCGCCAGAGGCCTGTACAGAGCATTTGATCTGTGAAGCATCCACGCCAAACCGCCGGAAAGAATATGTCGTCTTAAATGTAAACGTATCTTTTTTTATTTCATCTGCTTTTGTACTATCCTTTAATACTGACAGATTTTTCTCGTAGCTTCTTGACGCTGCCTGCAGATCTGCCGCATCTAACAAAACGCGGATGGTTCCATCTTTCTCACTCCAGGAAAGAACCGAGAATTTGCCAAGACTCTGTGATTCCCATGTTCCATTCTTTTTCACATTCCGTGTAATCTCATATTTGGGCACCTGATCAAACTTCCCGGACTTGATCATTTTCTTGACTGTCTGCTCGTTCTTGATATCCTGTCCTTTCAATGTAAATTGCAATACAGGAACTCCATCCGGCATAGTTTCCGCAGAACAAAAATCCGTATCCACATCATAGATTGTGATATCATAGTTCAGATTTGTGGCAGCATTTGCCGGCTTTTCTACCTGAATAGACAGATTCAATGTCTCTTCGTTATGCAAAGCAACTTTCAGCTTCGGTTTTACTTTCTCACTCGTCATCGCCTTCGACAGTGTGTCTACGCCATAATACCCAAGCATACGATCCTTCCGGTAAGACTCGTATCGGGAGGCAATATTCACTTGACCACGGAGATTGTTATCCGAACCGGAATAAACAAACGACTCCTTGTCATCGTCATTTGCCTTTCCACAATAAAGAACAGAAAATACCTGTCCATCCTCTAAGGAAAACTCGACGCAGATCGCGTCATTTAAAATGGATGTATCATACAGATAACTTTCTAATAATTGATATACGATTGGTGCTGTCGGGCTTGTCGTAGTTTTCCCCGCCGCATACAGGCTGTAATCGCCTTTATTTGCACACACCGAAACAAGCGTACCCTTGTCTTTGGTTACCCAGACACTATCCTCCGTGTACGCTTTTCCTTCTTCGTAATATATCGAATCCAGCTTCACCTTGGCTGGACTATATTTTTTCGTCTGCTTTGCAAAATCTTCTAAGGTTCCATTTGCAGTATATTCCGACAACTGATTCTGTGCCGATAAGAACATGGTCTCTGCATATTCGTTCGCCTGGTTAAAATCCGACCAGTCCTGCCATGCCATAAGCCCCATAACTGATATTGTGAGCAATATCGACAGCAACATCATCGTCACGATCATCTCAACAAGCGTGAAACCCCGATTGGATCCGCATTGTCTCTTTTGTGTCGATCTCATATTTATCACCTACTGTATAAAACTATTCGTTTTATTATACAAATATATCGGAAAAAAGGCAAACTTTATCCAGTGATTTTTTTTGCATATTTTTGCGATTTTGGTGAAAATTGTGTGATCCCTTACATAAAAAGCTCCAGTATATACACAATCGCACACGAAACCAGTGACACCACGAACATACTTGTCCTGCGCCATGCAAGGATCAGCGCCACGACAAATCCGATGCCTGCTGCCACCATACTGTTGCTCGCCGTGAGGATTGCCGGAAATGTCATAACCGCGAGCGTCACATACGGCACATAGAATAAAAACGACCGCACCGTCTTGTTCTTGATTTCTTTCTTGATCAATGTGAGTGGCAGAACACGGATCAGATACGTGACCGCTGCCATCACAAGGATATACAGATAAATATTATGCTTCATGGTCTGCCTCCTCTTCTTCCTTCTCCTCATCCGGAAGCGGGAACAGCACGGCTGCCACCCCGGAGATCACAACAGTCAGAATAATCACCTTCATACCGGAAGAAATATTCTTGATTACCGGTATCTTCGTGAAAAGGAAGCTCGCCGCCATCGCGATGATCACAAGTCCGCGGATCACCTTATTGTCTCTGGCAGGTGGGATAATGATTGCCAGGAACATACCATATAGCGCTACCGAAAGCGCACTAACCACACCGCCCGGCAATACGTTACCGAGCACCACACCGAGACAGGTGCCAATCGTCCATGCCGGAATCGCAATCGACATCGCACCATACATATAGCACGGATTCAATTTGCCTTTTCTCGCAACCGAGATACCGAAGATCTCATCCGTCACACCAAATCCAATAAAAAAGCGGTGTATAATTGAAAATTTCGGATCAAGCTTCTGTGTCAGTGCACACGACATCAGCATATAACGTAAGTTTATGACGAGCTGCATCAGTGCAAGCTCTGCATACCCTACACCGCCGGCAATGGCTGTGATCGCCGCAAATTCTCCCGCCGATGTCGTATTCGTCAAGCTCATAATTGTAGCCGGAAGTACATGCACCCCCGCATTTCGCGCCGCAATCCCAAGTGTAAATGCGACCGCTAGATATCCAAGTGCGATTGGAATCGCATCCCGCATTCCATCGCAGTAATTCTTTCGATTTATATTTTCTGCTCCACTCATTTTATCTCATCCATCACTTCTTCTAAAGTTCCGTGGTCTGTCCGCACACGGATATGGCAGGCACGCGCATAGACGGGTCCCCGCTCTTTCATCATCGCCCGGATCTTCGCATACGGATCGTCGCACTGCAACAGCGGACGGTTCGTGCAATGCTTTACCCGCGCATAGGTCGTATCTGCATCTGCCATCAGGTAATATACTGTTCCGACTTCTTTCAATAGATCACTGTTCTCCTTGCGAAGCGGCAGTCCACCGCCCGTCGCGATCACGCAATGTGTCTTCTCCCGAAGCTCTCTGATAACATCCGTCTCCAAAGCGCGGAAATATGCCTCTCCCTTCTTCTCGAAGATGTCCGGAATCGTCATTTCCTCCTGTGCCTCGATATAATGGTCGGTATCAATAAATTCATATCCAAGTTTCTTGGCAAGTGCCTTTCCAACGGTTGTCTTCCCGGCACCCATATAACCGATCAGGACAATATTATCGCCGCGCTTCTTTCCATAGATTGCATCCTGCAGTGCCAGATACACTTTATCGGTCAGCGTCTCAGACACGGTCAGATTATTCCACAATTCATATGCAAGAATGCCCTGATAGAGTAACATCTTCAAGCCATTTACCGCCGGCACACCTAACTTCTCCATCTCCTTTAAGAATGGCGTCTGTGCCGGATTGTAGATCAGATCCACACCTGCCTTCGCCATCGCATAGAACGCATCGCCGAAATCAAACGGCATTCCGTCGCCCTCATGCAGTCCGACCGAGGTACACTGGATCATCAGGTATTTCCCATCCGGAATACTCTTATAATCCTCCGAAGCGACCGCCTGCACCACCGTCTTCCCTGCAAATGCATTCATATCATCCGCAATCGCCTGTGCCCGCGCATATGTCCGGTTTACGATATACACCTGCTTTGCACCATAGCTGACACACATATATGCGACCGCACGTGCGGCACCACCTGCGCCAAGCATGATAACCGTCTCATCCTTTAACGCAATTCCTTCGGTCTCTAATGCTTTCGCGAGTCCCGGCATATCCGTGTTGTAGCCCTTGTAGCCACCCTCTACACGGACAAGTGTATTCACAGCACCGATCGTCTTCGCGGCTATATCAACATCCACGAGACTCTCCATCACATGCTGCTTGTGTGGCACGGTAATATTCAGTCCAAGCACACCTGCATCATACGCAAGCTTCACACAATGAGAAAGCTCCTCGTCCTCCACACAGAATGGCACATATCGTTCTGACAGTCCAAGCGCATCACTGAGTGTATCATGAATCACCGGTGACAATGTATGTTTGATTGGGTTGCCGAAGATTCCAAGCAATTGTTCCGCTTTCACATCTTCGTATCCCTGTATCGCATATTTCATGATTTCCATATCATTTTTCCTCTGCTTCATCTATAATTGTCTATAAACAGACACATTCTTCAATATAATACCATAAAAGTTAAATACTTCAACTGTTTAGATACATTTCAGATACAATTGTATTTTATAATTAAAAAAAATAAACAAGGGGGAAATTTCATATGAAAAAACATATTACAGGAATTCTCATATCTTTGCTCGTACTGTCTACCATGTCTGGCTGCGGAAAGGACAAAAAAATTACATATATGGACGAACAGGCAACGACAAGCGATGCAACAAACGCTTCTGAAATACACTTAAACTATGACATCGCAGACGAACGCATGAGCTTTACGATCGACGCAGACGTAGACACTACCCTGTCGAACCAGAGCGCACCGGTTGCAAAAGCTTTCCGGTGTGATTATACCGATGACGATATCAAACGCATTGCAGATGCCATCTTTGACACAGGCAGTTACTCTTTATTTATCCCATACGCATTTCGTTCAATGGAAGATGTGAAAAGTGCGTGTGATATCATGCAGGAAGAAATTGCACAGTATAGCGATATTGCCGACGTTCCATATACTTTATTGCAGGAATGTTATGATGCACAGAAACGTTTAGAAGATGGTTTCTCTGCAGATCCCATCCAAAATAACGGCGAGCTGAAATGGTACACAGCTCCTGTTTCTGACAACTCAAATATAGATATAAACTCCCAATTCTGCACAATCAAGGGTACTGTCAATAACAAACCATACTATTTGTCTTTTACACGGACAGACTCCCGTTGTATGATGGTTCTCCACGCAAACTATGAGCCATATACGCCATATGCATGGTTTCTCAATCAGGATGCAAACGCTGTATATGAAAACGATTTATTTCCAAACGAATGCCAGTATTCCCAGACAGATGCAAAATCCATCGTTCTTGATACACTCCAGACTATTGGCATTACCGACTATCAAATTACCGATATCAGGGAAGCTCAGACAGCCAAAACTAATTACGAAATAAGCTCCAGCGGTCAGGTTACAGAAAGTCAAATCAACACGGATTCTTCCTACGACTCATATCTGCTCTACGGTGGCAGAGTCATTGACAATCTTTCACCAATACATACAGATGCTAATTTTTCTTCTGAAATAACGCCGGAGACAGCCGATGAGAATGAGGACCCAAGCACTTCTTATACAGATACAAAATTTGGTTTTGAAGCTGTCATCGCCAATGTCGGAAATGATGGTATCAATTATTTAATTGTTCAAAATCCAATGAAAGTCGATGAAATATTAGAAACAAAAGCACACACGCTTTCTTTTGACCAGATTGATGCTATCGCACAGGATTATATCACAAAACATGACGGTTCAAATCTGCCATATTATATAACCGGCACCTATATGGTTCATGATATTCAATATGGCTTAATCCGTGTTTCTGACGAAGATACCTCGTCCTATATGTATATCCCTGCATGGTATTATATGGTTGATGGAGAATCTTCTTCTACACAATACTGTACATTTTCGTCCTACGTTATAATCAGTGCAATTGATGGAAGTATCTATAATAATTATTCTGGAGATATCAACTAACTAAGAGGGGGAATTTCATATGAGACGCAAAACCATATTCTATAAAATGGTGATCGGCGCACTCCTGCTTTCCATCTTATCCGGATGTGGAAAGAAAGCGGGCGTCGATTATATTCAGGAAAACGATTCCAGACAGGATGCCGTTTCCGCATCCGACTTACATCTGAACTATTCCGTATCGGACGGCCGCACAACCATAAATGTCGACGCCGATGTGAACACCAGTCTGTCCACGCAGTCTGCTCCGGTTGCGACTGCCGTCCGGTGCGACTATACAAATGAAGATATCACACGTATTGCGGCTGCAATCTTCGATGAGGGAAGCTATAAATTATTCCTGCCGTACAGTTGTCAGTCAAAGGAAGAAGTAAATGCTGCCTGCGATGCATTTGCAGAGACATTTGCTACCTACGCAGACAAATCCGAGATTCCATATAATCTGTTGGCAGAATGTTCCTACGCACAAAATGCGAAAGCAAGCGGAGTCTTTGATCCTATCGAGACAGATGGAACCATTCAATACTATCCAACCATCAAGCCAAGTGCAGACAGCGAGGAATTTTGCAACTTCTGCAATATCCGTGGCACGATAGACGGAAAAGACTATCAGCTTTCCTTCGTCCAGACGCGCAATCACTGCATGCTTGCGTTGCACAAAGATTATAACGAAGAGCTTACCTATGGCTTGTTTAACCAATTATCCCCGATCCGTCCGGATATGCTCGAAACGCTTGCCGGCAGCGATAACATCTGCTCGTATTCCACGGAAGGTGCCTCAACGCTTGTCACCGATACGCTCTCCAGAATGGGAATCGATGATTATGTAGTTACCGACGTATTTCCGACGCAGACCATCCAGACTGTCTACGATATTGACGACACTTATCAGGTATCAGCAAACGACAACAAAGAACCGGTTATTTCCTATGATTCCTATCTGGTCTACGGTGGGCGCAGCTTAGATGCGCTTACCCCTGTCTACACCACTGCGAACTTCCAGACAGAGCTGACTGATTATGAAAGCATGGATCAGGACGAAAACGGAACAATCTCCAATTATGAGGATTATACCTTCTATGGCTACGAATCCATCACCGCCAATGTCGGAAATGACGGCTTAAATTATCTGATTGTCGCCAACCCTATGAAGATTGAAACAATCGATGTTGATATAGCAAACACGCTGGATTTCTCCCAGATTGATGCGATTGCACAGGACTACATCAACAAACACACCTTTGATGAGATGGTATATGACATAACAGATATCCGGTACGGACTGATCCGGGTCTCCAACGAAGAGGATGATTCCTACCAACTGCTCCCGGCATGGTATTACGTAGCAGAAGGAAACGAAGAAAGTAAGCCTTATTATTTTCCAGCTGCCTTTGTCGTCATCAACGCCATCGACGGAAGCATCTACAATGACGAGCTTGGCTACATCTATCAGCATCGAAATAAATCGGATTAAAAGGAGGACGATCTTATGAAGAAATTATCTTGGATTTTAATTATTACACTTCTCGCATCCTGTCTCTCTGCCTGCGGCAGGAAAGAAACTGTCATCTATCAGGGAGATACCGCATCCATCTCGGATGCAGCTGATAATTCCATCCGCACACTGGACTACTCTATCCCGGGTGATTTCGGTACTTTGCATGTGCAAGCACAGGTAGATACGTCCCTTGCTGCACAGAATGCACCGGTTGCTACGCTGTCCCGAAACGATTTTACAGATGAGGATATAACTGCGATTGCGAAAGCGCTGTTCGACGAGAAAAGCTATACCCTCTTTGTTCCTTATGCATATCGTTCAATAGACGATTTATCTGCTGCATGTACTGCATGGGAAGAACTGTTCAAATCCTATGAGGATTTCGCTGATATTCCTTCTTACATGATTGCAGAATATTCCGATGCCAAATCTACGCTTTCACAGAAAAAACAGGATACAGTGAAAGCCGCAAAGATTCTCGAAACAGATGGAGAAATAAAATGGTATGACTACCCGGAAAATGAAAACGGGCAATATATCGATCAGCCACAGAAGTTTTGTATGTTAGAAGGAACCATCGATGGTGTACATTACTATCTGACTTTCCTGCAATCCGCAGTATCTTCCCGTATGATGTTATATCGTGATTATTGTTGTGATACGATTGACTATTCTGCAAGCCACAATACAGGCATTCCATTCTTCGAAGATTATGCAGAACAAAACGGCGAAAATTCATGTTCCTACACACGCACAGAAGCCGACGAAATCACCGAAGACTATATGGATAAGCTGCATATACAGGACTACTCCATTCTTCAGACTCTGGATGCTTTCTGTTATCCTTACGATTTTAAAATTAACGACTCCCTTGTTGTAGAAGATCCATCAAATGATATGGCAACGGAAGCAAACTCATATCTTGTCTATGCCGGAAGAAATCTCAATGGAATTGCACCAATCTATACAGATGCAACATTCCAACCATATCTTAGGGATCTATCTGATGCCGAAATAATGCCCGGAATCAACGATGATGGCAGCGATGGCTCAGGCTATATATTCTCACCGGATGAAAGCAATACCTATTATGGGTATGAATCATTCCTTGCCAATATCGAAAGTGATGGTCTGTCTTACCTGATCTGGAACAATCCAATGAAACAGGACACCATTAAAGAAGAACATGCTGTCACACTCTCCTTTGACCAGATTGATGCCATCGCAAAAACCTACCTTGATTCCCACTCTGACTCACAGGATGCGATATTATCTACACCAGACCCTTCCTATGAAATCTCAGTACGAAATATCTGCTATGGTATGATTCGTGTCTCCGATGCAGATCATAGTTCCTACTCCTATATTCCTGCCTGGTATTACCTGACAGATACCGGTCATGACAGTTTTTTCATCCAGAGCAGTTACGTAATCATAAGTGCAATTGATGGCGGAATCTATGATCCGTATACCGGAACTGTCAGTCAGCTAAATTCTAATTAACATGAATGAAAAAAGGGATTGCTTAATGCAATCCCTTTTGTAGTGTGTGTGATTTTAAGTTTATTTACTAATTTGTTATTATTACTTTCTAAGACCAAGCTGCTCGATAAGTGTTCTGTAACGCTCGATATCCTTGCTCTTAAGGTATGCGAGAAGGTTTCTTCTCTGACCAACCATCTTAAGAAGACCTCTTCTTGAGTGGTGATCCTTTGGATGTACCTTGAAGTGCTCATTCAGGTCGTTGATTCTTGCTGTAAGGAGTGCAACCTGCACTTCCGGTGAACCTGTATCACCTGCTGTACGAGCATACTTCTCAATGATCTCTTTCTTCTGATCTGCTGTAATCATGCTTTTTTCCTCCATTTTTCTTATTTTGTCCGGTCGCTGAGTTATGGTCGGAGTGATCCTATAACCAAGTGACGGCAGTTGCTATATTATCACAAGATTTTCATCTTGTAAAGCACTATTTTACTTATAGGTTCCACCGCTGATATAATCTTCGGCTCTCTCGCTTCCGTGTGTGAATTTGTAGCCGATTCCTAACCATTCACTGTTTGTCTTACCAAAGTACCGCATCGGATCTGCCCAGCTGTTATCTGCGTTCTGTGGATCAAAGTTATACCAGATTCCGTTTATTTTGATCACACACCAGTAATGTTCTCCATAGTTATTATCCGAACGGATTGTCTCGCCTCCGACACGATATGCGTCGAAGCCAAGTGCCCTGGCAAATACAACCATAGCCGCACCATAATTGATGCACGTTCCATACTGTTCTCCATTTACACCACAGATAATCGGCTTTGCGAAGCTGACTACCTGTTTATCCCGCAAATTTGCATATGCAACATTTGTGTTGTTCCAGGAGCCTGTATAACCATCATACTTGTAATATGCATGATTGATAATCCACTTATAACATGCCAGAAGTTTATCGTAATTATCCATATCCGGCTTTACAACCTGCGCCAAAACTTCCTGTACTTTTGTATCGATTGCCGCATCTCTCGTCACGGTCGGAACCAACACAGCTTCTCCTAAAATCTTGCGCAGATTCTCGCTTGTCGCCTGGTTATTTGCTTCCTTCTCAGCTTCTTCCTGTCGTTTCTGTTCTTCTTCCTGTTCTTTTTGAATCTGGGATGCAATCGCCGCATCTACATACGGTCGTTTTGTCTCGCCCGGTGCTGTCTCACCTTTTTCAACCAATACAATTTCAATCGCCTCTAAACGCTTGGCCAGTCCGGCTGTTCCGGATATCTCACCATTGCATGCCCAGTCAAGCCATCCATACGTCTGGCTATGGACACGATAATACACATCAAAGCGCTCTGCCAGTTCACCTGTCAGTTTGATCTTGATTGCTTCGAGTCGTTTCCCCTGTGCCGATGTCCCGGCTGCGTTATCATCGGTCACCCAGTCCATCCAGCCATATGTCTGGCAATGCACTGAATATGTGATACCACCTGCACAACTTGCATTTGGAACATCAATGCAGATCGCTTCGAGACGTTTTCCTTCCGCAGTTGTTCCGGACTGCTTACCATCCTCTACATAGTCCAGCCAGCCATACGTCTGTACATGCGTTTTATATCTTAAATCCGCCGAATCGGCGCCGCCTTTTCTCACAAGCTTGATCTGGATAGCCTCTAATCGTTTTGCCTGTCCGGTTGTTCCGCACTCCGCGCCGTTCTTTACCCAGTCACTCCAGCCATACGTCTGTCTGTGTACACGGTAGACAACATCGTATGCTTCAGCAAGCTGTCCGGTCAGACGGATTTTGATTGCTTCTAACCGCTTTGCCTCACCGGTTGTTCCACATTCCTCGCTATCCTTCTTTACGCCAAGTCCCCAGCCATATGTCTGCACATGTGTCTCATATTCCACACTGCCGGGGATGTCCGACTTCACCCATATTTTGATTGCCTCTAATCGTTTTGCCTGTCCATGCGTGCCGGTTTCTTCTCCATTTTTTGCAACGCCAAGCCCCCAGCCATACGTCTGGCAATGCACCGCATAATAAATATCTGCATCTGCTTCCGCTGCTTTTGCACTTCGAGCCGGATTCACCGACTGAAACAATCCCAATACCATCAAACAAGTCAAAACCCGAGCCAAAATTTTCTTCATGTAAATAACCTCTATCTTTTTGTTTTTCGTTACCTATTTGTAACAAATTTGTAACATTATCTCACATTCAGAAGAAAAAATCAACAGGCTCTTCCTATTTTCCATAAAAAGTTGTATAATCCTTCCAAATGTATTTTAAATATGAAAGGAAACTATAACCATGTCAGGTTCTATATATGGAAAATTATTTACGATTGCAACCTGGGGCGAATCACACGGAAAAGGCTTAGGTGTTGTGATTGATGGTTGCCCTGCAGGTGTTCCGCTGTGCGAAGAAGATATCCAGGTGTACTTAGACCGCAGAAAGCCCGGTCAAAATCAATTCACAACGAAACGGGCAGAATCCGACTGCGTCACGATACTCTCCGGTGTCTTCGATGGAAAAACGACCGGAACTCCGATTTCACTCGTGGTCATGAATGAAGACCAAAAATCAAAAGATTACAGCACGATTGCCGAAACTTACCGTCCGGGCCATGCGGACTACTGCTTCGATGCCAAATATGGATTCCGCGATTACCGCGGTGGTGGACGTTCTTCCGGACGTGAGACGATCGGTCGTGTTGCTGCAGGCGCTGTAGCTGCCAAAGTGTTAAAAGAACTCGGCATCCGCTGTCAGGCTTACACACGCGCGATTGGTCCTTACTGTGTGGACGATTCCTCGATTCATCTCGACGAAATCATGAACAATCCATTTTATATGCCGGATTCTGCCTTAGCCGCGCAAGCAGGCACCTATCTGCAGGAGATGATGGAGAAAAAAGATTCTGTCGGTTCTTCGGTTGAATGCATCCTGACCGGTGTACCAGCCGGTATCGGCGAACCTGTTTTTGATAAATTAGATGCAAAACTTGCACAGGCTGTTATGTCCATCGGTGCTGTCAAAGGCGTGGAAATCGGTGACGGCACAGCTGTCGTCCGCGCAATCGGTTCAAAGAACAATGATAATTTCTATATGGATGGAGATACTGTTAAAAAACGCACCAACCATTCTGGCGGTACCCTGGGCGGTATGAGCGACGGAAGCCCGATTTTGCTCCGCGCATCCTTTAAACCGACGCCTTCCATCTTCCAGAAGCAGGAAACTGTGACACGTTCCCACGAAGATACCGTCATGGAAATCAAAGGACGTCACGATCCAATCATCGGGCCTCGTGCGGTTGTGGTTGTAGAGTCGATGTGTGCGATTACGGTTTTCGATCTTTTATTGCAAAATATGGCATCAAAGATAGATAATCTGAAAAAAATCTATCAGTAATAAACCTTCAAAGAATATAGAATAAAGGAAATAAAAATATGGTTTTTTCTAGTATCGAATTTATGTTCCGCTTTTTACCGGTCTTCCTGATCGTGTATTTTGCGGCAGCCGCCAGATATCGGAATATTATTTTATTGCTTGGAAGTTTAGTCTTCTATGGCGTTGGAGAACCATCGTATATTATATTGATGATTCTCTCGATTCTGGTCAATCATTTCGCAGCTGTAGCGATTGACACAGCATGGAAACAGGAAGATTCCACCGGTGTATCTTCCGCTTCCAAACGGAAATTCATACTTATACTTTCGATGGTATTTAACTTTGGCATGCTATTTATATTCAAATACCTGAACTTTTTTATCGGTATCATTAATGGCATTGCGGGGACAACCGTCCTGAAGCTCGTAGAGCTCACACTTCCTCTCGGAATCAGTTTCTACACCTTCCAGGCTGCATCCTATGTGATTGATATCTATCGGAGAAAATATGAAATTGCAGACGGTTTACTGGACTTTGCAACTTACCTGTCTATGTTCCCGCAGTTGATTGCCGGACCGATTGTCAGCTTTGCAGAAGTCAAAGATGATATGCACAAGCGAAAAGTCAGTTTTCCAAAGATTGAATGGGGTGCAACTGTCTTCATTCTTGGACTTGCCTACAAAGTTTTGCTCGCCAACAAAATTGCATCTCTGTGGAACACAGTCATGACCGCCGGTGTACTTGGTATCCACCCTCTCACCGCATGGCTTGGATCCTGGGGATTTTCCATGCAGCTGTTTTTTGACTTTTTCGGCTATTCATTGATGGCAATCGGACTTGGACGTATCCTCGGATTCAAGTTTCCGACAAACTTTAAAAATCCTTACTGTGCAGCCTCTGTCACCGACTTCTGGCGCAAGTGGCACATCACATTAAGCCGCTGGTTCCGCGATTATGTCTATATTCCACTCGGAGGTAACCGCAAGGGCCAGAAACGTATGATATGGAATATGTTTGTTGTATGGCTTTTAACCGGACTCTGGCACGGCGCAGACTGGAATTTTATTATTTGGGGCATGTTTTTCTTTGTTCTTCTTATGATAGAAAAACTGTTTTTGCTGGACAAATTAGAACGTCACAAAATACTGGCACACATATACATGTTGTTTATCATTCCTATTTCCTGGACGATCTTTAACATCACAGATCTTCCAACACTTGGACGCTATCTGAAACGCATGTTTTTCCTTCCTGTGAAGGGAACGATCCAGACAGATACATTTCCAAAATTTGTAGAATTATTTGGCACTTACTGGTGGCTGCTTCTTATATGCGCCATCTGCTGTACACCGATTCCTATCAAGCTGTTAAAACGGTTTTATAAAACATGGGTATGCAAATTCATATTACTTGCACTCTTCTGGCTTTCTGTTTATCAGATTGCTTCCGGTGCAAATAACCCATTTTTGTATTTCCGATTCTGATGTCTATGTGAAAGGACAATACTATGAACAACAAACGCAAAAAACCAAAAACAATCTGGGATTTTATCCGGGAATGTCCACTTGTATCTCTGGTCATTCTGTCGATTCTCGGATTTACACTCTATACACTTGCCGGTGCAATTAGCGGAGAATACAAAATCCGCATATCAAAAGATCATACGATATTCATGTCTGCTATGATAAAAGAAGATCCATTTTCTATGGATACAACAGAAGGACCATCAGAGCCGGAAACAACAGAAGAAGCAGCCACTGCAACTGCGACAGACGTCGTTACTACAGAAGCGACATCCACGGACGCTGCAGCAAATTCCGGCGGCATAGTTTCCGATGGCTCAACACCGATTCCGACTACTTACGAGACGGTTGCCAAACGGACTGCCCGTTCCGCATATTATGACGACAACGACCGCGTTGCGATGACTACCAATTATGATTATATCGATGTAAAACCGGATTATTTCAACGATGCTGCTTTTATCGGAGATTCCCGGATTGAAGGGTTACATGACTACGGTTCCCTCCAGGCGAACAGTACTGCTGATTTTTATTACAAAGACGGTATCTCCATATGGGATCTCATGAACACAACCATGGCAAACGGGCAGACAGTCCCTGGCGCGCTCGCATCAAAACAATACAAAAAGATTTTTATCATGTGTGGTGTCAATGAGCTTGGAAATGGATTTGCAAAAGACTATCAGGCACAATACAAGAAAGTGTTAGATCAGATTCAGGAATTGCAGCCAAATGCTGTGATTTTCATTTTGGGTATGATGCATGTGACGCAAAGCTATTCTGATAATTCCGATGTGTTCAACAACGACAATATCGATTGCAGAAATGCGCTCGTATCCGAATACGCAGATGGAATTCATATCTTCTATCTGGATATGAATCCGGTTGTCTGTGATATGGATGGAACGATTCCTGGCGGCGTAAAAGCCGAATATTCGAACGACGGTATCCACCTGCAGGCACAATATTATTCATTGTGGGAGGATTTCATGATGAAACACGGGTTACGTGATAACATGTTTCACTAAAGATACCGGTCATCTTTACTGTATTGATAAAATAAGGGGATTTAAATATTATGGTTTTTTCGAGTTTACTGTTCGTTTTTTTGTTTCTGGCGCTTCAGATGGGAATTTATATCTTTCTTGATCCCGCCAAACGAAACAAAGAACTTTTGATTTTTTCTTTAATCTTTTATGCCTGGGGAGGCCCTTTGTACCTCCTTCTTCTTGCCGGAGAAACAGCAATCAGCTGGTTCTTCGGACTCAAGATAGAAGAAGACCGCAAAAATGCAAAGAAATATCTGATTGCCGCCTGTAGTCTCCTTTTGGGACTGTTATGCATCTTCAAATATCTCACATTTATATGCGAAAATTTACATGCCATTTTTCATGTTCCAAAAGAGATTCCACAGATTGCACTGCCGATTGGAATTTCTTTTTATACATTCCAGCTTCTCTCCTATGTTGCCGATGTATACCGGAAAGAAGTAGATGCGCAAAAAGAATATTGGAAACTGCTGCTCTACGCCAGTCTGTTTCATCAATGTATCGCCGGTCCGATCGTCCGCTATGAGACGGTCGCCGACGAAATCGAAAGCCGGAAATTTGACATGGCAGGACTCGCAAAAGGGATCCGCAGATTCGCAATCGGACTTGCCAAAAAAGCAATTCTGGCAAACACATGTGCTTCCGTTGTAGCTTCCCTTATGCCGGAAGGTGTTAACGCTCTGGCAGAACAATCCACATTATCCCTCTGGCTTGGTGCTATCTTCTATATGCTTGAAATCTATCTTGACTTCTCTGCATATTCGGATATGGCAATCGGTATGGGAATGATGGTTGGATTTCATTATCTGGAGAATTTTAACTATCCATACACTGCCACTTCTGTTCAGGACTTCTGGCGCCGGTGGCATATATCCCTAAGCTCATTCTTCCGCGATTATGTCTATATTCCACTAGGCGGAAACCGTTGTTCAACAGCAAAATGGGTACGGAACATGTGCGTTGTATGGTTTTTGACCGGTCTATGGCATGGCGCAAGCTGGAATTATATTTTCTGGGGACTTTATTACCTGGCATTCCTGCTGCTCGAAAAATTTGTAATCCGGGGAAGAATGCCTGAAATCGCAAGTCACATATATACACTGTTTGTCATATTGTTTGGATGGGTAATCTTCAAATTTGAGAATCTAAAAGAACTCGGTACTGTCTTAAAAGGCATGTTTACAATATCCAATGGCGGCTTTATCGGCATGGATGTAAAAACACAATTTGTAACACATATTTTCTTTTTGATATTTGCCATAGTCGCATGTATGCCATTTGGAAAAAAACTAAACAAATACCTTATACAGAAAAGTCTGAATAACCGGATTGCATTCATTGTTCTGAATGCATGCAACGCACTGCTTCCGGCTATTTTATTGATTCTTTCCATGCTGGCATTAGTTGGCGACAGTTACAACCCATTTTTGTATTTTCAGTTTTGATTGGAGATGTTCACAATGAAAAAGAAATTAACGAAACAACAAAAACAAACCATCCGCTTATTCCGAAAACTTGAAGTGTTTTTATTTGCTGCAATATTGGTTGTCTGTGCTTTGATCGGTCTCCTGCTTCCGCTCAGACCGAAACTATCAAAGACAGAGAAACGGACGCTCACTGCATTTCCGAAACCTTCGATTCATTCTATTGTTGATGGAAGCTTTTTCTCAGATGTGTCGTTATGGTATTCCGATACGTATCCGGGACGTGATAAGCTCATTGCTGCCGATAAAAACATGAAACGTATATATGGATTTACACCATCCACACAGATGATTGGCGGCGGCGAAAAAATGGATGCAATCCCGGACATGCCTCTTACAACCGAAGCAAACGCGGCTGACTCTTCCGCAAGCAGCACTGACGCAGTTGCTTCTGCCCAGACAGATACAAAAAAAGCGCCAAAATTACCAGATTCCAACCAGATGGAAGCTGAAATCCAGAAGCAGATTCAGGATGGCGTCTATATCGAAAACGGAGCCGCTTATAGCATGTATTATTTCAATCAGGATGCAGCCAATACATATATCCAGGCACTTGATCATGCGGCAGCTTCTTTAAACGGATCCGGAAATGTATATTCTATTTTGGTTCCAAACCAGTCCGGCGTTATGCTTCCGGAAGAAACACGTAAAAAATTAGGGGGATCTGACCAGAAACAGGCCATTGATTATTATTATGCATCCTATAACAATGTTAAATCTGTAGATACGATTGATACATTGCGGGAGCATAATAACGAATATTTATATTTCCGTACGGACCACCACTGGACACAGCTTGCAGCTTATTACACCTATCAGAATTTCTGTCAGGTGAAGGGGATTACACCAGAAAAACTGGAAGATTTTAAAACAACCCAGACATTTGGACCATTTCTCGGGACTTTCTACAATTCCTTTGGAAATGAAGATATGAAAAATACCCCGGATGCGATTGTCACATACTATCCAAACGATACAAATGATATGAAGTTCTGGGACAAAAATGATACAGAATACGACTGGCACGTCATCACAGATGTAAACGGCTGGGACACATCTGCACTTTACACATGCTTTATCGGTGGTGACAATCCGCTCAGTATCATCGAAAACCCGAATGTCCAGGATGGATCTTCCTGCCTTGTATTGAAGGAATCTTATGGAAACTGCTTTGTTCCATTTTTAGTCGACCATTATCAAACAGTCTATGTCGTCGACTTCCGTTATGCCAAGCAGAATGTTCTACAGCTTATGCGTGAAAAAAACATTCAGGACTTAATCGTTATCAACAATATCACGATCATCGGAAGTACGGACGTTGCAGATACGATCAGCGGTCTTCTGCAATAACGTCCAGGTTGCAATCCTAAGCCATCTTCGCACGTGGATGCGCCTTCTCATATTCTTCCTTTAATTTGCTTTGTCTACTGCGCAGATAAATCTGTGTCGTGGAGATATCCGAATGTCCAAGCATCTCCTGCACAGCTTTTAAATCTGCGCCGTTTGATACCAGGTGTGCAGCAAATGAGTGCCGTATCATATGCGGTGTGATATCTTTCTCGATACCAGCCTTGGCCGCATATGCCTTGATCAGCTTCCAGAATCCCTGCCGCGTCATCGGTTGTCCTTTCATATTTGTAAAGAGGAACATACTGCCATGACTGATAGATTCCCGCACAGACTTAATATAATTTTCCAATGCCATCTTCGCAACATTCTCGATTGGAATTACGCGTTCCTTCGACACATCGCGGCACAAAATATAATTCAATGACAAATTCACATCTGTAATCTTCAGATTGATCAATTCCGATACACGCATACCGGTTGCATATAAAAGCTCTAACATCGCCTTGTCGCGGATTTCCTTCGGTGTCAGACGGGAAGGCTGGTCTAAAAGCAGATTGATTTCTTCAATCGACAAAGTCTCCGGTACTTTCTTCTCAATCTTCGGTGGTTTCAACGCATCTGCATAATCTTCTGCAATCACACCCTGCTTGAGCAGATACAGGAAAAATGATTTTATGCTGGCTATACTTCTCGAGATTGTCGCTGTCGACATACCATGGCTTTCCATATCAAGCACATACGCATTCAGATCTGTTCCCCGTATATCACGAATATCCGGGCACTGCCGGTCTGCAAAGAAATGATACATCTTTTTCAGATCTCTCCGATAAGAAGCAACTGTATTTGCACTTGCATGTTTCACGTTATTTAAGTAATCAATGTAATTTTCAATCTGTGTCTCCATACCCAAAGTCCTTCCATTCCCTCAACAAAATCCACTCTTTTCGGACTGTCTTTTGCCTTTATCTATTACATTATAATTACTATTTGCTCTAAAATCAAACATATTTTTTACACAAAAATTTAACTTTTGTAACATTTTGTAACATTTCTACAATATGTTGAAATGCACGTATTCACAAACCTATATATTGAAGAAAATTTTTTAAAAAAATTTTTGAAAGGATGCTCTCGGATAAGATTCCTATAGCGAAAACAAGCATCAAGAAAAACAAAACCACGATTTTTTTCTCTTTACTCTCGTAATTTTCTTTTCTCATCCAGACTGCCATATAGAACATCACAACCAGGTAGATCAGATAATGCGGCAATAAACAAAGCAATAAAAACCACACTCCGGAAATACCTTCATAATACATCTGTAAGCTGACTGATGCGCCAAGCAGAAACATAAGGCCACTCATGCAGATAGAAAAAACGATACCCGGTGAAAACACCTTATAAAGAAGATATAGGATTACAATCTGCTTCACACGCTGAAATACTACATACAGGACTGTCTGTCTGACAGATGCATCCATCATCTGATCCGATTCCTTAAGCGGAAGCACAAACGCCTGCATGTTAACATCGCATCGCAACAGGATATTCACCAATATACATCCAGCTAATACAATACACAGATAATAAAATATATGACTTTTTATTTTCTCGTTTTCATATAGCATACATATGTACTCCCGGTCTTCCAAATTCGCGTTCAAGCAAATGTCATTTCGACGATTGGTGATTTTCCACTCCCTAATACATATGTGCTTATCTACTAAAATATACCTCTGTTTTTCATATCGTAATAAGCGAGAATCGCAACGATCGTCTTGCTGTCAACAATCCTACCTGCATAAATCATCTCCCTCGCTTCTTCAAGTGAAATCCGTACAACCTCAATAAATTCCGTCGGATCCAGATGTCTTTTTCCCTTCTTCAGGTTCCGTCCAATATAAACATCCGTCTTCTCATCAAATGTACCAACCGATGAAATCATATTATTTACATGATACACATCCTGTGGGATCCATCCGGTTTCTTCTTCCACTTCCCGCAATGCACATGTTTCTCCGGGTTCTCCATGGAAACTATATCCCCCTGCCGGGATCTCAAGATCCACTGCATCTAAGGAATTCCGATACTGGCGCACCAGATAGGTATATTCTTCCTCGTCTACAAGCAGCATACCTGCTCCACCACCGGATTTGTGTTTGATCAGATCATAGATAACTTCTCCACCATCCGGTGTCTCCAGAATATCCTTATATAAAGCTACGATTTTTGCATCATACAACAATTCCAAACTTTTTCTCTTAAATTCAACCATGCATCTATCTTCCTTTCTCGTTATATTTCTTCTTTATAATACAGGAACGAAACAAAAAAGGAAAGTATCGAAAATATGCATTTTCAATACTTTCCATAAATTTCGTTGATAACAAAAATTACTTCGCGTAATCGGTTACTCTCGATTCACGAATCAAGTTCACCTTGATTGTGCCCGGATACTCAAGTTCTGATTCAATCTTCTTTGAAATATCCCGTGCGAGTAATACCATATCCGCATCTGTTACCTGCTCTGGAACTACCATTACTCGAATTTCTCGTCCCGCCTGAATAGCAAAAGTCTTATCAACACCCTTAAATCCATTGGCAATGTCTTCCAAGGACTTCAGACGTGTTGTATATGTCTCCAACGTCTCGCGTCTTGCACCTGGACGTGCAGCGGATATTGCATCTGCAGCCTGTACAATACATGCGATCAAACTCTGTGGCTCTACATCGCCATGATGTGCTTCAACAGCATTGATAATTGTTGCTGACTCTTTGTATTTTCTACAAAGATCCACACCAATGGATACGTGAGAACCTTCCATACCTGCATCATGATCAATAGATTTTCCGATATCATGCAACAAACCTGCACGCTTTGCTACACGAACATCAAGCCCAAGCTCTCCGGCAAGCAATCCGGACAAATGAGCTACCTCGATAGAATGCTTCAATGCATTCTGTCCATAACTTGTTCTGAACTTCATCTTACCAAGTAAGCGAACCAATTCAGGGTGCAAGCCATGTACGCCGACTTCTAAGGTTGCAGCCTCTCCCTCTTCACGCATCATGGTCTCGACTTCTTTCTGCGCCTTCTCAACCATCTCTTCGATACGTGCCGGATGGATTCTTCCATCCACAATCAGTTTTTCAAGTGCGATTCTGGCTACTTCTCTACGAACCGGATCGAAACTTGAAAGCAGTACTGCTTCCGGTGTGTCATCAATAATTAAATCTACACCTGTCATAGTCTCCAAAGTACGAATATTTCGTCCTTCTCGTCCTATGATTCTTCCTTTCATCTCGTCGTTTGGCAGCTGAACTAAGGAAATCGTTGTCTCTGATACATGATCCACAGCACATTTCTGGATAGCTGTGACAACATAATCCTTCGCTTTCTTATCTGCCTCTTCTTTTGCTCGTGTTTCTAATTCTTTGATCATGACTGCCGTTTCATGTTTTACTTCGTCTTCAACAGTCTTTAATAAGTATTCCTTTGCTTGTTCAGAGGTTAATCCGGAAATTCTTTCCAGTTCCTGAGTTCTTTTTGCTTCCAAATCTGAAACTTCCTGCTTCAGCTTCGTGAGCTCTGCCTCTTTACGTGATAATGAAGCTTCTTTCTTCTCTACAGCTTCGGTCTTCCGATCGAGATTTTCCTCTCTGGAAAGCACACGTTTTTCCATGCGCTGAAGTTCATTCCGACGATCCTTGACTTCTTTGTCAATCTCATTCTTCGTCTTCATGGCTTCTTCCTTCGCCTCAAGAAGTGTCTCACGTTTCTTTGCCTCCGCAGCTTTCAGTGCTTCATCTATAATCTCTCTGGCTTTATCCTCTGCCTTCCCGATTTTAGCCTCTGCAACGTTCTTACGATACGCAACAGCTAAAAACCAGGTAGCCAGGATTGCAACCACAAGTATTACAGCAAAAATCACATACTTGATCGCTTCGTCTGACAACTCAGGAGCACCTCCTTATTTAGTTTTATTGCATAACTACAACACTTAAATATTATACTTTTTTTATACTTGTGTCAAGGAATACTTTATATTTTTTATGCATATTGTAAGAAAAATAAGATTACTTTTCTAATTTTTTTCATTATTTTTCCTATATTGTGACACTGCTCTACGAATATCTTCATACCGAAATCCACGTCGTGCAAAAAAAGAATACATCCGCCGCATCTGCGATTCATCATCAAAATCCAGGTTTCCATAACGTTTTTCCAGTAAATCATAGATTGTCTCACCCTCATCCGGAGCAAGCTCTGCGAACAACTCCCGTGTCATCCCGGCGTCCACACCTTTCCCGGAAAGTTCCATCGCAATCCGGCGTCTGCCCTTCGCCCGCATCTGACTACAGATATACGACTTCGCATACCGCTCGTCGTCGATATAGCCATATGACATCAATTTTCCGATTGCATCTTCGATTTCTTCTTCGTTATAGCCTTTCTCCATGAGCTTATCGCAAAGCTCCTTCCGGGAGCGATCCCGGAAGGTCAGGTAATAAAGTGCTGTGTCAAATGCACTGTATGTAATTGCCTGTTTATTATGACTCTTCGTTCTCTGTCTGCTCTGCATCTACGCCAATCCCACACTTGTTCCGAACCTGCTGCTCTACTTCCTTCATAATCTCCGGATTATTCGCCAGATACAGTTTCGTATTCTCTCTACCCTGTCCGATCTTCTCACCGTTATAAGAATACCATGCACCTGATTTGTTGATGATATCCTGCTGGACAGCAAGATCGAGAATATCTCCTTCCTTGGAGATACCCTTACCAAACATGATATCAAACTCCGCTTCTTTAAATGGTGGAGCTACCTTGTTCTTCACTACTTTGACTCTTGTACGGTTACCAACGACCTCGCCGCCGACTTTCAGCGTCTCAATCCGGCGCACATCCAGACGAACAGAAGCATAAAACTTCAACGCACGTCCACCGGTTGTTGTCTCCGGATTGCCGAACATGACACCGACCTTCTCACGTAGCTGGTTGATAAAGATAACAACACAATTAGACTTGCTGATAATACCGGTCAGCTTCCGAAGTGCCTGCGACATCAGTCTCGCATGCAGACCAACATGGGAATCACCCATCTCTCCGTCGATTTCAGCCTTCGGTACAAGTGCTGCAACCGAGTCCACGATAATTACATCCACAGCTCCGGAACGCACCATCATCTCTGTGATCTCCAGTGCCTGTTCTCCATTATCCGGCTGGGAAATATACAAATTGTCAATATCGACACCGATATGGGATGCGTACGTTGGATCAAGTGCATGCTCTGCATCAATAAATCCTGCGATTCCACCCATCTTCTGCACCTCTGCAACTACATGCAATGCTACCGTCGTCTTACCACTCGACTCCGGTCCATAAATCTCAATGATACGTCCGCGCGGCATACCACCAAGCCCAAGTGCCAGATCCAGGCTTAAAGAGCCGGTTGGAACAACCTCAATTCCCATATTTGCAGACTGGTCACCGAGCTTCATCACAGAGCCCTTGCCATACTGCTTCTCAATCTGTGCCAATGCGGCATCTAATGCTTTCATCTTCTCTTCATTTGCCATACCATAAACCTCCGTTATCTTGCATCCTGTGAACGACACAGGTGTCTTATTCTCTTTGCTATCAAACATATGTTCGTTTCTTGTTCTTACTATACAACATATTTGCATGGATTGTCAATAGAAACATCGAACATTTGTTCATTTTTTTGTGAGTGTGAATTTATTTTGAAACGATGTGCTATGAAAATTGTAACCCATACATACAGGAAAGTAAAGCAATTATTTGTAGCATTTCTGACGTCATTCGTTGTTCTCCGCCCTAAACTCTGTTATAATCAATTTAATTATGAATACAATCCAGAAATACCATTTTATACAAAAATACGAGGTACGTTATGAGAATCAACAAACAATTATATCGCAATTACGTCTATAAAGAGAAAGAGATTCTGCGTGCACAATACGATCCGGAACTTGAATTTTATACAACTATAAAATCCGGCGATGTTAAGAAAGCAAAAGAATTATGTCTGGCAAAGATCAGTGAAAAAAAAGGGCTTGGAGAATTATCAGATTCGCCACTGCAAAGCCTGAAGTATCATTTTGCAATCACGATGGCGATGCTTGCGCGCTATTGCATTGAAGGCGGTCTGGATTTGTCTACTTCATATGCCCTTAGTGATTTCTATATTCAGGAAGCCGATCGTGTCTCTACGATGGATGAATTAAATACCCTTCATACAACAGCCTGCCTGGATTATGCCAGACGCATGAAGAATCTGCGCAAGAAAAGGATCACCTCAAAGCCAATTTCAAAATGCCTCGATTATATTTACGATCATCTACATACGAGAATTACGCTTTCCAGGCTTGCAGAGCTGACAGGATTAAATTCATCCTATCTTTCCCGCCTTTTCCACAAGGAAACCGGTATGACAGTCAGCGACTATATCCAGCAGACAAAGATTGAAACTGCCAAAAATATGCTGCTTCACTCTTCCTATTCCGCGGCTGAAATTGCTTCGATCCTTGCATTTTCAGATCAAAGTTACTTCACAGAAGTATTCAAAAAACAGACAGGACTGACACCAAAACGATATCAGTCCCTGTATCTGAATGCCTCCGGACTTCCTGACCGGTAAAATCTATGACATATATAATGTGATTATATTATCCCCGTTTGACATAAGCCACTCGTCTTTCACATAATTATTGAAGATAGTCTGACCATTGATTTCCATGCTCTTAAATCCAGACTCTGCATGTCCCGGATTTTTCACCTCAATATGGAGATGTTTCCCACGGAAATCCTTCTCCACTGTAAATCCGTCCCATTCTGCCGGGATGGATGGTGCTATCCGCAGTCCATAGAAATCCGGACGCATGCCCAGAATACCTTCGACACTGCCTACCATAACTGTTGATGCAGTACCCGTCAGCCAGTGCACATGGGAGCGTCCAAAATGAGGACTTGCCTTACCCTCTGTAAATTGACCATAGCAATAAGGTTCAAGTTTTCTCACTTCCGCTTTATCATTCTGAGCTGCCGGTGAATTCTCCATATAATACTCAAACGCACGGTTTCCATGTCCAAGTAATGCTTCTGCCAGGATCAGCCAGCCCTGTGACTGGGAGAATATTCCCGCATTTTCCTTTACTCCCTGATTATAGATAACCGCCAGAGCGCCATCAAATGCATGCGCATGGTATGGTGGATCCATAAGTACGGCACCAAACGCTGTATTTAACTGCGCATACACATTCTCCATTGCAGCTTCCGCCTGTGCCTTAGAGGCAAATCCACTGATAACCGCCCAACTCTGTGGATTCAGCCACATATTTGCCTCCGGATCTGTTCTTTTACCGATTACTTCTCCTTTTTCTGTAAAGCCCCTGATAAATCGGTCTTCATTCCAGCAGAGATTCTGAATCACATTCCAGAGGTCTTTCTGGCTCTTATCCAGATAAGAAATGTACTCAGAATCATTTTTATACTCAGCGAATTTACGAAGAATCGTCATTGCATAATAAAACTGCAATGCAACAAAGGATGACTCACCATCTTTTCCAAGCCGCAGGCAGTCATTCCAGTCTGCATAAAGTCCTGCCGGCATGCCATGTCTGCCAAGATGTTTCATAGAGAAATCAATCGCACGTTTCAGATGATCATACACCGTACCTTCATCTTTATTTGCGTAAGGAATCACTTCATCCATAAATGCCAGATTTCCGGTTTCTGTTACATATTTATAAATTGTTGGAAACAGCCACAATGCATCGTCCGCACGATATGCCGGATGTCCTGTCTCCCTCACATAAGAAGCATCGTCCGGTGTATCCTCATGTCCGGCATTGTGTGTGAACTTCACAAGCGGAAGTCCACCACCATTGGCAACCTGTGCCGAAAGCATAAATCGAATCTTATCTGCTGCCATCTCCGGTGCCAGATGAATAATTCCCTGAATATCCTGCACTGTATCTCGATATCCGTATCCGTTCCGAAGTCCACAATAGATGAATGATGCTGCTCTTGACCAGATAAATGTCATGAAGCAGTTATAGGCATGCCAGGTATTAATCATCGAATCAAATTCCTTGCTTGGTGTCTGTACCTGGAAATGGGAGAATTTCTCACCCCAGTAAGTCTTTAACTCAGCCAGTTCCTTCTCACAGACATCCGCTGGATCCGTATAGCTGTTCATGATAGCTTCTGCCTCATCATTTTCCTTTAATCCAAGGATAAACGCAATATTCTTTGTCTCACCCGGCATAAGCTCAACAACTGTGGAAAGCGCACCACAAGAATTTTCATTATAGCTTAAAGCATTTCCAAGATCTCCGTTTACCACGCCATCCGGATTGCCATAGCCATTACATCTTCCAATAAATACTTCCTTATCTCCACAATAGGAAGAAACATCTGCTCCGGCAAGTCCGAAGATCCGGTCTGTCGGACGCTTATCATCTACTGTCTCACCAGCTCCGAGTACATCCAGATTCCCATGCACCGTCTGGCGAATCCGGTTTTCTACAAAGCTTGTTCTGGAAATAAATAATGAATACTGCAGATTCACCTGATCCTGCTCATAATTGCTGTTGTTTGTAAATTCTGCATATCCGGTCAGGGTGAGATTTCTCTTTTCAGAACCATTGTTTGTTACTTTCAGATTCCATACTTCATATGTCTTATTCAATGGCACATAATACAATGCCTCTGTGTGAATATCACTGTAATCTGCCATAATCTTCGTATACGAAATGCCATGATGGCACTCACTCTTATACGTATCCAGGCTCTTTCCTACCGGCTGCCAGGATGCAGACCAGTAATCTTTGCTGTCATTGTCACGAATGTAAATGTAACGTCCCGGCTGATCGAAATTATTGAATACATAGCGCAGGATTCTGCCATTCGCACCAGACTTTGCAAAACTGTAACCACCTGCATTGTTTGAAATCAAAGCACCATATTCCGGGGAGCCTAAGTAGTTCGCCCAAGGTGCCGGTGTCTTGGGATTTGTAATTACATACTCCCGATTCTCATTGTCAAAATAACCAAACTGCATACCGAATCTCCTTTTCTTTTTCGTTTTCCATGATATAGTCAATGACCATATACTTTTACTTTGGTACCGTATCAAATAACCTGTAAATATATTATATCAGATTCTTGCATGCATTTGTATTGTTATTTTGATATTATTATGGTAATTCTTACGTGTGTAGAAATACATATATCTTTTAAAAATTTTGTAAGAAACCAGCAAAAGAAATGCCCCGCATGTTCTTTCAACATGCAGGGCATTTCTTATATCTCACTAATGTTTCTTCTTTGAAGAAGCTGCCATCTCAAGCTGATCTGCGTTATGATTTGCTGTTGCACAAACCTTCGGCATAACTTTCTTTTTCTTCAATGGATGTTTTGGATTCTTGTCCATATCTCACACTTCCTTCCCTTACTTTACGTTAAGTTTCAAAGTCGATTGTGTATATGGTGTAGATTTTATATGCACCGCAGCTACATTCTCATAGATTATTCAATGGCAATGTAGTTATTCTGCGCAATGGCTTTTGCTTCCTTCTTCGGAATTGACAACTGCAGGATACCATTCTCAAACTTTGCATGGATATCTTCCTGCTTAATCTCATCGCCAACATAGAAGCTTCGCATCATGCTGCCTGCATAACGTTCACGGCGGATATACTTACCGGTCTTCTTATCCTTCTCGTCCTTATCCAGACCCTTCGCAGCGGATATCGTAATGTATCCATCATGCAGCTGTGCATTGACTTCGTCCTTCTTGAATCCAGGTAAGTCAATATCAACTTCATAGGAATCCTCTGTCTCACGGACATCTGTCTTCATCATGTTCTTCGCATGCTTACCATACAGCGGATTCTTCGCTGGCCGGAGTTCCTTGTCAAACTCCTTCTCAAAATCGTCCATCCAATCGTCAAACAAATTTTCTCCAAAAATACTAGGTGTAAACATAAGTCATATCTCCTTTCATACTTAAACAACCAATGCCTACGGTATTCTTTAAGCACTATCAGAGAAATCTGAGGTGTCGTTTGAATATCACAACTTTGCAATCTCTAAGGGATTTTCTCTATTTCTTCTTTCCTTTTCTTTTCCCTTTCTTGATTGTGACTATACTATACACCCGGTTATTAGCACTGTCAAGAGGTGAGTGCTAATTTTATTGTGAACCTTTTGTGAAGTGTGTACCCAATATTTTTTACCATTATTGCCGGATCTGTTCGAGTATAAATGGATCCTTGATCTTCTTATCTTCGGCAAAGAATAATATCTTTGTCAGCACTTCCGATGTCTTCGGATCATCGTCCACAAATGGCAGGAAGATCCGTCCGCGCCGCTGCGAATGCACCGGAAGTACATTGATCATAGGACCTGCTTCCTGATGGACTACGCCACTGCCAAGATGCACGGTATAGTTCGCACGTGCGCCGTGAATCACCGCATGATTCTTTGTAAATGTAACATTTGTAAGCTTGAAGAGCGGCATCGTGAACTCCGCGATTGCCTTCCGCATCTCCACGGTCGAATGCGATGTCTCCGGATCTACGCCTCCTGCATGTGCCACGCTCACTGCCAGATCCACGTCGCGCATAACTTCCGAAAATATGATATCCGGAATCTCACGAATCTTTAGATCCTTTCCTGTCTTTCGATCAGTGAACACAACCCATTCCAGTGTTGGGGATTCGATATCTGCCGGCGAAAACCAATCCGCCAGTGCATAGATTCTCGCTACGATATTTTCCTTGTAATATACCTTCTGCAAGCCTTCCTCGATGTCGGCAACCCAGTGTCTTGTTCTCAGGCACGCAACCGTTTTCCGCGGCTGAATCTGATTGCCCGCATAACGCAAGGAACGCTCCATATTAAGCTCTTCTTCCGTCTTTACATACAGCTCGCGGAACACCTGCTTAAACGGCTGGATGATCTGGTTGTCAAACACATATTGCTGAATCGTATGCCACATGCCCTGCTTATACATCTGAAATGGATGCGCCACCGTCAGTAATGTATCGTCGGAAAGCTCGATATGGTGTGAACCTATAACATCCATGCCTTTCTCTGTGACAAATCCAAATGCAGCCTGTTCCTCCTGCGTATGATCTGACACACCGCCACCATCCATCACACGGAACACAAGTGCCGCCACCAGATCGTGAATCACAGGATTTTCCAGCATACCCTGAATCTCCGCATACTTGTATGTCTCCTGACTCTCCATCGCATCTTCCAACATCGCCCTCGTGCGGCGTGCCTGCTCTGCCATCTGCTTCTTCGCCTCGGTAATCGCCACAATATATTCATCCTTCTTAAGCTTCGCCGGAACAGACTTCAGCTGCTTGCCATTTTTCTCCACAAGCAGGGCACATTTGCCGCCATCTTCCATCTCAAGCCATACAGATACTTCTCCGACTTCATGCGGCTTGAAATAGTCCGCCATGCCCTGTGCCACCAGACTCTCCATCCGTAGGATCAGTCTCGTCACATCCTGATAGCCTGCATTGATTGCCATATTCTGTAATGCAATCTGCACGGCAGCCGCCTCGCTGGCTCTCCGCTGGGCACCAAACTGTTTGCTCTCCTTCTTGAACTTCTGCAGGAACATATATCGTTCTTTGATCTGCGTCTCATCGGCAATCGGCAGGATTCCGACTGCCATCAACAGGTCTTTATTCCGCTTTGCCTCGATCTCACCCATCAGCTCTGTCTCATTATATTTGCCGAGTGCCGCATCCGCGTATTTTCTCGCTCTTGCATGCTTGGCACCATCGGAGATATACTTCGCCGCCTTATATATGAGCGTAAAATGCTTCTCTCCAAGCTTCTCGTACACTTCCGTAAACCACGCCCGGTCAAATGCACCATCATTTAATTCCTCGACCGAAAGCGGCGTATAGCGCGCGATCATCGCCGTCCGCTTGTTGTCAAACGACTCATTCATATGCGCCATAAAATAATAACATCCGGATGTAAATCCATCCCAGCCAAGATAATCACCCTCAATATCAATCCACTCCGGCGAATACATTGCCGCCTCAACTAAACGTGCCTCGCTGATATCCGTTCCTTTCAGATGTGCGCCAAGCGTCTGCGCACTGTCATTGACATCCGGCAGACACGCCTGCAACAGATGCGACAGGCTGTTCTTCTTGCTCACACTTCGCCTGACACTGGAGCTGTAACTGCTGTTAAAATACGTCGACCGTTCCAGCGTCTCCTTGCCGAGTGCCGACAGAATCCGCACAAAATACGCCGCGCCATAGATTCTCGTCAGCCCATATACATACTGGGAAAATGTGGTCTCGGTATCGCCACGTGTAAGCTCTGCCTCCATGACAAGCCCAGCCATCGCCTGATACAGTTCTTTCGCAGTATCCACGCTCACCTGATCCGTCTCGGACAGCTCCTTCGCTGGATTGTGCAGCAGCATTTTCCGCACATGCTCCAGCCGATTGCCCGCTGTCCAGCTCCACTCGCAGCCTCTTGTCTGCACCTGTCTGTCCCGCTCGGTCATATACCGCACAATGTCAGACAGACACTTCAGGCTTACATCCATCCGATTGCCCTCAAATGCCATCTTATACAGGTAGTCCCGGCTGATCAGCCCCTTCGTATATGCTGCAATGTACGTCGAAAGCTCCGGCACGTGCATGATCTTACCGACATTTACCCAGTAATAGCCATTTCCATCGTTCGCAACCTCATCCGGAATCTTGAAATTAAAGCATTTCGCAAGTGCATAATTGTATGGGAAGAGATGCAGAAACTCCGTATCATTTTCTGCCGCCTGTGCCGAATCCGCCTCCACATCATTTGCACTTCCATATTCCGCATAGCCCGGCGCAATATACGCTGTGATAACCATGATCTGCTCCTGTGTAAGCACGCTTCTATAGCAAATGATTTCCTTCTTAGAAGCCGGATTTACTATCTTCTTCTCCTGCACAAGCGCATCCTTGCGCGAGAGCAGATAATCCGCAGCCACAACCGCTAGCTTCCTTCTGTCACTTTCCGGCACATGTTCGTTATAAAGTTCTCGTAGGATTGTCTGCATCTGCGACATGTAACCGTAGGTCGGCAGTTCCTCGTTATACCGGCTTCCATACAGATCATCCACAAAGCTCTTGCAATATTGCTTGAAATACGCTTTATCGGAATTATAGCCATTCACATAAATATAGATCTGCAGGCACGCTTCCGGCATCTGTATCTCTTTCCTGTAGAAATCCTCCCAGAGCTCCGGAAATGGTATGTCCCCACTCCAATATCCGAACCGTTCGCCAAGCATACGTACTTCGCCGTTTTCACTCTCATATTCATCGTTCTTATGTGCATCAAACAGTGCGTCCAGTTCCCGAAGCACATGATGGATGTCGACCGTATCCGGTTCTGCCTTCTTCCCGGAAGTAAATTTCGCCTTGAGCTTCGCCAATACACCAGCACTCTTCCCGGCATTTCCTGTCGCAATCCCGCTCTCCGGGAAATAACGCCGGTATACATCCTTACATACTTCCAAATACACAGAATCAAAGACCGGATCATACGCCGCATTTACATCATAAAGCCCGTATCCTGCTTCCGCATCCGCCTGTTCCGCATGTGTATTCCGGATCTCCCGGATCAGGATCTGCTCCTTCGTCGATATATTCGCTATTGTCTGCGCCATATAGTCAATCTGTACCACACATTTTGCAAATGTCTGCTGTCTGTTCTCATCCTTCTTCAACTGGAGCAGCAGATCCAAACCTGCCGTGCGCTTCTCTTCCTTCGCATCCGTAAGCAGTCTGCCGATCAGACCATCCAGCTTCTCCTCATCCATCTGATAGAGTATAGAAAGCACCGTCTCTCGGATGTCGGATTTCTTATATTTGAGCATGTTCTCAAGCTGCGTATAGTTCTCCGGTGCCAGCTTCATCTTCTTCACAAGCTTCGCTGCTTCCTGTCTCGTGTATGTCTCCTTGTCTGCTACCGCATCCACGAGAATCTCACGCTGGCGGGCATTTGAAGGCTCCCGGATCAAAAATAGCATCAGCCAATCCCTGCCGTACCGCGATACATCGATATCGCCCAGCATCTCCGCAATCTCTGTAATCTTATTCTCATCCCGAAGTGCGCTGGCACATACAGCAAGCCGGAAAATCAGGTCGGATCTGTCCAGATATGCCACATTCCAAGGGAATACGCACGGGTTGATTTCCAGCCGCTTGCCAGATATCTGACGTAGAATCCCCATTAAGCAATCATAGACCGCCAGGCACTCTTCCCGGTTGTCAAAATATTTCCCAACATCCGCATAATTCATCTTCTGCAGCGTTCCGTTATAGCGTCTGCCCTTCTCATAGACAAGATTAAGTATATACGACTGGAGATCCGGCATGAGACATGGCATGATCACCGCCATTGTGTCAAGCTCATCCGAAAACTGCTTCACGAATTCCTTTGCAATGCCATGTACATACACCCTGCCTAAGTGCATCGCCTCCATATACATGCCGAACACCATGCGCTGGTGTCGCGTCCCGGATAACGCAATCTCTCCCATGCGCGCACACGCATCGTCCACATCGTAAAATCCATAGCACCAGAGTGCCAGATAGATTTCCATCGCATCTTCGCTTCTAAGTGCCTGTGCTCTGGCATTCTCATCCTGCAAATAGATATCGATGATATATAGCTGCTTCTCCTGAATCCGGTCGATCTTACTCTCCTCATTTGCAATCAATCCGGTCCATGTGGCAACCGCCCTAAGCACGGACGCATACCGGAGCATATCATTGTCCTTCACGACACGGAATAACGTCTGAAATGCTTCCGCGGTTCCATAATCCATATTCTCGCAGATTGCCTGACGCAATCCTTCCTGCAGACGCGCAGCCAAAAGCAGCTTGCCCAGTGCCTCGTGCAGCCGGGTATTTCCGCTCATGCAGATGCCACGGATGATCTCCACGGACAGCTTCGTCTGCGCACTCTCGCCAAATAAGATATCCATGATGATTGCTTCTAACTTCTCATTTCCGCGGTCTAACTCCGCCTGAATCCAGTATTCCGATACAGCCTGACGTCCATTTGTGCTCTGATCCCGATAATAGCACAGCACATCCTGCGGCAGCTGCTCCGTGTAGACTGACACGAGATCGGTTCCGTAAATTCCCATGTCATGATACGTGTTCATGATGTGGAAATAACGCCCCATAAATGCCCGGTAGTGCTTGATTCGCACCGTTCTTCTGTAATAAGACTCGCTCGCCTGCCATTTCGTAATGCTATCGATCGTGCAACAGAAATCCTCGACCAGATGCTCCGGTATCCATCCCGGCATCTGCTTTAATTCCTTCCGGAAGAATTCCGATGGCTGGCTGCCCGGTTTCGCCAAATGCTTATCCAGCCGCTTTCCGACTTCCGTCAGCTGCGTCACGCCGTTATATTTGCTGCATTCTGCAAGCAGCGCCTGAATCTCCGCGCTGTAAGACGCTTTCAAAGCCTTGTCTGCCTCATTGCGCGCAAGCTTAAAATCATTCGCAATCTTCGCCTGCACTTCTAACTCCTGCTTCGTCTTCTTGTCTTCTGCCATATGTAACCCCTTTCAACATATACAGGTATGCTACCCCATATAAACCCTAAAACACTCTTTTTAACCGTTCAACTACTTCTTTATTTTTCACTCCGTAGTTTTTCAATGAGTTGTCATCAAATGGATCATCCTCTAAAGATCGAATAAATAAATCTATATCTACTTTTACAGCGTCAGGAAGATTTGCTATTTTTTCAAGCATCAGCTCTACCGCAATTTTCAGCACATCTTTTTTATGCTTTTTTATATCATTGGAATCTACGGATTCCCCATTATCTTTTCTTTGCTTTAAGTCAAGATATGCCTTTGCTTTGAATAAAATCAAATACTCTGGTCGAAGCACAGAAAGTCCACCTACAACCACTTTCCCATCTAACAACACCCTGTAATAATCATCATTAAGCAAAATCGCTGACAGACTGGAGACTGTATCATCAATATGAATCGGTGTGATTCCTGTCATTTCTCTCAATTCAAAATTATTTCTGCAGAACAATTCTACCATTTTAGGATATGAATTGTCCTCCGGCTTATCAAATCTATAAAATTGTGGTTTTCCTCCGTTTGTTGCTTTATTTCTATATTTGCCCTCCTGAATAAAATCCCAGAATTTTTCTGCAAATTCGGGTGTCAACGCCTCCACAATCAAAACCATATCTAAATCTCTCGTCGCTCTGAAAGACGCATCATTACTCTCAAACATAATATCGCAGGCAGTACCACCAATAAGCACATACTGATCCTCGTATTGTTCAAAATGCCTTCTGAACGTATCTAACCCTTTTACCATACATACTCCTCAAGCATCTCATCTACAGAGATATCTACCCTTTCATCCTGTTTTTCCGCTTCCGTAAGGGATAATGCCACACTCATAGGATCCTCAGTTTTTTTATCCATAAAATCAATAAAATACCCTAGTTCCAAAACCAAACACCCGATTTCTTCTCCCTTGTGAACCTGTCGCATATTTTTTAATCCAACGCCCGCCATTTCTTTTTTGGTAATCGCATAGGTAGGATATCTGTTATCCGATAATAATGAATACTCACATAGTGCGGAAATCCCTGCTTTGTTCTCTAAATGAATATCCTCCTGCAATTCATATCTTGCAATAACTGGATCGCGAAGGATAGGCTTCATATCTTCCCACAATTTCTTTATATCTGTTGGGACTGTTATTGCCCTTGACTTTCCTTTCATACCCATGATATCCACATTCAGATATTCAATTTCGTCAAAGCATCTACTAATTGACATCTTAGAAACTTTTAACTTTATTGCGGCTTCTGATACAGTTACTTCATCCCATTTTTCATATATTGCAACAAATATCAATTTTTGTGTCAAATAAGAAATCAAATGTACCGGTGCTATCTCCCGCTCATTTATATCCGACAATAAAATGCCTATAAATGGTAAATAGACCTGCTTGTCCTTTAATACAAATGGGATTCCCTCTTCTACAAGTTTTTGCTTAATATAATATGTTGTTACATTAAAAAAGATGGCACAATTTAAGCCAGCCAGCTTTTCAATTCTCGCACGATCCTTTCTGAGAGTTACCAATCCTACATCACATTTGGGTTGAATCGCAATCCATGATAACCCATTTGTTTTGACCATAAAAAATGCATATCTTCCCTGAAAAGCTAATGGTAACTTATCATTCAAATATTCCGTCTCTTCCATGAGAACATTTTGACGTAATGTTTTTTCTAAATATTCTTTCATAATAACACCTTTTTTGAATTTGTAACCAATTTTATGTTACAAGTTCAAAATATCATATTTATAGAAAAAAATCAACCACCCATATATCTTCCTACCACATCCTGCCCGCCAACATCGTCAGACGGATAAATGTAACCGTATCGCCCTCTTGTAACTCCAACTTCTCATCTAATTCTGTAAGCTCCGTGTCGCCTAAGAATACCCGGAACAAACCATCCTGAAACCCAAGCACCGCCGTCTCTATGGACTTCCCAACATCCGGCGCCTTCTCACCATACACGATGCCGAAAGCAATCTTCCCAATCTGCGCCATATCGTCGATCTGCGCATTGGAAAGCACTGCTTCGCCCCGGTTCATCGCCTCGATATATCTGCTCACACAAAGTTTCACCGTCTCTGCAATCAGCTCCCGCAGGCTGCCCGGTGCCGTCGCATAGGTAAATGGCACCTGATCCACCGTATTCCTGCGCTTGCCAAGCTGTTTCATGTTCATGTATAAAACCATGTACTACCCCCCGTTTAACCTTATCATTCGTAACCATCCAATATCATCACCTTATGCAGTCTTCACACATCTTCTCAATCCAATCACATCGGATAATATCCATCTTCCACGCTTTCGGAATCGCATCATATCCATAATATAATCCAGCCAGTCCACCAGCAATTGCCGCTGTCGTATCCGTATCATGTCCAAGATTTACCGCTTTTAAGACACAATCCTTATAACTTGCTGTCGTAAGCAAACAATATAACGAAGCTTCGATAGATTCTATCACATATCCGCCACTCTTAATCTCACTCTTCGGCAGACTCTGTAATATCTGCAAATTTCGAATACGACTGAAATGCTGTAACACGGTTCTGCATTCCTCTATTTGATCATAATAGGAAAATGCCGCATCTACACCAGCCTGTAACCAATCTGATATAGAACCACTTTGATCCATACATGATCGAACACAGAAATAATAAATTCCACACGCCATCTTGCTTCGAACATGCGCATGCGTAAGCGCAGACACGGCATGAATCATAGAAATCGCATCTTCATCCGTCATCTTTTCTTCTTCCTGCAACTTTGCCAGGTAAATGCACACAGGAAGAATACGCATCAAAGAACCATTTCCGTTGCTGTATTCGTCCGATAGACCACAGGTTGTTACATCATTTGACTTCCTGTAATTCTGGATTGCCATATGGCAGGTAATCCCCTCATCAAACGTCTCACCAAATGGCGTGAACTCTCCTTGTTGTTCCCATGAGACAAAATTAGCCATAATTTTATCCAGATTGATACCATCTCGCAATACATCCAATGTTGCCAACGCCATGCTGCTATCATCGGACCAGCTGCCTTTCGGTACATTATATGTGCCGTACCCAGTCATTCCCGTAACAGGTCTCTTTGATAGTTCTTCTCCACTCACAAACTCTACCGGCACACCAAGTGCATCACCAACGACTAAGCCCATCATACCATCTAAATACGGATTTGCTGTGATACGCTTCATCACTTTTCCCCCTTGATTTAAGAATTCATAAACTTCAATTATTCAGATTTCGCTCTATTAGAATTTCACAACCTTCGGTTCCTGTGTATATGAAGAAAATGTAGCTGTCGCGTTCTTGAAATAAAATACTTCTGTGTTGCCATCATCTGCAGAGTACATCTTCTGCAGGGATGGATATGCATCGAGCATCGACTGTCTCGCCTCTCTGCGGTCATCCTCAACAAGCTCACCTGCGACACGCAGCCATTCTCCTCCCTTAAATGCACAGATCTCTACCTTCGGATTCGCATGAATCTGCTTCGAAACAGCCTTCGACTTGCCTGTCTGGATATAGAGCTTTCCTTCAAAAATATGAGCCGTGCCAAATGGTCGTACTCTCGGCTGGTCACCCTCGACCGTTGCCAGATAATATGTATCTGCTTCCTTCAAAAATTTTGCTACCTGTTCCATGTGGTTGCCCTCCTGCAATTATGTCAATTTATTTATTCTTCAGGCTTTCAACTGCCCAATTCATATCAACGATATAATCCCGCTTGCCATCGCCCTTGGAATCAATGTACTCCGCCTTGACTGCATCATACACCTTCTGGGAAAATGGGCTGTTGCCCAATACGCCATTCTTCAACCGGATCACAAATCGTTCCGGCTTTCCATTGGTGATCTCTAAGAATATATCTCCAACCTCCAGATCCGGATTCGTCTGCGACAAATGCGCCACCATCATAACCTTCATGATCTCAACGACGCGGTCATCGAGTCCTATATCGAAGATATACGCTTTCTCCCGGAGCTGATTCTGAGAATGAACTACTCGTAATGTATAGTCCGTACTCTCCATGCCCGGAAGCATGTCACCATTCTCCATCTTGGCAAATGTGTCTAAAATCTCCTTCTCATCTTCCTTCGAGATTGCATAATAAATCATCAACTGCTTCTCCATCTGATGATACAAAAGTCCATAATTAATATAATGGACTTTCTTGCATTTCGGGCAGGTATACGCAAATAACTTGCCAGACAAAAGATCCTCCTTCGCCTGTGGGTTCAATTTCGTATTGATGCTCTGCCATATTGTAAATTCGCCTTCTGTGCCACAATCCGGGCATTTGATTTTCTGTGTGTTTTTTAGGGACATGGGGTTCTCTCCTCGTTAAATAATTTTCATATCTGTTTAACTAATATATAAATTTATGAATAAAATATATGCAATAGCTAATTTTTTCTATAGAAAAACGCTATAAGCGAACTTCTTTCCTAAACTCTAAACGCACCGGCTTTACACCTGCACTTATTATACATCGATATATGTATAATCCCCTTTAACTGATACATCATCCAATTAATACATCAATAAGAATTAGAAAGGCATTATTTTCTCTAATATCTCATAATGTTTTTGATGACCCGATGTGGATTCGAACCACATCTTTCCCCTTCATAAATGCACATTTGATAATGCACTTATGAAGGGGGACGTCCTACCTTTAGACTATCGGGTCAATGATTATGCTAAGCAAATATGGTATTTGTTGCTCTAAATTTTCATTAACTTTATACAAAGTCTTTATGTACGAATACAGTGCTTTTTGTCTGCGTACTTGACTATAGTTCTTCCATATATTTACTTGTCTATTCGGAATATTCCTAACTATCTTTTTGTAATCATATGACATTCTACTAAATATATATGAAGCTAATTCCACACACGATCTTGAAAACATAACAAAATCATCAAAAGAAATATAATCATATTTATTAGGTGCTACTAACGCTGAAAATTTAGTTTCTGTTTTAAAATTATATTTTTCAAGTTTACGAAACTCTCTTTCATGAAAATCCAACTCACATAAATCATGTACTGCAACGTTTCTAATCAATCGATAGTATTCACATAACTCATATAATGGTTTCATATCCTCAGCCAAATTATTATCACAAATATTTCTTACTGCACAATGTAAATATGATTCTTCTTGCTTTCGTGGTTTATATTCTTTTTCTCCATACACTTTCATTTGATTACAAACAGTTTTCAGAAATGTCTCAAAACACAAGTGAACATTGACAATATAACTTCTGCTTATCTCGCTAACCATTCTCTCTGCATTATAGTTTGTTAGAGTAACTTGATATTTAGTTGCCAATTTGATAAATGTGTCTCTTTTTTGTATCTCCTGTTGATGTTCAGCAACAAAGCACCTTTTAGACAATTCAACAAATTGATTTATAGCGCAATATTTTCCAAGCACATCTTTAAAATTATTTAATGCATTCTTATCCTGCATAAATCCCTCCATAGAAATATTAATACTATTAATCATTCTCATATATCAGCAAATTTAATCTTCTTAACACACCCTCATACGCCCGCACATATTTTATTAAACATTTTAATTGACAAGTTTAATCTCTACAACCCCTTATAATACTTTTCCACCAGTTTTGCCATCAGTTTTCTTCTTTCAACCAAGAAAGCATCATAATCGTCAACTGTCATCCCTATAACATCTTGTGGAATAGCATTTTCATCAAGATTTTTCATCAAACTATCTCTATCCGCTATATTACCAAATGCTATAGAATTATTTTCACATTGTTCAATTACTTTTCCAAAATATATATTAGGAGCATCATCCTTAACTGCCTTATTAACCTGTGTATCAAGATAAGTGAAATTCGCAACCTGATTATATCTTCCTTTGGAATCTACACCATTCTTCTTCAGATATGCTTTAGGGAATATATGGTGTACATCCCCTGCTATATTAATAAGATCTGAAATCATCGTCCCATGCATAAATAGCGAATTACAATTCAGATTCACCTGTGCTGCAAGAAATGTGTTAAATGCCGGGCTATTTGTCGATGTCGTCTCTAAATTCTGCGGTAATGTAATATTCCAAAATGTGTCTGATAAAACAGAAGCCTCCACCTCATTAAAAAAGTTTATAAAGCCTTTTTCATTTATAAGCCTAATATCTCTACTCATAACAGATTCTGGCGAAGTTATATACCTTCCTGTTAATGTTGACAACACAAACCATTTCTGCACATGATGCTTTATCTGATCTCGTGGAATCGTAGTATCTTTCGATAATTTCAAATATAACATATACGCAAAATCAAGAGTCATTTGTGAATTAAGCTGCTTGCTGGACTTATATCCCGCCCCTTTGATTGCAAGCACAAACTGATTGAAGTTATATTCATTTATAAACACTTTTATTCCTTCGCCTAGTTTATAATAGGAATCTTCCACAATATCATCTTTAAACTCACGTGTTACAAAATCTCTTCCAGAAAGCAAGCTTACCAGATCTGCCAATTTTGCTCTATCAAAACTATACATAAATGAAACACGTAGCATATCTCCATAATCTGGATCATAGATATCTTCATTATCTCTTGCCAGCCATTTTATCTTTGCTGCATATTCTGTCTTTTCAAATTCTTCATCTTTTATCATTTGTGGATAAAAATCCGGTTTCACAGCTAGATGACAGAAGTAATCCACCACTTTTCGTAAAGTATTTCCACCATGTATTGTATCAGATGCCATCTTTGACATAACAAAATCAGATTGACTCAATGCCGTTCCCTTTGAGTTAATTCGAATAAATATCTCGGTTACCTCGTCAATATCCAATGTATGATCCAGTTCGATAACTCCTATCTGCCGATTTGCAATTCCCTTCAAACTCATAATTGCATTATTTATTTCGTTTGGTTTTACATCTAAATTATTCTCACAATATTTAATTGCAAAATCAAATGGATCAAACTCATTCTTAAATACTTCTGCTATATCAGGAATCCACTTCTTATCTTTGAGGTGTGAAGCATCTTGAACGGCAAACATCTTGTCCGAATCCTTCGCAAGCGGATTGAAAGCAATTTTTATTCTGTCTTTATTAAAATCTTCATCCAATACCTCAAGTCCTGAAACAGCCGCCATTAAAGCAGTAATTCTTTGCTGTCCATCAATAAGTACACGTTTACCATTTGCCACAGACCCATCCTTTGTATGAACATCCGGATTTTTCCACGTAATAATATAACCTGTCGGATATCCATTATAAAGTGAATCAATCAAATCCCTTACCTGCGCTCTCTTCCATACAAAAGGTCTTTGGATCTCTGGTATAACAAAATCTCCCGCTTCTATAAAACCGAGTATTGCACTAATATTATACTGCATCAATGTAAATTTCTCACCCTGCATACTTTTATCTCCTTCTTTATTATTGTTATATCAAATCCGCATAATCCGACAATACACTTGCTGTCCTAATTGCCATTATTTTTGATCCTTTGAAAAACTCATACTCCCCTAATGTAACGCTATCTTCCCCTTCGTATGTATTAACAAATATGGCTTCATATAATCGCTTAATTACTTGTTCTGGTGAGACAATTTCCTTTTTTTCTGCATCTTTATCAAAATCTTCATTACCACCTAACATACCTCTTAATATACGTTTATCACGATCAGAATTCAATAATTTTATTAATGGAGTGACATCTTTCCCATTGACAAAATCATCGTATTGAGAAATATCTACAATTTTTAATCCTATTAACAATGGAACAATATACACGATAATAATCCACCTTCCTGCACCTTCCGAAAAACTAAAATTATAATTCTTACTATTACGTATTGGCTTAAAAATTGCTGTTTTTACTTGTAAATAAAATTTTGTAATTTCTCGCAATTCAAAATTATACATTTTTATTATTCTTTTCATTATCGTATCTACATAATGTATAGACGAAAATCCTATTTCATCATAAAAAAGATCAACATCGGCTGGTGGCAAAGCAATCCTTAATCCAAAAAAGCGATCCAAATATCTGCTCGCATCAAATTCCGTACCATAATGATGTTTTATTGTATGTTGTAACTGATCTAAATTAACAGAAAAAACAAACGTAATTCTTTCATCGATTAAATAATGTTTTACCTGTTCAAGTAGTTGAACAGCAAAACGCGGGTTGCATCGATCCAATTCATCAATAAAAATCACTAATCGATTTGCCCTTTCCCCAAGTAGGCCTGTGAGAAATTCTTTAATTTTTCCTTCAATATTCTTTTGCTCCTTAAACGTTGTAAACGGATCTTCTGATGTAAATGCATCTTTAATTTTTTTTATGTTCCATCCACTTATTGATTCAATAATTACGTCTGCCACATTTACAATTTTTTTATCTGACAAAGAAAAATCAACACTTAATTGTTTTGTGATTTCATATATTAATGATAGTATAGGTTCAGTATCATTATCATTTTCCCATGCATCGTAATACACTGAAATAATTGAAGTCTCTGTATTTTCATCTACGTTTAATTGTGGTAATTTTGATATTATTTTATTTCTTAAATTTCCTTCCATATTGCTATAAGAATTAAAAGCACTAATTACCATTTTAGTTTGACGAACAAAAAATGTTTTTCCACTTCCCCACCTACCATCAATTGCAATTGCACTCTGCTGTTCCTGACATTGTAATATCTTGTAAAAATTTGCAATATCTTTATTTCGTTTAATTGCGTCTTTGACGAAAAAATCAATTAAATTTTCTTCCGTTGGTAACATTTCATAGCTCTTCATAATTTAATCCCCCTTTGTTCCATTAAATTCATATTAATCCTAACTTACCAATTCCTTTTTCTTCGTTGCCAAATCAGATATATAGCAAAAGCACTCCCAAATACTCCTATTCCACATACTAAAATCCACCATTTATAATTTGGTATTTGGGAAACCCACTTATATATTCTTATAATTGTCGCAGTCATATAAAAAATGCTAACAAATACTACAAACCTAATTGTCCAATGAAGAATATGTCCTGCTCCGCGACTATTTATAGAATTGTTTCGATACAATCGTCCCACCAAACTATAAGCCACATGATATGAAATGATACCAATACATCCCATTACAAGATAATCATAAATTACATTATCAAATAAAGAAAATGAATCCACTAAATAATTGAACAAATATTTCAACTGTTTTCCTCCTTTTACACATCTACATTCCTATACCTTCTCTGATAATAATCCATCGTCCGATACCTAATCACGTCCCTCATCTGATCCACGAACACCGGATTATCAATCACACCTTGCAGCTTCTCGCTAAGTGCCAGAGCACATCCATCACGTTTCACGAAGAATCCATTTCCGGATTCCTGCAAGAAATGTACTGGCATTTTCAGGATCTTATTTATATGCTCTTTATCTGAAATCGCCATGTACTTCTCATAGGTCATATCCTTGTCCAAGTCCTTCCAATTTGTTCCGGTTGAGAAGAACTCTTTCCAACTTACAAGCAACTGTTGCTCCGTGACTTTCATTCGGATGTCTCCATGATTGTAAAATGCCATAAGCACCGGCATCTTATAGACTTTTGTCATGTTTGTTGTCTCAATCAGATGGATGAATTCACGTCCATTTATGTCCTGCAAAAATGCCGATTCATCCTCCGAAAGCTCATCTAATTCCTTCTTATAATCCAGATACCGCTTGAATGGATTCTCCTTAGAATGCTGCATCACTAACTGATAAACATCATCATCCATATATGTAAATAATTCCAGTCTGGACGGTGATTTATCAAGCAGATTCTTCACTCGATAATATTCACCACGTATGCAATCCTTTACCCGCAGGGTACGTTTATCCATCTCCGCGAAAAGATCAATAAGTTCCAGATCAAAATCAATCATGCAATCATCTGGGTAATCTGTCCGATCCGCTGGATTGTATGTCTTTGTCTCTGAAAACGTCTTTCCTGTCAGTAAGAATCGTACACGTCCTGCTTTCTCATAATTCCCGATAAAATCAAGGACATTCAGATACTCTTTGCCCATGCTCTTTCGAAGTCCCCTGCCGAGCTGCTGCAGGAAAACAATTGGTGATTCCGTTGGGCGCAGGAACATTACCATATCGACAGCAGGTATATCCACACCCTCATTAAACATATCTACAGAGAAAATCACTCTGATTTCGCCCTGCATCAGTTTTTGGATTGCTATACTTCTATCCTCTGTGTACTCCCCATGTGCATCGCTATACACCGCCACCGAAGGAATGCCACGTCTACAGAATTCCTTTGCCATATCCTTTGCATGCTCCTTCGAACAGCAGAACCCTAATGCACGCTTTGATCCGTATTTACAATAATTTTTATATATCAATTCATACCGACGTTCATTTCCGATATATGTTTGATTCAATTCTCTGTCATCATATTTTCCCCGCACCTGATGCAATTGCGAATAATCTGTCTTATCGAAGATTCCATAGTAATGAAACGGAACCAGCATCCCCTTATTAATCGCATCTTTGAGCGAAATCTCATATGGCACGTTATAGTCACAGATTTCATAGATGTTTCTGCCATCCATACGTTCTGGAGTCGCCGTCAATCCAAGCAGAAACTGTGGTTTGAAATATTCCACAATCCGCATATACTGATCATTTACTGCATGGTGGAATTCATCTATGACCACATAATCAAAATAATCCTTTGAAAAATACGTTTCATTTAGATATTCGGATTTGCCTAAGGTTGCAACTGATGCAAATATCACGGATTTATCTGTGCATTTCTCGTCGCCATCGAAAAATCCATAATCATCTGATTTTCTGACATTTTGGAATGAGTTCGCCGCCTGCCTCAGGATTTCTTCCTTGTGTGCCACAAATAAAACCCGTTTGTACTTTTCTGAATCAAATGCCGCAAGATAGGTCTTTCCTACGCCGGTTGCCGCCGATATCAGTGCGCGTCTGGCGCCCTCTGCGCGCGTGTGTTCCAAGGTACATAGCGCTTCTATCTGAGCACCTCTTGGCTCAAATAATTCTTTAACTTTCTCATCTTCCGACTCCGCATCATACCGTTCCAAATCCTTTGATACTGCCGGCTTGTGCCAATTCTTTGAATATTTACGCAGCTCTTCGTCATCAATTGCAATGGAATGATTCTGAAACAGATCTTCAAATGTCTCGTAAAACTTATCATAACTCTCCGGATCTGTTGTACTACGGAAGCGATAGTTCCACTCAATACCAGAAGTGAGCGCACTTCTTGATATATTCGAAGAACCTATGTAAATTTCACTATAATCTTCGTAATGGAAAATATAAGATTTTGGATGAAACGAGCGATTTTTCTCGTTATAAAAACGTAGATCAATCTGATTGCCTAATTTGCGCTTAATCAGATAAAGTGCGGATGGCTGTGTAATGCCAAGATAATTCCCAGTTAAAATGCGTATCTTCGCCCCACGCTTCAACGCATTCCCCAGATGTTTAATCAGCATATTAACTCCCGATTCCATTAGAAATGATACTATAATATCAACGCTTTCCGCTTTTTGAAAACTTTTAAGCAACTGAAAATAGAGATGCATCCTTGCATCTCTATCACCAGTCATAACGTCCGTTATATAATCATAGTCTACATTGGTATTTAATTCTTCCGCATAATTAAATTCAGCCATTTCTCTTCATTTCTCCCTTGTCTGACGTCCCCTGTAATCCAAACTTCTTCTATCTGTATCTCTGCAATATCTGCAATGAAATCACGGAATGCATCTTCCGTGAAGTCCGTGAAATACCGTCCGTTTCGTTCCCCTTCGAAATCCCCGTACTTAAAAGAAGTATAGATAATGCCCTGTTCTTTCAACGCATCTGCCATCTTCACCAAGACAGCCTTCAATTCCTGTTTCGGAAGATGCAGAATCGATGAACACGCCCATATGCCATCGTATTTTTCTGTTTCCTTAAGCTCTTGGAACAACATCTGTTTTACGGGTATCCCGGCATAATCACTCGCAATCCTGCATAGCTCTTCGGAACCATCGGTTGCCTCTACATGCATACCGTGTTCCAGAAAATATTTTGTATCTCTTCCAGACCCACAACCAAAGTCAAGTACAAGGCTTCCTTTGTCCAGTAACTTCAGGAATCTGTCCTGCGTTTCGTGAAAATCTACAGATACAGTTCCTGTTGCAAAGCTTTGTGCATTTTGATTGTAATAATCAAGTGTTGTTGAGCTGTTCATTTACCTATATTTTTCTTCCTTTTTTACCGATACTTAATGTATTTATTATAGTTGATTTTCCTTATAGTTGCAACGGTATTCCCCTTACCAGTTTTCTTCGTTTCTATAAATTTACAGAAAGAAACAAATTTTCTAATGTCCTTGACATACTTAAATCAAACCTGTTATATATAATTCAAGGTTTGAATACACTCTCACAGTCGTCTTCAGCCAAATCATTACCATATTTACATGCTTTATCACACGCTCAAAATATTATTACAAGGGGGATTAATTATGTTTTTAACAAATGCCGATTCATTACTCAACATCGGGGTTGTATCTCTGATAATCTATATTTGCATTTCATTATTAGTTGCTATATTGGTAGGATATCTTTTCAATTATACACTGATTAAAGAGATCAAAAAATTGACCACAAAGGTTGACGAGTTGAGCTATCCTCTCAGTCAAATTGCCAATAACACAAGCGCACAGATTACAAAACAACCTCATTCAGAAAATACCCAGGTAAAAAATACTGTAAACTATGGAACGGAATCTAACTCAAACAACCCCAATAACAACTAATTCATAATCACGATTCTGCTTATTTGAAGTTTGATTGGAGGTAAAATATTTTTTATTATTTATAATATTCCGCCATCCAATCCAACTTCTTCCTCTTAAGCCAACAGGGCAAAATTTATTGCATATATTTCACCTTATGAAATGCCCGCTTCCTTCCGCATATCCCGCACGTATAATTCCGGTAATACTTCGTGAATTCGCACTGTTTTTTTCTTTTTATAATCTGTCCACAATTCTCGCAAACGAAACAATATTTATAATCAAGTCTCTTAGAATCGGTGTAATTCTCCACGCCCTTCTCCTCGCCGGAGGTGGTTCGCTTTATGTTATATCCATACCGCTTATTCATGATATTCGCATATACGAGCCACAATCCGGTATGTCCCTTACAGCCCTTGCAGGTATGTAGTATCTCGTGGATCATAGTTTCCTTGCATGCTTGTTCGGATATTCGTTCATCCTCGATCAGCCTGGCCGCAATCTGTATAATGCATGTTCCATCTGGATTTTTCGTGCACATTCCCCATCTTGTTTTTGCACGACGGTTTATAACCCATGAGACAATATTTCCCGGCTCGATACCTGCGCCAAGAACTTCATCTATACACACCTTCTGCAGCATCTCAAAATTCTTCATATATACATCCTTTATTTCGTCGTCACACCATCTTTTGCGTTTCCGTTCCTAATATAAGAAATTTCCAGATATTTCCCTTACCAGTCCCCTTCGTCTCCATCCTCGATATCTTCCTCGATGGCATCATCCACACCGGTTGCATAATCATCATCCCGGTCGTACCGCTCCTGATCATAATCGCCATCCATGTAGACATCATCGTATCCGCTATCGTAAGAATCATGCGAATGACTGCTGTTATACTTGCTGTTCGAACTACTTGGCTTGTAGCCACTAGACGATGAACCGGAATTCGAACTGCTGCCCGAACTATTTGATGTGGAACCGCTGCTTGTCGTACTGCTGGTTGTAGAATGACTGTGCGAACTGCTTGTTCCATATGCAGCTTTTCTGCGCTTTCCGGGTGTGTTGTGTTGATAGCAGTAACTGCCCTCCGTCGATACCGTGTTATCGCATCCTGCAAATGCACACTTCGGATCTTCTTTTTCGGTCAAAGATACGAAGAATCCGATTATTGCGAACACTATGATAACTCCAAGTATTGCATAACCTACTGATTTCTGATTGTTATTTCCGCTCATAATGATAACCTCCGTGAATTTTACGACTCCATGCTTCTTATTTCCGTTTCTTTGTATCTCCATCCTACACAAAACAACTGTCATAAATAAGTACTTGCATTATGAACTTCCGAGCCTTTTTCGACAAAATATAGCTTTATTTTACACCAAAACAACAAAAAGCGGTAGCCCTATGTTCAGAACCAGAGCCACCACTCATTCAAGTATTATCTTCTCTTTTTGTAACATAAAGTTATATCACAACTCCGTTGCAATGATCCACTTCATGCTGGATAATCTGCGCCACCCAGCCGGAATATTTCCCATGCTGCTTCTTGAAATGCTGGTCGAGGTAATCGACTTCTATCTCCTGATATCTCGTACATGGGCGTGTCCCGTCGAGCGACAGACATCCCTCTTTCACCTGATACGCGCCTGTTTTCTTCGTGATAACCGGATTCACCATCGCGAATTGGAACGGTCCGCTTGCCACGACGATGATATTCTTCTTTACGCCGATCATATTGGCCGCCATGCCGACACAATGATCCAGATTCGCCCGGAGTGTATCGAGCAAATCTGTTATAACCTGTTTATCTGCTTCCGTTGCATCCACCGATTTCTGTGCCAGGAACAGCGGATCCCGCATGATTTTCTTTACCATATTTATCCTTTCAGTTCTATTATATATACTCTCTTCTGTATTATAAAAGTCAAACACATCTTATTGTTTTCTGTATCTGGTTATCTTTCTCCAGTTTTCCGGAAAACCCATTTTCTCATACAATTCTTGCTCCGATATACTATCATGTTTCTTAAGATATTTATCAATCAATGTTTTAAGTTCCTTTATAAACTCTTTATACCACTGATCATTCAGCATATATCTTAATGCAATCACTACGGAAAACAAATCGTTTTTTCCATTCACATATTGCGAACCCTTTTGTGCAATCTTTAATTTTCTATGTATTGGCAAATCTGGAATACTATCTGCGGTTCTATATGTAAACAGCCTTTCTCCATGAGCACAAACATTTCTATATTTAACAAGCACTGCCAATATGGAAACCATTTGTTTTTCATTAACACATTGATAATTCCTGCTGACTTTGATTTGTATATCTTGTGGAAGCAGCATATACATTTTTGATATATTTCCAAACGTTAAAGCATTCGTAAGTACCCACAATGGAACATTTCCATATTTCTTCTGTGAATGATTTATATAATGATAGTCTGTTGATTTTGTAACATACCCCTCTAGTTTTTTTATCAAACGGTCAATATCTCTCTGATTCTTCTTTCCTGAATAATTATAATTCGATGTATCAAGGTATTCTTTTTGATTTTCTCCATTCTTTTCTGTAAAATAATAGGACACTTGGGATTTTATTCCATTTTCCACCTTAATAAGGTACCGTAAAAATAACTGTCTTAATAGTTCGTCAAAATAATACAGTTCCACAATATCTTCAAATCTTGTCCCATCCTTATATTTTTTAGTAGTTGGGTTCTTAAAGATATCCTTATATCCACCTATCAGGGAATAATAACTTGTCTGTCTTAAAATTTCCTTTGCATATGCCTCATTATCAATCAACAGATTCTTTTCATTTTTCAATTTTTCTATCTGCTGATCATAATTTAAAAAAATCTTTTGCATATGCACCATCCCCCTAATATAAAAAAGAGGAGACCCCGCAGGTTCTCCCCCGGTCGCAGGCCTCACAGGTTTCTGCAACGCGATCACTGTATTTATCTTACTTAACTTTATACATCTTGTCAAGCAATTTCTACAGTTCTCTATAGTATATGACGATGTCATTTATCATATACCTTATACAATTTTTTACAGTTTAGCCGCAAGGGAAATGGGTTTTCAGTCTCCGTCCTGACCATTAGACGACGTCCCATCCCTCTCTTACAAGTACATTTCCTGCAGCCGCTTAATCTCTGATTTCATCATATCTACCGTGCGCTCGGGAGCCACGATCTTCACTCCCGGAATTGCCATGATCCAGCTAAGGAACAATTTACTGACAGATACCCGTACCCGGACTGTAAAATGTTCTGCGTCGGTCCTCATGAGTGGAATATCAGTTCCGAAACGGTCAATGATCACATTTGCGGCATGGTTCTCACATAGAAGCGTTACTGTTTCCAGATTGCCATCGAACATGCCGAAGAGCCTGTTCGTGTACTCCGACATCTGCATTTTCGAGAATTCCTCTTTTCCTTCCCGCTCCTTATAGACCACGGATACATCTGCCATCTTATCGACGCGGAAATGCTTAATCTTGTATTCTCTATTGTCATATCCTACCAGATAGTATTTCTCGTCATCCCAGCACAGTGCCCACGGGCTGACACTATAGTAAGCCCCACCATGCTTCAATTCCATCTTCTTATCTGCCGTCCATGTGAAATATTGGAATTTAATCTGGCTCTCCTCATTTAACGCCTCGTGAATCTTATCCACGCTGTAATAGATGCGTTCGTTCATCGTCTTCACGCGTCCATTTACATTGACCTGACGTGCCAGCTTCTTCGCCTCGTATTTGCTTGCGTAGCTCTCGAGCTTCGCGATCAGCTCGTCGGATTTCTTCTCTGTGATGAATCTGGAGGACTGCACCGCATCTACGAGAAGCTTCAGCTCGACAAGCTGAAATTGCCGGCTTGCAACCTTATAATGGTAGGTCTTGCCATATTGCATGCCTATGATATCCAGACCAAATGTGCGCAGATTCTCGATATCACTGTACAGGCTCTTCCGCTCTGCTGTGACATTGTATGCTTTCAGTTTCTCAACGATTTCGTTCAGTGTCAGGTCATGATCTTCGTCTGTCTCTTCGAGCAGAATCTTCATCAGATACATGATTTTTAGTTTCTGGTTGAGTCTTGGTCCCCGGACAATCTTCTTTTTTTCCTGATTTTCTGTTTTCTGTTCTGATGTGTTATCCATCGTGTTATCCCCTTCTTATAGTATAATCTATGACTCTTCCAAGCCGTTACCTGCATCAGCTTTGTGTTTATCTTATTTTACACTAAAATAGCAAAAAGTGATAGCCGGAAATTCAGATCAGCATCTATCTCTCCCCGCTTGACAAATATCCTCCCACCCGCTAGAATACAGAAAGTGTCTGGAATCATACCGGACACGCAATCACCTACCAAAACCCTTTACGGGAGTGGATTTTTTAAGAGAATTCTTTTTTCGCCACACAGTATATTTGCTGTGTGGCTTTTTTATGCAAGACAATTCTTCTTGCCCTGCCCGGCAGACGGGTTTGCCCTGCCCGCAGGCAGGATGATATGCACAATGATTACACAGGAGTGAAAAACATGAACCAGAATTTTATGAAAGAAAAGCCGATTTTACCATTGGTTATCTCGATGTCATTGCCGATGGTTATTTCCATGGCGATCAATTCCCTATACAACATCGTCGACAGCTATTTCGTGGCGAAGATCAGCGAGGATGCCATGACTGCGATCTCGCTTGTATATCCGCTGCAGAATCTGATGACTGCGATTGCGGTTGGATTCGGTATCGCGATGAATGCAAGAATTGCATTTTGTCTTGGTGCGAAGGATCAGGAGAAAGCGGACGAGGCAGCGGTCACAGGCATGTTCTTAAGTGTGATTCACGGAGTCATTCTGATGGTTGCCTGTATGGCCGGTATGCCGCATTTTCTGAGACTTTATACGAAGGATGAAACGATCATCGAAATGGGACTTACCTACGCCAACCGCGTATTCGTGTTCTCGGTCATCATCATGCTTGGAATCTCGCTGGAGAAGATCTTCCAGTCAGTCGGCAGAATGAAGGTTTCCATGTTCAGTATGATGTGCGGTTTTATCTCCAACATCGTACTCGATCCGCTGATGATCTTCGGCATCGGACCATTTCCGAAGATGGGGATGGCGGGAGCCGCTTACGCAACCGGAATCGGACAGACGATCACATTGCTTGTCTATGTGCTATTCTGCATCTTCCGTCCGTTGCCGCTATCCTTCAAGCGTAAGAACCTGTCGTTTAACAAGGCATTGCTTGGGAATCTGTACGCCGTTGGCATTCCGGCTTCCCTGAACATGGCGCTGCCATCACTCATGATCTCCTGTCTGAACGGTATCCTGACGGCATTTTCGGAGAAATACGTCCTCGTGCTTGGGGCTTATTATAAGCTGCAGACATTTATTTACCTGTCTGCAAACGGAATCATCCAGGGAATCCGCCCAATCATCAGCTTCAACTACGGTGCCGGCGAGAAGAAACGTGTCCGGCAGATCTTCCGGACTACACTCTGTCTGACCGCCGGTGTGATGGCGGTCGGTGTGCTGCTCTCCCTGCTCATACCGGGACAGATGATCGGACTTTTCACCGACAATGAGACGACGATTGAGATCGGTGTCAAGGCACTCACAATCATATGCATCGGATTTATCATCTCGGCAGTTTCGGTCACCTGTTGCGGTGCACTCGAAGCCCTGCAAAAGGGAATGGCGTCCCTGCTGATTTCGTTGTCGCGTTATGCCGTTGTCATGATACCTGCTGCCTTTGTTTTAAGCCGCGTCCTCGGTGCCAATGGAGTCTTCTGGGCATTCCCAGTCACAGAGACCATCTCCGCGGTTGCTGCATATGCGATTTACCGCCTAATAAAACTGTAACCGGTGTTCCACCAGTGTATCGTCCACATACACAAGCCGCAACGTGAAAAATCTTGGATCATCTGACAGGATCTGCTTCAGGAATATGGCATCTCCACTCCAGGTCGGAAGCTCCGGCACCTGTGTTTTATCCACCCAGACCAGGTCCCCCTCGTTGCAGGTGATCAGCTCTCCGGTAAATCCGTCTGCCGTGAACAGGCACATCAGCTCTGGCTCACACTCGTTGCTGATAAATGTAATCAGCCCACGGAACCGGTATGACGTAAGTGTCAGCCCTGTCTCTTCCTTCACTTCGCGAAGCAGACATTCTTCCGGTCCTTCGCCCTCCTCGGCATGTCCGCCGACACCGATCCATTTATCCTTATTGATATCTTTCTTTTTCTTCGTCCGATGCAGCATGAGGTATTTCCCATCCTGCTCGATATAACATAATGTTGTCATTCGCATAGTAATTCCACCATTTCTTTCATCCATATATGATCTTTATACCACCTGCACCTACCTTCGGGTCAAGAGCAAATTAACAATTTGTATTTCTTTTATTGACAATATAGATTCCCACACAGACAAGTGCAAGCGAAATTATGCCCAGCACGCCAAATGCCTGCTCCCGTTCATTCAGCAGCCATGCCGATAAGATCACGCCGAACACCGGATTCATGAATCCAAACACCGCCACCTTCGATACCGGATTGTATTTTAAGAGCAGTCCCCACAGGGAATAGGCAACGGCAGACACGAACGCCAGATACACAAGGATTCCAATGGCGGATGCTGATACCGCACCCATCCGTCCGCCAAGCAGCAGACCAAACAGCATTAAAATGATACCACCTGCGATGAACTGATAGCCGGAAAGCATCACCGGATTATGCTTTGCAGAATACCGCTTCAGGAACACGGATGAAAATGCATAGGCAATCGTTGACAACAGGATTAAGCCCTCTCCATTTGCCTGCATATGGAAGTCTACGCCATTTAAGTTAATCAGCACTACACCCGCAAATCCGATCAGACAGCCGATCATCTGTCTGGCATGAATCGTCTCCTGCCGGAACAGGCAGCCCGATACAAGGATTGCGACAAACACATTGACTGCCTCTATGATCGACGCCTTCACGCCGCTTGTATGTGCCAGTCCGATATAGAAGAACATATACTGTGCGACCGTCTGCAGAAGCGACAGCCACAGAATCTTCCCTGCCGCACCCTTCTCCGGTTTCAGGAACCGGCGTTCAAGCATACTTCCAAGCACGATTGCCAGTGTGCCCGCAAGCAAAAAACGCATACCCGCAAATAAAATCTGCGATGCCGTATCCAGGGAATTGATCTCCCACAGCTTATAGCCGATCTTGATACACGGAAATGCGCTTCCCCACAGGAAGCAGCAAAGCATCGCACCAAGCCATACTACCACCGGCTTCTGCATCCATTCTGTTTTTTCTTGTTCGTTCTTCATCGTCTATTCTCCATTTTATACCTGCTTATCAATGTCTTATATTTTCAACGATTCCATATTATATATCATTGTTAAACAAATGCCAACCAAAATAAGTTTCCACCAAATCCCAGCCGGCAAGCCTTGATGAATTCTGACCGGATTGGTATAATAACGATATGAGTAACGTAGCAGTCATAGCAGAATTTCATCCATACCACAACGGACATCACTATCTCTTCGAGGAAGCGATGTCTCTTTCGCATGCCGACCACGTGATTGCGCTGATGAGCGGGAATTTCTTACAGCGTGGCAGTATCGCCCTGTGGGACAAATACACACGCGCGGAAATGGCGGTTGCGGATGGCTTCGACCTGTGCTTAGAGCTTCCGTTTGTGTATGCGACGGGAAGTGCCGGAGATTTTGCGGATGGCGCTGTCGCAATCTTAAAGAACCTTCATGCGATTGACTATCTGGCGTTTGGCGTTGAAGAGGCTGAACCGGAATTATTTGAACAGGTTGCAGAGGTTCTGACCGAGGAACCGGAGAATTATCAGCTTGCATTAAAGCAGGCATTAAAAACCGGTGACTCCTATCCAAAAGCGAGGCAGACGGCAATCGCTGCGATCTGCGGAGATTCGGCAGCCGCGCTTCTTAAGACACCGAACAATACGCTCGCACTCTCCTATCTGTGCGCGATTAAGAAGTTGCATGCCAATATCAGACCAATCTTTATCAAACGAATCTCAAACGACTATCACGATACCGATCTACAGGCGCAGATCAGCTCCGCAACGGCCATCCGGTCAGCCCTTGCCACTGGATCGGACATTTCGGTACTTGCCGCACAGGTACCAACGACAACCTATTCGCGTATGGAAGCTCCGACACACACCTATCTGTCGGATGCGATGCTGACACCTTTCGTACAGGCTTGCAGACTTCGGGAACCGGAGCTTTCGGATATCTGTGATATCTCCCCGGCACTTGCGGATAAGCTGCAGCATGCCCCATATCCAATCGACTATGAAGTGCTTGTCGAGCAGTTAAAGACGAAGGACATCACAAGGAGCCGCATTGCCCGGGCACTCCTGCATCTGCTGCTTGGCTATACCGAGTCCGACCGGCAGATGTTTATCGGATCCGGCTATGCATGTTATGCCAATATCCTTGCACTGAAAAAAGAATCCAGCAAGCTTGTGCGTCTACTGCATGATTGTTCGGAAATCCCTATTATTACCAAGAAAGCTGATTTTGAATCGATACTTGCGGAATATGTAACAACCACATCATCACCGGATAAAGCTGCATCCACTTCTCTTGCCCATACAATGTGGCAATACGATTTGCGAGCAACAGAGCTCTACAACTGCATCTACTATAATCATTACGGTGTCACACTTCCGAACGATTATACAAGGAAACTCCCCGTTCTATAATGGCAGAACATGCTGGAGACAACGTTTCATTCATGGATTTCATCAATGAAATGTTCTATGTCTCTCACCATGCTCATACATTTAATTATGGAAGTTTAGGGAGTTTTTCTATGCTTTTTTGTCTGATTATTTTTCTTCTGACACTGATTGGGGAAAATCAGGTCGTAGTCACCGGGGCACGTGCCGGACTTATGCTCTGGTTTCACGATGTTTTGCCCCTGCTTCTTCCTTTTATGCTCTTATCGAACCTCTTCGTCCTCAAAATCCGCACAAAAAAAACAGGTGCCGCCTATGCGATTCCTGTCTTATTCCTGCTTGGACTTCTATGTGGCTATCCGCTCGGTGCGAAGATGGCTTCCGACTTCACGAAAGAAGGCTATATCAAATCTTCCACCGCTACCATATTACTCCCACTGTGCAATAATATCAGTCCGATGTTTCTGTCCGGCTATATCGGTCACACGGTACTACAGGATCTGTTCCCATTCTGGTTCCTGCTTGCAGTTCTCTATGTGCCATATGTGCTTGTCACATGTATTGCTTTCGTCCTTTTCCGTGCATTAGGGAAACATAAACCTACATGTTCATCTTCCAATATACATACCTTACATCATATAGCATCAGAAGAAGTTGCTGTTACCGGTCACTCATCACCCCCGTCCGGGCATACATCCAAATATTCAAAGGAAACTATATCACAGCAATCCATACCCACGCAGACAAACGATCTGTTATTGCAATCCGTCATCCAGATCACCTATGTCGGTTTATACATCATGATCTGTTCCATCCTGTTTGCGCTTGTCTGTGCCATCCCGAACCTTCCTTCCGATGCATCAACCGTCTTATGCGGCATACTGGAAATCACACAGGGAAGCACGGTCCTTGCTACAGGTACATTTCCTCCTGCAATCAAAACAGCCCTGATTCTTGCGTGTACCTCGTTTGGCGGCATCTCTGCCTTTCTCCAAACCTTACAGGTCACGAAGCAATCCGGGCTGTCCATGATTTATTATTTCGTTGTCAAATGTATCTGCGGATGTATGACTGGTCTTTGCATGTATCTCTTACTCGTCTAAGAAATCATCAAAATCATCGTCGTCATCATCGTCATCATCAGAATCCCGATCTCCGTATACATCCACATCATCATCTGCTTCGTCTTCCGGAACCGGCTGTGGCTGTTGCACAGGCGCTGGCTGTGATTGCTGCATAGGTGCCTGTGTATCAACCGCATCATCTGTCTGCTCATATGACATCGTAGAAGATGCAGTAAACATATTGATATTTGTATCCATCTCTGTCATATTTGTCTCAATCACGTAGGTATCGTTTTCCAGAGACTCAATCAAAGTACGATAATTCTCTTTTTCCATATCATGAACCTTCTGGAAGATATCACGCATCTCCGTGAGCTTATCCTTTGTATAATACATCGCACCAAGACGGATTTCATTTGCTTCTTCAGAAGCCTGGTCAACAATCTGCTGTGCCTGACTTCTTGCATTCTCGAGTATTTCATCCGCACGGATATTTGCAAGTCGTGTAATCTCGTTTGCTTCTATCATACGATTTGCTTCATTTACAGACTCTGTAATAATCGCATCCGAACGGGTTCTGGCATCTGCAAGGATCATCTCCTTGTTCCGCATAATCTTCTTGCATCGCTCAATCTCCCCAGGAAGCTTCAGTTCTAACTCATCAAGCATAGAGAGTAACTCCTGCTTCTGTACTGAAATCTTTGTCTGTGAAAGCGGCATCGGTTTGCAGTTTTCAATATATACTTTGATCTCCTCGATCATGCTTTCTACGCCTTTTTTACCCATCTTAAGAATCCTCCTATGACCTCTTTATATCCAATTCATTCATACGCGTAATCAACTTGGGAATAATGCAGCCCGGAACGAATTCCGTTAAATCAACACCATACCTTGCATATTCCTTTACGACACTGGAACTTAAGTACGAATACTGTGTGCTTGTTGACAGGAAAACTGTATCCACATCCTTTGCAACCATGCGGTTACTCTGCGCCATCTGCATCTCCAGATCAAAGTCTGTCAGGGCTCTGAGACCACGTATGATCACATTCGTATTCTTCTGTCTGACGAAATCAACAAGCAATCCGTCAAACGATTCCACTGTCACATTTCCAATTTCGGAAACTACATCTTTCAACATATTAACACGTTCTTCCAAAGAAAACAATGGTTTTTTCGATGTATTATTCAAAACTCCGACAATCACGTGATCAAAAATCGCCGCTGACCGACGAACAATATCTAAATGGCCCAATGTAACCGGGTCAAAACTTCCTGGATAAACCGCTATACTCATATTTGCTCCTTCTGCATCATAAAAACATGTTTGTTTGTCTTATAATGCTTATCTTTTGTTATCTCAAATCCAAGCGCTTCCACATAAGAGAAATCCTCGTCGATAGAAGCTTCCACGATAATCAATGTATCTGCCACAAATTTCTTTGTAGAGAGCACTTCTAATACTCTTCTTTCCAGACCTTTCCCATATGGCGGATCCATAAAAATCACATCATAATCAATCTCTCGAAGAGAAGATACAAAACTGACAGCATCCAATTTTCGTATTTCTGCACGATCGATCAGCTTTGTGAATTTCAGATTATCTTCAATACAGGTTGCTGCATTTTTTGCCTGTTCCACAAATGTACAGCTATCTGCTCCTCTGGAAAGCGCTTCAATTCCAATCCCGCCACTTCCGGCAAATAAATCCAGAAACTTTGCCTGTGGAATATATCCGGTCAGAATATTGAATAACGTCTCCTTGATCCGATCTGTTGTGGGTCTTGTATCAAGCCCTTCAATTGTTTTTAATGGCATGCTTCGTGCCGTTCCTGCTATTACACGCATATTCGTTTTCCTTTTACTTTTTTATTTTAGAATGCCTGTACTATGTGTCATTTCCATTCTGCTTAATTTTCTCCATGCATCTGCTTTTTCAGCCATTTTCCTGTCTCGGAATAATCCGCATCTGTCCATCCGGATGTCTTCGTACAGGAGGATGAAATAAGCGATGATGTTTCATCTTTATTGGACAGATTCCATGCTGCATAAGACAGGTTGTTTTCATCGATCAGGTCAAACCATTTTGCTGCCTGATCGTAATCAATCGCACCATTTCCGGATGCATCGCAGATTGAAAACTCACTGACAAAGATTGGCAGTCCTTTGGAAAGTGCCGTTGTCACTTTGTTCCGGATATTATCCTTATGCGTTGCCGCATAGAAATGAATCGCATACATGATATTGTCATATCCGGTAACCGGATCTTCCGCCGCGATATCCACATCCTGGGACCAGTTTGGTGTCCCGACAATAATCAGTGCATCCTTCGCGTTCTTGCGGATGATCGGGATGACCTCTTCCGCATAAGACTTTACATCTGCCCAGGTTGTTCCGCCATTTGGCTCGTTACAGATCTCATAGATTACATTGTCGTAGTCTTTATACAGGGCAGACATTTCCTCAAAGAATGCCTTTGCCTCTTCTTTATAAGTCTGTGGGTTCTGGTCGCCCAATACATGCCAGTCAATAATGACATACATACCAAGGTTCGTTGCCGCGTCCACACCGGTTTTTACCAATTCCTTTAACTTCTGCTGGTCTCCGCCGGTACAATATCCGTTATTTTCGCCGGAATACATCGCAATACGGATCAGATTTGCACCCATGTCGTCACGCAGGCTTTCGAACGCATCCTGATTTACATATTCCGGGAACCATGCAATACCATGTGTACTGATACCCTTTAACTGATATTTGTCTCCGTTTTTATCTACAATATCCGTTCCCTTCAGCGTAAGCTTACCATGATTATCAAGTGGTGTTCCACTCTCTGCTTCCACTTTTTTCTTCGGCTTTGTCTCTTCCTTTTTTTCTTCTGCCTCCGTGGTTTCGGTTGCCGCTGATGAGCTGTTTCCTTTGTATTCTTTTCCATCTACATAGAGCACTGCACTATCACAGATTGCCTTCAGATCTGCCTGCGATGGCACTGTCACGATGGCTCCAATGTCCTTGAGGTTGCCATTTGCCGGAACCTCTGCATTATAATCCACGCACTTTACTGACAATGTCGTTCCATCCAGCTTAAATGTTCCATTCCAGGAACTGTCTAACGTCGTCTTATCCGGCACTGTCATCCGGATCTCCCAGTTTTTCAGTGCCCCACTTGTTTTGTTCGTAATCGTGGAATCAAGCTGTCCGCTGTATCCATTTGCACTTTCCCAAGAATTGCTGTTTGTCACCTTGACGAAACAATCCTGTACGGCCTGTGTTTCCGTTGTTTCCTCTTTCTTCGCATCTGATGTCGTTTCCGGTTCGGCCTCTGTCTCCGTCTGAACTGCCTCCTCGGAAGTTACTTTCTCGGCTTCATCCTTCGGCTTTCTGCGCACCATTACAACAATCAATACGGCAATCACTGCTACCAGCACAGCGATCACTGCAATCCATACCTTGTTATTGTTTTTCTTCATTGCTTCACCTGATTCCTTCCCCTGTAACCCTCTTACTTTGTACGTTTTTCCTGTATCCAGATATATAACCGGTGCAGGTCAACCTCATCGTATGCCTGTCCTCTGGCACGCTCCGACTCGATCTGATATTTCTTCTTATTTGTCTTGATTACGAGCAGATATGCTAGATTCGTCTTGCTTGTCTGTCCGAGTGTGATCGGTTTGATATCCACACTTTTTATATCATCCATTGCGATCTCGATATGACGTTTCTTATCATGATAGGTCAGTGTTCCATCCTCGATTGCCGCGATTCCTTCGCCTTCGAACCGCTCCCATTTGTCACTTAATACAAGCACAAATACAATAATACACAGAAGCAGTGCCGCAACACTTACCATATTTGAAACAAGCGCCGCTTCGATAAGCTTCGAACATACGGTAGATACCAGTCCAAATACAACAATACATCCAACCAAAGTGAAAAAGATTGCTCTTCTCCAGCGTGTAATATACCCTACTTTTACTTTCATGTCATTCCTCTTATCTTATTTAATCAAACACGTGCCTATTATATGCTTTTTTACCTTGTTCGGCAACCGTTTTCTAAGGAAAACCCTCGATTTTGCGTCTTTTCCATAATTTCCGGTCCTAGCTGCACGCGCGATTCAATTTCTATAACACGGTCTCCGAGATTCCACCACGATTTCTCCGGACCGGCTGCATCGTCCTGCCATATTCTTTCAGAAAGTCCTGTGCAAGCTGCAGCATATCCGCGTGATTATAGATATCCGCAAGCTCAAACAGTGCATCACCACTCTGCCGGATTCCGAAGAAATCTCCCGGTCCACGTAGTTTCAAATCTTCGCTTGCGATAAAGAATCCATCGTTGGAATTCTCTAGCACACGCAAACGTTCCATTGACTCTTCGGATTCTTTTCCGTTGATAAAGATACAATACGACTGCTTCTTTCCACGTCCGACTCTGCCCCGCAGCTGATGCAGCTGTGCAAGTCCGAACCGCTCTGCATTTTCCACCATCATCACAGTTGCATTTGGATTGTTCACACCAACTTCAATCACAGTTGTCGAAACAAGGACATCAATCTCACCGTCAGCAAACCGCCGCATAATCTCATTTTTTTCATCCGGGCGCATCTGCCCATGCAGCATCTCAATCCTTGTGCCGGCGGGCAGGTTTGCCCGCATCGTATCCACATACTCTGTGACGTTTGTCACATCGAGTGTCTCGCTCTCCTCCACCATAGGGCAGACGACATAAACCTGGCTTTTTTCTGCAATCTGACCGGCAATAAATTTGTATGCAGTCTGACGATAATTTGTACCGACCACACAGTTTTTGATTGGTTTTCTGCCTTTCGGCAGTTCTTTAATCACCGAGATATCCATATCTGCATATAAAATGATGGCAAGCGTCCGGGGAATCGGTGTAGCAGACATGACAAGTGTATGCACGCCATAGCCCTTGTCCGATAATTTCTTTCGCTGGTTTACCCCAAACCGGTGCTGTTCGTCCGTCACAACCAGTGCCAGATCTTTGAATTCCACCTTGTCCTCTAAAAGTGCATGTGTGCCGATCACGACATCAACTCCACCCTGCTTCAATGCTTCATAGATTCTTCGTTTCTCCTTTAGTGGTGTCGACCCGACGAGACACGCTGTACGGATATCATACTTCGCAAACTGCTCTGACAGTTCCTCGTAATGCTGTCTCGCAAGCACCTCGGTCGGTGCCATGAGTGCGCCCTGATACCCCGCCTTCGCACAGGCAAGCAACGATGCCGCAGCAACGACGGTCTTTCCGGAACCGACATCCCCCTGGATCAAACGGTTCATCACACCATCGCCTCCCATATCCGCAAGGATATCCTCGATTGCCTGCTGCTGTCCCTTCGTGAGCGAAAAAGGAAGATCTGATATGTAGTCCGCAACTGCCTTCCCCTGCACGATCTTGTGCGTATTTTCCTGCAGCTGCGTCGTCTTCTTCATGGATGCCATATCATAGAGAAACTGGTAAAACTCATCAAATGCAAGCCTGCGGATTGCATTTTTTAAGACTGTCTGGTTCATCGGGAAATGAATGTTCTCATAGGCCTCGGATAATTCCATCAGGTTATGTTCCGTCCGTACATCCTCCGGTATATAATCCTCCATCTGGCAGATCAGCTCTCTGGTCGCGATAATTGCTTTCTGGAAGGTCTTGTTGGATAATCCGCTCGTAAGCGGGTAGACCGGCTGCATCTCCTGCTGCATTCCGGCATACACCGGAAGCTTATAATACTCAGCCTGTTCCATCACACGTGTGCCATTTTTTGCCTTAACAGTTCCGACAAAGACATAGGAATCTCCTTTGTGGAACACATTTTTTAGAAATGGCTGGTTAAACCATGTCATATGCAACGTAGAATCTCCGTCACCCACTGTAAGAATCGTAAGTTTTAGACTTCGCACCTGTCTGATTGTCACATAGGATGTAATCATTGCACGGACCGCATGACGTTCCCCAACCGCCGCATCCCGTATGCGTACCGGTTCCTCATAGCTTAGATAACTACGCGGATATGTATGCAGCAGATCATCAACCGTAACAATCCCAAGTCGTGCAAAACACTCTGCTGTTTTTTCTCCAATTCCTTTTATTGTTTGAATACTGTCTTCTTTTCTCATCGTTTAACAACCCATCCATTTACATCTTGTATCGCAACAACTACGATTATTATAACGGAACCAGACAAATATTTCTACTCTTCAGAATACGAAAATCCTGCCGAAGCTTATCTGCCTCGACAGGATTTTCGTATGTTCGAACAGATGTCATAGACTACCGCCTCGCAATCTGCGTCTGACATCTGTATCATTCTAATGACAAAATATAATAGTAAATCGGCTGTCCGCCAGCATGCGTTTCCACTTCAAAATCCGGATATGCAGCCTGCACAGCTTCTACCAGAGCGTTTGCTTTCTCCTCCTCAACATCACTGCCATAATAGATGCTTAAAAGTTCCGAATTCTCATCCGCCATCGCACCGATCAGGTCTTTCACAACCTCTGTAATATTCTGGCCAACTGCCTGGATACCTGCATCATCGATACCCATATAATCGCCTGTCTTGATTTCCTTTCCATCGATGGATGTATCACGAACAGCGTACGTTACCTGCCCGCTCTTTACGGCTGTCAGTGCATCCTCCATGCCGGCTTTGTTTGCTTCTGCCGTTTCCGTCTCATCAAATGAGATCAGAGCACTGATTCCCTGCGGAATCGTCTTCGTCGGGATGACAAGAACCGTCTTTTCTTCCTCGATCTCAGCTGCCTGGTTGGCCGCTAAGATAATATTCTTGTTGTTCGGGAATACAAATACAGTTTCTGCATTTACCTTGGATATCGCATCTAACACATCCTCTGTACTCGGATTCATCGTCTGTCCACCTTCGATGATATAATCGACACCGAGATCCTTGAAGATATCATTCAATCCCTCTCCAACAGAGACTGCCACAAAACCAAATGGTTTCTTTGGTTCATCCTTTTTTTCTTCTTTCTTTGCATCTAGTTGTGCTTCCTGTTCGGCAGCTTTCTTGCGGTCCTGCTCATGGATGACTTTTTCTTTGTGTTCTTCCCGCATATTGTCAACCTTCATGCTGGTCAGGGAACCATATTCGAGTCCTTTTTCAAATGCAAGTCCCGGATGGTTTGTATGCACATGCACTTTCACAATCTCATCATCCGAAACAACGACAAGGGAATCACCGATGGATGTTAAGAACTCCTTGAACTTCGCTTCGGTCTCTGCATTGTATTCCTTCTCGAGCATGATGATAAACTCTGTACAATAACCATATTTGATATGGGATGTATCGATTTCTTCCGATGACATCATCGATGCATTTTTTTTCGTACCACCGGATACTGCCTGCGGATCAATCACTTCTTTTCCTGTCAATCCGTTATAAGCACCTGTCAGAAACTCCATGAGCCCCTGTCCGCCGGAGTCAACCACGCCTGCTTCTTTCAGTACCGGAAGCAGCTCCGGTGTCTGTTTTAATACTTCGTTTCCGTAGTCAAGAATTTCCTGTCCGAGTGTCTCGAAATCCATATCCATCTCGGAAAGTTCTACTGCCTTTTCTGCGACACCCTTTGCCACCGTCAGAATCGTACCTTCCTTCGGCTTCATAACTGCCTTATACGCTGTCTCTACAGCACGTACAAACCCATCTGCAAGTACGGAAACTGTAATCTGTGTCTTCCCTTTGATTTCTTTACAGAATCCACGCAGAAGCTGGGATAAAATGACACCGGAATTTCCTCTTGCTCCACGCAGGGAACCACTTGAAATCGTCTTGGACAGTTCATCCATCGATGGATTCTCCAATGCGCTTACTTCTTTTGCCGCTGCCATGATCGTAAGCGACATGTTCGATCCGGTATCACCATCCGGCACCGGGAATACATTTAATTCGTTGATATAATCTTTGTTTTTTTCTAGATTGTACGCACCAGCAATAAATGCTTTCTGTAACAACTGGGCATCAATTACCTTTGTAGCCACTTTGTCTATCCTCCTAATTTATACGTATTCTTAGTCTATCACACGAACGCCTTCAACAAAAATATTGATGGCTTTTACTTTCATACCTGTCATCTCTTCAATCGTGTACTGTACAGTACTGATCAAGTTGTCACATACCGTCGAAATGCTGACGCCATATGCCACAATAATATGAAAATCAATCGACAGTTCGTTGTTTTCTCCGATGACGACATTGACACCCTTACTGATGCTGTCACCCTTCAGAAGCTTTGCAATTCCATCCTTCATGCTGATCGTCGCCATACCAACGATACCGAAGCACTCCAATGCAGCATGTCCGGCATATTGGGCGATGACTTCATTTTCTATAATGATTTCACCGTTTTCATTCGATAAATAACCCTTCATGGTTCTACCTCCGTTTCCGTGATGAGCCAAGTCTAATCCTGGCTGTATAAAGTCATATAGCGCTATTATACCCTTTTTCACAGGATTACGCAACTTTTACATGATATGCATTTCTTTCAATTTGTCATTGAACTATATAAAACTCCGTATTGACAGACAGCAAAAAAAAACAGCATACGAATATGCTGTTTTTTGCGGTCTGCTTAGGCTCTCTCAACCTTACCAGACTTCAAGCACTGTGTGCAAACATAAATCTTCTTAGGAGTACCGTTAACTACTGCCTTCACAGACTTGATGTTTGATTTCCACATTCTGTTTGATCTTCTATGAGAATGGCTCACATTGTTACCGAAATGAGCTCCTTTTTCACAAATACTACACTTTGCCACCGTTAGCACCTCCTTGACAAATATTAAGCCCTGCCTGCATAATTCTCTTTGCGGGCTCACAACATAGGCTATTTTACCAAATAACTTTTCAATATGCAAGAAAAATTTTCATTTTTTTTGATTTTTTTGAAAAATTCTTTTTCTGCATCTTTTATTTCACCATAGAAAGCTGGATTCTGTGTTTATCGAGATCCACACTTAACACAGTTACATCTACGATATCCCCAACAGACACGACTTCCAACGGATGTTTGATGTATTTGTCAGACATATGCGAGATATGCACAAGACCATCCTGATGCACACCAATATCGACAAATGCACCAAAGTCAATGACATTCCGCACCGTTCCTTTCAGTTCCATGCCTGGCTTTAAATCTTTCATCTCAAGTACATCGCTCCGAAGGATTGGCTTTGGCATCTCCTCACGGGGATCTCTGCCCGGCTTTTCAAGCTCTTTCACGATATCTGCAAGTGTCGGTTCTCCGATGCCAAGTTCTTGTGCAAGTTTCTTCGTATCCTTTGTCTTCTTGCTGATGCCCTTCATGCCGCCATGCTTGATATCATCCTCGGATACACCGATTTTTTCCATCAGAGCTTTCGTTGCCTCATAGCTTTCCGGATGGACACTTGTCGCATCTAACGCTTCGCTTCCACCATGGATACGCAGAAAGCCTGCACACTGTTCGTATGCCTTCGGTCCAAGCTTCGGCACCTTGAGAAGCTCCTTGCGGTTTTTGAAACTGCCGTTTTCCTCCCGGTATGATACAATCGATTTTGCCAGTGTCTTATTGATACCGGACACATATGAAAGTAATGCCGGACTGGCGGTATTTAAGTCGATGCCGACCGAGTTTACGCAGTCCTCCACCACATTGTTCAGGGCATTTCCAAGGTTTTTCTGGTTCATATCGTGCTGGTACTGTCCGACGCCGATGGATTTCGGATCGATCTTCACAAGTTCTGCCAGCGGATCCTGGATTCGTCTCGCGATACTTGCCGCACTTCTCTGCCACTCGTCAAAATCCGGGAACTCTTCCGTTGCTTCCTTGCTGGCGGAATAGATGGATGCGCCTGCCTCATCTGTGATCACATATTTCAAGTCTATATTCAATTCTTTCATCAGCTCGACGATCATCGCTTCCGACTCCCGGCTTGCGGTACCATTTCCGAGAGAAATGAGTGTCACATGGTATTTTGCAATCAGCTTCTTTAATACCTGCTTTGCAGCATCGTAATTTTTCTGTCCTTTCGTCGGGTAAATGATAACCGTGTCAAGCACCTTACCGGTCTCATCGACAACTGCCAGCTTGCTTCCGTGTGCGAAGCCCGGATCCCATCCAAGCACGACCTGCCCGGAGATTGGCGGCTGCATCAAAAGCTGGTGTAAATTCTTGCCGAATACGCCGATGGCGCCTTCCTCTGCCTTCTCTGTCAGTTCATTTCGTATCTCACGCTCGATGGACGGCGCGATCAGACGGTCATAGCTATCCGTGATTGCCTCATACAAGTAGCTTGCACTGTCATGTTTCATATTGCCGATAATCTGCTTTACAAGCCAGAGTAAAATCTCCTGTCTTGGCGCCTCAATCTTCACCGTCAGGAACTTCTCTGCCTCCCCGCGGTTGATTGCTAAAATCCGGTGTCCAACCAGCTTCTTGATTGGCTCTGAAAAATCATAATACATCTCGTAGACCGAATCTGCTTCCTCATCCTTTGCCTTTGCTATAAGACTTCCGCTCTCCTTCGTCATCGCACGAAGCTTCGTCCGGTAATCGGCATCATCTGCATAGACCTCAGCGAGAATATCCTTGGCACCGTCGATTGCATCCTGCACACTTTCCACGCCCTTTTCTACATCGACAAAGGCGGCTGCCTCTTCCTCAATCGTCTTTGTCGTCTCCTGTGCACGCAGGATCTCTGCAAGTGGCTCTAATCCCTTCTCCTTGGCAATCGTCGCTCTTGTGCGGCGCTTCGGTCGATACGGGCGGTACAGATCTTCCAGAGCAACCATCGTCATCGCAGCCTCAATCTGCTTCTTCAATTCCTCTGTCAGCTTGCCCTGCTCCTCTATCGTCGCAAGAATAGAAGCTTTTTTCTCCTCTAAGTTCCGGAGATACAAAAGCCGCTCTGACAGCGCACGTAACTGCTCATCATTTAAGGAGCCGGTCACTTCCTTCCGGTATCTTGCGATAAACGGAATCGTTGCACCCTCATCGATCAGTTCAACCGACTTTTCTACCTGTCCTTTCTTAATCTGCAATTCATCTGCGATCACCTGTAATATATCCATGTTGTCTCTCCTGTTATTCCTTATAAAATTCTGGGATGAAGCTTTCTTTTGCCACTTCACCTTCCTGGTAAAATGCCTGCTCCACGCCTAAGTTTATTGCATAATCGAGCAGTTTACGGTACGATTTGCGGCGGACCTTATCCTTAAGTTCCGGAAACCGTGCGCCGATATCACCAACCGGTGTGTACTGACTCATCATACTGATATAGATTTGATCTTTATATGTCTCATACAGATACCGTACGATCTTCTCTGCTTCCATCAGATGTTCCGGCAGTAACAAATGACGTACGATCACGCCACGTTTTATATAGACACCTTCAGCATCAAAGACGACTTTCCCACACTGGCGCACCATCTCTGCAATCGCAGCCTTTGCCACCGCCGGATAATCCGGTGCGTGAGAATACTTCGCCGCCGTATCCGCATCCATATATTTCATATCCGGCAGATAGACATCTACCAGCCCTTCTAACATGCGCAGCGCTTCCACCCGCACATAACTGCTTGTATTATAGATAAATGGCAGGGAAAAGCCCTGTTTTTTTGCCTGCCGGATTGCCTGTGCCACCAGTGGGATGAAATGATCGGCAGTGACCAGATTGATATTCGCCGCGCCTTCTGCTTCGAGATCATAAAATATCTGCACAAGCTCCTCCACCGTGATCTGTCTGCCTGCACCACCATCTGAGATTGCATAGTTCTGACAATACACACAGTGAAGCGGGCATCCGGTAAAAAATACCGCACCGGAACCATTTTTCCCGGAAATACACGGTTCTTCCCACATATGGAGTGCCGCCCGTCCGATCCGCATGGTGGCAGCTTCACCGCAAACACCGGTCTCGCCAGCTGCACGGTTTTTCTTACAGTTCCGTGGGCATAGTACACAAACTGACGCATCTGTATCGTTTATTCTAGTTTGCTGATTTTCACTCTGACTGTTCCTGATACTTTTTTCCATCTCACTCATGTTCCCTGTGAACTTCCTGTCTGTGCGGCCGCTCAATCGTGATATACCACTTCACTACAGACGTTCCGATGATCACCACATATCCGATCACACTTAAGTAATCCGGAATCTGATCCAGGAATAAAAATCCCCACAATGCTGTAAAAAGCACAATCGAGAAATCATAGACCGAGATTTCCTTTGCCGGTGCATAGGAGTATGCTTTCGTGATAAAAACCTGTCCGCCTGCCGCTGAAACACCTGTACAAATCAGAAACAGCCACTGAAGTCCGCTCATCGGCTGATACTGAAATACAAAAAATGGTAATGTCACAACACAGGAAAAGGCGGAGAAGAACAATACGATAATCATACTATTTTCTCCGCGTTGTCCCAGTTTTCTGACAAATGTATATGCAAATCCGGCACCAAATCCACCGAGCGCACCAACAAACGCCGGCACAACTTCCATACTCATCGTCGGCTTCACGACAAGCAGCATTCCGACAAATGCAGCAGCCACGGTCACCCAGTCCAGCTTACTTGCAACCTCTTTCAATACGAAAAAGGAACAGAGAATTGCAAAAAATGGGGACAATTTATTGAGCATCGAAGCATCCGAGATTGGTATATGGTCGATTGCATAAAAATTACAAATCAATCCACACGTGCCTCCGATGGCACGACAAAGCAGATACTTCAGATTACCTTTTCCGATTTGAAACGGCTGATGTGCTTTTACCAGTGCAGCAATTGCAATCAACATCGCGACCAGATTCCGGAAAAAACATTTCTGCATCGTCGGCACATCGCCCGATAGCCGGATAAATAAGCTCATCAGGGAAAAGCAAAATGCCGATAGCACGATGCATACGATTCCCTTTTTACTCTTTTCCACGTCTCTCACTTCCCGCCTGATTCATCCTGTTTATTAACGACAATATACAATCTCCACGTCTTCGATTGCCTTCGCGATCAGAGGCTCAATCTTGCCGACAAGCGCCTGCTCAGACTCTAAAATTTGCTCCATCTTCGGCTTTGTCACCGGATGCTGTGCCACAAAGGTTGTACAGCAGTCTTCATACGGAAGGATCGATGTCTCATATGTTCCGATTTTCTCTGAGATATCGATAATTTCCTGTTTATCCATGCCGATACACGGACGGAATACCGGAAGCTTGTCAATCGCGCTGTCGATAACGAGCAGACTCTGTGTTGTCTGACTTGATACCTGACCGATACTCTCACCGGTAATCAGGCATTGACAATCTTCTTTTAGCGCGATCTCCTGTGCGATCTGATACATGATACGCTTCATGATGATTGTCAGTTCTGCATGCGGACAGTTGTCATAGATTGCAAGCTGCACATCTGTAAACGGTACCACATGGAGTTTGATCACACCTGAATACTTCGACACAATCTTCGCAAGATCAATAACTTTTGTACGTGCCTGCTCGCTTGTGAATGGTGGTGCATGGAAATACACCGCTTCGATCTCCACACCACGCTTCGCGATCATATATGCTGCAACCGGGCTGTCGATACCACCGGAAAGAAGCGTCATCCCCTTACCGTTCGTGCCGACCGGAAGTCCGCCCGGGCCAGGTATAATCTGGGAATAAATATATGTGACATTCCGTACTTCCACATTGATAAATACATCCGGCTTATGAATATCGACTGTCATATCCGGATAAGCATTTAATAAATCTGCACCAAGATCGCAGTTTAATTCCATCGAAGTCTTTGGAAATGTCTTATTATTTCTTCTTGCATTTACCTTGAATGTAAAATGCTTATCGTTATATTCCTCTGCCACATGTGCAACGACTGCCTCGGAGATTGCCTCGTAGCTTAACTCCTCCACAACCTTGACCGGGCACACACCGACGATACCGAAGATCGTTGTGAGTACCTTCATGACATCCTCGTAATCATAATCAGAGAACGCCTCAACGAAAATACGTCCATATTCCCGGCGCACCTCGAACTTGCCAAGTGGCTTTAGACGTGCACGCATACGCTTGCACATGATTTCCTCGAAGACGTAACGATTCTTTCCCTTCGTTCCGATCTCCGCATATTTGATCAAAAACATCTTATACTGCATTGTAATCCTCATTTCTAACTGCTTTATTTGTATCTTCCAACGATTCACTATAGCAGAAACAGCGGGGAATATCAATTATTTCTTCCGTGTATAGCGCCGCAGCATCGGAAGAGTCTCCTTTAATACTGCCACACAATAATCCACTTCTTCCTTCGTGTTCCACTCGCAGAAGCTGAAACGAAGTGTCGATTCTAACTGTGCCTGTGACAGTCCGATGGCAGTCAATACGTGGCTTACCTGCGGTTTATTCGAAGAACAGGCGGAACCTGCGGATACATAGATGCCCTTATCGCCGATCGCACGCATCAAAACTGCGGCACGCACGCCCTCGAAGCTGATGCTTGCAATATGCGGTGCCTCGCCGGAATGGTCGTAGACACCCTCGATCTTCGTCACTTCCGATACAAGATAATCCCGCACCTCGCGCACATGCTGCATCTTTGCCTCATGGTCGGTATAGATCATCTGCGCCGCAAGTCCCATGCCTGCGATTCCCGGCAGATTCTCCGTACCGGAGCGCATGAAATTCTGCTGTCCGCCTCCGTAAATAATCGGGCGGATCAATGTCTTGTCCTTGATATAGAGTGCCCCGCTGCCCTTCGGTCCATGGATCTTATGCCCGCTCACAGAGAGCAGGTCCACACCGAGCTGCTTCGGGGTGAATTTTAATTTGCCATATGCCTGTACTGCATCGACATGCACAAGTGTCTGCGGATTGTGTGCCTTCACAAGCTTCACAAGCGCCTCGATTGGCTGGATGCTTCCAATCTCGTTATTCACATACATGCAGCTAACGAGTATCGTATCGTCACGCAGCAGTTTTGAGAGGCTCTCTAAATCCACTTTTCCATCAGAGCCAACGTCCAGAAAACTGATCTCAAAGCCTTCCTTCTGCAGAAACTCCACCGTGGAAAGCACGGATGCATGCTCGATCGGTGTCGTGATAATATGCTTGCCCGCACGGCGGTGTGCAAGTGCCGCACCGATTAAGGCAAGATTGTTCGCCTCTGTGCCGCCGGATGTGAATACAATCTCCTTCGGCATACATTTGAGCGTCTTTGCGACCTGCTCGGTCGCGGTACGCTCATAGTCCTTCGCGGTCAATCCTTTCTTGTGCTGGGACGACGGATTTCCGTAATCCACGTCCAGCAGCTTCACCATCAATTCTTTTACTTCCGGAAACACAGCGGTTGTCGCTGCATTATCAAAATAGCATTCCATAACTTTTATCCTTTTTGCGTTTTATATCTAATTTCCTGTCACATATTTGTAAATACTTCTGCATGTCGGTGCTGAATAATGGACGCCATCGCCAATCGTCTGTGGATTCAGACCATAGTAAGTATCAATAAAATACCCGTCAAAATCAGCAACGTGATTGTGCATATACGTATTAAAATCACGGATATTCTGGTTGAACCCGGCGGCTCCATAATTGTTGCTATACCGGAAGTTTGCACCTACCGGATTGACAGACATAATACAGATTGTCGCGCGCGGATATTCTGCATGCAGTTTCTTAAAGAATGCAACATAATTTTCATAATTAAAGATATCATTCAATCCAAAATTTGATACGATGATTGCATTTGGTTTCCGGTTCAACGTCTCACGGATATGTGGATATGCAGTATTATTCAGCCATACATACCCGCCGGATACCTTTGCAAGGAAGTTCGGATGGATTGACTCGTTCCGGTCCATATATCCATAAATCGTATTTCCGAAACCTACCATACGAGAATCTCCAAGCCACAGATCTACATTTCCGATACCTTTTACGACACGGTTTGTGCCGGCTGCCTGGAAGATTGATTTTGCAAATGGCAACGCAGTTGCGCCAGGTGCATTTCCGCCCTTTGCAACGAGCTTGATCTCAATTGCCTCGATTCGTTTTGCCATACCGGTGGAACCGGCTGTAATCCCATTCTTTGCCCAGTCCAGCCATCCATAGGTCTGGATATGTACACGATAATAAATATCATAGTAACGCGCAATATTTCCTGTCAGGAAAATTTCAACTGCCTCTAACCGTTTTCCCTGCCCGGTTGTTCCTGCCTGCTGCCCGTCAGAACGAAATGACTGCCATCCATAGGTCTGTCCATGCACACGATATGTCACACCACCATCAATGGAATGATTTTTTATAGAGATTGCCAAGGCTTCCATTCGCTTTGCCTGACCGACTGTTCCAAGTGTTGTGCCATCTTTTACTTCAGGCAGATTTCCATATGTCTGTACATGACCGGAATATACAACATCTGCAGATTTATCCCCCTCTATACTTGAAAAATCCGTACTGCCCGGTGCCGCCTGATCTTTTGCAACCAATACAATCTGGATTCCATCCAGTTTTGCTCCATATCCGCAGGTTCCGGAAACTGCACCATTTTTCGACCATCCAAGCCAGTCTCCACCACCGATGTGGCTGCGGTAATATATGTCATACTTTTCAGCCGCATCACCGGTCAGACGAATGCAGAGTGCTTCTAACCGTCTTCCCTTACCGGTTGTTCCAGCCAGCTGGCCATTTGTCTTCCATGGCTGCCAGCCTTCTTTTTGCACATGCGCACGATAAGTAAGTGTGACTGTGGATTGGATTGTGACAGCTTCTAACCGCTTTCCGGTTCCGAGATTTCCGAGTGTCGTTCCATCCTTTACCTGTGCCAGATTTCCGTAGCTTTGCATATGCCCGCTATAATACACGGATGGCACATCCGCGGCCTGCGTCTTCAGCGGAGGCATACAGCAAAGCATCGTAATCAACATACAGATATTGACAATCCACGCTACCCCTCTGTTTTTCTTTGTTCGATTCTTCTCCATGATTTTCTTCCTCCCTTAGCGTTCCATCTCAAACATCAAAATGGATAAAACTGTAAGTCCCGCTGTCTCTGTACGCAGAATCCGGTTTCCAAGTGTGATGACTTTTGCACCTGCTGCTTCTGCCTGTTCCACTTCTTCCCGCGCAAATCCACCCTCCGGGCCTATAAAAACCGCAATTTTTGCTCCATCCGGCATCTGTGCCGCCTGACGGATCACATCTCTTGCATACGTGATTCCTTCCGCACTCTCATATGGCAGAAGTATCATATCAAATTCGCAAGCCCGCGTGAGTGCTTCCTTCCAGGAACAAAACATCGATACTTCCGGAATGATTCCCCGCCCGGACTGTTTTGCAGCCGACTCGGATATCGCCTGATAGCGTTCTATTTTTTTCGCTTTTTTCTTATCCTCAAGTTTCACAACCGTCCGCTTCATCATGACAGGAACGATCTCGGCTGCACCAAGTTCCACCGCTTTCTGGATGATCAGTTCCATCTTGTCCGATTTCGGCATGCCCTGAAACAGCGTGATTGCGCACGGAAGCTCTGCTGCGTTCTGGCAGATATCCTCAATCCTTGCAAAAACCGCATCGGCATCGATGCTTGCAATCCGACATGTATACTCTTTTCCTTTTCCGTCACAGATTATGATCTGGTCGCCGATTGACAGCCGGAGCACATTTTTGATATGGTTGACATCCTCTCCTGTGATTGCAATCTGCTCCTGCGCGTCATTGCAATCTTCTACATAAAATCTTGGCATAACTTTGCTCCTTTATTCCGGATGCCACTCAATCGTTCCATCCGGATAAATATAATCATAGCCACCCTTGTCACAGTTCGGCACGATGGTCGGTCCTGTTTCTTCCACCGGTGCTGCAGTTGTTTCCGGTGCCTGTGTTGTCGCCGGTGCTGCAGTTGTAGCCGGTGCCGCGGTTGTAGCCGGTGCTGCGGTTGTAGCCGGCGCCGCAGTTGTGGCCGGTGCCGCGGTTGTAGCCGGTGTAGTCGTCTCTTTCTGTGTTGTTTTTTCTTTCTTTTTATCTTCTTTCTTTTTTTCTGTCGTCTGCTCTTTTTGTTTTTCTGTCGTTTTCTTCGTATCTTTTTGTTTCTCTGTCGTTGGCTCTTTGTCCTTCGCTTCGGTTGTCACCGCTGTATTTTTTGACGCATCTCCTGCGGTTGCCGGAGCATCGCCGGAACTTTTTCCACATCCGCTCAACAAAAGAAGGGATGCAAGCGCACAGACACAAGTCCATTTTTTCCACTGTTTTCTCATACTTTTAAACTCTCCTATTCTGCTTCAAATATATAATTCGTGTCAACGATTGTTGCATAATAACGTCCATCTTTGTGACTGATTACTTCTACCTGATACGTTCCCGGTGTGAATGCCTGTTTTCCGATATAAGCGGTGTAGCCATAATCAGATGGTGTACCTTCCGTGATCTCATCAGCCGGAAAGGCCTCCACCACATACGTGTCCTGTTCTCCGCAAAAACGCAGATAGACCGGAGAAGTGTCCTCCACATAGGCTGCATCTAACATGCCCTGAAATTTATAATATCCATTTGCCTCTGACTTTTTGTATTGTACCACATCTGACTGGTAGCTGCACGTTTCTTCTGCAAAAGTGCGAAGTGGTGCCGGCATCACAGGTGCAAACTTCACAAGGTTCACCAGATTACGCTCCACAAGCTCTATGATGCAGACATCCCGGTTTTCGGTATACATCGCATCAATCTGGTATGGCACTGCTTTGCAAAATTTTGCTGTTTTAAAATTATCCGCAAGAAATGGCAACAAAGTATTTCCAAACGAATCCCGGAAACAAAGCAGACTTTTTTCCACATCCGGATTGCCTGTCGTCTCCACAACTGTCGCTGTCACATCATCCGTTCCCTGATAAGAATAATCTATGTATTTGGCATAATCATATTCCGTTTCCGGGTGTCTTGCAAGTGGATATAGTATTTTATCGATATCTCCTTCAAAATCATGCCGGATTTCCGGTTCTGCCTGTGTCAAATCCGCGTGCGGCATATCTGCCTGCCGAAGCAATGCATCTGCAACCAGCACAGCACCCCGGTTATCCCAGTGGGAATCCCCTTTATGATACAGCACTTCCTCTCTTGATTCAAACAAAGATGTGATATCGACATAATTACACTGCCTGTCCTGTAGTACCGGAAGAAGCCGTTCCAGATTCGAAGGTTGTTTCGACCGGATATAGTAATATGGCATATGCTCCGGATAGAGTGTATTCTTGTTCGGCGGGCTCGCAAATACAAACGTCTTTCCAAGCCCTTCCACATACTCCTGCATCAGGGAAATCACGGTCGCTGCATTTTGTATGCCACGCTCACGCATACGTTTTTTCCCCTGGTAATCATCCAGCGTTGCTCCGAGATACAGCCAGTCATCTGTCCCGACAACAGCCAGTTGTTCACTCGACTGCGCAAACACATGGCTCATCAAAATTGCATCTGCTGTGACTAATTCCTGCCGGTAAGCAAAATGATCTGAAAAATATGTCTCAAGTTCCGGAAGATATTTATAATTTAATTTGTGTTCCCGCACGATTGCAGGTTTTTCTGCCAGTTTTTTATTCTCTGTGGATTCCGGTTCCCGATACCAGAGCATGCCGATCAACGGAATCGCAAGAATCGTAAAAAACAAACAGCAGAATATAATACGGTAATGCTTCATCCCACGCCTCCTTGTCTAAAAGCGGAAATAGATAAACGGATTATATGCATCCGACGCAAGCCGGATCATACAGAAAAGCAGACAAATGAGCAATCCGGCTCCGGATAAGATCCATGCTGCATTTTTCGTTTTCCCGTTTTCTCCACGACGTTCTACCTTCTTTTGCAACAGATGTTTCCACGGGATGATCAGCAATATCCCGGCGGCAAACGCTGCAATCAGATACGGTGTCAGTTCCGCTGTTGCAAGCATGGTACCGACCGGATTTGCAGTAAACGAAAACATCTGTCCGAGGATGAAACATCCTTGTGACACCGTGTCTGCCCGGAACATCACAAATCCGCAGATGACAATCAGCATCGTATAAATATACCGGATCCATTTGAAACGGACGCGGTTGATATCAAGCTTCGTATTTCCTTCTAACACAAGGAATGTGCCATGGAATAATCCCCACAGAATAAACGTGAAATTCGCGCCATGCCACAGTCCGGTAAGGAAGAACACGATATATTTATTGCGGATTGTGCGAAGCGTCCCTTTCCGGTTGCCGCCAAGCGGAATGTATACATATTCCTTAAACCAGGTTGAAAGAGAAATATGCCATCTCCGCCAGAACTCTTTGATGGAAAGAGACGTATATGGAGCATTAAAATTCTCTTTGAAATGGAATCCAAACATCCGTCCAAGTCCGATTGCCATATCGCTGTATCCGCTGAAATCATAATAAATTTGCAAAGTATAGCCAACCGCTGCCAACCAGGCAGGTCCCATTCCGAGCGAATGGAAATCCGCGAACAGGTGATCCACCATCTGTGCCAATGCATTTGAGATCAGCACTTTCTTCGACAGGCCGATGATAAACCGCCGAATACCATATTCGACATCCACGACCGTCTGTGTTCGGTTTGTGATCTCTGCTTCGATGTCCCGGTACTTGATGATTGGTCCCGCGATTAACTGTGGGAAGAAACTGATATAGAGCAAAAGCCGGAAATAATTTTTCTGGCAGTCGCAGTCTCCCCGGTACAGGTCAATGATGTACGACATCGTCTGGAAAGTAAAGAAGGATATGCCGATTGGCATCACCAGCTTCAGATATGGAACCTTCCATCCGCCAAGCTGATTTACAATTCCAATCAGGAAATCCGCATATTTAAACACAATAAGCAGCGCCAGATTCGCAATAATTGCAAGAATCAGGACTCTTTTTTTGGTTTTCTTCCATTTCTTTTTATCTGCGTGTTCCATCCACAGACCAAACAGATAATTGATAAACGATGAGCCAAGCATCAAAAAAACATACACCGGTTCTCCAACCGCATAAAATAAGATGCTGAACACCACAAGGCATGCATTTTTGATCCGGATGTCCGGAATAATCGTATGGATTAAGAAGACTACAAATAAAAAACCACTTAAAAATGATATTGAACTAAAAACCATCTGTTTTTCTCCCCTTGTTGATGCACGTATTATACACGATTTTTCAATTTTTTTCTATCTGTTTTGTTATTGTTTCCGTTTCTGTCAATGCCATATGTGGATTTTCTTTGACAGAACCACCTTTTCCCTGTATCAGATGTCCGCCTTGTTTTTTTTCGGAAATCATCGCACAAAACGGACAGGCCGCATAGATTTCTGCATTGTAATAGTGTTTTCCTTTTTCACATTTCAAAATCATCCAGACGTTCCCCTATCTTTCTTACAAAAAAATCGAGTATTTCCATACCCGATTTATTATATATCGTCACGCATCAGCGTGCTTTATTATATCATATTTGATTATTTTTTCCAATATTCCTGGTATGCTTTCCGCACTTCTTTGTCATAGGTTCTGCCAATCGGAATGACCTTTCCATTTCTGACTTCCAGACAATCAACACCTAAATATGTGATATATGCCAGATTTACCACATATCCTCCATGCACACGGATCATATGCGCTCCAAGTCGTTTATAGATGCCGGCAAGTGTCTCATAGCAGCTATACACATGATCCTTTGTCACTATTTTAATGATTCTGCCGTATTTTTCAATATAGATAATATCTGTCCGGTCAAAAAAAACATGATGTCCGTCACAGATAACCTCCAATTTTTTACTTGGAGCGTCCAATTTCACCATATTCACAGCTTTTCGCATTGCCAGAGGAAGTATCTGCTTTACATCCTTCCATCGTACAAAGTAGCAATGTTTTGTCTCATACACATTCCGGATTGCATTTTCATTTTCTGTCAGATAGATTATCTTACAAAAAGGGAAACATTCGTTCACCTGCCTTGCTAGCAGGATACCATTCTGACCACATTCCGGATAGTCAGTATTCATGATCAATATCTCGCAATCAAACACCTTATCTTCCATATCTATGCGAATCTCATTTGGTGTATACAAATAAAACAGGAACCCCTGCTTCTCCTGATATAAGGTCTGCAAAAATTCTTTTATTTTTTTCATATTCTGAAAATGATCATCGCATATTCCTATCTTTATCATGTATTTCGCGTCCCCAATCCCGTTTTTTGTATTTATGATATAGCAGAGGATTTTCATTTTTTAAAAAATGTTATATTTATATGTATTTTTGTCAAATTTAACTTTGGGGAAATCAGACAGTATAGAAACAGCCCATATAAAAAGAGCAGATAGTTACTACCTGCTCCTGTTTAGATAAAATTCAATTGTAACCTGAAAAATCGACTCATATGTGTCATCATCTTCATAGGAGAAAAACATCTTGTATTTTCCATCCGGAAGGCCTTCCGAAAGCGGCACATATAAAACAAATGCGTTTTTTTCATACTGGAATTCCGGTGTGTAACAGGTTGCATAATCCCAATCATCCGATGTCTCATCAACATTATAGATTGGCTTGTAAATTCCATAATCCGGCTCATATCGTTCAAATGTAAAAGAATAGCAGACTGAATCTGTTTCATTCGGCGGTTTTTCCAAAAGGCTGTCATAATATTTCAATCGAAGCTCCGCGCTATCGCCTTTGTAGGAATCAGCCATACGATTTGCGTCCTGCCTCAAAATTAATCCGCGGTTCCCATTTTCTAAATATGTAAATGCATCCACACGGACACGTTCTGTACTAGAGGAAACCAGATTCAGTATTTCATTGGACTCTTCCTGCATCGCTATTTCTTCTTTTGAAGGTACATGCATGACCATAGACGAATCGGATGACTTTTTTTCCCGTCCAGCATCCGAATCGGTTGCTTTCGACATTTTTTTCTCTGTTCCTGCTTCCGTCTGTTTGGTATTTTCAGTTTCCGAAATCACACCAGCGGATGTTTCTGTATGGATTGCATCAGAGTCAGATGTATCAAGGTCCGGTGATTTTGAGATTGCCCTGTGATTTATCATCCAGATTCCAATCCCTATACACATGAAAAATAAACACGCAAAGATGCCAATATACCATTTTTTGCGCTGTTTTTTCTTAGAACCGGGGATTTCTTTCATAGTATACACTCTCGTTTGCATATCGAAGCCCGCAAGCATAGCCTGCCGCATCGTTTCCACAGACGCGTACCTGTCTTCCGCTTTCACAGACATTGCTTTCATGATAATATCCGAAAGAATAACCGGTATTTCCGGATTTATCCGATAGAGTGCTTGCAAATTATCTTCCAGAATACGTCCGAGAGACTCTTCCGGTTTTTGTCCGGATGCCGCATAATAAAGCGTTGCCCCAAGCGCATAAATATCAGTCCAGGGTCCCTGTTTTTCCTTCTTCACATACTGTTCCGGCGGCGCATATCCCGGTTTTAAAACAACGGATATGGTCTGTTCGCTATCCATATAGACTTGTTTTGCTGCCCCAAAATCTATCAATTTGACAGTCAAATCTTCACAGATAAATATATTTTCCGGACTGATATCCCGATGAATCATCCCGGCATTATGAACCACTGCAAGCGCATCCAATACGGAAAGACATATATGAATGATAAAATCTGTATTCAAATGGCCACCATGTTCTTTTGTATACTGTTTCAAAGTACATCCATGCAGATATTCCATAACCATGTAGGCCGTTTCATTTTCTTCCAGGAAATCATAGATACTTACAATATTGGGCTCTGATTGAAAACGAGCCACATCCTGTGCTTCCTTCAAAAAACGAATCAATCCCTGATGGTATTCCTTTTGCGCATTCTCTGCAGGCACGCAGACCTGCGAAGAATCCAAACTGCGCGTTGCGATTCCGGATGGATAATATTCTTTGATTGCAACATACGACTGCAAAAGTGGATCCCAGGCTCGATAGGTAATGCCAAATCCGCCCGCTCCAATCACATCTTCAATTTTATAACGCTCTTTTAAAATAACGCCCGGTTTTAAATACCGCGTGTTACTCATACTGCGATTTGATGGACTTTCAATCACCTTCGATTCTCCCCCCTGTCATCTATCCGAGGCGGAATTCCTGCGTTTCATCACAAATCCATACGCAATTTCCTGCATACGCTTCCATTTTATTTCCCCGTCCGATCAGCTTTCCTTCTATGTATACTCCATTTTTAGAACAATCTTCTATCTCATAGCAATTGTTTTCCAATCTCCGGATTATGCAATGTTCCCGGCTGACATTTGGTTCTTTTATAACAATCTGACATGTGGAATCGTCCCGGCCAAGCCTTATACCTTCTCCATTTTTTATGCGGTAAATAGTACCAAGCAAATCTCCTTTTGTCCCAATAATCGCGCCATTATCCTCCACATGGTTTTCTTTCCACTGCGTGATTGTCTGATCATGATTGTCTATATCTGAATCCAATGTTTTCTTCGGTTTAAAGTATGCCAACACATCTTTGTAATATTTCCGGCTAATTGGAAGACGTGTCTCCCCCACTACCACTTCAAAGCCATTAATCTCCTGGATACAGGTTTTCTGAACCAGATAACTTTGATGGATTCGCAAAAAACCATATTGTTTTACCTGCTGTTCCATATCTGTAAGTTTGCCATATACCAGAATTACTTCCGAATTTGTATGAATAAGAAGCATTCTTGCATTGCTTTCAATATAAAGAATATCATTAATTGGAATTGTCCGTAACGAGGAATCTGATTTTACAGACAGATACTTATTCTGACGTCGTTGTTCTAAATATTGCAACAGACACATATCAAGTTCCTGTTTCATATTTTCTTTCAGCACATACCCCTGCGCATGTACATGGTACCCTTCGTAAACATACGACATCTCATTTGTTACAAATATAATATCAATATTTATATCCCGCTTCCGTATTTCCTGCGCCAGTTTTAATCCGCTTTTCCTGCTATAAACGATTTCCATGATCAATAAGTCACAGGGAAGTTTTTCTTTGTTTTTTATGTCCTGCTCCAGAATATCCGGGTCTGCATATTCGATACATGTAAAATCTTCCATTTGAAATAATGCATCTGTGACGATTTTACGCACACACGCCCGGTCCTTTGCATTTTCATCGCATATTCCAATCCGTAACATCTGCTTTTCTCCGTTTTTACTTTTTTCTATCACAAGAAAAGCCAGGCACACCATATACCTGGCTTTTGATTGATATTATTTTTTCCAATATTCCTGGTATGCTTTGCGCACTTCTTTGTCATAGGTTCTGCCAATCGGAATGACCTTTCCATTTCTGACTTCCAGACGATCAACACCTAAATATGTGATGTATGCCAGATTCACCGCATAACCACCATGTACACGAACCACATTATCGCCAAAGAACTTTTGAATCGATGAAAGGGAGTCATAACAGCAATACTCCCGGTAATATGTCACAAACTTGATTGTTCTGCCAACTTTTTCAATATAGATCACATCTGATTTGTTGATAAATACATGGTGTCCTTCGCAGATAATCTCCAAGGATTTCTGGTCTGTATCCTTTTTTACCATCTTGATTGCTTTTTGAACCGCATGATTCAAAACCTGCATAGCATCTTTTTTCCGGACAAAATAACAATGATTTGTCTCATATACATCCTTGATTGCATTTTCATTTGCTGTCAGATATATAATCTTGCAAGCCGGAAATGCTTCGTTAATCTGCTTTGCAAGTTCCACGCCATTCATACCACTCTCTGGATACTCTGTTTCCATAATCAGGATTTCACATTCGAACGTCATCTCTTCGATATCCAGAACAATCTCCGCCGGTGTATAAAATTTGTATATATATTCAAGTTCCTTCGCAAAAATCGTCTGCAGATATCCTCGTATCTGTTCTTTTACATCCTTACACTCATCGCATATTCCTATTTTCATCTCTTGTATACGTCCCCGTCCCAAACATTCATTTTCCCCTAGTTTAACACATTTTTTTTCAAAAAAACGAAATCATGCAAAATTGGTTATTATTTCGGTATAATTTACATTGCAAACTATTTTTTCCGCCAATTTAACATTGCTTTTTTCTTCCGATTACGGATACCCAGTCGTTCATATGCACGACATCGATAACTTCAAAGCCATTCGCGCACATTGCATCTGTGACATCTTTTTCCTTTGCATCCAGAATTCCGGATGTAATGAAATATCCATTCTCCTTCAGATACGGGCCAATCACTGCCGAAAGCGGCACAATCACATCCGCCAGAATATTGGCAACGACAATATCATACTGTCTGTCTACTTCCAGATGCTGTTTCTCCTTGATTGATGAACGATCAAGCTGGAATGTCGTCCCCTTGCCAATATAATTATCGGCAAGCAGATTTCCACACGAAAACTTAATCTTATCCTCGCCCATATGATTGAGCTTTGCATTTTCTTCACTTGCCCGTACCGCAAGCTCATCGATATCCATCCCATGTACAAAGCCTGCCCCAAGCCTTGATGCAATCATGGATAAAATACCACTGCCGCAGCCGACATCAAACACCGTATCGCCCGGCTTTAAATATTTCTTTAACTGTCCGATACAGAGCTTTGTCGTCTCATGAGAACCCGTGCCAAATGCAATACCCGGGTCAATCTCAATCACAATATCATCCGATTTTGTATCTGTAAGCACTTCCCAGGTTGGCTTGATGACAATATCATCATAGAGACGGATCGGATGAAAGAACTGCTTCCAATTATTCATCCAGTCTGTATCTTCTGTTTCCGAAAGTGTTATGTTCTTGCTGCCTACCGGTAAAAACGCTTCAAGGCGGGTAAGCTCTGCAGCTATATCCGCCTTTAACGTTTCTATATCGAAAGAATCATCTATGTAGCAGGAAACCTGTGCGGTTCCATCATCCTCGCCATCAACAAGCGGGATATCCACAAACATAGCAGCCTTATCTTCCTCGGTAAGCGGAACATGATCTTCAATCATCACTCCCTCTACACCCTTTTCATCCAAAAATGCAGAGATGAGATCAACAGCTTCCACTGTTGTATCGATCGTCAATTTTGTCCACGTCATTTTATCTTACCTATAATCCTTTTTTGAACCCTTTCTTTCTCTTATGATCGCCAAAAATCGAAGAACCGGACGATGCCGCATCCGTAGAAGAACGCGCATTCACGGTTGTATTTGCATACTGGTTCAGAATCGATTTCTGCTCTTCAGTCAGCTTATCCGGTACCTGAACGACCAGTGTGATGTAATGATCACCACGTACGGTCTTGTTACGAAGTGTCGGAACACCCTTGCCCTTCAGTTTTACCTTTGTATCTGTCTGCGTACCCGGTTTAATCTCCAATTCATAAGGTCCGTCAATCGTCGTAACTGTAATCTTGCCACCAAGCGCTGCCTGTGTAAATGTAATCGGCTCTGTGGAATACAAATCATACTCCTGTCTCTGGAATCTAGGATCCCGGTCGACAAGCACAGTTACAAGCAGGTCGCCACGCTCACCGCCATTGATACCAGGCTCACCTTTTGCACGGATACGGATACTCTGACCGTTGTCAATACCTGCAGGGATTGCTACCTGAATCTTCTTTTTACTCTTTACATAGCCGGAACCGGCACAGTTACTACACTTGTACTTGATAATCTTTCCGGAACCGCCGCAATCCGGACATGCGGATACCGTTCTCGCCATGCCGAACAACGACTGCTGTGTGTAGACAACCTGTCCTTTTCCACCACATTTACTACATGTCTCTGGCTGATGTCCCGGTTGTGCACCGGTACCGTGACAGACTGTACACTCATCTTTCAGCGGAAGTTCCAATTCTGTCTGTGTTCCGAATATCGCATCTGTAAAGCTGACACGGACAGTTGTCTTGATATTTGCACCCTTAACCGGGCCATTGGACTGTCTCTGACGACCGCCACCGCCAAACATATCGCCGAAGATATCTCCAAAGATATCTCCCATATCCGAGAAATCAAATCCACCGAAGCCGCCCGGACCTCCTCCCTGCTCAAATGCGGCATGACCATACTGGTCATACTTTGCACGTTTCTCAGGATCGGACAGTACCGCATATGCCTCTGCAGCCTCTTTGAATTTTTCTTCCGCTTCTTTATCTCCCGGGTTTGTGTCCGGGTGATATTTTTTTGCTACCTTACGGTAAGCTTTTTTCAAATCCGCCTCGGAGACACCTTTCGTGACTCCGAGGACTTCATAATAATCTCTTTTATCAGACATCTGCACTCACCCTTATTATTCGTAATCTGCTTTTATCAACTTGCTCCCCGTCTTAACGATTAGACTTCCTTGTAGTCTCCATCCACTACATCGTCTGAATAATCTGGTGTGCCTGTGCCTGTACCAGCGTTTGCACCAGGGCCATTCTGCTCATAGAGCTTTGAGAACAATTCCTGTGCGCTGTTCATAAGTGTTTCCTTACCAGCCTTGATCTTCTCTACATCGTAGTCTGTCATAGCATCCGGATCTGTACTCTCAATGATATCCTTCAATGCCTTCAGATCTGCCTCTACCTTTGTCTTATCTGTTGCAGAAAGCTTATCTCCTACGTCATTTAATGCTCTCTCTGTCTGGAATACCATAGCATCTGCATCGTTACGTACTTCGATTGCTTCCTTACGTTTCTTATCCTGTGCCTCGTACTCAGCAGCTTCCTTCACTGCTCTATCGATATCCTCATCGGAAAGAGATGTTCCGGATGTGATTGTGATATGCTGCTCACGACCTGTTCCAAGATCCTTTGCAGATACATTTACAATACCGTTTGCATCGATATCAAATGTAACTTCAATCTGTGGAACACCACGTCTTGCAGGAGCGATACCATCGAGTCTGAAACGTCCAAGGCTCTTGTTATCTCTTGCAAACTCACGCTCACCCTGTACAATGTTGATATCAACGGCATCCTGATTATCCTGGGCTGTTGAGAAGATCTGGCTCTTATTTGTAGGAATCGTTGTATTTCTCTCAATCAGGTGTGTAGCGATACCACCCATTGTCTCGATAGAAAGTGTAAGTGGTGTAACATCCAACAGAAGAATCTCGCCGGCACCTGCATCACCTGCAAGCTTACCACCCTGGATAGATGCACCGATAGCAACACACTCATCCGGGTTGATGCCCTTGAACGGATCCTTGCCTGTCAACTTCTTAACCATATCCTGAACAGCGATGATACGTGTAGAACCACCGACCAAAAGAACCTTATCAAGATCAGCAGCTGTCATGTCTGCATCCTTCAAAGCAGTCTGTACAGGAACTCTTGTTTTATCTACCAGATGTGCTGTCAACTCATCAAACTTTGCACGTGTCAGATCCATATCAAAGTGCTTTGGACCATCCTGTGTAGCTGTGATGAATGGAAGGTTGATGTTTGTTGTTGTTGCGGATGAAAGCTCTTTCTTAGCCTTCTCTGCTGCTTCCTTCAATCTCTGCATAGCCATCTTATCGGTTGAAAGATCTACGCCCTCTGCCTTCTTAAACTCTTCGAGCATATACTGTGTAATTGCGTTATCAAAATCATCACCACCAAGTTTGTTATCACCGGCTGTAGCAAGAACTTCGATGACACCGTCGCCAATCTCAATGATAGATACATCGAATGTACCACCACCAAGGTCATATACCATGATTTTCTGTTCTTCTTCATTATCAAGTCCATAAGAAAGCGCTGCAGCTGTAGGCTCGTTGATGATACGCTTTACATCAAGGCCTGCAATCTTACCGGCATCCTTTGTTGCCTGTCTCTGTGCATCTGTAAAGTATGCAGGAACTGTGATAACTGCTTCTGTAACAGGCTCACCGATATAGCTCTCTGCATCTCTCTTCAGCTTAGAAAGAATCATAGCGGAAATCTCCTGTGGAGAATACTTCTTTCCATCGATGTCTACCTTGTAATCACTACCCATATGTCTCTTGATGGAAGCGATTGTCTTATCTGCATTTGTAACTGCCTGACGCTTTGCTGCATCACCAACGACACGCTCGCCGGTCTTTGTAAATGCTACAACAGAAGGAGTTGTTCTAGAACCCTCGGCGTTTGTGATAACAACCGGTTTACCACCTTCCATAACAGCTACACATGAATTTGTTGTACCTAAGTCAATACCAATAATCTTACCCATAATATTTTTCCTCCTAATTATTATCTTTAAAATATTCTATTTCATTTATTGTAAAAGGTTAATTTGCAACCTTTACCATGCTGTACCGTAATACCTGATCCTTGTACATATAGCCTTTCTGCATTTCCTCGGCTACGACATTTTCTCCAAGATTTTCATCTTCCACGTGTGTCACCGCATTGTGGTAGTCTGGATCAAATGGCTTGCCTTCTGCATCCATCGGCTTTACGCCAATATCTTCAAGCGATACCATGAGCTGCCGGTAAATCTTATCGACGCCCTGTTCAAATGCGCCATTTTTTTCTTCTTCCGGAATACTGGCAAGTGCCCGTTCGAGATTATCAACAACCGGAAGGAGCTTTTCTAACACCCCTTTTGCTCCGATGTCATACATCTTCTTGGATTCCTTCTCATTTCTCTGACGCATATTTTCAAACTCTGCAAGCAGGCGCTTATACTTTTCTTCATTTCCTGCTGCCAGTTCCTTTGCTTTGTCAAGCTCAATCTGAAGTGCTTTGCTGCCTCTGCGGTTTCCTTTGGATACCGGCTTTGGCTTTGCGGCTTCGACTTCTTCTTTCTTGTCAGCAGAAACTGTTTCTTCTTCATTTATTTTCACATCGGTACCTTCTGTTACCGGCGCATCTTCCACAGCTTTTACTTCTTCCACTGTCTCTGCTTCTTTATTTTCATTTACGGTTGTTTTATTCGCCATTTTCATTCACTCCTTCGCCTTTTTTGAATATCTCGTCGAGTTCTGTTGTCAGATTCTTCAATGTACTGACAACTTTCTTATAATCCATTCTCTTCGGTCCCAATATTCCAATTGTTCCCTTTGCACCTTCCGGCATCTGGTAGGTTGCTGTAACAAGAGAGCAATCTTTCAGGCTTGGTGTCTCATCTCCAATATATACCTGAATTCCGGATTCGTTTGTCTTTCCGGTTGTCTCCTCCAGCAAATGTGATACTTCATTTTTATCTTCGAGCTTTTCAAGCAGCTCACTTGTCTTGGATATATCACCAAGCTCCGGATACTTCAAAATGTTTGTCGCACCACTGGTATAAACCTCAAGTTCCTGTGCCTCGTGTATGGCTTCCACAATTCCCTGAAAGATCTGGTCTAATATCTCACCATACCTTCCGGACTGCTTCTTCATTGCCTGAATCATCTCTAAGTTGATATCCTCTAAGCTTGCACCTTGTAAGAAGGTATTCAATAAGATATTAAATTTTAGAACATCTTCATTATCAAGGTCTACATCGATGTGAATCATCTGATTCTTAATAATGTTACCCTCAACCACGATGACAGCAAGAAGTGTCTTCTCATCTACAAGGGAAAGCTGGATAAACTTGACTGTCTTCTCGTAATTCGGTGCCGTAACCATCGTTGCATAATTGGTATTGTATGCCAGTACCTTCGCAACCTGTTTTAAAAGCACTTCCATGCGGTCCACCCGCTCCAACAATGTATCGCGTTCCTGCTTTGCAACCTCTGCAAACTCTTCTTTTTCGTCCATCAGCTGGTCGACATAAAACCGATAACCGGCATCTGTCGGGATTCTGCCTGCCGATGTATGTGGCTGAATGATGTATCCCATTTCTTCCAGATCTGCCATCTCATTCCGTATCGTTGCGGAACTTAAATTCAAATCTGTGTACTTTGAGATTGTTCTGGAACCTACCGGTTCTCCAGTCTCCAGGTAATTGGAAATAATGGCTTTGAGGATTTTCACCTTACGCTCATCTAATTCCATCTTATCACCTCGATTTGTCATGCTCATCCATGTTTTTTCTGACTTGGTGTCACCTGTATGAATGTTTCATAACTTATTTTTTATTAGCACTCATGTTACCCGAGTGCTAACTCTATTGGTAGACTACCACTAGATATAGTAAATGTCAAGCAAAAAAAACATAAATATGTGAAAAAATTATGTTTTCTCTACCAATATATTCTACACATGAATCATCCCTGCAAAAACACATATAGAACCAGATAAAAAGCAAAACGAGCGCGGGAAACCCGCGCTCGAAAGAGGGTAAAAACGAATGATTCGATAAAAGCTATTTTGTGTTCGGATTGTCCATCAATGTGACGTCGACTGTCTTTTCCTCGTATTCATTGTCTTTCATATATTCATATGTGATTGGAACTGTCTCGCCAGACTTATAATAGTCCAACTTCTCTGTCAATTCCTCCGCACTACTGATGGACTGGCCATCGATTTTTGTAATGACATAATTTTTCTTGATTCCTGCTTTCTCTGCCGCACTTCCTTTCTGAACTTCTGCGACGAGAACTCCGGTCGGAATACCATATGCTTCTGAAATATCTGATGAAACTGTCTGGCAGGATACTCCCAAGTAACCCTTTTCATCTTCCGAAACTTTTTCTCTTGTCTGACGGTTCATCAAATCATCCAAACGGTTCTGAACAGCTGTAATCGGGATTGCATATCCCATGCCTTCTACAGTTGTATCTGAATATTTTGATGAATTGATACCGATGACTTCCCCTTTCATGTTCAAAAGGGCACCGCCACTGTTACCTGGATTAATGGCTGCATCTGTCTGGATGAGTGGCGTTGTATTCGTGCTGTTTGTACGATCCTTCGCACTGACAATACCCGTTGTAACAGATTGTCCATAGCCAAGTGCATTTCCGATGGCTACTACCTGTTCACCAACCTTCAGCGAATCCGAATCCCCGATTGTTGCAATCTTGATACTGTTCATCGTTGATTCTTTAATATCGCTCAATTTTACAACTACGATTGCCAAATCCGTATCACTATCTGTACTCTTTACCTGGGCTTCATAGCTTTCCCCATCTGAAAATGTAACATTGACTGTTTTGGCATCGCTTACAACATGGTTGTTTGTCACCATCAAAAGCTCTGTATCGTTTTCTCCGATAATAATACCGGATCCGGATCCTTCTGCTTCATATTCCTGTGTATAGCCAAACAATCCCTGTTGTTCCACAATTGCCGAGATGTTGATTGCAACGACGCTTGGCATAACATTTTCAGCAATTGTCGATACATCCATGCCACTTCCAACCGATGCGGTGGATGTAAGGCTTAGGGATTCGGTTGTGTCTTTCGATGCTTCCGTCGTTGTTGCAGCCTGTGTTGTCTGATTTGTCAATGTATCCAATCGCTTAATCTGTCTGCCTGCAATTCCATAGAACGTGCCGCCTGCAATTCCTCCAAATACAGCTGCACTGACAACCACTGCAACTCCTTTTTTCCAGAAGTTATTCTTGTTATGTGGTGTCTTTGTTCTCTTAACTCTCTGTTTCTTTGTCTTTTTTACTTTTACTTTTGGCTGGCCCGATTGCTGATAGCCTGTACCCTGATAATAATTCGGTTGTCCATATCCGTATGGATTCTGATTCGGCTGCTGATAACTTTGATTATAATAATGCTCTGTTCCCTGGCTCATCTGCTGTGCGCGTTCTGCCATCGCCTGCATATAATCCTGAGTCCGCATATCACCATAATAATTGCTCTGTTCCTGCTTCAGATTGTCCGTATGCGAATCCCCTGTTTCATACGGGGTTCCCGTCTGTTTATTTTCTTCATTGTTTCCAAATTCATCCATCATATTGATTCCTCCATTTCATATTCTTCCGTGCAGATATTCATCTGCTTCTTTGCTTATCTTTTTCCTTGTTATGGTTTTATCATAATGCAAAGCTATGGTAAAACTTTGAAGAAAATGTCAAGAAAATGTGAACTTGTTTTTTATTGTGTAAGAAGTCCGGTTTTTAAAGCCCGCAGATTTTCTTCCATATAATAGATGTATGTGCAGCCAGCTTTAACATCATCCTTTGTCACCGACTGCATAGAAAAAAGATGTTCTATCTGTGGGTTCATGCCAGCAGATTCTGCAATCGTATTTGCGAGACTGTCGGTGCCATTGTCTACTACGTAAATTGCCGGCATTTTGTACACTTGCAATTTCTCTGCCAGATAAGCGACTGTATGCACGCTTGCCTCTACGTCAGCAGAACAGCCGGAATATGCCGCAAAGTAATGAATATCATAATCTTCTGCCAGATACAAAAAAGGGAACCGGTCGCCGATCAGGATTGTCGTCTGTGTGGCTGCGTCCCGCATGGTCTGATAATCTGCATCCAGCGCCTCGAGCTTTGCGGTATAAACTTTGGTGTTTGCCGCATACTTCTGTGAATTGCAAGAATCAAGCTTTGTAATGGCATCCGCTAATGTCTCTGTACAGACGATTGCATTTTTCAAGGATAACCACACATGCTCGTCGTAATGGTCATCATGATCTGTGGTTTCTGCTTCATGTCCGTGCTCGTCATGATCGTGATCTTCGTCATCATGATCGTGGTGATGGTGTCCTTCTACACCTTCTAATTCCACTTCATTTAATGCGCGGTCGCCAACCAGGTCCAACAGACTGATGGCAATAATATCTTCGTTGCCGGACTCTGCAAGGGCATCGCTCACCCATGTATCACTCTCGCCGCCGACATAGACTAACATCCGGCAATCCGCAATCTTCATGATATCCTGTGCACTCGGCTGGTAGCTATGCAAGTCCACGCCGTTATCGACCAGCATCCGGCATGTAAATGTATCTGTGTCTCCAAGGATTTCCCGCACCCAGTCATACGCCGCAAAGGTTGTGCATAAAATCACATTCTCGTCCTGTTCTGTCGTCGGTCCGGTGCATCCGGAAAGAAGGGTCAGGCAAAGCGCAAGGACTACCCCGATGGATTTTAAATATCTATGCTTCATCATCGCCACCTCTACTCTCTGTGCAACGCAATTCCGATGATACTGAATATCACAAATAATACGATATCAATCGCTACGATTGTTGCACTGACCGGTGTCGATGCTGCAATGGAAATCAGAATTCCCACACCGGAGGATACCACGCCATATACGGCGGAACAGAGAAATACACTCTTATAATTCTTAAATACACGCATCGCAGACAGTGCCGGAAATATAATCAACGCCGATACCAGAAGGGATCCCACGATATTCATCGCAACTACGATCACAACGGCTGTGACAACCGCCATCAGCACATTATAGGCACCGGTATGAATACCGGTTGCACGTGCGAAATTCTCATCGAACGTCACCGAGAAAATCTTGTGATAGTACAGGATGTAGAACACAAGCACCAATAGTGACATGATCAGGCAAATCCACACATCCGTATTCGATAATGTAAGTATGGATGCCGCTCCAAAAAGCGTCGAGCAGACATCTCCGGATACATTCTGGGATGTTCCCGATACGTTCATGATCAGATATCCAAATGCGAGTGATCCGACGGAAAGCATCGCAATCACAGCATCACCGTTTATTTTTGCATTCTGCCCGGTCTTTAACATCAGAATCGCTGCCACAACCGTAATCGGCAATATAATCAGTGTATTGTTCGTCATGCGCAGCACCATAGCAATCGCCATTGCCGCAAATGCCACATGGGACAATCCGTCTCCAATATAAGAAAACCGCTTTAACACAAGTGTCACACCAAGCATGGATGCGCAAAAAGCAACCAGCACACCGGCAACTAAGATTCGACGGACAAATGGATATTGCAGGTATTCAACTAATGTATTCCACATATCTATACTCCTTCTTGTTCTCTTGTTGCTGCATAATCCGCATACTGTCTGCCGATTGCACTCTTTAAATACGCTTCCTTGGAATCAAAAAACTCCGGTGTATCACTCACATGCAGTACTTTGTTTGCATATTGTGCGGCTGCCTGTGTATCGTGCGATACCATGATGATCGTGATTCCTTCCCGGTTCAGCCTCTGGATCAGTTCATACATCTCGGCAGTCACACGCGGATCCAATCCTGCCACCGGTTCATCCAATAGCAGAAGCTTCGAGGTTGCACAGAGTGCCCGCGCAAGCAGTACCCGTTGCTGCTGTCCACCGGACAGGTCACGGTAACATTTCTTCATAAATGGCTCAATCTCCAGCCGTTTCATATTCTTCTGTGCAATTCTGCGTTCTTCTTTGTTATAAAACGGACGCATGCCACGTTTCGACAAGAACCCTGACAAAACAATTTCCTGCACGGATGCAGGAAAATCGCGCTGTGTCACGGTCTGCTGTGGCAGATATCCGATTTCATTTGCTTTCAAATCTTCGCCTCTGACAAGTTTTCCCTGCATCGGATTTTTCAGTCCCAGAATCGCTTTCATCAGAGTACTTTTTCCGGAACCGTTTTCTCCAAGGATGCAGAGATAATCCCCTTGTTCGATGCAGAAATTCAGATGTTCAACCACCGGTTTTCCTTCATATCCAAGGGATACATCTTCACATGATAGAACCATCGCGGTTCCTCCTTTCTGTTTTCCTTAATTAGTTGAAATATACAAGCTCTTCTTCGGCTGGTTTGGCCGGTTCGATCTTGGTTGCGCGGATCACAGGTCCCTCACCTTCAAACTCCGGATAAAACTCTTTGTCGATTGTTCCCGTAACTGTTACCCATTGTCTGTCCTTCAGATGCTTTGTCAGATCGGAATAGCACTTAAATCCGATAAATGCCACATCTTCGGCACAGCAGGTCATTGCAAATCGTCCCGGTACGAATTCATTTGCCTTGTAGCTTTTTGGCTTGTGTACCATCGCCTTAAATGTAATCTGCTTTCCTACATATTTGTCCGGATTGTCGCAGGCATCGATATAGAAGATACCGTAATCTTCATCTTCGAGTGTGATGCTTGGCTTATCAATCTCATATGGCAGATCTAACTCTTCATCACCGACATCGGCTGCGCCATCCTTGTTCTCGAAGATCACCTGTGCACGACGATTTACCGCACGGATGCTCCGGCGGTACTCCGCACGCTTTGTATTCTCATCGCATCGGTTGAAGATGATCATATCCGCGCTCGATAACTGTTCCATCATCATCGCTTTCATATTTGTCACATACACATCAAAGGTGGATGCATCGACAAATGTGATGACCTGTACGATCGTCCAGCCCTTTGGCACGCGGATGGAAAACAGCTTATCCATCTTCCATGTACCGTTATACTCGATCATCACGCGGGTCGGCTTGTACTTATCCTGCAGGTCAAGCAGATATTCGGTATTTAAGTTGGATTCCTCCAGATATTCCACGAAGATATTCTGACTCTTCAGATACTCCTCGTCGTACTCCTCGATTCCCTCTTCGCAGACAAGCAGAAGGGTCGGTTCGCCTTCTGTAAATCCACGGTCAATCAGAGTTTCGTTCGCAAAGGTTGTCTTTCCGCTTTCCAGAAAGCCCATAAACATATATACCGGAATCTCTTCTACTTCCTTTGTTGGTCCCATACTCTATTTCCTTTCTTCTCTATCTGTCCGTCAGCCGGGAAGCGGGGCAGATCCCGCATACCGGATCCTGCCACTTCTCAACCGCCTATTATTATCTTCCCGCTGCTCCGGTTTATGCAACCCCGAACAACTCTGCCAGCTTGTCTTCCTTCAGATTGCTTCCGATGACGCAAAGCTTTCCTGTATAATCGGCAGCACCCTTACGAATCTCATATTCGCCCGGTGTCAGATCAAAATGAATCCACTCGCCATCTGTATTTGGAACGATTCCTTTCGCACGGAGGATAATTCCATATTCCTCTGCATTGTCAGCCAGTGTCTTCAGGATCTGTTCCATATCGGCATCTGCAAACTTCTTGGCAGTCTCCTTACCCCAGCTTGTAAATACCTCATCTGCATGATGATCATGATGGTGGTCATGGTCGTGGCATCCGCATGTACACCCCGGTCCATGCTCGTGATGGTCATGCTCCTCATGGTCGTGATCATGATGGTGCTCATGCTCCTCATGGTCGTGATCGTGATGATGCTCATGCTCCTCATGGTCGTGATCGTGATGATGCTCATGCTCCTCATGGTCGTGATCATGGTCATGCTCTTCATGATCGTGGTCATGATGGTGGTGATGATGCTCTTCCTCATGCTTTCTTGCAATCTCAACTGCCTCTTTGATCAGCTTATCGAGTGTATTTGCATGCTCCATAGCATCCAGGATTACCTTACCGTCGATCTCATCCCAAGGTGTTGTGATGATGGCTGCATCCTTGTTATGCTCACGCAGCATAGCGACAGTATCACTTACCTTCTTCTCCGGTACATTCTGTGTACGGGAAAGCACGATGGTTCCGGCACTCTCTACCTGGTTATTGAAGAACTCGCCGAAGTTCTTCATATACATCTTGCATTTTGCCACATCAACAACCGTTGTTGCACTGTTGATTACGACATCGGCATCCTGCTTTGCATCTTCAACTGCCTTCATCACATCTGACAGCTTACCAACACCGGATGGCTCAATAATTACACGATCCGGTGCATAATCTACGATTACCTTCTTCAATGCTGTACCAAAATCTCCGACAAGGGAACAGCAGATACATCCGGAATTCATCTCTGTGACTTCCACGCCTGCATCCTTCATAAAACCGCCATCAATACCGATCTCACCAAACTCATTCTCAATCAGTACAAGCTTCTCGCCCTGATATGCCTCTGCAATCAGCTTTTTGATCAAGGTTGTCTTACCTGCTCCTAAAAATCCTGAAAGAATATCAATCTTTGTCATTTCTATTGCCTCCTACATATTTTTCCTTTTTTGTCAACTTTATATAATAGCACATATCGGATATTTTTTCCATATGTGACATTTTTCTGTCCAGACATACTGTTTTCACGTGGTCTATGCATCTGTCCGTGCGCACTGTTTTCACGTGGAATCATGCATTTTATCATTTGGATTCCTGTCTCACAGTCACTTCCATCTGATCAAATGGAATCTCGATTCCCTGTGCGTCAAACGCGTATTTGATGTTCTCCTGGATTTCCCATTTTGCTTTCCAGTAATTCTCCGTTGCAACCATACAGCGGACGCCCATCTTGATACTGCTGTCCCCAAAGGAATCCACGAACACATCGATTTCCTTCGTCTTGTCATAATACTGATTTTCCGTTACAACCTGATACAATGTATCCTTTACTTTCTTCAGATCCGAATCATAGGCTACGCCGACCGCGATATCCAGTTTGCGCGTTCCCGCTGTCGTCACATTCACAATGGAATTAGATGTAATATTTCCATTTGGAATAACAACAATCCGGTTATCATACGTTTGAAGTTTCGTGTAGAAAATATCAATGGCAATCACGGTTCCTTCGCATTGTTTATCATTCTCAATAATATAATCTCCCACACGGAATGGTTTCAAAAGCAAAATTAAAACACCGCCCGCAAAATTCGCAAGACTGCCTTGCAATGCAAGTCCGATTGCCAGACTCGCGGTACCAAGTATCGTCACAAGGGATGTCACCTGGAATCCGACGATAGAGGCTGCTGTGATAAACACGATTGCATAAAGTGTAAACTTGATCAATGACAGGAGAAATGATGCAACACTCTCCTCCATATTCGACTTTTGGAAGGATTTGCGTATCATCTTCACAATCAGTTTTGACAACTTCATGCCGATATACATGCAAAGTATTGCAAGTATTAATTGAAATCCTTTATTTAACGCCCAATCTCCGAGTTTGTTCAGATACTCTTCAATTTTGGACGGTTCCATATCTTTTATATCTTCCAAGCAACTTCCTCCTTTTCGCTGTGAACTCTATGCTTATACCTACAATCCTGTCGGTCGAGCCGAAAGTCACTTATTTCTCTCATAGACATGTTCATATAAGCATATACTCAATTATTCTAAAACGCATCACAGGCTGCCCTTCTTGCAAAGGACAGCCCGTGTCTTGTTTTTATCTACCTGTTTTCTTTTTAAATACACTGATAGAAAGCGGCGGAACCGTGACTGAAATATAATGTTCCTGTGCGTCACAAGGTTCTTTCTTTGCCTGCTTTACTGTCTTGTTATTTCGACCTTCCCCGCCATACCGGCTGTTATCACTCGAGAAGATTTCCTGCCATCTGCCGCCAGATGGTGTTGCAAGCTTGTATGCTTTATGCTCCATCGGAGTGAAATTACATAAAATCAAAAGCGTATCGCTTTCTTTTTTTCCTTTCCGGATATAGGAAAGAAGGCTTGTATTTGCACTGTTACAGTTGATCCACTCAAATCCTTCCGGAGACGAATCCAGTTCATAGAGCGCCGGTTCTGTCTTATAGAGCTCGTTTAGTTCTTTGACATAGCCTTGCATAAACACATGCGCATCAAACTCAAATAACGACCAATCCACTTCCGCAGCCTCATTGAACTCTGAAAATTGCGCAATCTCCTGTCCCATGAACAGAAGCTTCTTGCCCGGATGCGTCATCATATACCCATATGCCACACGCAGATTTGAAAACTTGTCTTCGTATCCACCCGGCATCTTCGTAATCATAGACCCTTTCTCATGGACAACCTCATCATGGGAAAGCACCAGAATGAATTTTTCACTATATGCATATACCATACTGAACGTCAAATCATTGTGGTGGTATTTGCGGTACAGCGGATCGAGCTTCATATAACTTAGGAAGTCGTTCATCCATCCCATATTCCACTTGTAATCAAATCCAAGTCCGCCAGCCTCAACCGGATGCGTCATCATCGGCCATGCCGTTGACTCCTCCGCAATCATGATCACACCCTTGTGCAGCTCGTGCATCTTGCTGTTGACTTCCTTAATGAAATCAATTGCTTCGAGATTCTCATTACCGCCATAGATGTTCGGCAGCCACTCACCATCGCCGCGTCCATAATCAAGATACAACATAGATGCAACTGCATCGATCCGGATACCATCGATATGATATTTTTCAGCCCAGTAAAGTGCATTTGCAACTAAGAAATTCCGGACTTCGTTGCGTCCGTAATTGTATATATACGTACCCCAGTGTGGGTGTTCGCCACGTCGTGGGTCCTCATGCTCATACAGTGCTGTACCGTCAAATCTGCCAAGTCCATGCTCGTCCTTCGGAAAATGTGCCGGTACCCAGTCTAAAATCACGCCGATTCCCTTGCTGTGCAGATAATCCACAAAATACATGAAATCTGCCGGCGAACCATAACGGGATGTCGGTGCATAATATCCGGTTACCTGATAGCCCCAAGACGGATCATACGGATGCTCCATGATTGGCATCAACTCGACATAATTATAATTCATCATCAACAGATAATCTGCAAGCAGGCTCGCAATATCCCGGTAATTATAAAACTCTCTGCCATCGGTCGGGCGCTTCCAGGAGCCAAGATGCATCTCATAGATTGCCATCGGCTGTGCGTCTGTATCTTTCGTCTCCCGCTTCTCCATCCATGCGGTATCTTTCCACTTATAGGAAATATCCACGATACGGGAGGCATTTGCCGGACGTACTTCGCTGCTATATGCATATGGATCACTCTTCATGAATACCTGTCCGGACTTTGCTTTGATCTCATACTTATAAATCTCACCAACCAGCTTGCCGGGGATAAACAATTCATAGATACCGGAATAATCCAGCTTCCGCATCGGGTGTCTCCTGCCATCCCAGTTATTGAAATTGCCAACAACAGATACGCGGTCTGCGTTTGGCGCCCAGACTGCGAAAAGTACGCCTTCCACGCCATCGACAATCATCGGATGTGCTCCCATCTTCTCATAGATGCTATAATGTTTACCTTCATTGAACAAACTGATATCAATCGGATCGATCACCGGTTCAAATACATAAGGATCGAAGTATGTCACCTCATCGCCGTTGTCAAACCGGACATTTAATTTATATTCAAATGGTTTTTTATCTTTGATTATCACAGAGAAAAATCCTGGCACACGATCTGATACAAGTGTGTATTTTTTTCTCGTGGACACTTCTATGGCATTTACAACCTTTGCTCCCGGCAGATAGGCATTGATATACAAATCATCGATACACTCATGCATACCAAGGATATGGTGCGGGTTGTTGTGAATGCCCTGGACCAAAGCATCGACTTCCATCCAGTTTATAGCAAAAACTGCTTTTCTTTTGGACATGTCTTACGTGTCTCCTCTCTACAATTTATGAATAAAGATTCCACTTCTAAGCTTTGGTTCAAACCAGGTTGACTTCGGCGGCATCAACCGCTTTGCATCCGCAACTGCGAAAAGCTCTTCGATTGACGTCGGATACATCGAAAATGCAAGCTTCATATCACTGTCTGCGCGTCGTTCCAGCTCTGACAAACCTCGAATTCCTCCAATAAAATCGATTCGTTTATCCGTTCTTGGATCTTCGATTCCAAGCACCGGTGCCAGCAGATGATCCTGTAAGATTGATACATCCAGTCCATCCACCGGATCTGCGGATAGTATGTGTGATTTTGCACGTAATTTATACCATGTGCCATCGAGATACATGCCAAATGTTGCTTTTTCTTCCGGCTGGTACGCACAATCCACTGGCTCTACATCAAAATTCGCCTTGATTTTCTCAAAAAACGATTCTTTCGTATAACCATTTAAGTCACGGACAACCCGGTTGTATGGCAAAATCTTCAACTGGTCATGTGGGAACAGGACGGATAGAAAATAATTGTATTCTTCCTCTCCTGTATGGTTTGGGTTTGCATTTTTCCTCTTGATTCCAACCTTTACTGCCGACGCTGCCCGGTGGTGTCCATCTGCAATATAAATCTGCGACATTTCGGAAAATGCGTGCTCAATTGCCGCAATATCTGCTACGTCTGTCACCAGCCATACACGGTGTGTGATTCCATCCTCAGAGACAAAATCATTTTCTGCCGGACGTGTCTTGATCTTTGTCACGATTGCATCAATATCCGCCTGTGCCCGGTAGGCAAGAAAGATTGGTCCCGTCTGCGCATTGCACGTATCCACATGCGTGATACGGTCAATTTCTTTATCTTCCCGCGTATTCTCATGTTTCATGATGACACCGGACTCATAATCCTCTATGGATGCACATGCCACAATTCCGGTCTGGGATCTACCATCCATCACAAGCTCGTACAGATAATACATCGGCATTTTGTCTTCTACATAGTCACCACGCCCGATCATATCGTCTAACAGTTCCTTTGCCTTTTCATATACACATGGTGCATAAGTATCCACGCTATCATCAAACGCAGTCTCCGCACGGTCAATACGCAGGAAAGAAAGTGGTTTTCCTTCCACCGCTTTTTTTGCTTCTTCCCGGTTATATACATCATATGGCAATGCTGCCACTTCGCTGACAATTTCTTTTCTCGGTCGATATGCTCTAAACGGTTTTATAATTGCCATATGTTTTCTCCTCTAAGTATCTCATGTCTGTCTTCCTAAGACAGTTTATCCACGGATTGCCTTTACAGCAGCATCGATGGATTTCTTGTATTCTTCCTCGGAAGAATTGTAAAATACAAACAACTCCGGAATATTATCCGGCTGTTTGAAATTCTGTGTCGCAATATACTCATCCCAATGCGCAAGCTTCCATGCATCACGGTCAGATGCACGCTTGATCATACGCTCGTGGCATACTTCAACATCTGTATGTACCCATACTACAAATAATTCTGCATCCTTTTCCTTTAACTTTGCACGCAGATTGTCAAGATACTCGTTGTCACGGATTTCCTCTGTAAATGGTGCATTAATCAGAACCGTATCGTTGTACTCCAACGCTTCAAATGCAAAATCAAGGACTGCATAATACTCGTAATCACGAATCTCTCTTTGGAAGAAATCAGATGAACGGTTGTACTCTTCGCCAGCGACCTTGAAAATCTGCTTGGACAATACAATCAAAGTATCCTTATCCAGGTATACGCAGTTTGGAAGTGCTTTTGCAAGCTTACGGGAAATAAATGTTTTGCCGCAAGCTGGTGGTGAAGTTACTAAAATCAATTTCTTCATGGTTGGTGCCTCCTATATATGTACATAAAAATTCTCTATATGTTCTACTCTGTATGACATGCATACAATAAGAACCTAATTATTTCAATTCTACCACAAATGAAAAGAACAAACAAGCATTTCCACACTGTTTCGTCAGGAAAAATGTCTGTTTGTTCTTTTTCTTATTTTTGGAATGTTCAAATACGTTTTTATGCCTTCCTGCACATATTTTCAGCAGGCAAAGCCTATCGTCGGCATTCTCGCATCACTTTATTTTTTTGTGATGTACCCCTGTGCCTTGAGAAGTTCTGCGCATAATACAGCGCCACCGGCAGCCCCACGAACTGTGTTGTGGGAAAGTCCGACAAACTTCCAGTCGTAGACAGAATCCTCACGGATACGTCCAACGGAGATGCCCATGCCATTCTCATAATCCACATCCAGAGTAACCTGTGGACGGTTATCCTCTTCCATATAACGGATAAACTGCTTTGGAGCGCTTGGAAGTCCAAGCTCCTGCGGAACACCCTTGTAAGACTCCAGTTTCTCGATGAGCTGTTCCTTCGTTGGGTTCTTCTTGAACTTAACGAATACGGCTGCTGTATGTCCGTTCAATACAGGCACACGGATACACTGACATGTGATAACCGGGCTTGTTGCCGGAACGATCTCACCCTTCTCCTCATCGATATGTCCCCAGATACGAAGAGGCTCTTTCTCAGATTTTTCTTCCTCTCCACCAATAAATGGGATGATATTTCCAACCATTTCCGGCCAGTCCTTGAATGTCTTTCCTGCTCCTGAGATTGCCTGATAGGTTGTTGCAACAACCTCATAAGGCTCGAATTCCTTCCATGCTGTAAGCACCGGTGCATAAGACTGGATCGAGCAGTTTGGCTTTACTGCTACGAAACCTCTTGTCGTACCAAGACGCTTCTTCTGAAACTCGATGACTTTCATATGCTCCGGGTTGATTTCCGGAACTACCATCGGAACATCCGGCGTCCAGCGATGTGCACTGTTGTTTGAAACAACCGGTGTCTCTGTCTTTGCATATGCATCCTCGATAGCCTTGATCTCATCCTTGGACATATCAACCGCACTGAATACAAAATCAACGGTAGATGCAACCTCTTCCACTTCGTTTACATTGTGTACGATCAGCTTCTTAACCGCTTCCGGCATCGGTGTATCCATCTTCCAACGGTCACCAACTGCCTCTTCGTAAGTCTTGCCTGCACTACGTGGGCTGGCTGCCACTGTCACAACCTCAAACCATGGATGGTTCTCAAGAAGTGAAATAAATCTCTGTCCAACCATACCGGTTGCACCAAGAATACCTACCTTTAACTTATCACTCATTTAATTATCCTCCAACTCCTGTTTACTGAATTACACGTACTTTCAATACGCCATCGATACCGGAAATAGTCTTTACAGTATCTTCATCTGCCTTCTCAGAAATATCAAATACCGAGTAAGCATAATCACCCTTCGACTTGCTTACCATGTCAGATACATTGATACCCTTGGAAGCAAATGCACCAGTAAACTGCGTGATCATATTCGGAATATTCTTGTGACATACACAAACTCTTGCTGCTTCCGAACACTTGCCGGCATCGCAGGCCGGATAGTTTACGGAATTTTTGATATTACCATTCTCGATAAAATCAATGATTTCTTTCACTGCCATCACCGCACAGTTATCTTCGGATTCCTCTGTCGATGCGCCAAGGTGTGGCAATGTGATGACGTTATCAACTCCGGCAATCTTTGCATTTGGGAAATCAGTTACATACTTAGCAACCTTTCCACTTGCAAGTGCCTCAATCATATCATCGTCATTTACAAGGACATCTCTTGCAAAGTTCAGGATCTTCACGCCATCCTTCATCATGGCAAATGCATCCTTGTTGATCATACCCTTTGTAGAATCAAGTGCAGGTACATGTACGGTAATGTAATCACACTCTTTGTAAATATCTTCGACATTCTTGATGTGTTTTACATGGCTGGAAAGTCTCCATGCTGCGTCGACAGAGACATATGGATCATAGCCATATACTTCCATGCCAAGCCGGAATGCAATGTTTGCAACCTTGGCACCGATCGCACCAAGACCGATAACGCCGAGCTTCTTACCCATGATCTCACAGCCGGCATAGTGTTTCTTCTGCTTCTCAACTGTCTTGGCGATATTCTCGTCTGATGCATTTTCCTTTACCCAGTTATAACCACCCATCAGATCTCTGGATGCGAGCAAAAGTCCTGCGATCACGAGTTCCTTTACACCGTTTGCATTGGCGCCAGGTGTGTTAAATACAACGATTCCTTTCTCTGCACATTTGTCAAGCGGGATGTTATTGACACCTGCACCTGCACGTGCGATTGCAAGCAGATTATCAGAAAGCTCCATGTCATGCATTGCTGCACTTCTGACAAGTACCGCGTCTGCTGCTGCAAAATTGTCTACCACTTCATATGTATCATTGAACAAATCCATACCGCAGGCTGCGATCGGATTCAAGCAATTAATCTTAGCCATTTTCTTCTCTCCCTTATTATGAGTTCTTCTCCTCGAAGTCCTTCATGAATGCAACCAGCTTCTCAACACCCTCGATTGGCATTGCGTTGTAGATACTTGCACGCATACCACCGACTGTTCTGTGTCCCTTCAGATTTACAAATCCTGCTGCTGTTGCTTCCTTTACGAACTTGGCGTCGAGCTCTTCGTTGCCTGTTACGAACGGAACGTTCATTAAAGAACGGTCTTCCTTCACAACTGTTCCGTGGAACATCTTAGAAGAATCCAGGAAATCATACAGGATAGCTGCCTTCTTTTCATTATGGATCTTCATTGCAGAAAGTCCACCCATTTCCTTTACCCACTTGAACACCAGACCACAGATGTAAATACCATAGCATGGAGGTGTGTTATACAAGCTGTCGTTATCTGCCTGTGTCTTGTACTTCAGCATGGTCGGGCAGTAAGTTGGGACGTCATCACGGATCAGATCCTCACGGATGATCACAACAACAACACCGGCCGGTCCTACGTTCTTCTGTACGCCAAAGTAAATCAGACCATAATCAGATACATTGACTGGCTGTGACAAAATATCGGAAGACATATCAGCTACAAGGATCTTGCCCTTTGTGTTCGGAAGCTTCTTGTAAGTAGTTCCGTAAATTGTATTGTTATGGCAGATATACACATAATCTGCATCCTCGGAAATCGGAAGGTCAGAGCAATCCGGAATATAGCTGAAAGTCTTGTCAGCCGACGATGCAACAATATTTACCTTTCCGTACTTTTTTGCTTCTTCGCTTGCCTTCTTTGCCCACTGACCGGTAATGATATAGTCAGCAACACCGTTTTTCATCAGGTTCATCGGGATTGCAGCAAACTGCTGTGATGCACCGCCCTGCAGGAACAATACCTTATAATTGTCCGGAATATCCATCAGATCGCGAAGGTCTTTTTCTGCTTCTTTGATGATGTTATCGTATACTTTTGAGCGATGACTCATCTCCATTACGCTCATGCCGGAACCCTTGTAATCCAGCATCTCATCTGCTGCCTGCTTCAACACTACCTCCGGCAATACGGAAGGACCTGCTGAAAAGTTAAATACTCTTGCCATTTTTCCTCTTCCTCCTACTTATTATCTAAATCCTGCTGATCAAAACAGGTTTCCAAAGCTGCTCCTGCAGCAACCATTGGCCATACCTTATCATCCTTACCGATGATACAATCAATCACAACCGGCTTATTTAACTCGATTGCCTGCTTCATGGCATCCTCAAACTCCTGAAGATTTGTAGCTCTGAAACCGGTCGCTCCAAGTGCATCCGCTACCTTCACAAAGTCAACCGAATCATCTAAGATTGTATTCGAATAACGCTTATCGTAGAACAATGTCTGCCACTGACGCACCATACCAAGCACATGGTTGTTGATTACAACCTGGATGATTGGCACATTGTAACGGCTTGCCGTAGCAATCTCGTTCATATTCATACGGAAACATCCATCTCCCGCAATGTTGATTGCCACACGGTCCGGACGTCCATACTTGGCACCGATACAGGCGCCAACGCCATAGCCCATTGTTCCGAGTCCGCCGGATGTCAGAAGCTGTCTTGGCTCTTTGAATTTATAATACTGGGCTGCCCACATCTGATGCTGTCCTACATCCGTTGTAATTGTTGCATTGCCCTCTGTCAGCTCATAGATCTTGTTGATGATCGCCGGTCCCGAGAATTCATTCATATCCGCATGATCCGGATACTGCTCTTTGAGTGCATCGATCTGTGCTCTCCACTCCGGCTTTTTATCAGCCTTGATTCTGGTAGAGATCATCTTCAGTATTTCTTTGGCATCACCGACAACACTTGCATCAACTTCCACATTCTTATTGATTTCTGCTGCATCAATATCAATATGTAAAATCTTTGCCTGATTTGCAAACTTGCTTGCATTACCGGTTACACGGTCTGAGAATCTCGCACCAATCACGATTACCAGATCTGCCTGATTGATACCGAAGTTTGACACCTTGGTTCCATGCATACCAATCATGCCTGTGTAACGGTCATCTGTTCCCGGAAATGCGCCCTTGCCCATCAGAGTATCACAGACAACTGCATCAATCTTCTCTGCAAATTTCTTCAGTTCCTTGGATGCATCTGCCGCTACGACACCACCACCGACAAGAATCATAGGCTTCTTCGAATTCTCGATCATCTTAATCGCGGTGTCGATATCCTCTGCACGGATTGTCTTGGTCACGCGCTCGATTGGCTCCGGTGCCTTCGGCTCATAATCTGCAACATTCGCAGTTACATCCTTTGTAATATCGACAAGAACCGGACCCGGTCTGCCCGACTGTGCGATCTTGAATGCGCGGCGGATCGTATCTGCCAGTTCATGTACATTCTTTACGATAAAGCTATGCTTCGTGATCGGCATAACTACACCTGCAATATCAATCTCCTGAAAGCTGTCCTTTCCAAGAAGAGAAACACCTACGTTTGCAGTGATTGCAACAAGCGGAATCGAATCCATATATGCAGTTGCAATACCGGTTACAAGATTTGTTGCACCCGGACCGGAAGTCGCCATACATACGCCAACCTTACCAGTTGCTCTTGCATATCCATCCGCTGCATGACTTGCACCCTGCTCATGGGATGTCAGGACATGATGAATTTCATCCTGATGCTTATACAATGCATCATAGACATTCAGGATCGTTCCTCCCGGATATCCAAATACTGTGTCAACGCCCTGTTCTTTCAGACATTCAATCACTATTTCTGATCCAGTTAATTGTTTCATAAACTTCTCCTTATCTACATACAACTTGATTTATCCTTTTTCTTCCTGTCAGATAACCAATATTACATAGGATAGCACAATGTTGTCAATTATTCAATCATTTTTACTTCAGTTCCAAAACCGCGCCACGGTTGCCGGATGTTACCATCTTTGCATATCTTGCCAGATATCCGGTTGTTACCTTTGGTTCTCTTGGTGTCCATGCTTCTTTCCGCTTTGCAAGCTCCTCGTCGGAAACCTTCACATTGATCGTACATGCATCGATATCAATGCTGATGATATCACCCTCCTCGATCAAAGCGATCGGACCTCCAACCGCCGCCTCCGGTGAGATATGTCCGATAGAAGCGCCGCGGCTTGCACCTGAGAAACGTCCATCTGTGATCAGCGCTACCGAAGATCCAAGTCCCATACCGGCGATTGCCGATGTCGGATTCAGCATTTCCCGCATACCTGGACCACCCTTTGGTCCCTCGTAACGGATTACAACAACATCGCCTTCCACGATCTTGCCGCCCTTGATTGCTGCGATTGCATCTTCCTCACATTCGAATACACGTGCCGGGCCTTCATGCTGCAGCATCTCCGGAACAACCGCAGAACGTTTGACTACAGAGCCATCCGGTGCGATATTTCCCTTCAATACGGCAAGTCCGCCGGTTGAGCTGTATGGATTTGCCATCGGACGGATCACTTCCGGATTCAGGTTCTTATGTCCCTTTACCGCCTCTCCGATTGTCTTGCCGGTTACTGTCATGCAATCTTCATTGATCAGTCCTGCCTCACAGAGCTGGTTGATCACTGCATACACGCCTCCGGCCTCGTTCAAGTCCTCCATATATGTCGGACCTGCCGGTGCCAAGTGGCAGAGATTCGGTGTCTTCGCACTAATTTCATTTGCCATGGAAATATCAAAGTCAAATCCGATCTCATGTGCGATTGCCGGGATATGAAGCATAGAGTTTGTAGAACATCCAAGTGCCATATCCACTGTCAATGCGTTCATGATAGCATCCTTTGTGATGATGTCTCTTGGGCAGATGTTCTTCTTGTACATCTCCATAACTGCATAACCGGCACGCTTTGCAAGCTTCAGTCTCTCAGAATATACGGCTGGGATTGTACCATTTCCAGGAAGTCCCATACCAAGTGCCTCTGTCAGACAGTTCATAGAGTTTGCAGTGTACATACCCGAACATGATCCACAGGTTGGACATGCATGGCACTCGAAATCATTGACATCCTCTTCTGTCATCTTGCCTGCTGCATAAGAACCAACTGCCTCAAACATAGATGAAAGGCTTGTCTTATGCCCCTTTACATGACCGGCAAGCATCGGACCACCGGATACGAATACGGTTGGTACGTTGACTCTGGCTGCTGCCATCAGAAGTCCCGGTACATTCTTATCGCAGTTCGGGATCATGACAAGTGCATCAAACTGATGGGCAACTGCCATACACTCGGTTGAATCTGCGATCAGATCTCTTGTTACAAGGGAATACTTCATTCCGATATGTCCCATGGCGATACCGTCGCAGACAGCGATTGCCGGGAACATCACCGGCACACCGCCAGCCTCTGCGACGCCAAGTTTAACCGCCTGGGCAATCTTATCTAAGTTCATATGGCCGGGTACGATCTCGTTGTAAGAGCATACGATACCAACCATCGGTTTCTTCATTTCTTCTTCTGTCATTCCAAGGGCATTGAACAAGCTTCTGTGTGGTGCCTGCTGCATGCCGACTTTTACGTTATCACTCTTCATTTTTCTTTTCCTTTCTCATAATAACTAATTTACACATTGACTATGGAGATAGGGCAAATACGAAATTCATGCAGACACGCTCTCGCTCAGTGACACCACGCAACAGCACTAAATTCACTGCACCAACTGCGTTGGCACAGTTCATTAAGTGCCGGCGTGTTTCAATGGTCTGCTTAGGAATTGATAGTTCTCCTATCTCTCCTACACTTATTGATTAAATATTCATATATCATCGTTAAGCATATATTTCATAATCCGAAAGATATATTTATTTTACCTTACTACCCTAAATCCGCTCTACAATCTTGTCGCCCATCTCGTTACAGCCGACAAGGGTTGTGCCTTCTGACACGATATCGCATGTACGGAAACCATCTATAAGCACCTGCTTGACTGCGTTCTCGATGGCATCTGCCTCTTTGTCGAGATCGAATGTGTAGCGGAGCATCATCGCTGCGGAAAGAATTGTTGCGATTGGATTTGCCTTGTCCTGTCCGGCAATATCCGGTGCTGAACCACCGCTTGGCTCGTACATACCGAATTTTGTTTCGTTCAGGGATGCGGATGCCAGCATACCGATGGAACCTGTGATCATAGATGCCTCATCGGATAAGATGTCACCAAACATATTCTCTGTTAATACGACATCGAACTGTGCCGGATCTTTGACAAGCTGCATTGCACAGTTATCGACAAGCATATGCTCGTATGTTACTTCCGGATAATCCTTGGCAACCTCTTCCACGATCTTTCTCCAGAGTCTTGAGGAATCAAGCACGTTTGCCTTATCAACACTTGTTACCTTCTTGCGGCGCTTCATCGCGATATCAAAGCCCTTGATTGCGATACGACGGATCTCATTTTCGTTATAAGTCAGTGTATCTACGGCTGTCATCACACCATCTACTTCCTTTGTCTCTCTTGCACCGAAGTAAAGACCACCGGTCAGCTCTCGCATGATCATCATATCAAAACCGCGGTCTGCGATTTCCGCCTTCAAAGGGCATGCCCCCTTTAACTGTTCGTAGAGATTGGCCGGTCTTAAATTTGCAAAAAGTCCTAATTCCTTACGAATCTTCAGAAGTCCGGCTTCCGGTCTCTTCTCCGGTGGAAGCTTATACCAAGGCGATGTGCTTGTATTGCCACCGATAGAACCAAGTAATACTGCATCACTTGCCTTCGCTCTTGCGACCGCTTCGTCTGTCAGCGGAACACCATGTGCATCAATCGAACATCCGCCCATCAGAAGCTGCTCATAATTAAATGTATGGCCAAACTTTTCTCCGATTGCATCTAACACCTTCATTGCCTGTGTGACAACCTCCGGTCCGATACCGTCACCCTTTATAACTGCTATATTACAATTCATGATTTTTCTCCATCTCCTGTTATCGAAACTTAATTATTCTCTTTTGCATTGATATAATTGATCAGGCCGCCCTCTTTGATGATCTTCTGCATGAACGGTGGGAATGCCTGTCCCTTGAACTCGGTTCCCTTTGTCTTGTTGTAGATCATACCGCTGTCAAAATCAACCTCTACCATATCACCTGCCTCAATTCCTTTGGCTGCCTCCGGACACTCAATAATCGGAAGACCGATATTGATTGCGTTACGATAGAAGATTCTGGCAAATGTCTCAGCGATTACGCAACTGATACCGGATGCCTTGATTGCAATCGGTGCATGCTCTCTGGATGAACCACATCCAAAGTTCTTATTTGCTACCATGATATCGCCCGGCTTCACACGCTTCACAAAGTCCTTATCGATATCCTCCATACAGTTTTTCGCAAGCTCCGCAGGATCTGAAGAGTTCAGATATCTTGCCGGAATGATTACGTCTGTATCTACATTGTCACCATATTTATGTACTGTTCCGTATGCTTTCATTCTCTATTCCTCCAAATTCTTAGTATCACTGTACCATATTACTTCAATTCACATGGGCAGCTGATTTTACCTGTAATTGCAGATGCTGCTGCAACCGCCGGGCTTGCAAGATATACCTCGGAATCTACATGTCCCATACGTCCGACGAAATTACGGTTAGTTGTGGAAACACACTTTTCTCCGGCCGCCATAACACCCATATGTCCACCTAAGCATGGTCCACAGGTTGGAGTTGATACGATTGCACCTGCCTCGATAAATGCCTTTGTCAGACCTTCTTCGAGCATCTGCAGATAAACCTCCTGTGTGCCCGGGATCACGATCACACGTACACCCTTTGCCACATGTCTGCCCTTGATGATATCCGCAGCGATACGCATATCCGAGATTCTTCCGTTTGTACAGGAACCGATGACTACCTGATCAATCTTGATATCACCGACTTCATCGATTGTCTTTGTATTCTCCGGAAGATGCGGGAATGCAACGGTTGGCTTTAAGGTTGAAAGGTCAATCGTATATTCCTCATCGTATACTGCATCGGCGTCTGCCTCGTACTTTGTATACGACTTTGTAGAATGTTCCTTCATGTAAGCTTCTGTCTGCTCATCGACTGGGAAGATACCGTTCTTTGCACCTGCCTCGATTGCCATGTTCGCAATCGTGAAACGATCATCCATAGTAAGGTTCTTGATTCCCTCACCAACAAATTCCATAGACTTATAGAGTGCGCCGTCCACACCGATCATACCAATGATGTGAAGGATCACATCTTTTCCGCTGATATATGGTGCTTTCTCTCCTACGATATTAAACTTGATTGCAGATGGCACCTTGAACCATGCCTTGCCCGTCACCATACCGGCTGCCATATCCGTACTGCCGACACCTGTGGAGAATGCGCCAAGGGCACCATAGGTACATGTATGTGAATCAGCTCCGATGCATGTCTCGCCTGCAACGATCAATCCTTTTTCCGGAAGCAATGCATGCTCGATTCCCATCTCTCCGACATCAAAGAAATTCACGATTTCATTTTCTCCTGAGAACTCGCGTACGCATTTACAATGCTCTGCACTCTTAATATCTTTATTTGGTGTGAAGTGATCCATAACAAGTGCAATCTTGCTCTTATCAAACACTTCCTTCTTATTAAACTTTTCCATCTCATGAATGGCAACCGGTGTTGTGACATCGTTACCAAGCACTAAGTCCAAATCTGCCTCAATCAACTGTCCTGCTTCCACACTTGCAAGACCTGCATGTTTCGCAAGTATTTTCTGCGTCATGGTCATTCCCATAATCATTTCCTCCTAGTTCTACTAATAATGTTAAAATCATACCATATTTCTTTCTATAATTACAATATATAATATGAATACCGTTTATAACTTGTGGTTATAGTTTAGATATGCTATATTAAATCCAGCTGAAATTATTTATAATATGAAAATGGAATATTATCTATATAGAATATTCCAATGTTATAGGAAAGATTCGTTTATACGGAAAGAAATGAGAGGATGTTATGTTTGATAATCTGAATTATTACAGAGTATTTTATACCGTTGCAAATACCGGAAATATCAGCAAGGCTGCCGATATGCTGTTTATCAGCCAGCCTGCGATCTCGAAAGCAATCTCCAAGCTTGAGGACGGACTGCATGTGAAGCTCTTTCTGCGTTCTTCCAAGGGCGTGACTATGACGGACGAGGGGCAGGTGCTATACAGCCATATCGAGAAAGCATTCTCGAATATCTCACAGGGGGAGGACGAGATCCGACATATCCATGAGCTCGGCATCGGACAGGTACGAATCGGTGTCAGTACCTCTCTTTGCAAACATATTTTATTAGACAAACTGCAGACCTTTATCTCAGAAAATCCGCATATCAAGATTATCATCGACTGTCATTCCACGGTCAACACACTGAAGCTTCTGAATGACGGGCGCATCGACATCGGACTGATCTGCAAGACAGATATCCCTGCCGGCTTTGAATATCAGGATGTCAGCACGATTCACGACATCTTCGTCGTAAATGAAACTTACCTCTCCAACCTGCACCTGCGGGAACAGGAGGAGCTAGTGCCGGAGCAAGTAAACCCATGGCTTTTCGCCGGAAATCTGATTGGAATTATGGGGAATATACAGGATGCTGGTACAGACGAAAGCCGAAAGAATAGCAGATTGTCTGTACAATACGAAAATGAAGCCGGATTTGCCATGAAAGATATTTTGGAAAAATCAAATCTGATGTTACTGGAAAAGAATAATATCACACGAACGCATATTGATGATTATCTGGAATCTGAGGGCATTCACCCTCAGCAGATCCTCGAAGTGAATAATATGGATCTGCTCATTGACTTTGCCGCCATCGGTATGGGAGTTGCCAGTGTTGTGCGGGAATTTGCAACCGATTATCTGGCAACCGGCCAGATTTTAGAACTTCCACTCTCCCATCCGGTTGCAGAGCGCACTGTCGGGTTCGTGTACCCGAAGAGCCGCGGAAAGTCCGAGGTGTTACGGAAATTTCTGGGGATGTGGGGATGTTAAATCCCTATTTTCTTCATCAATGCCTCTTGAAGTACCTGAGAAAAATTTATATCATGTTCCATCGCTGCTTCATTTAACCATTCCGGAATACTGAGTGTTTTCTTCACAGATTTTGTGTTGTGTTTTTTCCTGTACTGTACCAGATCAAATTCAATCAGGCAGGAAAAATCGCCCTCCTGTAATATATAATCCACAGGGGCAGATACTTCCGGTAACGATTCTTCGTTTTTCAGCCGGTCATCAATGCATAATCCCATTGCCTCTACCGCCATCTCATATGCTTCTTCCATTGTTTCTCCCTGTGTCATACATTCCGGGAAGTCTGGAAATGAAATCCAATAGCCACCCTTCTCGTCGTTATGAAATATAGCCGGATAAAAATAATGATGCATAGTTATTTCTCCTCCTTTATTCCTGCCTGTTTTAATATTGCCTGTTCTAAACCTGTTTTCAAATCTTTACAGTGATATGGCACAATCACTGTTTTGTGCGTTTCTTTATTCGTTAATTTCACATGTGATCCATTTTGCGATATAATTTCAAATCCATGTTTCTTTAGTTTTTTGATCATTGCTTTTGATGTTGTTGGCATATTGTTCTCCTTTTTATTATTTTATACGTATTTATACGTATTGTCAATAAAAAAAAGGAAATGTAATAACCTGAGCACGCAGTCGCAAGATACTTCGTAGCTTGCCGACTATGGTGCTTCGCATAGAATAATAAGCTGAGCAACGCTACTTCGCTTCCGCTTCGCTCCAGCTCAGTATGTTGCTTCGCAACATACATAAAAATAAAAACACGGCGGTTACCACAAGTAAACTTGCGTAACCGCCGTGTTTTTATTTTTATATGCGTTGCTCAGGTTATTACATCATTCCCATGCCGCCGCCCATGCCACCTGCTGGCATAGCCGGAGCATCTTCCTTAATGTCTGCAACAACAGACTCTGTTGTAAGGAATGTAGAAGCAACAGATGTTGCATTCTGCAATGCTGTTCTTGTAACCTTCACAGGATCGATGATACCTGCTTCGATCATGTTTACATACTCTTCCTTGTAAGCATCAAATCCAACACCAACCTCAGACTCTTTGATCTTGTTGATGATGACTGCGCCCTCCAAACCTGCATTGGATGCAATATGAGCAAGCGGTGCTGTCAATGCCTTCGCAATGATTGTTGCTCCGGTCTTCTCGTCGCCTTCCAATGTATCGATCAGAGCATTCAGCTTCTTAGAAGCATGGATATATGCAGATCCGCCACCTGCGATGATACCCTCTTCTACGGCTGCTCTTGTAGCGTTCAAAGCATCTTCGAGACGAAGCTTTGCTTCTTTCATCTCTGTCTCAGTTGCAGCACCAACACGGATAACAGCAACTCCACCGGCAAGCTTTGCCAGTCTCTCCTGCAGCTTCTCCTTATCAAACTCAGATGTTGTCTCAGCAAGCTGTGCCTTGATTACATTCACTCTTGCCTCGATGTCTGCCTTTGCGCCACAACCATCAACGATGACTGTATTCTCCTTGGCAACCTTGACGCTCTTTGCACGTCCAAGCTGATCCAGAGTTGTCTCCTTCAAATCATAGCCAAGCTCCTCAGAGATGACTGTACCACCTGTCAGGATTGCAATATCCTGCAGCATTTCTTTTCTTCTGTCACCATAGCCAGGTGCCTTTACACCTACGACTGAGAATGTACCACGCAGCTTATTTACGATCAATGTTGTAAGAGCCTCGCCCTCGATATCCTCAGCGATGATCAAAAGCTTCTGTCCACCCTGTACGATCTGCTCCAGAAGCGGAAGGATATCCTGAATATTAGAAATCTTCTTATCTGTGATCAAAATATATGGGTTATCCAGCTCTGCAACCATCTTCTCCATATCTGTTGCCATATAAGCACTTACATAACCACGGTCAAACTGCATACCTTCTACTAAGTCAAGCTCTGTCTTCATTGTCTTAGACTCTTCGATTGTGATAACGCCATCCTTAGAAACCTTCTCCATTGCATCTGCAACGAGCTCACCGACACCATCATCACCGGCAGAGATAGAAGCAACTCTTGCAATCTGCTCCTTGCCATTGATTGACTCACTCATCTCTGAGATTGCGTCTACGGCTGCATCACAAGCCTTCTTCATACCCTTACGAAGTACGATTGGGTTTGCTCCGGCTGCTAAGTTCTTCATACCTTCATTGATCATTGCCTGTGCAAGAACAGTTGCTGTTGTTGTACCATCACCGGCAACATCGTTTGTCTTGGTTGCAACTTCCTTTACGATCTGTGCACCCATATCCTCAAACGGATCTTCAAGAGAAATCTCCTTTGCGATTGTCACACCATCATTTGTGATGAGTGGGGAACCAAATGACTTTGCAAGAACTACGTTTCTTCCTTTTGGTCCAAGTGTTACGCTAACTGTATCTGCAAGCTGGTTTACGCCTGCCTCCAAAGCCTTTCTGGCTTCTGCTCCATACTTAATTTCCTTTGCCATTGTATTACGCCTCCTAGTTTTTTTCGCATCTTCTAATGATAACGGCAATACTTTCTTCGTACCCATGCTTCCTTACCTTTCTGTAGGTACTGCCCCCTCGCTGCGCTCAGCGGCATGTCGTCGGTGCCATCCTGAATGGAACTTCGTTCCATGGGCGCCTCCTACTGAACGATTGCAAGAATATCTGCCTGCTTCACAATGATGTACTCATCATCCCCAAGCTTTACTTCTGTTCCTGCATATCTTGAATAGATTACTTTATCGCCAGCCTTTACTTCCATCGGAACCTTCTCGCCATCTACAACAGCGCCAGGGCCAACTTCAACGACCTCTGCATACTGTGGTTTTTCCTGTGACTGTGTCGGAAGAACGATACCTGATTTTGTCGTCTCTTCTGCAACGGACTGCTTCAATACAACTCTGTCTCCTAATGGTGTTAACTTCATAATATACCCGACCTCCTAATTTTTATTTTTAGCACTCATACTGATTGAGTGCTAACATAATTCTTATTGTACTCATTTTTTTGAAAAAATCAACCCCTAATTTGCAAATTTAACCAAATGAACACAATTTGCCGGACAGCCTGTAAATAATGTATGACTGCTGCATTGGTTTTATGACATAACAACAAAAAACAGACAGAAAAGCATGTAACTCTTCTGTCTGTATTCTACTCTGTTACGATTCTATAATTGTATGATTGGTCTTGATAATCCCCCGCGGCAGCGAATCCTTTGCATTCTTCCATGGCTCGTCCTTATACCGGTAATCAAATTTATCGATAAACCAACCAATGTCACCATTCACCCGCTCCATGCCATCAAAATATGTCTTGTTCAAAACCTCCTGAAATTCTGCATAGGCATCCTTCGGAAGCTTCACACTGCCCGCATCATACAGAACTCCGTAATGATAGGTACAAAAACCTTTACAATCAGCAAATTTTTTCCGAAACTCCGGTTCCTTCTTCCACAGATGAAAAATCGTATCGATATACCGCATGGATGTCTCCTTCATCCGGTTGCAGATAAAGCAGGAATCCTCGAGTCGTTTAATATAATCGCTGACTGTAGAACTTGCCTGCTTCTTGAAAAGACCTCCCGACACAACCGGCTTTCCGCTGCTTAATGCCTTCAAGTCCCGAATCGTCTTATCCGTGTGCGTCTTTAGCATCAGGGCAAGTCCCAGCCGGTTTTTCTCCGCATAAAGCATCCGCACATGGTGCGCGCAGAAGCCCTGTTCATCGGTCATTGCCCGGTTGTCATCCTCCATGTAGCTTGGTCCCATCGTATATTCGATGGCATTTCGTTCTAATTGCCGGTTCATCTCACAGATCGGGCACTCACAATCTGTTGTAAATGCATCATTGACCGGAATCGTATACAGCTGTTCTGCCATTTCTCGTCCCTCCATTTTTATCTTATTTTGCACAAAAAGAGCACAGCGTTTTCGTTGTGCTCTTTTTATTTAATTTACAATATAATCACCTGTCTCTGTATCTCTGTGGAAATGCAATCGCAGGAAATTACGATAATTGCGCATTTTCCCTTCGTAGATTGTTTCAAGCATATCACACGTCCTGAAATCGCGCGGACAGGTAAGTCCCGGTTTCTTTCCGAAAAGCGGTACTCCCGCTTTCTTCAAAACAAAAGAAACAAACTGCGAGCAGAAATAATTATATCTGCGTTCGACAGACCAATGGCACATCACTCCAAGTATTCCAAGGTAATTGTACCGGTATATCGCCTTTTCACTTTTAAAATCGTCCAGAATTTTTAGTATTTTTTCGTATTGTTCTTTCGTTACACGCAACCGGCTGACACGACAGGTTGTCTGTGTATCTCTGCCGAACACACCAGTTGTAATATCCTCATTAATAAACCCGCAATCAAACGGATTATGTAAACGCTTCCTTGCAAAGCTGTACATTTCCTTTAATTCCACGTCTAACGCAAGTGATGTATGCGCATATGGCTCCCGCGTCCACATCTTGATCACATTGGACGGAAGTGTCTGTGTCTTGGAAAGTACTATATAAATATTATAGTTTTTTTCCTCGGAATCGTAGACATGCAAAGGAAACTCTTTCATCATATTATTTGCATCCATACCCAATCATCCTGTTACTACAGGATATGCTCCACCTTAATTTTTGTTCTTGATACTCTCCCGGATTAATTCCTTTATCTTAAGTGCTTCATCCTTCATACGAGAAGACGCTGTCCTGGATGTAATCACATCCGAAAGCAGGCGTAATGCCTCTTCATTTCTGCCAAGTCTGCGTGCCAGGTCTGCCAGAAGATAATTGAGTGTATTTTCATCCATTCCTGCAATTGGAAATGTCTCCGTTGAAACAGCCTGCAAAAAGCCTTCATACGCATTTTTCAGGCATTCCAGTTCATCTCCATATAGCGACCGTATCTCCTCCGGCCGGATTCCTTCCTTCTTTGATGTCAGAAACTGTCTTTTTCCGCGCAGCACCCAGGCATACTTCAAGCACGTATATGCCCGCTCGCTGCTTTTTGCTTTCTTCACGATTGCAGTAACAAGCGCAAGCTGATAACGTGTAATAGCATCGTCATACGTAAATATCTCTTTGTCGGATGACGAATCAAAGCCACTAAACTTTAATCCGATCTGTTCTTTGATATCTTTGATCTGACGGTCCATCAATTTGCCAAAATACCGGTTAAGCGCAGAATATCCACACCGGTCACATGTAATCACATCATATTTTATCGGATCCACATTTTTGTAAATCGGTCGTAAATCAGAATCTTTTCCTTCCAGCCTTGTTTTGCCTGCACGCACGCATTTTGTTTTAAATGTCAGGTTACAGACCGGACATTCTATCGTTTTGTCAAACAATGCTTCTTTTTCTAATTCTTCCGGTGTCTTTTCCGGCAGAACAGTTGTTTCCTTTTTGTCTGTTATCGATTCATGTTCCAGTATTTTTGATTCATCATAACCGCCGAGTCCCAAACCTCCGACAGCAGAAAAAATACTCATATTCTTCCCTCCCGTACCTTTTCCGGCATTTCATCCTATTTTCCAGGCTTATAGGAACTCTTCAACGAGACAATCCGGTTAAATACCAATTGTTCGTCGGTCGAGTCTTTCGCATCTACGCAAAAATACCCATGCCGCAGGAACTGGAATTTGTCTCCCGGTTTTGCATCACCAAGTGACTTCTCTAGCTTGCAATTTTTCAGGACTGTCAGTGAATTCGGATTGTAATTCAATGTGCCATCCTCATTCAACTTTCCTTTTTCTTCATCGACGATATTCTCATACAGACGCACTTCCGCATCGACAGCACTTTCTGCGGATACCCAATGAATCGTTCCTTTGACTTTTCTACCCTCGAAACCGGAACCACTTCGTGTCTCCGGATCATACGTACAATGAATCTCCGTAACGACTCCATTTTCATCTTTCTTATAATCTATGCATTTTACAAAATATGCACCCTTTAAGCGAACTTCATTTCCTGGGAATAACCGGAAATATTTCTTTGGTGGTTCTTCCATAAAATCTTCGCGGTCAATGTATAACTCTCTGGAAAACGCAACCTGGCGCTTGCCTGCAGCTTCATCTTCCTGGTTATTATCGATATCAAAATATTCAACCTGTCCCTCCGGATAGTTGTCAATCACAAGTTTTATCGGATCAAGCACAGCCATCATACGATCTGCCTTGAATCTTAAATCCTCGCGGATACAATACTCAAGCATCGCATAATCAACCGAACTCTGTGACTTGGATACACCAACCATCTCCATAAACATCTTGATGGATTCCGGCGTAAATCCCCGTCTGCGGAGTGCTGCTATCGAAACCAGTCGTGGGTCATCCCAACCATCCACGATACCATCTTCCACCAGTTTCTTGATATAACGTTTTCCCGTTACCACGTTTGTCAGATACAGCTTTGCAAACTCAATCTGTCTCGGTGGATTTTTATATTCAAGTTCATGCACAACCCAGTCATACAGCGGTCTGTGATCCTCGAACTCCAATGTACAGATCGAATGCGTGATTCCTTCCTCTGCATCTTCGATTGGATGGGCAAAATCATACATCGGGTAGATACACCACTTATCGCCTGTATTGTGATGTGTCATACGCGCAATACGATAAATGACAGGATCACGCATGTTAATATTCGGGCTTGCCATATCAATCTTCGCACGGAGTACTTTGCTTCCATCCGGATATTCTCCGTTCTTCATTCCTTCAAATAATTCCAGGTTTTCTTCCACACTGCGGTCTCTATACGGACTGTTCTTCCCTGGCTCTTTTAAAGTTCCACGGTATGCGCGGATTTCGTCTGCCGAAAGATCGCAGACATAAGCTTTTCCTTTTTTGATCAGCTTGATGGCTGCCTCATACATGGCATCAAAATAATTCGACGCAAAGTAGATCGTATCACCATAATCGGCGCCAAGCCACTTGATATCATCAATGATAGACTGTACATACTCTGTCTTTTCTTTTGTTGGGTTTGTGTCATCAAACCGGAAATGAAATGTACCGCCATATTCCTTTGCAAGACCATAATTCAGCAATATAGACTTTGCGTGTCCGATATGCAGATATCCGTTTGGTTCTGGCGGAAAACGCGTTACAACTTCTGTATATTTCCCTTGTGCTAAATCTTTGTCAATTTCCTGTTCAATAAAATTCTTTGAAACTGTTGCTTCACCTTCCATGGAACGTACTCCTTTTCATAGATTGCTAATATTTCCTATCATACCATCGTATAGCATTTTCGTCAATTTACTGTTTTTTATCTTCTTTCTTCTCGTCGGATAACTGCGTTTTTTCTTCTGGTGTCGAAGACGTTTCTGTCTGGGTATCATTTGCAAACACACTATCCTTCTGCGAATCATAATTTGTCATGATCTTATTGTTAATCTCCATCGAGCGTTTCTCATAATCTTCATGAGCCAACTCCTTATCAGATTTTTCAACATAGGATTCTCCGCCCGCCATACTTGCTTTAAAATCACGATCAACTTCTTCGACCAAAGCGTTCAGTTCCGGATCTTCCGTGAGATTTGAAGAAGCAACAGACTGTTCAATCATATCAATCGCTATTTTTTCTTCCGGTGTATGGCTCGTATCAGGAACCGTTTCCTCTGTCACATCCGGTTTTTCCAGACCGAGTTTTTGCAAAAGCTCCGGATTGACATCCTTGTTTGCATTTGCAAGCTGGGCAATCATATCCTCTGCATCGAGCAATTCTTTATTCAGTTTGTTGATCCGGCCCGCAAATATAACAAGGCATACAACAGCAATCACTAAAATTATTATAAGTCCAACGATAATTCCTATCACAACCGGATTTTTGAACGGACTTTCAGGTGCAGGTGCAGAAGCAGGTACATTTGTCGGTGTCGCCTGGGTCGGCGTCGCTTCTACAATCACCTGTTTGGTCACTGTCATCGGAACATAGCGCAAAAATGCCTGTTCTTTTGCATCGTATTCGTAAAAGCCTTCCTCACCATCAATATTGATGGCATAAACCAGATAGATATCTGCATCCGCAATATCTGCAGACTGATATGCCTTTACTTTACTTTCACCAATTTTTACTGTAGTCTCCGCGAAGCCATCTGGTATTTTCACATCACCCGGGACATCCAGAATGATATAGCGGTTATACTGGGAAGAATACTCCTGATATGGTGTGAACTGGTCCTTCTTTGCATCCATGATAAACCATCCGGTTTCTCCATCCTCATCCTTCAGGCAGACGATTGTAATCTTTTTGTTTGGCGATGTGAAAGAAAGCACATCCCAGTCTTTATACTTTGTCGTTCCGGCTGTGTATCCTTCCGGAACTTCCAGATTATCTTCGCTCATCACAAAATCATAGTTTTTTCCATCGATGGTTGCAACCGGATCACCGACATCCTCACCAGCGAGAACAGAAATCGTATACACTTTCACAGCACCATTTTCTGCTGTGACTGTGACTTTGACTGTATTCCTGCCTTTCTTTATAGAATCTGCGCCGGAAACTGTCGTCGTAGCTTTGCTGTCTGCAGCGGATGCGCTGACAACCACACTTGTCACATCCTCATCTACCTGCATAGAGTATGATGTACGGTCGGAAGAGAATGCCGGATTCAATTCTCCCGGCGAGACTTGCAATCCTGCCAGATCACAATCGGACGATTTATCATCTTCCTCCGTTTCTTCTGTTGTCTGTTCCTCTTTTCCATCTTCGGAATCCTTTTTGTCGCCATTTCCGGATGCAGTCGCAACCGTCACTGTCGCACCAGCATGGGAGATAGAAACTGCACTTCCGTTAATATCATAGACATCACTTCCACTCGTCGTGATGTTTCCGCTTCCGTTTGCAATCGCAGTAAAGGAAATTGAAAATGATCCCGCTGCAGTGCCGCTTGCAGTAATTGTACCACCGCCGCCATTGATGATGGCACTTCCGCTTGCAGAATTATATTGCAATACGCTTGAATTATAAGATACGTAAATCGTATATGCCGATATCTCCGAACCGCTTATGGAAATCGTTGCAGTCACATTATTGCCTACACTCACTGTCGTTGCAGACAATGCAATCACTACATTTGCTGCCTTTGCATCTATATGTCCAAAATTCAGGCACATGAAAAACGCAACAAGTATTGCGAATCCACGTTTTATAAATTGTTTCATTTTCTCTATACCTCCTGCATATTATCAATCGCAAATCTAATAGTTTGTCACTGAATTGTCTCCAGTCCAACAATATGTCTCTGCAGCTTTACGATATCAAGTGCTGTTACTTTTCCATCTCCGTTTATATCTGCAATCGAAAGGACATAGAACGAATCAAGTCCGACGATCAAGCGCTGTATTTTCACAATATCAAGTGCCGATATCTTTCCATCTCCATTCACATCTCCCCGTTTGCCGGAAACGTTCGTCTGCGGCGTCGATGGCTGTGCAGATGCAGTTCCGCGCACAACGGTCAGTTTATATGTACGGGTTGCCCCGCTCTGCGCTGTGACAACGATATTTACGACATTGGTTCCCTGCGCAAGGCTCACAGTTCCTGCGCCACTCACTCTCGCATTTTTATTGACCGGTGCCGCTGTGATTGAAATCTTATCCACCGACGAAGAAACGATCAACGAATAATCTGTCGTATTATTCACCGCATACGATGGTGTCAGTCCGTATCCGGCAATCGAAAGTATTTTCAGCCAGTTGTTTGGATTTCCGGAATCCGCCGGTTTCGATATTGCCTGTGCAGGCAGATTGGAGTAAACCGGAATATCAAAAATCATGGATGAATTCAACAGATTGTTATTCTTGTATGCATTATAATTTGTCAGGCATTCGGTCGCCGGCGACTGGATATTTCCCATATATTGATGACTGAACAGACAGCTTTTATTTGTTACATTGAACTTCTGTGTATATAGCGTATTCTGTCCCACATTGATATAGGAGGCACCCAGAAACTGTGCACCACCGATGATCGATTTTGCCGGTGTATTCCACGGTCTTCCATAGGAGCCGCTTCCGGCTGCCCATTGAAGCCCCTTGATCGCCGCATTTCCATTTGGCGTGTTATAAGCACCGATATTATAAAAATTATAAATGCCCGGATATGAAGCGTTCGTACCGGAACACGCGGTTCCTATCGTCGAACCCATCTCCAGCTTTATACGGCTCGCAATATGATATGGGCTGACGCCGGACTGTGCTGCCGCTTCCATGATGATCTGGGCATATGTACGACTTTCTCCCGCCGGTCTTGTCTGACTCATAAATGTCCCGCGCAGGATAGCCTCCACACCGGTTTCGTTCTGCACACCCTGCTGGTACGAAAGACTTTCAAATGCAAAAATATAATTTTCGTACAAATATGTACGCGGATCCATATAATAAGCTACCAGGTCGTCAGATGCAGCAAACCATGTTTTTCCATCATACGAACTCCATGTATCCGTAGCTATATTATACCCGACCGTTGTAGACCGCCAATTATAATGCGGATAAGAACTAGTTCCATATATCAGGTTCTTTACCTGTCCGGACTTTGATACCTCATTTGCAAGCAAGGTGTTCCAGTCTACACCGGTCTGCACGGCACGGAATTCCCATGCCGGATATTTTTCATGAATGGAACGCAAATATGGTTTATAACTGTCCGGGAATCCCTGCGCAGACAGTTTTGCTTCAAAATCCGCATCCCCACTTGGTGTCGTCTGCTGCTGTTGTCCTCCACTTGTTACATACTGCGCACTGACATACCCGGTATAGGTCGCTCCATTATAAGTAAGACTGACTTTATACCAGCTTGTATTCGATGTATCCTGAATCGTAAGCGCCTGTCCGCCACTTAGATAAATCGTGTTTCCATTTGCATCTTTTAATGGTGTACCTCCCGGGCTCTCCCGGAAATACACACCGGTCGTGCCTGCCTTGATCGAACCGTCCGTCGCCGCCACAGCCGGAAGAACAGGCATCTGCGCAACCAATACAAGCAAGAGACAAAGCACCGCTATCACCGAAATCCATCTTTTTTTATCCATTCAACCACACCTTTTGATTCCATACTTAGTTATATAGAGATAGTATAGCACAATATATTGATGGATGCAGTAGTTTTTTGTCAATTTATACGGTTTTCACAAGATTTTCAAAGAAATCCGCACGTTTTCTACACACCTTGGCATTTTATGAATAAAAAAATAGCGGAAACCCTTGTATTCTAAAGGTTTCCGCATTCATGCAAAAGCTGGTAACGGGAATCGAACCCGTGACCTCCGCACTACCAATGCGACGCTCTACCGACTGAGCCATACCAGCCTGCTTTATGCAAAGCACAAATGAGATAATACTTTATTTATAATCGTCTGTCAAGTAGAATCTTACTTCCTGGATAATTTTCCACGTATCCGCTGCAATGCATTGTCCACTGCTTTTTCCGTCCTGCCAAGCCTTTCGGCAATCGTTTCATAGGAAAGGCCCTGCAGATACAGTGTAAGCACCTGCTGTTCTAATTTGCTTAACTCCTGTTTGATACGCTTGGCACGATCCTGCTGTTGTTCCCGGGCAATCACCATACGTTCCGGATCCGCCTGCCTTGGTTCCGTGAGGCATTCTTCAAGCATCAGCCGGTCATCCTGCTCCGCATTCATATAAAGCGAGACATATGAATTTAATGGTCCGTGTTTTTTTCGGTTGGAATTCGTAATGGCATTCTGGATCTGTCTACGGATACAGATGGCAGCAAACGTTGCAAACGATGCTTCCCGGTCCGGATCATAATCCCGGATTGCTTTGAAAAGTCCGATCATGCCTTCCTGTGAAAGATCATCTGTTTCGGCTCCGATCAGATAAACCGTTCGGACTTCCCGTTTCACAAGATATCCATATTTTTTAAGCAGATATTCCATTGCATCATCATCGTGCATATGGATCCGTTCTATCATTTCATTATCCTCAAGCTTTGAATAATCCAAACCGTTTCTCCCCACAGTTTCTGTGTTTCCCGCATTTTTTGTGCACACAGTTTTATGTTACAATTTTTTACTACACATTGTATTACAATTTTCTACTGCATTCTCTGCCGCACGACCTCATACGCAAGCACGCCGGCTGCAACCGATGCATTCAGGGAATCTATATCTCCTTTCATCGGAATCGATACGACATAATCACATTTTTCTTTGACAAGGCGGCTCACACCACTTCCCTCGTTTCCGATCACCAGTCCAATCGGTCCGGTCAGGTTTGCGCGGTACATTACCTCACCGCCCATATCGGCGCAGGCAAACCACAATCCTTTTTCCTTCAATTCTTCGATTGTCTTGGCGATATTCGTCACCTTTGCAACCGGTGTATAATGGATGGCACCTGCCGAAGCCTTGACAACCGTCGCGGTAAGTCCCACTGCCCGCCGCTTCGGAATGATCACGCCATGCGCACCACACAGATTCGCGGTACGGATGATTGCACCTAAGTTATGTGGATCCTCAATCTCATCTAAGATAAAGATGAACGGATCCTCTCCCTTTTCCTTAGCCTTCTCTAATATATCATCCACTTCCGCATAGGAAAATGCCGCTGTAATCGCCATTACTCCCTGATGTTTGCGATCCGGAGACATCTGGTCAAGCTTCTCCTTGCTCACGAAGTTGACGATCACATCGCGTTTCTTCGCATCGCGCAGGATCGATGAGATTACGCCATCGCGCAGGCCCTCCTGAATATACAGCTTATCGACTGTCTTTCCTGCACGGAATGCCTCTAAGACAGCATTCCTTCCTTCGATCATATGATCGTCCATTTGTTCCTGTTCATTTATGATATTCTTATTCTCACTCATTTTTGTTTTCCTTCTTCCGCCCGCGATGTCATACATTCTGCTGGCGGCACATTCATCTTTACTGTTCTTTACCTGCGAGATACTGTTTAATCATGCCATCCACAAAATATTGCAGCCGGTCCATATCCCCTTTCAGATACAGATATCCATACAGAGCCTCTAAGCCGGTTGCTTTGCGGTACTGTCCCATCGTCGCATTCTTCGCCTTGGAATGGGTATTCGTATTTCTGCCACGCTTGTAGACGTCGAGCTCATCTTCTGACAGTTCTTCCATGATCTGATCGATATAATCCGCCTGATTCACGGCCTTCACAATCTTGCTGACCTCCACATGATATTTATGCGGCTGCATATTGGAATGCGTGACGAAATACTTCTTCACAAGTAAATCCAATATACTGTCACCCATATAGGCAAGCGCAAGCGGGGAATACTGATATGCATTTATCTGTTCGGTCTTTATGCTCTCTTCCATCTTACACCTTCTCTGGTATCTTCCAGAATAATTCCCTTCTCTGTGAGCAGATCACGGATCTCGTCTGCTCTTGCGAAGTTCTTTGCCTTTCTCGCAGCCTGGCGCTCCTCGATCAGATTCTCGATTTCCTCGTCTAAAAGCACCTCCTGCTCCTTGATGTCGATACCGAGAATATCCATCAACTGCTTCATCGTATCATACAGTTTCTGTGCAAATGTCTTGCTTGTTGCACCAGTCTCCACATTAGTATTTGCGAATTTTACAAGCTCGAAGATTACAGAAATCGCATCTGCTGTATTTAAGTCATCCTCCATGGCATCCTCAAAACGCTTTACATAGGTCGGAATCTCCTCTGCAAGCTTCATCTCTGCCTCTGTCATATCGGAAACTGTGCTATTGTTGATCGCCTCTTCCACCTTCGATGCAGATGTACGGATTCTGTCTAAACCGTTCTTAGAGCTTTCCACGAGCTCTGCGGAGAAGTTAAGCGGACTTCTGTAATGTGCGGAAAGCATGAAGAAACGGATGACCTGCAGATCATATTTTTCTCCAATCTCTCTTACCGTGAAGAAGTTTCCAAGTGACTTGGACATCTTCTCGTTGTTGATCTTCAAAAATCCATTGTGCATCCAATACCGTGCAAATTCCTTGTCATTGGCTGCCTCACTCTGTGCAATCTCATTCTCATGATGCGGGAAGATCAGATCCTCGCCACCGGCATGAATATCGATGACATCGCCAATGTATTTCTTCGACATAACCGAACATTCCAGATGCCAGCCCGGTCTTCCATCGCCCCAAGGAGATGGCCACGATGGCTCGCCTTCCTTCTTCGGCTTCCAGAGTACAAAATCAAGCGGATCTTCCTTCTCATCCTCACCGGATACGAGAAGTTCACGGTTTCCGGCACGCAAATCGTCAATATTCTTCTTGGAAAGCTTACCATAATCAGAGAACTTTCTCGTGCGGAAATATACGGTTCCATTTACTTCGTATGCATAACCTTTCTCAATCAGCGTCTCGACCATCGCGATCATATCCGGGATTTCCTTCGTTGCCTGCGGGTGTGTCGTTGCCTCCTCTACATGAAGGGCTGCCATATCCTTCTTGCACTCTGCGATATAACGTTCGGAAATCACGGACGCATCCACGCCTTCTTCATTCGCGCGCTTGATGATCTTGTCGTCGACATCGGTAAAATTCGATACATAATTCACTTCATAGCCTTTGTACTCAAAATATCTGCGCAATGTATCAAATACGATCATCGGTCTTGCATTTCCGATGTGAATATAGTCATATACGGTCGGTCCACAGACATAGATACCTACCTTGCCCTCGTTGATCGGATGAAATTCATCCTTATGTCTGGTGAGTGTATTAAAAATCTTCATACCTGTTTGTTCCTCCTGCGATCGTTCCATTTTTCTTTTTCAAATATGTCATGCAATCCGCGGTTTGTCAAGCAAAAGCTTAGTGCGCAAACTGTGAATTGTACAGATTCGTATAGAAGCCATTCTGTGCCATAAGCTGGTCGTGATTTCCCTTCTCGATGATATTTCCATCCTTCATAACTAAGATTACATCTGCCTCACGGATTGTCGACAGTCTGTGTGCAACAATAAAGCTTGTTCTGCCCTGCATCATACGATTAAATGCTTTCTGGATCCGTATCTCCGTACGTGTATCGATGGAAGATGTCGCCTCATCTAATATAAGCATCGGCGGCAGCAACAACATAACTCTCGTGATACACAAAAGCTGTTTCTGTCCCTGTGACAGATTGCCGCCATCCTCGGCGATTACCGTGTCATAGCCCTGTGGCAGACGGCGTATGAAGCTGTCGGAATGTGCAAGCTTCGCTGCCTGTACGATTTCCGCATCCGTTGCATCCGGCTTTCCATACGCAATATTCTCACGGATCGTACCGCTCTTTAACCATGTCTCCTGCAATACCATACCGTAGTTTTCACGCAGACTGTCTCTCGTCATGTCACGGATATCTGTACCGTCAACCGAGATTGCACCGGTATCCACATCGTAAAACCGCATCAAAAGATTGATAAGTGTACTCTTTCCACATCCGGTCGGTCCAACGATTGCCACACGCATACCCGGCTTTACAGAGAGGTTCAGATTCGTGATAAGTGTCTTATCCTTCACATAGGAGAAGTTCACGTCCTTAATCTCGATTGCGCCCTTTGTATCGGCTAATACATATGCGTTTTCTTTCTCCGGTACCTGCGGTGTCTCATCTAAAAGCTCAAACACACGACCGGCACATGCCATCGCATTCTGAAGCTCGGTGATGACGTTTGATATCTCATTAAATGGTTTTGTATACTGGTTTGCGTAGCTTAAGAAGCAGGTAAGCTGTCCAACAGTAAATCCGGTCATAATCGCGGAAATGGCACCGATGATACCGACTGCCGCATATACAAGGTTGTTGACAAATCTCGTACATGGATTGACCAGTGACGAATAAAACGTTGCTGACATGCTGTCCTTCTCCAGACGATCGTTGATCTCCTCGAAGCGATCGAGTGCATCATCCTCATAGCCAAATGCCTGCACAATCTTCTGCTGTCCGACCATCTCGTCGACCAGTGCTGTGATCTCACCACGTGTCTCTGACTGCCGGTGGAACAGATGATACGTCCGCTTCGCGATGAACGATGCCACAAACAGAGAAAGCGGTGTCAATACAATTACGACCAGTGCGATTGGTACATTTACAGCTATCATAAATCCAAGCGTTGCAAGAATCGTTACGATTCCGGTGAACAACTGTGTAAATCCCATCAGAAGTCCGTCTGCAAACTGATCGATATCTGACACGATACGGCTCACGATATCGCCGTGTTTGTGCGAATCAATATAAGAAAGCGGAAGCTCCTCCATATGATTAAACACTTCGATACGGATATCCCGCACAACGGAATACGTGATATGATTGTTAATAATATTCATAAACCACTGTGAAATCACTGTCACGACGGTTACCATCAAAAATGTATAGATGATGTCCTTGATTCCATCGAAATCAACCAGACCTTTTCCGACGATTAAGTCGATTGCATTACCTGTCAGAATCGGTGCATACAAAGTGGAGGCAACTGTAATCATTGCACAGACAAACGAAAGGATGACCAGAATACGGTATTTCTTAATGTGTGTCAGTACACGTTTTAACACAGCTTTATCAAAGCCCTGCAGCTTCTTTTTCTTATCCTTAGACATCTGCCTTCACCTCCTTGTTCTGGGATGCATAGATCTCCTGGTATACCGGACAATTCTTCATAAGCGTATCGTGATCGCCTATTCCTGCGATTTTACCATCGTCCAAAACAACGATCTTATCTGCATACATGATTGAGGATGCACGCTGCGATACAAGGAACACGGTCGTGTGATCCGTCTTCTCCTTGATGGCTTTCCGGAGTGCGGCATCTGTTGCATAGTCAAGAGCGGAAGAACTGTCATCAAGGATCAGGATTTCCGGCTTCTTCACAAGCGCACGTGCAATCGTCAGTCTCTGTTTCTGTCCTCCGGACAGGTTTTTGCCGCCCTGGTTCAGCACAAACTCGATGCCGCCCTCTTTTTGCTGCACAAAATCCTCCGCCTGCGCAATCGAAAGTGCTTCTTCGATTTCCTCTTTTGTTGCATCTTCCTTTCCCCAACGGATATTATCTGCGATTGTTCCGGAGAATAGCACTGCCTTCTGTGGAACAACACCGATTTTTTCTATCAGCTGCTCTTTTGGATATTCCATTACATCCACACCATCGATCTTGATACTGCCCTGTGTGCAGTCATAGAAACGAGGAATCAGATTCACAAGCGTTGATTTACCGGAGCCTGTACCACCGATAATACCGATCGTCTCGCCGCGGTTCACCTTCAGGGAAAGTCCCTCGATGGAGGTTTCCTTCGCATCCGCATACGTAAGTCCGGCATTGATAAATTCCACCTTCGGAACCTTCTCATCTGCGGACGTTTGTACCGGTGTTGTCTCGTATGCCTGGCTGCTTGTCGTCTCGAAGATCGTGCCGAGACGGTTTGCACAGGCAACCGCCTTCGTCTCGGTAATAATGAGGTTTGCAAGCTTTACAAGCTCGATCAGAATCTGTGACATGTAGTTTACAAGTGCATAGACCTGTCCCTGCTTTAAGATACCGAGATCTACCTGTTTCGCACCACCCCAAATCAGAGCTACGATAGACAGGTTGATCACTGCGTAAGTCAGTGGATTTAAGAAAGAAGAAATCTTTCCAACGAACAGCTGCCCTTTCGTCAATGCTTCCGTTACCTCAGCAAACTCTTCCTTTTCCTTCTTCTCCTGATTAAATGCCCGTATGACACGCACACCGGACAGATTCTCTCTGGATTTCAAAGTCACTATGTCAAGTTTGTTTTGTACTTTCTTATATAATGGAATCGAAACAAGCATGATTCCAAATACGATCACAATCAGAACCGGAAGCGTGATAAAGAATACACGCGATGCTTTCGCATTGACCGTAAACGCCATGATTGTCGCACCAAATACAATAAACGGGGAGCGCATAAACAGACGCAGAAACATATTGATTCCCGTCTGTACCTGATTGACATCACTCGTCATACGCGTGATGAGTGTCGCACTGCCGAGCTTATCTATCTCCGTATAGGAAAGTGTCTCGATATGCTTGAACAGGTCATATCGGATTTCCTTTCCGATTCCCATGGCTGTCTTCGCCGAGAAATACTGTGCTGTGATGGAACATCCAAGTCCGACCACGCCGAGTCCAACCATCACGAGTGCCATACGACAGATGTAAGGCTTATCCTGATTTGCGATACCATTATCAATAATTGCCGCCATAACAAGCGGTACCAAAAGCTCAAAGGCTGCTTCGAGCATTTTAAAAAGCGGTGCTAAAACCGCTTTCCATCTATAATTTTTGAAATACCGTAATACCTGTTTCACTTTCTTTTTTCCTTTTAATTATTCCTTCTGATTATTTCTTTTCATCTTCTGATATTTTACTTTCATCGATTACAGATCTTCATATGCCTCGTTATCTAACAGCTCATCGAACGCATCTGCGACCAGTTCGTATTCATCCTCAGACTCAATCATTCCAAGTTCTACATCATCGCCCTCTTTTTCTGTATACCGGTAAAGAAAGACATCCTCTTCCTCATATCCATCGACAACTTTATCCGGAAGTAAAGCAATATATTGCTGTCCGCCTACCGGAAAGATAGCTATCACACTGCAATGAAGCTCCGTGCCATCATCTAATACCATATCTACATAATCATCATTTTCGTCATCCTGAAACAAACGGTTTTTTTCGTCCATATTCATACACTCCTTTTCTTTTTTAGATTCTCTTCATCCATGTTGTAGTTTAAGCGAATTTCCCGACAAGGTCAACCCGTATTCTGTTTTTGGGCTTCCATTCGTCATATTTTTATTGCAAATCATAAATTTCGAGCGTTCCGCTTTCAAACTCATATCGATAGATGTAAGACCATTTTCTTTTTATTTTTCCTGCCATTTGATATCCTCCACAAATCGGCTTTTATCCTTTGCTTTTCCAGCAATCGTCCGTGGCACATAAATATGCAATTCATGTCTTGCCCGCGTCATCGCGACATAAAACATCCGTCGTTCCTCTTCAAGCGCCGCATGTGTTTTTGCTTTTTTATATGGTGTGATATCTTCCACCGCATCCAAAATAAAAACCACATCAAACTCCAGTCCCTTTGCGCTGTGCATCGTCATCAGACTCACGCCCTTTTTTAAGCGGTTTTTTTCCTGTTGTTTAAAAAGAAGCTCCTGATAAGACTGGATGAATGCAAATAACGCTTCATAACTTTCCATGTCTTTGATCATATAGGCAAGCTCATCTAAAACATCATACATTTCACCGGCATCCAGCTGCCGATACCCGGCATATTCCTTTATATACTGATCGTACCCGATAAAATTACGTATAAAATTAAGTGCTGCCCACGGGCGCATCTTAGAAAGCAGCTTTGCGTCTGCTTCAAGTTTATCGAGATGATCGACGACAGATGGCTTGTTTCTTAGCCGGAATCTCAGCTTATCATAATCGACCGGATCTTCCATCAGCATATCCCGGCTGATATATCGGGATGGCTTATTCATGATTCTAAGAAAAACCGCTCGTGATCTGTCTCCCATCGCCAGACGCATATAGTCAAGCACATACCGGACAGCAAAATGATCAAACAGGTTCGGGAGACTATCGCTTAATGTATACGGAATATTATACTGGTTTAATTTATAGGCAAGCCGTCTTGGCTGCAGGTTCATCCGGTAAAGCACTGCTTGCTTCTCATAAGGAACCCCTGCGGCATATGATTCCCGGATTCGTCTTATGATACACTCATTTTCTTCTGCTTCATCCTTTACCGTATGTAATTGGACAACGCCGGCATCCTCTGCCATTGCCGATAATCTCTTTTTGTATCGTTCTCTGTTTTTTTCTATCACCTGGGTAGAAGCCTGTACGATTCGCTTATCCGAACGGTAATTTTCCCCGAGGTAAACGATTTTACATTCCGGGAAATCCTTTCGGAACTGCTGCATAATCTCCGGCCTCGCGCCGCGGAATCCATACACAGACTGATCGTCATCACCCACGATAAATGCATTGTCCATCGGCTTTGCCAGCATGCGGAATATCTCATACTGGATTCGGTTGCTATCCTGGAATTCATCGACAAGAATATATGGAAACAGCGATCTGCATCGGTTTAATATATCTTCTCTTTTTTTGAGCAGCTCATAACAAAGCACCATCATATCATCAAAATCGATCAGATTTCTGCGCTTTAATTCACGATCCAGCCTGCGGTATATTTCCCGGAACGTAAGCTCCGGAAGGTCTGTGCTGTAGTAATTTTCCACGTCCATCATATCACACTTTACCAGACTGATCTGCGACAGGATGCTGCTTATGAGATCATCTTTGTTCTCATAACTTACATGCATTGCCTGCATAATCTGCGTAAGCATCGATTTCTTTTCCTCTTCGGATACAACCCGCAGTACAGACTGTCCATATGCAGTTTTTAAAATCCAATAAAAAATGGAATGAAAAGTTCCGAAGCGAACCGGATATTCCTTTCCAGGAGTCAGTGTGCGAAAACGTTGCTGCATTTCGCCCGCTGCCGCCCGTGTAAAGGTTATAACAAGAATATCTGCGGGCGAAACACCCGCAGATTCTATCAGATACTTTATGCGTTGTGTGATTACCGTTGTTTTCCCGGAACCGGGTCCGGCAATCACCATCATCGGGCCGTCCACATGACTGATTGCTTCGGACTGTGCCTCATTAAATTTCATTATACATTTGCTCCACAACACTTTTTGTATTTCTTACCGCTTCCACAAGGACAAGGATCATTTCTTCCTACCTTTGGCGGTTTTACGATTGTCTTGGAAGATTTCTGAATCTTGTAGAGTTCTTTTCTTCTCTCCGGTGTCAGAATCTTATCCCACTGTGGAAGTGTATACAGCCACTCAGCGTTACAATCCACCATATTCATGTAAAGCTTCTCCGGATCATAACCAAGCGCAACCTGGGAATCCTCTGTAAGCTCGTCAATGTTGTTCGGAACAATCAGACTCTCCTCGATACCATCCAGGAAACCTACCATAAGTTCCAGCGGCATATCATACTTTTCTGCCAGCTCCTTCACGGTTCCACCCTCGATTTCTACCGGATTTTCCAGGATTTTTTCATATATTGCCTTCTCTCTCTGGAAATAATCAAGCCAAAACTCCTTTCCTTCCGGGGTTCTGTCATCCAGACTATAGGCATGTTCACGCCAATCTGCTAATAAACTCATAACCGTACCTGCACATAGTTTCTATCTTCTGTGCTTTCCTTTCATTTAAATTCAATTAAGTATAGCAAACCATCCCTTATTTTTCAAGAGCGTTTCTCCCGATGATTTCGAAGCACCTTGCCAAGCCACAACACAACATACAAAAGTACCGGAACAACCATCAACAAAGCAAGGCTCGGCAAGAAATAGCGGCTCCCTGTAATGCCTGTCACTAACACAAGCACGATCAGCCCCGCAAGCACAAACAAACATACCCATGCAAGCACGCGCATCAGAGGATTCCTGCGGATAGCTTCCTCATAGCTTTCTTTTTGCTCCTTTTCTTCATTTACAATCTCTTGTGTATCATCCGGTTTGGTTCGTTGTTCTTCTTTTTTCATATCGCTTCCTTTACTCATACCGAAGTGCATCGATTGGATTTAGGTTTGCAGCTTTTACAGATGGAATAAATCCAAATACAATGCCAATTACCATAGAGAAAATAACGGATACTGCAATGGCTGCTCCGCTGATTGCGACTGGCACAGATGCCACATCCGAAATCAGATACGCAAGTCCCACGCCTGCACCAACACCGATGATTCCACCTAAGCTGGTAAGAACAGCTGCCTCCGTCAAAAACTGGGACAAGATTACGGATTTTCTTGCGCCAAGCGCTTTTTTCAATCCAATTTCTCTTGTTCGCTCTGTCACAGATACCAGCATAATATTCATAACGCCGATACCTCCGACCAAAAGCGAGATGCTGGCAATCCAGATTAACTGCTGGCTCGTCGAAGCACTCACTTCCTGCATCGCTTTCGCCGTCTTGAGCAAATCTTCACTCTTATACTTAAACGAAGAACCTGACTCTTCTCCACTATCCATCGTTCCTTCGAGCGGCTGATCCGAAGATGAGGATGGCATGTACTTATTCAGGATATCTTCTGTCTTCTTTCCGGCGTTTGTCATAGCCTCTGTCCCGGACGGTTTTACAACGACATTATATGGCTCATCAAATGCAAAAATAAGCGGCCAGTTCACATCCGTCACGAAAACCTGTCCGGATGTTGAATTTCCATAATACGTATACCAGTCATTCAGGTTCGTAACTTTCGGTGTAAATCCGTCAAGCTGCTCAACAACTCCGACGATGATAAATGGTTCCCCTTTAATCTCCAATGTCTTTCCTATCGGATTGTCACCTGCAAATAATGTATTTGCAGCTGTCGTATCTAATATAACAGCCTTTGTATAGTTCGTCCAGTCTGCATCCATAAAGGATCTTCCCGACTGCACAGTGTATCCCATTACATTAAAATAATCTTTATCCACACCATACACCGGTGCGTTTCCAAGATCCTTTGTTCCACTGGAAATTCCTTCGTACAAAGCGCCATACCGATACGCCGCAACTGCAGTCACTTCGTCGATGTCTAAGATTTCTTTTTTAATGTCGTCCGTGATCATCGGCATACCTTCCGGCGTTGATGAATCACCCGATGTGTAATTCCATTCACCCTGGTATAACTTGATGTTCACAATGTTGTTTCCTGAACCGACTAGATTTTCTTTGATCTGTTCGCTCGTTCCCTTGATCGTAGACACAATCGCGATAATCGCTGCAATACCAATAATGATTCCAAGCATCGTAAGAAGGGAACGCATCTTATGTGCCCATATGCCTTGAAAAGACAATCGTATATTTTCTAACATATTCTACTTTCCTTTCTTATCATTGATACAATTCTTCGGAAGATTTCTGGACTGTCCGGACACCTTCCACCGCTTCATCGAGATAAGGAAATGCAATGTAATCATTCATTGTCAGACCGCCAAGCACTAACAGCGCATCTCCAGACCGTTTCGCGCCAACTTTTATATATGTTTTTTCCAGTCTTCCATTTACATCTTTCATCACATAATAGTTGGTTCCTTCCTGTTTTAAAAATGCACTGGAAAGATAGAAGCCGCCGGTTGTGTCCTCGGAACTTGAATTCAACGTAATCTCCATATACATATTCTGACTGACATCAGATGCATCAGACAGTGATATCTTCATCGGATAATACGTTTCTGTCTTTGCCCCACCATAGCCATCATTATCTGCCGGGATATCGGAAATCTCTGTAATCGTTCCGTCATAGTTCATACCTGTATCATAACAGTACATGGAAACCGTGTCCCCAATGTGAACCGTCGACAACGAAAGCTCACCGATCTGACTTTCCACCAGATAGCCATCTGCCGCACTGACAACAATCATAGGAGATCCGTCCGCAGCGGCTGTATCCGCATCGGAAACCGTTTTTATAACACCATCAAAATTTGCAAGCACTTCGCCGCTTTCATTCTGAAGTTCATCCATCTGAAGCTTTACCTGCGCAATCTCATACTGTGTCTGCATCGTTTTGATTTCCTGCTCTTTATCCGCAATCTGTTTTTTCAATTCTTCTCTTGTCGGCGGTATATCCACATCCTGTGTATTTGGATCCGGTACATCTGAACCTGTCGCGACCGGAGGTGCTTCCGTCGTCGGAATATCTTCTAACGGTGTCGTATTTTTTAGTTTATCAAGTTCCCGCTGTGCATCCACAATGGCAACACGGGATAATTCAAGCTCTGATCGCTGCAATTCCAATTGCAGATCATTTGCGGTTGTATCATATACCAAAAGCACGTCGCCCGCTTTTACGTTCTGGCCTTCAGATACTTTCACTTCCTTTACTTTTTGTGTCTTTCCAACATAAACTTTCTGCTCGGAATTCACAGTGACATTTCCACTCAATGTGCTGCTGTCCCACACATTCGATGCGTCATATCCGACTTCCGCAACCGAATACACACCGACCGTCTTGCTGTTTTGATTTTTCTGTTTCAACATGCGCAGGCCAAAATATGCCCCCACAAGAACAACTGCACAGGCAAGTACAATGATAATGATTTTTTTTGTTTTACTCATTACCTTCACCTCCTGTAACATCTGCGGAAGGTGCATTCATCTGCGGCGCCGCTGTTTCATCCTGTACAGGATGTTCCGGTGCTGTTTTGTCTTCCGATCGTTTTTCGCTGTCATCCTCAAATAACTCACCATCTATAATTTTTACAACTCGTTCTGCATAAGATGCGATCTCATCTGAATGCGTAATCATAATGATTGTAACACCCTGTTTGTGCAGCGTATCAAATAACTCCATCACCTGCAAGCCGGATTTGGAATCAAGTGCACCGGTTGGTTCATCTGCAAGCAGGATTTTCGGGTCAGCTGCCATCGCACGTGCAATCGCCACACGTTGTTTTTGTCCACCGGAAAGCTGGGTCGGCTTAAAGCTGACACGATCTGACAGTTCCACCATCTCTAACATCTCTGCTGCCTTCTGTCTTCTCTTTTTCAAAGGCATCTTCGCATATTGCAAAGGAAGCGCGACATTATCAAGTGCGCTCTGCCTTGGAAGCAGATTAAAATTCTGGAATACAAATCCAATCTTCTGGTTACGTACTTCCGATAGTTCTTTATCCTTGCATTTTTCAATCTCCACACCATCTAACAGATAGGTTCCGGATGTCGGCTTGTCGATACACCCGATAATATTCATCAATGTCGATTTTCCAGATCCGGATGGGCCCATAATTGCAACATATTCCCCCTCTTCCACAGAGAGGTTAATATCTTTCAATACCGGAACTTCCATGGTGCCCTGGATGTAATTTTTATAAATATTTTTTAATTCCAGTAACACTATTGCACCACCTCACCATCGTTGTTCATCTCGGATGGATCATTGATGATACCATCGCCGGATTCACTATCCGTAGTTTCCGGTGCTACTTCTTTCACAGAGCCATCATTGTTTTCAAATATCTGCTCATCCAAATTCATCCCATCATCACTGATAGAACCATCATCTACGCTTCCATCGTCATAGGATCCGTCGTCCATGCTTCCGTCGTCCATGCTTCCGTCGTCCATACTTCCGTCGTCCATACTTCCGTCGTCATAGGCTGTATCATCCGTTTGGATATCCTCATAGTTATGTGTCACTTTCATACCCTCTTTTACGCGTTCTTCCGGATATGCAATATAATCATCTTCTGTGAGGCCGGAAAGAATCTGATAACGCATCATATTCTCATCATATTCGCCAAGCTCTACCTTCCGTTTCTCGATATATCCCTTTGCATTTTCAGCCCATACATAAGCACCTGTTTCATCCTGGACAATATAATATTCATCGAGCCACAAGCCTTCCTTGACAGCCCCCTGTCCATAATCGGCTTCCACATAGACATGCTGCCCCAACATCAATCCATCTGTACTGTCTAATGTAATATAAAATGGATATTTGGTTGCTGTTGTTCCGGAATATCCATAATAGTCATTGCTGCTTCCATTATCCGGATGTTCAAGATCAATTTTAGAAATCGTTCCGGTCCATGTAGAATCATCCACTCTGGAACGTACGATCATGCTCTGTCCTTCCGACATGCTGCGCACGGTCAACTCACTTGCGGACGCTTTGATACGGTAATCTCCCTTTGCCATAATGGTAATGTATGCATTGTCCGTAGAATTATTGTTTGATCCGTTATCATCTGAAGGCGTTGAAGAATCACTCGGATTGGTTGAATTATTTTCATTGATTGTCTTGATGATTCCATCCATCGGAGCAACTACTTTTGTATTCTCCATCGACTGTTTCTGACGATCAATTTCCAACTGTTTTGCACTTGCATCGTAGTTTGCCTGATTTACCTGTGCCTGAAGATTCTGGATCTGGGCACTGTAGCTTAACTGCTCTTCTGCCGGTGCTGTTGCCTTCTCGTTTGAGAGGGATGTTATCTGCTGGTTTAAGGTTGCAATATTATTGTTGATACTTGTAAGCTCTAACTCGAGCTGTCTTAACTGCAGTTCCATGGATTCTGTATCATATTCAAATAACACATCACCCGCTTTTACTTCATCTTCCACTTTTACATACAGTTCTTTCACTTTCTTATCACTGTCCCGGTTGACACCTTTTACTTCCTGTGACTCAACTGTTCCCATATAACGGCTCTCTGTCAGATCATATCCGCCATTTAAATCCGAAACTTTGGTTGCATATACAAGCTCCTCTGATTGGCTCCCCCGATGACGCATATAATAATATATGGCGCCCGCACATCCGGCTGCTACCAGTAATACAACAATTAAGATAATGATTGTCTTCTTTTTCATTTCACTTTCCTCTTATTTTTCTTTTTTTATATTGTGAAACCAGTCCTGTATGTGCTTTTCATATCCGAGATTTCCTGGTTCATAAAACGTTCTCCCGACAAGCGGATCCGGCAGATATTGCTGCTTTACATAATGATTTTCATAATCATGCGCATATTTGTAACCTGTATTACCAAGTTTTTCTGCTCCGGCATAATGTGCATCCCGAAGATGTACCGGAACCTGGCAGTTTCCAACTGTCTTTACCGCATCCATCGCTGCAAAGATAGCATTTACAACCGAATTGCTCTTTGGCGCACACGCAACATAGGTTGCTGCCTGCGTCAGAATAATCTGTGCTTCCGGCATTCCCACCCGTTCCACGGCCTGGGCACAGGCTGTGGCAACCTGGATTGCCTGCGGATCCGCATTTCCAACGTCTTCACTTGCACAGATCATAATTCTCCTGGCTATAAATGTCACGCTCTCCCCGCCATATAACATCTTCGCCAGATAATAAACAGCGGCATCCGGATCGGATCCGCGCATGCTTTTTATAAATGCAGAGATAATATCATAATGATTATCCCCGTCTTTATCATATCGTATGGAACGTCTCTGTATGCACTCTTCCGCAACCGGAAGGTCAATCACGATTTTCCCGGTTTCCGGATTTCTGTCTGTGGAAAGGATACCCAGTTCCACTGCATTCAATGCATGGCGTGCATCTCCTTCTGATACATCTGCCAGAAAATCAACCGCCTCCTCCGTAATCTCCGCATCATAGCTTCCCATGCCTTTTTCCGCATCCGTCACAGCCCGCCGGATCAATGTCTTGATATTTTCCTTCGACAGCGGTTTTAATTGAAAAATAGAAGAGCGCGATATCAACGCAGAATTCACCTCAAAATAAGGATTCTCCGTCGTCGCGCCAATTAAAATCACCGTTCCATCTTCCACAAACGGGAGAAGATAATCCTGTTGCGCCTTGTTAAATCTGTGGATCTCATCTACAAAAAGAATTGTCTTTCTGCCGTACATCCCGAGATTATCCTTTGCTTCCTTTACAACCGCCTCAATATCCTTTTTCCCGGCTGTTGTCGCATTCAGTTCTTTAAATACAGCGCTTGTTGTATTTGCGATCACCATCGCAAGCGTCGTCTTCCCCGTACCTGGTGGACCATATAGGATAATGGAGCTTAGTTTATCTGCCTGTATCGCACGATACAACAGTTTGTTTTTTCCTAAGATATGTTCCTGTCCTACGATCTCATCCAATGAAGTTGGTCGAAGCCGCTTCGCAAGCGGCGACTCGCCCTTCTTCATATTTGTCTCTCTCATATAATCAAACAAATCCATGAATCTTTACCTAGATGATCTCAAGCTTGCGGATCAAACTGTCAAACTTCATGATGTCAATCGGTTTGCACATATATTCCTCATAATCATCGCTCGCATAGCTTGCATCAAATCCTTCATCCAATGCACTGATCATTATTACCTTGCAGCGCTTATCCCGTGGTGTGCCAAGCTTCCGCTCTGCATCCCGGATAGAAGCAAGCGCTTTGTATCCATCAATCTTCGGCATCATGATATCCATACAGATCAAATCAAAACGTTCATTTGTGCTGACTGCATTTACGAACGCATCCACTGCTGCAATACCATCTCTTGCCAAAACAACCTCTCCATACTTAGAAAGTAGCTTCTGCATAAACTTTCCACTTGCCAAATCATCCTCTGCTACTAATACTTTCATAACTGCCTCCCAATCCTTCTCTATGCGCTTATTTTTTTATCCGAAGTAAATCCATCCATTTATGAATATTATCCATATATTCTTCCTTAAAGGACTTCTTGTGATAGGAAATTCTGCGCTCTAGAATATGGCTCATCGCCATACCTGTAACATTATTGGCCAAAATGTCTGCCGAAAAGCTATCGATAATCTCGCCCGCATCCATCGCACCCTGGAACAGTCCCGCCAAAAATGACAACCGCTCCGTAATACACCATGCAATCCGTTCTCTCGTAGCTACAATATGCAAAAGTTCTTCATATTGAAGCATAATTGTCGAGATCGCATAATAATTATCATAATAGGTTGCATATGCTTCTAAATACTCCATCAGCTTCTCAACATAAGAAATATCCTTGCTCTGTACAGTCTGGCGAATACCCTTGTCAAATTTTGAATATGTCTCAACAATCTCCAACAACACTTCATCCATACTCCCGAAGTATTTGTATATCAATCCATCTGACATGTTCTCCTTTTGCGCAAGATTTTTTGTTGTAAGAGCTGATAACCCGGATTCGCTGATTAGTTCGATTGCAGACGATATAATTCTGTCTTTTCTTGAAACAAAGCTATCCCCCAATATTTTTTCCTCTCCGTCCCTGTTTTAACATAGATACATTCTATGCCATTTGCCTGTTTTTGTCAATAAAATACAAAAATAGGAGCCATCCGATTCCGATAGCTCCTACCTTGTTTCACTCAACAAATATAACAAATCCCAATTCAATAATTCAGTATAACAATTATAACAATGCATGCAGAATCTATAAAATATAGGTACGCTGTTACTTGATTAAGCTAAACTACTTGATAACAGTTACATTTGTAGCCTGTGGTCCCTTTTCACCATCAACGACATCAAACTCAACCTGCTGGTTCTCTTCAAGATTCTTGTAGCCTTCCATGTTCAGTCCTGAGTAATGTACGAATACATCCTTGCCGTTCTCATCTGTGATGAAACCAAAACCCTTCTGGCTATTGAACCACTTTACTGTACCTTTTGTCATGACAAATCCTCCAATTTTTAAAATCGCATCTTCTAAAAATGCGTTTATACCATAGCACAGTCTTACGCATTCGTCAAGCATTTATGATACAATATTTCCCAATTCTTTGTCATAAAAATAGACTGCATCTGACAGATAGTCCAGATCCGAAACAACAAACTCATTGACTTCCTGCAGTGTATTTTCCAGCATCTCCCGCTCTGTCTGTGTCTCTGTAAAACACAGCAGCACTTCATTTACGCTCGATGGAATGATATACATGCTTTTCCCTATCTTTTCCGCAATTGTCGCAATGACGTCTTTATATATCATCATTGTTGCCCCATAAATAAACTGCTGGTTGGACAGAATATAAATCTCTGGTTCTTCCGGATATTGAATATTTTGCGGATACCGCTCCTGCAAAAATTCATCCAGTCTTCTTACAAATGGCGGAAACAACCGGATTGTGTTGTCTTTTGCCGCACAATATAATTCTTCCACCGAGAGTTTGCTTCTTTTCAGAGTATCAAAATCAAGCAGTGCCGACGCAATCCCTTCTTCGTCCATCTTCACCAGATAGCGGAACGTAATTGCCATATCATGAAACGGAATGTATGGACAGTTTTCCAGCATTCCACTGTTTTTTTCATAATTGATCAACCGAAGAAAAACATTTTTCTCCACCTGTTCCATGTTGATTTCCATCTCACCCTGTGCCTCGATCCGCACACAGATCCGATTATATTCCTGTGCAATCAGGCAAAGGATCTCCTCGAACGTTTTTATATCTTTCTTCATAGCATTATAATACTGTTCCAGATAGATGGTTGGCGAAACAGACTCCCCCTGTTTCGTTATCACAAGGCCTGTATGTTCAATTCCGTTGTTGTGCCGCACATGTTCGATTCTGATTGTTTCTATTTCATACTGCAGAAGATATTCTGCGATCCTGTCTCGCACAGTCTCACAAAACATAGTAAAATCCATACGCTCCATACTTAAAACTCCTTTTCATCATTTTAAATAATCGCGTAGGAAAGTTCAGACAGATTTTGTCTGAATGATGACTTCTCCATTATATTTGTTTTTTTCTATTTTCACAAGTACTTACAACAAAGTTTTTAGAAATGCAACAAATTGTAGCATTTCTTCATCGGTTCCGATGCTGATACGAAGATAGTTGTCAATCCTCGGTTTTGCAAAATACCGCACGAATATCTTATTTTCTCTTGCTTTCTCAAATATTTCTTTGGCCGGAACCGACTTGTGCGTCGCAAATACAAAGTTCGCGCTTGACGGAAGCACAGAAAATCCAAGTGCCTCGATTTCCTTCACAAACCATGTTCTCGTATCGATAACCTTCTTGACCATCTCCTTGAAATAGTCATCTGCTTTGATCGAGCAGGTTCCAAGCTCGATGCTTGTCAGATCCATCGTATAAGAATTATAGGAATATTTTACATCGTTTAGGTAACCGATCAGTTTCTCATTTCCGATCGCATATCCGATACGGAGTCCTGCCATCGAACGGGATTTCGAGAAGGTACGGACAACGAGCAGGTTGTCAAACTCGTCAAGAAGAGGCAATGCTGTCTGTCCACCGAAGTCGACATACGCCTCATCCACGATCACAATTACATCCGGGTTATGGCTGACGATGTCCCGTACAAACTCAACCGGTTCTGCAATTCCGGTTGGTGCATTCGGATTCGGGAATACAACGCCACCATTTTCGCCGTAATAATCAGATGCCTGAATGCGGAAATTCTCATCGAGCGGTTTTCTCTCATACGGAATCCGGAGCATATCTGCCCAGACATCATAGAACGAATATGTAATATCCGGGAAGAAGATTGGCTTTCCCGAATTGAAAAACGTCATAAATGACATCGCAAGCACATCGTCACTTCCGACACCGACAAACACCTGCTTTTTATCCACACCGTGATACTGCGCAATCGCCTCAACTAATTTCGTTGCTGCCGGATCCGGATACAGACGCAGATTTGCTAATTCCACCTGTTTATTCAACACCTCCGGTGCCGGCGGGTATGGATTTTCATTTGTATTTAACTTAATAATGTCCTGTTCCTTTGGCTGTTCACCCGGTACATACGGCACAACCTTTCGTATATTTGCTTCCCAGTTTCCCATAAGTCTCGTTCCTCCGTTTTCTAGGCTGTTTGTATTTCCATCTATTTCAGTCTCTTTAAGATTTCAAGTGTATATTCCCACGTTCTCTGCACGCTGTCAACATGCAATCTCTCGTTCGGTGTGTGGATATCATACATCTGCGGGCCATATGATACGCAATCCAGGTCTTTCATCTTATCCATAAATAGACCACATTCCACTCCTGCATGAATCACATCCAGTTTTGGTTTTTCTCCGTATAGTTCCTCGTAAACAGCAACCATCACATCACGTAGCTTGGAATCCTGCTTATACTCCCATGCCGGGTATGTACCACTCTCCGTATACATTCCTCCCAAACGCTCACACAATGCTCGAATCTGTAAAGCAAGAAGATTCTTCTCACTGCCAACGCTGCTACGCACAGAAAAGCCCATCTGCACTTCCTCTTGTTTCATCGTGAGAATGCCAAGATTGAGTGACGTCTGTACCAGTCCCGGCATCGCATCACTCATCTTCTGCACACCGTTTGGAAGTAGAAATAGCGCATCGATAATCGCATCGCCACTCACACGGTTCATCGTCTCTACCACTGCCTCTGTGCATTCTTTCATCTTCAATGTCACGTCCGGATCGCTTACCTCATATTCATGGCGGATCGTCTTCTGTAGCATCTGCACTGCCTGCTTCACGGCATCCTTTGCTTCTGCCTCCACAGCAAATACCGCCTGTGCCGCACGCGGAATCGCGTTGTCCTTCTTTCCGCCGTCAATCGACAAGATCCGGATATCTGCCACTGTCCGTATTGCCTTAAGCGCTCTGCCGAGCACCTTGTTTGCATTTGCCCGCTGTTTAATAATCTCCATGCCGGAATGCCCGCCGAGTAATCCATCCACGTCAAGTTGCATACAGACCGGATGTGCCAGATCACAATTTTCCCACTGAACCGGCATATGGCAGACAGCCGTCATACCACCGGCACAACCAACCAGAAGCTGGCCTTCGTCTTCCGAATCAAGATTCAGCATATATGACGCATGCAGATCTTCTGTTGTGATTCCTGCCGCGCCAAGCATACCAATTTCCTCATCGACCGTAATCACAACTTCAAGTGCCGGATGTGGAATATCATCGGCATCTAAGATGGCTAGTGCAAATGCAACCGCGATACCATCGTCCCCGCCAAGGGTTGTCCGGTCTGCATGAATCACATTTTCATCGAGCACCAGATCTAATCCCTGTGTATGAAAATCAATCTCCTTGTCATCCGTCTTCTCACAGACCATATCCATATGCCCCTGGATCATCACGACCGGTACATCCTCATAGCCTCTTGTTGCCGGCTTCTTCATAATGACATTTCCAAGTGTATCCTGTCTGACGTAAAGATTTCGTTTCTTCGCAAATGCAACCAGATAATCACTGATTGCCTGTGTGTCCGAAGATCCATGCGGAATCCCACAGATTTCCTCAAAATAACGAAAGACTGCTTTCGGTTCTAACTGTGCAAGCACTGCCATTTTTCTGCCTCCTGACAATTCTATATTGTCTTACTTTTTCTTAATTGGTTTTATCTTATTTTCAAATGATTCAATAAATGCCTTCTGTTTTTCCTCACTGCACAGATGCTTATCCACATAAATCAATATCTCACGCAATGATTTCTGTGGCGAATACTGGCAGTTATTTCTTATAATTCCGACATCCCAGCCTTGCTCTTCCCACGCTTCGTCTGCTGCCTTTAACAGATCTTCTTCTGCACTGATTACCCGAAGCGGCGTATCAACGCAATAAGAATATGGAGATTTTATATCCAGATAGATTCTCTCTGTACCAATAATATCTCCCTCTGCGGAAGAAGTTGCGGCTATCACATCATAATATCCTTCTTCCACCGTAAACTTCTCCAGATCCATATCATAAGAAGCAAGTTTTGATGTCGGAATCTCAAACACGATCGTCTTCTTTTCTCCCGGAGCAAGCTTTACTTTCTCGAATGCCTTCAATTCCTTCTCCGGTTTTGGAAGTGTGCTGTATGGATCATGGATATAAATCTGTACCACTTCACTTCCGACACAATCTCCTGTATTTGTAACCGTCACCTTGGCTGTAATCTTCTCTGTATCGGACGTTACATGATCCAGTGTACACGCAAAGGATGTATAGGATAATCCATGCCCAAACGCATACCGTGGATGTATTTTCTTCTTGTCATAATAGCGGTATCCGATATAGATTCCCTCACCATAGTTTACATGATATCCCTCTCCCGGGAAATTCATATAGGTTGGCGCATCTTCCAGACGCTCCGGAAATGTAATCGTCAACTTTCCGGACGGATTCACAACACCAGCAATCATATCAGATAATGCCTTTGCTCCCGCCATACCCGGAAGAAATGTACAAAATACCGTCTTCACATTCTCTGTCTCAATCTCCCGCATATCGATTGGTCCACATGTATTTAATACCAGAATCACATTTTTATTCTGTTTCTTCAGTTTGGCCAGAATATCCAGATCTTCTCTGGCAAGGAACAGGTTCTCTCGATCATTTCCCTCCATTCCCGAAATCACTGCAATAACAACAACATATTCTGCATCTGCTGTATCTACAAGTTCAAAATATCGGGCAAACTCGGCCTTGACATCTCCATGTCTGCTTGTATCAATTCCTGCCGAACCGGAACCACACTCTAACATCTGCTTACTTCCACTTCCAAGGATTGCAAGCTTTGTCTGTTTTGCAAGCGGACAACTGCCATCATTTTTCAGAAGAACAATCCCCTCGCACGCTGCATCATAAGCAGCAGCATCTGTCTTCTCCAGAACAGCTTCGATTGGAAGCGCATCCACTTCTTCTTTTCTGTAATGCTCCAGAATCCATGAATAAACAGACAAAATCCGCTTACATGCACGGTCAAGCACCTCTTCTGATACCTCACCGCTTTTAACTGCTTCATAAATTGCTTTAGGATTTGCAGGTCCCGGCATCGCAAGATCAGTTCCACCATCCAACGCATTTGCCGGATCAAGTGCAGCGCCCCAGTCCGACATTACCATGCCATCAAAGCCAAAATCATCCCGAAGCTTATCCTGCAGCAGCCATTTATTCTCTGTGCATCGTGCACCATTAATCTTATTGTAAGCGTTCATGATTGTTTTCGTGCCGCCCTCTTTTACACAGGCGCAAAATCCCGGCAGAAAGATTTCTTCCAGCGCGCGCTTGGTAATTCTCTCATCGATATCCAGACGATTTGTTTCCTGACTGTTTGCAGCATAATGTTTGACCGTTGCCGAAACACCATAACTCTGGATTCCCTTTACAATCTCAGGAGCCAGCTTTGTCACTAGATATGGATCTTCCGAATATCCCTCGAATAATCTTCCGTTTCTTGGATCTCTTAATATATTCACATTCGGCCCAAGCAGAAAATGTACACCATACAGACAGCTCTCCATGCCGAGTGCCTCTCCAACCTTCCGGATTACTTCCGGCTTCCATGTACAGCCAAGCAGAATTCCCGGCGGATAACAGCCCGGTGCATAATCCTTTCCATTCAGTCTGGCATCCATATGTTTCTTGATCCAGCGATACAGAACTTTTTCTTTGTCTGTCAGTTTTTCCGGTTCAAAATAATTCTCGATTACATCAACCAGCATCGTGCTTCCAATCATATTGACCGGTTTGCTTGTATCTGCATCAATTTCTTTTCTTTCTTCCGCATCCGACCAATTTTCATACTCCGTCATGTCTCCAAACACCTGTTCCAGATTCATACCGGTTGCTCCATCCAACGTCTGCATACGCGGAATATCCAGCCGTTCAACCGGATATGTTCCAAAGAACGTAGCGCCATTCACCAAATGTGCTTTCTCATCCAATGTCATTTTTTCTACCAATTCATCTACTTTTTTTATCATTCGTACTTCCTCCTTATAGTATGGTAAATATTTTTTTCTTTTATGCTGTCAAAGCAAAATATGCGATCACTGCAATACCCAGTATAATCCGATAAACACCAAACGCCTGGAAATCATGTTTTTTGATATAGCTCATCAGGAACTTGATGACAACGAGTGATACAGCAAATGCAACAGCACAGCCAACGATCAGGATAACAAGTTCCGAGCTTGTGATCGCCACACTCATCTTGATTACCTTCAAAAGTGAATACCCAAACATAACCGGAACCGCCAGGAAAAATGTAAATTCAGCAGCAGCCACACGGGATACACCAATCAGCAACGCACCGATAATCGTTGAACCGGATCGGGATGTACCCGGTACGATGGATAACACCTGAAAAAGGCCGATCAAAAACGCAGTTTTGTATGTGATATCCTCCAGCTTCTCCACCTTCGGTGTCCGTGTTTTGTTCCAGTGTTCCACGATGATAAAGACGATACCGTAAAAGATCAGGGCTCCTGCGATCACATACGGCGTCTCGAAATGTGCTGTAACATAATCATCAAACAACAATGTCACGATAGCACCCGGGATGCAGGCAACAACAACCTTAAACCACAGGGAAAATGTCTCCTTCACGCAGACCGGTTTTGTCTTATCTTTCATCTGGAATGGCCACATTTTTTTCCAGAACAACAGGATAACTGCCAAAATTGCTCCAAGCTGGATGACAACAAAAAACATCTCCTTGAACTCTTTGGATGCCTGAATCTGGATGAACTCATCCACCAAAAGCATATGTCCGGTGCTGCTGATTGGAAGCCATTCTGTGACTCCTTCTACAATTCCTAAAAAAACGACCTTTAAAATTTCAACTATACTTAACATGGTTTCCTCCGGCAGAAGCGTTTTTATCCGAAATGCCCCTGCATTTTTGATTTTAATATTTTATAAATTTTTCTTTTTCTTGATTTGCTCTTCCATCGCCTGAATCACAATCTCCAACGCTTTTATGCGCGCATATTTTTTATCGTTGGATTCCAGGATATGCCAGGGCGCATACGTCGTATTTGTCTTTTGCAGCATCTCATTAACCGCATCCTCATAGAGATCCCATTTTTCCCGGTTCCGCCAGTCCTCGTCCGTGATCTTCCAGCGTTTCTCCGGGGTATTCTGACGAAGTGTAAACCGTTCTAACTGGGTATCCTTGTCGATCTGTACCCAGAACTTCACGATGACGGCGCCCCAGTCATCAAGTTCTTTCTCGAACTCATTGATCTCGTTATACGCCCGCTGCCAGTCGTTTTCCGAGCAGAATCCTTCCAGACGTTCTACCATCACACGTCCATACCAGGTACGATCGAAGATTGCGACGTGTCCGCTCTTCGGCAGTCTGGTCCAGAAGCGCCACAGGAAATGCCGGTTTTTCTCGTGTGGCTCCGGGCTTGCAATCGGGTGAACCTCATAGCCGCGCGCATCAAGAGCCGCAGCAATCCGCTTGATATTACCGCCCTTTCCGGCGGCATCCCAGCCTTCATAAGCAATGATAACCGGAATCTTCTCACGATATAGCACATTGTGCAGTTCTGACAACCGTTTCTGCAGCTTTTCAAGCTTTTCCTGATATTCTTCCTCCGAAAGTGACTTATTCAAATCCACATCTGCAAGCTTCGGAATCGGCTCTAACGGGAACACATTCTGCAAGATTGGAACCGCATGTCCGGCATTTGCAAGTGCAGTCTCAATATTCTGGTTGATGCGCTCTAATATCTGCAGCTCTGCCCATTTTTTGCTCTTGGCATCAACTGCATACCACGGTGCATACGACTGGTTTGTCTGCTCCATATACGCCTGATAGGCTTCTGAACATTTTTTATGTTTTTTGTTCTGCCACAAGTCTTCTTCGGAGACGCGCCACGCCGTATTCTCATCATCAAGCAGTTCTTCCATCCGCTTCTTCTGCTCTTTCTCATCGATATAGAAGAAGAATTTCAGGATCGTATAACCATTGTCCGAAAGTGTCCGTTCAAACCGCTTGATACTGCGGATCTTCTTCTCAAAAGCGGCATCATCCAACTGTTCATGCACACGGTCTCTCACGATTTCTTCCATCCAGCCGCCGTCCATGAACGTGAACTGTCCATTCTCCGGAATCCTTTCAAAGTACCGGTACAAAAAGGGTTTCCGAAGCTCGGTCGGTTCCGGCTGTTCCATCGTCTCAACATGAAAGAAACGCGGATCCATATTCTTAATGATCTTACTCAGCACACTGCCCTTTCCGGCAGCCCCAAATCCCTCGAACAAAACCAGTACCGGAAGCTTCGCTTCTTTGACCTTGATCTGCAAGGTGGCAAGCTTCTCTCTCGCTGCGGACAGTCTCTCCTTGAGTTCCTCATCCTTCGGTTTCGTGATTGATGCGATCGTTTTCTCCATAGGCATCCTCCTTCTTACCTCTTACGGCAAATCAACAAAATGGAACTTCTTTCTTCCCTGTGCATAATCATCGACGATATGTCCATCGCCAAACAGCTTATATTTGTAACTGAGCAATCCCTCTAACCCGACTGGACCTCTCGCATGTAATTTACTTGTACTGATGCCGACCTCTGCGCCAAATCCATAGCGGTAGCCGTCGGCAAACCGTGTGGAACAGTTCTGATATACGCCTGCTGAATCAACCATTCGCATGAAATGAAGTGCCGTCTCCTTGTTCTCAGTCACGATGCTGTCCGTGTGATGGGAACCATGCCGGTTGATATGGTCGATTGCCTCATCCACCGATTCCACAATCTTCGCCGACAAAATATAATCAAGATACTCGGTATCATCGTCCTTCTCCGTCGCAGGTACACAATCTACCAGCGCCTGAATCTCCTTCGTTCCACGAAGCTCGACGTGCTTTTCTTTAAGTGCCTGTGCCAGCTTCGGAACCAGCTCCTTCGCAATATCCTTGTGTACGAGCAATGTCTCTACGGTATTGCAGGCACTGACATACTGTGTCTTCGCATCTAAGATAATTGGAATCGCCTTCCCGATATCCGCATCCTTATCTACATAGATATGACAGATGCCATCCGCATGCCCCATAACCGGGATATTCGTATGACTCATAATATACTGCACAAATGCATTGGACCCACGTGGGATCAGCAGATCCACAGAACTCTGACAGGTAAGCAGCTCATTGATCTCACTTCTTGCCTCGAGCTGCAGCATACAGTTTTCCGGAAGTCCTGCTTCCCGTACCGCCGCATAGATCGTATCAAATAAGATCTTATTGCTCTTTGTCGCCTCACTGCCACCCTTTAAGATCACACAGTTTCCACTCTTGATACAGAGTGCGGATATCTGCACAAGTGCGTCCGGTCTTGCCTCGAAGATCACACCGATCACACCGATCGGACATGTCTCACGGTACAAGGTAAGTCCCTCATCGAGCTCTCTGGCAAGCTTCGTCTGGAACAGTGGATCCGGCATCTGCACCAGATCATGAATACCATTTATGACATCGCGCAGCTTTCCTTCATCGAATTTGAGACGCTTTAAGACAGGCGCTGCAATCCCATCTTTTTCTGCCTGTTCCATATCCTGTCTGTTTGCGTCAAAGATCGCATCCTTGTTGTCCATCAATGCTTTCGCAACTGCCAAAAGCGCCTGGTCACGAAGCTCACCGGTTGTTCCTGCCAGCTTCGGACTTGCCAGCTTCACAAGTCCTGCCTGTTCTTCTATCGTCATATGCTCCTCCTTGCTGTGTGTTCCACAAAAATCACAGAACTCACACATTGTATTTTCTTATTACTATCGTATAAAATTCGTCTGGTTCGAGCGGTCTGCCGTCGGCGGTACAAGCCCCTTCTCCTTACCAGCTTCTAAGCATTTCAACACCCACGCCATATTGTGTCCGAGGTTCCGCATCGTCTGCATACCCTCGAGATCCTTCGCCGCATCCTCTGCATTTCTTCCATGCACCTGATTCCAGTAGGTCGAACCGACGGTAATCATCTGCGTGATACCGAAATATTTGTTCAGCACATCAAAGGTCGTCGCGGTGCCGCCACGTCTGGCTACTGCCACCGAAGCGCCCGGCTTATGTGCAAAATGCTTACCGCTGCTGTAAAATACCCGGTCTAAGAACGACTGGATCCGTCCACTTGGATGCGCATAGTAAACAGGTGTACCAAATATATATCCATCCGCTTCCTTTGCTTTTGCGACAAACGCATTTACCGCATCGTCCGAGAAGATACATCCGCTCTCTGTGCACTGTCCACAGCCAAGGCAGTCTGCGACCGGACCTCCGCCGATCTGGAAAATCTCATACTCGATGCCATCTTCCTGGAGTGCCTTTCCGACCTCGGTCAAGGCTGCCATCGTCGTTCCGTTGATATGGGAGCTTCCGTTTAACATCAATACTTTCATTTTATTTCACTCCTTATTCTAACTAATTCTATATTAACATTTATCCAAGTGCTACATCGAGCACCATCATCAACGCAAAGCCAATCGCTGTCCCGATTGTTCCGATATTCGTATGCTCACCTGCCTGTGCTTCCGGAATCAGTTCCTCCACAACAACATAGATCATCGCACCGGCCGCAAAAGACAGAAAATACGGAAGGATCCGCGTCATCTGTGCTGCAAGCAGGATCGTCAGAAATCCGAACACCGGCTCCACTGCACCGGATGCCATGCCACATAAGAAGGCTTTTGGCTTTCCCATTCCCTCGCCCTTTAACGGCATGGAGACAATCGCACCTTCCGGGAAATTCTGAATCGCAATACCAAGCGACAGGGCAAATGCACCCGTGATCGTAATTCCCGCATTGCCTGCAAGCGCACCGGCAATCGTGACACCGACCGCCATGCCTTCCGGTATATTGTGCAGTGTGATTGCAAACAGCATCATCAGTGTCTTACTGATCTTCGTATGTACACCCTCCGGCTTATCACTGTTTAAGTGCAGATGCGGAATCAGGGTATCCAATAACAATAAAAATGCGATGCCAAGCAAAAAGCCGACCACCGCTGGCACCCACGCGATGCCACCCTGTGCCTCCGTCATATCGATTGAAGGAATCAGAAGCGACCAGACCGATGCAGCGATCATCACGCCGGACGCAAAACCAAGCAACGCTTTCTCAAGCTTCGGAGCGATCTTTTCTTTCATAAAAAATACCATTGCCGCGCCAAGTGTTGTTCCTATAAAAGGTATGCCAAGGGCAATCAATATATTCATATATGCCTCCTTATTTCATAGATATCCATATTATATACAAAATAACCGGAATCGGCAACAAAGAAAAAAGGATTGCACGGTCAAAACCAATGCAATCCTTCCTTGTGGATTCAGATATAAGTCATACGCATTTATTTGTTCAATTCCGTCACCAGCATTGGCAATGCACGCTCAAAGCATACGCCATACCAGTGTCCGTCGTCTGTTTTCTTAATACTGTCCACAACGAAATCAGCAGCCATCTTTGCAGCTTCGGAAATCGTCTTTCCCTGCATCATCGCACCTGTAAACGCTGCCGCATAACAATCGCCGGTTCCATGTGAGCTCTTTGGCACCTTCTCTGTGAAATAATATTCCGCTTTTTTCTCTGCGCAGTCATATACGACAACTCCGATCTTATCATCTTCAAAGCTGATGCCTTTTAAAACAATCTTCTTGCAGCCAAGCTTCGCAAGCGCCTCTAAAATCATCTGTACATACGCTTCATCCTGTCCTTCTAACCGCAGTTCACAGCCGGTCATAAATGCCGCCTCTGTGATATTTGGAAGGATAATATCTGCGCTGCCGCAGAGCTTTGCCATCTGTGCAACAAACGCATCATCAAATCCATAGTACAGGCTTCCGTTATCCGCCATCGCCGGATCCACAATCAGAAGTCCGTCTTCCTTCACAACACGCTTTTTCAGATCATACACATATTCAATCTGCGTGATACTGCCGAGGTATCCGGTGTATAGGCAGTCAAACCTGATTTTTTCTTTTTCCCAGTGATCCATAATGCCAGGGATATCCTCCGTCAGATCACGGAATGTATACCCGGTAAATCCACCTGTATGTGTGGACAGCACAGCCGAAGGCAGTATGATAGTCTCTACGCCACATGCCGAAATGATTGGAAGTGCGACTGTAAGGGAACACTGTCCCATACATGAAATATCCTGAATTGTCAAAACCTTTTTATCTGTCATGTTAAACACCTCTTTTTTATTTTCTCTAACTATATAGTCACTTTGACCTTGTGTAAATCTCCAATTGTAAAATATCTAAAAATGTCAGATTTACAAAAATATAAATATAGTTTATACTTTTTAAAAGAAAACATCCAATTCTATATAAAAGATCGGCATTTTCATCTTACAATGCCAGAATACAGAAAAAGGAGCTTATCATGTTAACCTACTCTTTCGATAAACGCGGCGGTCAAAGTCTGTATGAATACCTTTATAACTGCATGAAAACTGACATTATAAACGGTGTTTTATCCCCAAATGAAAAGCTGCCATCCAAACGTGCATTTGCAAGCAATCACGGCATCAGTATTGTCACGGTTGAAAACACGTACGGGCAGCTTATGGCAGAAGGATACATCTATTCCAAACCCAAAAGCGGATTCTTCGTTTCCCCGATACAAAGTCAGATTGTTTCTACAAGCAGCGAATCTGACCTTATCGAAACAAAAAAGCCTTACGCTCATGACAATTCCATCAACCTGATTTCCAATCATACAGCTCCGGAGAATTTTCCTTTTTCTATTTGGGCGAAGCTGACTCGTCAGATTTTAAGTGAGCAAAGTCCGGATCTGTTAGTGCCTCCACCTGCCGGCGGTGTACCCGAATTACGTACAGCCATTGCCAGACATCTGCACGAATTCCGCGGCATCACCGCATCCCCGGAGCAGATCATGATCGGTGCCGGAACCGAATACCTGTATGGTCTGATCGTGCAGCTGCTTGGACGGGACCTTGTCTACGGACTGGAAAATCCAAGTTCCAAGAAGATCCGCAGCATCTATGAGGCGCTCGGCGTAAAGGTTACACCGCTCGAGATGGACGAGGAGGGGATTCAATTAGATGCCCGGAATCTGACGATTCCCGACATCATCCAGATATCACCGTCCCACCATTTCCCAACCGGTATTGTAACTTCTGTGAGCCGGAGATATGGACTTTTGCAATGGGCAAACGAATCAAATTCCCGCTATATTATCGAAGATGATTTCGACAGTGAATTCCGTCTGCAGGGAAAGCCGATTCCATCCCTGTTCTCGATGGATACTACAGATAAGGTTATCTATTTTAACACCTTTACCAAAAGCCTTGCCTCCACGATCCGGATCAGCTATATGGTTCTTCCCAAATCGCTGCTGCACCTGTATTACAACAAGCTTGGCTTTTATGCCTGTACGGTATCGAATTTTGAACAGTATACACTTGCAGCCTTTATTCGGGATCAATATTTTGAGAAACATATCAATCGTATGCGGAACCACTATCGCAGCCTGCGTGATGAGTTGATTACAGAGTTTAAGCAAAGTCCACTTGCTGATAGGATTACAATCAGCCAGGAAAATGCAGGGCTGCATTTTCTGCTGCATATTGACAGCAAAAAAAGTGATCAGGAATTACAGGCGATGGCTCAGACACACGATATCACACTCGCATTCGTCTCCGATTATTACAGCTTTGATTTCAAATCCGATATAAGCCGGTACGACCACACCGCTATCATCAACTATTCCGGACTTAACATGGACGATATCCCGGTCGTAATCGAACGGCTCAGCAATGCCTGGAGCGATTTGCTATGATGCCTGCAGCATCATTTCAATTATTTGAACGGTTCCATATATATATTTGAAAATGTATATTTTCTTCGCAAACAACAAATGTTATACTTATGTTATCTTTATACGCAAACACAAAGGAGGATATTATGTTCGCTTATAATCTCTGGCAATGGATTGCCTTTTTCATCATCTACTGCCTCATCGGATGGATCGGTGAAAGCTTATATGTATCATGGGAACACAGGAAATGGGTCAATCGTGGATTCCTGCATGGTCCGTTTCTTCCGATTTACGGATTTGGTGCTGTGATCATTCTGATCTCCACCATTCCGGTCCGCAATAACTATTTTTTAATCTTTCTGTTCGGTATGCTTGGTGCCACCTTACTTGAGTACATTACCGGATGGGCCATGGAACAGATCTTCCACGTCAAATACTGGGATTACACCTACGACTTCTGTAACTTGCACGGTTATATCTGTCTTGGCTGTTCTCTCACATGGGGCGTCTGCGCATTGCTTCTGACCGGGCTTGTGCATACCCCGATTGAAAAGCTTGTTTTATCCTTTCCGGCTGTACCTCTGATGGTCATCGATATCGTATTCACGGTTTATTTTATCTGGGATATGATTACATCTGCACAGGAAGCATTTGACCTGAAGAAGATCATCCTGGAAAATGAGGAAGTCCAGCGTATGCAGAAACGGCTCGATGTCATTCATGCCTTTGCGGAAGATGACAAACAAAAATTTGAAGACTATCTGAAAGAAAAAAATATGCAGTACAATAAGAGCAAAGAAGAACTCACAAAAGAGTTTGAAACAAAGCTGCAGGCTGCTAAAGATCGCGTAGCGAATCGTTCCGAAAAAGCAAAGACACACGCGACCCGCATCATCCGCAGAAATCCGGGTTCTATCTCTTATAAACACAAAGAAGAATTCGAAGCAATCCGGAAACGTATCGAAGAACGTATGCAAAGTAAACGCTAAATTACACATCCTTTTACAATAAAAATCCAGGCATATCTCTTACGAGGATGCCTGGATAAATTTTACGAATTCTTCCTGTGGAACCGGTTTCGAGAAGTAATATCCCTGAATATATTCACACTCTAAATCCGAAAACAGTTTCAACATCTCTGCTGTCTCCACCCCTTCTACCACAATCTTCATCTTCATTGCCTTGATCATATTGATTGCATTCGTCAGCACAATCCCAAGCTTCGGATTATCGTATAACTCTGTAAATGTCCGGTCTAATTTAATAATATCGAATGGTAATTTTACGATACGCTGCATATTCGAATATCCGGTTCCAAAATCATCCAAAGAAAATTTCATTCCCATGTTGGTCAGATCTTCAATATTATCCTCCAGCGCCTGTTGTGAGATGGATGCAGCTGTCTCTGTAATCTCCAGATTCAGTTGTTCCGGTCGTACACCATACCGATTTAAAATCTCCATAATATGATTAGCGAGTTTTGGCTGCATGCACTGTACCACAGACAAATTCACTTCGATATAGGACATTCCGAGCTTCTTATATTCGTCGCTTGCAATAAATGCACATACCTGTTCAAGCACGAAATCACCAATTTTGTGGATTGCTCCGCTCTTTTCCGCTACCGGTATAAATACCTCCGGTGAGATAAAACCATACTTTTCATCCTTTAGCCGGATCAAAGCTTCCGCAGAATGGAATTTTTTCTCCTTCACAGAATAAATCGGCTGGTAATATACCTCGAACCGTTTATTTGACAACGCAGATTCAATAATCGCATCCATATCGTGCATCATATCATAATGCAGCCGCTTCAACAGTTCTGAAGCAGTCATAATGTCACCAGTAAACGGAACTTCCTGTAAAGTATCTCCAAATGCCATCAGAGTATCCACATCGGAGATATCCTCCGGGCAATCCGCAATACAAATATTAGTAATAAAATTGACCGACATCTGGTTGATCACAAAACAGGCTTTCAAAGTACAATTTATTTCTTCCGCGATATCCGGAACATGGTCAGACAGCGTATCTTCCAACACATATCGGAATTTTCCTTGTCCCAGATAATACATTGCAGCCTTTAATTTCTTCTCTTTATCCAGACGCATCATATATTCCGAAATCCCCGCCATCACCCGCATGCATTTCCCATATCCAAGTAATTCAAGCAAGGATGCATAGTTTGTAATGTTGACCATAATGATATGTAATGGTTTTCTCGTCATGAACGCCTGACGCATATCATCCATATACGCTGTAATTTTATTTAAGCCAGTCACTACATCCAACCGCTCTTCCGGACGTTGCAGCATCAGCGAAATAAACAACAGACCAATCGACATACAAAGCATCTCTACCAGTAATGTCGGATAAAAATACTGTATAACAATGCCTGCAATCTCCGCCGCAAAGAAAATTCCCAGAGAAACGAAATATCTTCGCCGAAACATCTTCCGATGCATCCACAGATAAGCCAATCCGTAAATCAAATAAATCACTGCGCATACATATAACAGCGTAAAATATTTACCTCGCGTATATTCATACTGTGCATTGATATAAAAAATCCATTTTGTTGCCGGACTCGTCAGAATCAGTCCGGTTATCACAAGCACCGGAAACAATGGCAAAAAAGCAAGCAGCCGTTTCGCCTTGAACAAATGCCAGGTATCTGTGATTGCTACCAGATATGTAATATAAAATGGCATCTCTAAGCTATGCAGCACCAGGTATCCCATATGCGCCACATATTTGGTAAACACCTGCTGCACACCCAGATTATCCAGATGCACCGCCCAGATATCAAACAAAATTGTCAGCCATGCCACAACCAATACTTCCAAAAAGGAACGGTTCACTTTTCCCTTGATCATTCGTCTGAGAATCGTTGTTATAATCAATATGGATATAATCAACATGGCACAATAATCATAATTTACATTTTTGTAAATGACTCCCATAGCCCCTCTTCTTTCGCTTCCATACTCTTCTTACAAATCCGGATATAAGAAATGAACTACATCCTCTGCCCGCATCTCCTGCAGGTGGTATGGATCTGTCTCTTCGTCTGTATACCACCGCATACCGACAGAATCCTCCAGATAGTAATATCCGACTCCGCACTCCGGATATCTCGCGTACCACGCCGGATACTGTCTCTGCATCACCTGCTCGGCAAGCTTCACCGCCTCACTTTTTGTGCCATCATTGAGATATGTCCCACAGATACGCACACCTGGCGGACTTGCATGTACAAGCAGTACACTTCCATCCAGACATCGCCCCAGACTCATCCAGACATGCCCTTCCATACTGCATATATCGCCCGGTTTATAGTCTCCCTGCACCAGATATCCCCAGCCGCGTGTCGCACAGGCACGTGCCATCTTCGACGCTCCGGTCACATATCCGGTCTCTCCGTTTCGGGTATGAAATACATTGTACAAAAGCCAGCCGATATAGCCGGAGCAATCCAGTCCATCGTGACTTTGATATCTTGTCTTGTCAAAATCATATGTTTCTGTCTGTCTTGCGGCATATTCCGCCCATTGCTTTGATACGCCAAGTGTGACAGCCTCCCTGCCAGCCCCTGCATCCTCCTGATTCCAGCCGCCGCCCCAGATATACATCGTCTGTCCAACCGGAAGCAGCGATGTCCGAAGCAGACGTTCCATCGAAAACTCCCGCAGATGCTCCGGTGCCGGTCTGTGCAACACAAGGCTTATCAAAATCCCTATTGTGAAAAGCAGGATGCCTGCCGGACCCTGCCTGTTGCGCGTGGAACTGCTCATATGTCATCTTCTTTCATATCCATCATTCAAACATATGACAAAGTTCCTGCACAATATTACTTTCTTTTACTTACAAAGTTCTGCTACAACCGCATTGATCACCTTGCCATCTGCCTTGCCCTTTAACTGTGGCATAACCGTCTTCATGATCATTCCCTTGTTCTTTGTAGCGATCACATCTGCACATTTTTCTGTCAGAAATGCCTTTACCTCATCCTCGCTCATCAGAGATGGTGCATACTCGTTGATGACATCGTAACGTGCCTGATACTCTGCAAGCAGGTCTCCCCGCTCTGCCGGGCAGGTATCGATCTGCTCTTTTGCTGTCTTTAACTCCTTTAAGATTACACGGTCTACCAGTTCTTCCTTGATATCATCGCGGCAGCCCTCGTCGATGGCTACCTTCTTTACTGCGGAAATCAGAGAAGAAATGGAATCCTTTCTTTCCTTATCTCTTGCCTTCATGGCGGCAATCATGTCTTTCTGTAATGTTTCTAACTGCATAATTTTATTCCTCCTGTTATTCATATTTATACGGGTATGGACACACCATCCTGCGGATGCTGTGTCAGGTCGTAACCGCCACCCTAAAATGTGACTTCGTCACATTGGGCGGTTACTCCTCGTTCATCTTAGCAAGCTTCGCTGCTTGGTCAGCGGCGATACATGCATCGATGATCTCCTGAATGTCTCCATTCATGATCTTATCCAATTTGTATAATGTTAAACCGATTCGGTGATCCGTTACACGTCCCTGTGGGAAGTTATACGTACGGATCTTCTCGGAACGGTCACCTGTACCAACCTGGCTCTTACGCAGGTCTGCTTCTGCGTCGTGACGCTTCTGCATCTCGATATCCAACAGCTTTGTACGAAGCAGTGCAAACGCCTTTGCCTTATTCTGAAGCTGTGATTTCTCTGTCTGGCTGTAGATTACGATTCCGGTTGGAATATGGGTCAACCGCACCGCAGAATCGGTCGTATTGACACACTGTCCACCATTACCGGATGCACGCATGACATCGATACGGATATCCTTATCCGGGATATCAATCTCATCCACTTCCTCTGCCTCCGGAAGCACTGCTACACTGGCGGTACTTGTATGGATTCGTCCGCCACTCTCTGTCTCCGGCACGCGCTGTACACGATGGACGCCACTCTCATATTTCAATACGGAATACGCACCATTTCCGGTTACCATTGCGGTTACTGATTTCATACCACCGATACCGATTTCTTCGGCTTCCATCAGTTCAACCTTCCAATGGCGGCTCTCTGCATAATGTACATACATACGGTAAAGCTCTGCTGCAAAAAGCGCTGCCTCATCACCACCGGCACCTGCACGGATCTCCAGGATAACGTTTCTCTCATCGTTCGGGTCTTTTGGCAGGAGAAGGATTTTAAGCTCATTTTCGCACTGCTCAACCTGCTGTTTTGCGGAAGAAAGCTCTTCCTTCAGCATCTCACGCATTTCTTCATCACTTTCACCTTCCAGCATAGATATGCTGTCCTCAATCGTCTGCTTGGCTTCCTTGTATTCCTGATATTTCTCTACAATCGGAGCCAGGTTCGCCTGCTCCTTCATCAAATTCTTAAATCTCTCTGCATTACTTGCCACGTTTGGATCCGAAAGTTCATTTTGTAATTCATCCAGACGGGCTACCAGGTCCTCTAATTTATCAAACATGTTTTTATCCTCCAACCATTCTCTATTTCGTTTCAGTCGAACGAAATCATTTTTATCTTTTTTATTGAATGCAAAACTTTGGATACCGCGCCGCAACGATCCGGTCAAGTCCCGCATAATCTTTCATTCCCTCTATATCCACATATCCGGTCTCTACAAGGAGTCCCCGAACAGCGTCCAGCTGATCCTGTCCGATTTCAAACAGTATATATCCATCTTCATACAGATACTCCCTCGCTTCCCGAATTATCTTATCATAAAAATACAATCCATCCGCTTTTCCGTCAAGTGCCAGATGTGGTTCAAAGTCACGCACCTCTGCCATGAGCTTTGGAATCTCATCTGTCCGGATATACGGCGGATTCGATATTATCATATCATATTTTCCGTCTATCTGCGCAAATAAATCGGTCTGTATCACCGTACAATCTGCCTGTAACCGCTCCCGGTTCTTCTTCGTAAGCGCGATTGCCGCATCCGAAATATCTGCAAGGTCAACCGAAACGTCCGGAACAAGTTTTGCCACACTGATTCCGATACAGCCGCTTCCACAACACATATCTAACACACGTAACCTCCCGTCTCCGGTTTGCCCCATTTTTTTCTCTCTGAGCGTTTTCAGCTTCTCACATGCCTGTTCCACGAGAAGCTCCGTCTCCGGTCTTGGGATCAACACGTTTGGTGCCACTTCAAATTCCATTCCCATAAAATTCTGCGTTCCAAGGATATACTGGCACGGCTTATGCGTCATGCGCTCCGTGACATAGGCATGCAGTTTCTGCGCCTGTTTCTCTGTCGCTTCCTCTGCCATGCGTAGAATCAGTGTCGAATATGTACAACCTGCCACATCCATCGCAAAAAGCCGGATATCACTGTCTGCCTCCGGAATATCTGCCTGTCTTAAACGCTCTAACTCTTCCTTCATCAATGCCTGCCACGTCATAGTTTTCCTCACTTCTCACTCTTTGCCTGTTCTGCCAGATATGCACGCCAGTCCAAAACTGCCTCCACCGAAGCGATTGCAACCTCAACCATATCCTCTGTCGGTTCCTTGGTCGTCAGTCTCTGGATCAGAAGTCCCGGCTTGCTCAAAACATTTGCAATCCACGAATCACTGTTTCCTGCAAACCGGATAAATTCATAAGAAATTCCTGCAATCAACGGAACGAGCAATACACGCAGCAATAACCGCAGCCACATCGCATCTACCGTAATGCACATAAAAACCAGAATACTCACGATCATAACGATGAACAAAAAGCTCGTTCCGCATCGTTTATGAAACCGGGATGCCTGCATGACATTCTCCACCGTCAGTTCATGCCCATGCTCTAAGCAGTTGATTGTCTTATGCTCCGCACCATGGTACATATACGTTCGTTTAATCTCCTCCATACGGGAGATTGCGATTACATATCCCAGAAAAACAATCAGCCGGATCACACCCTCGATGAGTCCAATCAGAACATGACTTTTTACCACATCATCGAGCAATGATGCAATCCATGCCGGAAGCAGCATAAAAAGTCCAATTGCCAGCACAATCGAAAATGCAACCGTTCCTGCCATCTCCGCCTTCTCAGCACGTGCTTCCTGTTCTTTTGTCTTTTCTTTCTTCTTTTTTACTTCCTTCTTTGGTGCTTCCTCTTCCTCATCCTCAAAAAACTGTGCTGAATACATCAGAGTTTTTACACCAATGACCAGAGACTGTACAAAATTATACACACCGCGTACAATCGGAATATTACATACCGACGGTCGTTCCGACGTTCCTGCACACGCATTTACTTTTACATCTATCTCTTTATCCGGTTTTCGGACCGCAACTGCATATCGGTTATTGTTTCGCATCATAACGCCTTCCATAACCGCTTGTCCGCCAATATTGATTCTGCTCATATCTCACCTTTTCTATACATACGAAAAGAGGCTTGCTACTTATCCGTAACAAGCCTTCCATTTCATTTCCGTATTATGCCTGAACACCGTACTTACGATTGAACTTATCGATTCTACCACGAGCCTGTGCAGCCTTCTGCTGACCTGTATAGAATGAATGGCACTTTGAACAAATTTCAACGTGGATATCTTCCTTTGTTGAACCTGTTACGAACTCGTTACCACAGTTGCAAACAACCTTTGCCTGATAGTACGCTGGATGGATTCCTTCTTTCATTTCTTTCACCTCTTAAAATATACTTGCTGCCATGTGCTAGACATAGCAGACTACTTATAACACAACACTCGAATTTTAGCATACCATCTATCAAATTTCAAGTGTTTTTTTGCAAATTTATAATAAGTTTTATACAATGCGCTTATCGTCTTCCATATGGTAAAATCTTCTTTACCATCTCAATAAACTCGCGATTATTCTTTGTTCTTGCAAAAAGTTTCAATATTTCATCTGTAAACTCATCTGCTTTTGCCGATGACAAAGCCTTATGGATCATATTTACGGCTTCCTGCTCCGCTGGCGTAAGCAGAAGATCGTCACGTCTTGTACCAGACTTTGCGATATCAATTGCCGGGAAGATACGCTTCTCAGACAATTTCCGGTCAAGTACCAGTTCCATGTTGCCGGTTCCCTTGAATTCCTCAAATACAACATCATCCATACGGCTTCCGGTCTCTACAAGTGCTGTTGCAAGAATTGTCAGGCTTCCGCCCTCCCGCATATTTCTCGCTGCACCAAAGAAACGTTTCGGCATATGCAATGCAGCCGGATCCAGACCACCCGATAATGTTCTGCCACTTGGTGGGACTGTCAGGTTATACGCTCTCGCCAGTCTCGTGATGCTGTCAAGCAGGATAACTACATCCTTTCCATGTTCAACCAATCGTTTTGCACGTTCGATTACCATCTCAGATACACGTTTATGATGTTCCGGAAGTTCGTCAAACGTAGAATAAATCACTTCAACATTTTCACCTTCTATGGACTCCCGGATATCGGTTACTTCCTCCGGACGTTCATCGATCAGAAGCACGATCAGATGCATATCGCGGTTTCTTGTGCTGATACTTTTCGCAATTGCTTTCAGTAAGGTTGTCTTACCAGCCTTTGGAGGGGAAACAATCATACCTCTCTGTCCTTTTCCAATTGGAGAGAGCAAATCTACAATACGAATAGCAATCGGTGCACCGGTTTCATCAAGCGGGATACGTTCATTCGGGAAGATTGGTGTCAATTCTTCAAATGCTTTTCTCTTTGCGGCAACGGAAGGCAGATAGCCATTCACATGACGGATAAATAACAGTGCAGAGAATTTCTCCCCCTGTGTCTTATTCCGTACCGGTCCGCCAATCACATCGCCCTTTTTCAGTCCAAACTTACGGATTTGTACCGGAGAAACATAGATATCCCGGTCGCCTGGCAGATAATTTGCGCTGCGGATAAATCCATATCCTTCACCCATGACTTCCAAGATTCCATTTGCTTCCGAGCCACTGTCAAGCTTTGGATTATACTCCTGCCCATCAAATGTCTGGATTTCAACTTCTGTTTCGCCCTCTTCCGGCTCCAAATTCCGAAGTTCCTGATAATTTTCTGCTGCATTTTTCTGTTTATTTGCCTGGCGGGTATCCGGACGAACCTTTGCCATATCCTGTGTTTTTTTTTCTGCAACACGTTTTTGTTCGGCTTCTTTTTTCTTTGCCGCCATCATCTTCTCCATATTTTCGAGAAGTTCTGCAAGTTCTGCTTTTTTCAATGTAGAAATGTTCCGAATTCCTTTTTCCTTCGCATACTCACGTAACTGCATCAAAGACATTTTTTGAAATTCCATATAGTCTCCTTTATAATTATTCTATTTACATGTTCTCTGATTCTGGGGCATCTCTCCGAAACTGGAGTGATTTTATATTACCTATAGAAAGATTATTTTTATATTAACACACTTATTTGTAAACGTAAACCATTATTTTTCTTTTTTTCTTGATTTTTGATGACTTGTAGCGTAAAGTAGAAAAAGCATAGGAGGAATTAGCATGGAAGGCTTATTACTATACAAATTGATGATATTATATATGCTTGACCGCACCGATTATACAATGACAAATTCTTTAATTTCCGATTTTATTGTTGGAAAAGAATACACAAGCGTATTTAATTTGCATGAATCTTTGAGCGAACTGATTAACGATGAATTTATCTCAACCGATACAATCCGCGATACGATTCACTACAAAATCACAAGTTCCGGTGAGGAAGCTCTTTCTTATTTTGAGAACAGACTTCCTTATGCAATCAAGGAAGATATCCTGGAATATTTGAAAGCAGAACGTATTAACGTAAAAAAAGAATCCGAGATTTTCGCGGACTACTTTTATAATGATTCCAATTGGTATACGGTTCAATGCATCATCAAAGACCGAAAAGAAACATTAATCGATTTAAAATTTGATGTTCCAACAAAATCACAAGCCGAAACAATTTGCAACAACTGGCGCAGCAAAAGTTCCGGCATTTATGAATATCTCGTCAATCAACTGTGGTTGTCGGATTAGTATTTTCATCAGAATCTGCAATTGATTCTTCAATCAATTTCCAGATTTCCTCTTTTCCCTGTTTTGAAACAGCTGAAAAGGGGATTATTTTTGTTTCTGTTCCGCATCCCAGTTTTTCACGAATCAATTTTATATTTTTATCTTTCTGACTTCGTTTAATCTTGTCTAACTTCGTCGCTATGATTACCGGTTCATAGCCATTCGCCACAATCCAGTTATACATTGTAACATCATTTTCACCCGGTACGTGCCGGATGTCCACCAAAAGCAGAACTGCTTTTAGCTGTGTGGATGCATGCAGATACCGTTCAATCATCTTCCCCCACTTATTACGGATTTCCTGCGATACTTTCGCATATCCATACCCAGGCAGGTCGACGAAATATAAATTTTTGTTAATATTGTAGAAATTAATGGTCTGGGTCTTTCCAGGTGACGCGGAAGTCCTCGCAAGTGATTTTCGGTTCAATAACCCGTTGATCAGCGAAGACTTTCCTACGTTTGACTTACCTGCAAATGCAATCTCCGGAAATTGATTTTCCGGCAATTTACTTGTGATACCACATACAATTTCTAATTCAGCTGATTTAATAACCATTATGCAATCGAATCCTCATGCTTCACATTCCGTTTCCGTGCACCATTTTTCTTGGACCGTGGTTCGTCAGAATGCTCAATTACAGGTCCCGAGATACCATCCACCATGTCTTTTGTGATACGACAGCTTACAACTGTGTCATCTGATGGAATCTCATACATCTGATCCATAATTGTCTTTTCGATAATTGCACGAAGTCCTCTGGCTCCTGTTTTCCGAGTCATCGCTTCTTTTGCAATCTCCCGAAGCGCATCCTCATCAAAGATGAGATCCACGCCATCTAATTCAAACAATTTCTTATACTGCTTACATATTGCACTCTTTGGCTCTGACAAAATCCGTACCAGTGCATCTTCGTCAAGCAAATCAAGTGTCACACTGACTGGTACACGTCCTATAAATTCCGGGATCAAACCATATTTGACAAAATCCTCAGGCAAAACCTGTTTTAATATCTCACCAATCTTCTTATCCGAAGTACGGTCTGCAATGTCCGCATTGAATCCAATGGATTTCTTACCGATACGATTCTCGATAATCTTCTCCATACCTTCAAATGCACCGCCACAGATAAACAAGATGTTTGTTGTATCTATCTGGATAAACTCCTGCTGCGGATGTTTTCTTCCACCCTGTGGTGGAACCGAAGCAACCGTTCCCTCGATAATTTTAAGCAACGCCTGCTGAACGCCCTCTCCGGACACATCACGCGTGATAGAGACATTCTCTGATTTCTTTGTAATCTTATCAATCTCATCAATGTAGATAATTCCATGCTGCGCCCGATCAATATCATAATCGGCTGCCTGAATCAACTTCAAAAGAATATTTTCTACATCTTCACCAACATATCCAGCCTCTGTAAGGGCCGTTGCATCTGCAATCGCAAATGGGACATTCAAAAGTTTTGCTAATGTCTGTGCCAGATACGTCTTTCCGGAACCTGTTGGACCAATCATAATGATATTACTCTTCTGGAGTTCTACATCAAAATCTTTTTCAGCAAGAATACGCTTGTAGTGATTATACACAGCAACCGCCAAAACTTTCTTTGCTTCTTCCTGTCCAATTACATAATCATCGAGAAATTCTTTGATTTCCTTTGGTTTAAGCAGGTTGATTTCAGAATCTGCGCTTTCAGTGTCAAACTCATCCTGGATAATTTCTGAGCATATCTCGATACACTCATCACAGATGTATACATTTGGTCCGGCAATCAATTTCCGGACCTGTTCCTGAGACTTATTGCAGAACGAACATCTTACTTTTTTCTTATCGTCTACACGATTTGCCATTCTAATTATCTCCTAACAATTGTACTAGACTTCCTTGCAGTTCTCACCGAGGAATTCAAGTGCCTTTCTGGAGGCAATATCCTTTTTGATATTCTCCATCTCCGGCGCACCGATCATGTCTTTCAGTTCTTCCGGCTTCATCTGATACTGTGATGCCATATCCTGAATCTCCGCATCTACATCTTCATCACTTGCAACAATGTTCTCGGCTGTTGCGACTGCATCAAGAACAAGGCTTGTCTTGATTCTTGAAATAGCATCCGGCTTCACGCGCTCTAAGAACTCTTCCCTTGTTGTTCCCATAAGCTGCAGATACTGATCCATCTGAAGTCCCTGATAGCTCATTCTCTGTGCCATCTCGTTCACGATTCTTTCCTGATTGTACTTGATCATAGCTTCTGGAATCTCAACCTCTGCTGCCTCTGCGATCTTTTCTACAACCTTTGCCTGCTTCTCGCGCTTTGCCTGCTCTTCTTTCTTTACTTCCAGTGTTTTTTTCTTATCTTCCTTGTACTCAGCAAATGTCTCAAACGAAGATACATCACTTGCGAACTCATCATCAAGTTCCGGAAGCTCTAATGCAGAAATAGCAAGAAGCTCTACTTTAAATACAGCCGGCTTTCCTTTCAGCTCTTCTACATGATACTCTTCTGGGAATGTAACATTGACATCAAACTTATCACCGATGTTCTTTCCAACGATCTGATCCTCAAACGTATCAATGAAAGAATGGGAACCAAGTGTGAGCTTATAGTTTTCACCCTTGCCGCCTTCAAATGCTTCGCCATCTACAAAACCTTCAAAGTTGATAGTTACTTCATCATCCATCGCTGCAGCGCGGTCTGTAACATCAATCTTTCTTCCGTTTTCCTTCTGGTCTTTCTTGATCTCAGCCATAACATCCTCGTCTGTTACAGTTGTATCAATCTTCTCAATCTCAACGCCCTTATAATCACCAAGCTTAATCTCCGGCTTTACAGCAACCGTTGCTGTGAAGATGAAATCCTTGCCTTTCTCGATCTGTGTTACATCAATCTCTGGATTAGATGTAATCTCTTCCGTGCAATTTTCGAGTTCCTTTGGATAATACTCATTTATAAGCTCATTTGCAGCTTCTTCATAAAAAATAGCAGGACCGTACATCTTCTCAATAAATGCCTGTGGAACCTTTCCTTTACGGAATCCAGGTACAGAGAATTTACTCTTCTGCTTGTTGTAAGCAGCTGTGATTGCCTTTGTAAATTCATCAGCTGGTACTGTAATTGTCAGTTTCGCCATACTTCCATCTAATTTCTCTACTGCTAAACTCATTTGTTTTTTCCTCCTTAACTTGCAACGCCTACTATCCATTGTAAGCACTATTCATTGCATTATACCATAACATTTTTCGCAAGTCTACATATTTTACTCAAAAAAAGAGCTTGTTTCTATATCTTATGCAACAATGTTACCCATTATCACTGATATAGAAACAAACTCTCTTATATGGCTCTACTTAATGCATTCTGCGTCAGAAATGATTACTTGCCAGACATCTGCTGTTCCTGATTCTTGATCATCTGTCTGACCATCTCGCCACCAATTGAACCGCTCTCGCGGGAAGTAAGATCTCCGTTGTAACCCTGCTTCAGGTTTACACCAAGCTCATTGGCTACTTCCATCTTGAACTTGTTCATGGCATCCTTTGCTTCCGGTACGCTTGTTGTGTTTGTGTTCTTCATAATCAGTTACCTCCATAATTTGATTTAAGACATGTTTGTCTTACTCTTATTATGTTCGGTATGAAAAGAACTATAACTGTAAATATATAGAAATTATTGTTCTTTTTTCTTCTTTATTATCATCACAACAATTCCGGCTCCCGCAGCAGCACATGCAAATGCAAGCAAAACGATTGGCATCGCATCCCCTGTCTGTGGAGAATTAACAGCTCCCATGTATGTATATTTCACACCATTGGAAGAAGTTGATGGAGAAGGGTTCGACGCATCTGTTTTTCCTGGTTTTACATCTGCATTCGGCGCGTTATTCTGTCCGTTTGTATTTGGTGTTTCCGTCGTCGGATTTTCTGTCGTTGGTGCTTCCGTCGTTGGATTCTCTGGGGTCGGTTCTTCTTTCTTTGTAGAATAGAACCATGCCAGAATCACCATATCTTTCGTGACATTTGTATAATCCTGATCCCATCCTTCAAACGTATATGTGTATTTGTCCGTCGGTGTCTTTGCAGGTGTTCCTTCTGGTGGTGTCGCTGATTTTCCTTCTTCCACCGACTCTGTCTTTAAGACATTTCCATCACCATCTTTCCATACAACCGTATACATCTTTGGCTGCAATGTACGATAAAGCGCATATGTTGAAAAACGATCGGTATTGATAATCACATAGTCGTGTGTGAGCGTTGCATCTGAAGCACTTGTCCAATTCTTAAATGTATAATTATTGCCATCTGCATGAAGCGATGCTACACGGATATTTTCCCCGGCTAAATCCTCCAATGGGAAGGAAATCGTCAGTGGCTCATATAATCTGGTCAGGTTCTGTGTATATTCCACATTGCCATCTTTATCAAATACGGTTTTTACAATGTATAAATTGATATAACGCAAAATTTCTGTATGGCTGCCAAGCTTATCTGCAAAAATTCCCTGCTCCGTAGCTGTCACATCATTTACTTTCACATAGCTTGCATGCAATGTAATATCAATTCTGCCTCCAGCTTCTACGATTTTCAAATCATCGTCTGTTACGTTTCCTTTGTATGCACTGTTGTTGTAAATCTTATCCAATCCGTCAACTGCAATCTCCACATCTCCGTCATCTAATACAACATCCGTTGACAATCCGGAAAGGACAAAATTGATACCTCCGGTTGTGGAATAACTCTCTGGGTATGTGATCATGCCATCTGTCACTGTCACAGATGCTTCTTTTTTCAATGTGCCATTCGTTGCTACAATTCGGTATGTTCCATCTGAAACACCGGTAAACATATACCTTGCGTTATCATTTCCTGTCACAACTTCTCCGGCAAGTATCGTCTCTCCGCTGTACAGGTTTACATAAATCGGTTTTTCTTTTATATCATCCGGCAGGGAAGCATTGTAGGAAGCTGTACCATAAATCGTCGTTGTCGAATTTCCGGTCAATGTCCGGAAGCTTCCTTCGATTACGCGTTCCTCAGATGAATTCAATGTAGCAGCGTGAATCCGGTAATTGTAAACCGTATCTGGTGTCAGCTTACTGAAATTATAAATCATCTCAATGCCATATGCGGTTTCTGTCTTATTGACAAGTACCGTATCGTAGCTTGTCTCACTTGCTTTTTTATATTCGATATAGCAAAGGCTCTTTGAAATCGGATTCGTTCCCTGCAATACCTGCGCTTCTATGTGTGCGGTCGTATTGGTAACCGCAGTCACAGGTGTTGCCTGTAACACAAGTGGATTAAAGCTTACTTCTGCAGATGCATTTCCGGCATTATCATAAGCGGTAATCGTATAAATTGCACTGCCATCTGCTTTGAAGCTTCCCTTTGCAACGCCATCCGTATCTGTGACTGCCACTGCATTTCCGTTTACAAGTACTTTCTCTGTATCCACACCACTGATCAGATCAATTGCCTGGAAGTTGATCGTAACTTCTCCGTTTGCATCCACCGCAGAATCCGTGATTGTTACAGCCGGCCCTTCGATATCCACCTTTGCATCCTCTGACATCGTGTCACTCTGGCATCCGGCTTCGCTGACTGCCCATGCCTGGACTTTCACATCTCCCTGTCCTTCTAAGGCAAATGTGTAACTCTCACCAGTAAAACTGTCAGATGATTCATGTTTTCCTGCTGCATCCGTGTAGATTACTTTATAATATGTCTTAACTGGAACACTGTCTTTCGTCTGTGTTGTTGACTTGATCGTCACCTGAGGTTTATCCTGAATCAGCCAGCCTGCGTTGCCGATTGCTCCATGTTCACCCTTTGTGATAGAAACGCTTGGTGTATCCGGTCTCTCCGAAGAAATATGGCTGTAAGTTACGCTCTTTTCTTCCCGGTTGCCAGCGATATCTTTTGCTACAAGAATATAGGTTCCACTGTCTGTAACATCATAACTTTCTTTCCAGCTCTTCGCACCTGCCGCTGTCCAGGTCTTGATTGGTTCTCCGTCTGTATTACCCTTGTAAAGAGCGATGCTGTCTATACCACTTTCCAGTTCTCCTTCGGTCACTTCCATCATAATTGTAACATCTGACTGGAACTGTGTCTGGCTTTCTCCATCATCCTTTAAAGTGACCACCGGCTTGATTCCATCAAACAGGAACGGTCCCTGTTTTGCAACCTCAACGATATTTCCGGCATTGTCCTTTACAACTGCTGAAATCTGGTATTTCCCTGGTGTATAATCTGCAGAAACACCGCCAGATATTTCCTGATGGAATGTATATTCTGTCAATTTTGCATCTTTTGTTGCATTTACACCATATGCAGATGTTGTCTTCTTCACAGTTGTGCTTGGTGTCTCAATCGTCCATTCTGCCTGATCCAATCCGCTGTCAATATCCGTAGCCGCGATTGCTGCATCCAGCGTATGATACCACTTGTCAGTCAGAGCGGCTTCACCATTTCCCTGTACAGTCATAACCGCTGTCGGTATCTTATCTTCTACCATCCACTCGTAGTATTTATCATTTAATTGTGCATCCGTGTTTTTAGAATAGCACACAAGCTTTGTATGTGCCGATTCTTTTTGTTTCGTATCCGTCGCCCATACAACAAGCTGTCCGGAATATCCGCTTCCGACAAGCAATGTTGCCTCATACAAGCCATTTCCTTTGCTCACCATCTTTGTCTGTGTCGTTGTTGTAGGCTCTGTCGATGCATCCTTGCCTGCAAAATAATAAGTCAGGTGATCACAAGGGCTTTCATCCGAACGGTACGTAATCGTAAGCGTCATACCAGCCACATTGTTCTGCGAATGATAGTAACTACCAAACCCAAGCTGGTTCACAAAGCCTGCCGGCTCTACCGAATGGCTGACATAAACCGGGATTTTTGTATCGATGACAATCGGTCCTTTTTCTGTATATATTCCGGATATTGCATTCGTTGTAGAGTTATACAGCTGGAAACGGATATTCGTATATGTACCATCCTGCGTGATTCCGGCTGACTGGCTCTTAAATAATGCTTTTGCAGCATTTCTGGTCATCGTATCCGAGATGTCTGTATCTCCGGCATTCAGGATTCTTACCATGTCATAGCCACCAGCACCTTCCGCTACAATCGTATAACTCGGATAATATCCATTCACCGGTGTCTCTTTAATTGAAAAGTGTCCATTTGATGAATCCCGTGTCACAGAAAACTTCGGTGGTTGTGCAACAACCACTTCATAATTTCCTTTCTCTGAAAATGTAGGTCGGATATAATAATAAGCATTTGCCGGGCTGCTGTAAATCTTGCGGTTCGTCTCCCAGCTGTCTTTGTTGGTCAAGCCAAGATATTGGGTCAAAAACGCTTCCGGATTATTCGCATATGCAGTCTGTTCTGCTTTATTATTTCCATCTGCGATATTTTCCGGATTCGTGATCGTAAGTTTACATTCCGGGCTATCCTGTCCAAAGGAAACCGAATCTTTACCATATTCTACTTTTACATTCAATGTGCGTTTTGTAACGCTGGCTGCATTTGCCACATCCAGATGACCGTCTGTAACACCTTCAAGCTTATAGCAGTCTTTCTTATCACCGGTCAGTGTAACTCCCGTTAACCGGATTGTCTTTCCTGTCCCGACATCGGCACCTCTTACATTTCCGCTTGGAAGGAGCGTTGCTATTGCATCAAAGGAAACCTGGATTGCATCATTTTTCATGCACGCAGGTTCCGAGCCATCCGCTGCTTTCACATCCGCAGTTGCCTGCACAGGAATTGTATCCGAGTTGTCATATACCTTTGTCAGTGTTCCACCTGTGGTAGAGCTTTTTACGTCGCCGATTACAACAGGAAGTGGATTCACTTTGAATACAAGCTTAAACGTTGCAGTCTTGGATGAATCGTTTGTATCCGTGACTGTAAATGGATATGTCACTGCATCTGTCGTCACACCTACCGGTGTGCCTGAAATCGTATACGAGTTCGCCGCATTATTTACCAAAAGACCATATGTGCTTAATCCGGTTGTAACCGTCTGCATGCCATTTGTAAATTGAATCGTTTCGCTCTCTGTATCATCTTTTCTATATTTTGCAGTGATAACATGGTTCATCGTCGTTCCATATGTTCCTGTAATCACAGCATTTTCGCCATCTACTTTCTCTCCATCGATATAAAGATTAATCTCCTTATATTTCCACTGGCCAACCAGCGTTACACCTTCCACATTTGGATTTGTTGTTACAGAAGCCAGTTTTTTTGCAAGTCCGGCATCGGAATCTGCAGTCAACTGCATCTGTGTTCCGCCCGCGAGCAAATCATCACTTCCACCTTCAATCTTCCAGCCTGCAAAATAATAGCCAGAGTTCGATATCATGCTTTCACTCATCTGCTTTAACGTAATAGTGGAATTGTAATCTGCTTCCACGGTCTCTGAAGTATGCGCAGAATCATTTGGACGTAATGTAGCTGCAAAATCCGCATCATCTCCATAATACTTGTATGTAATCTTCAATTTTTCCATTGGAGCCCAACGAACCGGGAGATGGACTTCTGTCTCCTGATAACTGCTTGCGGATACCGGAACAGATGTTCCAAATGCGCGGTCAGCAACACCCGTACACACATATCCCCATTTATAAAAGTTTTTCTCGTTCGCTCCACCGATTGTCAAAGAAGCTTCCGGGCACAATTCACCCTCTTCATATGTAGTTACCGGTACAATATCTGATTGAACCGCATTTTCTGCATCACCACAATCATCATAAATTACTTTGTATGCTTTTCGCGTAATCGAAAGTTTGACTGTAAACGCAGTTTCGCCATTTGACGGTGTAATCGCTGTAATTGTCTGATTAGTCTTTGCATCTATAAACGCTCCTACTCTAAAATAAGTATCACTCAGTCCGAAAAGAGCAAGGACATCCGCTTCCGAAGGCATAACAACTTTCCCATCTGTTCCAACCGTATATTCTTTCGTTACATCCTTAATCTGGTTCAGAGGAGATGTGACTGCCTGGAATGTAATATTTACTGTTGTTGCATTTTCCTGGCTATCCGCCTGATTGTCTTCCTCATTTTCATCCGATAATGCATCATTATATTTTACTGTCTCCACGGATGCATCACTCGCGGTGCTGATATTTCCAGCTTCCGGCGCATCGCCGTTATTCGCGGCAGATGACGTCAGAAAAAGCGACTGCGTGATGAGCAGCGCTACAACTAAAATCGATGCAACCATCTTCTTCCCATTTCCACGTCCCCAGCAGATGGCATGAGAAATTGCAGTTACAATTGCAACCAAAGCAAGCATCGGATACACAAGTATCCGGTGTTTTTTTCCAATATCCAAAAATTTACTTACCAGTTTGTCTTTCAAGTTCATAGTTACACCTCTCTACCCTTATAAACTCTCTATATCCACAATACAAATTCCATATTTACTACATTCGGGCAATACCTGTCCGCAATTATACTTTATTGTATCATACTGGTATGTAAAATCAAATACTTTTTTATGAAATTCCGCAAAATATTGGGGTTGATTTTGAAAAAAAGACTTATTTTGTATTATCAGGTGCTGGCCAAAGCGTTCCCGTTAATAAAACCACCGTTTCTTCCACAACGGTACATATGAGCCATCATAAAAAGACTCAATGTGTTTGTTCAGATAAGAAAGTTCTTTTTGATAATCTTCGAAGCTTATTCCTTCATAATAAAACGGTTGTTCCTCAACCGTCGCATGATTCATAAATGCTTCGTACTCAAAACTGCACTCATTCTCGTCTGAATCTTTATTCACTTCTTCTCCCATGTAACTCCTCCTTCCATACCTTATACTATGATAATAGCGGGTTTCCATGGGAGTTTCAAGTGAATTTTTCAAATGCAACAAATTCGAGCATTTGTGTGGATATGTGGATAACTTTATAGTTTTTCCGTGATATGTCCGGAAGTTATTCCGGATACACAAGCCGCTCCTCGGAAATGTTTTCAAGCACCTCCGTCAGATACTTCCTGCTTAAATATTTCGCCATCGGCAGGTTCATATCGAGATAGTTTCCGCAATCCCGCGCACACGCACCCGGCACTTCTCCCTCAAACTCACTCATAAATGTATAAAGCTCTTTCAGCAATGGCACGATATCCTTCGACTCATACTCACCTGCCAAGATCAGATAGAATCCCGTCCGGCATCCCATTGGTCCGAAATAGATGATCTTCTCTCCGTATTCCTTATGATTCCGAAGAAATGTTGCTGCTAAATGCTCGATTGTATGCACCTCTGCTGTGTTCATCACCGGTTCATAATTCGGTCTGGTCATACGCAGATCAAATGTTGTAATTACATTTCCGCCGACGTTATCTTTTCTTGACACATACACGCCCGGGAGTAAATTCAGATGATTGACTGTAAAGCTTGCTATTTTCTCCATATTTTTACCTGCTTTCTTATTGATTGTATATTGTCATTTTCGTTCTATATTGTTCTTGTTTTAAATGATTCATAATCTATGAATTTTCATACCCGGCAACAATTGCATGCACAAGCTTCACGCTATGCGCGATTGCCTTCGCCTCGAAGGTTGGGTAATCTTCCGTCGCACTGTCATCCGCCTTATCCGAGATCGCGCGGATGATCAGGAACGGAATCCGGTTCAGGTAAGCAGCCTGTGCAATCGCAGCGCCTTCCATCTCGGTACAATCGCCTGCAAATGTCTCCAGAATGAATTCTTTCTTCGCCTTATCCGAGATAAACTGATCGCCACTGACCACGCGTCCTTCAAACACATGAATATCCGGGTTCACACGCTCGCAACATTCCTTCGCCAGCTTGCGCAGCTTCTCATCTGCAACAAATGTCGATGTCTCCATCCGTGGAATCACGCCCGGTTTATAGCCAAAGCCTGTCGCATCCATGTCATGCTGCAGTGCATCGGTCGAAAGTACGATATCTCCGATATCAATCTTCGCATTTAAGCTTCCGGCGATTCCTGTGTTGATCACGGCATCGACACGATACAGGTCACACAGAATCTGTGTACAGATTCCCGCATTGACCTTTCCGATTCCGGAGCGGACAACGACAACATCTTTACCATTCATCGTTCCCTTATAGAATTCCATGGATGCCTTTGTCTCAACTGTGACATCCTGCATTGTTTCCTTTAATTTTGCAACTTCTTCATCCATTGCGCCGATAATTCCGAGCATTTTTGTTCCTCCTTAATTCCAATATAATTGCAAAATGGATATTTCTACCTTCCATATTTATATTTGAAATCCAATTCTACGCGATGTATTGAAACTAAGAATTACTAAATGTTCTGACGCACATTATTTCATCGCACGAAACCACCGCCAATTCGCCATCCATGGCTCAGTGGCGGCTTGATTGAACATCGTGTTCAATCATTTCTGTTTATCTTCCAGAACATTAAGTAATTCTAAGTTCCAAACATATGCATATTCTTGAATTTCAAATTAAAAATACAGAAATACACATGTCCTGTTTTGCAATTATATATTTTCTTCCTCTTACTAAAAATGCGCGAGTGATTCTCTTGCATTTTTTATCTTGTTACATAATGTTTCGTAGATGGTTGCGATTCCTGCATCGTCGTAGGCTGCTTCCGGCAGGTCTGCAACATAGAATTCGTTCAGAATATACATTGCCAGCTCCTGCAGCTTCTCGCCACGACCACTCTGCTTATGTTCCATCATCTTCTGTCCGGCTGTACGAATCAAAGCATGCCATGCTGTGACAAATTCCCGGTTCTTCTCTGGGCATCGCAAACAGGTCCACTTTTTCACCTTGATTTTTGCAAGGTTCTTCTTGGCACATTCGCCTGTCTGCAAGAAATAAGAGAAGTCTCCCTTTTCATCATAGACTCTTCCAAGTGGGAACAACCGACAGATTCCCGGTCGCACATCATGAATCCGGCAGCGTCCATCTGCATCAAGATAAGCACAACAATCCTGACCTTTTTTCATGCTGAGATTTGGCAGAATCAATCCATCCACGATATTCAGCTCCACATTTCCGGTTGCAAGGAGCTGTTCAAAAGAAAGCTTCTTTTCTTCCGAAAAGTTTTTCAGAAGCCAGATATCATAAGGATCCAAGATAATTGACGTCCCCATGCCCGTACAGCATTTGTGGCAGCCGTCACATCCCGTTGTATCCGCTTTTACCATATCATTTTCTCTGTATGTCCGTCCATCGGATATCTCTTCGAGACTACATTCACGTATCATATGTAACTCCTTTTTCTGTAACTTTTTCCACGTAACGATAATAGCATACTATTTATAATCTTATCAACCAAAACTTGATTCAGCTTTAACAAAGCCATTTATTACACAGAAAATCATTAAGGGCTTATAGGGGGAGATAACTATACAATCCATGAAGTCACATTATTGCTACCAAATGTAACATATATAGGATATTTCTCACTGTTTTGTAGTCACTAACATGCTACTATTGGCTTCTCTCTTCCCACGCCCACTTTTCTCCCCGCAACCTAGCGACAAGCTTCCAGGGTGTGTTTTCCAGCTTACTTTTCTTCCTAAAAACACATGACATGTGTTTTTTCTCTTACCTTTCATCCCAAAAACACACTTTTCTCCCCGGCACACACCAACTAGCTTCCGGTTTGTGTTTTTCCGCTTGCTTTTCTTCCTAAAAACACACGACATGTGTTTTTTTACTTACTTTTCCTCTCGTACGCACACTTTTCTTCCCACGATCAGTTTTCTCCCCACAACCTATCGATAAGCTTCCGGGACGGAGGTTTTCCGCTTGCCAATTTCTGCTCGCCCACTTTGTGTCAACAAGCTTGCGCAGAGACAAGATGCGCTCTGCACATCTTGTCTCTGATTAGCGGTCGTCAAATGCACCGCATAAATGCGTGCATTTTCCTCGTCGCTATAACAAAAAACCACCGCATATCCTACGATACGCGGTGGTTCTAAACTCTTATTTACTATTTACTTTCGCAAATAATCAAATTACTTTGCAGCAAGCTCAGCCTTGATAGCCTCTGTCAGTGCCGGAACGATCTTGTTCAGATCACCAACAACACCATAATCAGCTACATCAAAGATTGGAGCGTCTGGATCCTTATTGATTGCAATAATGATATCAGACTCTTCCATACCAGCTACGTGCTGGATTGCTCCTGAGATACCGATTGCGAAGTAGAGCTGTGGACGTACAGTCTTACCTGTCTGACCAACCTGAAGCTCCTTTGGCTTCCAGCCTGAATCTACAACGGCACGTGAGCATGAAACCTGTCCGCCAAGTACGTCTGCAAGATCCTCCAAAAGCTTGAAGTTCTCAGCAGAACCAACACCACGACCACCAGATACAAGAATCTTTGCATCCATGATATCCTTGATGTCTGAAACAGCCTTAGAAATCTCAAGGATCTCTACATATCTGTTGTTTGGTGTGAAGCCTGGGTTGTAGTTGATAACCTCAGCCTTTGCACCCTCAACCTTGTCAAGTTTCTGCATAACACCTGGACGTACAGTAGCCATCTGAGGACGGTTGTCCGGACATGCAATTGTAGCGATTGTGTTACCACCAAATGCCGGACGAGTCATAAGAAGCTGGTTGTGCTTCTGCTCTTTTCCAGGAATTGGGTTAACAGGGAAATCACCGATCTCAAGTAATGTACAGTCAGCTGTAAGTCCTGTCTGAACTCTTGCTGAAACTGTAGGACCAAGATCACGACCGATTGCTGTTGCTCCAACCAACATGATTTCTGGCTTGAACTCATTGATAACTGAAGCAAGTGCGTGTGCATATGGCTCAGTTCTGTAATTCTTCAACTCTGGATCGTCTACTACGATTACCTTATCTGCACCGTAAGCAGCAAGCTCGTCTACAAGTCCTGAAACATCAGAACCAACCAATACTGCTGTTACTTCTGTGCCTAACTTCTCTGCAAGTCTCTTTCCCTCGCCAACAAGCTCGAAAGAGATTCCGCTTAATACATTATCTACCTGCTGTGCAAAGACGAATACGCCCTTGTACTTTGCTAATTCTTCTGCATTCATTGCTCCCATTTTATTCACCACTTTTCCTTTTTAATTAAATTACGTGCTTATCCTTCAGTTTACCAACAATATAGCTTACTGGATCTGCGTCTTCCGGAGCCATCTCGCCCTGTCCCTTCTTAACCTTGTCAGAAGCTCTGGCGATCTTCGTTGGAGAACCATTCAAACCGATGTTTGAATCATCAACGTCTACAAGATCTGCTCTGCCAAACGTTGTGATCTCTGCATTGACTGCGTCGAAGATTCCACCTGGTGTCATATATCTTGGATCATTTAATTCAGAAAGTGCTGTGATAAGACATGGCATCTGAGCCTTTACCATATGGTAACCATCGTCATACTGACGCTTAACGATTACGCTGTCTCCATCTACCTTGATCTCCTGTGCATAAGAGATAACCGGAAGTCCAAGGTGCTCAGCGATCTGAGGACCAACCTGAGCTGTATCACCATCGATAGCCTGACGGCCTGTGATGATCAGATCATAGTCAAGCTTTCTGATCGCACCAGCGATTGTTGTAGATGTTGCCCAGGTATCAGCACCACCAAGTACACGGTCTGTTACAAGAACACCCTTGTCAGCGCCCATAGCGATTGCTTCCTGAAGAACATCTGCAGCCTTTGGAAGTCCCATTGTAAGAACTGTAACTTCAGCGCCATACTGATCCTTCAGTCTAAGAGCTGCCTCAAGACCAGCCTTATCATCCGGGTTCATAATTGTGAGCATTGCTCCTCTATTCAATGTACCATCCGGGTTGAACTGTACGCCACCCTTTGTATCAGGTACCTGCTTAATACATACGATAATTTTCACGATAAGTACCTCCTTACTTTAACAAGTTTGCTGAGATAACCATACGCTGTACTTCTGAAGTACCTTCGTAGATTTCTGTGATCTTAGCATCTCTCATCATACGCTCAACGTCATACTCCTTGATGTAACCATAACCACCATGAAGCTGTACACACTTTGTTGTTACTTCCATAGCAACCTCAGCAGCATAAAGCTTAGCCATAGCAGCCTCTACAGAGTAAGAAACCTTAGCGCCGCTCTGATACTCATCTTTCTTTCTTGCAGCCTTGTATACAAGAAGCTTAGCAGCCTCTACCTTTGTAGCAAGATCAGCAAGTACAAACTGTGTATTCTGGAACTGGGCAATGGATCTACCAAACTGCTTTCTTTCCTTTACATAGTTTACAGTTGTCTCAAGAGCGCCCTCAGCGATACCAAGTGCCTGAGCAGCGATACCGATACGACCACCATCGAGTGTGTGCATAGCGATATTGAAGCCCTTGCCCTTCTGTCCAAGAAGTGCATCCTTAGGGATACGACAGTCTGTGAAGATCAACTCATATGTAGAAGAACCACAGATACCCATCTTGTTTTCCTTTGTACCAAATGTAAATCCAGGTGTTCCCTTCTCTACGATAAATGCAGAAATCTCTTTCATCTTTCTGCCACGCTTCTCGATAATACCTGTAACAGCGATAACGATATATACGTCAGCTTCCTTACCGTTTGTAATGAAGCACTTAGAACCGTTCAATACCCACTCGTCACCATCAAGAACTGCCTTTGTCTGCTGTCCCTGTGCATCTGTACCGGCACCTGGCTCTGTCAGACCGAACGCACCGAGCTTCTTACCAGATGCAAGATCCGGAACATACTTTGCCTTCTGCTCTGGTGTACCAAATGTTACGATCGGGTCTACACACAAAGATGTATGTGCAGATACGATAACACCTGTTGTACCACAAACCTTAGAAAGCTCTTCTACACACATAACATATGTGAGAATATCACAGCCCTGTCCGCCTAATTCCTTAGAAACAGGAATTCCTAAGAAACCATACTTTGCCATCTTGTCTACAGTCTCTCTTGGAAATCTGTGCTGCTCATCAATTTCCTGTGCAAGAGGCTTTACTTCGTTCTGCGCAAAATCCTTGAACAGAGTCTGCGCCATTTCATACTTCTTGTCTAAAGTGAAATCCATTCTTTCTATCCTCCATAATAGATTGATTATTACATCCGCACATGGCTGACAAGCCACGTGCGGGGATTGTACGCTTATTACTGAGCGTCAACAGGTGTCTTTGTGCGATCTGCATTGTATACATAGAAGCCCTTGCCTGTCTTACAGCCGAGGTTTCCACCACGTACCATCTTACGAAGCAATGGACATGCACGATACTTGCTGTCGCCTGTTTCCTTGTACAGAACATCCATGATTGCAAGGCAGATATCCAAACCTACGAAATCACCTAACTCAAGTGGTCCCATTGGGTGGTTTGCACCAAGCTTCATAGCTGCATCAATACCGGCGATATCAGAAACACCTTCCATCTTAATGAAAGCTGCTTCGTTGATCATTGGGATAAGGATACGGTTTACAACAAAACCAGCAGCCTCATTTACCTGAACAGGTGTCTTGCCGATCTCTTCAGCGATCTTGATGATCTTATCAACAGTCTCCTGAGGAGTATTCACACCTGCGATAACCTCAACAAGCTTCATTCTGTCAGCAGGATTGAAGAAATGCATACCGATCATAGGACGTGTAAGACCATTTCCAATCTCTGTGATAGAAAGTGAAGATGTATTAGAAGCGAAGATACACTCTGGCTTTGCAATCTTGTCAAGCTCAGCAAATGTTGTCTTCTTAACTCCCATATCCTCAAATGCAGCTTCTACGATCAGATCGCAGTCTGCACAGAGATTTTCCTTCAGACCAGGTGTGATGCTTGCAAGAATCGCATCTACCTTCTCCTGTGTCATCTTTCCTTTTTCTACAAGTCTAGCGTAGCCTTTCGCGATCTTATCCTTTCCGCCTTCAGCCCACTCCTGCTTAATGTCGCAAAGTGCAACTTCGTAGCCATCAACCATAGCAAATGCCTTTGCAATGCCCTGTCCCATGGTACCAGCACCAATAACGCCAACCTTCATGTTTATTTCCTCCTTAAAATTTTAATTACTTTTATTATTTGTTCTGGAATGGAACAACCTTTAACTTCTTCTCCTTGTCTTTCTCAAGGAAGTTGCCCATGCCAGCCTTCTGGTCTTCTGTCTCGAAGCAGTCACCGAAGAGCTTCTCTTCGATCACAATTGCCTGATCCATATCTACCTGAAGACCATCATTGATTGCCTTCTTGCAGTTTCTGACAGCGATCGGAGCATTTGCTGCGATGCCTGCTGCCATCTTCTTCGCTGCCGGAAGAAGCTCTTCCAATGGATATACAGCGTTTACAAGGCCGATTCTATATGCCTCATCTGCCTTGATATTTCTAGCTGTGTAGATCATCTGCTTTGCCATACCGGCACCTACCAGACGAGCGAGTCTCTGTGTTCCACCAAATCCAGGTGTGATACCAAGACCTGCCTCCGGCTGACCGAATACTGCATTCTCAGAACAGATACGGATATCACAGCTCATAGAAATCTCACAGCCACCGCCAAGTGCAAATCCGTTGATTGCAGCGATTACCGGGATCGGGAATGTCTCAATCTTACGGAATACATCATTTCCCTTCTTACCGAATGCTTCGCCCTCAGCCTTTGTAAGTGTAGACATCTCTCCGATATCAGCACCTGCAACAAACGACTTCTCGCCAGCGCCTGTAAGAACTACGGCTCTTGTTGTATCCAGATCGATTGCATCGAATGTAGCCTCAAGCTCATCCAACACCTGACTATTCAATGCATTCAAAGCCTTTGGTCTGTTGATTGTAACAACACCTACAAAGCCTTCCTGCTCATAAGTAATAAATTCCATCTTAATCTCCTTAAACTCTATCCATGTATGTTACGCGGCTCAATTAGTCCTCAATCTTAACGATTGTAGAGCAGCCCATACCACCACCGATACACAGTGTAGCAAGACCTGTCTTAGCACCTCTTGCCTGCATCTCATGAAGCAATGTAACAAGGATACGGCATCCAGATGCTCCAACCGGGTGACCAAGTGCGATTGCACCACCGTTTGGATTAAGCTGCTTTTCTGTATCAATACCAAGATCCTTACCAACTGCGACTGACTGTGCAGCGAATGCCTCGTTTGCCTCGATGATATCGAAGTCTTCGATCTTCATGCCTGTCTTAGCCATAACCTTCTTTGTAGAAGCAACAGGTCCGATACCCATGATAGAAGGATCAACACCTGCAAGTGCGCCTGCAACGAATGTAGCCATAGGCTTAACACCAAGCTCCTTAGCCTTCTCCTCAGACATAACAACGATTGCTGCTGCACCATCGTTGATACCGGAAGCGTTACCAGCTGTAACGAATCCGCCTGGGTTGATTGTACGAAGCTTAGCCAGAGTCTCAACCGTTGTTCCAGGACGAGGACCCTCATCCTTCTTGAACTCGATCGTCTCTTTCTTCTTCTTAACCATAACTGGAACGATTTCTGCGTCAAATGCACCAGACTCCTGAGCTGCTGCTGCCTTCTGCTGGCTGTTTGCTGCAAATGCATCAAGCTCTTCACGAGTCAGCCCCCACTGCTCACAGATGTTATCAGCTGTCTTGATCATGTGGTAATCATTGAATGCATCCCAAAGAGCATCGTTTACCATTGTATCAACGAGCTTGCCATTGTTCATTCTGTAACCAAAACGAGCGTTCATAGCTGCGTAAGGAGCCATAGACATGTTCTCCATACCACCTGCTACAACGATGTCAGCATCGCCAGCCTGAATCATCTGAGCTGCCATGTTAACACAGTTCAGACCAGAACCACAAACTACGTTTACTGTAACAGCAGGTGTCTCGATTGGAAGGCCAGCCTTCAGAGATGCCTGACGAGCTACGTTCTGTCCAAGGCCTGCCTGGATAACGCAACCCATATATACATGATCGACCTGATCAGCAGGAACGCCTGCTCTGTTCAGAGCCTCCTTGATTACGATAGAACCTAACACTGGTGCCGGTGTTGTCGAAAGTGCACCACCCATAGTACCGATTGCTGTACGACATGCGCCAGCTAAAACTACTTTCTTTGCCATGTTGAAAATTTCCTCCATTTCGTTTTATTGTTTCTATCTGTGCCGATCATGCATATGTCGACACGCCTAGATAGATAATATCATAATTTCCATGGTTTCGCAATAAAAGAAACCTTTACTTTTGTTTCTTTTTATGTACATTGCGTATACTTTTTTTATTTTTTGTATTCGTTTGCAGATTCTGATTTTTTCCTTGCTTCTGCACAGATTTTCTGTGCTGCGCATCCGGACGATCCCCCGATTGCCTATATGTGGTATTCTTCTGAGATTTTTTCTCATTTGCAGCATTCTTCATCTTCCGCGGTTTGATCAGACAGTTTTTTTCGAAGCCGATCAGATCTGTCCGCCCCGCTTTCACAAGTGCTTCATGCACCAGATCGTAATTATCCGGATTCCGGTACTGGATCAGGGCACGCTGCATTGCCTTTTCATGCGGAGAATTCGGCACATACACCTTCTCCATCGTCCGTGGATCGACACCGGTGTAATACATGCAGGTCGATATCGTGGATGGTGTCGGATAGAAATCCTGCACCTGCTCCGGCATGTAGCCTAAGTCCCTCAGATACTCTGCCAGTTCCACCGCTTCTTTCAGGGTTGAGCCTGGATGCGACGACATGAGATATGGCACCATGTACTGTTTTAAGCCAAGTTCTTCATTGATCCGTTTGTATTTCCTGCAGAATGCCTGAAAAACCGCATTCTCCGGTTTGCCGAGTTTCATCAGCACCTTGTCGGAGATATGCTCCGGCGCCACCTTCAGCTGTCCGCTGACATGATATTTGCAAAGCTCCCGGAAGAACGTGTCGTCCTTATCCGCCATCAGATAATCAAACCGGATACCCGAACGGATAAATACCTTCTTCACCTTTGGCAGACTCCGAAGCTCCCGCAACAGCTTCAGATAATCCGAATGGTCCACGATCAGGTTTGGACAAGGTTTCGGAAATAAGCACTGCCGATTCGCACAAACCCCGTATTTTTCCTGTTTTTTGCAGGCGCGCTGCCGGAAATTTGCCGTCGGTCCTCCCACATCATGGATATAGCCCTTGAAATCCGGATCCTTCGTCATTTCCTTTGCTTCTTCTATAATTGATGCATGGCTGCGCGTCTGCAACGTCCGTCCCTGATGGAAGGTGAGCGCACAGAAGCTACACCCACCAAAGCATCCCCGGTTACTGACCAGTGAGAATTTTATCTCTGATATCGCAGGAATCCCACCCTGCGCCTCATAGATTGGATGGTATGTCTTCGTGTACGGAAGTGCATACACTGCATCCATCTCCGGTTCTGTCAGCGGTTCCGCCGGTGGGTTCTGGATTACATATTGATAATCCTTATATTTTTCTACCAGAATTTTCGCGGTGATATGATCCGTGTTGTCGTATTGAATTTTGAAGCTTCTCGCATAATTGAGCTTATCTTCCTGTAATGCATCATACGACGGAAGTTCAATATAGTCCTCATACAGATGTTCCAGATTTCTTGCTTTATAAACCGTTCCATGTATAAAGCTTAAATCTTTGATGTCGATACCACTTTCCAGTGCATCGGCAATCTCCACGATTGCATGCTCACCCATGCCATAAATCACAATATCCGCCTGTGCATCAACCAGTATCGAATGTTTAAGCTTATTCGACCAGTAATCATAATGAGCCAGCCGGCGCAGGCTCGCCTCAATACCGCCCGCCACAATTGCAGCATCCTTATATTTCTTTCGAATTAAATTACAGTATACAATCGTCGCATAATCCGGTCGTTTTCCCATCTCACCGCCCGGTGTATATGCATCCGTATGACGTCTTTTCTTGGAAACAGTATAATGATTCACCATTGAATCCATATTTCCCGCGCACACCAAAAAGGCAAGCCTCGGCCTGCCATAAATTGCAACAGATTCTTCATCCTTCCAATCGGGCTGTGATATAATCGCAACCTTATATCCATGTGACTCTAACACACGGCTGATGATTGCCGGACCGAAGGACGGATGATCCACATACGCATCTCCGATCACGTACACAAAATCCGGTTGTTCCCAGCCTTTTAACTCCATTTCCTCACGGTTTAATGGTAAAAAACGCGGATCATATGCATAAGATGTATGATTAATTGTTATCTTCTTTTTTGTATCTTCCACAACTTTTTCCTGTCTTTTTGTCATCCTGTATTTACCTGTCTGTCAAACATTTCATTTTTCTTCCCGGCTGCCGGTTACTCTTCAATCTCCCGGCTGTCCTTAATATAACGGTGTGCTGTTCCGGCGCCCATCGCGACAACCTGATCCGGATTTTTCACGCAGATTGCAGGAACTCCGATTTTTTCCATAATCAGCTTATCAAGGCCAAAAATCTTGCTTCCTCCGCCCGCAAGGATAATCCCATGCTCGGATATGTCGGATACAAGTTCCGGCGGTGCCTCCTCAAGGGTTGCTCGTATAAGATCCAGAATCTGGTCCGTTTCTTCCTGGCAGGCTTCAATCATCTCCGACGATTTTACTGCCATTTTTGTCGGAAGTCCACGTACCAGTTCTTTTCCACGCGCATATCCAATTGCATCCTGCTCTCTCGGATATACAGATCCAATATCTTTTTTCAACTGCTCCGCCGAGCAGTCTCCAAGCAAAACGTTATGACGTTTACGCATATACCGGATAATTGCTTCATCATAATTATCTCCGCCAATTTTAATGGAACTGCTATGCTGTACGCCACCTTTTGCAACAATCGCAACATCTGTTGTTCCGGCTCCGATATCCACAACCATCGCCCCAACCGAAGACTCGATATCCACGCCCGCACCGATGGCTGCGGCAAATGGTTCTTCCAGCACATATACATTTTTTGCTCCCGTCCGATAAACTGCATCACACGCAGCACGTCGCTGTACATCCGTCACACCACTCGGGACACAGACGCAGATGTTTGGCTTGCCCCAGATCTTCCGTTTCGCAATGGCTGACTTGACATAGATTTTGAGCATACGTTCTGTCATAATATAATCTGAAATCACGCCATTTCGAATCGGCCGCATCACTTCGATTTCTTCCGGCGTCTTTCCGAGCATCTTCTTGGCTTTGTTTCCAACCGCTATTATTTTTTTGCTTTTCGCTTCATATGCCACAACTGATGGCTGATTTACGACAATCCCTTTATCTTTTATATATACAACTGTATTTGCTGTTCCAAGATCTATACCGATATCAATGTTTACCACGTCTTATCCCTCTTATCTTTCGATTTTAAAACTGAAAAAGCCAGTGCTTAAATTATAAGCACTGGCTCTCATTTTTTCAATCTTTATTTGAAATCTTCGCTTAACAGATATTTCCGGCTTGTTCCTTTTGCTTTTTCGCGGTCATCACATTTTAGCATTGCATCATCACACGCTTTGAGCATACGGTCAATATTTCCGGATTCCATCGCCATCAAGAGGTTCTTCACAGTTCCTTCTACAGAATCATCCGCCTTGAATCCCTGCTGTTTAAAATACCCTTTTGCGATTCCGAGCATATCCTGATTTGATATGCTTTCCATATTTACCCGATGAACAAACTGGCTCTTCACATCGTCTGCTGCAGCAAACAAACGGTTTATAGATTCTGTTGAACCTGTCAGAATCACAACCACATCATTCGCTTCTTTTGCAGTAAGCTTCATCAGTTCCTTTGCCTTGTCCGGGGTAATAAGTCCGGCATTTTCCACAACCATGCACCCTCCGGCAAGCTTTGTCATAGCATCGGAAAGTTTTACTTTGTTCAATGCCTGTGCTTTAATCTTCGCAATCGTCTTTGCCTTGCAAATACCCATATCATAATAGCTTCTGGCAAAATCTTCACCAACACTGGTAAGTCCAAATCCATGATCGCCCATCAGGCAGACATTTCTTTGCTTCTGGTCTGCAACAACTGCATTGAATACATCAACCAGGCTATTTCCTGCTTTCTCCATTTTGGTATATTTTTCAAGATAGGATGCTGCGATCGGAAGTTTACCTGCTTCTGCCGGTTTTGTTAAATCAATCTGAATCGTATCCGCCTGTTCTGCCGCTTTCAAAGCTTCTTCCTCTGCCTTCTTGGCGGCTTCAAGGATTTTACGCGCTTCTTCTGCTTTCTTCTTTGCCTCTGCTTCTGCTTTGGCAGCTTCTTCCGCTGCTTTCTTTCTGGCTTCTTCCTCCGCCTTCGCAGCAAGTTCTTCTGCTGCTTTCTTCTTGGCTTCTTCTTCGGCTTTCTTCTTTGCTTCCGCCTCTGCTTTCTTACGAGCTTCCTCGGCCGCTTTCTTCTTGGCCGCTTCTTCCGCTTCTCTCTTCTTTGCTTCCTCGGCTGCTTTCCTTGCATCCTCGGCTGCTTTCTTCTTTGCGTCTTCCGCTGCCTTTAACGCTGCCTCTTCTGCCTTCTTTGCCTCTTCTAAGATGCGCATAGCCTCGGCCGCTTTCTTGCGGGCTTCTTCGGCTGCTTTCTTTGCATCTTCCTCTGCCTTCTTGCGGGCCTCTTCAGCCGCTTTCCGCTTTGCTTCTGCTTCTGCCTTTTTCTTTGCTTCTTCTTCCGCTTTCTTCTTTGCTTCTGCTTCCGCCTTCTTACGCGCTTCTTCCTCCGCCTTCTTACGTGCTTCTTCTTCCGCTTTCTTCTTTGCTTCTGCTTCTGCCTTCTTACGCGCTTCTTCTTCCGCACGTTTCCGGTTTTCTTCTGCGCGCTTTGTAGCTTCTTCCTCTGCTTTCTGTGCCTGCTCTAAAATACGTTTTGCTTCTTCCGCCTTCTTCTTTGCTTCCTCGGCCTTCTTCAAAGCTTCCTGCTTTGCTTTTGCTCTGGCTTCCTCTTCCGCTTTCTTGCGGGCCTCTTCTGCAGCTTTCTTTCTGGCTTCCTCTGCCTTTTTGCGTTTTTCTTCTTCCTCTGCCTTGATTCTTGCTTCTTCTGCTGCACGCTTTTCCGCTGCTGCAGCTGCACGTTGTTTTGCTGCTGCTTCGGCAATTCTTCTTTCCTGCGCAGCGGCCTTATCTTCTGCTTCTTTTAATTTCTTTCGTCTGGCTTCTTCTTTTCGTTCTGCCTCTTCGATTGCAGCTTTCTTCTTCGCCCGCTCCGCTTCCGCAGCTTTCTTTGCTTTTTCCTCCTGCGCTTTCTTCTGGGCATCCGCTTTGTTCTCTGCATCTCCATATTGCGCAAGCTTCGAAATTTCTGCGCCTAAAGCATCCTCATCCTCATCGCCAAGATCATACATACTCTTTACATCATTTGTCGGCGTACTTCTGTTTGGAACGATGTTGATGATATCATCTGCGTCCACTTTCTTCTTTGCATCATCCTTGGCTGTCCACGAAACGCCCTCGGAAATAATAGTTGTATCCCCCTGCTTTTTGATTGATGGATCGTCTGCGGTTTCCTCTCCGCCTATAATCTTGACACTTGAATTGCCACCAGATAACTTCGTCGGCTGAAGTTTTGCTTTCTGTGCAGCTTCCGCTTCCTGTTTTTTCTTATCCATCTGAAGCTTTGTGTCTTTTGTATCAAGTTTCTTGTCAGACGTTTTCTTTTCTTCTTTGGAACTATTCAGATTCAGGTTCAGGCCAAGACCAGCTGATTTCTCTTTCTTTTCGCCATTCAATCCAAGACCGGCACTGCCTGTATTTCCCGATAAACCTCCACCGATTGGTGCATTTAAGCCTCCACCAGCCGGTTTATCTAACGATTTTCCGGACTTATCAGCCTGAATGCCAACACTCATACCAAGTCCTTCTTCTTTCTTGTCTATGTTTGAAGTTTTTTTCAAATCGCCTGTAGTCTTTTTGTTTGTAGTTTCTTTTGCAGTTTCAACAGGTTTTGTTTCTTCCTGTTTTGCATTCTCGGCCGGTTTATTCTGCGGTTCATCCTCCTCCAATTTAATACCAAGCTCTGCAGCTCTCTTGCGTCGTTTTTTCTCCTCGATTTTCGCAAGTTCCTCGGCTGTCAAAGTTTTGTATTTTGGCTTATTGTGTTCTGTCTCACCAATTGCATCTGCTTCGCCCGATAACTGCATTGCTTCCTGCTCTTTTTTTAATTTTGCAGCTTTCGCAGCTTTTTCTTTTTCAACTTGCGCTCTTACAGCAGCAATCAGTGCCTCTCTTTGATCAATAGCCACTCCCATTGCCTCCTTTCAGTCATACCTTCTCGTCAAGAATTATCTGTACTCTTTTATTTGTTTCAGCAAATTCTTCTTGTTTGTATCTATCTTCAAAGATGCTTTTAACTCATCTCGTGAAGGTCCTTTTTGTTCTGGCTGTGTTTCTTTCTGTACAGTCTTTGGCGTAGGAATACTGTCCAAACTGATACCAAGCGATGCAAGAAGAGCCTCTGCTTCTTTCTGCATCTGTGCTTCCTTCCGCATGTTTTCAGTCATTTTATCCTGCGCTTCTTCCATAATTTCATCAAAATTGTTCTCAACTTCCTTCATTTCTTTATGGTAGTCCGGGAACAAAGAAGACTTAAATTCTGGGAAATCCAGTTTCTTTTTCTTCGGTTTCGTTGTAAATGGAGCAACGTGGAATTCCGGTTCTTCCTCGATAGCCTCTGAATCCTCCTCAACCGTCTCCGGTTCTTCCTCGATAACCTCTGGCTCCTCTTCGACAGTCTCCAGTTCTTCCTCAATAACCCCCGGCTCCTCTTCGACAGTCTCCGGTTCTTCCTCAATAACCCCCGGCTCCGCTTCAACAGTCTCCAGTTCCGCTTCGACAACCTCCGGTTCTTCCTCTACCGTCTCCGGTTCCGCTTCGACAGTCTCCGGTTCTTCCTCAGTTTCTTCTTCGATAACCTCCGGTTCCGCTTCGACAGCCTCCGGTTCTTCCTTGATTTCTTCCTCGATAACCTCCGGTTCTTCCTCAGTTTCTTCTTCGATAACCTCCGGTTCCACTTCGACAGCCTCCGGTTCTTCCTCAGTTTCTTCTTCGATAACCTCCGGTTCCACTTCGACAGCCTCCGGTTCTTCCTCAGTTTCTTCTTCGATAACCTCCGGTTCCGCTTCGACAGCCTCCGGTTCTTCCTCAGTTTCTTCTTCGACAGCCTCCGGTTCTTCCTTGATTTCTTCTTCGATAACCTCCGGTTCTTCCTCAACCGTCTCTGATTTTGATTCGTAAGCATTCATCTCACCAAATTCGTCATCTAATTTTTCCGTGAAATCATCTACTTCATATTGATCATCAAAATCTTCCGGAGCAAGCTCCATCGTTTGAAATTCAAACGCCGGTTTTTCATCTTTTTCAGGCGATGTCAGTTTCTTTTCTTCTTTCGACTTCGCCGCTAATTCTTCCACCGTATCCGCCTGCGCTTCAAAATCATCATCATCTTCAACAATAACTACATTGTTTGCAATTGTTTTTCTATTCTGTCCCATATCTTCCGTCCGTTCTGCAATCTTTGTATCTATATTATTTTCAATTTGTTGTGCATTTGCATGTTCTACCGTTTGTTCTATAGTTGAATGTTCTGCAGTTTGTTCTACAATTTCTTGTTTTATTTCTGAATCTGATGATGTATCTACTTCATCATTTATTTTTTTATCTGATTTTTGTTCTGTTACAGTTTCCCCCGAAAGCTCATCTTCCTCATTTTTCTTCTTACGGAACAATCTATGGAAGAATCCCTTTCTTTTTTCGTTGGATATTTCATCCATATTATCTGCCTCTGGATTTGGTTCTGTTTTTTCTTCCTGGGTAACTGGTACAGTTTCTGACTTCTCTACATCGACATCTTCCGGTTTTGCTTCTTCTTTCCCGCTCTCTGCTTCCGGCTCCGGCTTTGCTTCTTCCCCGCTCTCTGCTTCCGGCTCCGGCTTTGCTTCTTCCCCGCTCTCTGCTTCCGGCTCCGGCTTTGCTTCTTCCAGTGCCGATTTTGCATTTTGTTTCTCTATTTTTTTCTCCTGTTGTTTTTGCTTTTTCAACAGTTTTTTCTCTTTGCGTTCTTCTTCTTTATCTTGCTTTTTTAATAATTTTTGTACTTTCTTTTCAGATTCCGCAGGGGTAAGTGCATCTTCATACATCACAGTAATCTCTGCTTCTTTTGGATGCATTCTAAGATTATCCGCTTCTAACAGTTCCTTTTCTTCAATACGAAGTGTTTCCTCTTCCTCACGATCGTCCGCACAAGCTTCTCTCGCATACAAATCAAACAGTTCATCCACAGAAGTCGTTCCTCGTTCCATCCTGTCGATGCACTCACTATTTTCCGAATTCTTATATGTAGCGCGATAAAGATCCGCAAGAATTTTTGCTTCTTTCTCTTTACCTGCCTTTTTATAGAGAAGATAAAGTTCAAAGCTCCAATCATAATCCAAATTATGCGAATAAATATCAAGCAGTCGTTCCATCGATTCATAATCCTGCGGATGTTCGTGTTTCATCCAGATATATTCCATCTGGCGACTGTCGGACTTTGTCGCATCAAACATATACATATCGTAATATGTCTTTGCAAGTTCAAAATACCCCATCCGCAGATAAAGTTCTACAAACACAAACATGATCCGTTTTGATTCCGGTCCAAGCCGATGTGCCATAATCAGGCATCTGCGCGCATCAACGTAACGATCATTTTGTATGTATATCTCACCGCACAATCTCAAAAACTGTGGATTCAACGATTTCGTCAGGTCCTGATGTTCCACCAATTCAAGTGCCAGACTATATTCTCTGGAATTCGCCAACTCTTTAATTTTATTCACGCTCGCCATGCTGAGTCCCGCGCCCATATCTGTCACCTCTGCCAGTTTTTTCTACTTTCTCATCAGTGTCCCTCAAACACTTTTTCAACTTTTTCAATCACCGTATCCTTCATGTTGCCTCTGGTCTTCTCATACTGCAAGCCAGACTCCATGATTTCAAGCAGTTCCATACGATATTCCGTATCAATATCCTTGATATATTCCATCAGAACATCCTTCAATTCAATGACATATTCCTTTGTCTGCATCTTCGCGAGCATCTCGTCCGGATTGAATTTCGATGTACTCTTCATATCTTCCTGCTTACGTCCACAGACAAGACATTCATCCGCGCCGGCCTCATTTACGTAGCCACAGTTACATGTCCAAATCATGCCATCTGTACGATATTTTTCCACTGCATCAATGCCACGTTTTTCTTTCAGTGCTGCCAGTCTGTGAAGTGGCATTGTCACATCAATCGGCTGATCGTTGCATGCAAATACACCGCGGCTTGTCACGTATTTGGAAATCCGGACTTTTGCATCCTTCAAAAGCAGAATATCCTTGGCCGGAAGCTTACATTCCATTTCATTTGCCTTGATCAAAGACACGTTTCCTTTTTCAAAAACAAAATCCAAATCTTTCAAAAGCAGTCTCTCTTCATACAGATTTGTCAGTTCTACATCTGCACGGATTGCTTTGATATCGTCTTTGTTGTAATTGAAGAAATCAAGCGAGATCGTCACGCTCTGCTTAGATCCACGAAGCCATACACGAACCGGTCTCGGCACAAGACGATTATAATAATTGCTTACATACAATGCCTTTTCGGTTACAGGATTATCTTCTGATTTTTTTCTAAGACGGACTGCTGTACCAGACGCAATTGTTCCTACAGAATAACTTGCGAACTGGGTATAGTTAAGCTCTACACCAATCACTGCATCTGCTTTCTTCTTTCCAGCTATCTTCTGAAGCTTTTTCAGCGCTGTCTCATTTACCTGTTCCAGCTTGCTTGTCAGTTTCTCACTCTCCGAATCTGACATCTCGCTCACGCCAGTTGCGATCCCTTTAAAGAAATTTGAACTAAGAACCGACTGTACGTTCAGAAATCCAAGATACTCAACAATCTCATAGCCCTCGAATCCCTGTCCGGATGTTAACATTACTTCTGCCATTTTGTTACCCTCCCAAATAATAAATTACAACCACAATACTCATTAAATCATATCACACTTCTATTTTATTTGAAAGTGTTTTTGTATGATTTATTACATTTTTATCAATTTTTTTGTGCATTTTTTGCAAAATTTACCAAATTTCAGAATGGAATCGGCGATTTGTTTTCGTATTTGTGGAAAAAAAATTCCAAATCAAAATACGTATGTTCCTCACTGTCTGCAATCAGTTTCCAATTATCCAGTTCGTCAAGATTCGGAAAATACGTATCTGCCGCATAATCATAATCAATTTTTGTAACATGTGCATATCTGCAATACGGAAGCAGCATCTCATAAATCTGACCACCGCCTATTACAAAAATCTCCCTGTCTTTGTATGTGCGCAATATCTCAAACAATTCTTCCTTGGAATGTGCAACACGCCCTCCACGTACTTCATAATCCGGTTTTGTAGACAATATAATGTTGTCCCTTCCTGCCAGAGGAAGCCCGTTTGGAAATCCAGACAGAGTTTTTCTTCCAAGCACAACTACATTTCCCATTGTAATCTGTCGAAAAAATTTATGGTCTTCCGGTATCGACACGAGCAGTTCACCCTGATTGCCGATTGCCCAATGATTATCTACTGCAACAATTAAATCCATAACAATCCTCCTAATAATAAGCCAAAAAATCAAACAGCAATTGGAATATTCTTAATCTGTGGTCCTGTTACATAATCTTCTATCGTGAAATCATCCACTGTGAAATCATAAAAATCCTTAATATCCGGATTCATCCTGAACTTCGGAGCCGGATACGTCGGCCGGCTGATCAACTCTTTCACAATCGGAATATGCCTGTCATAAATGTGTGCATCCGCAATTACATGCACAAGTTCTCCCGGCTCAAATCCAGTCACCTGCGCCATCATATATACAAGTACCGCATATTGACACACATTCCAGTTGTTTGCAGCAAGCACATCCTGGGAGCGTTGATTCAAAATTGCATTCAGTTTATTTCCCGTCACATTAAACGTAACACTGTATGCGCAAGGATACAGATTCATCTCAGACAAATCCTGATGCACATATATATTTGTCATGATCCGGCGGCTGTACGGATTGTTTTTCAAATCGTAAATCACACGGTCAACCTGATCCATCATACCTTCTTTGTATTTATGTTTTACACCAAGCTGATATCCATATGCTTTTCCAATCGAGCCATCTTCATCTGCCCACGCATCCCATATATGACTGTTTAGATCATGGACATTGTTTGATTTTTTCTGCCAGATCCAGAGCAATTCATCAATTGCAGATTTGATGTATGTCTTGCGAAGCGTAATCGCCGGAAATTCCTCAGAAAGGTCATACCGGTTTACAACTCCGAATCGTTTGATCGTATAGGCGGAAGTTCCATCTTCCCATTTCGGGCGGACTTTTTCACCTTTTGTATCATATCCATTCTCTATAATATCCTTGCACATGGCAATAAATAAATCATCCGCTTTGCTCATACCTGTTACCCTTTCATTTTTTATTTTTCATTTTCTATGTTTTAATATCTGTTTCTTGTGAAATACGTACAATCCAAGTTGTATCAATTTCACAATTTTTATTTTCTATCTTGCTTTTTTAATTTTTTCTGTTAACATAATTCCCATGGAGGTGAATCAATCTATGATTCTGAAAGAATTCGGGCCTCGTCTTAAATCTCTGCGTCAAAGCAAACGGATGAATCAGCAGGAACTATCCCGGTTATTAGGTATTTCAAGACAAGCCTACAGTAATTATGAAACAGGAAGATGTACACCCCCGGTTGATGTTTTGGCCGAGCTTACACTTCTTCTCGATTTTAATTTATTTTCTATGTTTCTCGAAGCTGCAATCGCAAAACACAGCTATTACAATTCCGATTTATTTCAAAACAATTCAAACGAAAGTGAGGATTCTCTATGCAAACAACAAATTCTATTGGAGAAATTTTAATCAAAGCCAGACTCTCATCCGGATATACGCAAAAAGAAATAGCCGACTTTACCCGGATATCCCGTTCTACTTACAGTCACATCGAAGCAAATTACAGGAAGCCATCCATCGAGTTTCTTCTACGTCTTTGTGTATTATACAAAGAAAACCCTTTAACATATCTTCTGCCATTCATGCCACCGGACTATCTTGATTCCCAGTCCCAATACCTTAACTATCTGACTAATTTAAGCAAAATCAAATACAAAGCAGGCACAAAGCGTTCAAAAAAGAGAAAGAAAAAATGTTGGTCGGGCACTGCCATTTCTAAGATTTGACATCAAGATGATTTCCAATCAGGAACCCTGATTCGAGTTGTTTCCGGTTTTTTTCATACGGATTGTCCTCTGAATATTCGATTCTGGTCGTTGTCTCGCCACCGGCTACATATGTCCTGCCGCACTCCGGGCAGACTCCCATCTTCAATGTAACATTTGCTGAAACAAGTTTTGCCCCCGGCTCACTGCCTTTCTCAATCGCATTCGCCACATGTTCCCGCTCATGTGCACTGACTCTGGCGTACGATTCTCCTGCTGCAATCTTCCCCGGTGTCTTGAATGAAACATCCGGTTCATTCGATTCGTCGACATATTTCCGGTTCTTGCACGTCTGGCACTCAACCGGTCTTACTTTTGCGGAAGAATCAACGGTATTGTCTGTATTCACCGGTGTAACGCGATCGACATTGCTATAGGGTATTATGTAATTGTTGCTCATTGCGCCAATATTCATATATTTTTCCTCATACCGGCAGTCCATTGTCGTCTGCACATAACCAAAATGCAAAAATAAAGACAATCACACAGGATGTACCCGCATGATTGTCTTTATTTTACTATATTTCGCTGATATCTACAAGCGAAAGATTGTGTCTGTCAGAAGATTCCAAACTCGTAAGGAGTGCATGTGCAGTATCTAAGCTTGTAAGCACTGTCACGCCTGTCTCAATTGCATTCCGTCGGATCACAAATCCATCTTTGCTATGTTCTACACCCTGGGACGGTGTATCAATAACCAGATCGATCTCATGGGATAAAATCAAATCCAAAAGGTTTGGAGATGGTTCTTCCACCTTATTGATTGGTTTTGCCGGAACACCATTTTCATTTAACACACGACAGGTACTTCTCGTCGAGTAAATCTCATATCCAAGTGCAGTAAACCGCTGTCCGATTTCAACCGCATCGAGTTTATCCGAATCCTTTACAGTGAGAATCATCTTCTTGTATTTTGGAAGATTGACACCATCACCAAGGAATGCTTTGTACAACGCTTCGTTGTAATCTTTTGAAATACCGAGGCACTCACCTGTTGACTTCATCTCCGGGCCAAGACTAATCTCAGCTCCACGGATCTTCTCAAAAGAGAATACCGGCATCTTGATTGCAAAATACTCAGATTCCGGTTGCAATCCAGGTGTGTATCCCATATCTTTGATCTTCTCGCCTGTGATCACACGGGTCGCAAGATCCACAATCGGAATACCGGTTACCTTACTGATATATGGCACTGTACGGCTGGAACGCGGATTTACCTCGATTACATACACTTCATCCTGATAAACAATAAACTGGATATTGATCAATCCGATTACATGCAGGCTGTTTGCAAGCTTCTTTGTGTAACTTTCAAGCACGCGCTTGATCTTCGGAGAAATCGTCTGCGCCGGGTAAACCGAGATACTGTCTCCGGAATGGATTCCTGCCCGTTCGATATGCTCCATGATACCAGGAATCAGGATATCTTCTCCATCACAGACGGCATCTACTTCGATTTCCTTACCCATCAGGTATTTATCGACCAATACCGGATGTTCCTGTTCATGCCGGTTGATAATCTCCATAAACTCGATAATATCTTTATCCGAAATCGCAATCTGCATGCCCTGCCCGCCAAGTACATACGAAGGACGTACAAGTACCGGATAGCCAAGTTCATTTGCAGCTTCGAGTGCTTCCTGTGCCGTAAATACAGTCTTGCCGGCTGCCCTTGGGATGCAGCATTTTTCCAGAATCTCATCAAAGAGTTCGCGGTCTTCTGCTGCGTCTACATTTTCAGCGCTTGTTCCAAGGATTGGAACTCCCATCTCCAGAAGTGCCTCGGTAAGCTTGATTGCTGTCTGTCCGCCGAACTGGACTACCGCGCCATCCGGTTTCTCGATATTTACGATGGACTCTACGTCTTCCGCAGTCAGAGGCTCAAAATACAGACGGTCCGCAATATCAAAGTCTGTACTAACGGTCTCCGGGTTATTATTGACAATAATCGTCTCATAGCCTTTGCTCTTCAATGTCCAGGTACTGTGTACCGAGCAGTAATCAAACTCAATACCCTGTCCAATACGGATCGGTCCGGAACCAAGCACCATAACTTTTTTCTTATCCTTATCCACTTCAACTTCTGATTCACCGTCAAAGCAGGAATAATAATATGGTGTCTCTGCCTCAAACTCTGCCGCGCATGTATCTACAATCTTGTAAGATGCGTGGATACCATAACTATAGCGGAGATCCTTGATTTCTTTCTCACTTCTACCAACAATCTGTCCGATTACTTTATCCGGGAACTCCATACGTTTTGCTTCCAACAGGATTTCCTTTGTAAGCTCCGGCGCCTCGCGCAGAACGTTTTCTTCTTTCACAATATTGAAGATTTTATCTATAAACCATGCATCTACTTTTGTAATATCATGGATTTCTTCTTCCGAGATACCGCGTCGCAAAGCCTCTGCAATCACAAATATACGACGGTCATCCACACGGTGAAGCATCTCATGGATTTCCTCTGTTGGAAGTTCTGCATAATTTTCATAAATCAGACTGTCCACATGCTGTTCGAGTGAGCGGAGCGCTTTCATCAATGCTCCCTCAAAATTCGTACAGATACTCATAACTTCGCCAGTTGCCTTCATCTGTGTCGTAAGCTTCCGGCTTGCCTGGATAAATTTATCAAACGGAAGTCTCGGCATCTTGACAACAACATAATCAAGCGCCGGTTCAAAACTCGCATATGTTTTTCCTGTAATTGCATTTTTGATCTCATCAAGATTATATCCGAGTGCAATCTTCGCAGCAACCTTTGCAATCGGATAACCGGTTGCTTTGGATGCAAGTGCAGAAGAACGGCTTACTCGTGGATTTACTTCGATTACACAATATTCAAAAGTTGTCGGATGCAATGCAAACTGTACGTTGCATCCACCCTGGATGCCAAGCTCTGTGATGATATTCAACGCTGCGCTCCGGAGCATCTGATATTCTTTATCCGAAAGTGTCTGGGATGGTGCAACAACAATCGAATCACCGGTATGAACACCGACCGGATCGAGGTTTTCCATATTACATACGGTAATACAGGTTCCGTTTGCATCACGCATCACTTCGTACTCAATCTCTTTCCATCCTGCGATACAGCGTTCAACCAATACCTGTCCGACACGTGACAGACGCAGTCCGTTCATCAGAATCTCTACAAACTCTTCTTCATTGTGTGCGATACCGCCGCCGCTTCCACCAAGCGTATACGCCGGACGCAGCACAATCGGGTATCCGATCTTTTCTACGAACGCCAGGCCATCCTTGATGTTTGTGACAACTTCGGATGGTGCACATGGTTCATGGATCTTCTCCATCGTCTTCTTGAATTCCAGACGATCCTCTGCTTTCTTGATTGTTTTAGAAGATGTTCCGAGCAATCTTACATTATGTTCTTTCAAAAAGCCCGACTCTTCCAGTTCCATCGCAATATTTAACGCTGCCTGACCACCGAGTGTCGGAAGCACGCTGTCCGGTTTCTCTTTCTTGATAACCGCCTTTACGACTTCCGGTGTCAGAGGCTCGATATATACCTTATCTGCAATATCTTTATCGGTCATGATTGTAGCAGGATTTGAGTTAATCAAAACGACACAGATGCCTTCTTCCCTCAGTGACCGGCATGCCTGGGTGCCTGCATAATCAAACTCTGCAGCCTGTCCGATGACAATCGGACCGGAACCAATTACAACAACTTTTTTTACGTGTGGATTCTTTGGCATTATTTAGACACCTCCATCATATTCATAAACTCATCGAACAAAAATCCGGTATCTGTCGGTCCTGCACAGGCCTCCGGATGAAATTGTACTGTCTGTACATTCTTTCCAAGATAATGCACACCTTCAATCGTCCGGTCATTGACATTGATAAAACTTGGTTCTGCAACATCCCGGTCGAGTGACTCCTCTTTTACAACATATCCATGATTCTGTGTTGAAATATATACTTTTCCTGTCTTTAAATCTTTTACCGGATGATTGGCTCCACGATGTCCGTATTTCATCTTCTGTGTATCTGCACCGTTTGCAAGTGCCAGGAGCTGATGTCCAAGGCAGATTGCAAAGATCGGAATCTTCGTTGCAAAAAGCTTCTTGATTTCCTCAATTGTCTTCACATTGTCCTTCGGATCCCCAGGGCCGTTTGTCAGCATGATGCCATCCGGTGCATCCGCAATGATTTCTTCCGCCGGAGTCTCAGCCGGATAAACAGTCACCGCGCACCCTCTGTCCAAAAGACAGCGTACAATATTTTTCTTCACGCCAAGGTCAATCACTGCTACCTTGTACCCGTCTCCCGGATAAACCATCTTCTCTTTGCACGTCACATCCAGGACAACATGTCCCATCTCCCAGGCTTTGATTCGCTTGATACATGCATCTTTATCAAAATTCTCATCCGTTGTGATCATACCCTTCATTGTTCCTTTGTCACGAAGAATTTTTGTGAGGGCACGGGTATCAATTCCTTCGATACCGGTAATATCGTTCTCAACCAGAAAGGTTCCGACACTTTCCTCGCTCCGGAAATTGCTCGGGCGTTTTGCAAGTTCCCGCACTATAAATCCAGACTGCCATGGACGGTTTGCCTCCATATCATCCTTACAAATACCATAATTACCAATCAATGGGTACGTCATACATACAGACTGTCCTGCGTAAGAAGGATCCGTCAATACTTCCAAATATCCGGTCATCGATGTATTAAACACGATTTCACTGATAATTTCCTTGGTTGAGCCGATGCTTTTTCCCTCAAATACGTGGCCATCTTCCAGTATCAGAAATGCTTTCATAGTCTTTGTCCTTTCTACTTAGATTTGTTTGTCAAACAGGATTTTTGCTCAAAAAAAAAGAGTGAAACGGAAAAAATGTACAGTTATCCGAAGCTCTTTTTTCTCAAATTGTAAAAAATTATACATCAATTTTCGACATAGCACAACCCTTTTTTCACATTCTTTCTTTTCTTTCTTTTACATTTCTTCTTTCTTCGCCTGTTTCTTTCTTTTCTGTTCTTCCCGTTCCAGCCGGCTGTAAATACAACCACAATAATCCTGTCTGTACAGATGATATGTTCTTGATAACTCGATGGAATGCGCATATCCGTTTTTCTTCTTGAAATCACTATAGAGATATGCAATGCCATATTCCTGCGACAGACGTTCTCCGATCTCATTTAACCACGCAGCGTTTTTGTGTGGACTGATTGAAAGTGTCGTCGTAAAAAGGTCAAATCCATGTTCTTTTGCATAACGCGCAGTTTCCGAAAGCCGCAATTCATAACACTTGTAACATCGTTGTCCGCGTTCCGGCTCTTTCTCCAAGCCTTTCGCAATTGCATAAAATTTGTCCGGTTCGTAAGTTCCTTCGCATACAACAACCTGCTTTGCAAATTCTGCCTCCGCTGTAAATCGTTTTAATTCCGCAATGCGCTTGTCATATTCTTCTTCTGATGTAATATTCGGATTATAAAAAAAAGCTGTAATATCATACAGATCATACAATACACTTAGAACATGGGAACTGCAAGGAGCACAGCATACATGCAATAACATTTTCTTTTTATTTTTTACATTTTCGTTTGTTTTCTGTTCCATTTTTTTCCTTTCCCTGTCATTTTGACGAAAATCGTCCTGCAAGTTCAACCGAATTATTTCGTTTTTTGTGCAATATTTACAATTGACTTTAGTAATAATATACAATATACTTAAGCTATTGAAAGAATTATAATATGCTTAGTTATGATTATATATATTTATGAGTCAGAGGGCAAGCAAAAAACGATACGATAACCAAATGGGAGGTAAGATATTATGACAGTGGAGCAGGCGGTTAAGAAATTCAAATTGGAACCACTTAACGTATATACGGCGAAGGCAAAAGCAAAAGAACTCAATGTAGAAGAGGTTCTTTATATGAATGTCCAGAAGAACAAATACGCCTATATCGTAAAGGATGGCGCACGCGGCTACGTACTCTATCAGGATGAGAAGAGTATTTATACCAAGATGTACAAAGGTCTGAAAATGACACCACTTGAACCTTAGGTTTCAGGATGTTACATAGAGCAATCACATAGAACAAAAAGAAAAGAGTTTTCCATATCGGATTCGAATGGAAAGCTCTTTTTTCTATATTATTCTATATATTTGTTTTTGTAGAATGTCTTCACATGCTCGACACATCGATCATTTAACTCGAGCACAACCGCTACTGTATGATTCTGACTGTTATTTATAAATACATACCACTGTTCTTTCATCTCTGCATGTCCTGAAGTAAAATCGCGGATTGTCATAGATGGATTCGCCTGGCATTCGTTGTCAAACCGGATGGACGTATATGGCATCACTTTCTGGACCCCGCTACCTCCAAATTCATATACTTTTTTTCTTGATGACCGTTTGATGATCTTTGATATCTCACAGTCATCATTTACAAAGATATATTCATATTCGAGTTCCTGTCTCGTCGCTGTAAAAATCGTAAGTGCGATTCCGACGATCAGGACGGTCGGGCCGACCCCGCCTGCGATGAATGTCCAGATTGCAAGTCCTGCAACCATCAAAGCAACGGATGCCACAACGGGCATCCGGTCCTTTGCTTTTAATTTCTTTTGTACAGCGTATTCCGCATAACCTTCCAAGTTATTTACCATATTTACATTTCCTTTAATGACTCATCAATTGCCTTTGCTGCCTTCTTTCCGGCACCCATTGCAAGGATAACGGTTGCCGCACCTGTAACAGCATCACCACCGGCATATACATGCTCGCGTGTGCTCTCGCCTGTCTCTTCGTTGACAATGATACCGCCCCACTTCTGTGTTTCCAGACCTTCTGTCGTCTGGCGGATCAATGGGTTTGGTGACTGACCGATTGCAATAACAACTGTCTCAACCGGAATCACCGTATTCGATCCCTCGATTGGCTGTGGGCGTCTACGTCCGGAAGCATCCGGCTCACCAAGCTCCTGTGCTACGACTTCAATACCGGTTACCCATCCATCTTCTCCGTGGATTTCAACCGGGTTGTTCAACAATTTGAAGATGATTCCTTCTTCTTTTGCATGTTCTACTTCTTCTTTACGTGCAGGTACTTCTTCGGCACCACGACGATATACGATATATACTTCCTCGGCGCCAAGTCTCTTAGCCGTTCTTGCTGCATCCATCGCTACGTTACCGGCACCGACAACTGCGACACGCTTGCCAACCTTGACCGGTGTCGGAACTTCGCCCTTCTTATAACCCTTCATCAGGTTGACACGTGTTAAAAACTCATTTGCCGAGTATACACCAAGCAAATTCTCACCCGGAATCCGAAGGAAGTTCGGGAGACCCGCTCCTGTTCCAAGGAATACAGCATCAAAGCCACGTGCAAACAAATCATCTACCGTCAGAGAACGTCCAATTACAACATTTGTCTCCAGATCTACACCAAGATCTGTAATGTTTTCCAGTTCCTTTGCAACCAGAGACTTTGGAAGACGGAACTCTGGGATACCATAGCTTAACACACCGCCAGCCTTATGTAATGCTTCAAAAATTGTCACATCGTAGCCCTTCTTTGCAAGCTCGCCTGCACAGGTAATGCCGGAAGGTCCGGAACCGACAACGGCCACGCGTTTGCCATTTTTCTCAATATTAAGCTCTGCTTTTGTTCCGTGTGCCATATGGTAATCTGCAACGAAACGCTCCAGACGTCCGATGGATACAGACTCACCCTTGATGCCACGGATACATTTACCTTCACACTGATTCTCCTGTGGGCAGACACGTCCACAGATAGCAGGGAGTGCATTCTCGCTTGTAATAATCTCGTATGCCTTCTCGAAATTACCGGCAGCAACCTGCTCGATAAATCCAGGAATCGGTACATTGACCGGGCATCCGGTCATACAAGGTCTGTTCTTACAATTAATACATCTTGTTGCTTCCTCCATCGCCATCTCGGCTGTATATCCGGTTGCAACCTCTTCAAAGTTTTTATTTCGTACATTTGGATCCTGCTGTGGCATAGGAACCTTTGTTGGACTCATATTTGGCATCTTTCGTTTCCTCCTATTTCTGCATCTGATCTGCCTGAAGCTTCATCATACATTCGTGCTCTTCTTCTTTGAAGAATGTCTGACGCTTCATACATTGATCAAAGTCAACTTCAAATCCGTCGAAGTCCGGTCCATCTACGCATGCAAACTTCGTCTCACCGCCAACTGTGACACGACATCCGCCACACATACCTGTACCATCGATCATGATCGGATTCAAAGAAACCGCGGTCGGAAGATTGTATTCCGGTTTCTTCGTAAGTGCTACTACAAACTTCATCATGATAAGAGGTCCGATTGCAATCGCATGATCATACTTCACACCTGCATCCAGAAGTTCCTGCAGCTTCTTCGTAACAACGCCCTGCTCACCAAGGGAACCGTCATCTGTCATGATATATACATTGTCACAGAACTTCTCGAACTTCTCCTTGAGCAGCACAAGTTCTGCGGTACGTCCGCCGATGATTACATCCACTTTTGTTCCCTGCTCCGCAAGCTTCTTTGCCTGTGGATAAAGCGGAGCTGCTCCTACACCACCTGCTATGCCAACGACTCGTTTCCACTCTTTTTTCAGTGGTGCCGGCTGTCCAAGCGGACCCACAAAATCCTGAAGGTAATCGCCTTCATTCAATCCTGCCATCAGAGTCGTTGAATATCCAACTGTCTGAAAGATGATTTCAACCGTATTTTTCTCACGGTCAAAATCAGCAATCGTAAGAGGAATCCGCTCGCCATCCTCGTCCACTCTGACGATGACAAACTGTCCTGCTTCACAACGTGCAGCCACATACGGAGCTTCAATCTCCATCATGACTACAACTGAATTTAAGACTTCTTTTTTTACAATCTTGTACATGGTCTACCCCTATCTCTTAAAAATTCTTTCTATTCGTCTCATCACGCACCATATCCGTGCGTCATAATCTGTAAAAGTATAACACGTTTTTTTTCATAATTAAAGTTATTTTGAATATTTCCAATTATTTTCTAAACAATTTCATCAAAAAAGCTTTTCTCATGCAAAATCTCCATAAGTTCCGTCCGGTTTTCCTGCAATCCATATGCCATGATTCCTTTGCCCTCACTCATACGTACAGACACTCCGAGCATATTGGCAATATCGTCGCAAAAATGTTTTTTTGCCATCATGACTACCAGTCTTCTGCAAAATGTCTTCTCTGCCAGGCGAACAACCGCATCGAGTACATAGCGCACATGATCATCAAAACTTTCAAAACGCTCCACATACATCGTATCGTCATATACGTCATAAGCAAATATACCAGCCAGACGCGCTTCCACCTGCCCATCATCCATATGCATGCCATCTTCATAAACCGCAACAACTCCGCCATTCTGACAAGTATGTTCCAGATTCATCTCATGCAGATACATCGGTGTCCGTTCAGAATAGATACGATATTTTGCATTCAATGCTGCATTCACTTCATCCGCAAGATTAACCAGCAAATCCGGATCAGATTCCCTGATTTCCGTCAGACTTTTTGTATAATATCCTTCCTCGCCGGAGAGATCATCCGGGACAACATCCACATCCTCAAGTTCTGCGATGTCAATATCAAGTTCCAATGTCTGAAAAACTTTTTCAAATCCAAGGCCTTCATAATACTCATCGCGTTCCGGCATCAGAAAAGCAAACGGACATCCTTCCTCTTTCAGATCTGCAAGCACACGCTGCATCATCGCATGCATGATGCCCTGCTCCCGGTGTTCGGGTTTTACACCCACGCCAACAATATAATAGCAGAGCGCAGATGTTCCATCGATTTCAATCATATATGGATTCAGATGAATCATCCCAACTGCCTCTTCTTTCTTGTAGGCCAGCAATATACGGTTATTCTTACATTTTTCTTCAAAATAAAAATCAGCAAACGCTTCCGGGTCATCAAAGATCTCATCCCACATCTGTCTGATTGCTGCAAGTTCCTTCGGCTCACCCTGAAAATATTTCAGCGTACAACTGTCTCCGTCACTCATGGAAATTCAATATCCTCCCTGTTCTTCTATTATTTATTATTTGTAACACAAATTATAAAACAACCCTGTTCTCGCAGGATTTTGTATGAATCACGACGGGCTTTGTCCCTTCGTGCATCCCATACACCCCCGGCACGGACTGACTGACTCCGGTTCCTGGGAATCCGAAATCAAACGCGTTGCCCGGTAATCAAAATTATCAACTGTTTCAAGCAGACAGATTGCCTGTGCACTGATTCCCTGACCAGCACCGGTAAAGCCCAGTCCTTCTTCCGTCGTAGCCTTCACATTGACCTGATTCACATCAATACCCAGACGTGCCGCAATATTTTCACGCATCCTCTCAATATAGGGTGCCAGTTTCGGTTTCTGTGCAATCACCGTCGCATCAATATTACCAACGATGTAATTGTCCGCATCCAAAAGCGTCTTCACTTCTTCGAGAAGCTTCATACTGTCCGCACCCGCATACGCCGAATCCGTGTCCGGGAAATGCTTACCGATATCGCCAAGTGCTGCTGCACCGAGAAGTGCATCCATAACCGCATGAACAAGCACATCTGCATCGGAATGTCCAAGCAGCCCCTTCTCATACGGAATTTCCACGCCTCCGAGAATCAGTTTTCTGTCTTCAACTAATTTATGTACATCATATCCCATGCCAACTTTCATGGTCGTCCGTCTCCTTTATATGCAATCCACAGCCGGTTCGCAACAACCGCGATTTACATTCATTCATAGAACTATAATCTAACATATTTATTCTATAGATGCAAACCTTTCCTACGGCAAGTTTTTCATTTTTTAGCTTTTTTGATATATACAAAACCATCATTTCATTGTAAAATAATAGAAAGATATGTAATTTACGACATATCATGCAAATTATACATAATGAGGAGGATTTTTATATGGGAAGATCTATGGGCGGCGGCGGTGGCAGCCGTGGTGGTGGCGGTGGTGCCAGCCGTGGCGGAGGCCGTAGCAGCGGTTCACATTCCATGGGAGGAAGCCGTAGTGGAACAAGCCGAGCGTTTGGATCTGGGCATTCCGGTGGCAATTCACTTCGTGGATCCGGCCGAAGCTATAGCGGTCAGTCATCCAGCGGCAATCCAATGATGGGAGGTTTCAACAGTTCTCGCAGATCAGGCGGTCCTGGCGGTCCTGGCGGTCCTGGGCACATGCCACCTCCACCACATCATCGCCCTTACTATTATGGCCGAAGAAGATATTACGACGATTCACATGTCTATGTGCATACGGGATCAAGTTCAACGCTATCTTCTATTCTAGCATTTTTAATTGTACTAATTGCCGTTGTTTTATCATTTTTCACTTACCGTCAAAACAACCGCATGTATTATGATTATAGTGCACCAAGTTACAAAGACAGCTATTCAAAAGAGCCAAGAGACAAATTCACTGGCACTGTAAATCTGAATGGTTTTTACAGCGATCCGGATGGTCTGCTCTATAATGATGAGATTTCAGTCTTGGAAAACGGTTTGGAACATTTCTACAAGACAACAGGTGTATGTGCCTATGTATACTTTGTAAATGAATTAGACGAAGGTGTTGATGGCAACGAATATGCGTCTGATTTATACGACGAGTTATTCAATGACGAAGGTCATATTCTTCTGTTATACGATTACATGAACGCCTATATGTATGATGCAGAAGGCTATGCGATTCAAACAACGATTAACTCTGAAGCGCTTGATATGATTTATGACTATGTCGAAGCTGAATGGGCAAATGACAGTGAAAATCTTGGTGCAATTTTCGGAAACGGATGTGCCAAAGCTGCCGACCGTATGATGTACAAAGAAAAGACATTTGTTCAGAAATACCAGACAATTATCATTATAATAATTATTGCTCTTGCGCTTATTATTATTGTCAATGTATTATTCAAATGGTGGAAGAAACGAACTGCCCAGAAGAATAAAGAGCAGGAAGACTTAGAGCGTACACTGAATACACCGCTTGAAACTTTCGGCAGCACACCGATGGATGATCTGAAAGCAAAATATGATAACAATGACCAAAACGGAAATCAATCATAGCAATCATAATCATGCAAGGTAAAAAAATCCCACACATATCAATTTCTCGATATGTGTGGGATTTTTATAATTTACCATGCGGTTGCGATATCTAACTGATTCGGATTGGAAGCTGCAAATCCGCCTGTATCAACGACGATTGCAGTTCCAAGACTGCTCTCAACCAAACTTCCTCTCGGATGTGTATTCAGATCGGCGGCAACCATCACATAGTTGCCATACATCTTGACACCATCCTCACGTACCCAATACTGTTCATTATAACCTAAACTCTGCATTGTACTTACAACACCATTCATATTCAGGTTATAATAGGTTTCCTTGCCGCTCGGTCCATAATTTACACCCTTGGATGCTGTCAATTTCCCGTCCCCGGCTGGTTCTGTATATGTAGTTTCATATACGGTTGCTGTTGAAACTGTCTGATTTGCTGCCTTCTGTGCATAAAATGTTTCCACAGATTTCAGGAAGTCTTCGTGGCTGTTCTGAATCGCTTTTGCCTTTTCCATCTCATCGTTTGCCATCAAAGACGGTTTGATTTCCTTCCGGACAGGCAGTGTATTTACATATGTCATAAGCGCAGAACCATCTGACTGACTACCGGACTCCACCATAGGCTTTACCAGACCATCTGCAAGATCTGCATTATTTGCACTTTCTTCAAATGCCAGTTTTGCCCGATACTTTGGTGCCACCATAGTCTCCGCCTGGGCAACCGTTTCTGTTGTCTTCACCGGTGCCGGAGCTTCCGCAAGTGTTTTTGTTCCCTTCTCTTCTGTTCCTATATTGGAATTACAATCCAAGATTGTCGGTGCGTATAAACATGCTGCAAGGATCATAACAAATCCAATCATCAGCTTGTCGATGCTTCGTTTCATCTAATCACTCCTTTTTTTGAAACTGTTTGTACGCAACAAACTTCCCCTATTTAACATCATGTTTATGAACTTGTCAATACATTTTTGAAACTTTTACGAAATATTTGAAACATAATTGTAACATTTTTCGATTATTTGTTACATTTATAGACCTAAAGTTAATTATAAAAAGAAAAAAATACGATATTCTGTTTTTTTCGATTTCCAAAATGTTACAGAATACAAATACCATTCTCCATACCATCGCAAAAAAAAAATGATGCAACATGCATCATTCCAACATTTACATTTAAAATAAAAAAATAGCGGAAGGGGGATTTGAACCCTCGACACCACGGGTATGAACCGTGTGCTCTAGCCAACTGAGCTATTCCGCCATAAAAATGGGACCTATAGGGCTCGAACCTATGACCCTCTGCTTGTAAGGCAGATGCTCTCCCAGCTGAGCTAAGATCCCATTCGTTTTGTGTTGTATGCTCAACACTCTTGCTATTTTACATACGTTACCATGATTTGTCAAGCACTTTTTTAAATTTTTTTCAGGCTGTTTTCTATCAATATCCGAGAATCGTCCAAATACCGCTTATTTCCTATATTTCCGCACACTTGTAGATGCGTCAGATACAGCCAAGCGTACGGAGGATAAATATCCAGGCTGTCAAAGTTGCAGACGATAACAGCGTGGTAAGCACAATCACGTTCGAAGTCAGGATATCATCGTTGTCCATATTCTTCGCCATAACATAACAGCTGACAGTCGTTGGGGAAGCAAGCATAATAAGGATGGCCACCATCTCGCTCGGTGCAAATCCAAGCTTGTATGCAATCGGCAGGAAAACAAGTGGCAGCCCGATCAGCTTGATAAATGTAGCGCCCAAAGCCGGCTTCAACCTTGCTATTGCCTGTTTTGTATCAAATCCTGCACCCACAGCAAGCAACGCAACCGGGGTTGCGGTCTGCGCAATATAGTTTAATGTCCGTGCCGGAATCGTCGGAATAGGCAGACGGACAAACGAAGCGAAAAGTCCAAGTACAATTCCGATTATAATCGGATTCTTCGCAATATTGATACAGGCATTCTTAATCTTGCTGTAATCCTTATTTCCTTCTGTATTCGCATTGAATACTAAGATAATGACCGATAAAATGTTGAAGAAAGGAACGGCTGCCACGATCATAAGCGGTGTCATTCCGATCTCCCCACAAATATTCTCGACAAATGCCACGCCGAGAATCGCCGCGCTTCCTCTGGCGCCTGCCTGGGCAAATGCCCCAACCATCGTTTTGTCTTTCAACGTGAGCTTTGCGATTCCCCACACAAGGAAGAACATGACAATCGTCACGATCATGCAGAACAAGAAGAACTTCACATTCATGTCCTTCCTCACATCGGATCCTGCAATATCCCGGAACAACATAACTGGGAGCGCAACGATAAACACATACTTGTTTGCCACGCGCACAAACTCATCCGTCAGGAAATGAATTCTCCTTAATATATATCCAAGCAAAATAATTAAAAAAATCGGAATCGTTACATTCAGGCTAAAAATAAAATTATCCATATTGTCTCTTCTTTCGTTTTCTTTTATGTATACTGATTTCACACATGCCGATTCTAGCACATTTCTTCCCTGTTTCCAAGCGCAGAAAACCACTTCCATTTTTTTGACAAATTTTTTTTAAAAAAGGTGTTGACAACCACCCATGCTTTATGTATAATAGCACTTGCGTTGAGACGAGGCAGACAATAATAAATGCCTTATCGGGGTGTGGCTCAGTTTGGCTAGAGCGCCTGATTTGGGATCAGGAGGTCGCAGGTTCGAGTCCTGTCACCCCGACTAAAAAGTTTCTTTCGCCAAGCTCTGATTACGCGGGTGTAGTTCAATGGTAGAACACTAGCCTTCCAAGCTAGATACGTGGGTTCGATTCCCATCACCCGCTCTTTCTTTTCGCAAATACCTAGAGTACTTGTGAAATGGTATGTGTCCGTAGCTCAGCTGGATAGAGCAACGGCCTTCTAAGCCGTGGGTCGGGGGTTCGAATCCCTTCGGGCACATTTTTATATTATATGGTGGGTATGGCGCAGTTGGCTAGCGCGCCAGATTGTGGCTCTGGAGGCCGAGGGTTCGAGTCCCTCTATCCACCCTCTTCTATTTTTGTTTTGATTGCAGGCTTTGCAAGAGCAGGTTTTTAATGGGCTATCGCCAAGCGGTAAGGCACAGGACTTTGACTCCTGCATTCGTTGGTTCGAATCCAACTAGCCCAGCTATTTTATTATTTATACGGGCCACTAGCTCAGTCGGTAGAGCACTTGACTTTTAATCAAGTTGTCGGGGGTTCGATTCCCCCGTGGCTCACTTTTGGCAGATGAATTCATCTGCTAATTTTTTATTCATATATTATATATGCATTTCATAATCCACATGCGGGTGTGGCGGAATTGGCAGACGCGCTAGATTTAGGTTCTAGTGGGAGTTCCCGTGGGGGTTCAAGTCCCCCCACCCGCACGAAAAAACAGCAGTCAAACGACTGCTGTTTTTCTATCCTCGAAATACACTTCTCACCGCAGCCAGATACTCCTCCGGCCGGTCTGCCTTCTTCACCTTCTTAAGCTCCCGCTCTGCATCCGGGAACATCTTACCAAGATAGAACCACACTTCCTTCATCTTGAAGAGCGCATCCCGCTCACAGTCCATCTCGTCCCGGTATCCGGCATAGAGCCGGTCATGGTATTCCTTTAACTCTTCTTTTGTCACCGGCTGTCCCGTCCGGATCTCCCGTACCAGTCCCGGATTCGCGATCACTCCTCTTCCAAGCATGATACGGTCTACCTGCGGGAACTTCTCACGGAATACTTGATAATCTTCCACCGTGAAGATATCCCCGTTATAACAGACCGGATGTACACAATGTTGCAATGCTTCCGCAAATACATCGAGATTTGGATGATTATTATAGAAGTCCTTCTGCAGACGTGGATGGATCATCACCTCTGAGATTGGATACCGGTTATAGATCTGCAGGATATCCGCAAATTCCTCCGGGAATTCCACTCCGATCCGCGTCTTTACAGAGATTATGCATCTATCTTCTTTGGGCAATTTTGCCATCCCCTCGAACACCGCATCAAAGAACCGCTCTAAACGATCCGGTTCCTCTAAGAATCCGCTTCCTTTCTTCTTCGATACGACCGTTGCCATCGGGCAGCCCAGATTCAGGTTTACTTCCTGATAGCCAAGCTCTGACAGTGTATTGCACGTTGTAAGGAACTGTGCTGCATCGTTCGTCAGGATCTGCGGTACGACATACATGTCCCGGTTATGCTCCGGGGCCACATCTCTTCGCTCCCGCGTCTTCAGTACTTTCTTCTTCGATGGTGCGATGAACGGCGTCACATACTTATCCATATCGCCAAACATCGCATGATACACATTCCGATACACGTAACCGGTCACGGATTCCATTGGTGCAAGATAAAATTTTATTTTGTCCGTCTTCTCATTCACATTTACTGCTCTTCTTTCTCTTTTGGAAGTACAATATTCAACAGAATTGCCACAATCGCAGCAGGCACGATTCCAGAGCCGCCAAACACAAGCTGTACAAGCTTCGGTGCATGAACAAGAATGTCCGGATTTGCTCCCATACCATAGCCAACACCGAGTGCTACAGAGACAATGGAGAGATTACGCGAATTCATCGGATTCTTCGTGATCAGCTGGATTCCACTGAATACAATCGAAGAAAACATCATAACTGCGGCACCACCGAGTACTGACTGCGGCATGATAGAAATAAGCGCCGCAAGCTTCGGACAGAGTCCACAGAGAATCAGGAACACAGCTCCCGTTGCAAGCGCATACCGATTCACAACCTTTGTCATGGCAACAAGTCCGACATTCTGGCTGAAAGACGTATTCGGCAAGACACCAAAACAGGCAGCAAGCGAAGATCCAAGTCCATCACACATAACACCACCGGACAGCTCCTTATCGGTTGCTTCCCGTCCCAGACCGCCTTCCATAACACCGGAGATATCTCCAACTGTTTCAACCGCTGTAACAATAAACATGATCATAACCGGCAGAATTGCACGCATATCAAATACCGGCTTGACCGGCATGATCTTCGGGATAGCAAACCATGCAGCATCTGCTACCTTGTCCCAGTTCAGCACCCACGCTTTTGTATACTCGACGCCATCGGCAGTCACCCCGGTCGTAGGAAGCACAAATCCCATAACGATTGCAGCAATATATCCAGCAATAATACCCAATAAAATCGAGGAGGAACTCAAAAATCCTTTTGTGCAATGCTTGAAGATCAATATTACAATCAGCACAAAGAGTGCCAGCAGCAGATTCTCCATCGAGCCAAAATCTTCCGCCTTGTTTCCACCGCCAAAAGAATTGATTCCAACAGAAATCAGGCTTAAACCGATGGACATAACAACTGTACCTGTCACAACCGATGGGAAAAACTTCCGGAGCGGTTTTAAAAAGAACCCAAGTACCGTCTCAAAAAGGCCGCCTAAAATTGAAGCCCCCATGATTGCTCCATATGCGGATACACCGCCCCCCATCGTTGCTGCAACGCTGTTAAATACACCAATAAACCCGGATGATGTGCCCATGATGATCGGTACACGTCCACCGACCGGACCAATTGCAAAAAGCTGCACCAATGTCACAATTCCTGCAACAAGCATTGCATTCTGAAGCAGGGAAAGCTGCAGCCCGGCAAACTCTCCTCCTGCGATTCCACAGGCACCTGTGATGATTAAAAGCGGTGTAAGGTTTCCAACAAACATCGCCAAAACATGCTGCAATCCAAGAGGAATTGCCTGCGCAAGCGGCATCTTTCCATCCATCTGAAATGCCGCATCCGATAACTTAAAACTCTTTTTCATCTGTTTTCTCCTTGTCTTTGGTATTTGCTTATCTAAAATCATCTTCCGGCATCGACATCAATATCTTCTCCGGTGTGATCGGAAGTTCTCTGTGCCATACACCTGTCGCCCGGTAAATTGCATGAGCAATCGCCGGTGCCGGTGTGTTGATCACGATTTCTCCGATGGATTTTGCGCCAAATGGACCTGTCGGCTCGTAGCTATTCTCAAACTCAACCTGTAGGTGTCCCATGTCCAGCCGCGTTGGGATTTTATATTGCATAAAATTGGACTCAACCGGTTTTCCGGTTTCATCATATGTGATATTCTCAAACAACGTATGACCGATTCCCTGCACGATTCCACCCTCTGCCTGGATACGTGCGAGTGCCGGGTTGATTGCGATTCCACAATCCACAACTGCCACATAATCGAGGATTTTTACCTCCCCTGTATAGCGGTCAAGCTCAATTTCCACCATACCAACCATATATGGCGGTGGAGAAACCGGTGAAGAATGCGATGCAGTCGCAACCGCTGCAATATCATTTGCCACCTGATCCTTCACACTGATCTGCGCCAGTGTAACACGCTCGTCTGTGTTAATCTTCCGCACACACCCATCTTCAAATACCGTTTCTTCCGGCTCACATCCAAGCATTCCCGCCGCAATCGCACACAGTTTTTTCTTCAGCTCCTCGCAGGCAAGCTCTACTGCTTTTCCTGTTACATAAGTTGTCGAAGATGCATAGGAACCGGAATCATACGGAGATGCGTCCGTATCTGCGCCAAATACTGCCACGTCATCCACAGAACAGTCCATACACTCAGCCACCATCTGTGCCAGAATCGTATCACAGCCGGTTCCCATATCTGCCGCACCGATGATCAGGTTAAACGTTCCATCATCTGCCAGCTTCACAGTTGCAGAACCGACATCGACGTTGGATATACAGGAACCCTGCATCGCCATCGCAACACCGGCGGTCCGCACTTTTCCATTGCCCATCTCCCGGACCGGATATTTCTCTTCCCAGCCAAAAAGCTCACGGCATCTTGCCATACATCGGTCAAGCGCGCAGGCATTTGCAGTCTCTCCATAATACGCCGGCATCTTCATGCCCTCCCGGAGCATATTTTTCTCCCGAATCTGCGTCGGATCGATGCCAAGCGACTCCGCAAGCTCATTGACCGAGGACTCCAGAGCAAAGATTCCCTGGGTTGCGCCATAGCCGCGATAAGCGCCCGCCGCCATTGTATTTGTATAGACGACATCGTAACCAAACCGGAACGCCTCAAGTCCTCCTGTATAAAGTGGAATTGACTTGTGTCCGCTAAGTCCGACCGTCGTCGGTCCATGTTCCCCATATGCGCCTGTATTGGAAAGTGTGTACAGATCGAGTCCGCGGATATGTCCGTCCCGGTCTGCACCCAGCCGGACAGTGACTTCCATCTCATGCCGCGGTGAACCTGCGATCTGGCTTTCGTACCTTGTGAAGATGAGTTTCGCCGGACGCCCCGTCTGCATCGTCACAAACGCCGGATACACTTCGCTGACTGCAGTCTGCTTCGCGCCAAATCCACCACCGATCCGCGGTTTTTCCACGCGGATTTTGCTTTTCGGGATTCCAAGCGCTCTCGATAAAATCCGGCGCACGTGGAAAACAATCTGTGTCGAAGAAATCACATGCAGTCTTCCATACCGGTCAAGACATGTATATGTGCGAAATGTTTCCATCATCGCCTGGTTGAACGCACGCATATGATAAGCATGGGAAAATGATACCTCACAATCCGATATGACGGCATCGACATCGCCATCTCCGCTCAACTCATGTGCGATCACATTCCGTTTTGCATCACCGCCCACATCAACCGGCGGATACCAGTCATCCTCCGGATGCACAAGCACCGGATTATCCTTCGCTTTGTGGAAATCAAGCACCGGCTCTAACACATTGTATTTCACTTTCACAAGCTTCATCGCTTTGCATGCTGCTTTTTCATCCTCTGCTGCAATGATTGCGACAACATCTCCCACAAACCGCACGTGCCGGTCGATAATCAATCGGTCATACGGAGATGGCTCCGGATAAGTCTGACCTGCGATTGCAAACCTCGTCTTCGGCACATCCTCCCATGTATAGATATCCACCACGCCCGGAATTTTCTTTGCAATTTCTGTATGGATTTCTTCCACAATCGCATTGGCATGCGGACTGCGCAGAAGCTTCACGACAAGTGCAGGGCCCGTGATATCATCTGTATACACCGGTTTTCCCAGCAGCAGCTGCATGGAGTCTTTCTTCCGGACTGATTTGTGAATGGCATTGTAATTCTTATGTTCCATCGCTTACTCCTTTCCCTGCTTCTTCCTATTTATATAGTCCAGGTAATTCCGGATTCCGCGGAGCTGTCCTTCGTATCCGGAACACCGGCATAAATTTCCTGCCAGGTACGCGCGTATCTCATCATCCGAAGGATCCGGATTCTCCCGGAGCAATGCAATCGTATTCATGACAAATCCCGGATTGCAAAATCCACACTGATCAGCCCCCTGATCAGCGATAAATCCAACAAAACCGGATGCTTCCTCCTGCAGTCCCTCGAGCGTATATACTTCATGTCCATCCGCTCTTGCACAAAGCACCGAACATGACAAGACCGGGGTTCCATCTAAAAGCACGGTACAAAGCCCGCAATTTGCGGTCTCACAACCGCGCTTCACACTGTAGCAGCCATGCTTCCGCAGAAAATCGAGGAGCAGAAGATCCGGCGATACTGATTCACAAATCAGTGTTCCATTTACTTTGATTTTAATATCCATGTCTATGCCTGCTCCTCTCCGATTTTCTTTATTAACCGATAGCAAAGCGCACCTGTAAGACGTGTGCGGTATGCTGCACTGCCCCGGTGATTGCCGGCTGTCGGGATTTTTGTCTCTGCCCATTTTGCAAACTGCTTTGCACGTTCTTCCGTGATTCCGTCTTTGAGAAATCCTTCCTCATCCGTGATACAGATTGCTCTGCCCGGTCTCGCACCGACAGAAATCCGGTATGTACCGGAAACATTTGCCGCTGCACATGCAAGAACCGGGAAATCTGTCCGTTGATTACGGACCGATGCATACGCATAAACACCCGGTGTTTTCTTCACGATCAGACGCACAAGCACGTCCCGGTCCGGTTTTTTCTCTGCGAACTCCTGCAACGGAATGATACCGCCCTGAAACAGTTCCACGTATGTATCCATAGCCAGAAACATCGTCAGGACATCCGAGAAGCCAAACCGTCCCCAGATACTGCCACCGACGGTCGCCAGGTTTCGGAACTGAACACCGACAATATCCTTTAAGGCATCTCTGACTGCGCCCTGCGTATATGCATGCAGACCTGAATGCAACTCGATTTCGCGCAGAGACACCATCGCACCGATGGAAAATGCATCCGCGTTCTCATCGATTTTGTCAAGTCCCAGCTCACACAGATCAATTGCCGTCTGGATTGTCCGATCCTGCATCTTCGTCCAAAGCATTCCACCGAGGATCATGCTTCCTTTTTTCTGGTTCAGCGTATAAGCTTCTTCCAGATTTTTTACACGAACATAATTCTGTATTGTTACCATAAAAGCTCCTTCTATTTCTCTAACCGCTTTTTTCCAACTTTATATTATAGTAAAAATACTTGCCTTTGAAAAGCGGTTTTGTTACAATACCGTTGTATTATCAAAAGTATAACGAAAGGGTTTTTATCATGAAACTAAGATTCAAAAAACATGTAGCACTTACACTCATCAGCCTGATGCTGCTCTCTCTGATCGGATGTGGCAAACCGGCATCCACAGAGACAACCGGCACAACGACGGAAGCAGCTGTCACAGAAGCACCGGCAGCCTCCATATCGGATGCTGCTACAATAGAAGACAGTACCCCGGCAGATGCCAGCAAAGAGGACTCTGATGCGCAGACGGTCTATCCGGTCACAGTCACCGACCAGGCCGGTCGTGAAGTTACGATTGAAAAAGAACCGGAGTCAATCGTGAGCGGATACTATATCTCCACGAGTCTCCTGCTTGCACTCGGTCTGAAAGACAAGGTGACAGGCATCGAAGCAAAAGCAGGCAAGCGGCCAATCTACAAGCTCGCAGCGCCAGAATTCCTCGAGCTTCCAAATGTCGGCACAGCCAAGGAATTTGACTTAGAAACCTGCGCTTCTCTCTCCCCAGAGCTTGTCATCCTGCCTATGAAATTAAAGGATGCAGCAAAAAGCCTCTCCGAGCTTGACATCCCTGTCCTGCTCGTCAATCCGGAAAGCGAAGATCAGTTAGAACAGATGATTGAACTTGTCTCCACCGCAACCAATACAAAGGGAAACGCAGATGCCCTTCTTTCTTATATTGATGAGAAAAAAGAGATGCTCGAAAAAGACTTATCCGGCGTCGATGCAAAAAGCGTCTATCTCGCCGGCAACTCTTCCCTTCTTTCCACTGCCGGTCCGGCGATGTATCAGTCTGGGCTTATCGAACTGGCAGGCGGTAAAAATGCAGCATCCGAAATCACGGATACCTATTGGGCCGAGATCAGCTACGAGCAGCTTCTGGCATGGGATCCTTCTTATATTATTCTCGCTTCGGATGCAGAATACACACCCGAAGATGTATTAAACGACGAGAATCTGAAGGAGTGCACCGCAGTCAAAAACGGAAATGTCTATGCAATCCCTGGCGATATCGAAGCGTTAGACAGTCCTGTACCGGGCGGAATCCTTGCATCCATCTGGCTTGCCGGAATCCTGCATCCGGATCAGGTATCTGCAGATATGTATACAGAAGAAAAGGCAGCGTTCTATGAAACTTTCTATGGAATCAAATAATAAAATTAAATTCACTCTTATCGTCGGAACCGTTATCTTAACGGTTCTGACGATTTTTTCATTTTTTGTCGGCCGCTACCCACTCACACTGTCCGGAATTATATCCGGTGATCCAAGACAGTGGCAGGTGTTTGTGACATTGCGCGCAAGCCGCGGAATCGTCGGCTGTATCGGCGGTTTCGTTCTCGGCGTAGCAGGTTTTGTCTTCCAGACTGTATTCCGGAATCCATTGGCATCACCGGATATCATCGGCGTATCTTCCGGTGCCAGCGCCGGTGCCGCGTTCGGCATCCTGTTTCTGTCCGGCTCTATGGCAGTGACTGCGTCTGCATTTGCCGGTGCTCTCGGTTCTGTTGTCCTAGCGCTTATGCTCGCATCCCTCACCGCCGGGCAGGATGGCAGAGGAATCGTGTTGGCAGGAATCGCGGTACACAGCTTGGCCCAGACCACTCTCATCTTCCTGAAGCTGCTCGCCGACCCGGAAAAACAGCTTGCATCCATCGAATACTGGATTATGGGAAGTTTAAATGGCATCAGTCTCTATACCATCAAAGGAAATGTGATTCTCTGTATCCTCTGTGTCAGCGCACTTTTTTTGTTGTACCGGCAGATTATGATGCTTTCCCTGCACGATGACGAAGGGCGTATGCTCGGTGTTCACACACAACATCTCCGGCTTTTGATTCTCCTGATTGCAACGCTGGCAACATCCGGAATCATCAGCATGACCGGGCTTATCAGCTTCATCTCTCTGCTTGCACCGCACGGTGCACGTCTGATCATCAAAAACAACCGGCTATCCACGATGTTTCTAAGTGGGATCATCGGTGGCTGCCTGCTGACACTCGGAGATATTCTGGCACGAAGCGCAGCTTCCACGGAACTGCCGGTCAGTATCTTCACCAGTCTTGTCGGCGCACCATTTTTGATCTATCTATGCGTAAGGAGGAACCGCGAATCATGAGTCTACTCACAGTCAGTCACCTGTCTGCCGGATATGGCAGAAAAGAAATCCTACACGATATCAGCTTTACGTCGCGTCCCGGAACAATCACCGGTATTCTCGGTGCAAATGGATGCGGCAAAACTACACTTTTAAAAGCGATTGCGAACATCCTCCCGCACAAAGGTTCCTGTCTGCTTGCAGAAAATACACTGGAATCACTTTCTGCACGGGAACTTGCAAAGCAATGTGGATATATCCCCCAAAAAAGCGGAATCACAATCGATCTGACAATCCTGGATGTTGTCCTGATGGGGTATCATCCGGACTTATCGCTGTTGCAGCCTCCCACCGCGCAGATGAAAGAACATGCCAAAGCAACTCTCACGATGGTCGGTCTTTCCGATCGTGAGCAGGCAAACTACAACCAGCTAAGTGAAGGACAAAAACAGTTATGTATCCTTGCACGGACATTCGTCGGCGCACGTAAGCTTCTGCTCCTCGACGAGCCGGAAAGCGCCTTAGATTTCCGGTTCCGGAACCAGATGATGCAGCATCTGCGGACATATGTGACTGCCCATGACGCCTGTGCGCTTGTCACACTCCATGACCCTTCTCTGGCATTAAACACCTGCGACGAGCTCCTTGTCCTGTCGAATGGCACACATTCCGGGAAAATCTCCCCGAAATCGACTCCTGTTTCAAAGATGGAGTCGCTGCTTTCCTCGATTTATGGTACAATCAATATCACAAAGCTCCACGACAAAAGCGGGAACGAACACCTTGTTATGATACAGGAGGAGTCCATATGAAAGCTGTTACAAAAATTACTTTTTACGATGAACAGGATGAAAAATTCTTTGGAGAAGGTCCCTGTCGTCTGCTGCATGCCATCGAAGCAGAAGGCTCCCTGCGTGCAGCTGCAAGCTCGATGGGACTTGCTTACTCGAAAGCGCTTCGTATGATAAAAAATGCCGAGCATGCACTCGGATTTCCACTCACAAGCCGAACTGTCGGTGGCAAATCCGGCGGTGGAAGCACTCTGACACAGGAAGGAAAGGAATGGATAGAAAAATATGAACGGTATCGAGATGCCTGCATACAGGCCAACCGCAAATTGTATCTGGAGATCTTTTCGCGCTAGCAGCAAAAAGCATCTGATTCTGACCGGAAGCCGCGGAAGCGGAAAGTCCACGCTTCTTTCTGCCCTTTTCCCACAACCAATGCCCGGGCTTACGTCTTATGTAGTACCCGAAGATGGTGTCTATATGAAAGAAAACCTGTCAGGTGAGACTGTCCAGATTGGAAGATATCAGGCAGATGCACCCGGAAACACAAACAAAATGCAACCGGTTCCGGAAGCATTTCTCTCAAAAGGCATCGAATTTCTGGATGCGTGTATCCGTCATCCATCCGACTGGGTAACCATCGACGAAACCGGTTATCTGGAACAGACAATTCCTGCGTATCAGGAAGCAATTTCCCGTCTGCTCGCAGCCAAACATGTACTTTTAGTTGTCCGGAAACAAAAACTTTCTTTCCTGGACGCTCTCTGCAAGCGGGATGATTGTTTTCTCGTAGATTTAGATAAGCCTTATGGAGACGCGTTCTGTATCATCATGGCATCCGGAAAAAGCAAACGCTTCGGTGCCAATAAACTCCTCACTGATTTTAATGGAAAACCACTGATTGCATACGCGTTTGATGCGACCGAAATGCTTGGACAAAACCGGTTGGTCGTGACAATCCACCCGGAAATTGCACAATTATGTAAGAAGCAGGATATCCCATTTCTTCTGCACAATCTGCCGGACCGGAACGATATGATCCGGCTTGGAACCGGTGCAATAAAAAACAAAGCAAGCCACTGCCTGTTCCTGCCTTCGGACCAGCCGCTCGTCTCACGGGAGACAATCGGTGCATTGCTTTTCTGTGCAAAAAATGCACCCGATACGATCTGGCGGACCTGCGATCAGAATACTGCCGGTTCCCCGGTTGTTTTTCCATCCGCTTACTTTGATGAACTATCTGCGCTACCTCCAAAAAAAGGCGGCAATACTGTGATTTTAAACCACAGGGAACATGTAAGACTCCTGCCGGTTACACAACACTATGAGCTAACAGACATCGACACACCAGAGGATATGCAGGCAATGGAAGTGATTGCAGCACATGCACTGGCAAAGTAAATTCAAAAAAAGAAGGGCTCACAAAAAGCCCTTCTTCGTACATCTTATTTACTTCTCATTTTGTTTCTTTCTTGTGATTCCAAGAATAATAATTCCAACTGCTGCAATCACCATCACAACTGTCACCGGAGCAACTGGTGTAGAATCCCCAGTCTTTTTCTCGGTTGTCGTTGTGGTTGTTGTCGTAGTCGTTGTGGTTGTTGTCGTAGTCGTCGTGGTTACGGTTGTGATCTCCGTTGTTGTGTCGGTTGTCTCGGTTGTTGTATCCGTCGTCTCGGTTGTCTCTGTCGTTGTCTCGGATGTCGTCGTTGTCTCATATGTATTTTTGTATGACACTGTCACGGATCCGCGTTCTGCAACATCCACAGTCACAGACTTTCCTTCTGTCTCCGCCTGCGCATCTACGGTATACGTAACCTTGTTCAGTGTATATCCATCCACATCTTTCGCGATTTCTTCCACTGTATAACTACCTGCATTGCAGCTGATTTCTTTTGTCCACATCTTGGCTGTGCTGTCATATGTAAAGTCTGAAAGCAGATAGGTCTGCTTTGCACCGGTTGCCTGTTCTGTCACAGCAAAACTGATGGAAGCTTCTGCATCCTTTTTCGGCATATCACCAACGACTGTTTTCGTCAGGATAAGCTTTGCAGGTGCATATGTATTCGTCACAGTGATTGCACCACCCACATTGCATGTTGCAGGTGCGTACGATGCAGTGTAATTTGCTACTGCGGTTTCTACTACACGGTAAGAAATCATCACGCCATTCTCATACTTGTCAAGGTCATGGAACGAACCGGTCCAGCTATTTGCCTTGTCAAGCTTCAATGTCTGATTCGTCGGCGCATCGTTCTTATACAAAGTTACTATAATTTCCTTGTGGTCATCTGCGTTTTTGTTATCACCGCTCCACTTCTTTGTAACCTGGATATCTCCCTTTTCCGGTGCATGCGTATTCTTCACTGCAAATATACCATTTTCGCCCGGATCCTCCGTTGTTACAGTTGCTCCGGCTGCATCCTTCTTCTCATAGGACACTGTATATCCATCCGGAATATCCGTTTCCCTGATTGTATAAACATATGGCGTCTGTGCACTTACATTGCTATACTTTGGAAGCTCTGTCCATGTATATCTCCAGCTGTTTGCAGCACTCAATGTCACAGTATCATATACCTGGCCATCACAGAGAAGCTGTACCGATACGCTTGACGGACGCTTCCGATCCTGATTGTTGTTGTCATCCCAGGTCTTTGTAACGGTCCGTTTTGTCGAAGGATACGAGTTTGTAACGGTCACTGTTTGCGTACCTGTCGTCTGATCCTCATCTGTCTTATACGATACACCATAGCCGGTTGGTACCTGGACTTCTTTGACTGTATAAGCAATCTCTGTTCCATTCTCATAATACGGAAGATCGGACCATGTATTCGTCCAGCTATTTGTGTCACTTAATGTAACTTTTTCGCCAAGTGCTTTTCCGTCTGCATACAATTGCACGTCTACACTTTGCGGACAGGAAGCTGAATTGTTATCCTCCCAGACTTTCTTCACGATGATAGCACGTTTCTTTGATGCATGTGTATTCGTGATGGTTGTCGATGTAGCCGCATTCATCGTCGTTGTTGTATATTGGGCAATCGATGTTGTCTCTTTCACTGTATACGTGATATCTGCATTTGTTGCTGCATTCTTCTTGTCCAGATCTTTCCACGTATAGGTCCAGTTATTTTCTTCGGACAATTCCTGTTCTGCATCTGCACGTGTCGATGCCACACCGTTTGCATAAAGCAAAACTTTTACTTTGGTCCGCAGACCGTCTTTGTTATTCTCATCATCCCACACTTTCAATACTGTATGGTTGACTTTGTCCATAGAATACTTGTTTGTGATCTCGGCTGCGTAGGTTCCATCGCTTTTCTTTGTGATCGTCGATGACTCCTGTGAATAACCTGTCGGCATATGCGCTGCATCTTCTACAACCGTATATGTGATTTCAGCGCCCTTCTTATAGACAGGAAGCTTGTCCCAGGATGCGGTCCAGTTATTTGCCGCATTTAACTCTGCTGTTTTTACTATTTTTCCATTTTCTTTCAAAGATACAGTAAGTTTTATCGGTCTTACATGATAAGCATCCGCATTGTCATCCCAGTTTTTCTGTATGCTTACTTTCGTTGTCTGCAACGTATTTATAAAGTCATATCCCGTTGCTGTCTTTGTCGCAGTTGTCGTGTAACCCTTAACTTGCGACTCTTCTACTTTATATGTAATCTTTGTATCGGTTCCTGCATAGTACTCATCCAGGTTCTCAAATACATAACTCTGAGATGCGCCTGTAGTAGAAAGTGTTGTTGTTTTTACTTTCTCCCAGTCTGCAGCGCCCTTCTTCTGTCGATACAGCGTAAGCTCGATACTGTCCGGACGATACGCTTCATATCCGGTATCGATCCATGTCTTTGTTCCGGATACAGATATCTTCGTCGTCTTGTTCTCGAATATCACATTTGTCAGACTGCTTGAAGCAGTTCCAACTGCGGATCCATCTGCTGCATACTTCTGTACGGATGTAACTTTCGCATTTAATTTGCTGGTTGCAACATCTTTGGTGACAGTCACTTTAACAATATAGTAATTGTCATCTTTTGTAACACCTGCATATCCGGATTGCTTCTCATAAACCTTGTATACATGGTCGCCAATATCTCCCGCTTTCTTGGAACTATATGCAATCGGTGTAAATGCCACTTTTCCATCTGTGCTGCCAGCTGTCGTACCTGTTGCAGCAGAAGCAGTCTTCACTGTCTGGTCTGCTTTTAACTCATCGACTACAAATCCGGCAAATGTATAGTTTGGAGAATAATTCGCGGCATCATCTAATTTCTTGTATGCAGAAAACGTAATGCTGCCATCCGCATCCTTTAACGTATTTACGATATCATATGTACCTGCTGTGTAACTGGTTGTATATCCAGGAACTGCAGTCTCCAAAACCTTGTATGAAATCTCACTGCTTGTCGCAGGATAATACTTTGGCTGTGCACCGAACGAATACTTCCAATCGTCATTTGCATCCGCCTGTACAGTCTTCGGTGTTCCGACCTGTGACCAATCCGCGTCTTTGTCTTTGTCTCCACCCTGCTTCAGCTTATACAGACTGACGATAATTCCACTGGCAGGTCTGTCCGCTGCTGTATCATTTTTCCATGACTTTGTACCGGAAATCGTCGTAGTTTCTGTCTTATTATCAAATATAACATTCGCAAGATTCATTCCGGCATCCGAGATTGTTCTGTCGCTTCCGTACTTTGTAATCTTCGTACAAGATGTCACAAGTTTTGTCGGAGTTGTCTCGTTGTCCTTCTTTACATCCACGGTTACAATATAATAGCTTGTATCCTTTTTTACATCTGCATATCCGGAAGCAGATTCCGATATCTTATAATAATGTGTTCCGATATCGCCCCGGATTTCCGAACTATACGTTACAATGTCTTTGAATGTTACTGCACCGGTTGTGTTTCCGGCAGTTGTACCGGTCGTAATTTTCTTTTTCTCGGTAGCATTTGCCGCATCTGCTGATACTTCCGTGACATCAAAATAGCCGAACTGATAGGTACCTGCACCTGCATAATCTGTTTTTCCATCCAGTTTTTTTGTTGCCTGGAACGAAAAATCTCCAGTTACTTCATTTACTTTTGTTTTATTATCAAACGCAATTGTATCAACGGTATAAGTTGTTCCGGAACCGTCTTTCTTGAACCCTGTTCCATCCTCTATATATTTTGTAACAGTTGATTTGATCTGAATTTGGTCACTAACTCCATCGTAGCTCAAATCTGCCTTCAAAATATAGAACGACTTATCATATTTCACCGTTGTGTCCGTTCCTGCTTCTTCACTTATTTTGTAATAATATGTCTTTGGCGAATCATTTGCGCCCAAACTACTACGTCCATAAGACAGAGAAGTAAAATCAACCGTTCCATCTGCGCCATTTGTTACGACTTCGCTATATGCATCGCTACCTGTTACCGCAGAACATGAACCGGTTACATCATCAACCGAATCCACTTTTTCAATCTTGAAACTGTATGCGCCGGCTGTCAGTCCGGTCGTACTTCCATCGAACGTCTTCTTTACATTCAATGCAACATTTCCGCCTTTGACATTTTCGTAATACGTTACACCATAGTTAAAGAATGGATCTACATTGCTTGGGAAAGCATCTCTTGCTGTGTTACTATCCAGAATCACAAAATAATATGGTTTTGTGTTTAATTGAAATCCCGGATCTGCTTTTGTCTCATACAAAGCATATACCGTATCAACATTTAAACCTGCCACAACACTCTTGCCATCCGCCAATGTGATGCCATTTTGTTTCATCTTTTTCTTCGAATCGGTAATCGTCTTTGTAGTCTTATCATATCCACATTCATATAATGCAAATTCCGATCCATTTAAAGCAACCAGATTGTTGTTGCTGTCTGTCCAATATTTATAGATTGTAATCGTCTGCAAATTACTAGTTGCCATCATACTTGAATTGGCAACCTGAATGGAAAACGACGTTCCGGTCTTTGTAGTATTTGAATTCTGTCCTTTCAGATAAAAGACATTGGAAGAACCCTCCGTCGTCAGACTTCCATTCTGACTCTGATCATCTATATTTGTATATACATTTATCAAGGAAGAATACGTAAGCTTAATTGCTTTACCATCTGGCAATGTGAAAATCGTCTGTGTTTTTCCGCCGTCCAGTTTTTTAAACGTGTAATAAAATCCTGACGTCAATTTGCTCCATTTGGATGCATCATTCTTTTCCTTTTCAGGATCACCCGTTCCGATATATTCATAGGCTGACACAGTTGACTTATCCGGAATCAACTGATACCCACACTCGTCAATACCTGTAATACTTCCACCCGGAGCATCATTAAATTGCAGCTGGTCCGGATTTACAATAACCGTATATTCAATCTGACGTCCTGCATCATACGTTCCGTTTTTGTTTACAACCTTTCCGGGTGTCAGTTTATTCGTAACCTTCGCTTCGCCTATATGATGGGCGCTGTCATTTTTATCGACAGATACTGTATTTTCAAATGACTTTTCGCTTCCATTCAGTACATACTCTTTTAATGCTGCGTTTTTGATCTTTGCACTATAAGAAACATCTACTGTTTTTAAATCATTTGCCGACGTGGTTACTGTTATAACAGGATTTCCCGAACTGTCATAAGATAACGCCATATCTGGAGAATTTCCTAAATCCTGATTCCAGTTAGAAGTATGAATATACGTAAGTTTCAAAGACCCCGGTACAATTTCCATATCGGATGGAAGGATATCTGTAAAGATGATCTTATCACCTTGTGTATAATTTCCTTCGATGTTCGCAGAAACTGTATAATCAATGGCATTTCTATATGTTTGGCTTGGTTTTCCGGTTTTATTTACCCGTTTTACATAACGGAATTCCGCAACGTTTGATTCCTTTGTCTTATCGTCTCCCGCCGCATCTTTGTACTTCAAAGATGCACGGTTTTTAAATGTTATCTCACTTAATTGTAACGCTTTATCCAGAGGTTTCGTATAGACAGAAACAACTATGCTTTTCCCTTTATTTGCATTGATATAATCTGCTTTCAAAGGAATCTTACACTGACCATATTCTACTTTAATTTCTGACATTGTAGTGTTTCCAATATACTGAGCCGCTGCTGCCGTAGCCTGCTTATTTTCATAAATAAGCTCGTTATTGATTGCAACTTTAAAGTCCGACAAGTCCATACCTGTGGTATCGCTGCCAAGTTTGTCCGTTGTCCACATAGGTTCATCCACAATAGCGACATCCTTTATGTTGGCATTTGGAATATTGATTGTCACATCCCATTTTAAGTATCCATCCGCGCCAATGGATGATGGAGCCGCCTTTGTTATTAAATCTCCACCTGGCGTAGTCACCTTGGCAGTCGATTTATATGGATATTCCGTTCCATCTTTCTCGAACTTTACAGTTATATCATTTTTTACATCTTCCGGTGTTGGTGAATTGTACACAGAATCCTTAATCTTTGTCTTATATGTATATGTATACTGTCCATTTCCATAATCCGTCCAATTAGAAAGATTCTGCATTTTTGTCAATGCATCCGCATCCACTAAATCCTGCTTGGTTGTATCTAACGTATCCGTAATTGACTTAATATCTGCCGCATCAAAATCACCTGTATTTATCGTCACTGTCCACACAACTTCCTGTGCCGATCCTGCAACCGGTGATCCGCTCTTTGATACACTAGGCTTTTTCACATTTATCCCATATGATGTTCCTGGTGGTGTATCTTTTGTAGTTCCATCCGTACTCTTATAAGTAACTTTAAACGTGTTATCATCCGAGGCTTCCACTTCTGTTCTTTTCGAAGAATCAAGCCCTGCATCCGAAAGATCCTTATAATATAAATACTTCAGATTCTCTCCTCCTAAGACCGCATCATAGGAGATTGTTATATTAGTTCCATCTGCATATGTTTTTCCTGCGATTGCACTTGCAGCAGCCTGAATATCCGGATATGTTGTCTTTGTCCCTGCGATATCCACAGTAACATTCTTGGTTCCTGTGATGACCGGGTTACTTGGAGCAACGATATCGGATGCTTGTTGAAGTTCAACCTGTCCATTATTTACACTGATCTTGACCGTATACGCCTGCACAAAATCGCCATTTGCATCTTTCTTTGCCTGTCCGGATGCCGATTTTTGCACACTCATACTACTTGGGGCATATTTGACAGGGACTGTAAATACAGTTCCTCCAAATTTAAACTCCGTACTTGTAGTAGTTGTTGTTCCGGTATTGGAACCACTTGCCTGTCCACTGAAATTAGCCGTACCCTGAATATGATCTTCATTTGCGGTTGCTTCATCCAATGTCACATAAATCTTATTTGTAGTGCTATCTACGCGATATACGCCAACACGTTTTCCTGCACTGTTTGTCAAGGTTGTCTGCGGTACATCGGATAATTTTACATTTACGGCAGCCAGATCAAATTCCAGATTTCTTGTATGTGCTCCATTATCAATCTTCCACGAAAATGCAAGATCCATTGGTTCCGACTGGTTGATCTCTGTAGTTGGATTCTGAATAATGTCAATTTTCTGTCCATCTTTTGTGACATAGCATTTCAAATCTGAGATTGAAAAACTTGTACCTGAATCCATCAATGTTTCTTCTGCTGTTTCCAAATTACTTTCTGATATTTCTCCGGTTTCGGCGTCTGTTGCCGAAGCTGTCGCATTTACGCCCTGATTCTCCCCGCCTTCTGCAACCGGTGTATAGCTGATGTTCTGGAATAATGAAATTAACATCAACATGGAAAGCAGAAAGGCAACTACTTTTTTTCTGGTTTTTTGTTTGTTCATAAACTCCATCCTCCATTTTTTATTTTCCGCATGCATTCCTCGCATTTATGCAGCGGAACGATCTATGATAAACTCTGCTTCCCTTCGCAGAGTAAAGCTAAGAATTATTACTGTCTGATTTCTATATCGACAGTAACCCACTATTGCATTACATTTTACATAATATTCCATATATTTTCAAGGTTCTGTCTCTATAATATATTTGCTATTTTTTACTAGTTTTACTGATTACAAGCATATTTTCTGCACAAAAAAACCGCCTGCAAAATACAGACAGTTTTTTCTCATACTTATGAAACGAATGTCTCTTACTCTTCGTCCTTCTTCTCCTCTGCTGATGCTTCATCCGCATCGTCATCATCAAAGAAGCTATCATCAAAGTCATCGTCGTAATCATCGAAATCATCTAAATAATCCGGTGTCAGGTACTTGTAAACTGCAACGCAGATTCCAACAATGATAGTAAGAATACCAACGATCAATGCAACAGAGAGAAATGCGTTCTTCGCGTCTCTTACACATTCATCTTCTTTTACAACCTTTACCTCGTCACAACACTTTTTCATAGTTTTCTACCTTCCTTTCATCGCAATTGATAAAAACATTTTACCACAGCTTCGGTGATATTTCTACCGCGTTTTACAACTTTTTCATTTTTACGAGCGAAGCAAATAAATGTTTCTCACCGACGCGGTCAAAATTCACAACCAGTTCCTGATCACTGCCTGCCGGGATTACATCGGTCACTTCGCCATTTCCGAACTTGATATGGCGCACTCTGTCTCCAACTTCGTACGTTGCAGGAGATGTTGTCCCGGATTCTCCCATCGGAAACGCTTTCCCAAATCCCGGATTGGCGCTGGGATTTGCACCCGCATTGGTACGAAATCCTGCAGCAGGAGCTGCGCTACGTGTATATGGGTTGTTTTTCCCGTAAGCTTTGAGTTCAATTACATGTTCTGCCGGCTTCTTCGATGGCATCCGGTCCATATTGGCCGGTGCGTAGCCAAACGCTTTTTCTTCATACTCGAGATAATGCTTTGGTATCTCTTTTACGAACCGCGATACTTCCTCGAAATTCGTTGAACCATGGATCATACGCTGGCTGGCAGCTGTCAGATGCAGTTTCACCATCGCACGTGTGATTCCGACATAGCAGAGTCTCCGCTCTTCCTCCACCGCATCCGGATCGTCCGAATCAATCGCCATCCCGCTTGGGAATAACCGCTCTTCCATCCCTGTGATGAACACATACGGAAACTCCAGTCCCTTTGCGCTGTGCAATGTCATCAACGTCACTTGTGCTGCCGGCATACCGTCTTTGTCTTCTGCTTCTGTATCAGCAACCAGCGCGATATCCTCAAGCAGCCCGGTCAGTGTCGGCGACTCGTCACTTTCTTCATATGTGACAATCTTATTTTTTAATTCTTCAAGATTGTCAAGTCTTGTCCGTGCCTCATCGGTTGCTTCCGCTTCGAGTGCTTCCCGATAGCCGCTTTGATCCATGATCGAGTCAAACACTTCGCTTAAATATGCCCCTTGTGCAAGTTCCTTGCGAAAACCCTCCATCATCGAAGTAAATCTGCCGATTTTCTCGACATTTCGCGCCATACCGGGCACTTCTTCGATATCAAGCAATGCATCATACAGATTGTATCCATTGGACTGTGCATACATATCAAGCTTATCCACGGTTGTCGCGCCGATTCCGCGCTTCGGAACGTTGATAATCCGTTTGATTGCCTGATCGTCAATCGGATTGGCGAGTACTTTCAGGTAGCTGACCAAATCCATAATTTCTTTTCTGCTATAGAAGTTTGTTCCACCGTAGATTTTATATGGAAGATTCTCATACAGAAGCTTTTCCTCAAGTACACGGGACTGCGCATTTGTCCGATATAAGATTGCGATATCATCGAGCGATACGCCCTGATTCTTCCATGTTTTGATGCGGGATGCAACGCCTGTCGCCTCCTCATATTCTGTCCCATATCTGGTAAATGTAATCTTGTCTCCGTCTTCCTGCTCTGTCCAGAGACGTTTATCCTTTCTGCCCTCATTGTTCGCAATGACAGCATTTGCTGCATTTAATATGTTTGCGGTCGAACGGTAGTTTTGCTCAAGTTTTACCACCTTGGCATCCGGATATTCTTCCTCAAAATTCAGGATATTGTAGATGTTCGCGCCACGGAACTTGTAGATACTCTGGTCATCATCACCGACGACACATAAATTCCGGTATTTTGCAGCAAGCATCTTCACCAAGATAAACTGCGTATGGTTTGTATCCTGATACTCATCCACCATGATGTATCGAAACCGTGTCTGATACTCTGCGAGTACATCCGGATTCGTCTCAAAAAGGAAGATTGTCTTGAAGATCAGATCGTCAAAATCGAGTGCATTGTTGCTCTGCAGACGTTTCTGATACTCCCGGTAAACCTCTGCAATCTTCTGATCCCGGAAGCTTGTTGCATGTTCTTTCTCGTAATCATCCGGTGTCATATATCCTTCTTTTGCTTTCGAAATAGCAGAAAGCATCAGTTTCTCCGGATAAAGTTTCGGGTCTAACTGCAGATATTTCAGCACTTCTTTTACAACCGTTTTTTGTTCACCGGCATCGTAGATTGTGAAATTGCCGGTCCCACCGATCTTGTCGATATGTTTTCTTAAAATCCGCACACACATCGAGTGAAAGGTCGACACCCAGACACTTTCCGAGCCAAATCCAACCAGATTGTCCACTCGTTCCCGCATCTCTGCCGCAGCCTTGTTTGTAAATGTGATTGCCAGTATATTATATGGATTCACTGACAATTCATCGATCAGATATGCGATCCGGTGTGTGATGACGCGGGTTTTCCCGGAACCCGCACCTGCTAAAATAAGTAAAGGCCCGTCGGTTGTACAACAGGCCTCTAACTGTTTGTCATTTAATCCCGGCATCGGTTTACTGTAAACCTAACTTTGCCTTCATCGCTGCCAGTTCATCCTGTACAGCTGCATTTGGAGCTGCATCATACTTGGCTGCTAAACTGTCGATGCCACTCTCCTGTGTTGTCTGATTTAATTCGGTCATGGCATTTGCCTGATCGAGCATTGCGTTCGCCTTTGCTTCCATACGATCAAAAGCAGCCATACTGCTTGCGGAATCGGACAGATTGTTTGTCATCTTGTTCAGACGATCCTGTGTCTTTGCTACCTTCATCTTCGCCTTGATTGCATCACGACGGGAGTCAAGCTGGTTGATATCTGTCACAAGCTTATCATGCATCTGACGCATCTTCATCGCATTGGCTGCGGCAACATCATAGGTCTGCTGCAAGCTTGCCTGCTTCGCTGTGAGCTGATTTTTCTGCTCTAAGAACTTCATGGCATCTGCTTCATTTCCGGCGAGCAGTGCCTTCTCTGCGTATGCCTGCATCTTCGCGATCTCGGAATTCACTTCGTCAAGCTCGCGCTTGCATCTCTGCTCATCTGCCATGACAGCAGCTGTCTCCTTCTTGACCTCGGCTAAATCTTTTGTCAGGTTGCGGAGTGTCTGGTCAATCATCTTCTCCGGATCCTCTGCCTTGTCTAAAAGTGCATTGATATTCGAAGCCATAATATCCTTAAATCTCTGTAAAATACCCATTGTAATAAAACCCTCCTATCATTCTCTTTTTATACCGTGAACCCACGTTTCTTTTATTATACTTGATAAAAGCAGTAAAGTAAAACGGAAATTTGTTAAAATTTGGTGTTATCTTTGCAACTCACCGATTTTTTGTACATGGTACTAATTATATTTTGCGATTACTTCTTCGTTTGCTTTCATGGCGCTTTCTTCCATCTGCTTTCTCTCTGCAAGCAGCTTCTCCTGCACTTCCTTATGCTGTACACCGATAATCTGCAATGCAAGATATGCAGCGTTCTTTGCGCCGTTGATCGCTACCGTTGCAACCGGAATTCCGGATGGCATCTGTACGATAGAGTAAAGTGCATCCTGTCCATCGAGTACGGAACCGGAGATTGGAACACCGATAACCGGAAGTACGGTCTGGCTTGCAACAACGCCCGGAAGTGCGGCTGCCATACCGGCCGCTGTGATAAATACTTCTGTGCCATTTCCGTTTGCTTCCTCGATAAATGCGGAAAGTCCTGCATGTGCACGGTGTGCTGACAGGCACCGCACATCAACCTGTACGCCATAGTCCTTCAAAATCTTAATTGCCGGCTCTACCTTTGGAAGATCACTTGTGGATCCCATAATCACTGCTACTCTCATTTTGTTTTGCCTCCTTGATGTTAAATGTATTGTAATTGTATCACTATCTCCTGTGAAAAGGAACTATGTTTACTGCTGTTATATTGTCATGGTTTCTTTTCTACATTACTATTTTTTTGACGATTGCTTCCGTCTGCACGTTTTCATCCAAAATCGTGTATGCACCAAGCAGACGTTTTTTTGCTTCTTCAAGTACACCCATATCATCGAGATACATATAGGCAAGCACGTCGCCTTTTCGCACCACATCGCCCAGATGCTTTCGGATATCGAGCCCGACACCTAAGTTGATCGTGCTGTCCTTCGTCGCACGTCCGCCGCCTAAGACGAGGTTCACCATACCAACCTCGCTTGTGTTGCAGGCTGCCAGATATCCATCCTCTTCGCAGACGATCGGCACACAGTTTGCCGCGAGCCGGAATTTGTTCACATCGTCGATGTAACTGCCATCGCCACCCTGTGCTTCCACAAACTCTTTGAACTTGGCAAGTGCCGCACCGCTCTCGATTGCATTTTCACACTGCGCCTTCGCAGCTTCAAAATCATCGGATTTTCCTGCCGCCATATACATGTATGCCGCCAATGTGAGTGACACGGTAAGCAGGCGGTGAATGCCATGCCTGTCGTAGCCTGCACGATCTGTCATACCTGCGCAGTTCTCACCGCATCCATGTTCTGCTATATTTCCGCTTGCACTATAGGCATCGCACCGGCTCTGCACGTCTGTATCCCCGCTTGTGTCATATGTGAGATATGCCTTCACATCCTTCATCGCCAATACCTGCACCGCCTCGATCACTTCGAGCGCATTGCCAACCTTGCAGCCGAGCGGTTCATTCATATCCGTAATCACACCATAACACGTTCTGCCTGCGGATTTGCCGATGTCAACCATGATTTGTGCCAGCGCCTTCGCATCTGCCTCGTTCTTCATAAATGCACCGCTGCCACATTTCACATCCAGTACAATTGCATCCGCACCTGCCGCAAGCTTCTTGCTCATAATCGAAGATGCGATAAGCGGCAGACTGTCGACCGTCGCCGTCACATCACGCAGTGCATAGATCTTCTTATCTGCCGGTGCCAGATCACCGGTCTGTCCGACGAGAGCCAGTTTCATGGAATTCACATGCTCGATAAATTCTTCTTCCGGGATACTCACACAGAAACCCGGAATCGCCTCCAGCTTATCTATCGTACCACCCGTGTGTCCGAGTCCTCTGCCGCTCATCTTCGCAACCGGTACACCCAGACTTGCAAGGATCGGTGCCACGATAAATGTCGTCTTGTCCCCGACCCCTCCGGTACTATGCTTATCGACCTTCACACCGTGGATGGCTGCAAGACTTAACCGATCGCCGCTTTGTGCCATCGCATGTGTCAGTGCGCAGGTCTCGTCGTGTGTCATGCCCTTATAATAGACACACATCAGCCACGCACTCATCTGATAATCCGGGATTTCTCCCTTCGTAAACCCTTCCACGATAAAACGGATTTCATCTGCGGTATGCTCTGCACCACTCCGCTTCTTCATGATCATATCGTACATTCGATACATCCAACGTCACCCCTATCGTAACTACATGATTTCTTTTAAGAAACTGTTCCCAATTGCCTTCGCATCATCCACACAACTTCCAAGCAGGTACTCCTCCACGGTCTTGCCAATATCCGCAAAGGTCGGTCTTGTGCCAAGATCTGTTCCCCGCTTCAATCCCTTACCATACATCAGAATCGGAATATATTCCCTCGTGTGGTCGGTTCCCTTAAATGTCGGATCACAGCCATGATCGGCATCCACAATCAGAAGATCCTCGTCCGTCATCTGTGCATACAGCTTCGGCAGCCATGCATCGAATTCTTCGAGTGCGTTCTTATAGCCAAGCGTATCTCTTCGATGTCCATATTTCATATCAAAATCAACCAGGTTCGTGAAGATCAGTCCCTCTGGTTCTGTCTGCATATAGTCAAGCGTCTTCTGCATGCCATCGGTGTTCCCGGTTGTATGCACCGAAGCGCAGATACCACTGCCATGGAAGATATCGCTGATCTTACCGACTCCGCATACCCGCACGCCCGCGTCTGCCAGATGCACCAGCACATTGTGTTTCGATGGCTCTAACGCATAGTCACGACGGTTACTTGTCCGCTCGAATCCATCGCCTTTTCGTACAAATGGTCTTGCGATCACACGTCCGACGCCATGCTCGCCAACCAGAATCTTTCTTGCAATCTCGCACATCTCATACAACCGCGGAAGTCCGACCTTCTCCTCGGACGCCGCGATCTGAAATACCGAATCCGCCGATGTATAGACGATCGGATATCCGGTCTTCATGTGTTCCTCGCCGTATTCCGCAATAATCGGAATACCGGATGCAACTTTGTTTCCATAGATAGCTCCGCAACCGGTCTGCTCGATAAACGCATCGATAATCTCCTGTGGGAATCCATTTGGATATGTCGGGAACGCGTGCTTCGTGTGAATCCCGATCATCTCCCAGTGCCCGGTTGTCGTATCCTTGCCGTTGGATAACTCCTGTGCCTTTCCATACACACCCATCACATCCTGCTTTGTTGCCGCATCATAAAACGATGTCTTCTCAATCGCACGAAGTCCAAGCTTCGTCAGATTATCGAATTTTGCATCCGGATAGGCTGCTAAAATATGTCCAAATGTATCGGAACCTACATCGCCGAACTTATCTGCGTCCGGTTCCGCTCCGATTCCTGCACTGTCAAGTACGATCCATATTACACGTTTTGCCATATTTCACGTCCTTTCTGCAAAAGTTCTATGCTTCTGCCTTGTTTTTATTTCTGTAGATCAGGTACAGTGGTAACGCTACAAATACGACTCCACCGACGATATTTCCAAGTGTGACCGGAAGGAGGTTGTTCAGGAAGAACTTACCAACCGTCATCGAATCAAGCTGATCCGGTGTCATGCCTGCCATGATTGCCGCATTGTAATATGCTTCTCCATGCTTTGCAAGAAGACCTGCTGGAATATAATACATATTTGCCACACAGTGCTCATAACCTGCAATCACAAATGCCCAGATTGGGAAGAAACATGCGAAGATCTTTCCAATCGCATCCTGACATACACCTGCCAGAAGCACTGCCAGACATACAAGGATGTTACACATGATTCCGGATGTAAATGCCTTCATAAAGCTTAAATTCATTTTATTATAAGCGGTCTTGATCGTCGCTGCTGCAAGCGCGCCGTTTCCATAGTCTAGCTGTCCGCATCGGTTCACCAGCACAACCACAATGCACGCACCGATCAGATTCGTGATAAATACTACCACTAACACCCGGATCATATCGATAAGCTTGATCCGCTTGTCAAATACAGCAAATGACATCAGACAATCCCCTGTAAAAAGCTCTGCGCCAATCAAAACAACAAACATCAATCCCACCGGGAAGATTGCGCCTGCTAACGACTTCGCAATACCTGTATTGCTGATTCCGTAAACTGCCGCGCTGCTGCTTGATGCACCTATCGCAATGAAAGCGCCTGCAAGCATACCGAGCAATACCAGCTTTCCGAACGAAAGCTTTGTTTTTCCTTCGTATACCCCCATGTTATCTGTAATCAGATCACCGATCTTTTTCGTACCCATTTTTTCTTCCTTCCTGTATCTTTCACTTTATATTTTTTATACTCTGACAGAAGTCAAAAAACCGGCTTCTGCAAAATCTTTCTCCCGCATGCTTATTGCAATGCCTCATTCAGCGCTTCCGTCCCCGGAAGCACAAATTTTCCATCTTCAATGATTGCCGTCTTCGTGCCATCCGGCTTTACAGCATAGATTCCACCAATTTCTTCATACGGAATCGTGATATCGGTATGGCAATTAAAATACGCGTTTAATCGTTCCTGCTTATCGTCCGATTTTCGCAATGCCGAGCATTCGTTTTCTTTCGCAATAATTTCCCTGCCATCCGGATTGTACAGGCGGCTGTCTTCGCTGTAGCTGTAACATGTATCACCAACTGCAAAATGCGGTCCCATCTTCTCTACGATCAGAATCGGCATTTTATATAAGATGTCATATTTCCCTGCCATCGCGTACGCCGTCGTGTTTGTGCCGATTGCAAATTCACCGATAGGCAGCGTCTCGTGATGAAACAGCAGATTTTCCCTGATAAACCGCTTGTTTTCCGCCTCGTCCCCGAAGTTCCTACATGTATAATCTGCAATCTTTCCATCCTCGAAGGTAAGCTTTAAATCTGTGTATTTGAGTTCGTTCAGATACACCTGGCTCACATGCAACGTTCCCTTCGTGCCGGTAAGCACCGGAGATGTAAATACTTCCCCAAGCGGGATATTCACATCTGCCAGGCAGTTCTCAAAGTTCGTCTGTGTCTTCTTATCAATCTGGTGCAGCATCACTTTCATGTCTGTCTGATTGCCATCCTTGCCAAGCACCTGCACATATTCTGCATCATCGAGACAATCGATCATCGTCTGCTGGATGACTTTATATTTCTCATTGTCGAGTGTATTGACTTCTTCCACCGCATTGAAGATCTCCTCGAAATCCGCACCGATTTCCGGAACCGGATATGCGATGATCGTGAAGCTGTACTGATCATGTGGAATGTAGCGATTTGTGATTTCCGCTGCCTTCGACGCATATTCTACAGACATCTTCTGCTGCTTGTCGGACAACTTCCAGACTGTCGCCTTCGTCTGCGGACCAAACGGATCTTCGCCAAACACTTCGATGACTGCCGGTCCTGCATAGACGCGGGCAGCTTCTTTTTCCTGCTCGTATGTCTGTTCCATGACTTCAAGCTTACGCTCCATAAATGCACGGTCAAAAAATACGGCGTCGTCTCCCGCATGGTCATAATCATACTGCTTATTCGCCGGTGTTGCCGCATATCCCGGGCGAAGTGTTGCTTTCCGGTTGATCCGGCTCACCGGATACCGGAACAGGATTGCCTGCAACCCTTCGGCTGCAAATTGCACGATTGCGCTTTTCACGATTCGTTCCTGTCCGATGAAGTACCGGATATTCACTGTTTTTTTCGGTTTTATGTCAATCCGCATCGTCTCAAAGCCTTTGATAAACCCCTGCACATATGTCCGCGCAAGAGCATCAATCCGCGCTTGCGGAAGCTTTGCAAGATACTGTGCCATACGAATTTCATTTTCGCTGACATATTCTCCATATGCATAAAGATAATCCGGTCCCGACAGATCCTGATTCATCACGATATCATAAGCAAAGTTATCTTCGCAGGTGATCGTATCCCGGATACGTTTTGCAACAAGTACATCTGCATAATCATACATATAATAATAAATTGCATCTTTGATGGATGACTCCGCAGGCAGTGATACCGCATCAGAAATTGCAAACATCCCATATACTTCTAAGAACAATTCAAGCAAAGAGACAAATGCTTCTTTTTCATCCTCATACGCATAAACGATCAAGCAGCGAAGTTCTGCATAAAGCATGCACAACAGCTTCCCATAAATCCCAAGCTTTTCCTGTGCATAATCCGGGTTCGCATAACTTTCATCGTAATGTTCCGGAAGGATATCCGCATACAATCCGTGGTTGATTTCCTGCAGTTTTGGAAGCTCCAATGTAAGTGCTCCGGGCTTAGATAAAATCTCATAGACGTCATAGACATACAACAAAAAATCTGACACACCGTCAAAATATTTTTTTATAGCTCCGGCGCACACATGCTTTTTTTCAAGTTCTGCCCAGCATGCAGCATCCTCTTCTTTTATTTCACTGATTCGCTCGATTGCAAGCTGAATTCGTTCCTGCAATTCAACTTCACTCATATTCCCATCCTCCTTTTATAAACCGTATACAAAGCAAAGATTCCGGTGTTACCGGTTTAAATTATGCCCAAAATTATCATGCCAAACGGAATGATAAATGCAACCGCATTCAAGGCAATCGAGATTCGTTTTCCGCGCACACCGCCTTTTTGTGACTGCAGGCCCAGGCGGGCGAAAACCCCACCGACCACCGATAAGAGGAGTGCAATGATATAGAGCATACCGAACACATCCGGCACATGTCCCGCAGTTGCAACCGAAGCAATCACACTTGCGATTTCTATCCCCAGTGCGATTCCTCCCATGCTGTCTGCGATGATCGTATCACTCGCAAACGATGAATCTGTAAAATAATATCTTCGTTTCTTAAACAAACTCATAACCATTTATTTTACACAGCCAGTCAGGGTGTTGATATCGTCTACCCCGTTTGCCTGCATATAATCCTCAATTCCTTTTATAATCTCAACCGTTGCATATGGATTGTGGAAATTCGCGGTTCCGACCGCAACTGCAGTCGCACCGGCCATGATCATCTCCAGTGCATCCTCGGTATTCATCACGCCACCCATACCGATGATCGGCAGCTTCACGGCATTTGCCACCTGATATACCATACGCACCGCAATCGGATGGATCGCCGGGCCGGACACACCCGCTGTCTTGTTCGCAACTGCAAATGCACGGCGCTTTATATCAATCTTCATTCCGGTCAAGGTGTTAATCAGGGAAAGTGCATCACTTCCGGCTGCCTCGGCTGCCTTCGCCATCTCCGTAATATCTGTGACATTCGGAGAAAGCTTCATGATGATTGGCTGCTTCGCCTTCGCCTTGATTGCCTTTGTGATATCATAGAGTGCTTTTGGATCCTGTCCAAATGCAATACCACCCTCTTTCACGTTCGGGCACGATACGTTGATCTCGAGAAGGTCAACCGGCTCATCGCCAAGCCGCTCCACAACGTCCAGATAATCTTCGGTGCTTTTCCCACACACATTGACGATAATCTTCGTATCCTTCTCCTTTAAGAATGGGATATCCCGCTTCACAAATGTATCAATTCCCGGATTCTGCAATCCAATCGCATTCATCATGCCACCGTAGGTCTCTGCCACACGCGGTGTCGGGTTCCCCGGCCACGGAACATTTGCTACGCCCTTTGTTGTTACCGCTCCAAGGAGATTTAAGTCTACGAACTCGTCGTATTCCATACCGGAGCCAAATGTACCGGATGCCACAGTGATCGGATTCTTAAGCTCCACACCTGCAATACTTACCTTTGTATTCATCAAAGCTCCACCTCCTCAGCATAAAATACAGGGCCATCCTTGCATACACGCTTATTCTTCACCTGTGAATGGTCGTCAATCTCCTTCGACTTGCATACGCAGGCAAGGCAGGCACCCACACCGCACGCCATACGCTCTTCTAATGATAACTGTGCTTCGATGCCATGTTCCAGTGCGTAACTCTGAATCGCACGGAGCATCGGTGTTGGTCCGCAGGCATAGATTTCTGTGCCCTCGATGCCATACTCGCGAATCGCATCCATAACCGTTCCTTTGACGCCGATCGTGCCGTTGTCGCTGGATTTGTATACCGTTCCGTATGGTTCAAATTCCTCGGATAAGAATTCCTCATCACGGAATCCAAGCACGATGGACTTCTCGCATGTAAGCTCTTTCGCAAGCTGCAGCATCGGTGGAATGCCGATTCCGCCACCAATCAGAATCGCCTTCTTATCCTTCTTTGTAAATCCGTTTCCAAGTGGTCCGAGTATCGTGATCGTATGCTCGGAGGTAAGCATCGAGAATTCCTCTGTGCCCTTTCCTGCAATACGATATACGATCCGGAGTGTACCTGCTGCACGGTCAATCTCACACAGACTGATCGGACGTGGAAGCAGTTTGCTTCCGTCTGCGGAATACAAGTCAATAAACTGTCCCGGTACTGCCTGGCTGGCAATCTCCGGTGCCTGTATCACCATTGAATATATGTCTGTGGCGATCTCGTCCTGACGGACGATCTTCGCCTCCATCTTTATCTTTCCCATTTTCGACTCCTCTTATCTTTGTAATTGTGAAACAAATCTATGTTTTGTCGTGGCATGTATTTCCATACACTTCATGCCCATATCATGTATTGGAACTAAGAAGTGCTAGATGTTCTGCACTACTCATTTTTACCTGACGCAACCGCCGCCAATTCGCCATCCTTGGCTCAGTGGCGGCTTGTTTGAACATCGTGTTCAAACATTGCTGACCACAAGCAGAACATCAAGAACTTCTAAGTTCCAAACATATGATATCGTGCATAAATGTGTATGGAAACACATGCCATCTACATTATGAATCTGTTTCACAATTACATTTATACACATCTACTAAAATGTATCGATAAATCTGCTGCCTTATTTATTAGCGGTTTGCTCTGGCTCCGTTGATGTCGGCGATCATGTCTTTCACTGCCTGGCGGCTCGCATCCGCATATCCGGTCTCACCGAAGGATGCATATTTGTCCTGCTTATAAGCAGCGATGATGCCGCGGGAAGAGTTGACGATTGCACCAAGTCCATCCGGATTGAAGTAATGTACAAGATCTGCAGCCTTGCCTCCCTGTGCACCGTAGCCCGGTACAAGGATGTATGTCTTCGGCATCAGCTTACGGAGTACCTTACCCATCTCCGGATATGTCGCACCAACCACACATCCGACATTGCTGTATGTATCGCCCATGCAGGCTTCGCCCCACTCAACGACCTTCTCAGCGACAAGCTCGTACAACGGACGGCCATTAATAAGCTGATCCTGGAACTCACCGGAAGATGGATTGGAGGTCTTCACAAGTACGAAAATACCCTTGTTGTACTGCTTACATACATCGACAAATGGCTTCACGCCATCCGTTCCAAGATATGGATTGACTGTCACGAAATCTTCATCGAAGCCGGCATACTCTTTGCTTCCAACCTGAACTTTTCCCAGGTGTCCGACTGCATATGCAGTGGATGTGGAACCGATGTCACCACGCTTGATGTCACCGATGATTACAAGTCCCTTCTCCTTTGCATACGCACAAGTCTTGTGAAATGCAATAAGTCCCTCGATTCCAAACTGCTCATACATTGCGATCTGTGGCTTTACTGCCGGAATCAAATCATAGGTTGCATCGATAATTCCTTTATTGTACTCCCAGATTGCTTCAGCTGCACCTTTTAAGGTCTCTCCATACTCTGAAAATGCTTTCTTCTGGATGTACTCCGGTACATAGGATAGCATTGGATCTAATCCGACTACAATCGGTGCGTCCTTCTTCTCAATCTGTGCTACTAATTCGTTAATCATTTATTTGTCCTCCTAATCATGGTATCGCCCCTCACATCCGTTCGGCGGCAGATCGTCGGCGTCATCCTGAATGGAACTTCGTTCCATGGACGCCTCCTACTGGTCTTCTATAATTGCTCCATTGTAGCGGAGCTCGCCATCTACGATAGTCGTTAGAACTTTTCCAACCAATGTCTGTCCGGTATATGGCGTATTGTGTCCCTTGGATTCGAATTTAACCGGGTCAACAACCCATGTTTCTTCCGGATCAAAGATCACAATGTCCGCTTTCGCTCCCGGTGTCAGTCTTCCGTACTTGTCATCGATGCCGATGATCTTCGCCGGATTATAACTCATCTTTGTCGCCATATCCATGATATCCATAAGTCCCGGTGCTACAAGCGCCGTATATGTAAGCGCCGCAGAAGTCTCTAATCCAACAATTCCGAATGGTGCCTTATCAAAGAACTGATTCTTTTCTTCTGCGGAATGTGGCGCATGATCGGTAGAGATTGCCGGCATCGTTCCGTCTACCAGACCTTCCACCAGTGCCTTTACATCCTTCTCTGTCCGGAGTGGCGGATTCATCTTGTAGTTGCTGTCCGCTTCCTTGATATCTGCATCTGTCAACGTGAAATGATGCGGACAGACCTCCGCTGTGACATGCGCACCAAGTCGTTTTGCCATCCGCATGAGTTCCACCGTTCCGATTGTGGAACAATGACAGATATGCAGCTTCGCCCCTGTCTCATGTGCAAGGAAAATATCACGCGCTGTGATGACATCCTCCACAGAATTCGGGATGCCAGGCACGCCAAACTTCTCCGATGCCACGCCTTCGTTTAACACACCTTTTCCAACGAGATCTTTGTCCTCGCAGTGTGCCATGATCACTGCACCAAGCCCGGCCGCTTTCTTCATCGCCTCGCGGTACAAGCGGATATCCATAACGCTCTTGCCATCCTCGGAAAATGCAACTGCACCTGCCTTTAACATGGCTTCCATATCGACAAGCTCTTTTCCCTCCATGCCTTTCGTGATAGAAGAAAGCTGCTTCACATGCACATACGCATGCTCCGCACGTTTCAAAATATCCTGCAATACTTCCACATTATCAACCACCGGTTTTGTGTTTGGCATCGCGCAGACGGTTGTCACGCCTCCCGCAGCCGCCGCACGTGAACCGGTGATGATATCTTCCTTGTATGTGAGTCCCGGATCCCGGAAATGCACATGCAGATCGATAAATCCCGGCATGACATATTTACCTTTTGCATTGATCACAAGATGTCCGTTTACCTGTGCTTCATGGTAATCTGCCTGCTCCCCGCGGCTTCGCACGTATATTTTCTTTATACTATCCTGTTCAATCAATACGTCTGCGATCTCGTGCAACCCGGTTGCCGGATCGACGACGTGGCCATCCATTATAAGCATTGTGTTCCTCCTGTTATGTTAATAATCATCTAAAATCCGGATAATTGCGAAATATATACATACCAATAGTTATATATCATTACAAATTCTACGCAGACACGCTCTCGCTCAGTTCATCACGCAGCGGTACTAAATTCACAGCAAACAAGTTTGCAGTTCATTAAGTACCGGCGTGCTTCAATGGTCTGCTTAAGAATTGTAATGATATACAACTTATATTTACGATACTTATTTCGCAATTATCCTAATATACATATCCCATACAATTAAACAACACACATATTATACGTCACACTTTCCTTGTATAACATATAGAATAACCTTTGTTGTAATTCAAGGGAATCCATGCCGGTTACACGCACAGTCATACTTACTTTATTTCCTTCGTACTGCAAGGAGTTAACTTTGGTTCCGAAATCTCCGAGTACGGAAAGCATATCCTGTATAGACATTCCCTGTTCCGCCTGTGGATCGGGTGTCAATTCGATTTTCACACATACATCTGTGTTGCCGGATTCGTCAAGTGCTGTCTTCACTGCGGTATACAATGTCTCAAATTCCGGATCTACAATTCCTTTTTCAAGGAAGATTCCATATTGATGATACCGCGACAGCTGCATGACTTTCCGCACATACAGGCGGTACAGTCTGACATCATCGTCATCGCCCGGGAACCGGTCGTAAATCTGTTGTTCCCGTTTTGGCTTGTAGACACTATCTCCGGTTTTTACCTTTTCTTCTGCTACCTGACCGGAGCAGAACAGACGATCTGAAAAATAACGATGCAGTTCATCATCTACTGCATTAATCTGTTTTCTTATCTGATCCAATTCCATTTTGTGATCCGTATTCCTTCCTGAATCTTTTTAACCATAATTATTTTTCATTCTACCATAACTCGACAAAAAAAGAAATGTTCTTGCTAGAATTTAACAGGATATCCATACAATTTTTTCTCATACTATGTGTATACAGGAAGCAACATAAAAAAACAGACAATCGTTGCAGACTACATGAATGAAAGAAGAGATTTTGTTATGGAGAAAGCAAAAAATGAAGAATTCACGGTGTATCTTTCCCTTGATGCAAGCACAATGGTCACATCAAAACAGGTGCATATCGAAGATATCGCTTCTGTCTTTTGCAGTAAACCGGATGTCATGCACGCAGTAAAAAAAATAAAACTATATACATTTCACGATAACGAACAAGAACAGATTGTAATCCATACACTCGCAATCATCGCGGAAATTCTAAAGTATGATACATCTGTCACTATACAAAACATCGGCAGTGAAGCATGTGTTGTATATTATCGCAATTTAAGTGACGGGCATAAACGGAGTGGAAAAATAAAAGCTGCATTTCTGATGCTCCTTGCATTTTTCGGAACTGCCTATTCGATCATGTCTTATAACGGAGACGTCGGAGCGATTTCGTTGCTGCAGGATCTGTATTTTATGTTTACCGGACTCCCGGCAGGCTCGATGGATACCGGGTACAAATTCGGCATCTTATTTTATTGTGCCGGTCTCTTCTTCGGTATGCTCGTTTTCTTCAACCACGGTTTCAATCACAAACAAACAGATGATCCGACTCCATTGCAAGTGCAGATGCGCTTGTATGAACAGGATGTCAATGATGCGATCATCATAGACAGCGCACGGGAGGGAACCGATTGTGATGTGGATTAAGACAATTGCTTACTGCCTATTTTGTATCTGCGCAGGAAGCGCAATTTCTGCCGGCTTCGTCGCTTTTATCACCATGCTTGGCATATTTGACAAGCTGACGGAGCAGATAAAATCCGGCAAACATGTCCACCGCATGGAATCACTGATCATCGCAGGTGTCACAGTCGGAAATGCCATCTATCTGTTCGGATTACGGATTCCTGCAGGGCTTGCCGGGTTCTGCATCTTCAACTTGTTTGGCGGTGTCTTCATCGGATGTCTTGCCGGAGCTCTCGCAGAAACTTTGCAAGTCATGCCAATTCTGTCGCGACGCTTAGGTGTGCGGACATGGCTGCCTTACGTGATTGCCGCAGCAGCGCTTGGGAAAGCGCTCGGATGTGCCTGGCAGATTCTTTTTTTCCCGCCTGCATAATTATCAGAAAGGATGTGTTATCTATGAAAGTCAAGCAAAATGATCAGGAATATAACCGCTTTGTCGAAGCAGTTACACCAAAGCACAGTTGTGTATCAAACTGTTTACATGCTTTTTTTGTCGGAGGATGTATCTGCCTGCTCGGTCAGGCCATCTACAACCTTTTTTTGATACAGTTTCAGTATGAGAAGGCAGATGCCATGAGCATCTGTTCGATTCTTCTCGTACTTCTGTCGGTTCTCGCAACTTCGTTTAACTTCTACAAACCTTTGGCAAAATACGGTGGCGCAGGTGCTTTGGTTCCCATCACCGGATTTGCAAATTCCGTAGCCTCACCAACGATCGAATATAAGAAAGAAGGCGAGGTATTTGGAAAAGGTGTCAAAGTGTTTACGATTGCCGGACCGGTTATCCTCTTTGGAATTGTCACAAGTTTTCTCGCAGGATTTATATATTGGATTTATAAGCTATTATAACCTGTTTTATCAAAAATTAAGGAGAAAAATATATATGAAAACTATTGAATCAGATGCAAAAACCGCACAGGCAACCGGCAAACAGACGATTTGTTTTGCCTGTCCTCCTGCCATCTTAAGCCGCGCTTCTATCGTTGGAGAAATGGAAGGGCAGGGACCTCTGGCGCCATATTTCGACCAGATTGAGACAGATCCCGCTTTTGGAAAGGAATCCTGGGAAGAAGGCGAATCGGAGATGGTACGCCGGGCAGTCCAGACTGCCATCACAAAATCCGGGATCAGTAAGGACTCCATCCGCTATATATTCGGCGGCGATCTGCTCGGCCAGCTGATTGGATCCACATTCGGGGTAAAAGATTTCCAGATTCCGGTCTTTGGTCTGTATGGCGCATGTTCCACCTGTGGGGAAGCTTTATCTCTTGCAGCCATGACTGTAAATGCCGGCTATGCATCCCACGTGATTGCTGTGACAAGCAGTCATTTTGGCAGTGCCGAAAAGCAGTTCCGTTTTCCGCTTGAATACGGAAACCAGCGTCCTTTGTCTTCGACCTGGACAGTGACCGGAAGCGGCGCTTTTCTCGTGGCTGCCACATCTTTGGAGCAGCCGATGAAAGAATACCCACGGATAAAAGCAGTGACCACAGGGAAAATCGTGGATTACGGTGTGCGGGACAACATGAATATGGGAGCCTGTATGGCACCTGCTGCTGCGGATGTCATATACCAATGTCTCGAAGATCTTTCCGTCAATCCATCCTATTTTGACAAGATCATCACGGGCGATCTCGGTATCGTCGGCAGTGAGATTTTGATCAAACTTCTCCGTGACAACGACTACGATATAGAACAGCAGCACATGGACTGCGGAGTTGAAATCTTTTATAACAAAGAACAGGATACACATAGCGGAGGCAGCGGCTGTGGTTGTGCGGCTGTCACATTTGCCGGTTATATCCTGCATGAGATGGAACAGAAAAAATGGACGCGCATCCTGTTTGTCCCGACAGGGGCCCTGCTCTCTACAGTCAGTTTCAACGAAGGCCAGACAATACCCGGAATTGCGCATGCTGTTGTAATAGAAATATCCCACTAAGCTTCTGCCCATATCTCCGGGATTTTCTGCATAGGAAACCAAGCACAAAAAAGAAAGGAATGTTGCAACAATGGAATATATTATCGCGTTTGTTACAGGTGGTATCATCTGTGTTCTATCCCAGATCCTGATGGACACAACCAAACTTATGCCGGGCCGGGTCATGGTGATTCTTGTCTGTACCGGTGTCATACTCGGTGCTGTCGGAATCTATGAACCATTCTTGGAATTTGCCGGTGCCGGTGCGTTTGTACCTCTGACCGGATTCGGCTACAACCTCTGGAAGGGAATCCGGGAAGCCGTCGACAAAGACGGATTCCTGGGGCTCTTCCGCGGCGGATTCACGATGGCTTCCGTCGGAACATCGGCTGCTTTGATCTTCTCTTATTTTGCTTCGCTTATTTTCTCTCCGAAGATGCCGAAGAACTGAAGTTTCGCTTACAAAATCATGCCAGGTCATCACGGTGCAGGTGCTGGCGGCGCCTGTGTCGTCTCCGGTGCAGGTGCTGGCGGCGCCTGTGTCGTCGGCGCCGGTGCCTGTGTTGTCGGCGCTGGTGCCTGTGTCGTCGGTTCCGGCGTCGTTCCGCCTGTGCTCTCGAACACAGCACTGATGCTGCCGTTCTCCTGTACATTATTAAACGTATAACTGCTGACTGCACCTACGCTTTGTCCGTTTACAACGACATCTTTGATGCGGTATCCGCTATTTGGTGTAATGTAGAAAGTTACATTTGCACCCTTTGCAACATTCACAGATCCTGAGATCGATCCACCTTCTCCTGCCGAAGATGTAAGTGCGATTTCACCTTCCTCCAGCGGTGTGTGAATATCACATACATCGTCTGTGTATGTGTAACCTTCCGAAGATGATCCATTTGCACCGACAAGAATCTTGTTGCCATTTTCATCCGTCTCTACCGTGAAACTTATGGTCTCCGGACATCCACTATTTGCACGTTTATGCGATTCTGTACAGAACTCAATTGACGCATGACCTGTACATCGTTTATTCGGAATATCCGCCTGTGCATAATAATCTGTCGATGTCGGACATCCTTCTCCAGGAAGAAGGCCTGTGATCTGACAGACACTGATTGTCGTAATACCATCCGGTTTATCAAAGTCTTTGGATGTATCCTGTCCTTCTAATTCCACAATCTGATCCATGATTGATTTCCACATATATTTATGTGTATTCTGACCACCCATATCCACGTTACTATCATAACCCATCCAGATAGAAGCCGTATAATATGGCGTCATACCGCAGAACCACAAGTCATAGTTCGAGGATGTTGTACCTGTCTTACCTGCGCAGGTCATACCTGACTGCAAACGCGCCGGTGTACCGGTACCACTCGTCACAACGGACTTCATAGCCTCAATCAGCTGCCATGCAGTCGTCGGTTTGATTACTTCATGGCTCGTCGGTGTTGTGTTATCGATGATAACATTTCCGTCATGATCAACAACCTTGGAATAAAGAGCCGGCTTATTATAGACACCGCCATTTGCAATCGATGCATATGCGGCTGTCATCTCATAGTTTGTGACACCGTGACTAAGTCCGCCAAGTGCACATGCCTGCGTTTTATCCGTTAACAACTCACCGGTTGACTTATCCACTTCATTGTCCGCTAGCGACGTATATCCGAACTTCAGCAGATATTCAAACGCCGCCTCCGGTGTCTCCTCGGTAATCGCTTTTACCGCACAGACATTGATAGAGCTTACAATACTCTTTCGAATCGTGCAGTATCCACTATGTCCACCACCGGCATTTCTGACATCTCCACCACTTGCATACTGATATGGTTCATCGTTAAAAGAAGTTGCAAGTCCGGCCTTACCGCTATCAATCAAAGGTGCATACGCTGCGACAATCTTGAATGTAGATCCCGGCTGTCGTTCTGCCATCGTCGCACGGTTAAATGCACGGTTTGCAGTCTTGGCTCCCCGACCACCAACCAACGCTTTTACATAACCGGTATGCTGATCCATGACCGTAAATGAAAACTGTGGCTGCGGAGATACAGAAAACTTCTCTGCCACATAAGTGCCACCTGTTTCTTCAAGCTTCGCTTCTTTGAATTCATCTGCAGCAGCTCTCGCTGCCTCTTCATTTGCGTAGATATTGTTATACTTGGAATTTCCGGTCTGATCAACGAAATAATTGATCAGATGTCCAATGCTGTAATTATACGTTGTTTCTTTGTCCTGACTTAGAAGCGTAAGTTCATAGCTCAATCCCACTTTTGTGCTGTTACTCAAGTACTCCGGATCATTTATGACATCATCACAGATCTTCTGAATTGCTTTATCCTGTACCGAATAAATAGAATATCCACCGGTGTAAATCATCGTTTCTGCTTCTGCTTTGGAACAATTAAACAGATTCATGAAATCTTCTGTGAGCTGGTCCAAAATCGCATCCTGATAATATGTGTTGATATCGCTTTCTGCAAGCTGAACCTCATGTTCTTCGTCAATCCGCGCATAGACATCATCTGCCATCGCCTGGTCATATTGCTGTTTTGTAATATATTCATACTTCAGCATCCGGTCGAGCACCATCTTCCGGCGTTTCGCATTTTCATCCGGATTCGCAACCGGATCATAACGGCTGGGATTCTGTGTGATTCCTGCGATGACCGCAATCTCGGAAACAGTGAGTTCATTCATGTTTTTTCCGAAATATTTCTCCGATGCGGCCTGGATTCCACTGACGCCCCGACCAAGATAAATCGTGTTCAGATAATATTCGACAATCTCTTCTTTTGTATATTTCTTCTCAAGTTCAATCGCCAGATACTGCTCCTGGATTTTACGATCCAGCTTGTCCATAAATGTCGTCTCATCCAGACCAACATTAAATACCTGGTTCTTAATAAGCTGCTGTGTCAGCGTCGAGGCACCTTCGTTGAAGTTACCACTGGATGCACCCTTGACAAATGCACGGAAGATACCGCGCACATCGATTCCGTTATGTGTCCAGAACCGCGCATCCTCAATCGCGACAAACGCATTCACGAAATCCTTCGGAATCTGGTCATAATATACATACACACGGTTGGAATCAATGGTTGAAATCTCTTTTTCCACTTTTCCGTCTTTGTCATAAATATTCGACCGGAATCCTTTTGGAACAATACTGATATTGGATACATCCGGTGCATTGTCCAGGATTCCTTTCATCATACCAAATCCGGCTCCGGCTCCGGCTATGATCACGGCTATAATACCGACAAGTATGATTTTGAAGAAAATAACCAATACTTTTCTACTGTTTCGCTGCGTTTTGGAAACAAGTTTTTCCTGTTTTTTCTCTGTTTCCGCTTTTGAATAGCCCATCGAGCTACCTCCCTTTATATTACATCTTTCTAATCTTTCTTATAAATATCCAGTTAGATGGCATTATAACAAACTTTTCCATCAAATACAAGCGCTTCACATCTTATTCACATATTCTAAACATTTTTCATTTTCTCTATTCTTTTTGCCAATTATTTGATAGAATAGACCTAGATTACACAATTGACAATTGGAGGCAAAGGATGAAAGGTTTTGTAGGAATCGGTCATGCAGACCAGATTGATACAGCGATTGCAGAAGCAACCAACGGTATGAAAAAAGCAGACTTTCTGATTTTAATTGCGCCCTACGCAAAAGTAGAACAGGCCGCCGCGCTTCTCGCTGAAAAATATCCCGGGACACCGATGCTTGGCACAAGCGGAAATGGCATCGCAAAAGACCGGGTTATCAAAGATCAGATTATAGTCATCGGATTCGCCGGAGTGGAAGTATGCACCGGGCTCATCGAAGACGTCCGCACAACCCCCGTGAAATCTCTGCATACATTTTTGCAGGATCTCGACCAGATACAACCCGGCAGCTCAGACACAATCTGTCTGGAATTTATAACCGGAAGCGAGGACAAAGTTTTGTCCACCATTCATATTCCTTTACAGGAAGCTGGTGTTCCGCTTGTTGGAGCAAGCGCATATGGCGTTTTACTCGGAGAAAAGCACATGGTCATCAAAGATGGCAGATGTTACACCCGCGCCTGCGCATATGCATTTCTAAAAAACAAAAGTGGAAACATACATGTGTACAAGGAAAATATATATAAACGTCAAAGCAGACGCGCACATTTTGCAACACTTGTAGAACCGGGAACCAAAACATTATTCCAGCTAGACGGATGCCCTGCGCTGGATTTGTACCAGGAAGAAACCGGTGTTGCACTTGAAGATATCATCCCGGCAATGAAAGAGCACCCGCTTGGGCGTGCACTCGGAGATGATACTACTATCATCCAGGCAATGTCTGTTGACCGGAACGGCGTCATGTTTAACGGAAAAGCCATCTATGAAAATGACAGCATCTATATCATGCAATGCGGCGATTACAGGCAGATTCACAACGAGTTGCTTTCGAAGATCCGGAACGATTCGGAAACTTTATCGTTTCTTCTCGGATTTGACAGTGAAAACCGGCTTAAATTATTTGAAGAAGGGGACTTTCTCACAGAATATATTACTTCGTTTGATTCCCTTTCTGCTTACGCGCTCTTCTCCGGGGATGGTGCACAGCTGAATAATCAGCATATGAATCAGACACTTATTATCGTTGCATTTGAATAACATAAGGATTACAGACAGGAGGTACACGATATATGTTTAAAAAGAAAGTCGAGTCCCATGCAGTTCCAACAGAAACAGCAACCGGACTTGCGTTAAAAGAAAGCTTAGAACCGATTACACAGATTACAAAAAACCTGAAAGAAAACCGGAAAGCATTGATTGAGGAAGAAAAACAGACTGCCAGTCAGATTTCCGACATTCAGGGATCGTTCGACACAATTCTTATGCAATCCGATCAGGTAGCATCCGGTATGGACTCCATCAAGCAGGAATTTTCCAACATTGTGGAAGTATCTTCCCGAATTGAAACAAGTGTCAACGGCGTACTCTCTGCCACAGATCAGGCCAGTGAAAACGTTGACAGCCTGCAGGAAAGCTCTTCCAATGTCCTGCATGATTTCAAGAAGGTTGTGGATGTTTTAAACAAGTTCCAGAAAAGTTTTGATGAAATCCAGGAGACGATGTCCGGCATCATTGGAATCGCAAACCAAACAAATATGTTGTCTCTGAACGCTTCCATCGAAGCTGCCAGAGCCGGTGAACACGGGCTCGGCTTTGCAGTTGTGGCAACCGAGGTAAGTACACTTTCTGCCGAAATCAAGAAATTGGTAGACACCGTCAATTCCAACATGGCACTTCTTCGCGAGGATGCATCCAACCTGAACGCCTCTATGGAAACCGCAAATCAAATGCTCTTTCATGAACAGGAACAGGTAAAAAAGACAACCGAATTGTTCGGCAACATCAAGGAATCTGTCAACAGTGTGACCAAAGTCCAGCAACAGATTGCCGCAGCGGTTGATAATTGCAACGATACCGCCGATCAGATTCAGACGGATATCATGAATGCAAAAGAAGGATATGTCAATGTATCCGAGATAGTAAACCAGTTATCCGGGGATATCACCCGAAAAAACCAGCTTTATGAAACAATGATCAACCTTTTAGATCAGGTCGACCCGATCGTCGAGGACGTTAAGGAAAAGAATATAAATATTTAGCCAAAGCAAAAATGACAGGCAGTTTCATCTGCCTGTCATTTTTTTTGCAATCTGTTCCACAAGTATTTCCAACTCTTTCAACCGAAAGACACGAAGTGCCTGTTCGGTCTCTTCTACGTTGGTTTTATTGCTTTCCGTAAGCATTTGCCGTGCTTTTTCAATCGCCGGTATCGCATAGACCCAGTCAATTTCCTGTATGATGTGGACTTCTTTTTTCGCAGCGTCTGTCAGATTCATATGCGGGAATACCGGATGGTACGTTTGAACAAAATACCCATTCATCCGGTCATAGTCTCCATAATAAAGTTCCTTTGAAAAAAACTCGTTCCTTGGATATATCTTTTTTTGTTCTGCCACTTCTACATAGCATACTTTGTCAAATCGGTCTTCTTCTCTTCTGTCTTTTCCAAAAAAGCGGAAATGGTTTTTCCAATACCCATCCAGGAATGCAGCATCAAGAACCAGATGCGTATAATATCCATATACATACGGATGTTCCAGTTCTTTCCCATATAAATCCAGGAATAAATTCAGATTCGGGCGCCGGACAAGCTTTTGATATACCGCATCGTCCCAGAAATGCGTCATCCGCTTATCTTTGCACATATCCGCCACGATATTTCCCAGATAAAAAAGATTCTGCTCCTGCTCGTTCCAGCCATGGGAATCCATCTCCGTTATCTTTTTGGCACATGTCAGATGAATTACATAGCTTGGCATATACGGACCTCCGAAAGTAAATCATCGTCCAGAAAAACATTTCCCAGATTCGGCATCGCGACCACTTTGTTTTGTATCCGGCGCGGCTTTTCGACGCTCTCTGCTTTTTCAACTTTCTCTACCTGCCGCTCTGATACATACTGCAGCTTGCGCGCCTTTACATCTTTTATTCGGTAAAAGAGCATTCCTTCCAATACATCTTCAATCCGCTCTGAAATACAGACCGATGATAAAAGTCGTTCTTCTGTCGTTGTAAATGTGCGTTTATAATCGATACAACGTATATAAACGTCCGAATCTGTTCCTAATCCCCTTCGTTCAAAAATATCCAGGAACTGTTCCAACGTCTGCACACGGATGTCTGCCGTTCCATTTACTTCAGCAGAAAGAGCTTCTCCCATAGCGATTGCATATACGTATGTCTTTTCTGAAACCCTGAGATTTTGCAAAAAAGCATAAACAGCAAGTGATATTCCCCATGCTTTCGATGGAAACAAAATGCCAACGCTTTCTGCATCCAGTTTTTCTCCATGATATTCTGTGTATTTCATGACCTTACAATTAGAAAGCGTCTCTTCCATCTGCTCTGTCATCGCCCGGCGCCGGTCCATCTTCCACGCATGCCCGGCACATACATCTACATAATCAGAAACATAAAATATATAATTTTTTATTTCCTCTTGATTTGTTTGTAATTCCATACCCCGTTTCACAGGCTTACTTCCTCCCCTTGTCAATCCCGGATACCGGCTGTTTTAAAAGCGAATCAAACAGCATCTGAAAAGCGAATCGCCGGTAAGTCTCTATCGTCATCCCGGTCTTTTTCTCGATCTCATGCTTCTTTTGCTCTGATATCTGAATAATTCCACTCAGGGATGACCACAAATACAAAACAGCTGGTTTCGTATCCAGTTTTTCACTTAGTACCTTACTTTTTTTACCCTTCTCAATCAGTTTTTCAATCAGACAATACAATTCCTGCAGCACAGCCGGCAGCATAATGATTCCTTTCTTCCGGCTATTGGTTGCTTTTTCTTCCATCATCAGGGATGCATAATACTTTGGATATCGTTCACAGAACCGTACCAACCCATCACACAACTTAAAATAACTGTCTGAAAAGCTTTTATTTTGTTCGAAATCCACCGATAATTCCCCGATCAGGACATCCAGATAATCGATCACAATAGAATTGTAAATATCTTCCTTGCTCTGGAAATATACATAAATCGTCGACTTGCTATAATCTGCCTGCAGCGCAATATCATCCATCGTCGTCTCCTGTACACCCTTGGTTTCGAACAACTCTTTTGCCGCTGTCAGTATATTGTCACGATTAAACTGTTCCAACGCAAGTTTCTTGCGTGCTCCCATATTCTCTCCCGTCAATACAACTATTGTTCTCATTATACAACTGTACGTTCTATTTTTCAACCAAAAGTTTGTTTATTCGACTTAGAATTTATATATCATACTGCATTCTTATGTTTTATCCTATAAATCTATTTATTGTACTTTTAGTTCGATTCATGTTTTTCTATTATACTGCGCATGTGAAGCAATATTTTTTTCTCCAGGCGGCTCACCTGTACCTGACTGATCGATAACACTTTTGCAACTTCCGTCTGAGTTTTATCTTCAAAAAAACGCAGACGGATCAATTCCTGCTCCAGCTTGGGCAAAGCATCCATCGCCTGCCCGATCATGATTCGGTTCATAACATTTTCCGCTGCCACTTCTGACTGCGTTTCATCCACCAGACGTTCCACAAGGCTTACCTGTGTTCCATCGTTTCCATAAACGGTCTGCTGGATGGACTCTACCTCCCGGTTTGCCTCTGTTGCCATGACGATTTCTTCCATGCACAGGCCTGTAAAATCTGCGATTTCCATCATAGTTGCCTCTCTCCCATATTGATGTAGAAGCGTTTCTTTTGCTTTGTTGATCTGGTAACCATTCTGCTTTAGGATCCTGGATACTTTTATCGCACCGTTGTCACGCAAAAATCGTTTGATCTCGCCAGAGATAAGAGGAACCGCATAGGTTGAAAACTGTACACCAAACCGGATTTCAAACCGGTCTACTGCCTTCAGCAATCCAATACACCCAATCTGATAAAGTTCTTCGAGATCATAACCCCGATTCAAAAAACGCCGGGCAATGCTCCATACAAGTCCTGTATTATCCGAAACTATCTTCTCCTTTGCAGCCTGATTCCCTATCTGAGCCTGTTGAAACAGTTCCCATTCATTCATCAATTAAAAACGGGGTGCTGCAGCACCGATCTCCTTCCACATTTTTACAGATGTCCCTATTCCCGGACTCGATATCACTTCTAACCGGTCCATAAATGCTTCCATAAAAGAAAATCCCATACCCGAACGTTCCTCGTCCGGCTTTGTTGTAAACAATGGCTCCATCGCCTGTTTTACATCCGGAATTCCTACACCGCGATCCGATATTTCTATGTAAATCGCACGTTCTTTCACGGTCGCGCGTATCTTTATTTTTCCTGGTCCATTCTCATATCCATGTATGATTGCGTTTGTAACAGCTTCCGATACCGCTGTTTTAATATCCGCAACTTCTTCCAGCGTTGGATTTGTAGACGTAATAAATGCAGCAACCACTACACGGGCAAATCCTTCATTTTTTGCAGCACTGTCAAACTCAACTTCCATTTCGTTGGCACTATTCATAATATCCTCCTTTTAACATCTCCTTTTTTATCGCTTCCATGGAATCCATTTTTTTCAAAATACGGTAAATGCCTGATAAAAGCAAAACACGGTCAATCGTTTCATTTACATGGATTGCATATACCTTCCCGCCTTTATCATGTACCATACGGAAACGTCCTGTGATCAGCCCAATCCCGGAGCTGTCCATAAACTGTGTTTTTTCAAAATCAAAGATCAGATACCGGATTTCATTATCTTCAAACACCTGTTTTGTCCGGCGCTTGATCATATCTGCCGCGTAATGATCCAGTTCCTCCGGCAGATAATAAACCATAACTCCATTTTCCATCTCAAATAGCATATAGCTCCTCCTTTTCCGCTAGACATCCCAAGTATGCAGCCACAACTTCTGCATAACTTCTGATTGCACAAAAAAAGAAAGTGAACACTTACGTTCACTTTCTTTCGTGCTTTTGAAATAAAACCTGTTATTCTTTCTCGATCATATTTTTTAAATCCGTATCGGACATGCCCGACACTACCTTGGAGTAATCCGGCATATTTTCTCCTGCTTTGGCCGCACCATTTTGCAGCTCATCCACCTGTTTTGTCAATGTTTCTATTTCGGAAGCCTGGCTGTTTATCGTTGAATTTTTCCCGGCAAGTTCCTCGCTGTACGTCTTAATTAATTGTTCATTCTCATTTCGCAGTTTTTTCTTTTGCCCCGGCAAGATGAAGAGACCAAAAAACAAACCGCCAAAGACCAATCCAAGCAGGACATACAATCCGGAATATTTTGCCAGACTTATCTGTCCGAAATTGCCGGTTCTTACAACACTCGTATCCTTTTTGGCTTTGATCTCCTGGAAAATATTGCGTTTTTCCACTTTCTTAGGAGACTGACCATCTTCGGTTACCACGATTTCTTCCAGATAATCATCGTCAAGCAGTCCATCGTTTTCGACATTCTGTTTCCGCATCTCAATGATATTTTCTTCTGTGTCACCCATCCCGCGCAAATAATGAACAGCCAGCGAATTTGCTTTATCAATCTTCAGGACGCGCCGCAATGTTACCCGTGCCTTCTCATAATTGTCTGTACCAATATATAAAAGCGCGAGGAGCAGATATCCTTTTACAAAATGCGGATTATCCGAAAGTGTACTCTTTAACTGCAAGATAGCCAGATCATAGTCCTCGCTATGTGCATATTGAATCGCCATATTGTATTTTCGTGCAAGCTGATCCACACTTTCCAATCTCGCAGGATCCTTTTTCAATTCCTTCAGATATTTTGTTGCAAGATTATTTTCCGGCTGATAGTTAATGCTCATGACCCATTCACTCATGGCCTGGACTGCTTCTCCCATCTCATAATAGATGAGGCCAAGAAGGTTGCGTGCCTGCACGTTCCGCTTATTGTATCGAAGCGATTGCAGCAAAGATTCTATCGCACCCGACAAATCTCGCGCAGATGCACGATCCAAACCGGTATTATAATAATAATCCGATGTATTCTGTGCTTTTCGCAGCATCTTTATCGGCAGATAACATTCTGAACAATATCCATTTTTTCGTACCTGTGCTCCGCAGTGCGGACACAGGACCGGTCGCATCGTTGTTGCCATGCTATCTTCTCCTTGTCCTCACAGAAACTGCATTATCCAATATATTCCCCGTATTCCGTAAATCCTGCGTCATCTGCAGGACAATATCACTGATATCTTTCAGGTCATTGCTATATATCGCTTCCTCTGCCTGATTGACTTCCGGAATCGGAGAAAACCGTTTTAATTCTTCTTCAAAATTTATCATACGGACCTCCTCCATATGTCTTTTATCTTTCCGATCAAATACAACGAACCGACGCAAAACAATGTCTCTCCCGGTGTTTCAAGCGATTGATATGCCTGTTTTAGACATGTCTTTATATCATTTTCTGCACTGACCCGGATTGTTGTCTTTCCCTGTTTTTTTGCTGCTTCCCGAAATAACGCTGCTATATATTCCGCAGAAATGGCACGTGCAGAATCCAACGATGTCACATACACTTCCGTAATGTCAAGATTCGAAATCAGATATGTAATCATCGGTTCATAATCCTTATCTCCAGCCACAGCAAATAACAACTTTTTCTTTTGCGTAGGATAGTTCCTGTTCACACTTTCCGTAAAACGCTCGATCGCACTTTCGTTATGTGCACCATCAATCACCAGATTATCTTCTAGTATCTCCATGCGTCCCGGCCATACGAAATCATCAAGTCCAAGCTGAATCTTCTCCTGTGTAATCTCTGTTCCGAGCAGAACATGCATCGCTGTAATCGCTGTAATGGCATTATCCACTTGATAGGTGGCCACACTATTAAGCTGCAAGCCATTGTAATTATAATAGCGGCTGTGCACAGAAAAATCAATGGTTTTATCTGTAATTTCATCGATAATATATTCTGTGTTTGCGACATTAAACGTTTCTGATGCAAGCGCATTGGCGCGTTCTTCAATGACAACATCGGCTTCGAAGCTGCCGGTATGATAGACAACCGGTATGCCTGTTTTTATGATTCCTGCTTTTTCACCGGCAATCTCGGTTATTGTATTTCCAAGATATTTCATATGGTCAAGCCCGATCTGTGTAATTACAGTCAGCACCGGTGTAAGAACATTGGTCGCATCCAGTCTGCCGCCCAATCCGGTCTCATAAATCACATAGTCCAATGGTAAATCCGAAAAATAAACTGCTGCCATGGCAAACAAAAATTCAAAATAAGAAAGGTGCTGCAGATTTTCTTTCACTGCCTTGTCACATGCATTCCGTACAATCTCAAAGCACCGCACAAAATCTTCCTGTGAAATTCCTTCTATACGCTCGGTGATTGAGACCAGATGTGGCGATGTAAACGTCCGCACCTGATATCCGCTTGCGCAAAGCATGGCACGCAAAAACTGCACCGTAGAACCTTTTCCATTTGTTCCCGCAACATGAATCGCCTTATGTTTCAGATGCGGATTTCCTAAAATCGCCATAACCGATTCCAGATTATCATTGCCTGATTTGTTTGGTCCAAAAAGCGGAATCCTGTTAATGTATTCGTTTGCATTCTGAAAACTTGTGTCCATCTTTTATATCTTCCTTCTGTCTAAATTCTTTCAGCTGATTTAACGGTTGTCCACCTTTTCCGGATAGAGATCATGGTGTACCAGACGGTCATAAGCCACGTTTTCCCATTTTGTTCCCGGCCGACCATAGTTGCAATATGGATCAATCGAGATTCCTCCACGCGGAGTGAACTTTCCCCATACCTCAATATACTTCGGATCCATCACATGAATCAGATCCTCCATGATTATATTGACACAATCCTCATGAAAATCTCCATGATTACGGAAGCTAAACAAATACAGCTTCAAAGATTTACTTTCCACCATCCGCACATCCGGCACATACGAGATATAGATCGTCGCAAAATCCGGTTGACCCGTAATCGGACATAAACTCGTAAATTCCGGACAATTAAACTTGACAAAGTAATCATGATCCGGATGCTTATTTACAAAAGTTTCTAAAATATCTGCGGAATAATCCTTTGGATATTCCACATGCTGGTTGCCAAGCAGTGAAATCCCTTTTTTTTCATCGTCTGTTCTGGACATTATTCATCACCTCATACTTGAATCATTTTATTTAAATGGAACGAATAAATCACCTGTTCCTTTACCTTTTTTCCGGTCAGTCGTGCTGTAACTTCCGCATAAGAAGCTAATTGTGCCCGGTAGCGGGACTTGAGGGTTTCTTCATCGGCTGCATCTGTCTTATAATCCATGATGACAATCGCATCATCCTCATAAAAATATGCATCAATAATTCCCTGCACAACTAAAATCTCATCCGTTTCTACCGAATATACCTCCGAAACCGGAATACTTGCCGAAAACTGTCGTTCCTTAAACAGCTCTCCCGAACGCGCAGCCTTTATCATACGACATCCAAGCTCTGATTGCAAGAATTTCAGTATTTGGTTCTCCCGGATTACCTGACATTCATCTGCATCAAAAATCCCATCTGTTATCAGTTTTTGCTTTATTTCTTTGATTGTTTCCTGTGTCAGTTTTTCTTTATCCATCTCTTCAAAAGGAAACAATTCCATGAATTTATGCACAATTGTACCATACTCTGCACCGGAAATCTGCTTTCTGACCGTCTGTTTGTATGTTTTATCCTGTTTTTCCGTTTCCTGTTTTCCAAACGATTTTTCATTTTGAGAAAACTCTGTCGCGATATCATACCCGTTTCCATCATATGCTTTCATCTTCTTGATATCCGAGATTGAAAGCTTCATCGGAATCTCTGTCATCTTTTCATATGGATATACAAATGAAAAACTATCTGCATTTCTTTCATAGAATGCATCTTTTTCAATCTGCTGTGACAGCCTTTCGATCTGTTCCAATTCTATCTGACGGGAAATCTGTGCAGGTATCCTGTCACAAAGAATCTTTTCGGTATTCAAAACAGACATACGTATTTTCCCGGCAACATGATATGTATTTCCAAGCGTATCATACCGCACCATACAGGCAAGAATCTGGCTTAGATAGCAATCCGAGCCACTTCGCAGCGTGTATGGCAGGAGAGCCTGCTCCATATCTTGTAAGTAACTGTATTTGGCAAGCATCGCATCGATCTTTTTTGTTCCCGCTGTCAAAATCAGTTTTTCCTTTGCACGTGTCATTGCAACATAAAGGACCCGCATATTTTCAGACATCATCTCTTCATTTTCAAGCATACCGTAAATTCCCCGGATTGCTGTATTATGACGATATCTTGCCTCCGGATACATTGCCATCGATGCCAGATAATAATCCGGATGTACCTGCACATTTTCCCGTAGTTCCATACGGTTAAACTGTTTGCCAAGCCCGGATACAAAGACAACCGGATACTCTAATCCTTTACTCTTATGGATACTCATAATGCGGACAACATCCGCATCCTCGCTCAGTGCAGAAGCCTCCCCTTCATCCTTTTCCATCAATTTCAACTTCTCTACATACTGAAGAAAATGAAATAGGCCCTTATAATATCCATTTTCAAACTGTACAGCCTTTTCAAGCAGCATATCTACATTTGTTTTCCGGATCTCTCCTGCCGGCATCGCTGTCACATATTCATAATATCCTGTTTTTTGAAGCAGTTTCCATATCAGATCTGAAACAGACAGATGCGCCTTATCGCTTTTTAGCTCTGTAATCAACGCAAACAGTTTTTGCAATTTTCGGGCAATGTCGGTTTCTTCCCATGTTTCCAAATAATACTCGCAGACCTCATACAGACACAGATTCTTCTTTCCTTCTTTCCGGACGCTGGCACAAATAAATGCAAGTTCCGATTCTGTCATCTGACCGATCGGAGACAGCAATACAGCAGAAAGTGGAATATCCTGTCTGCTGTTGTCAACCACTGCAAGCATAGACATGATAACCTGGATTTCCACCGCCTGGAAATATCCCTGGGATTTTTCCAGGTAAACCGGAATCCCCTGAGACGTAAGTGCATTGTATATACTGTCACCATAATTTTTCAAACTCCGCGCAAGTATGACGATATCTTTATATCTTACCGTACGATACGTATGTGCCTCTTCATCATACACCTGAAATTTTTCTGTCATCATCGCATGAATCCGGTTTGCGATCATATACCCTTCCAGTGTATCCTTGTCTGGTGCTCCGAGCTTTTCAAAGGCTTCTTTTGTCATAGTTCCCATATCCTGTGTATCTGCCACAAGCAGTTCCACATCCGTAGCGGTTTTTGCATTTTCAGGGGGATTTGGGAACTCTTTTCCCGGCATAAGTGCCTGACTTTTATCATATGCAATGCCGCCTAAATCTTCCCCCATCAATTGGTAAAAGAAATAATTGACCACATCAAGGACAACCGGGCGCGAACGGAAATTATGGTTTAATTCTATCTTTATTTCTGAACCGGTCTTTTGATAACGGTTATATTTTTTTACAAATATTTCAGGCCTTGCCATCCGGAAACGATAGATGCTCTGTTTTACATCTCCTACCATGAACATATTCTGTTTTGCATGCCACTTTCCGGAAACCGCAGTCAGAATATCTTCCTGAAGATAATTACTGTCCTGATATTCATCAATATAAATTTCTTTATAACGTTTTGAAATCGTCTTCCCAATCTCTGTCGGAATTGCATTTCCATCCGCATCATATCCGGCACACACAAGCTGATATGCCATATGGGAGATATCGGAAAACTCAAGCATCTTCCGTTTCTTTTTTTCTTTCATAAAAAGCGACACAAATTCCTCTGTCAGATCAAGGAATGGGAGCAGGCAGTTACGCAGCTTTTGCATATCAGAAAGCACCATTTCCTCTGTCTGGCGAAAACAGGTAATCTTTTTTAGATCAAATGCGTCTTTGTATTCCTGACGCAGTGTCCTGCACAATTCCACGAGTTCCGGATCTCCACCCTTCTTTGTGGACAGGCGTGTCCACTTGCTTTCAAGTGCCTGTTTCATTTCATTGTATGTGTTTGCTTCCGCTATTTTCTGCAATTTTTCGATATCATCCTGTATCTGGCTTTCATATTTCTCCGGTCCATCCTCATCCTGGCAGATTGTCAGACAAATTTCTGCCATGTTTCGTCCGGACTTTGCTTTCCTGTGCATTACCCTGCACGCATCCTGCATCCATGCAGCCTGATTCAGCTCCTCTGATGTATGAATTTCAAGGCAGTTTCTTGCATCGGTCAAAAAACGTTCCGGATCCGGGAAACTTGACATCTGTTTATAAATCCGTTCGATCACTGTTTTGATTTTTTCATCTTTTCTTCCATCCCCAAACAAATCAAGAAGCATGGCGAACTCTTTTGCCCCGCCATCCTGCAGTTCACGATATTTTTTTTCAAACAGTTCATTTAAAACATCATATTGCAGCATGGAAAGCATCCCGGGATCTCCAATTCCAATCGACGGGTCAAGATCAAGGAAGCTGAAATATTCTTTCACAATATTGAAGCAAAAGCTGTCAATCGTCGTGATATCCGCACTTTGAATCAAGATATTCTGCTTTGCAATATGCTCGGATTCCGGATTTTTTTCCTGTGCTTCTTCCAGTTTCTTCATCAATTTTTCTTTCATCTGGGCTGCAGCTGCTTTTGTAAAAGTAACTACAAGAAAGTCATTTATATCAGAAGGATTTTTTTCATCTGTCACTTTTTGAAATATCCGTTCTACAAGTGTTGCTGTCTTACCGGAACCTGCAGCAGCAGACACTAAAATCGTTTTATCACGTTCATCAATTACCTGTTGTTGTTGTTCTGTCCACGGCATACGCGTTGCATCTCCTTCAATAATTCTTCTTTTTCCTTCGCCGGATGAGCCACGTTATGATACTGGTTGCCCCCGTATTTTTCATCAAACCGACATATGTTTTTATAAGTACAATAATCGCAGGCCGTCATTTGTCCATCCCGTTCCGGATTCTTCTTTATTTCCCCCGCTTTGATCCGGGACGCCAGTTCGGCCGCCTTGTAATCTGCATAAGCAACCAGCATGTCCATATCATTTTTTTCACGTTCGGCACCGGTAAATGCCAGCAATTTTTCCCGGGATTTTTCTGCATCTGCAGGTGTATCTGCTTCCACATACGGATCATGCATATGATAATAATACATGCTCTCCGGGATTACCTGTCCCACATTTTCCCCCGCATCCTTTTTCTGCATACGTTCCTTTACGATTTCTGTCAATACGCCTGTGTAAATAGCAAGTTGCAATTCAAGCCCCTCATACAATTTACCAATGTCGAAATCATGATTTCCGGATTTGTAGTCAATCACCCGAAGATGAATCCTATTTGTCTCCGGATCAATACAGATATCACCGCGGTCGATTGTTCCTGCCAGATAAAATGTCTCGTCTCCCACTGACATCTTCTTTCGAAAAGACTGCTCGAGATACTTCGGCCGGTATTGCTCTTTTAACATCATTGCCTGCATATTCCGCATTGTCCGTTTTGCTATCCGGACCAGGCTTTGCAACAAAACAGTATACTGTCCCTCGTCAATTTCCTGTCCGGCGTATTCCTGTTCAAAGCACTCCCGGACAAACTGTTCGGTTTTTGAATCCCGCAACGCATCCCCCACATCTTCCCATTGATTTTTCATTTCGTCCCGCACAAACCGGAACATCCGCTCCATTGCGCCATGTAAAATAATACCGACATTCCGGTTGTCGATTTCATGCATCTGTCGTTCCTGCAACCGGAGAATATATTTCAGAAAAAACGCATATGCGCATTGCGCATACTGTTCCAGCTTGGACACAGACATCGCCATATCCTCTAACCGGATTCGTTTGGCCACTTCACCAGACAACTGCTCCGGAATGTTCCGGTATTGCATCGCCTGTTTCATGCGTGCAATCCATTTGTCCTGCTCATTTTCCCGGTATAACCGGTATAACTGCAATGTCTCCTGCATATTCTGTCTGTCACCATCAAGCAGTTCCCGCACGCCTTCAATCAAAGCCTCTGCTCCGGATGCTTTCGTCACCAGACGCTCCTTTGCGATTTTCCCCGGAAGTCTTCCAATCTCCGGGAAAATACGATTGATGCGGTCCAGAATATATGATGGGCGCATCGGATCGTTTCCGGTACTCATTGAAACATAGGATAAATGCAATGCATCTGTCGGTTTCGTCATATTCTGATACAAATAAAACTGTTCGGTATAACTGTTGATTTTTTCCGTCGGAGCCATAGACAGTCCAAGCGCTTCCAACCGTTCTTTTTCACGGTCATTGATAATCTGACTACGCTTCGCCCGTTTCGGAATCACTCCATCGTTTACCCCTACGATAAAAAGCACCCGGATCTGGTCAAGCCTTGTTCTTGTAATATCTCCAACAACCAGCATATCCTGCTTCGTTGGTATCATGCCCAGATTGATATCCTTCATGCCAACCGCAAATAGTTCTTCGAACTCCCGGATATCTACCTCCTCATCAGGAATAATCTCAACCATTTTTTCAAACAATTGATGCACTTTTTCATAAAGACCCGCATTTTCAAACTGTGCTTCAAAATCCAGCCGTTCCATCAGACGGAATATTTGCGCAGCAAATTCTTTTACTTTCTTTTTTCCGCCGGAGAGCGCCTGATAAAATGGCTGCAAAATATCCATCACCGCTCTGCGCAGTTCCTCCATCTCCGTATCTTCCCCATTTTGAAATGGCTGGCTCCAGCTGCGATACCCTTTTCTTCCTCTGGCAAGTACATAATTTTCAAGCATCTCGATTTCATCCTGCTCAAATTCTTTGGCAACACCTGATTTCAAAAATGCGAATACACTGTCGTAACTGAAATTCTCGTCTACAATCCGGAGCACATGTGCTAACGCATCTACACATGGATGATTCTTCAACGGTCTCGTCATATCGATAAAATAAGGAATTTCATATAACGGAAAAATCCTGTCTGCAAAAATAGACGTTTCTTCCAGATTTCCACTTACTACCGCAATTTCACGATACCGGTATCCCTGCTGCATGACAAGGCTGCGTATCTGTTCCGCAACTCCGGTCAATTCCTGCACCGGATTCATATAGTAACGGATTGTAAGTGCATCGGTTTTTCCTTTCCACATCTGGTATGGATATCGGAAGATGTTCTTCTCCAAATGTGCCAACGCATGCCCGGTTTTCCATCTTCTGCATCCTTCCCTGCCGAAAAACAGTGTGTCGGAAACAACCACCCGCTCTTTTTCGGCAGTCAAAAGCAATTGTTGGATCGTATGCTTTGACAACGCAAAAAGTTCATGCTCAAATACCTGTTTTTTCTCATAGGAATCCGCATCGATTGTCAAAAGTACCGTTACATTTTTGGCTCTTCTCAAAAGAACCGAAATCAAATTCATCTGAATTGGAGTAAACCCGGTAAATCCATCGAGTACAATCTCGCTTGACCTTATCAGCTGCGATTTTTCAGCTTCCTGTGTCAGAATTTCAAGCACCTGCTCCGCTACAATAAAATTGTTTTCTTTCTTTTCTTCAAAAGCCTCAAAAATCTGCACCATATCCTGCAGTTTTTGAATCAAAACCGGATCCTCTCCTGTCTCTTGCATTTTCTCTATTGCTTCGAGCAGTTTTTTTCTTGGAATATCATATTGGTATAACTCGGACATAAGTGATTTCACTTCATCGATAAACCCAGCCTTTGACAGGCTTTCTCCATACAAGGAAAGCGCATTTTTTCGTTCCTGCGCAACCTGTCGTATCAACATGGATTTACCAAAATCCTCCAGGATCTTTCCGGGTTTTATATGCAGTTCGTCAAAAATCCGGTATGCCAGCCTCGTAAATCCGATCACATCAATCTGAAAGCTTCCTCCATGCGGATGCTTTTTCACAAGTTTTCGCTGGATTTCAAGAGAGTATTGTTCCGGGACGAGAACGATAAAATTCTCGTGTTTATCCTCCATGGTACGTCGAATGATTTCATCATATATATATTCTGACTTTCCCGCACCGCTTGGTCCAAGAATTAATTTTAATGCCATACACACCTCCGGATTTTACTGATAAAAGAAAGCCGGAAGTTTTGCTCCCGGCTTTTTTGTTTACTCTGCCTTAAATAATAAATTCTGTACTTGTTCCATGTTTGGATACCAGACACCCTTGATCTTCATAAAATCAATACTTACTTCCATATACTGTCTGGTAACTCCGGTTGTATCTTTCATCGTTCCACGCAGACCAAGTTTTAATGTGACGCCTTCTTTTGCATTTGGCTCCTTTGCATGTTCTGTATATGTGTCATCATTGAATTTATCCACCTTGGAAGATGACCAGACCGTTTCCTTGATGATCTTTACCGATGTATAATTCGTATCCTGTACATAAGGGTAAATATCTTCCACCAATGCTTTGTTTGTGGTTATATATTCCGGCACGAGCGCCAGCAGCTTGTCTTTATCCGAATCATTCACGGCAACCTGAAATGCAGTAACCGCTTCTTCGTACGTCTCCGGTCCATTCGGTTTTAACACAACCTTGGTGACAAATAAATATATGCCAAAGACAATACCGACAAAAATCAAAAACTTAAAAATCGTTCCTATTACTTTTCCGATTCCGCGGTTTCCTGAACCATGTTTCTGATTCAGTTCTTTTTGTTCCTTAATTTCTTCTTTCGTGATTGTGACAGGCTCTGTGCCCCCTACACTGTTTCCATCATAGATATCACCATAATCATCAGAAGGTGTATATGCGGTTTGCTTAACCGGCTTTTTCCCGTTCTGTCCTTTTAATTCCAGGCTTGTCTTCATCTTCACTACCGGGCGTCCACATTCCGGACAAATCGTTGTTCCATCCGGGACTCTTGCGCCACATGATTCACATACTGCCATACCGTTAACCCCTTTCCTATACCTCAAATACTATAAATTACAGTATATCTCACCATTTCACATTATTCAAGATTTTTCTGGGGATTTCATGCGGGAAAAGGCAAGAAAAAAACCGGAATCTTCTAAAAGATTCCGGTTATAAAGCAGTTCGTAGGGGAATCGAACCCCTGTTTTCGCCGTGAGAGGGCGACGTCTTAGCCGCTTGACCAACGAACCATCTTGAAACCTTTGTTACTATAACAAACATTCACATCTTTGTCAACAACTTTTTTAACTTTTTTTGATGATTTTTTTAATATTTTTATTTTGACTTTTCCGGACGGTACAAAATATCAGCAAATGTGTTGACGCTCTGCTCACAGATTTCTCTTGATGTCTCCTGCTTCACAAGGATGTAGCGGTCTGTATGCCCCTTCATGAAATATACCGGTTTCCCATCTCTTTCCACACAATCATACTCTTCAATCAGAACCGGAAGAAGTTCCCCGGAAAATTGTGTCTCAAACGCTGCTTTCTGGTTTGCTGTCAGCTCCAGCAATATATTACTGCGTTTTTCTTTCAGGGCATCGCTCACCTGATGTTCCATCGTCGCAGCAACAGTCCCACTGCGCTTTGAATATTTAAAGATATGCATCTCATATAAGTTCAATTTCTCAAGGTTTGCAACCGTTGTTGCAAATTCTTCCTCTGTTTCTCCCGGAAATCCAACGATCACATCCGTTGCGATTGCCGGACGGTCATATGCATTCCGTATCATACCGCACTTTTCCATATATTCTTCGATCGTATATTTCCGGTTCATGCGTTTGAGCGTCTCATTGCAGGCACTCTGCAGCGACAGGTGAAAATGCGGGCATACCTTGTCTAAAGCGGTGATTCCATCTAAGAATTCTTCTGTAATCACACGCGGTTCCAAAGACCCCATCCGGATCCGGCGGATGCCATCCACTTTCGCCACAGCCTGCAGAAGCTTCAGCAGCGTTGTGCCATCCTCATCTTCATAGGATGACAGATTAATCCCTGTGATTACAACTTCCTGCACGCCTTCCGCAGCAAGGCCTTCCACTTCCTGTACGACATCCGCAAGCTTGCGGCTCCGGATTCTTCCACGTGTATATGGAATGATACAATACGTACAGAAATTATTGCAGCCATCCTGCACTTTCACATATGCCCGGCATCGCTCGTTCGGTTTTACAAGTTTCATCTCCTCGTATTCATTTGTATGATTGATATCGATGACAGATTCATGCACCGATGCATCTTCCAGGTATTCCGACAAGATTCGCGCGATATCTTTTTTACAATTATTGCCGACGAGTACATCTATTCCAAGATCTTTTGCGAGTGTTTCCTCTGCGGCCTGCACATAGCATCCGGCGGCCACAATCACGGCATCCGGGTTTTTCTTTTTTGCACGATGCAGCATCTGTCTTGATTTTCGTTCTGCCATATTCGTCACAGAACAGGTATTTACAATATAGATATCCGCATATTGTGTAAAAGGCACGATCTCACACCCTTCGTCTTTTAATAGATCGATCATGCTGTCCGACTCATATTGATTGACTTTGCACCCAAGTGTGCAGACTGCTATTTTTTTGTTCTTAATATTCACATACATTTTACGCAAAATTCTCCTGCTGATTCTTGACTTTTAATCTGTAAACTCTTATTATAGTATCATAGATAAAAAAAGAGCGAAAGATATATTTTTGATATTATTTTTCGGTATCAAATATAAAAGGAGGGTTCTATTCATGTTAAAAACCAAAATTTCTTTAAATTCCATTGATAAGGTAAAAAGCTTTGTAAATGATATCAGCGGTTTCAACGCTGAGTTTGATCTTGTATCTGGCAGATATGTCATTGATGCAAAGTCTATCATGGGAATCTTCAGTCTGGATATTTCCAAGCCAATCGATTTGATCGTTCATACAGACGCAGATAACGAAGACATTATGGCAGCACTGAAACCATACCTTGCAGAATAATCTGACAAAAAATAATGGTTCGTAATAATATAAAGCAGTCGGAATATTTGTTCTGACTGCTTTTATTTTCCATACAATTCTATCTGACTATATGTCTCTCATGTCGTTTTCATTCAACCGTCTGCCCGAATATAGATTTCCTACATACAATCTTAGTCCGTCAGATACTGGATCATTCCAGGACCTAGCGCATCCGTCGGTCTTGCCAAAAATCCATGCTTTTCATAAAATGGCTCTCTACCCTTTGCACACATCAGACAGAGCATCATCGTGCTGCCCTCTTCCCGCAGGGATTCCACATAAGTCATAAGCTTCTGTATGATCTGTGAGCCGATTCCCTGCGTCTGTACCTGTGGTACAACGATCAGATCCTGAATATAGCACACGACCGCACCATCCCCGACGACACGTCCCATACCGACGACCTGACCATCCGCATCGACAGCCTTTACCTTGTACAGACAATTTGCAAGCGCATGTACTGCCTGACTGTCTATCAGCTTCTTCCATCCAACCTTCTCCCGGAGCGTCAGATACTCTTCGAGAGAAATATCATTTTCAATGAGTGTTATCATGTTTTAAGTCCTTCTTCTACCGTCATACATACACTACATACGCATCGGAATTCCGCGTTCCGACAAATATGCCTTCAGATCCATAATCTCAAGTTCTTTATAATGGAATAACGATGCCGCAAGTGCTGCGTCCGCCTTTCCTTCGGTCAGTGCATCGTAGAAATGCTCCTTCGTTCCTGCACCGCCCGATGCAATTACCGGCACCGACACATTCTCCGCGATCAATCTTGTCAGTTCCACATCATAGCCGGCCTTCGTACCATCGCAATCCATACTCGTAAGCAGGATTTCTCCTGCTCCCATCTTGTCTGCCTGCATCGCCCACTCAATCGCATCGAGTCCGGTGTCGATACGTCCGCCATTCTTATATACATTCCAGCCGCTGCCATCTTCTCTTCTTCTGGCATCGATTGCAACAACCACGCACTGGCTTCCGAATTTATCTGCCGCATCACTGATCAGGCGCGGCGTATTGATGGCAGAGGAATTGATACTGATCTTATCTGCACCCTCGCGCAAAATCGCCTTAAAATCATCAACCGTACGGATACCGCCACCAACGGTAAATGGAATAAATACCGTCTCCGCTACCTTCCGCACCATGTCGATCACAATATTTCTCGAATCCGAAGATGCTGTAATATCCAGAAATACAAGCTCATCGGCGCCCGCCTTATCATACGCGGCTCCGACAGCAACCGGATCGCCCGCGTCCTTCAGATTCACAAAATTAATACCCTTTACAACCCTGCCGTTATTCACATCCAGACAAGGAATAATTCTCTTTGTATGCATAAGTCTGCCTCCCTCGTCTCTTACAAATGTATAAAGTTATCCAATATCTTAAGTCCTACCGTTGAACTCTTCTCCGGATGGAACTGGCACGCAAATACATTTCCACGCTCTACGGAAGCATGGATGTCAACGACATAGTTCGTCTTCGCCGCCACATCTGCCTCATCCTTCGATTTCAGATAATACGAATGCACGAAATATACATAAGGATTGCCCTCAATCCCGGCAAATAATTTCGCACCCGGTGTGATCTCCAGCGAATTCCAGCCAATCTGCGGCACCTTCATATCCGGCGCATCCGGAATCCGGAGGATCTCTCCGTCTAAGATACCAAGTCCGGTTGCCCCAGGGCTTTCCTCACTTGTCTTATACAGAAGCTGTAAGCCAAGACAGATTCCAAGAAACGGAGTTTTCTTATCTACCACATCATAGATAACCTGATCGAGCTTATATTCCCGGATCTTGTTCATCGCATCGCCAAAGCTTCCCACACCCGGCAGGATCACTTTGTCGCTTGCGAGAATCACATCCCGATCGCGTGTGATCACTGCTTCTTCTCCGAGGAAATTCACTGCTTTTTCCACACTCTTAATATTGCCTGCATCGTAATCTAAAATTGCTATCATACTATATAAGTCCTTTCTACGATCCTACTTCCCCTGTGCATCCGTCGGTGTCTCTGTCTGTGCTGCTTTCGTGCTTAAATCCAACAAAGTCTTTGAATATTGCTGCCCGTCCATCGCAAGGATCTGATATGCGGTATCCTCCGTGATGCCATATGTATTCCACAACGCATTCAATATCTTCTCCCGGCAGGAATCAATATCCTTGACGATATCGAGTTCTACCGCTTCATTGTAATGTTCATCATACTTCTCAATTCCGCGGAGCAATGCATCGAGTGCCTTGTCCGGTCTGCCAAGCTCCATGTTATTCTGATACGATTCATACAACCGTTCCACATACATCACTGTATAAATCCGGTCTTTTAAATCCTGATCTTTCTCCTTGACGTCAACACCGGATACCTCGTCGTATGCAAGCCGGTACCGCTGCCTTTCAAAATAATTGGTTGCTTTTTTTATCACCTGTGAATAACTGAAGTTATTTGTTCCAAGGACGACAAAAACTCCAAACGCGGCAAACAGAGCAAAAACAATAATGACTGTCGGTGTAGAAACCTTTTTTTCTCCTTTTTCTGCTTCTACCTCTGCAGCATAAGCCTCTTCTTTTTGACGTTTTTTATCCTGTCTGACTTGTTCCTTTTCTTTCTCTTTTGATTTTTTTTCTGTGAGCAGTTTCTGTTTTTTAGCTTTCTTTTCTTCGAGTTTTTCTGCCCGCTGCTCTTTCTTCTTCTGTTTTTCTTCTTCTTTTTTTGCTTTCTTTTCTTCCCAAAAAGCTTCTTCTTCTAAATCATCTTCGTCCGGTTCTCCAAACAGAATCTCTGAAATTGTTTTCTTTTTATGTTCCGTCGTTTCATCTGGGGCTTTTGATTTTTTCCGGTCTGCTTTTGGTACTTTGGAGGTTTTCGTCGATTTACCTTTTTTCTCTCCAATGTCTATGATATCGTCGAGATCTCCGTTTTTCAAACTCTCTGCCATCGAATTTTGCAACATTTCATCCAGGCTGGCTTCTCCGGATGTATATGATTTTTCCTTTTCTGTTCCACCTGGCAAATCTGAAAAATCATCCTGTTTTTTATCTGTATGATCCGTGATCTGGTCAAACGAAAGATTATCAAAAATCCCGTCCGGAAGTTCCGTATCTTCCTGCATCTGCATATCTGCATCATCAAATACATCGTCGTTTTCCTTCGATTCTTCTTTTCGTTCATCCGTTTTTTCTTGCGCTTTTGCTGCAGCGCTTTCCTGGTTTGCTTTCTCAATCAAGGAATCTAAATTCATGTCTTCAGATGGTTGTTTTTTCTGAATAACCGGATTGGCCCCCGAATCCAGGTTTGTGATGTCAACATCATCAAAATCGATATCGTCAAAATCCAGATCACCAAGATCCATACGATCCATCTTATCAAGCTCATCCAGTGAAATGTCGTCCAAATCTCCGGCATCCAGATTTGTACCTGCATCTGCATCTATGTTCTGATTCAATTCTTCGTCCATGGATGAAAGCTCATCCAACAGACTATCCAGATTGTTCTCGTCCAAATTAATCCTCCATACGTGGTATACCCAAAATTAAAAATATCATATCACATTCTGGAATCAGAAACAAGTAAAAAGGCACTATACGCTTAAGCATAGTGCCATATTCTTTACTCCCAATCATCAAAATCCTCATAATCATCATACGCACCATTTGCATAGTTTTTCGTATAATTAATATTGTTGGATCGTTTCTGTCTCGGTTGCGGACGGTTGGATTCACGTTTTTTATTATTCTGCTTTTTCTTAACCGACTTCTGTTCCTTCTCTAAACGCATCTGGACCTTATTCTTGTCTGGAATCGATACCGTCGGCTTACTTTCTTTTGGATGAGTAGGCTTACTTCTTCTGCTTCTATCTTCCTCTTCCTCATCCTTCTTCGGAAACTTAGGAGCACCTCCGTAGTTTCGGTTTGGACGTTCATTGCGTGGTGGTCTGTCCCCATATGGTTTGTCTCCACGACTTCGGTCTCCATATGGTCTGTCTCCATTTGACCTTTCTCCATATGGTCTGTCTCCACGGCTTTTATCTCCATATGGTTTATTTGCCCGCGGCTGCCGGTCTCCTCCTGCTGGTCTGTCTCCACGGGATGCCGCCGGTCGGTCAGGTTTTTGGAATCTTGTTCCACCTCCCTGCCTCTTCTCACGGTCAAAATACTTGCCTTGTCCTCTGTTCATGCTGGAACCACCATCTCTTGTTCCTTCCGTTGCCACGTCTTTATCTCCTTTCGTATATTTCACATGCATAATTATTAGCTTGCATGCATTTTATACTCAATCCGAAGCTTGTCTGCAATAAGTGCGATAAATTCAGAATTTGTCGGTTTCCCTTTCCCCGCACTTACCGTATAGCCAAACATATCTTCAATGACATCAATTTTACCTCTTCCCCATGCAACTTCAATGGCATGTCGGATTGCGCGCTCTACGCTGCTTGATGTCGTCTTATATTTTTTAGCAATACTTGGATACAACAGCTTTGTAATATAATTGAGCATATTCATATCATTCACTGCCATCATGATACCTTCACGTATGTATTGATATCCTTTGATATGCGCTGGTATGCCGATTTCACGAATAATCTCCGTAACATCGTTTTCAATTGAATGCATACCATAGTCATACATTTGACCACTCGGCAGATCCTTATCCTCTTCTTTGCGTTCCTCCGTCATCTCCCCAGTCTTCGAAAGGTCCGCAATCTGAATAATTCTTTTTGCCAATACTTTTGGATTACACGGTTTCATCACATAATAATCTGCTCCCAGATTAAATGCCATGTTGATAATCCTGCTTGAACCAACTGTTGATAAAAAAATGATTCTTAATTCTGCAAGCGATGTATTCTCCCGAAGTTGTTCTAATACCTCCAGCCCATCTACATTGGTAATAAAAACATCCATCAATAATACATCCGGCTGTGACTGAACTACCTGGTCATACACTTCATTTCCATTTGCAGTACAACACACAATCTCGAATCGCTCCCCACTGCAGGTTTCTAACTGCCTTCCCAGCATCTCATAGCCGGCATCTGCAATCATCACCCTGATTCTCTCCGTATTCATATTATCCTCTCCTTCTTAGAACCACCCTCCTATCAATCAAATTAACCATAGGAAGATGATATAATTTCAAAATACTGTTGTCAAGCGCATTTCCACAGAAATTTTCTTTTTGTGGATAAATCTCCCCTATGCGCTCTTCATCTTCGATTCAAGTCGTATTTTGTCAGCAATGAGTGCGATAAATTCGGAATTTGTCGGCTTTATCTTACCGCGCTGAAGTGTATAGCCAAATAATTCATGCATTGTATCGGAATTTCCCCGGCTCCAAGCCACTTCGATTGCATGACGGATGGCTCGTTCGACCCGTGACGGTGTAGTCTGATATTCCTTCGCAATCGATGGATATAACTGCTTTGTGATTGAATCAAGGATATCCATATCGTAGACTGCCATAAGAATCGAACTGCGCAAATATTGATATCCTTTGATATGCGCCGGCACACCCACTTCATGAATGATTTCTGTCACTTTCACCTCCAGTTTTGCCCGGTCATCCACATCATTTTCTTCCGCCTGACATACACTTATACCTGTCTGTCTGCATTTTGCCAAAGTCAGAATTTCTTTTTCCATATCCGGTCTCTCACACTCTTCATCAAGAAATCGTACAAATATATGATCCGTATTTTCTCTGCATGTCGTCTGCGCAAATTTTATCTGACTGCTGTTCCCCTGCAGCAAAAAATGATAGCCACGGTTTCCCCATCCATTCACTTCCTCCATGACCGCCAGGCCATCGAGGTTTGGAAGCAGAAAATCAAGTAAAATTACATTTGGGTTCTGTGTCCGGATTGCAGAAGCAGCATGACCTCCATCCGATATTACATCACTTACCCAAATATCCTTGTTCTTCGAAATCTGCTGTTTTAATCTGGTGGCAGATTTCACATCATGTTTTATGATAAGCACTTTTGTCTTCATAAAACTATCCCCCTCTAATCTTGATATCAAAGATATTATAGATTCATTATTTTGCGAGGGCAATACATAATAAAACGCAAGTTGCGACAGTAGATATTGACAGCATTTTCCGCCAATTTCTGCACCTGTATATTTCGACAGCATTCTTTCACTTCATCATTTCTTCAATAAAAATACCGTATCCTCTCGTAGAATCATCAACAAAAACATGTGTCACTGCACCAATCAGTTTTCCATCCTGCAGAATTGGCGTACCGCTGATTCCCTGTACAATCCCCCCCGTGAGTGAAAGTAATCTTTCGTCCACAACTGCAATTTCCATACATTTTCCGTTCTCATTATCTGCATCCACAGTCACAATCCGGATCTCATAATCTTGGGATTCTCCTGACAGAGAAGAACGCAGGTATGCCTTTCCCGTATGAACATCCTCTTTTTTTGCGATCGGTACTTTTTCTTCCGCGGATAAGCTCTGTTGTTTCTTTGTGAGATACCCACGGATTCCAAATGTGTTATTTTCTTCTACACGTCCAATCACAAACTGGTCTGCATAATTAATGACTCCTTCCAGCCGCCCCGGCATATGTGGTTGTGGTTTTCTGATCCGGACAATCGTTGTTTTATAGATTGCGCCATCCGAAACACAGAATGTAAGTCCTGTATCGTTATCATTTATGCTATGCCCAAGTGCAGCAAACCGGTTTCCATCTGTATACGTGATTGTTCCAATTCCTGCAATGTCGTCCTTCACCCATACACCAATCACATACGTTCCGGATTTGGACATGACCGGTGTTACACGGAATTGAAAATCATTACTTTCCCTGTGTACATACATCGATATCTCATGTCCATTACTTTCCTGTATCTTTTTTATCATGGCCGCCTTATCACGCACCTGCTGTCCATTGATTCGCATAATATAATCACCGGGGTTTAAAATTCCTTCACACGGAGATGGCTGTTTTCCTTCCTGACTATCAATTTCATTGACAGAAACAACCATAACGCCTTTTGTTTTTACATAGATTCCTACCGGTTCTCCTGAAGGACAGACCATACGTGCAGCTTCTCCATCCGATGATACAGCAGAAATCTCATCCTGATTCATTTTTTCATATATGTCTGTATTTGTTTTTTTACTTTCATCCGGATATATATATTCCCGGTTATGATAGAAAAGTATAACGATCAAAGTGATAAAAACAAAAAATAACGTATTTCGATATGCTTTCATACAGATTCCCTCCTTCGATTTTTTCCGACCTTTCTTTTTGGAACATATAAACAAAAAAAGAGTACATGTTTGTCCATGTACTCTTAGTATCTGATATTTTAAATTAGATAATCAGTTTATTTTTGCCTGTTCTGCCAATCCTTTCATTTCTGTCACGGTTTTGATCGTCGTCTCTGTGATTTTTGCGCCTCCGATCAAACGTGCGAGTTCTTCAATTTCTTCTTCTTTTGACAAAAGACGGATATTGGTAATTGTCTTTTCGTTTTCCACATTTTTCTCTATCAGATAATGGGCATCTGCCATCGCAGCAATCTGTGAAAGATGCGTGATGCAGATTACCTGATGATGTCTGGATAAAATCGACATTTTTTCGGCAACCTTCTGCGCAGTCCTTCCGCTGATTCCAACGTCAATTTCGTCAAATACCAGAGTCGGTGTGTCGTCCTGATTCGCAAGGCAGGATTTCATGGCAAGCATAATCCTTGAAAGTTCTCCACCGGATGCAACTTCGTGCAAAGGACGTAGATCAGACCCGATATTTGTCGAGATATAAAAGCAGGCATCGTCGAATCCATTTGCGCTATAAGATGGCGTTTTTTGAAACCGCATCTCAAATTGAACCGTATTAAAATTCATATCCTCAAGGGATGTCCGGATAATCCGGCAAAGCGCCTCTGCCTGTTTTTTTCGCTCTTTCGACAGTTTCTCACTGCTTGCTTCCAGTTTTTCTTTTTGTGCCTGATATTTTTTTTCGAGCTCCTGCATATAGGATTCGTAGCCGGTTAATTTTTCATACTCCTGTTCAAAATCCGCGAGACTCTTTAAAATATCCGGAATCGTGACTCCATATTTTGCTTTTAGGGAATTGATCTGGTCAAGCCGGTATTCCATATCGCGGAACTCGGATTCATCAAATTCCATATCTTTCATGTACTCACTGATTTCCCTGTTGAAATCAGAAAGCAGTTCATCTACATCCTGCAGGAGTGATGCAGTATCTGCAAAATCCGGATCAAGTTCTTTGAGCCTATGCATCTCACGGAGTGCCCGGCCTATCTGTTCTGCAGCGGAATTTCCTGCATACCCTGTCAATTCGTAAGCCGTATCCGCACATTGCAGAATTTCTTTTGCATTTACAGCTTTTTTATATTGACGCTCAAGCTGTTCATCTTCCCCTTCCACAAGCTTTGCATCCTGAATCTCACGAATCTGGTATTGCAGGAAATCCATCCGCTTATTTCTTTCTGCTTCATCCATGCCCCCCTGCGTCTTCTGTTCGTAAAAATCCTTATAGATCCGGAAATCTTCCCGAACATCATTTTTCAGTTGTTCTAGCTGTTCACCACCGAAACGGTCTAACATCTCGAGATGTTTTGCCGGCTTCAAAAGCGTCTGTTGTTCATGCTGTGCATGAAGATTGATCAAAAGAGAAGCAATTTCTTTTAGCCGGTTGATTGTCACTGTCGTATCATTTACCCGGTTCACTGTCCTTCCATTCGGAGACAGACGTCTGGTGATCAGCAATTCGTCAGATTCACCAAGATCGACTTCCAGTTTTTCTAATGCTCTGCGGATTGATTCCCGGTCAACGGAAAACGTGAGTTCCACTAACCCATCCTTTTTTTCATCGCGTAACAGATCTTTTGAAAATTTACCACCCAGGCAGATTCCAAGTGAACCGATAATAATTGACTTTCCGGCTCCGGTTTCTCCTGTCAGTATATTTAACTGATCCTGAAAATCAATATCGATTTCTTCAATCAGTGCTATATTTTTGATATGCATTGTCAACAACATTTTTTTATCTCTCCAATAATTTCCGCTGCCTGTTCTCCATCACGGATCGCAAGGAAGAGTGTGTCATCGCCTGCAATACATCCTAAAATCCCATCTAACGCCAGATGGTCAATCGCCGCTCCAACCGCCATCGCCATACCTGCGACTGTCTTTACTACAATAATATTCTGAGCAGCTTCCATCGATGTAATACAGGAAGATAATACATGCTGATAAGACGCATGTGTCCCTGTCTCCGGTTCCAAACTTGCAGCATATCTGTGTTTCCCGCTTTCGCTGGAAACTTTTTCCAGTTTCAATTCTCGTATATCTCTGGATATCGTTGCCTGGGTTGTCTCAAACCCCAAAGCCTGCAACCGTCTTGTCAGTTCTTCCTGTGTATCAATCTCATATTCTGATATCAATTCCAGCAATGCCTGTTGACGTTTCTGCTTGCTCATTTAAGCTCCCCCTATCTTTTCGCGTAAAACACTGTAAAAGCTTGTATCATACATTTTTATCAGACGGATTTCTCTCGAAGAACATGTAACTTCTACACTCTCTCCTGCCGATAATTCAATATTGTCTGCGCCATCAAATGATACGATTGCCTCTGTTTCCTGTGTTCTCCGCTTCTTGACAACTTTAATCCGGATATGGTCTGTACTGTCAAACACAACGCTCTTGGAGGTAAGCGAATGAGGAGAAATCGGCGTCACAACAACTGCCCTTGCCTTTGGGCTGATGATCGGACCACCGGCAGACAGATTATAGCCGGTGGAACCTGTTGGCGTCGCTACGATTACGCCATCTGCCTCATATGTGTCTAACAACTGATCGTTTACATAGATATTCAGTCCGATAATCCTGGAAAATCCGGCACGTGTAATCACAACATCGTTCAAACACGAAAAACACTTATCCTTTATTTTCCCTTCAACCATCATTCTTTTTTCTATTTTAAAATCACCCGCAAGCAGACGATCAACTGCTTTGTAGGCATTGGAGACTTCAATCTCAGTCAAAAATCCAACGGTACCGAGATTGATGCCCATAAGAGGAACATCGTAGGTTCCAATCCCATGCGCTGCGCGAAGCATCGTTCCATCTCCGCCAAGCACGATTACAACTTCTACGCCTTTTAAAAACTCTGGCCGGATGACCGCCTTGTCATAGTGCGCTTCTATGTCACTTACAACCATGGCTGTTGCACCCTTCTTCGTGATATAGGCAACAATATCCTGGGAAAGTTTTAAATTGATATCTTTATCTGTATTTGCTACGATCAAAAACTTATTCATTGCCTGTTTCCCCTGCCTGTTTTTTGTCCAGCGCTTCATGCGAAGCTGTAACAACTGCATGTATATCAATGGATGCATCATCCATGATCTTCTGATCTTCCTTGTTCTTCGACAAGAACAATAAATATTCGATATTTCCCTCCGGTCCTTTCACCGGCGAAAAGTCAAGCGCCAGCGGATAAAGCTCAATGGAAGCAGCATACGCAATTACCATCTCTATCACTTCTTCATGGACATTCCGATCCCGCACAACACCTTTTTTACCCACTTTTTCCCGACCCGCTTCAAACTGCGGTTTAATCAGACACACGATCTGTCCCTTGTCGGTCAGCAGATTTTTAACCGGGAGCAGTACTTTTGTAAGAGAGATAAACGACACATCGATGGAAGAAAAATCAACACGTTCTTCTATATCTTCCGGTGTCACATATCGAATATTTGTCTTCTCCATGCATACTACACGTGGGTCATTTCGAAGTTTCCACGCAAGCTGTCCATGCCCGACATCGACAGCATACACCTTCACTGCTCCATTTTGCAGCATGCAGTCCGTAAAGCCGCCCGTAGAAGAACCGACATCCATACAGACTTTTCCGGATAATGTGATTGGAAACTGCTGCATGGCTTTTTCAAGCTTCAAGCCGCCACGGCTTACATATGGCAGCGTCTTTCCTTTTACTTCAATCTGTACGTCCGGTGCAAATGTTGTGCCTGCTTTGTCTTCCTTGTTTCCATCTACATATACAATTCCAGCCATAAGAATGGCTTTTGCTTTTTCTCTCGATTCCGCGAGTCCTTTTTCCACTAACAATACGTCGAGACGTTGTTTTTTTTGTTTTTCCATCTTATTTTTTCCCTCTTGCTGCCACGATTTTATCAAAAAGTCCAGTTGCATCGATCTGCATGGCATGACACAATTCTTCGACTTTTCCCTGTGGAACGCATGGCTTCGGTATCGCACCACTCACAAACGTATAGCTGTCCGGACATTTCCGGCATGCCAGGAATGTAAGCAGGCGCTCACTGTAGGATCCTTCCCAGATTGCATCTTCCAACGTGACAAATATCTGATGCGTCTGTGCAAGGCGCTCCACAAGCGGCACATCAACATCTGACAAAAACCTTACATTGACAAGAGTTGCCGGAATCTTTTTTTCTTCCAGCATATGAACCAGCCGGTCTGCCTCTTCCATCTTACTGCCACAGGAAAAAACACACACTTCCTGCGCTTCTTGAATCACTTCACTCCTGCCTGTTTCTATTTTGCTCTGTATATCTGCGCGTCCTTTGTATGCACTGCCGCGCGGATACCGGATTGCAACCGGTCCGTCCAATGCGTATGCATAATCAAGCATCGCTTCTAATTCGTATCTGTTTTTCGGTGCTAATACTGTCATGCCCGGCATATGGGAAAGATATGCCACATCATATATTCCCTGATGAGTTTCTCCATCCTGCCCAACAAGACCTGCCCGGTCAATTGCAAATATCACATGCAGATTCTGCAGACACACATCATGCAGAATCTGATCATATGCCCGCTGCAGGAAAGAAGAATAAACTGCAACAACCGGTACTAATCCGGCCGCTGCCATCCCCGCTGCAAATGTCACCGCATGTTGTTCTGCAATCCCGACATCAAAAAAGCGGTTCGGGTAAGCCTCTGCAAATCTGGAAAGCCCGGTTCCCTGTGCCATGGCTGCTGTAATCGCAACAAGATTATCCTGTTTTTCGCCAAGTTCAACCATCTTTTTCGCAAAAATATCCGTATAACAGCTCGTTTTTTTCGGTGCACGCACTTTCCCGGTCAACGGATCAAACGGAGCAATTCCATGGAAATAATCCGGATGGCGTTCTGCATACCCATATCCCCGGCCTTTTTGTGTTTTCACGTGGATAATGATTGGCTTATCCAAACGGAATGCCTGCTGGAATGTTGTAATCATCTGGTTGATATTATGTCCGTCAATCGGACCGACATACGTAATTCCAAGTTCCTCAAAGAACATCCCCGGGACGAAAAGCTGCTTGATATTATCCTTTGATTTTTTCAAAATTTTCGCAATCCGGGTTCCGGTTTTTGAATTTAACAGGCTGCTCTCCACACCGGTTTTTAATTCATTGTATGCATTTCCAAGGCGGATTTCATTTAAGTATTTGGACAGACCGCCAACGTTTTTATCGATTGACATTTCATTGTCATTGATGATCACGACACATCCGGTCTTTAACTGGGCTAATCCATTTAACGCTTCATACGCCATACCACCTGTCAGCGATCCATCTCCGATTACAACTGCTACCTTTTCGTCTGTTCCGCGCATATCCCGCGCTACCGCATATCCCATCGCAGCAGAAATACCGGTTGAACTGTGTCCGGTATCGAACGCATCACAGGGACTTTCTCCCCGCTTTGGGAATCCGCTTAACCCTTCATATTGACGGAGCGAATCAAACAGTTCTTTTCTCCCTGTCAATATCTTATGCGTGTAGGACTGATGCCCTACATCAAAGATCAGTTTGTCCGCAGGAAAATCCATAACCGCATGCAGTGCCATCGTAAGCTCCACGGTTCCAAGATTCGACGCAAGATGTCCACCATATTTACTCACTTTTTCAATCAAAAAATCGCGTATTTCCTGTGCAAGTTCCGGATACTCCTGTCTGTCTATTTCTTTTATGTCATTTTCCTTTGTGATTTTATCTAAAATCTGCATTTTATTGTCCTATCATAAGCCATCTGAATATCTCAATGATCGCGGTCAATCAGACTTTTTACAAGCGCTATCATCTCATCTCTGGCTTCCTTATCCCTCACGTTCATATTCTCCAATATTAAAACAGCGCGCTGCGACATAGAAGCAACATACTGTTTTGCATTCTCCATCCCATGTACTGTCACATATGTGACTTTGTGATTTTTTTCATCCGAGTGTGTCGGTTTTCCAATCGACGCTTCATCTCCGATAAGATCAAGAATGTCATCCTGCACCTGAAATGCAAGTCCGACTGCATAAGCCATCTCTTCAAGCGCTTTGACATCTTCTTCCATCGCACCAGCCAGATACGCACCACACATACATGCTGCCGCAATTAAAGCGCCTGTCTTATTCTCATATATAAATGCCAGCTGGTTTTCATCCATCGGAAGTCCCGCACGTTCAACATCTAAAACCTGACCACCGACCATACCATAGATACCTGCCTTTTTTGCCATCACGCAAAATGCCTTTTCAATACCCATGTCTCCCGGACATACAGAAAATGCCTTTCCCATCGTCTCAAACGCATAATTTAACAGCGCATCCCCGGCTAATATCGCCATGTCCTCACCAAACTGCACATGAACAGTCGGAAGCCCTCTCCGGAGTGCATCATTATCCATCGCCGGAAGATCATCATGTACAAGCGAATATGTATGGATCATCTCCATCGCTGCCATAAACGGACGCACGACGTCTTCCTTTGCTTCTTTTGCAAACATATCATAGCAAAGTCGTAACATCATGGGCCGCAAGCGTTTTCCTCCTGCCCTGACTGCATAATTCATGGCACAAAGGACCGTCTTCTGGTATCCTTTTTCTTCTGGCAGATATGGCTCGATCATATCTTCTATTTTCGACGCATCATACTTCATCTAAAATCTTTATCTCCTTTTCGACACTCAAAAATTCTTCCCTGCATGCCGATACAAGCGTCACGCCTTCTTTGTAAAGCTCAAGCGCATCCTTTAAGCTTGTTTTGGGGTCAGCCAGTTTTTTATTGATTTCATCAAGGCGCGCAAATGCGTCTTCTAAATCAAAGTTCTTTGTTTCTGTCTCCATCTGTTGAACTCTCCTGTTTTATATTTCCTCTGTTTTTTTGACGTCATCTACGGTCGCAGAGATTTCTCCATCATGCACAACAACCCGGAGAGTATCTCCTGCCTTTGTGTCTGCGGCAGAAAGCACGGGATGCCCCTGCACTTCGAGATAGCCAAAGCCGCCTGTCAGTTTTGCAGTCGGCGAATTTCCATGCAATGTTGCAATCAACATCTCAATCCGGTGATTATATCTTTGCAGCAGGCTGTTTGTATTTCCTTTTAACAGCTCCGATTTGCGTTGTAATACTTCACGGTTTTCTGCAAGTTTTGCCTGCGGTGATCCCGTCTGAATCAGTCTCGCATAGGATGCTATCTGATCTTTCATCGTCTGGAGTTTTGACTGCATATGAATCGTCATCTCTTTTTTTACAGTCTCCAGTTCATTTTGCTGCAAATGGCATTTGCCGCTCATATATTGTGCCATCTCCCGGGCTCTGTAATTCAGGTTGCTCCGGATATCGGACGCATCCGGAAACACACGCTTTGCCACCATGGATGGTGTTGATTCCCTGGCATCTGCAGCCTCATCCGTCAAAGAGAAATCTCCTTCATGACCGGTTCCGGAAATCACCGGTGTCTTTGCCTGGTAGACCGCTCGCACCACCCGTTCATCGTCAAATGCGTTCAAATCTTCTTTCGCACCACCACCGCGGACAATCACGATCACAGACAGTCCCATCCGGTCCAGTCGTCTGATTCCGTCCACCAGCATCTCTACCGCATTCTCACCCTGTACACGCGAATCACAGACATACATCTGAATATATGGATTCTGTTTTTTTCCGTTGACTGTGATGTCTTTATATCCATTTGTCCCGACCGATGCAAGGATTCCAACCGTCTTTGGATATTTCGGGATTGGCTTTTTTATTGCCGCATCAAACAGTCCTTCCGCCTCTAATCTTTTTTTCGTCTCCGCATAAGCAGCTCCGTGCCATCCGGTTTCTTCTTTTTTCCGGACTGTAGACGCAGAGATGCTATAGGTTCCATTTGGGGCGTAGATGCCTGCTCTTCCGGTCAGCACAATCACATCACCGACAGAAAGTTCCACCTGCAGACGTTGTGCTGTGCTTTTCCAGATATTTACTTTTAAAATTCCGTTGTAAGAAGCATCGTAACCGGCTTGTCCCGGCGGCGTGCAATCTTTCAACGTCAGATAGATATGCCCGGTACCCGCTTTGTTATACTGGGTGATTTCTCCCTCGAGGCATATATTTTTCAACATATAATCCCGTGTGATGATATTTTCTGTATAAGCATTTACATCCCGGACAGAATAGATTCTTTTTCCGTTCTCAACTCTCATGGTTCCTGAACCTTTGCTAACACTGCATTGATAAATCCGCTTGCATCCGGATTGCAATATTTCTTTGCAAGTTCAACCGCTTCATTGATTGCGACTCCGAATGGTACTTCCTCATCATAAAGCATCTCATACAATGCGACACGGAGGATTGCAAGTTCCGGCTTTCCAAGTCTGCCAATCTGCCAGCCTTCTGAAATCTCGCTGATTTTCGCATCAAGCTCAGGAAGCATGGCAAGGATTTTGTGAGACTTTTCCTCGATATAGGCAATCTCACTTTCCTTCGCACATCCCGCCTCTGCAACCGCGATATCATCCGGATCTTCTTCTGGTGTCTCAATCTGATCCACCGTAAAATGAATCTGTTCTTCCATCTCTTCCTGATTGTTAAATGCCGCTTTGAAAATAATCAGGAAAATATTTTCTCGAATTCCTCGTCTTGTCATAATTAACCGCCTTACTCTTTATTCATACGGATGCCAGACACAACCACATTTACAACACGCACATGCAGTCCTGTCATATTCTCAATTGCCTGCTTGACTTTCTCTTGTACATCCTCGGATACCTTCTTGATACTTGTACCATATTCTACTTCCAAAGACAGATCAACGGCAACATTTCCATCTGTGATTTCTACTTTCACGCCATTGGCCAGGTTTTTCTTTCCAAGCTTGGCAACGAGCTCCTTTGATATATTTCCCGTCAGTTTCGATACACCTTCCACCTCAATCGCAGCAATGCCTGCAATCGATGCTACAACACCGTCTGCTATACTGATTTTTCCAATCTTTTCGTCTTCGTTTATCATATCACTCATAACTGCCTCCTTATCTATTCCTCTATGGTTGTTATTTCTTTGCATATGTAGAATATTATACCCAATTTGTGCATAATATGCAACCAAAAAGCCCTGCATTCATGCAAGGCTTTTTCCGTTTTTCTTATTGTGCAAGTGTGATTACAATATCTTCCACATTGCATCCGGTTTTCCGCGTCACAACATCTTCCACCTGTGCCCGTCTGGCATCCGGAAGTTCTGTGCAGTTTAACACGACATCCACACAGGTATCGCTGATAGAAACGATCGCATCTCCAAATCCTTTTGCTGCAAGAATGGATTCCGCTTCCTGTTCTTTTTCCGCGTCCTCCGTGAGCTTCACATATGCGTCCGTCGCAAATGCAACTGCCTGCGTATCCATCCCGTCCCCATTGATGATTTCCAACAGCGTCTCTTTGTTCTGGCTCCGGTTCTGCTCCCGGTTCAGCTTGATGGAAACAAAGTTATTTGCTGCATTTGCAGAAGTAAGTACTGCCTCTCCGATTTTTCCTTCCTCAGAATTCAATTCCATTTTCTCATCCTCATCCAGATCGGAAACGGTCATTTCTCCGGATACCTCCCCGTTTGCAGACATCGATGCATCCGTATAGGTTGACATCTGCTCTTCCGCAAATGCGGATTGTGCTGTCTCTTTCTCTTCCGATGCAAGATTGAACTTCTCACTAGAAAAGTTTATATAACCTGCCACACCAAGCAGGACTGTGAGCGCTCCAATAATAATCTGGTTTCGTTTCATGTTTTTCTTCTTCATAAAACCCTCCCTATTTTTTTACTAAAACCGCCACCTTATGCGCCGGCAAATCAAACAACGCACATACAGCCAACGTAATATCTGCAACCGTTGTATCAGAAACCGCTTCCTTTTTTATCGTGATCAGAACGCCCGATATACTTTCCTGACCATTTGATCCATAATATGTCTGTGTCTTATTTCCAGCATAGATCAGCACATCCACAACATCTGCGCCATAGGTGTCGGCCAGCAGTTTCCGCAGGCGTTCTTCATAAGCAGATGCATCTGCCACTTCCGTTGTCGTTTTCTCCGCACCTGTATAAGATGTCTTCTGCGGCATAGCAATCACAAGCAATAAGATACCGCACAGCACGATCAGGATTACTTTGTTCCATTTTTCGTTTTTCTTAAATTTCAACTCCATATTCTCACCGTCTTACTACATATATACGAGCATCATCGAAATTATAGACATCCGAAATATATTTTTTTATTTCGGACTCTGTTTGTTCCGTCATCAAAGTTTCTGTTACATAGACGGTACATTGAAGCAACGTTCCATCCGCTGTTGTTATAACCGCCACATCCTCCACTGGGTAATGTTCCAGGTTCCTGCGGATTTCTTCCCGGACACTCATATCGTAATAGTCCGACAGACTGCCCCCATTTTCCCAAAACAGTTCTTGCGATTCCACATGTTCGAGTTCATATAATAGCTCCTGCAAATCCCCGCTTCCAAAATGGAACAGGAAGCGAAGCGGGCTTGCCAGCAGAACAATCACAACCAGCCCGATATAATAACGAATATATTGCCTGTATTGCTTTGATGGAGCCATCTGCGTAACAATCGCTGCAAGCAGCAAATAAAAAATCAGACTTTTCATCCATCCGGACATCCCGATTTTCCCCCCAATCGTTTACCCTGTCGAGCCATTTGTTGCACCTGCCATAATCGCAAGTGTAACCACAAACAAAACAAGTGCACTTGCCAACGCCTGCATCAGCATCCCGATTCCTCCCGCAAGTGCCGATGTTCCATCTACATACCGCCGGTCGCCCATCGGCTGAATCAATGCGGTTGTGATCCGCACAGTAAACATCAGCAAAAAAAGCTGCACCAGTGGAATCAGGCATATGACAGACAACAGGATGATTCCTGCTATACCGATACTGTTTTTTATGATCATTCCACAGGCAAGATATGTTCCTGCAAGCACAGAGACAACACTTCCCGGAATTGCCGCAAGCGTCCGGTTTATCATCGTCTTTCCAAGGATATCCATTTGCGGTCCCAGAAGTCCTTTGATGATATTGAGGCCGATCACAGCAGCTATAATCGTCTTGAGAATCCATTTGATCAGGCTTTGCACAAGCTCACACAGTTTTGAAAAACTATCCTCTTTTCCAAGATTGTTTACCATAGAAACAATGACATAAAATTCAATAAGCGGCAAAACCACGCGGATAATGACCGCCTGTATCATCCAGATTCCAACCAAAACCAGGTGATAGGTACCACCCGCTGCCGCCGTATGCCCAAGAAATTGTAACACCAGCAAAAATGCCGGGACAAAAAGGCGGACCGCAACCAACACTTTTTCGAGTGCCGAAACAGTGATGCCATATGCCATGGAAAAAGACGTCAAAAGCAGGGATGTCATAAGCATATATGTGATATAAAACCCGTTTTCACTGATCATCCCACTTGCAAACGAATTTGACAGATTGACAAAAATACTTCCGATCAGCACAATTCCGATCAGTTCCAGCAACAGGCTTTTATTTTGTGTCAGCGTACCCAAAAATGCATGGCTTACAGTTTCCAAAAAGGCCGAAAGAACTGATTTTTCATCGCCCTCTATCTGTTTTTTCACCATATCTGAAAATGATACCGGCATCTCGATTCCTTCCCGCTGAAATTCCTGTTCGAGTTCGTCGAGATCAAGTTCCTCAAGGATGGACTCATAGATTTCATCTGTTTGTTCCGTTTCTTTTTCCTCTGTGGCAGCTTGTCCCGGTTTGGATGACGGTGTCTCCGTATCCGGATCCAGATTGTTTGCAGCAACCGTCTGATATGGTTTACCGAAGCATAGAAAAATGGCCAGTCCAAACACCAGCCACCGGATTGTTTGCATTATACGTCCTATTTTTTTCACACAATCCATCCCCCATGTTTTGATTTTTACTTTTTCTGCCGCATCAGGCAGTCAACGATAAAACCATTTGCACCACCTGCATGAAAACAGGAAGCGAAACCGCAAGCATCGTGAGTTTCCCAAGCAGCTCAATCTGGGAAGCAACTGCGCTGTAACCGGAATCCCGGCTGATGCTTGCAGCAAACTCACAGATATAGGCGATTCCAATCAGCTTGACCAATATCGCCAGATATGTACTGTCCATCCGGATTTTATCTGTCAGCGTCCGGATGCCGCGCAGCATCACACGCATTCGCGCTACACAGATAAAAAGCAAGATCAGACAGACTGCCACACTGATCAGGGTGCTGAATTCCGGATTTCTTGATTTAAGAGATAGCGCCAGAACGACCGCCACTATTGCAAATACCATCGTCATACCTAGATTCATACCGGATCACATTCCTCCATTAAAATCCAAATAGCGTATTGATATCCTGAAACAACTGGTTAACATAAGGAATAATCCACGTCAATACAATGATCAATCCAGCAAGACTCACAAGATATGCCTGGTCATCCCGCCCGGAATGTTTTAACACCTGATTGATCAGCGCAACCACAATTCCAACCGCTGCAATTTTAAAAATCAATTGAACTGCCATTTTCCCGCATCCCCTACACCAAGATAATCACCAGCAGTACGCCTGCCACCGCTCCCGCCACGCATGCGATTTTTATCTGCTCTTTTGAATCGTCCTCGAGTTTCTGAATATGTCTTCCGACTTCCTCTGCGAGTAAAGCGATTCCTTCTTCCTGTGCCTGCACATCCAGATATCCAATCATTTGTCCCAGATTATATATATAGTCCATGTCCTCCTTCTTCAGACCAGACCGGGTATAAAGCTCGTCCGCCCTGCACTTCCATATCTGGTCGAAATCTGTTACAGACACAGGATCCGGCATTCCACATGCATCCTGTATTTTTTTTAAATCATCGGAAATGCCGGTCAGCCATTCTGCAAATGGCGGCATGCATTTTTTTTCAACACGTGCGAACACTTCCGTCAATATATCTCTGCGATACCTAAGCTCCCCGGATAGAAATGATAACACCCGTGCATATGCCCGCATCTCCTTCACGCGTCTGCGGATGCCAGCCGCATGCAGGATTCCCATTGCGGCACATCCACCAAGCACAAGGCAGATTCCGATCAGTTTGCAACTGAAAGTGATCCAATATATAACTCATTTCCCCTCTCGTCAAAGATTGATTCCACAGTTCCAATCCCTGCACTTCGCCCAAGCACGATATAACGTTCAAACACCTTTTCTTCCACCAGCTTCCGAAGCACCGGGCGCGTGCGGATATCATCGATGGAATCTCCATGAATCGTCGCCAGAATTCCACAGCCACAGTTTATGACATAGGAGATGGCATCGATATCCTCCCGGCTGCCAATCTCATCCACCGCGATTACTTTTGGATTCATAGAACGCAGCAGCATCAGCATACCTTCTGCTTTGGGGCATCCGTCCAGAATATCTGTACGGAGACCGACATCATTTTGTGGAATTCCCATATAGCAGGCAGCAAGTTCCGACCGCTCATCCACAACTCCTACATTCATCCCTCTGCAATAACTGTTTCCATCTGATATGAGGCGGACTAAATCACGCAGAATTGTTGTCTTTCCACACCCGGGTGGCGATATAATAAGTGTATGCAAAAGCCTGCCATCTTTTATCACATATGGCAGCAGGCACGCCGCGCATCCCTTAATCTGATGGGATACACGGATATTGATAAATGAAATATGTTTCACGTTTTTTACTCTCCCATGTTCCAACACAACCTGGCCGGCAACACCCACACGGTGTCCGCCGCAAACCGTCACAAATCCCTGTCTTACTTCATTTTCATACGCATATAATGAATAATCGGTCACAGCATCAATAATCCCCCGGATATCGTCCGCAGTTACCCGATATGCTCTCTTTCGATCAATGGTCAATCCTCCACAGTTGTTCACAAACGATTCCCCCTGATCAAATACAAGAATCAACGGTTCACAGATCCGGAACCGAAGCTCGATCAAGGAATTATAATCTATATCAATCTGATTTAATATGTATCGAACACAAGGAGGCAGCAGTTTCATAATTTGATTTTTCACAGAATTCACCCCTACTCTATATATATGCAGTAGATAGGATTATATGATTGGAACTTACGGATTTCATCCGTTAGAGCGCCCATGGCGTGCAAACATAAAAAAGCACGCTCCATAACGGAACGTGCTTTAAATCATTCTCATTTACTTCGTAATTCTGAAATTACTTTGCTCTTGAAAGATACTTTCCTGTACGTGTATCAATCTTGATGATCTCACCCTGGTTGATGAACAGAGGAACATTCAATGTTGCACCTGTCTCAACTGTACATGGCTTTGTAGCATTTGTTGCTGTATTTCCTGCGACACCCGGCTCACACTCTGTAATCTCAAGTTCTACGAAATCCGGTCCTTCCACTGCGAATACATTGCCTTCGTAAGTAGAAATCTTGCATGTCATACCTTCCTTGACAAACTTCATAGCATCGCCTACAACGCTCTCATCTACAGGAATCATCTCATATGTCTCCTGATCCATGAAGTAATAGAGGTTTCCATCCTTGTAAGAATAATCCATATCCTTACGCTCGATAAATGCAGACTCAAACTTTGCTGTCGGGTTGAAACTTGTCTCTCTGATTGCACCTGTGATAATATTCTTATACTTTGTACGAACGAATGCAGCACCCTTACCTGGCTTTACGTGCTGAAACTCGATTACCTGACAAGGCTGACCATCACATACAAAAGTCACACCATTTCTGAAATCACTTGCTTCCATAATTATCCTCCTAAAATAACATATACGGTGAACTACTCATTGTCTAACATCAATAGACTTCCTGCTTCATCGTCCTCGTACCTCCGAACTCCACAGGCGTTAATTCAATATCTCTGATATTTTAATATACATAATAAAAATTTTCAATAACTTTTCTTGAATTTTTGTATTTTTTAAGACTTTTTACATATTTACCTTGAGCATACCGGACCGAAAAACATTTTCTCATTCCGTATCTTTGATATCCAATTTACATTTTTTGTATAAATTTCACAATTTGTTCACGGGAAATGGTTTGCCAAAATATTGAAATTATAGTATGCTAATATATAAGTTATCGCAAACCGCGATAAACATATAGCATAAAATTCGCATATATCATATATGTGCAATTATCAGACTGTGTCATTGTCTATCAGCATGTACTTATTGCATTGTTACATTTGCTGGTTTCATCGTCTGCAATGCATCATTAACAAATCAAATAAGGAAGTGAATATATGAATCAACAGGAATTTTCAGCAGTCACACCGGAGTTCGAGCGTTTGGCAAAATTATGTGAAAGCCACGATGTGATTGATCCCGAATTGTATACAAAATATCAGGTAAAGCGCGGGTTGCGCGATTTAGACGGCAAAGGAGTTCTGACAGGCCTTACAGAGATCTCCACAATCATCTCCTCCGAGGAGGTAAATGGTGTCACCATACCAATCGACGGTCAGCTCTACTACCGTGGAATTAACATTTATGATCTGGTCAGGGGCTTTACTTCCGAGAAGCGTTTTGGTTTTGAAGAAACCGTCTATCTTCTGCTCTTCGGTGAGCTGCCGAATAAAAAAGAGCTTGCAGATTTCAACACGCTGCTCGGTTCCTACCGGAAGCTGCCACATTATTTTGCAAGAGACATTATATTAAAAACACCGACACCCGATATCATGAATGCTCTTGCGAAAAATATCCTCACACTCAGTTCTTACGATACAAACGCCATGGATGTCAGCATTCCGAACGTCCTTCGTCAGAGCATTGAGCTGATTGCGAATTTCCCGGCGCTTGCCGTGTACTCGTATCAGGCATACCGCCACTACGAGCTTGGGAAGGGACTTTATATCCACAAGCCAAAGCCGGAGCTTTCCACTGCCGAGAATATTCTGCGCCTCCTGCGTCAGGATAAATCTTATACCGATACCGAAGCAAAGGTGCTCGACTTAGCGCTTGTGCTCCATGCGGAACATGGCGGTGGTAACAACTCCACATTTACAACACACGTTGTTACCTCCTCCGGTACGGATACATATTCTTCGGTTGCCGCTTCCCTTTGCTCTTTGAAGGGGCCAAAGCACGGTGGTGCCAATGTCAAGGTAAAGCGTATGTTTGACGATCTGAAAGAGCACGTCCGTGACTGGGATGATAAAGATGAAATCCGTCAGTACCTGTGCGATATTCTGGACAAGAAAGCCTTCGACCGTTCCGGACTGATCTACGGAATGGGACATGCCGTATACTCCATCTCTGATCCACGTGCGAATGTATTCCAGACCTTTGTCGGAAAACTGTCTGAGGAAAAGCACAAAGAGAAAGAATACAAGCTTTATATGGATGTCGCTGAGATTGCGAAGGAAGTCATCGCCGACAAGCGCAAGATCTATAAAGGTGTAAGCCCGAACGTTGATTTCTACAGCGGTTTCGTGTACACCATGCTTGATCTGCCGGAAGAACTCTTCACACCGATGTTTGCCGTTGCCCGTATCGCCGGCTGGAGCGCCCACCGTATCGAAGAGCTGATCAATGCCAACAAGATCATCCGCCCGGCTTACAAGTCGATTGCGGGGAACCGTGCATATACACCAATTGCAGAGCGGTAAGATAATAGTTTGTTTATTTGTAAATAATACGAGACATAGTTTATTACAAATTTCACGCAGACACGTTCGCACTCATAGAAACACATAGCGGATACTAAATTCGTGCTTACGCACTCATTAAGTACCGATGTGTTTCTAATGGTCTGCTTAGAAATTGTAATAAATTATGTCTCTTACTTTTTCTTTATTTATGATGGTTTTCCGTTATAATCCCTTTTCTTTCAGCTTCGCCACAAGCTGCACGTAAAATTCCCGCACATCAAATCCCGGAATATCTTCGCGGTTCAAGTCAATCACATCCCCATGCGAGATTCCACGCCTGCCCTTTACAGTCAGGAACTCATAATCTTCACCCCATGTAAAGGATTTCTCTCCAACCAATCCGTCATTCGGCCCATCAAACCGTTTTACAAGCAGATACGACAGATTGAGCGGAAACCGTCCGGATGATGGGCGATTCAATTTCGAGCCAAATGACTGGTAATAAATACCCGGTGCATCCTTGATTTCTTCATTGAAGCTTGCACAGTTTGTGGAAGTCAGATCATGGACGGCCGCCATGAAATCAGGATTCGTATCTCCAAGCTTTTCCGCGCCTGCATTATATGCCTTTTCAATCGCCTTTTGCTGTGCCTCCGGAATCTTCTCTAATAAATAATCGGCAAATTCACAGCCCCTGTGTGGCGTGTTAATCGTCGTAAGTGAAGCAATATACTTTCCTGCCGAAGTCAGTGCGATTGCTGCTCTCGTATCAAGTCCGCCCTTGGAGTGCGCGATTACATTTACCTTCTCACATCCGGTTTCCTCGACGATCTGTCTGATACGTGTCTCTAATTCTTTCGCGCTATCCCGAACAGCCGCGGCACTGTTATGGTTTCCATAATAGATCTTCGCGCCATTTTCCATAAGCTCCGCCGGTATTCTGCCCCAGTAATTTAAGTGTTCAAAATCGCGGAAGAACACACCATGCACCATAAGAATCGGATACTTTGTCTTACATATCTGCGCGTCTGCCCGCGCAGCATTTCGCTTTGCACGCAGCTTCTCGAACTTCACTTCCCGTCTTACCGTCCGAATAATGATATGCAGCATCACCAGATGCGCAATTGGAATCCAGCCACATATAAGCCCCAGCACACGCCAACGGATTCCCAACTGCTGTGATGTCAGATACACGCTGATCATTCCGATCCAAAATATCGTAATCTCGACCAGGAATATAATACACAGACGGATCAGCCAGTATTTTTTCTCTACGGTAATTCCTGCCGGACCATTCGCAAACCATCGCTCATAGAATCCGCAAAAGCCGAGAATCAGATAGACGGCTGCAAGCAACGTTGTCACATAAAATATCTGCAACATGTTCTTACCGAAATTACATATCTTCAATTTTCCTGTCATTATTTTCTCCTATCGGCATCTACCCCTGCAGTCCTGCTGACTGACGGATCATATCCTCAACAACAATATCATAAATCTCGCCAACTGTGCTACAATACTCCAGCACCTTCCAAGGCTCATTCGTATGAAAATGAATCTTCACCAGATCCTCGTCTCCAGCCGCGATCAAGCTGTTTCCCTCGATATGATCCGTGATATAATCTGCGATTTCATCCTCATCCAAATCCTTATCTCTCCGGTCGATCAGCAACTGCGTATCATACCGATATGCAAACTGATCATCCTCTGCATCAATAGAATTCATTCCCATGTTTGTTTCCTCCATTTTTCAATCTTTACTCTGCTTCCGTTATTTCCTTCGTAAGCACATGTCTTCTCCAATTCCAGCGTAGCCGCTCCCAGTTCAGCAATAACCAGCTTGCCTACCTGCATTGCCCCAGCTTCGCGGCCCGCATCATATAACTTACATTGTTCACAAGCAGAATCATACATACATATACAAATCCCATAATATCTGTCTTAAACAAAAATGTAAAGATAAATGTGACAATACACAAGATCAGGCATACCACATTTGTGCTCAAAAATGCCTGATACCCTGCACGGTACACAATCAACCGCTCTGCTTCATCACAAGAACTCATCCGATTTGGGTTTTTTCGCCTGCTTTTCTCTACCTGCACCCACGCCGTGGGTTTTTCCGCTCGCATCCTACTCCTCGCGCCCAGTTTTCTTTCCGCTACCTGCCTACCAGCTTCCGAAATGTGTTTCCCCGCACGCAAAAACGCCATGCAATTGGGAATCCCAAACGCATGGCGTTTCATAAACTCTAAACTTATTCTGCTTTTCCGATTGAAAGGAATCCACTCTCGTTCGATTGAAGCAGGAACGAAAGTCCAATCTTCTTCTTCGCCTCTTCTGTTGCAACGTAGATTTCCCCAGTCTCAACCAGAGACTTTGCAATCTCAAGCACCTTATCCTTGAACAGCATCATCTCACGGCGATCTCTGGAGCTTAACTTGAACAGATACTGGTTCTTTGAGCTGATCAACAGGATGCTGTAAGAATGTACGTTGTTCTTTGTCTCACGCATACCGGAACCAATCATACGGGAGTTCGCAATGATAATCTCCGCATTTTCATCCGGCAGATATTCTGACAGAATCAGCTTGTAGATCTTCAGGTAATCCTCCTCCTGATCTGCACTGACTGGCATCTCGGCAACTGCAAACTCTACAACAGAATCCGCAAGCTTAATCGTACCTCCCTCGTCGTTGATCACAGCTGTACTCTCCTTCGGAACACACAGACGGAAGAACTTGTTCTCAATCACCTTCTGACCACTGGTTGGCTGCTTGATGATAAGATCTGTATACTTCTTCTCAAGCATATTCATCGAGATAATTGCACTGTCATCTCCTGTCTCTGCAATCTCGCAAAGCTCATGATACAAATCTACAACTGCCGGTGTGATATACGCAACCATCTCTACAATCTTCTTTACAGCCGGAACATATGCCTGTTTTGCACTCTGCATATACAGCTCAATCTGTTTGCTCATATCGCTTGTCTTGCCAGCTTTATATTCTATCACCTTAAAGAGGTTGTCCTTGTCGAAGTCCTCATATCCGTTGTCATAAGCTTTCTCAAAGTACTTGATACTCTTGATCTCGCCCTGATAATTCTCATCTGCTTCCTGCTGTTCGTAGATCTTACCAAGCTCATACGCCGCCTGATAACTTCCCAGTCCCAAAGCTTCCAAAAATGCTTTTTCAATCTCATACGAATTTGCAATGTAGAATACCTGACTCTGCTTATACAACGCAACCTTCAACGCTGCCTGCGCACTTCCAGCTTCTACCGAACGCTCCCAAGTCTCCACAGAACGCTGCAAATCCTCATTGCCAAGCTCCTGAATATCCTTGATATAAGCTTCTGCTTCCAGAATACCATTTGCCTGTGCTTCCTTGAAATACTCTAACGCCTTGATACCATCCCGCTTCGTCCGAAGCACGCCATAGTAATAAAACCGTCCAAGATAAAATGCAACCCGTCGATGGCCAAGACGATGTGCCGTCTCGTACCAGTTGAGTGCTTTCATGTAATCCTTCATCTTCTGATCGTAGATATTTCCAAGCAGGAATGCCAAATCCGGATCCTTCGTCGCATCAAACAACTGCTTTGCATAACTAATCGTCTTCTCAAGATCCTTATACGGTGAATCCTCATCATAATAAAGCTCAATCAACAGATAACTAGCCTTGATACTTCCGAGCTTCAACGCCTGCTTTGCAGCTGCCATCGCACCTTCGTAGTCCTCTAAGTAATAGCAATACAATGCCTCGCTGTAATACTGGTTATCCTTACGGTTCAGACTCTGGTCACTGACAAGAGTTGGATCCACAAATGCGAACGAGTTCGCAGTCTCGAAAATAATCTCCTCATATTGTTCTATGATTTCCATGGAAGCACATACGAACCGCATACATGCAAGCCGCTTACCCTGATAGAATGCAAAAGTAACAATCCCCTTTTCCATCTCCTTGTGGTAGAACGTTGTACAGATACCATCTGCATACTCTGTGATATATGCTTTTAACTGTAATTCCTCATCAAATGCATCATTGCAATAACGAAGGTAATTCTCCAGCGTCTTCTTGGAATCTCTTGGAATACTGTCATAGCTTACATACATCGCAAAATCCTTGTATGTAAGGCTTGGTGCATAATATTCCTCATCTGTATCATTGTTGATTGTCTTTACCCAGTCTTTTGGAAGCTTGTGGATATAACCATCAATCTGATTATGCACATATGTATACTGGTATTGCAAACGTGCCGGATCGATTGCCTTATACTTCGGCTCCTTGCCTTTCGCACGTCGTGCTTCTGCGATTTCTGTATAGAGTTTATCTTTCTCTTCAAATTCAATACTGTCTGTATGCTGGCTTGCATATTCTACACGCTCGTATGCGGATTTTGCTTTTGTATCTCCCATATCAGCCAGCTTTTTATACCAGGACATTGCTTTTTCATAATCCACTGGTACAACAAAATCGCTCTTGTTTCCGTATTGATCAACGCGGTTCAAGCCATTCTCGTAGATGCTTCCGAGATTCATATACGCTGCTTTCACACCACATTCCGTTGCTTTCTCAAAAAACGTAATCGCCTTTGAAAAATTCTGAATGTCAAGAAGCATCTGGGCAAGTTTGTAAATCATCTCACCATCCTTGCTCAAGTTCGTATATTTCTCATAATACTGTGTTGCTTTGTTTAGATCTACATCTACAATACAGTTGCTATATTTACCTGTCTCGTACAATTCCCCTAAAATCTTCAGCGCATCCGTTCCAAACTTCTTGTAATTCTGATCCATGATTGCGATGTCGACAATCTTCTCCAATATCTCTACGGCATCCTCTGCATTACCGTTCTCCATAAGGTTTAATGCCTTATCATACTGAAGCTCAACATTGCTCTTGGCTGACTTTTTCTTGCCTCCAAGACCGGACAAAAACGGAATTTTGCTAAAGAAATTGCTCAGCTTTCCCATCTGCGATCCTCCTTTGTGGTCTGCCCCTGCATAATTATTTTTATAATACCATAGTTGAAAATCTTATGCAAGAACGACTACTTGACAGATTCTATATAATTTTTAAGTTCTTCGATGGCTGCTTCTTCATCGTTTCCATCCGCTTCCACAACCAACGTATCACCATTTCCAAATCCAAGGCTCATCATCCCCATAATGCTCTTCGCATTGATCTTACGGTTTTCAGATGTAATTGTAATCCGGCTCTCATACTTACTCGCAATCTGTACAAGCACTGCCACCGGTCTTGCCTCTGCATCTGCTGGTAAATTCACAACAACTGTACTACTACTCATTTTGGTTCCTCCTTAGCTCTTCGGCTATCTCACTTATTTTCTTTAATCTATGATTGACACCGGATTTTCCGATTGGCGGGTCTAGTTTTTTCCCCAGCTCCACCAGACTTGTATCCGGTTCTTCCATTCTCAACTCCGCAATCTCCCGTAAATGCTCCGGAAGATATTTTAAACCCTTTTCCTGCTCAATATATGTGATATCTTCTATCTGCTTCACTGCAGCATGTACAACTTTATTTAAGTTGGCCGTCTCACAATTCACACGTCGATTCACAGAATTGCGCATATCTTTCAGTATCCGGATATTTTCCATATCCATAAGCGACACATGCGCCCCCATCACATTCAGCAAATCAACAATCATGGAACCATCTTTAATATAAACAACATGATATTTCTTCCGCAAAATCTGTTTCGGTTCCATTCCAAAATCCCGGATCAGCCCGGCAATCATGTCCGCATGTTCTTTAAAATCGCAGACAATCTCAAAATGATATCCTTTTTCCGGATCTGTAAGTGACCCGGCAGCTAAAAAAGCACCGCGGATAAACGCCTGCTTACAGCAGTTTCTCTCCACAAGCATCGGATTCACAGACATATGTGTCCCACAATCTACAAGCTTCAGTTTCTGCCTGCCTTCTATCGTATTGATATCGATATCCAAAAGCCGGATCAGTTTTGTTATCTTCTCCTGCAAAATGGTATTGTCACTGCACATGGTCCACACACCATTCCGATAATTTCCGGAGAAAACTACCATCGCAGATAATTCAGCCATTCGGCAATGACTTCCACTACTGATATGAGAAAGCAGCTCCGCCTTCACTTTCGATGAAAATGACATAACTACTCCCCTTTCACTATACGGTCTTTTCCAATATCTCTATGATAAATTCTTACCGTATATGGAAGTTTTTGCAATGTTTCATACAATGCATTTGCCACGGTAACCGAACGATGCTTTCCTCCTGTGCACCCGATAGAAATAACCAGCTGGTTTTTTCCTTCCTTCAGATAGTTCGGGATCAGAAATGCAAGCATATCATTCAATTTCTCCATAAAAGCCGGGTATTCCTTACAATTTTTTACCATATCCGACACCGGCTTGTCATTGCCTGTCTGCGGTCGTAATTCCGGAACATAATATGGATTTGGCAGAAAACGCACATCAAAAACCAGATCGGAATCTCTCGGAATCCCGTATTTAAATCCAAACGACATCACAGTCACAATGATATTGTTGTACTGTTTTCCCTCGACAAATATTTTTTCAATTTCCTGCTTCAATTCTCTTGTGAGCAGATTGCTTGTATCGATAATATAATCTGCGCGCTGGCGGAGAAATTCAATTTTTTCCCGTTCCTTCACGATACCTTCATTGATTCTTCCGTGCTTAGAAAGCGGATGTGCCCGCCGCGTCTCCTTATAACGTTTGACAAGTACCGGCTCATTGGCATCCAGGAACAAAATCTCGTATGTATAATTCCGTTTTTTCAATGTTTCCAGGCAGACGGACATTTCTCCAAGTGCCTGTCCACTCCGGATATCCACACCGATTGCGACATTATCCACTTCCAGCTTGTCATCATGTGCAATCTCTGCAAATTTTTCAATTAACATCACTGGCAGATTGTCCACACAGAAAAAACCTAAATCTTCCAGCATCTTTAGGACTGTCGATTTACCTGCGCCACTCATGCCTGTCACAATCACAAATCTCATCGGATAATCCTTACCTCCGGCTCCAGTGTAACATCATATTTTTCTTTTACAACTTCTTCTACATGCTGCATCACTGCGCACACATCTGCACATGTAGCCTGATCCACATTCACTACAAATCCGCAATGTTTTTCCGATACCATAGCACCTCCACACCGGTATCCACGCAATCCGCTGTCATCAATCAGTTTCGCAGCAAAATATCCTTCCGGCCGCTTAAATGTTGATCCGGCACTCGGATATTCCAACGGTTGTTTGCTTCTGCGCGCCTCGGATAGTTCATTCATACGTGCCTGTATCGCCGTTTTGTCGCCTGCTTGCAAAGAAAAGACAACCCGTACAACAATTTTAGATGCATCCACGCTACTATGCCGGTACGAAAACTGCATCTCCTCACACGTATATCTGCGCACTACACCATCTGCATCCAGTATATCCACCGCCTCCACGATGTCCTTCATCTCTCCGCCATAGGCCCCTGCATTCATGACGATTGCACCACCTACACTGCCTGGAATCCCGGCTGCAAACTCCATGCCGGTAAGTCCTGCCTCATATGCACAATTCGCTGTGCGTGCCAAAATCGCACCTGCATCCGCTACGATTTTCGTGTCTTCTACACAGATTTCACTCATATTGCTGCCGATCTGGATGACCATTCCATCATAGCCTTCATCTGCAAACAACACATTGCTTCCGTTTCCGAGTATCAGATAGTTCAGATTCTTTTCCTTACAATATACGATCAACGTTTCAATTTCCCGGACATTCCGCGGTTGTGCAAAATAGCGCGCGGGTCCGCCAATCCGGAACGTTGTATGTTTTTTCATCGGTTCCTGTTCTAAAATCGTCAGGTTTTCAATCATATAAATACATAACCTTTCAAGAAATTACGCAACAAAGCCCATAAGCTCTGATTTATCATAACTTATGGGCCTTATTTTATCAATGTGTAAAACTATAGAAAAAATTTGATGAAACTAGTATTCCATCGTCATTTTGACAATTAGTTGACATTAGTCATTCAAAATTGCGCACGCACCGCCATACATACCTGCATCATTTCCCAGTGTTGCAAGCTTGAACTGTGTCTTCTTGCAAGCGTGGAATGCATACTCCTGGAAATATTTTGATGTTGTATCTGTGATGATTTCACCTGCTTTGGAAACGCCTCCGCCGATGACAAATACTTCCGGATCCACAACACATGCAATCTGTGCAAGTGTTTTACCAAGACACTTTCCATGGCGGTCTACGATCTCAGCTGCAAGCTCATCGCCCTGTTTTGCTGCATCAAATACTGCTTTGGCTGATACATACTGTACATTCCGGAGTGCAGATGGACGATCTGTCGTATTGAGCATGGTATTTGCCATACGAACAATACCGGTCGCAGATGTATATTGCTCCAGGCAGCCTTTTCTGCCGCATCCACAAACTTCTGTCTCATCATCATTTACCTGGATATGTCCAATCTCGCCACCAGCACCATTGACACCGGAAAGCATCTTTCCGTCGATGATAATTCCACCGCCAACACCCGTTCCGAGTGTAACCATTACAATGTTCGTATATCCTTTTCCTCCACCTTGCCACATCTCGCCGAGTGCTGCCATATTGGCATCATTTCCCGCTTTGACCGGAAGTCCGATCAGTTTGGACAACTCATCTGCTGCATTGAAAATTCCCCATCCGAGATTGACGCAACGAAGGACCGTTCCATCGGCTTTCACCGGACCCGGTACACCCATACCTACACCTAACACATCTGTCTTATCAATTGCTTTTTCTGCAAGTTTATTTTCTACAGAGGCAGCGATATCGCTTAAGATATACTTTCCACCTTCATCTGTACGGGTTGTAATCTCCCACTTATCAACCATCACACCATCGTTTGTAAAAAGTCCGATTTTGACAGTTGTACCTCCGATATCAACTCCAAATACATACTTTGCCATATTTTAAATCCTCCTTGTCTGCCGCTTCTTCTGGCATTACTCATTCTTATTCTGCTGCGAGTTTCTCGCAATATTCTGTGTAACACGATTATACAGCTCCTGTGCTGCATTATATCCCATTTTTTTCTGTCTGTGGTTGACGGCAGCTGCCTCAACGATAACAGCGATATTTCGTCCAGGGCGAATCGGAATCGAGTGACTGACAACTTTGTTTCCAAGTATCTCTGTATACTGGTCTTCGAGTCCAAGCCGATCATAATTCGCATCTTTATCCCACTCTTCCAGGTTCACAATCAGATCAATACTCTGTGTATGCTTAACACATTCAACACCGAACATACTCTTGACATCGATGATTCCGATTCCTCGTAATTCGATAAAATGCCTTGTAATATCAGGTGCTGTTCCAATCAACGTCTCATCGCTCACCTTTTTGATTTCTACTACATCATCCGATACAAGACGATGTCCGCGCCGAATCATCTCCAGCGCAGCCTCACTTTTTCCAAGGCCGCTGTCTCCGGTGATCATGACACCCTCGCCATACACATCCAGCAAAACTGCATGGATTGATATCCGCGGAGCTAATTCCACATGCAGCCACTTTACAACTTCATGTACAAAATCAGAGGTTGTCTCCGACGTATCTGTCAGAATCGGAATCCCGCATTTTTTTCCTGTCTCGATAATATAATCATACGGTTTGATATTCCGGCAAAAAATCAGGCATGGAATTTTGAACGCAAACAGCTTTTCAAATATCTGGATATTCTCGTCCTCTGTATGCATATTGGAAATATATGCATATTCAACATTTCCACATATCTGAATTCGAGCCGAATCGAAATGTTCAAAAAAGCCAGCCAGCTGAACTGCCGGACGGTTCATATTGGGATCTTTGATCAGAATATGATCCGTATCAATCTCTGGTGTATGATTGATCAGATTCATCTTCTCAATCAATTGCGTTACACTTACGCTGTATTCTTCTTCCATGCTGCCTATAATCTCCTTATCTTTTTTCTGAAAAAACGGGCTGTCGCATCACGCAACAGCCCTTTTCATTTAATCTTCCAATTCTGATTCCGATGCTACTTCCTTATACTTCTCCAAAATAAGGCTCTGAATCTTGTCTCTCGTCTCAGAATTAATCGGATGTGCGATATCTCTGTATTCCCCATCCGATGCCTTCCGGCTCGGCATAGCAATGAACAACCCTTTTTCTCCTTCAATTACCTTGATGTCATGCACCACAAATACATCATCAAGCGTAATCGAAACAACTGCCCGCATCTTGCCTTCTTTTGTAACCTTCCGTACCCTTACATCTGTGATTTGCATATTAGTCCCCCTTTTACGCAGCTCTTTTTGTAAAATTATAATGCGTATCTGAAATTCTTCTCTACAATGACTTTTATCTCATTTGGATCTCCTGTGTGAACTGTATTTGCACGAAGTGTATCGCGGCTTTCTACAATACAATTCTCAATATAACAGTTGTCTCCAATATGTACATCATTTAAAATAATCGAATTTTTGATTACACAGTTATTGCCGATATATACCTTCTTAAAGAGGATGGAATCCTCAACCGTACCATTTATGATACTTCCGCTTGCAATCAAACTGTTGCTGACTGCTGCATCACCATTGTACTTTGCAGGTGGAAGATCCTCTACCTTTGAGTAAATGTCTGGATGCTGACGGAAGAAGTAATCCCGGATATCTTTCTTCAGGAAATCCATGTTCGTCTTATAATAAGACTCAATCGTTCCAATGTTTCTCCAATAAGAATCCAGCTTGTATGCATAAATCTTCTTTACATTCTTATAGCGAACTAGAATATCGTTAACAAAATCGCTTCTACCTTCTGCGGCACATGCTTCCAAAAGCTCGATCAACTGTCTTCTTCTCACAACATACACACCGATAGAAGCTGTGTTTGTCTCCGCGATGATTGGCTTTTCTTCAAAGCTTATGATACGGTTATCATCTGCAAGCTTTACAACGCCGAAACGGTTGATATCGTCGTCTCCCGGCTCGATATCTTTGCAGACAACTGTAATGTCTGCACCGGTTGCGATATGCTCTTCCAGCACCTTGTTGTAATCCAGTTTGTATACTGCATCACCACTTGCGATAACTACATATGGCTCATGTGCAGACTTAAGAAAACTGATATTCTGATACAATGCATCTGCAGTTCCCTTGTACCAATAGCTGTTTGTCGCTGTAATCGTCGGTGTAAACAGATAAAGTCCGCCCTGTTTTCTACCGAAATCCCACCACTTGGATGAGTTCAGATGCTCATTCAAAGAACGGGAATTGTACTGTGTATAGACAGCCACTTTCTGAATATGAGAGTTTGTCATATTGGAAAGTGTAAAATCAATTGCACGATAACTGCCGACGATTGGCATCGCTGCAACCGCTCTCTTTGCGGAAAGCTCACCCATTCTGCTACTGTTACCACCTGCTAAAATAATACCAATTGCTCTCATTCTACTCACCTGCCTTTATAATACTTGAACCGCTCTTCAACAGTCCATCCGGATACTCGTCAATCGTTGTCTCTCCAGAGATTGCAACATTCTTGCCAATCTTGACATTTGCCGGAATCACGGAATTCTCTCCGATCGTTACAAGACCATAAGAGTAGATATGTGGCGCAAGTTCATTTGGAACTTCCTCACCTACACCAAGCTCTGCATTCTCACCAATATGAACACCTTCTGCAATGATTGCCTTATCCATCACAACGCCATCTCCGATGACTGCGCCGTTCATGATGATGGAATTTTTGACCACCGCACCCTTGCCTATCGTAACACCGGAACCGATAACAGAATGCTGAACTTTGCCGTAAATCTCTGTTGCTTCGCCGACGATGCTCTCTGTCACGGAGCCTTCCGGATCAATATACTGTGGTGGCAGCTGGTCACTCTTTGTGTAGATTCTCCAGAACTCTTCATACAGATTAAACTCTGGAATAATATCAACCAATTCCATATTTGCTTCCCAGTAAGAGCCAAGCGTACCGACATCTTTCCAATATCCTTTGTACTCATAAGCACAAATCTTGCTGCCTCTCTCATGGCAATATGGAATAATATGCTTACCGAAGTCACAGGATGGCTGATCTTTTAATGCAGTCAATGCTTCCCGGAGCACTTTCCAGTTGAATATGTAAATACCCATAGACGCTTTGTTGCTGCGCGGATGTTCCGGTTTCTCTTCAAATTCCTGGATACATCCGGTATCATCTGTAATTACAACACCGAAACGGCTTGCCTCCTCCATCGGAACCTGATAGGTTGCCAATGTGATATCTGCTTTGCTTGTCTTGTGGTAATCAAGCATCGCTTCATAATCCATCTTATAGATATGGTCTCCGGAGAGAATCAACACATAATCCGGATTATAATAATCAATATACTCAAGATTCTGATAGATTGCATTTGCAGTGCCTGTGTACCACTGACTGTTTGCGCTCTTCTCATATGGTGGAAGTACCGTAACACCACCGATGCTTCTGTCCAAATCCCATGGAATACCGATTCCAATATGCTGATTCAATCGAAGCGGTCTATACTGTGTCAGGACGCCGACCGTATCAACCCCCGAATTAATACAGTTACTAAGTGGGAAATCAATAATCTTATATTTTCCGCCAAAAGCAACCGCCGGCTTAGCCAGCTTTGATGTCAGAACGCCAAGACGACTTCCCTGTCCGCCTGCCAAAAGCATAGCTATCATTTCTTTTTTAATCATAATGTCACCCCTTTTTAGCATAATGTAGTTATATTATAGCATTAAACCCAAAAAATTCAAACACTTTTAGGCATTTTTTATAAAATGGGCTCAATTTTTTGTGAATGAATAGTAAAAAATACCAAATTTTACATATCTACGCTGCAAGATTCTCTGCAACATGCTGCATAGCTTTTAAAAATGGGATAAAATCAACCTCAAGAGAAGCAGCGAGTTTGATATCATCCTTTTCCTGCAAAACTTTACCGAGACGGGTAACTGCAGCCGCCATCTTTGTTTTATCAATCTGCCGGCTTTCTCCATTGATCAAATCCTCACAGTTATTAAACACTTCAATCTCCCAGTTAATTCCCTGGATGACCAGATTGAACAGTTCTTCCGTATCTGCTTTTCGTTCAATCCGAAGTTCTTTGATCAAAACTTCCGTCCCCGGTATAATGTTCGCGCTATATCCGCGGAGTTCCTCTAAAAGTTCTTTCTGCACAGATAGTTTGTCACTCATGTCTGACTCCTCCTGCCTATTGCTGCTGTGGCTGTGGCTTATCTTTTACTGCGATCTCGGTCAGAGAAGAAGCAAGTCCTGCGATACCGGAAATCTCGCTTGGGATAATCAGCTTTGTTGCCTTGCCATCTGCGGCCTTTGCAAATGCCTCCAAGCTCTTCAAAGTGAGGACAGCCTGTGCCGGAGCAGCATCATTTAAGAATTTGATACCATCTGCATTTGCCTGCTGTACTTTTAAGATAGCTTCCGCTTCACCTTCTGCACGGCGGATGGTTGCTTCCTTCGTAGCTTCTGCGCGGAGAATCGCTGACTGCTTTTCTGCTTCTGCCGCAAGAATCAAGGATTCCTTCTGTCCTTCTGCACGGAGGATGGCTGATTTCTTCTCGCCTTCTGCGATCAGGATCTGCTCACGTCTCTCACGTTCTGCCTTCATCTGTTTCTCCATCGCATCCTGGATGGCTGCCGGTGGAATGATATTTTTAAGTTCCACACGGTTTACCTTGATGCCCCATGGATCCGTCGCCTCATCCAAAGTTGCACGCATCTTTGTATTGATAGTTTCTCTCGATGTCAACGTCTGGTCGAGTTCAAGCTCACCGATGATGTTTCGAAGTGTAGTTGCTGTCAGGTTTTCAATCGCCATAATCGGTTTTTCCACGCCATATGCGAAAAGCTTCGGATCTGTGATCTGGAAAAATACGACAGTATCAATCCGCATTGTAACATTATCTTTCGTGATAACCGGCTGCGGAGCGAAATCAACAACCTGCTCTTTCATCGAAATCTTATGTGCCACTTTATCAATAAATGGTGTCTTCAGATGCATACCGGCAGACCATGTGACATTATAAGTGCCAAGGCGCTCAATGACATACGCATATGCCTGCGGAACCACGCGGATGGAACTGCAGATGATCACCACCACTAAAATAACCAAAAAAACACCTAATACCTGTAATCCATTCATATATATTACCCTCCTGAAAATTATTTTGACCAGAATTACAACCATTGCGATATATACCCGCCATCATCGTCGTTTCTCCCGAAATCTGTTTTGTGAGATACCAACGGAATGCAATACCGGTTATGTATTGAGTTTTGTTACAATCAGTTTCACGCCATCAATCTTCTGCACCAGGACTTTCTCGCCGACTGCAATTTTTGACTCATCTGCCGAGCGGGCGGTCCAATCCATACCGGAAAGCTTCACAACCCCCTGCGCTTCCAGATTGTTAATCTCCTGTTTAACGATTCCTTCTTTTCCGATCAGGCTATCCACATTCGTCTTCTCTATGTCCTTCATCAGATGCTTCGACGCAAATGGCCTTGTAAATACAAAAAGCACCATCGAAACAACTGCAAACACAAGAATCTGCACAAGCCAGTGGACACCCGTCAGCGAAACAAGTCCTGCCACAATAGCACCGCCTGCAAACCAGATTGATGTAAGGCCGAGCGTAATAATCTCAACAACAATCAATATCACTGCAATAATCAGCCATATCGTTAAATTCATAGCAACCTCCTCTTATTATTTTTCAGAAAAAAACATATTTTTTATACTTCGTTTTCTCTAGTTTTCATTTTAACACAGCTGCCAAAAATGTTCCACAAAAAATAAAGAGAAATCCGTTAATTTTGCACAAATTTAACGGATTTCTCACATTTTATTTTATATTCTGCTTTTCGATTCCTAATTTGACTGTGTCGCACGCTTTGCACGCATACGAAGCGTTGGATCCAGAATCTTCTTACGGATACGGATAGACTTCGGTGTGATCTCCAGAAGTTCGTCCGTATCAATGAAATCAAGTGCCTGCTCTAAGGAAAGAATCTTCGGAGGTGTCAGCTTCAGCGCATCATCCGAACCGGATGCACGTGTATTCGTAAGCTGTTTCTTCTTGCACACATTGACTTCGATATCCTCTGCCTTGCCACACTGTCCAACAACCATGCCGCCATAAACCTGCTCGCCCGGTCCGATAAAGAGCGTTCCACGCTCCTGCGCATTGAACAGTCCATATGTGATACTCTCACCTGACTCAAATGCAATCAGGGAGCCCTGGCTTCTATAGTTCATATCGCCCTTGTATGGCTGATAACCGTCAAACATAGTATTGATGATACCATTTCCCTTTGTCGCGGTCATGAAATCACCACGGAAACCGATCAGTCCACGGGATGGGATAGAGAACTCCAGTCTCGTTGTACCATTTCCGGTCGGTGCCATACCCTGCAGCTCACCCTTACGCTGATTCAGCATATTGATAACGGTACCGGAGAATTCATCCGGCACGTCAATGACTGCAATCTCAAATGGCTCTAACTTCTTGCCTTTTTCATCTTCCTTATAGATAACTTCCGCCTTACTTACAGCGAACTCATAGCCCTCACGACGCATGTTCTCAATCAGTACAGACAGATGCAGCTCGCCACGTCCGGATACTTTGAAGCTCTCCGTTGTGTCTGTCTCTTCCACACGCAGAGAAACATCGGTATTTAACTCACGGAACAGACGGTCACGCAGATGGCGGGATGTCACATACTTTCCTTCTTTACCTGCAAGCGGTGAATCATTTACCATGAAATGCATTGCGATTGTAGGCTCTGAAATCTTCTGGAACGGAATCGGTTCCGGATCATCCGGAGAGCAGATTGTATCGCCAATGTGGATATCCGAAATACCGGAAATCGCAACGATTGAACCAATACCTGCCTCGTTCACTTCCACCTTATTCAGGCCTTCAAACTCATATAATTTACCAATCTTTACTTTGCGATACTTCTCAGGCTCGTGATGATTCACAATGATCGCATCCTGATTCAGTTTGATTGTACCATTATCGACTTTTCCGACACCGATACGACCAACATACTCATTGTAATCAATCGTACTGATCAGAATCTGCAGGCCGGCATCCGGATCTCCGGTTGGTGCCGGGATATATTTTAAGATCGTCTCAAAGAGCGGTTTCATGTCTGTTCCCGGCTCATCCGGTGAAAGGGATGCGACGCCTGCCTTTGCAGATGCATAGACAAACGGACAGTCTAACTGCTCTTCGTTTGCATCGAGTTCAAGCAGAAGTTCTAACACTTCCTCTTCGACTTCTGCCGGTCTTGCTTCCGGACGATCAACTTTATTGATACACACAATTACATTCAAGTTAAGTTCAAGTGCTTTTTTCAGAACAAATTTTGTCTGCGGCATCGGTCCCTCGAACGCATCTACTACAAGGATTACGCCATTTACCATCTTTAAGACACGCTCTACCTCGCCACCGAAATCGGCATGCCCCGGTGTGTCGATGATATTGATTTTTGTATTCTTATAAGTAACTGCGGTGTTCTTTGAAAGAATTGTGATACCTCTTTCCCGCTCGATATCATTCGAATCCATGACACGTTCAGCGACTTCCTGGTTATCACGGAATACACCGCTCTGCTTTAAAAGTTCGTCCACGAGGGTTGTCTTACCATGATCGACATGGGCGATAATTGCTACGTTTCTTACATCTTCTCTTGTAATCTGCATATCTCTTTCCTCATCTCTATCTACATACTCAACTACAACAAACTTAGGTATTTTATCACACTTTCTTTATAGTTTCAATAGTTTTTCGTGTTTAGAAAAAGTGGAGGGTGTCCAATCCGGGCACCCTCCATTTCTTGTTGCTTTGTTTTATTTCTTTATATACGCTTGTGTTCTCACACTGGCAACACCCTGATAAGCCGCAGCCGGTGCACCGCTTCCCTTCGGTACGAGCACAATCTGAATACCTTCGAGTCTCTTTGCAAGACCGGCGGTTCCGGATGGTTCTCCGTTCTTCGCCCAGTTTAACCAGCCAAATGACTGTGCATGGACTCTGTAATAGATATCGTAATGTTCTGCCATCTCTCCGGTCAGTGCGATACGGATTGCTTCGAGACGCTTTGCCTCACCGGATGTTCCGCTCATCTGACCATCCCGTTTCCATGTGTTCGGGTTGCTCTCATTTCCCTGCCAGCCATACGTCTGTACATGCGTCGTATAGACTACGCTTCCGCTGTATTGCTGGTTTGTGAGACGGATGTTGATTCCTTCGAGTCGTTTTGCTTCTCCGAATGTTCCGCTTACTGCACCATTTAGTTTCCATCCCTGCCATCCGTATGTCTGTACGTGTGTCTTGTACATGATATTGGTGTCATCTGAATATCCAGGAATCACAACATCTCCGGATATGGATGTGGCATATGGACGATCTTGATTGGTTCTATCTGTCAGATTCACATCTGCATAGGATAGTCCCGGTGCCGGTGCGCCCTTCTTTACGACAAGAATCTGGATACCTTCGAGTCGTTTTCCCTGTCCGGCTGTACCGGCGCAGGCACCGTTCTTCGCCCAGCCAAGCCAGCCATAAGACTGTGCATGCACTCTGTAGTATACATCATACTTATCTTTGTCTTTGCCTGTCAGGCGGATCTTGATCGCCTCGAGACGCTTTGCTTCGCCCTGTGTACCATTCATCTCGCCATTTGATGACCATGGTAACCAGCCATATGTCTGGCAATGGGTTGTGTATTGGATACCTAAATTAGCTGTTTTCCCTGCTTCTGCAGAATTTACAACAATATTGATGCCTTCGAGTCGCTTTGCCTTGCCACTTGTACCTGACATGGCACCATTGGATTTCCATGTCTTAACATCGTTTTCATTTCCTTCCCAGCCAAATGTCTGCACATGCGTACGGTAAGAAACTGTAATATCCGGAACTGTCGTGGTTGTGCCGGTATTTCCGCCTGTGGAGCCGCCGGTTGAACCTCCGGTATTGCCACCTATGGAACCTCCGGTGTTTCCGCCTGTGGAGCCGCCGGTATTTCCGCCTGTGGAACCTCCGGTATTGCCGCCGGTTGTCTCTTTCTCTGTAGCAACAGTGAGTCCGGCACTCTTATCGCTTTCCAGCCAATAACCATTTGCTACTTTCTTTCCATAAAATGTATAACTTGTATCCGCTGTAAGCCCTGTAAATACGTTGCTTTCCTGCCAGTTCACGCCATCTTTGGAATATTTGCAGCCAGCAACACTGTTTAATGTAACAGATGTCGTTGTTTTAGATGCAAGTGTCGGTGCAGATGGTGTATCATATTTTTTATATACCGAAAGCTTAACGGTATCTTTGTATCCGCCCGATTTTGTAGTTACAGAAATCTCTGTATATCCGGGTGCAACCGCAGTAAGGACACCGGATGTGGCATCAATCTTAGCAACCTCCGGATTGGAAGAGGTATATGTAATCGTCTTATCTGTAGCGTTAGCAGGAGAAACCGTTGCTGGGAAACTCCATGACGAAGCATCTCCGATCGTTATAGATTTCTCGGAAGGCTGATTGTCAAACCGAACCCCTGTTACTTCTACAATCTTCTCCCCTTCCTGTGCGGTCTTTACTTTGATTGTTACAACCTCGCCTGCACGAATGTTGTTATCAGCATCGGCTTTTACACGAATTTCAAATGTATATTCCGTATCTGGATCTAATCTCTCAAACACGTTGCTATCCTGCCATGTTCCATCTGGAGCAATGCGATACTCACAGTCGTCATATGGTGTTAACGTGATCGTATTTGTCGTCGGTGTCTCACTTGTGCTTGGTGCCTGTGTTGGAACTTCCGGTGTCTTCCACACCGTAACTGCACAGGTAGCTTTCACATCCGATGTGCTTCCGTTTGCTTTTGCTGTGATTGTTGCAGAACCTGCGCCAACCGCGGTTACCTTACCGGAATCATTCACAGTTGCAACCTTGTTGTTCGAAGAACTCCATGTCACGCTCTTATCCGTTGCATCATCCGGTGATACAGTTGCAACAAGTGTTGCCTCTGTCACAGAATTTGTTCCTCCGATCTCGAAGCTCAGTGTGTCTTTATTCAAAGCAACCCCTGTTACTGCAACCTCCTTTGGTACATCCGGTGTGGAACTGCCACCGGATGAAAGATTTTTGTCTATATACTGATGTTCTGTATCGGATGTGTATTTTTCATAGATTGCAGCCGCTGCAGCAACCAGTGTTGCGTTATAATCAATAGCTACCTCGTTACACACATAATCGCTCGCTGAATCGACATAGGAACCATCGATTTTCTGCCCGCCAACCAAAGCTCCAAGTAATGTGTTTTTCTGGGCAGTTGTTCCCTGATCTTTACCAGTATATCCGGAAGCCGCTCTATGATGCGGGTATTTTGGTCCATATGCATTATATCCGATGACAAAACACTGCTTTGCTGCATTGTTACCGAGCAGATATTTCATCTGTCCCTCTGACCAGTCTCGATATGTTTCTGTCGACGTCAATTTATCATACAGCAATCCTGTGTACTGCATCGATGTATTATAACGGGCAGAACCCCAATTGCTGACACAGCGATAACCGCCATAGGTACTATTACCATCTGAAATTCCCATAAGCGATGCTATTTTACCGGAATTTCCATCGTAATAAGCCACTGCCGGGCCAACATTGTCCCAGCCAAGCGGCCAATATGGTTTCATAGATGCACCTGCATTTTTGTACTGATTGTATTCAGACAGGTAACTTGTGTTTCCGGTAATCTGATACAACATCAGCGCTGCCAGGCAATAATCATCTTCCCAGTTAGAAGATGCATAAAAGCTGCCCGCTGTTGTACCAACAGACTTCTTGTGATTCTTTGCATATGCAAAGAGCATTTCTGCTGTCTTTAAATATTGGTCGCCGCCAAAGTTTTTATACTGCATGGCAAGTGCGGCTGCAGATAACGATACCACATCGGTATGTGGTGCAGAATCGCTGGAGAAGTATGCGGTACGATTGCTCTGTGGCTGAGCTTCCGGTGATCCCCAATATCCATGATCGTAACCACCGCCACCGTTTCCAACCTGTACACAATACGCTTCCACAGAAGTTCCCGCACTGTTTAATACAGCGCATTTAGTCAAGTAATCTGCAAAATGCGTCGTGATTGTCTGCAAATGATTCGTCTGTCCCGATGCCACATATGCAGATTTATTTGTATCATAGCTCATGCCAAGCACAAACGCCGCATATGCCTCCGGAAGTCCAAACTTTACATGATCGCCCGCGTCATGGAACCCGCCGGTCAGATCCACCGTAACAGTACTTCCATCGGTTCTTGTATAGGAATACTGATCATAGGTGTGGCAATTTCCTCTCCAGTCAAGAAGCGACTTTGTTCCTGCCTCATTTCCACACATATTTGCATCATAAAAATACAAAGAATACTGAAGCAGTTTTGCATAGTTGTAATCAATATCTGAATAATTGTAATCTGTTACATTTCCGGCAGGAATCGTGACTGTGCCAGAACCGCCGGCACTTCCGCCGGAACCACCGGATGATGCGGAATCTGTTGAGAATTTTACAGAGTCTATCTTGTATGTCACGACAGAACCTTCCTGCAGATTTGTAAACTGCACGCCGATTTTACCAACTTCTGTGCTATTTCCCCAATCCAGACTTGTAAGATCCATGCTCATTTCCATCGTTCCGGATGTCGTCAGGTTTGCATAATTTCCCTGATTCCATTTCCAGTCCTTTGACATGAACATCATCATAGCTCCCGGCGTACCCGTTGTACCCGCAGTGAAGCCTGAAACTGACAAACACATGCTCAAACTCTTGATTCCCTTTGCTTCCCATTCGGATTTTTCATCCATATCGGTTGGCAAATTCAGTAAGAGCTCCGAGATCATAACTCCTTTGTTTTCGCCATTGTCTCTGGCCGCTTCTGTTGTTCCGCTCATCGTAATATACGATGATAAATCCATTTCCGTTGCTGCCTGTGGTGTCAACGTTGGAATCGTCACCCCTGTTATCATGAATAACAGTGCAAATACAACCGCAAACACCCTCCTTGTCATTCGTTTTTTACTCATTTAAACCCTCCTCTTAATGTTTTTTCAACCTATACATGTGCCATATAGGTTATTTGTAGTACTCTCCCAAACTAATTCCGTTAATACCAAGCGGAATTTTATGATCCAGACCGATGAACTTCCCATCGTTGTTCCACAGAACTTTCTTAACAAATGCATACTTCTCCTCGTCCCATGTCGTGAAATCATCTAAAACCATGCCGCCGGTATCCCCGGAGTTCGCATTGAAGCACCAGAACGTGTGATTCAGCTTGTTCTTCTGAATAAGCTCCCGCATATAGGTCATCCATGTAATATTCGGTTCCGTCATGAATCCGCCCCACTCACCGATCAGAAGCGGCGCAATATTCTCCTCCTGAATATAAAACCAGTTATCATGCCAGCAGTCTTTCATCAGGCTGTCGTAGGTATAACTGTCCTGAAACCAAGGCTGTTCGTATACGGTCGGACCGTAATCGTGCGGCGAATATACAAGTTTGTTCTGATATTTGCCGAGGTCAACCGGGTAATCTGCGACACCGCGCAGGTTTCCGCCCCACCAGTTGAAATAATAATCATCCTCATTTGTCGATGCATAATCGCCATTTTTCTTGATATCAACCGGATAGATCTCGGTTCCTTCCACAAGCACGAGTACATTCGGATTCTTTGACAACACTGCATTTGCGGCACGTTCCGCCGTGTATTTCCAGTTGTTCTCCGACTTCGAATCGTTCCAGATTGCTGCTCCCGCTCCCTCGTTCGGCTTTCCGTGTGGCTCATTTTTCAAGTCGTAAGCGATAATTGTATCATCCTTTTTGTAGCGGTCTGCCATCCACGAAAGTGCATACAGATAATTATCTGTGGATATCCGGTCCGTATACCACAGATTCACCATATGTCCGCTCGCGTTCGTCTCCGCGCAATGGATATCGATGATCAGCTTCAGCCCATTCGCACGACACTGTCCGATCACATACTCGAAGATCTGCAGGCTGTCCATCCCGACGAGATAATCATTGGTCGCCTGGTTGAAATTCGCATCCGGATACTCACCGTTTGACCACTGTAGAATCAATTCTGCTGAAAATGGCACACGAATCACATTAAATCCGTGATTTGCAATCTCCTGAATCGACTGATTCAGGTCGGAAGCCCATAACCCATCGAATGTGTTCGTCCCCGTATTGTAGCCAAACCAGTTGATACCGGTCAGCCACACTTCGTTTCCATCTGCATCCACGATCTTGTTGCCATCGATAAAGAGCCAGTCATCGGTTGTCGGTTCCGGCACATCCATGGCACCATAGTCCACATCTCGGTCTACGGACACCTGGCTGGCAGATGATGCCTCATTCACTGTATCGTCCGAAGTATCGTTCGCAGCAGAATCATTGGCCGAAGTGTCATTCTGCTTGTCTGGGGTTCCGTCTGTTTCCCTATCCGCCTGAGTTTCCACTGAACCGGATGCTGATTTGCCGCTTCCTGCTTTATCCCATTTCCCCTGTATCTGCATACCAAGCAGCATGCCAAGCAGAAATACGACAATAAATAGTAATACGAGTATTACTATCTTGAGATTTTTGTTCATACATTTATATTCCCCTCTGAATTTTATAAATTTAATTATACATGATAAAAAGAAATAATGCGAGAAGAATCGAGGGATTTACCTATATTTTACCTATATAACCGATCGGTCAAATAACTGTATATACTCATTCCACCTCCTTTTTACTATAAAAGAGGTATATTGCAACCAATATACCTCTTCTACAACTTTCTTTACTTTATAAACGATTCTCTGCGTGCTGCAGTGACATTGTTATATGTATTCGCCGGTGCACCGCTTCCCTTCGGTACAAGCACGATCTGGATACCTTCGAGTCTCTTTGCAAGGCCGGCGGTTCCGGATGGTTCTCCGTTCTTCGCCCAGTTTAACCAGCCAAATGACTGTGCATGGACTCTGTAATAGATATCGTAATGTTCTGCCATCTCTCCGGTCAGTGCGATACGGATTGCTTCGAGACGCTTTGCCTCACCGGATGTTCCGCTCATCTGACCA
>CAKREY010000002.1:0-312358 GCA_934318045.1 uncultured Lachnospiraceae bacterium
ACGATTTAAATTTTCATCATCTTCAACCACGAGTATACCTGGCATAGCATATGCACCTCTCTTTATTAACTATATATTTCCATCGGTAAGCTTCGTCTATTTGTGTTGCCATGTCATTACATAATCTTTTTCTCCGGTAGCCTCATCGAAACCACTATGCTGAATCTCAAATCCTTCTCTCTTATAAAAGGATATTGCCCGTGCGTTCTTTTGGTATACGTTCAAGAGCAACTTATTCCTTTTATCCTTTGCATAATTCAGCAGAATTTTACCTATACCCTGCGATTGCATTTCACCAGAAACAAAAATGCCCTCAACATATTCATCATTTAACCCTATAAAGCCTTGTATTTCTGTATCACACTCATACACATAAATCTCTGCTAGTGACAGTGCTTCTTTTACTGATTTGAAATTGCCTTTCCAGTATTCGGCGGGGATAAAATTATGTGCCTTTATATTTGTATCCAACCATATATCTGCTACTTTATTTATATCATCCATTTGAAATTCTCTAATCATAACGGTGACTCTCCATAAACTTCATTTTCCTATGCATGTTTTCCATTTCAAAACTCTTCGTCTTCATCGATTTCTTCATCCGGTTGAATCTCACAAACAAATTCAATATTTCTTTTGCCGAATACATCTGTCAGATAAGTAATCTCTTCTTCATTCATTGTAAAAAATGGCCATTCATTCTCGCTGACAGTTATTTTCTCCTGTTCTGTTGTCGTTACCTCCAAAGTGATAACGTTCATGCTTCCCTTCACTGTTTCAAACAGTCTTGTCAATTGTACCTTTGCCAGATCCAGCACAGTCAACTTTCCACCATATACAGATACAAGGAAGCTCTTTGTCAAATAAATTCTAAAATCATTTAACCAAAGAGCGTCCGGCTGATTACATTCTTCGTCAATCTGCTCTGCCAATGGATGTCTGTATTTTTCAATCGCACGCACCTGTGTTAATACAAGCAAAATTCCAATCAATATTAAGATGCCTCCGATATCCAGATTCACAAAATATCCTTCCTTGAGTATTTTTCCATAGGTAAGCTTCGTCATACGTATAGCAATAAATTTGTGATTGATATACTCACTTACTATTTTTTTTACATTCTCGTCAATCACAACTTTCGTCATACCTTCCACTCTTGCCGTACCGTTCTCTTCCACTCTCTGCTTCAAATCTACGAACTGTTCCGGTTGCATCTCAACAATATAGCTTTCCTCAGCGGTTGTTACAAGGTAATATCCTTCATATTTATTTTCCGCCAACTTCTCCGGTACCCGAATAATATCAATATATGCTGTCTGATTCGCAGGATTAGATTCTTCCTGTAATACCTGCTCAAATGGTCGGACACACTCCATCTTTCTCTTTGTCTGAATCAATCCAAATCCCACCAATAATATTCCTATCACTAAGAGGATCATTCCAATTGTCCGCCCTATTTGATTTAATTTATATTCTTCTTTTATATGCTTATTTGTATATTTCATGTCATGTATCCTCCTACACTTGATTTTTCAGTCCGAACAACTATGTGACGTTTGTCGAATTCACTTAATTGTCAATGAATGCATTAAAGATAAATATTTTATATTGACAACGGATCTAATCAATAGTAATGTTCTATTTAAGAAATGTGGTTTTGTGCCGTACAGCATTATTGCCCAAGCGGGTTACTACGTTTCTTTTTTATTCTAATCAAAACTATTAGAATCATTTACTTGACAATATTACCATATCTATAGTAATATTTCTATAAGAAATGGGTTTGTTACCGTACAATCTTACGATTCAAGCGGGGTGCTCGTTTCTTTTTTTATATTTACCAAATCATATAAATATAAATTATTATCTGATGCATGTCTAACCAGCATTTCTATACGAAAAATATTTATCCGTTCTATTTCCCCATTATCAAGATATATTGGCAACGCAAATCGAGATGTAAAACGATACCACCCATATTTTGCATCCATCCCATGTTTATTTTTGAAATTTTCCTGCCAACGCTTATTTTTTGCTATTTTTAATAGCATCGGTAATTCACTTGTAGAATTAGCTTTTGCTTTTGCATTTGCACCTTTAAGCCTTTTTGTATCCTCAGACCCCTTTAATTCATTTGGAAAATCTGATCCTATGTATATTTTATCAGAAGTTTCAATCACTTCATAGCAACTTCCTACATATTCTTTTACATACTTTTCCACCTCATTCCAATTTATATTTCTTTTTCCCTTAAATCTAATATCCTTTATTAAAACAATAGGATTATTTTTTATATCATAAATTACTGTACATTTTTTCTTCACAAACTCCATATATAATACCCTCGCACCGGCTGTTTGATCACGTTTCGCCGTTCCAGCTCATACAGCACACTGATCGTCGTCGATACGCCAAGTCTTGCTTGAGCGATTACATCATCCACATGCACGGGATCTAAGCCTAGAAGGTCATATACGGTCTGTTCTGCGGATGTCAGGTTATCCCGTGTTTCACTTTGTTTTTCAGCACTACCGGATGCAGCACCGCTAACATCATCCATATTCAGGCGTTCCTCTCCCCACAGATCAAGCAGGATATCCTTCGGTCTTGTCACGCACATCGCACCCATCTGAATCAGGTGGTTTGTACCCTCACTGAATGCATCTAATACTCTGCCCGGCAGAGCGTACACCTGTTTTCCCTGATCAAGTGCCAGATCTGCTGTAATCAGAGAACCGCTTTTCTTCTTGGCACAGGATACTAATACACCATCCGACAGTCCGCTTATGATCCGGTTCCTGAGCGGAAACTGAAACGCAAGCGGCGGTACATCCAGACAATATTCGGACAGAATCAATCCACGTTCTTCGATCTGTGCGAATAACTCGATATTCTCGCGCGGATATGTGACATTGATTCCACAGCCAAGCACTGCGATCGTATAGCCACCTGCTTCCAGACAGCCACGATGTGCTTGGCCATCGATGCCCCTGGCCAGTCCACTCACAATCTGGATTCCTGCCTTCGCAAGCTCTCTCGCGAAGATACGTGTCGTTTCTTTGCAGTATGTATCTGCATTCCGCGCACCCACAATCGCAACCGATTGATTATAATAATTGATGCTCTCCCGGATTTTACCACGCGCAAATAAAATCTCCGGTTTATCGTAGATATTTGTAAGCTTCTCCGGGTATAACGGATGCCCAGGATATAAGATCCGGATGTTTCGTTCCTTTAATCGTCCGTATACTTCATCCAGATAATTTGAATTTTTGCGAAGTAAAAGCGTCTGATATTCCGCCGGTTCAAATTGCTTTACCAGCTCCTTCTCAAGCTCCGATACCGATTGCTCCATAGCCTGCTCGACCGTACCATACCGTAGGATCAGATAATATTTTACTTTTGATGATATCTCATGATTTCCATATAGCCAAAGCCTTGCCATCTCACTTCTAGTTTCCATACAGAACCTCCTTTGCAAATACATCCTGATTGCGGTAAAATGCCGCTTCCTGCAGATGTGCATTTTCAATCTCTTCACTGCCAGCCAGATCCGCGATTGTGCGGGCAAGCTTCAAGACGCGGTGCACACCTCGCACAGATAATTCCTGTTCTTCAAACAGCTGAAGCACCAGCCTTTTTCCTTCCTCCGATAACGTGATATATTCCTCCAGATTCTTTCCATCAAGCTGTGAATTAAACAACAGTCCGGTTCCGGCAAACCGTTCCTTCTGCATCTGTCTTGCCTGTTCCACACGTGCCCGGATTGTCTTCGAGGATTCCGTTTTCTGTTTGGAGAAAAGTGCCTCCTGCTTTACGCCTTTAACCTCCATCCGGATATCAATCCGGTCAAGCAACGGTCCGCTTACCTTACTTTGATAGCGGCGGATCTGCTGTTCCGTGCAGCTGCATCTCCGATAATCCGGGTAGTTCCCACACGGACAAGGATTCATCGCCGCCACAAACATAAAATCCGCTGGGAATTCATACGACGCCTGCACTCTCGATATCCGGATTCTACGGTCTTCTAACGGCTGGCGCAGCACTTCCAACACGGGTTTGGAAAATTCCGGAAGTTCATCTAAAAACAGCACACCGTAATGCGCAAAGCTCACCTCCCCCGGTGTCGGAACCCTGCCTCCACCAATCAGTGCATATTCCGAGATTGTGTGATGTGGTGCCCGGAACGGACGTCTGTGGATCAATCTCCCTTCCGGCGGTAACATACCTCCGACGCTGTATATCTTTGTCACTTCCAGACTTTCTTCGAAACTCATCTGCGGCAGGATCGTCGGCAGACGCTTCGCGAGCATGGATTTCCCTGCGCCGGCTGCACCGGTTAACAACACATTGTGAAATCCTGCCGCAGCAATCTCCATCCCCCGCTTGATGCTTTCCTGCCCTACTACATCAGAAAAATCAATATCATACAAATATTCTGATGTATCCACAGCCGGTTTCCTGACATTCGTATTCTCATATTCTTTTATTCCCTGAATATACTCCATGGTTTCCTGCAGGCTTGAAACGCCTATAACCGATATTCCCTGCACCAAAGCAGCTTCCTGCACATTTTCTTTTGGGACAATGCAGCTTGTCATACCTTCTTCTCTGGCGCAGATAACCATCGGAAGAACGCCCGGAATCGCTTTTATCGATCCGTCCAGACTCAGTTCTCCGAGCACCAACGTCTGTTCCATCGGTAATTCTGCTGTTACGCCAAGTGACAGCAGCACGGCTGTTGCAATCGCAAGGTCATATCCGGAACCATCTTTTCTCATATCTGCCGGGGATAAATTGATCGTGATGCGCTTCGGTGGCAAATGAAAGCCAGAATTCTTAAGCGCAGTCCGCACGCGTTCCGATGCCTCCCTGACAGACGATGACAGATATCCAACCATGGTAAATACAGGCAGACCATCATTCACATCTGCCTCCACATCGATCATCCGTCCATCCACACCGTGAACCGCACAGCTTTTTACTTTACTAAACATATTCGCTCCCTTCTTCTCCAAGGGCGCTGGCCAAGTTTATAGTATAAAAGAAAAGAACATCTGTCAACGAACAAAGTCTGAAACTTTTGTGAACGTTGCAAATGTTCTTTTCTATGATAGCTACCACTATTTATCAATGCTTATTTCTTTTTCTGTACACTGTATCCGAATTTGCCGACATAATCACCAAGCGTAAAATACTGTCCGTGGGAATATGCAATCAAATCCGTCTTATTCAGGTCAAACTTCCCTGTCTCATCCATGTATTTCTCATCCGCAAGCACGGCTGTTACCTCTGCTAAGAACATATCATGGGAGCCAAGCTCAATTACCTGTGTGACCTTACACTCAATATTGACCGGACTTTCTTCAATGACTGGTACCGACACCGTCTGCGCCTTGCCCTTCGTCAGCTTCATCTCCGCGAATTTATCTACATCTCTGCCTGATTTTACACCACAATAATCCATCGCATAGCACAGATCCTTCGTCACTAAATTAATAACGAACTCTCCGTTTTTCGTGAGTAATTCATGTGAATATCTTGACTTTCGTACAGAGATTGATACCATCGGAGGATCGGAATTGATGGTTCCCGTCCATGCGATCGTGATAATGTCATCGATTCCATTTCCATCACCGGTTGTTACCATCACCGCCGGCACCGGATACAACATATTTCCCGGTTTCCAAACCTGTTTTGTCATTTTCTGCCTCCTGTTTTTTTCATCTATTTAAGTAAATCAAAATACAATCATTCCGTTATTCCAGCAGACTCCGGATCTCCTGCATCTTGTAGTCCATCGCTGTAATCGTATCTGCGCACTTCTTTAACTCCTTCGCAATAATCTCCGGATGCTTCAGATTGTCCTTCTTATACTTGAGCTTATGATCAAGACTCGCCCAGAAATCCATCGCGATTGTTCGAAACTGCACTTCGACTTTCATGTATTTTTTCTCATTTGACAAGAAAATCGGAATCTCCACGATCAGATGCAGACTGCGGTATCCGTTTGGCTTTGGGTTCCGTATGTAATCCTTCACACACACAACCCGGATATCGTCCTGCTTTGTAAGCAATTCCGATACTGTATAAATATCCTCCGGGAATGAACAGATCACACGTACACCTGCGATATCCGTCAGGTTTTCCTCGATATTTTCTATCGAGATTTCCAGCCCTTTCCGTTTCATCTTTTCCACAATACTGAGCGGTTTTTTCAACCGGCACCGGATCGACTCGAACGGATTTCGATTGTACTGCGATGCAAATTCGGTATTTAAAACCTTCAACTTTGTTTCTATCTCCATCAATGCACACTCATAGTGCATCATAGACTCTATAAATGGCTGCATCGTCTGCAGCACCTTCTCCGGGTTGTCGGAGTTCATCAGAAGCTCCATACTCATATCTGTACTCCCGTTCATGTTACACACCTCTATTCTTATGAATCGTCTTCATAAATAATTCTTTTAATTTCCGGTCATAATCCCTGCCGATCTTATTGAGGGCCTCATGGCTGACGAACCCGCCTGCCATCGCAGCATGTCCACCGCCGGAACCGATTCCATCCAACGCCTGATAGATTAGTTTTCCTGCATCTACATCCGGTCGTTCACTGCGCACAGAGAACTTAATACCATCTGAATTGATGGAATACACAACTGCTACATCCACCACATCCAACGACAATATAAAATCCGATATAATCGCAACTAAAGAATTCGGACATTCAAACGGAATATAGGTGAATCCAACATAATCGAACACCTCAATATGCTCGATTGCTGCACCATACGCCTTTAAGTCCTGAAATTCTATCGTGGAATTGTACATACTGTTCAGTTTTTCCGTACTGATATAATCGAACAGATATGCCATCATATCCATATCAAACGCGGTTGTTCCACGCACAAAATCCGCCGTATCCATCTTGATTCCATAAGCAAGTGCAGTCGCTACATCCTCATCCATCGGCACACCGCTTGTCTGAAAATACGATGCGACAATACTGGCACACGCACCTACGATCCGGATATCCTCGTACTTGTAATCTTCTGTCTTCGCAAACACCGGATGATGATCGACGCACGCCACCTCATTGCCCGGAAGATCTGTCGTATTTGCATTCGGTTTCTGACAATCGACATGCACGATATAGTCCTCTGCCTGCATATCCCGGATGTCATCATACGAATAAATCTCAATTCCGAACGCATCCATCATTTTTCTTGTATTGAACCGGTCGATACTGCCGACATAACAGATGGTCGATGTAATCCCATAATGTTCAAGATACCGCTTCAGACCAAATGCACTCGATATTGCATCCGGATCCGGGAAATTATGTGTCTGTAAATATACCTTATGTCCTCTCAGAAGTTCAATTAAAGCCTTCTGTTTTTCTTCTGCCACTTGCGCCTCCCGTTAACAATCAAAGCAAAGCAATACATACGCTAATATAAGCATTGCCGTCACTAAAATAAACTCACAGAAACCACTGACAAAATACGAAAGTATCATGCCAATTGCCATAAATAAAATCGAATATCCAAATAATGCTTTCAATGCCGCATCTTCCTCATATTTGTTCTACTACATACTATGAAGAAAAAAGATTGAAAAGACATATTTTTGTTTAAATACTAGTTATTCTCACTTGCCTGATCAATTGCTTCTTTGATCTCCGGGCTGTCAATATCCACATCCGTCTTCTTACCCATAGCTGTTGCGATTTTATCCACAACCTCCGGAATCATATCGATCACCTTGCTTACTGTGTCACCCTGCTTGACCGGAATCATCTTGGCGTGTCCGTTCTGGATTACGAGCACTGCAGTCGGTGACATCTTACCCCCCATTCCACCTCCTGCAGAGTTTGAACCACCGTTTTTGCCAAATGCACCGGCAGCCACACCGAAATTCACATCCACAAGTGGTAAAATAATTGTATCTCCTACCTTCGTTGGCTCTCCAACCACCGTCTTCGTTGTAAGCAGGGAATCCATACCCTGAAACAAAGAACCAACTGTCTGATTAAAATCATTTGCCATCACTCATTACCTCCAATTTCCTATATTATCCTACTGATTCATTACTTTCTTTGCAACTTTTAGTGTCCTCCAGATATTGATATTCAAGACAATCCGGAGCAGATATCCAAGCCGGATTCGGCCTTTCAGCTTCACATCCAGTTCCAACACTTTCTGTTCAAAATCCGGCTGCATTGACAGCCCTTTTTGATATACAAACGGCAGTAAGCTCAAATACCCGGTCACCTGCCCGGTCTTGTATGGCTCATCCATGCCGTAATGCACATAGCCCTTTACCTTACGCGGCAATATATGTTTCAATGTCCGCGGAATATATTTTTTCAGATATTCACGCGTCTTTACCGTACACGACAGATTCCAGAACTTCTGCAACCGCCGGAGCTTTTTCTTCGCAGCTGCTGTCTTTCTCTCAATCTTGTCAGCCACACGTTCTGCGACCTTTCCGGGTGTGTGATTTCGGATAAATACCCAAATCTTCTTCAGTTTTTTCCACACCTTCTGGCATACAATTTTTAATCTGCCGGATCGTTTCTTTTCTTCTTCCGGCAAGTCGTCGGGTTCGTCCAGATCGAAGATCTGCGGTTCCTCATCCGGTTCCGTATCCTCTTCTGTTTTGATATCCCCTTCCGTATCTTTTCCAATATCCTCTTCCTCATCCGGAAGTGTTATTGTCGGAATCTCTGTAATTGTTTTACCGGAGTCACTAGTCGGTTTCTCCGGAGTCTTTTCTGTGTGTTTCTGTGATTTTTCAGACATCTTACGAACGGCATCATCCGAATCCATATCACTATCTACATCGATATTATCCCACGCGTCGTCGAATCCATCATCAGCGAGATGTTCCAGCTCACACTCTGCTTCTTCTGCCTTCTTCTTTCCAAGCCTAAACCATAACAGCCGTATCTCCTGTTTCAGTTTATCCTTCTCTCTGGTCTGGTCGTACAACACCCGGACATTTAAAATTAGATACCGCACCTTTGCTTTTGCCTGCAATGTCTTTCCGCCTTGATACGAGACATCTGCCTGATAGCGAATCGGGCAAAATAAAATCAGCATCACAAGCAAGAGAAGCAATCCTATGATACCAAGAAGGATCCATCCGATTATTTTTAAAATAAGCAACAATACATGCAGCATTCCTTACCTTACTCCTACCTGTGGTTCTTTCTCTTTAATCAAAAGAAAAAATCCTCTACCTTCCATTCTTCCCCGGTTTCATCATACATATCCTGTATGATCTGCAATACAAGCTGTTCTGCCACTTCTTTGCCTCTTGCAAAGCCGACAACCTGTATCCTGGAATCTATCTTCCTATATGGCTTCTGCAATAATTGATCATACGGATAAATCTCAAGCAGCCCATCCTGCAGGATTGGCAGGACAATCACATACAGATTCCGGACAGGTTTATGCCTCCTGATCCGCTTTTTTATCCGTACCTGTTTTCGATCTTTGAGATTGTATGTATAACATCTATCCGAAAAAATCACGATTGCTCCTCTATCATCTCTGAAATCAGCTTATTACATGCCATAAGTTCACTGTCATCCTTACAATTCTCAATTACATAGTCAAAATAATCCCGGATTTCCTGCTGTGTGTTCATGAAGATTGGCATTGCAGCCAGAAGCTTACACATCATACTGCGGTATACCGGTTTCTTCACACTGGCAAACAACTCCGCAAGCTCCTTTACAAGCGTTTCCTTCTTCGCTGCGATATACGCATGATCCGCAGTTTCTGCCTTACCTGTAACCTTGTCAAGGTCGATAAACAAGCTTGTAGAAAGCAGTTTGCTCACTTTGTCCAGACGGTCAAATGCCTCTGTCAGTGCGAGTGCTTCAATCTGTTCTGCTTTTCCGACCCGGATCTCATCCAACACTGCTTCCAAGATTGCGATAGATTCATATACGCGCTCCTGCACACCCTCGATTGTGAAGAACTCGTCCATCACTTCATCCGGTAACTGATCAATCGTTTCTGCCTTTACGCACGCCTCAATAATACGAAGTGCAGCCGCATATCCAGGTACATCTTCTTTGTTTTTCTCATAGGCTGCATCAATCGTGAATAAAATCGTATACACATCGTTAATCACTTCCTGCAGCAGCATGTATGCAGACACTTCGTTGTTAATGATTGCCGCAGCCTGATTCAGACGCTTCGTCAGATCTTCAAACTCCGGTAGTGTAAGTGCCGCATAATCAGCCTCTGCAAGATCCGTATATACATGGTACAAAAATGGATACTCTGTCTCAAAGCCTTTTGGTTTTTTCAAAAGTACGGCACTTCGCAGCATATCAACAAACTCATCCACGGAGGTTGTCTCACCTTCCTCATAGATATTAAGTGTGGAGTTGACAATATCGTAGAACTTATTCTTCGTCATACGAACCGGAAGCTGCGCCATCAGAAGCTGTAATTTGCTGTTTATCACAACCGTATCATTCTCTGCAAATACATAGGCAAACATCTTCTCGGAAAGCCCCTTTGCATCGACCGGTGTCACTTCCTCACGCACGGCTGCCTCCACACGGTTTAACACATACTCATAAATCTCATATGCATCCGTGTATGCAGTCAGAATATGCATCTTATATTCTACATTACTGCGAAGCTGTGCGATTGCTTCCATAGAATCTTCATCCACTGCCTCGCGCTTAACGAGATGGCGGTCTAACAATCCTGTCAGAAGTGCAAAATATTTGCAGACATCCATGTTCTTGTCTTCCTGCTCATCGCATACTTCCTTCATCGTGTAATAATTCATGCTTCCTTTTACGGTTGCATAACAGTTATACTGTCTGCCTAGCAGCTCTGCATATTCCGGAAGCTTCGTGTCTAAGTCTTTGTCTCTCTGTATATCTGTCACTAATTTCTTGCATGTTGCTATCATTATATCAGTCTCCTATTTCACATGCTCATGCGTAAATAAATGTTCATTGCAATACTCATAATTTCCGTTACATTTTGAGCAGAACCGGAACTCCAGATCATCGCCATCCCGTTCCGTCCTTCCACAAATCGCACATTTGTGCTTCGTTATGTTCGAAGGATATCCCATCTGCTGCGCCTTATGTCGGCGGTCTGCCTCTCCGTTTACCTGTCGAGAGAGATTCTCCACGCGACGATCATAATCCCGTTTTCTTCGTTTCGCTGCCGCCTTGCTGTTCGAGCTTCGCATACCGACACCCCGCCCCATAATCAGGTAGAATATAAAGAAATTCACCAGATACGCAATGATGGAACCACGGTTCAACGTACTTGTGGTTGGCCGCATAAATTCATATGCCATCAATCCCATATCTATAACTGCGACCCAGAAAGCACGGATTGGAATGAAAAACATAAACAACACGCGTGCATCCGAATACATCAGTGCAAACGCTAAGAACAATCCATAATCAAAGTAATACATTGCCCATATTCCAACATCCATCATGCCAAGAATGGAACCATTTGCATAATAGTAAATACTGATGCCTAACATGATGACCGTATTCCAGAACCATGCACCAAATATATAAAGATTAAACATAAATGTTCCCATGGCCTGTTCGATCTGTTGTCCAAACAAAATCAATATAAATATCATCAGTATTCCAACTAAATTCAAATCTCCCGGTGGTGAAAATACCCATGTAAACAATCTCCAGAACTCATGCTGTTCCAAAATCGCATATGGTGAAAAAACAAGCTTGAATGCAAACGTCGGAACAAACGCCCACAAAACATACGAGATTGCCATCACAACCGCAATCTTGATTGGGAGATTACGGATTGCGAATCTTCCAAATTTTTTCTCTAACTTTGCAAAAAAACTCAAATTAAATTTTCCTCACTTTCACTTTGCATATCAATTCGATATTATACCCTATATACATAAAAAAAGCAATTGCCACACGCGGATTCTCCGTCTGTAGCAATTACTTTTTCTCACACAGATCAATGTAATTTTGATTAATCCAGACACAAAGCTATTTTTCTTTCTCCGGCGGGATCCGGATGATTGTTCCAAGTGGCACCCGCAAATCGTAAAGCTCCCGGTTATATTGCATCAGATCTGCAATATCCGTATCAAATTCTCTGACTAAGCTTCCTAGCGTCTCTCCAACCTTCGCCGTATAATAACGCCGCTCTTCTTCCTCATACACCTCTGTTGGAATACAGATTTCATCCCCCGGCTGCAGATTGTAGACGTTGACATATGGATTTTCTTTCAGGATATCAATCAGACGTACACCATAAAGTTTTGATAATTTGTATAACGTATCTCCTGCAACAACTTTGTGTACAGTTCCCTTACATTCATGCTCCATCGCACATATCTCCATACTCATTTCTGATTATTCTATTCTTAATAGGTAAAAATGTTCATAATTTTTGTGTTGAAATTCACGATTCTTTCCTATATAATGTCAGATGTCGAAAAATACAGAAATATGAAATGGGAAATAGTAAAAGAGGTAATTATTAAATGAAGAGATTAGGAATCGATATTGGTTCGACCACAGTCAAGGTTGCTGTGATTGACGAAGAACATAACATATTATTTTCGGAATACAAGCGTCACTTTGCAAATATCAAAGAGACCTTAAAGGAGCTTGTAGAACATGCCAGCAAGGAGCTTGGAAATGTTGATGTTGCTCCTACGATCACCGGTTCCGGTGGACTTGCATTGGCACAGGTCATCGGAATCCCGTTTGAGCAAGAGGTTGTCTGTGTATCCGAGGCTCTGACCGACTATGCTCCACAGACGGATGTTGCCATCGAACTTGGCGGCGAGGATGCCAAGATCATTTATTTTACAAACGGTGTGGAACAGCGTATGAACGGTGTATGTGCCGGCGGTACCGGTTCCTTTATCGACCAGATGGCATCGTTGCTCCAGACAGATGCTTCCGGACTGAACACATACGCGAAGGATTATGATACGATCTATCCGATTGCCGCGCGTTGTGGTGTATTCGCAAAGACTGATATCCAGCCACTCATCAACGAAGGTGCAACAAAGCCAAACCTTGCAGCTTCTATCTTTCAGGCGGTTGTAAACCAGACGATCAGTGGTCTTGCCTGTGGTAAGCCAATCAAAGGAAATGTTGCATTTTTAGGTGGTCCTCTCCACTTCCTTGACCAGCTCAAGGAAGCGTTCGTGCGGACACTGAACCTGACACCGGAGCATATTATTGCACCGGGACATTCGCATCTGTTCGCGGCTGTCGGTGCAGCACTTCAGGCAAAGGAAGAGACACACTATACATTGGATGAGATTAGCGGAAAGCTCACAGCCGACCTTAAGATTGCTGTGGATGTTGACCGTCTCCCACCACTATTTGCATCACAGGAAGACTATGATGCTTTCATCAAAAAGCAGGAGAAAAATAAAGTATTACGTTCCAACCTTGCCACCTATAAGGGAAAATGTTTCCTCGGTGTCGACGCCGGTTCCACAACTACCAAGGTGGCACTTGTCGCCGAGGATGGCAGTCTGCTCTATGATTTTTACAGCAGCAACGATGGTAGTCCTCTTCGGACAACCCTGCGTGCCATGAAAGATATCTATACAAAACTCCCGGATGGCGTGGAGATTGTAGCCGGTTGCTCTACCGGATATGGAGAAGCCTTAATTAAGTCTGCTCTCATGCTCGACTATGGTGAGGTAGAAACAATCGCCCACTACACTGCCGCTGCATTCTTTGATCCGGACGTGGACTGTATCTTAGATATCGGTGGTCAGGATATGAAATGTATCAAGATCAAAAATGAAGTCGTCGACAATGTCATGCTGAACGAAGCATGTTCCTCCGGCTGTGGCTCTTTCATCGAGACATTTGCCAAATCGTTAAATTATGATGTGAAGGATTTCGCGAAGATCGCACTTTTCGCAGAAAGCCCGATTGATCTCGGAAGCCGTTGTACTGTATTTATGAATTCCAAAGTAAAACAGGCACAGAAGGAAGGCGCAAGCGTCGCTGACATCTCTGCCGGCCTTGCTTATTCTGTTATTAAGAACGCCCTTTTGAAGGTAATCAAGCTGACCGATCCGAAGTCACTTGGCAAGAATATCGTTGTACAGGGTGGAACCTTCTACAACGATGCGGTTCTTCGAAGCTTTGAGCTTATCTCCGGCAGGGAAGCAATCCGACCGGACATCGCCGGTATCATGGGTGCTTTCGGTGCTGCGCTGATTGCCCGAGACCGTTACGAGGAAGGTGACCAGACGACCATGCTCTCCAAGGAAGCAATGGAAGCACTCACCTACGAGACAAAGATGGCGCGTTGTAAGGGATGTACGAACAACTGTCTCCTTACAATCAATCGTTTTACAGGCGGAAGACAGTTCATCACGGGTAACCGTTGTGAACGTGGTCTTGGATTAAAGAAGAACCAGCACAACATGCCGAACTTATTTGAATACAAATTCAACCGATTGTTCTCTTATGAACCGCTGACCGAAAGTGAAGCTTATCGTGGTGTCATCGGTATTCCACGTGTCCTGAACATGTATGAAAACTATCCGTTCTGGTTTACATTCCTGACGAAACTCGGCTACCGGGTACTACTCTCTCCGAAGTCATCAAGAGATATCTATACCCTTGGTATCGAGTCTATCCCAAGTGAGTCGGAATGTTATCCGGCGAAGATCTCGCATGGTCATGTTATGTGGCTGTTGAAGCAGGGAATCAAGACAATCTTCTATCCTTGTATTCCTTATGAGCGCAACGAGACACCGGATGCAAACAACCACTACAATTGCCCAATTGTCACAAGCTATGCAGAGAATATCAAGAACAATATGGAAGAGGTTTCTGCACCGGATGTCACCTATATCCGTCCATTCCTCGCCCTTGATAACAAGGAGGCACTAAAGGAACGTCTGTTGCGTGAATTCTCAAAATATACAAATGTCACAAAGGAAGAAATAAACGATGCAGTTGAGGCTGCTTATACAGAAGCAGATGCAGTCAAAGCAGATATCCAGAAGAAAGGCGAAGAGACAATCGCCTATCTGGAGAAGACCGATAAACTCGGTATTGTACTTGCCGGTCGTCCATACCATCTGGATCCTGAGATCAACCACGGACTTCCGGAGCTTATTAACTCGTATGATATCGCTGTTTTAACAGAAGACTCTGTTGCACACCTTGCAGAGGTGGAGCGTCCTTTGATTGTATCCGATCAGTGGATGTACCACTCCCGTCTGTACAAGGCAGCAAACTATGTCAAATCGAGCAAGAACCTGGAGTTGATCCAATTAAATTCCTTTGGCTGTGGTCTGGATGCCGTTACAACGGACTGTGTCAACGATATCCTGACGAATTCCGGCAAGATCTACACAGTATTAAAGATTGACGAAGTCAGCAACTTAGGTGCGGCACGTATCCGTATCCGTTCCCTGATCAGCGCGGTCAATGTCAGAAGAAAACATAACTTTACACCATGTCCGATGCCAAGTAATTATAACCGTATCGAATTTACAACAGATATGAAGGATTATACCGTATTGGTACCACAGCTCTCCCCAATTCATTTCAATGTATTGACTCCGGCGATGCGCCATATGGGATTAAATATTGAGATTCTTCCGGATGCAACAAAAGAAGTCATTGATACCGGCTTAAAATATGTAAACAACGACGCCTGCTATCCTTCTTTGATCGTTGTAGGTCAGATGATGCATGCCATCACTTCCGGCAAATATGACATCAATAAACTGGCACTTATTATGACACAGACCGGTGGTGGCTGCCGTGCAACAAACTACGTTGGCTTTATCCGTCGTGCACTTGCCAAGGCCGGCTATCCACAGATTCCGGTTATTGCCCTCTCCGTACAGGGCTTTGAGAACAACTCCGGTTTCGTATGGAATATGAAAACGGTCAAATGTGCAATGCAGGCACTTGCGATTGGCGATCTGTTTATGCGCGTTGTTTACCAGACTCGTCCATACGAGAAAGTAAAGGGTTCTGTCAATAAGTTGCACCGCAAATGGGAACATGCAGCCATCCGTTGCATGGAAAATGGCGGTCGCGGATTCAGTAAACTGGTACATGATATCGTCAAAGACTTCGACAACGTGCCTTTGAATGAAAATATAAAGAAACCGCGTGTTGGTATCGTTGGCGAGATTCTTGTTAAGTTCCTCCCATCTGCCAACAACCACTTAGTAGATCTTCTGGAAGCAGAAGGTGCAGAAGCGGTTATGCCGGATCTGCTGGACTTCTTCCAGTACTGCTTCTACAACAACAATTACAAATATGAATATCTTGGAAAGACTAAGAAATCTGCAAGAAACGGTAACCTTGGTATCGCTGCACTTGAAGCACTGCGCCACCCGGTAGTCAGTGCCTTAAAGAAGAGTAAACGATTCCATCCACCTGTGCATATCAAGACTTTGGCAGAATATGCACGCCCGATTGTCTCCATCGGTAACCAGACCGGTGAAGGCTGGTTCCTGACCGGCGAGATGGTCGAGCTTATAAAGAGTGGTGCCAGCAACATCGTATGCTGCCAGCCATTTGCCTGTCTTCCAAACCACATTGTCGGTAAGGGTGTTATCAAATCCCTGCGTCATGCTTATCCGGATGCCAACATCGTCGCAATCGACTATGATCCGGGTGCTTCTGAAGTCAATCAGGTAAACCGTATCAAGCTGATGCTTGCAACGGCAAGAAAGAACATGGAAGAAAACGATAACAAATAAAGCAACAAAAAAGAAACGGTTTTCAAATTGAAAATCGTTTCTTTTTTACTGTAAAATATAAGACAGACTCACTCTCTTCTATCAAAGTATATTTATATTCTATTATCAACAATCAGGAATCCAACAGAAAATCTGCCAAAATCACATTGCTGACATCAATTCCCGCATCCGTCAGAAAAATTCGATCACCTTCGCTTGCCATAAAGCCTTCGCCAATATATTTATTTAAGACACTTCCATATACCTCATAGATATCTTTATTGAATCGTTCCTTAAAATCCTCCCGGCTTACACCACACGTCATCCGTAGGCCTAAAAACATGAACTCTTCCATGCGCGCATCTATGTAAATATTCGTTACATTTTCACGAAGTGCACGAGTTGTCGTATTGTACAATAACTCCATGTTATCATCTTCCACAAACTTGTCGGATAAAGATTCCATCAATTCAATATATTTAAAAATATCTCTTATATTATTAAACCGTTTTCCCTGGAAATAAGAAGATGCACCGATTCCAAACCCGATATATTCTCCGCCGGTCCAATAAACCATATTATGCTTGCACTCATAGCCAGGTTTTGCATAATTTGAAAACTCATACCTGTCATAACCATGTGCTGCCAGAAGCTGCTTTGTAATCTCATACATCCGGCGGTCCACCATCTCCGGTGGCAATTCACTCAAAATCTGCGGATCCTTTGCAAATGGTGTTCCTTCCTCAATCGTCAGAGAATATGCCGAAATATGCTCCGGTCCAAACTCAATCACACGGGATAACGTATCCACATAGGTATGGATTGTCTGTCCCGGAAGTCCGGACATGATGTCAATGTTAATATTCTGGAATCCCGCACGCCTTGCCGCATTATAACTTGCCACAAATTGGTCAAAATTGTGGATTCGTCCAAGTTTCTTCAACATCTCATCATCACAGGATTGTAATCCGATGCTGATCCGGTTGATTCCCGCAGACTTGTATCCATTTAATTTCTGATGGCGCAGGGTTCCCGGATTGGCTTCTATTGTAATTTCTGCATTTTTTTCTACATGGAAATACCTGCGAATAAATGCCATAATATTTGTAATCAGTGCTTCGTCAAGCAAAGAAGGCGTTCCCCCGCCAATAAAAATACTACGCACTCCATAATCCGCCACAATCGGCGCGTACATCTTGATTTCCTGGCATAAACAATCCACATAGCGAAGCATCGTGCCATAGCTTTCACCATCAAAAGACAGAAAATCACAATATTTACATTTTACAACACAAAATGGTATGTGAATATATAAGCTCACATATTTTTTCATTTGTTATCCTACTCCTCGTCTAACTTCAGTACACTCATAAATGCTTTTTGCGGAATCTCTACATTTCCGACCTGACGCATACGTTTCTTTCCTTCCTTCTGCTTCTCTAGGAGTTTTCTCTTACGCGAGATATCTCCACCATAACACTTTGCAAGCACATCTTTACGCATCGCCTTAACCGTCTCTCTAGCGATGACCTTAGAACCGATGGCTGCCTGGATTGGAATCTCAAAAAGCTGTCTTGGAATCTCTTCTTTCAGCTTCTCGCACATTTTTCTACCGCGCTCATACGCCGTATCTTTGTGCAGAATAAAGGAAAGTGCATCCACTTCTTCTTTGTTGATCAGGATATCCAGTTTTACAAGATCCGAACGGACATAGCCTTTCATCTCATAATCAAACGATGCATAGCCACGTGATCTGGATTTTAACGCATCGAAAAAATCATATATTATTTCATTTAGAGGAAGGTCATACTTTAAAAGTGCACGTGTCTCTTCCATATATTCCATGCTTTTGTAGACACCACGTCGTTCCTGGCATAGCTGCATGATCGCACCGACATAGTCTGTCGTCACCATAATCTCCGCACTGACAAATGGTTCCTCCATATATTCAATCGTAGAAGGATCCGGCAGGTTCGATGGATTCGTCAGTTCCATCATTTCTCCATCTGTCTTATGTACACGGTAGATAACGCCCGGAGCTGTCGTGACTAAATCCAGATTGTATTCCCGCTCGAGACGCTCCTGTATAATTTCCAAATGCAGCAGACCAAGGAATCCACACCGGAATCCAAAGCCAAGCGCTATGGATGTCTCCGGTTCAAAACTTAAAGAAGCATCGTTTAATTGCAATTTTTCCAATGCATCCCGTAGATCCGGATATTTTGAACTGTCGGCCGGATACAATCCGCAATAAACCATCGGATTTACTTTTTTGTAGCCAGGCAATGCCTCTGCACATGGACGGTCTGCATCCGTAACAGTATCACCGACTGTTGTGTCTTTTACATTTTTTAAGCTGGCTGTAATATAGCCAACCATACCTGCTGAAAGCTCCTCGCATGGAATAAACTGGCCGGCACCAAAGATTCCGACCTGTACAACTTCTGCCTGTGCGTTTGTCGCCATCATACGAATAGTCGTTCCTTTTTTGACTGTACCATCAAAGATACGGCAAAATATGATAACTCCCTTATATGCATCATATAAACTGTCAAAAATAAGTGCCTTAAGCGGTGCATCCGCGTCTCCTTGCGGAGCCGGAATCTTCGTCACGATCTGTTCTAGAACCTGGTCGATATTCGTACCATTTTTTGCTGAAATCCGTGGCGCATCCTGCGCTTCGATTCCGATTACATCCTCGATTTCAGCGACAACACGATCAGGATCTGCAGAAGGAAGGTCAATCTTATTGATGACCGGCATCACCTCCAGATTGTGATCCACTGCCAGATAACAGTTTGCAAGTGTCTGGGCTTCAATTCCTTGTGCGGCATCCACAATCAGAATTGCACCCTCACACGCAGCCAAACTTCGCGAAACTTCATAATTAAAATCCACATGGCCCGGTGTATCAATCAGATTAAAGATATATTCCTCTCCATCGTTTGCTTTGTAGACAATACGGACAGCCTGCGCTTTGATTGTGATTCCACGTTCCCGTTCCAGGTCCATATTATCCAATACCTGGTTTTGCATTTCCCGGCTTGTAAGCAGCCCTGTCTTCTCAATGATACGGTCAGCCAGCGTCGATTTTCCATGATCGATATGTGCAATGATACAAAAATTTCGAATCTTATTTTTATCCAGATGTGCCATTATTTTATAACCTCATAATTTCTGTTTTTCATGTCGTTATATCCCTAATTGTCAAAAGTATACCACACTTTCCTACTCCTGCGCAATCAGCACTTTATATAGAATTGCTCCAAGTGGAATCATTGCATTTTTTGCCTCTTCCACTGTATTGGTCTGCGCACCAACCTCGATCAGCGATGACCGTGCCATTTTATTTAAGTTAAAACAATATCCCCGTATATAAATCCGACGCATCAAATCTCCATACATTTCTTTTCCTGCAAGATGCATCTGCAGGCTGAATGCAAGATTGTCAATTTTGTATGGATTATACAGATAATCAATATCTCCGTTTTCATTTGTCCGGCTGACGCCATTTAAAAACATGATCTGTGCTGTTGGAAGTCCATCGATTTCCCGTACAAGCCGTACATCATCACGCACACCATCCCTGTGAATATCGAGTATCACCTCAATAGACGGATATTTTTTCAAGATTTCATCAATTCCTTCACTTGCATAATCATAGGCAAGACTTCGATCTTCTACACCATTTATCCTGTCGTATACCGTCCGGTCATGATAAACCGGAATGCCATAATCCTCCTGCAAAATCCTTGCAAGCGTATCCCCGACGCCAATTACTGTATCTTCGATAACTCCCGGTCGGCTGTCAGAAAAAGTTTCACTGCCATGTGTATGATAAATCAGAACCTTTGGCTCTTCGGATGTGAAATGAACGCTTAAATCTTTTGCCAAAAGTGTTTTAACATCCAATTCTTCATCCGTAACACTTGTTGAACTATCGATGGAATAACAATTTGCTACCAGAAATTCTCTGTTTAATAATTCATCCATTGAATAAATAATTCCATCCGGATAATAAAGCTTAGAAACATCTGCCATTGTTTGCGAAACATCTGATGGTGATGCAAGCAATGTATCTGTATTTTCATCCTTTTGATCCGTCGGTTCGATTGTCTGACAGGTATCCGCTAATGTCTCTGTTGCGCCGTCTTTTTCGTTCCATTCCGGATTGACAGCCTTTTTATCCCAGCCATCTCTTTTCACTTGTCCGGGGGTATATATACCTGGCATAAAAATAGACTGGATACGTTCCATTTCACTACAGAAATCTCCAATCACAGGTAAAAACTGCGTCTGAATAAAAAGAACACATACCATTGCAATCTGCACACACCATCTAATTTTATCATGTTTTTTCTCCATACCATAAATATATGCTTCGCATAAACGTTTATGATAAAAACCGGTTGATTGCTTCTGATATCGTGTAACTAACCCGATTTACTATCTCGTCGATATTCTTCGGTGTCACAAACATTTTTTCAGCCTCCGGTTTATCAAGATACCGACGGACACCCTGTTCGTATTTTTCTGACTGGATATCAGGCATTTTTCCAACCACTTCATCCAACGTGTGAAAAATGACAGATGATATCGCAATCACTGTCGGAATCCCAACAGCAATCACCGGAATTCCAAGTGTACGTTTGTTCAAAGCAGCTCTTCTGTTTCCAACGCCTGCTCCAGGTGTGATTCCTGTGTCACATATCTGAATCGTTGTTCCGAGCCTGGCAGGTTCCTTTGCTGCAAGTGCATCAATACATATGATTGTCTCTGGTTTGATTTTCTTACACAAAGCTTCCACTACCTGGCTTGCTTCCATGCCTGTCTGCGCCATAACACCCGGGCAGAATGCTGAAATCTCCAGACTGTTTTTCAGGATTCCTTCCTGAAGCAGATGTCTTGTGATATATAAATGCTCTACTGCCTTTGGGCCTAATGCATCTGGTGTGATTTCCCGGTTTCCCAATCCGATAACCAATATTTTTTTTGAATCTGCAACCAACTCCTGCAAAATCTGATACAAAGCAATCACACATGGCATATGAATGTCCGAATCATCCTGATTCAACTTATCACATTCTATTGTATAATAATTTCCAACCGGTTTCCCCAGCTTTTCTTCTCCCTTTTGATTTAAAATCCGTATAATCGTTTTCTTTAAATGGTTCTCTGGATTTTGCTCCATTTCAACCAAAACGCCTTCCATATCTTCTTCCGGCATCGTTTCCCTTAATTCCAAAGCCAGATCTGTGTGCACGCAATTTCCAAACATAAAAAATACTACTCCTTTTTCAGAGTAGTATTTCCTATTTCTATAAACTTATGTATCATTATTGGGGCGGCATAGCAGTACCAATATAAGCTCTTACTGTCGGTCCGGGAGCTGCACTTCCTTTTGGTACCAAACGGATGCAGATTCCTTCCAGACGTTTTCCAAACCCTGCTGTACCTGAAGGCTCACCATTCTTTGCCCAGCCCAGCCAGCCATATGTCTGTGCATGAACACAATAATAAATATCATATTTTTCGGCAAGTTCACCAGTCAGCTTAATCTGAATCGCTTCGAGACGTTTTGCCTGTCCTATTGTACCGGCTTCCGCTCCATTTTGTCTCCAGCCTTGCCATCCTTCTTTTTGAACATGTACCCGATATACGATATTACCCGGTACTTCCGTCATATTGTAAATACGGATTGTTTCTAACCGCTTTGCACGTCCGGTTGTTCCACTCAGTGTTCCATCAAATACCGTTCCCTGCCATCCATAGGTCTGAATCTGTGTCTGATATGCAACCGATGGGCTCTGATAAGCATGTGCGGTCTCACCGGGTGCCATACCACCTTTTTCAACTAACTTGATCTGAATTGCTTCGAGACGTTTTCCATAGCCTCTCGAACCGGAGGTCTGCCCGTTTTTCGCCCAATCAAGCCATCCATATGTCTGACATTGTACACGATAATAGACATCATATTGTTCTGCGAGTTCCCCCGTCAGCCGGATCCGAATTGCCTCTAATCGTTTTGCAAGGCCTGTGAGTCCTGCGATATCTCCATCCATCGCCCAGTCCATCCAGCCGAACGACTGGCAATGCACCTGATATTCTACGCTTCCCTCAATGCCAGTATTATTCCTGATTTTGATTGCCTCTAACCTTTTTGCTTCACCGACTGTACCACTGATACCGCCATCATAGCTTTCTTCTTTTTCCCATCCATAGGATTGTACATGCGTTGCATATACGATTTTAGCATCTTCCGGTGCTGTCTCACCAGTCGGAACCGGAATATTGATCTTCGAAGCAAAGCTTCCATCGGTCGAATAGTAGAAGTTCATATCGACACGACCCTGAATACCCGGAACCGTTCCGGAACTTGTGTACTGCCAATAAGAATAAGCGCCGGAATATGTGGAATGGTTATTATACTGTGCCAGCCAGACTGGATAACTTGCTGCAATCCGCTTTCCATCCACACTGTTTGTAAGCATCGTTTTGTTTGCATACACCATCGGCGTATACCCTCTGGTTGCCGCATAACTACAGAATGCCATACAGACATTTGTCGCCTGTTCCTTTGTCAGATTCGCCTGCAACAGTCTTCCGCCTGTTGGTGAATCACTGGCATACTCATAATCCATAACCAATGGAAGGTCAATTGTAAGCCCATTTGCATGCAGATAATCAATCGCATACTGTGCTTCCTGTGCCGCTTCATTTTCCGTAATTGCCTGGGAAAACATATAGACACCAACTTTCACACCTGCTGCTTTTGCACCGCGGATATTCTGAATGGCTCTCGAATCATGATACATATTTCCTGACGCTCCATATCCACGTCCACCAATCTTTATAAATGCAAAATCAATCCCGGATGCTTTGACTGCATACCAGTCAATATCTTTATTCCAGGTAGAAACATCAATACCATTGTAGATATGACAGTTCCGAAACTGGGGCGCATGAATAATTCCTTCTCCATATGCCTCGGAAACCAGAGAAAAAGACATTGTAAAAAATAATATACATACAAGCAAAGCTGCAATAATTTTATGAAATTTCTTTTGTCGTTTCATTTTCTTCGTCTCCTCAAAAAATATCATGTAATATTTTCGTAACAATATTTTAACATATTTTTTATCGTTTGTCTAACAGTTTTCTAATGGATTGATAAGCGCACTTGCAATTGCACTCACACATTCCTCCATTGTCTTTCCATCACAATGAATCGTGAGTTGTGCATACTTCTCATAATATGGCTTGCGCTCTGCATACAGATCTACAAGTGTCTTTCCCGGTTTCATCGCGATACCGCGCGTCGAGATATTATTCACACGGCGGATGATTTCCTCGCAGCTTACATCGAGATATACGATCAACCCCTGCTCACCTAGGTGATTCATAGCTTCTTCCGAGAAAATCGCGCTTCCTCCGGTTGCAATCACGGATGCTTCCGTGTTGATATCCCGCAGCACCTGATTTTCAATCGCAAGAAATGCATCGATGCCTTTTTCATTGATGATATCAACTAAAGTCTTTCCTTCCTGTCTCTGGATCAACAGGTCACCATCAATAAAATGATAATTGATTGCCTTTGCGAGCAGTACGCCAATCGTGCTTTTCCCGCTTCCAGGCATACCGATCAATACTATATTTTTCTTCATCTTGTTTTTCCTTTCAATTTAATATAATAATTACGATTTCTCCGTTCTTCGAACTCTCGAAATCGTAACAGACATGGGCTTGCCTGAATTATTATGTTACATCTGATGCCGCACAACCCGATATTCATCACCATTCTTATAATACGGGCAACTGTAATGCGAATCTTCGTATAGACGGGCAATCTCATCCTCGTCCATACTCACGTCACAGACATACTCCTCATATTCCTCATCATAGATCAGATACGCACATGTATCACAGCTTGTCTGTATCTCTGTTTTTTTCTTTTTATCCATTATCCAAGCACCACCTGTTCGTCTGTAATCCGGCAGATTTCTTCCCAGCTGTCCTTTGCCACATCATCATAAACCGCAACCGTCACGAATCCGGCTTTCTTCGCAGTATACATAGCCCGCAAACTGTCCTCAAATATCACACAATCCATCGCAACGATCTGCATATTTGCACAGGCAAGCTCATAAACTGCCGGTGATTCCTTGCTCGCCCCCGCCATCGTACAGCTGACGATCGTATCGACATCTTCCATAAGTCCGGTACGCTCTAATACCATCTCACTCAAATTGATTTCATTTGCCGTTGCAACTGCCACCTTATAACCATCCCGTTTCATCCACTTCACAAGCTCATAGGCATATGGCTTTAGCGGAATCGTATCCCGGTATTCCTCGATTACCATATTCTGAAAATCATCAAAGATTTCCTCTGCGGTCTTCGGAATATCAAACCGTTCTTTAATAAAATGCGCCGCCTGAATAAGTGTCATCGTTGCCACCTGATGATGGAACTCCGTATCCGGGCAGATACCATATCGACCGATATATTCTACATCCAGCGTCCGCCACATCGGCATACTATCAATCAGCGTCCCGTCCATATCAAAAAGCACACCCTTCTTCCCTTGTAAGAGTGGTGTCAGTTTCTTGTATAAAACATCAAACTGTTCTGTCTTGACAAGCATCTCCTGCACCTGTGCCTTAAGCGCTTCGGTCGCTGTCTCAATCTCTTCCTGTGCGAAGATTGCGGATACCACCGCGACACCTGCCACATCGCAACCAACTAACTGATTGATATTCTCCGCACTGACACCTCCGATTGCCACAACCGGAATCTGCACAGCACGACAGATGTCCCGCAACGTCTTCAAAGGGAGTGCTGTTACATTCCTCTTTGTCGTTGTCACAAAGACGGATCCGGAGCCAAGGTAATCGGCACCCTGTTTTTCGGCAAGCAGTGCTTCCTCTACATTGTGTGCGGATACACCGATGATTGCCGCATCTCCAAGGATAGCACGCGCCTCTTCGACCTGCATATCGCCCTGTCCCAAGTGCACACCATCCGCCTGACAGGCTTTTGCCAGTGCCACATTATCGTTGATAATAAGTGGAACACCGTATCGCTGCGTCAGTTTCTTAATCTCCGTTGCCTCTGCAAGAAATGCATCTTCGGAAAGTTCCTTTTCCCGCAGCTGTATGATCGTCGCTCCACCCTTGATAGCCGCTTCCACAGCATCACACAGGGTTGCATATCGTTCTCTCCTGATTGATTTTGTATCTGTTACAGCATAGACCTGTAACTGTTCTTTATTTATCTTCATTTTCTGTTTATTCTCCAGATTTTTACCTGACTTTTCTCTTTTACTCTCACGCCATTTTCCCGTAAAAATCGTTATATAGATCAGACGTTTTCCTGTATCTTCCATCCATGGTCGATTGGCCCACTCCCTCTGCCGAGATCAAGACCTGACGAAAGTGCGCCACTAAGATAACTTTTGGCATAGCTGATACTCTGCGCAACCGAATATCCTTTTGCCAGTCCACACGCAATCGCAGAGGATAAAGTACATCCGGTACCATGTGTATTCGGATTGTCGATGCGTGAACCGTGGAACCAGACCACTTCGGTTCCAACTAACACATCACTCGCATCCTCAACTGCATGTCCGCCCTTGATCAGCACCTGGGAATGAAATCTGTCATACAGGCATCTTCCCGCCTGTTCCATATCCGCTTTGGACTGGATGGTCATTCCGGTAAGCAGTTCTGCTTCCGGGATATTCGGCGTAATCAGTGTCGCAAGCGGAAGAAGCATCTTCGTCAGACAGGAAATCGCATCTTCCTTTAACAATCTGCTTCCGCTCGTCGCAACCATCACCGGATCCACAACTATATTTTCCGCATGCCAATCATTCAATGCTTCTGCAATCGTTTTTATCAGGGCTTTATCGGATACCATGCCAATCTTCACAGCTTTCGGCGGAATATCCAAAAACACTGCGTCAATCTGCTTCCGCAGAAATTCCGGTGTCACATCCATAATACCGGTAACTCCCATCGTGTTTTGCGCAGTCAGTGCTGTGATGGCTGACATACCATAGCAGTCATTTGCAAGCATCGTCTTTAAATCTGCCTGTATACCCGCACCACCGGAGCTATCCGAACCAGCAATAGAAAGCACCGGAACAAGACTCCGATTGGTTAATTTCTTTTCATCCATCTATTATTTTACTCCTTAAAAAATAGAGCTGTCAATGACAGCCCTATTATTATACACGATTTATGCGCCTACGACAAATGTAAGTTCTGCCGTCACGGCAACTTTTCCATCTACCTTTGCGACAGCCTTTCCGGAACCGATCGGTCCCTTCTGGTCTATAATCTCGCATTCCATCTCGATTACATCGCCCGGCGTGATCTGTTTCTTGAATCTCGCATTCTTGATGCCACCGAAAAACGCTGTTTTTCCTTTGTGCTCTTCCTCGGACAAAATTGCTATCGCACCAACCTGTGCGAGCGCCTCGATCACGAGTACGCCCGGCATGACATGCTGTGTTGGAAAATGTCCCAGAAACTGCATCTCATTCACAGATACGCATTTTACACCCTTCGCCCATTTGCCCGGTTCAAAATCTGTGATTCGGTCAACTAACTGGAACGGATAACGATGTGGCAAAATCTCCTGTATCTGATTTGAATTTAATTCCATCTTCTTCTCCTTTGTCCTGCAATCTAAGCCTCAAACTTCTTCAGCAGAATACTTGCGTTGTGTCCGCCAAATCCAAGAGAGTTTGAAAGCGCATATTCTACCTGTACATTTCTGCCTTCATTTGGAACGATATCCAGATCACATTCTTCATCCGGCACCTGATAGTTAATCGTTGCAGGAATAAATCCATCATGCAATGCAAGAGTTGTAATAACCGCTTCTACCGCGCCACTACCGCCAAGCAGATGTCCGGTCATAGACTTTGTAGAGCTTACCATCAGCTTATATGCATGCTCACCAAATGTTGTCTTGATTGCCATTGTCTCACCTGCATCATTTAAGTGTGTGGATGTACCATGTGCATTGATATAGCCAACCTGCTCCGGCTTGATTCCTGCATCCTTTACTGCCATTGCCATACACGCTGCTCCACCTGATCCATCCGGACATGGGGCTGTGATATGATAGGCATCACAAGTTGCACCGTATCCGACAACCTCGCCGAGGATTTCCGCACCACGCGCCTTCGCATGCTCATACTCTTCTAATACAAGGGCACCGGCACCTTCACCCATGACGAATCCGGCACGCTCCTTATCAAACGGAATCGAAGCACGATTCTTATCCGTTGTTGTATTTAATGCCTGCATCGCTGTAAATCCACCGATTGCCATATCCGTGATTGCTGCCTCAGAACCGCCACAGATCATGACATCTGCATATCCATCACGAATATAATGGAAACTGTCACCAACTGCATTATTGCCGGATGCACAGGCAGTTACAACGCAGGTACAGATACCTTTAAATCCAAAACGGATTGCAATATTTCCGGCACCCATATTTGCGATTGTCATTGGAATATAAAATGGGGAAATCTTATCAAATCCGCGTCTCTCGCCAGTCTGGTAGTTCTTCTCAGTAACTTCCATGCCGCCGATACCGCTGGAGAAGATGACTCCACAGCGTTCCGCATCTTCCTTCTCCATATCCAATCCACTCTGCTTGAATGCCTCATCGGCTGCAACAACTGCGTACTGTGCATAACGGTCCATACGTCTGGCATCCTTCTTGTCGATCACAGCTGTTACATCCAGATCCTTTACCTCTCCGGCAAGCTTCACTGCATGATTCGTCGTATCAATTCTTGTAATCTCATCAATTCCGCAGACACCTTTTTTTACATTTTCCCATGTGGTCTCTACGTTATTTCCCAAAGGGTTTACAGTTCCTAAACCTGTAATCACAACTCTTCTGCTCATTTTTTCCCTCCTACATTGCCATACCGCCATCTACACAGATGACCTGACCGGTAATATAACTTGCATCATCACTTGCTAAAAACCGGACAAGATTTGCAACATCTTCTACCTTGCCAAGCTTCTTCATCGGAATACTCTTTAAGTTCTCTTCCACAACAGCCTCCGGTAGCTTTGCTGTCATATCTGTCTCAATAAATCCTGGTGCCACCGCATTCACGGTAATGCCACGGGAACCGATCTCCTTCGCAACGGATTTTGTCATACCAATCAGTCCTGCCTTGCTGGATGCGTAGTTGACCTGTCCGGCATTTCCACGGACACCGACCACGCTGCTGATGTTGATGATATGTCCGTGCTTCTGCTTGAGCATAATCTTCGATACATGCTTGATGCACAAAAATGCACCCTTTAAGTTCGTATCAATGACCTGCTCGAAATCTTCCTCTGTCATCTTCAGCATCAGATTATCCTTCGTGATACCTGCATTGTTCACTAAGATATCAATACTTCCATATTCTTCCTTTACCTTTGCTACAAGTGCCTGAACATCTTCATTTTTTGCAACATCCGCCTGAATCGCAGATGCCTTTACACCATATGTCTCACACAACTTTACTGTCTCTTCGGCACCGGCTACGCCATGTGCATAACAAGTTACGACATTGGCACCTGCCTGTGCAAGTGCAACACAGATTGCACGTCCGATTCCACGGCTGCCGCCTGTGACAATGGCTGTTTTATTCTCTAATGTCATAGATTCCTCCATCTTTTATTACCACAACGCGAAGTACAATGACCTGCACGTATATCCGCGTACCGCTTATTTCCCAAGTGCTTCAAGCACCGCATTTAATGAATCAATATCTTCTACAGAATACGTAGCAAAGCTGCGGTCGATCTTCTTCACGAATCCGGAAAGTGTCTTTCCCGGACCAACCTCGATGAAAGTGTCGACACCCTGCTCAATCATATACTTAATAGAATCCTCAAAATATACACTGCTCTGTACCTGTGTCTCGAGCATCTGAGGAATTGTCTTATCTGCTGCAAGCTCCTTACCGGTTGCATTAAACAGTACCGGGAACTTCATCTCTCCGAAATGCTCGTTCTTAAAACGCTCCGCAAGCTTATCCCCCGCCGGCTTCATCAAGGATGTATGGAATGGTCCGCTGACTGCGACAGGCACGATTCTTCTTGCACCCTTCTCCATCATCAGTTCTCCGGCTCTTGTGATAACCGGTGTATCACCGGATACAGTTACCTGAACCGGTGTGTTATAGTTTGCAACCTCAGCGATATGGAACTCACTGTCTGCAAATTCATCCTCAGCCTGCTTGCAGCATGCCTTAATAGTATCACGGTCGAGACTCATAACAGCGATCATACCGGTATCTCTGCCGGTAACTGCCTCTTCCATCGCTTTACCACGGTATGCAACAAGATTGATTACCTGCTGTTCCTCGAATACACCTGCCGCATACAACGCAGAATACTCACCAAGCGAAAGTCCGGCTGCAATCTCCGGTACGATGCCCTTTGCTGCAAGAATCTTTGTCACGCCAACCGCAAAGGCTACCATACATGGCTGTGTGTATCTTGTCTGTCCAAGCTTCTCGATTGGACCGTCAAAACAACACTCCTTCACATCAAAATCCAGCTTTACATTGTCAAATACTTCGCGGAACTCCGGATATGCCTCATAGAGATCTTTTCCCATTCCGACATGTTGTGCACCCTGGCCAGCATATAAAAAACCGATTTTCATAATTTCCTCCTGCTTATCTTTCACAATTCTGACTAATTCAGATTCATATTTTTATTAGATTCCCTCCTTTGCAAGCTTTGCAAGCTCTGCAACGGAATCATCATACAGTCCCTTCAAAATCTCTGCTACCGGCTTGATCTCCTTTACAAGACCGCACACCTGACCAGCCATCAGGGAACCATTCTTTGTATCGCCATCTAAGACAGCCTTACGGAGAGAACCAAGAGTAAGCTGCTCTAACTCTTCTCTTGGAACGCCCTTGCCTTCCATCTTCAGATATTCACGCGCCATCTGGTTTTTGATCACACGTACCGGAGCACCACTGGATCTTCCAGTCACCGCTGTACCATTGTCCTTCGCCTTGATAACTGCCTCTTTATAATTGATATGAATCGGGCACTCTTCACTGGCAAGTAATACAGTTCCGATCTGTACGCCGATTGCGCCAAGTGCAAATGCAGCAACCATACCTCTGCCATCTGCGATACCACCGGCTGCGATAACCGGGATATTGACTGCATCAACAACCATCGGTACAAGTGTCATTGTTGTCATCTCACCGACATGTCCGCCACTCTCGCCGCCTTCCGCGATCAGGGCATCTACACCCATACGCTCCATACGCTTTGCAAGAGCCACACCGCTGACAACCGGAATCACCTTTGTGCCAACCGCTTTCCAGTCCGCCACATATTTCTCCGGACTTCCGGCTCCGGTTGTGATCACATCTACCTTCTCCTCGACCAGCATCTTCGCGATATTGTCGACATCCGGATTCATCAGCATCAGATTTACACCGAACGGCTTGTCTGTCAAAGCACGGCACTTCTTAATCTCCTCACGGATACGCTCTGCGTCAAATCCACCGGATGCAATCAGTCCGAGTCCACCGGCATTGCTGACAGCGGCCGCAAACTCGCCAAGTGCGATATTCGCCATTCCACCCTGAATAATCGGATACTTGATTCCAAGGAATTCATTTAATCTCATCTTTATCCTCCTCACACTATGCCCAATTTTCTATTTCATAATTGTGCTACGAATAAGCACAGTAGCTTCTATAATTGATCTGAACAAATTTTATCAAAATTCCAGATACGCACCGCCCCAGGTAAGACCGCCGCCAAATCCTACGCAGATCATCTTCATGCCCGGTTTGATCATACCCTTCTGGTTCATCTCGGAAAGTGCAATTGGAATACTCGCAGAACTTGTATTTCCATACTCATCCAGATTGATATAAAACTTGTCCATGCTCTGTTTACATTTCTTTGCCACAGACTCAATGATACGCTTATTCGCCTGATGACAGACATACAAATCAATATCATCCGCTGTCACACCAGCCTTATCTAAAAGCTGCATGACGGTCTTTGGAACCGTGCTGACTGCAAACTTAAATACTTCACTTCCAAGCATGCTGACATGACGAGGCTGTAAATCCTCGTTGCTGCACTCAAGGACAGAATCATCCCCCTTTGCGCCAAGAATTCCGAAATACCGGTGTGTATCCGAAAGCTCGATAACGGCAGCACCCGCACCGTCTCCAAACAGAATACAAGTATTTCTGTCATTCATATCCAGAATCTTGGATAAGGTCTCACTACCGATAACCACGCCATATTTCTTGTCACTCTGAAGCAACATACCTCTTGCAATCTGTACACCATACATAAATCCCGAGCATGCTGCATTGATATCAAAACAAGGAATATCCTGTGGAAGTTCTAATTCCTTTTGTACCATACATGCCATCGAAGGTGTCATATGATCCGGACGGATCGTCGCTACAATCACAACACCGATCTCAGACTTGTCAATGCCGGCATCCTCGATTGCCATCTTTGCAGCAGCAATCGCCATATCCTGATTCTTCTCTTCGGTGATAAAATGTCTTCTGCGGATACCGGTACGGCTGGAGATCCACTCATCATTTGTATCTACAATCTTACTTAAATCATCATTTGTCACTACGTGTTCCGGGGCATAATGTCCCATACCTACAATATGTAAGCCTTCTTTCATCTCGTCTTTCCTCTTACTCTCTGTCACTCTCTTTCTGCAGATTTCTCTTAGATTACATGCAGATATTTATTGTCGATCGTTCTGAATTTCTTATAACGGTGCTTCGCAACTTCATCCGGGTTCATCTTGATGTATTTGTCAAGCTCTTTCTTGATTGCACGATCAGTTGCCTTGAATACAACCTTATGATTCAGATGTGCACCGCCGATTGGCTCCGGAATGATATCATCGATTACGCCGAACTCTTTCAGATCCTGTGCGGTAAGCTTCATCATCTCCGCTGCTTCCTCGCTCCGCGAAGAATCCTTCCACAGAATCGAAGCATAACCTTCCGGGGAAAGAATGGAATACACCGCATTTTCAAGCATCAACACACTGTTTGCCACACCGATGGCAAGCGCCCCGCCGGAGCTTCCCTCTCCGGTTACAACTGCAATTACCGGCACCTTCAGTGCACTCATCTTCGCAAGATTTACTGCAATGGCACTACCCTGTCCATTGTTCTCTGCTTCTAATCCCGGATACGCACCCGGTGTATCGATAAATGTAATGATTGGTCTTCCGAACTTCTCTGCCTGCTTCATCAGACGCAGTGCTTTCCGGTAACCCTCCGGTCCCGGCATACCGAAATTACATTTCAAATTCTCTGCAAGATCATTTCCCTTACGATGTCCGATCACCGTTACAGGGATTCCATGATAGGTTGCAATACCTCCATAGATACTTGCATCCTCCTTGCCAAGTGCATCCCCTTTTTGCTCGAAGAAATCATCAAAGATTGCATCGACATACTCCGTAATCTTCGGACGTTTCTTATGACGTGCCAGATATACCTTGTCATGACTGTTCAGATTTTTACACATATGTATCAGATCATGACGTTCCCGCTTCAGGACATAAACCTTTGCCTCGTCTACCAGATCACTTGACATGATCTCTTCGATTTCTTTATCGATTTCTGCAATTCTCTCATCTATCTCTTTAATCATGATTATCTTCCTTTCTTCGCATGCAAACGTAAAATATGGGAGATGACTTCCCGCATCTTGTCTCTCGGCACAATCTGATCGACAAATCCATGTGCCATCTGAAACTCCGAACGCTGGAATCCATCCGGAAGCTTCTGACCGATCGTCTGCTCGATTACACGCGGTCCGGCAAATCCGATCAAAGCATCCGGCTCTGCCAGTGTGATATCTCCTAATGTTGCGAAGCTGGCAGTTACGCCTCCGGTCGTCGGATGTGTCAGATATGAAATATATAATCCACCATGTTCACTGAACTTCTCGATTGCCGCACTCGTCTTCGCCATCTGCATCAGGGATAAAATTCCCTCCTGCATACGGGCCCCGCCACTTGCGGTAAATATAATAAGCGGAAGATGTTTTTTGTCTGCATATTCCACCGCATTCGTAACTTTCTCACCGACAGCCATACCCATACTTCCCATCAGAAACTTGCTACTCATGACAGCGATGACTGCTTCGTTTCCATCAATCTTACCAACGCCGGTATAGACTGCCTCTTCAAGTCCTGTCTTTTCCTGCAGACGCTCGATTTTCTCCTCATACTCCGGCATGTCTAACGGATTGGAAAATGCAACCTTACAGCGAAGCGGCTTAAACGTGCCCGGATCTACCAGCAGACGCACACGCTTCTCTGCTGAAACCACATAATGATATCCACATGCGATACATACATTGTAGTTGTCCTTGATCGCAGACTTCTTAAACTCCTGTTTACACTTCGGACACACCGTTACTTCTTCCTCTGCAGTAACTGCTGTCTGCTCCGGTGCAGCCTCAGCTTCTGTTTTCGATGCGTCTTCTGCTACCTGTGTCTCTGTCTCAACCGCATTATTTCCCTCTGATTCCTCTTTCTTCCGAAATAAATTACTCACCTGAAATTTCATCTTTCATCTCCACTTTTCTTTATCTTTTTATCTTTATTTAACCTCTCGCGTACGCTATCCAGTGATACCGACTGCCTCCTTTGCAAGGCGATCTGCCTCTTCATTTCCTTCCACACCGGAATGCCCTTTTACCTTTATAAATGTGACACGGATCTTGTCCCGTACCTGCAGCATATAGTCGTAATATGCAATCGTTCCGGTCTTGTTCCGCTTCCAACCTCCGGTTGCCCACATCTCGATTCCAAGATAATCATAATAAATCGCCAATTCTGGTAATCCTTTTTCCACTGCAAGCTTCACTGCCGCCATCGCGCCCAGTATCTCGCCTGCCACGTTACGCATGGATGCCATCTCCGGATCATCACCATGTCCCTGCAGGACATACCTCTCACCATGATCCATCAGAAATCCACCATACCCATATACCTGTGTGGCACTGTTGTAAGAACCATCCACAAACGCATATACCATATTCTCATCGGTATGCTTTGATTCTTCCGTCACACATTCTCCGCCTACAAATGCCTCCGCCTCCTGTCTCGTCGGAAAGCTCTTGTATATTGCTCCCGGAAACCCTTTCACAAGCGGTTCGCAGGCAGACCATGTTTCATATACTCCCGGTCGAACACCTCTTTTCACAGCATAAAATTTCTTTGCCATTTCATTGCCTTTCTGACCTATCGTTATTCACAGTCTTTTATATTATAGTACATTTTCATAACAAATGCACTTCTTTTTTACTTTGCACGAAAAAAAGTGCACAAATCCGATCTTTTCATTGAATCTCGTTTCACCATATGTTAGCATATATATTTAGCTATTAAAATGATTACGAAGAATAAGGAGAACGATTATGCAACAGAATACAACTGAAATTTTCAGGGATGCTCCGGTTCCAAAAGCCGTGTTAAGCAATGTCATCCCTTCGATCATCAGCATGATTATGGTTCTGATCTATAATCTCGCTGATACATTTTTTATTGGACAGACAAAAAATGCACTGATGGTTGCTGCTGTGTCGGTCGCAACCCCAGCTTTCCTGTTATTCATGGCAGTCGGTATGTTGTTTGGTATCGGCGGAACATCCTTTATCTCCCGCATGCTTGGAGAAGGTCAGGAAGCACGCGCGAAGCATGCCTCTGCCTTCTGCTTCTGGACCGGTCTGGCTGTCGGAATTATATCCATGATCCTGATTGTGATTTTTGCCGAACCTGTCTGCAAAGCAATCGGTGCAAGTGCAGATACGGTTGAATATGCAACACAATATCTCCGGATCGTCGCCATCGGAATTCCGTTTCTGATCATAAGTAACGCATTCAGCAACATCATCCGTTCCGAAGGACGCGCAAAAACCGCAATGTCCGGTATGATCATCGGAAATATGGCAAATGTAATCTTAGATCCGGTCATGATCTTGCTTCTCGGCTGGAATGTTGCCGGTGCCGCGATCGCAACCGTCATCGGAAATATTTTATCCGCGGTCTTTTATGTATCGCATCTTCTGTCAAATAAATCACAGTTGTCGATTCGATTACAGGATTACAAAGCAGGGGACAAAATTGCGACTTCCGTATTTGCCATTGGCATCCCTGCATCACTAAACAGCGTACTTATGAGCGTCAGCAATATCTTCATCAATAATCTGATGGCTCATTATGGAGACATGGCAGTTGCCGGACTCGGTGTTGCCATGAAGGTTAACATGATTGTTGTCATGCTGTTGATCGGACTTGGAACCGGAATTCAGCCACTCCTTGGCTACTGCTTCGGTGCCGGAAACCGGAAGCGGTATTTTGACGTATTGAAATTTTCAATTTTACTTGCTTTTATATTAAGTGCCATTATGACGTGTGTCTGCTATTTCGGTGCAGACGGATTAGTCAGTGCTTTTCTGGAGGATGCTGACGCCTATGATTTTGGTTTCCGTTTCTCCCGGATTTACATTCTGTCCGGTCCGATTCTTGGACAGTTATTTGTATTTATCAACGCAATCCAGTCCACAGGTGCCGCACTCCCTTCCCTGATTTTGTCGATCAGCCGACAGGGACTTTTATACTTACCAATCCTGTTTATCATCAACGCGACAACGGATTCTGCCAGACTGCTTGCATTGGCACAGCCGGTCACGGATTACCTTGCAACCGCACTTGCAATCATCTTGTTTGTGATTACCTGCAGGAAATATTTTCCAAAGAAAACATCTATAGAATAAGAAAAAAGATGCTGCAACTAATTGCAGCATCTTTTTTCTTATGCAACTCCCGGGAACTCTGTCTTCATATCTTTATTTACTTCATCAATATGTAATCCCAGATAACTGTCCGGAACAACCTCATACGCCTTCCGCATATCGTCAATACAAGCCATCATGGAAAGCGGTACTCCGATATACATATCATCCACCGAAATCGCCACATCACCGGTATTCAGAGAGATATTGTTACAGTCTTCTTTGTATGGCGGCTGCGTCAGAAGCTTTGTCACTGCTTCACTGAAGAACGGCATGATTGCCGGAAGGGAAATATATTTGTGATTTGTAATATTCACTTTAAATCCCGGCTTTAAGATACACAGCTTCTTCTTTGCTGTCTTCTCACTGGCACCTTCGACAAATGCCTTCGCAGCCCGATCCATGATCTCGGCACGCGTCTCATTTGTCGGAGATACAAACATCATATTAAGCTCAGCCAAAGTCGGGCGCTTATCCGCAAACGCAACCGAGATCATCTTCTCCGGTGCATACATACCGACACCGATCAGAATATTCTTATAGACACGCTCCATCTCCTGCTTAACAGGAACCACACGTCCATTATCAATATTTGCTTCATTGTCGGCAAGAAGCTTTACAATGCCTTTGTACAGCTCATTCACGCGATCCTGTGTAATATAATCGGATGGTAGATATTCCTGTTGTTTTGCATCTTTTAATAAAAATCCGGTCATCCGTTTTCCAACTGCAGCCAAATCTTCCACTGCATTTTTCAGATCTTCATCAAATTGTGCATAGAGCTCTTCTAACCGCTCTGCTTTCGCACGCAGGAAACGGGTAACATCGCCAAACATATCCTGGTCATTCATGCCTTCGATCAGCATATTACGCTGCAAAGCCAGACACTCTTTGATACATGCATCATAGTAACCATTTTCTGTCTCGCGTTTTGCAGATGGGAACGTAAAGAATCGCTTTGCTACGATATCTTTGATTGACTCGATGATCCGGCTGTATTCACTCGTTGGCTGATATTGTTTCATCTGTTCAGACAAACGTTCAATATCTGCAATCATTCCTCTGTCACTGTCACTGCTTCCGATTCCGGCACAACCGATAACATCCATCACTGCATATGGACCTTTTTGCTTCATGAACCATTCGAGCTCTGCATTTAACGTATCCATCACATGATTTTTCAACGATTTGATCATAATCGGGATCCGGTCTTTCATGGAAGCAATCTGACGTCCCATATTCTCACGCAACCCATCCTGGTTTTTCTTAATCATTTTATAAACCGGCTTTTCAAACTGCTTGATTGGAATAATACCATTTACAGAAAGTTTAATTTCATCTCCCGGCTGTCCAGCCAAAAATGTATCTAATTCTCCAAACACGTTCTGTCTGGACTCTTTTGCCTGTGAATCATTTTCTGACAGTTCATGTAATTTTTTATATGCTTCTGTAAATATCTCGTATTCACAGATATTCTCAATCTGTCTGATAGGAATCCGATAATCAGATTCATTGATAATTTTATAATATCCTCTGTCACTTTCATCAAAGAAAACATCACGCAAAAGTTTTCCTTTGGCTCCGTTTTCTCCCTGTCCAACATGTTTTACCGATGCGAGTTTCGTTAAGAAATATGCAACATCGCTATAGATAACACCATCCGGAATATATCCGTGTTCATCTTTCTTGCCTGATATCAGCAGGCAGGCATCAAATATGTTCTCACGGATAGTAAGCTTGTGTGTCGTGCTTTCAAATGTATAGCGTTCGTCTTTGTCCTTACTTGTAAGCCGCATATAATAATCGACTTCCTTCAAGGTTGCGTAGCCATTCGCATTTAAATTTGCAAGCAGATCCGGATTCGATACGATCTCCCGTTTGCTGTAAAGCACATCCGGCATCAGCAGACAGGCTCCGACGCGGACACCATTCCATTTCTTGGAACGGATATAAGCCCGGATATTATAGGTAAGATCTGTCAGGATTCCACCGCTTGTACCACCGGCGACACCGGACACGATAATGATATCGAGCTTGCCTGACTTCGAACGGGTATGTGCCTCCTCCAGCTTATCAAACAGCAGGACACGCATGTCCTCATATGCATTGGAAAACATCAACCGTCCGATCTGACGGTTCCCCTTAGCGCCATCCGTATCAATGTTAATCTGTGGAAAATCCTCACGCATCCAGTTCGCAAGGTTTGGATGCACCGGATTTTTCTTGATGCCTTTGACCAGAAGATTCTCCAGATTCGGGCGATAGATACTGATGATCTCGGTTGCATTCAGGCCAATACCGTCCCGACTTGCCTCGATCATATTCTCCATAGCCGGAATATCGGAATCTACCATCAGATAATTGATATTATCTTCCGGTGTGATCTCTCCCATCAGCATCCCCTTCATGTTACAGACAACCTGACTGCCCATGCCTCCAAGTCCGATCACAAGCAGATTACCGTTGTATCGCTGCTCGTTATCCAGCTTCTCGAAGATGCGGATGTCTTTTAACTTTGTAAATTCCTCTTTTTGTGTGTCAATTAAAATCATGTTACCTTCTCCTTTTATATCAACGCTTCTCCCAATATTGATACAACTTTAAACCCCGGATTTACAATTCATTGATTCTCTAGTTCTTGCGGAATTCTTCTAATTCCAACCCCTCGTTATGCTCCAGCATCAGGCGGATAGACCATTCATTTGCAAACAGCAAAAGCGGATTGTCCTTCATATCCTTGACCTTCTTACAGTCGCTGATTCTCGACAGCTTATTCAGATCCGTAGAAGGATCCTTTACCCACCGGATATAATTATACGGAAGCGGCTCTAAGCGGATGTCACATCCATATTCATTTTCCAGTCTGTATTTTAATACATCAAACTGCAGCACACCAACCACACCGACAATAATCTCGGACATTCCAAGTGTATAATCCTGGAACATCTGGATTGCACCTTCCTGTGCAATCTGTGTAACACCCTTGATAAACTGCTTCCGTTTCATCGAATCTAAATGCACCAGTCTGCAGAAATGTTCCGGTGCAAAGGTCGGGATTCCCTCATACTGGAATTTCTTTCCCGGCGTACATAACGTATCTCCGATAGAAAAAATACCCGGATCGAATACACCGATAACATCACCGGCATATGCCTCATCAATAACCTTACGATCCTGCGCCATGATCTGCTGTGGCTGGGATAAGCGGAGCTTTCTGCCACTCTGCACATGATAGACTTCCTTTGTTGCATCAAACTTACCGGAGCTGATCCGCATAAATGCGATACGATCGTGATGTGCCTTGTTCATGTTCGCCTGGATCTTGAACACAAAACCGGAGAATGGCTCTGTGATCGGGTCGATCAAACCTGCATCCGACATACGCGGAAGCGGACTCTGTGTCATCTTCAGGAAATGCTCCAGAAATGTCTGCACACCAAAGGTTGTCAGCGCGGAACCGAAGAACACCGGAGATAACTCTCCCTTATCCACCAGCTCCTGATCAAACTCATCGCTTGCGCCATCCAGAAGCTCGATTTCATCCATCAACTGTGCATAAAGCTCATCTCCGACTGCATCCTTTAATGCCGGATCCGTCACATCATAATCGGTCTCTGCCGCCGACTTTGCACCGCCGACAGACACTGCCTGAAACATCGATACTTTCTTTGTATCCCGGTCGTAAACACCCTTAAACCGCTTTCCGGCACCGATCGGCCAGTTGATCGGGCACGTCCGGATTCCAAGGACATTCTCAATCTCATCTAAAAGCTCAAACGAATCTCTTGCTTCAAGATCCATCTTATTGATAAATGTAAAAATCGGAATATGACGCATCAAGCAAACCTTGAACAGCTTGATCGTCTGCGCCTCCACACCTTTTGATGCATCAATCACCATGACCGCGGAATCTGCCGCCATCAAAGTACGGTAGGTATCCTCCGAGAAATCCTGGTGTCCCGGCGTATCCAGGATATTGATGCAATATCCGTCATAATTAAACTGCAGCACGGATGAGGTAACGGAAATACCTCTCTCCTTCTCAATCTCCATCCAATCGGAAACCGCATATTTGGAATTTGCTTTTCCCTTTACCGAACCGGCTGTGTTGATTGCGCCACCATAGAGCAGAAACTTCTCTGTCAGGGTAGTCTTACCGGCATCCGGGTGGGATATGATCGCAAATGTTCTTCTCTTCTTAATCTCTTCTTCTAATGATGCTCCCATCTGTTCCTCCACCTTTAAACTCACTTCATGTTATTATAGCATTTTGGAGATGGCTTTCAAAGTCTATTCTGAAAGATTTTTCAACTTATTTTGCTTTTTTGCATAAAAATACAGCTCCTGATTGTACGAATTGCACACACCAAACTCCGTACACGGACAATACACCGTCTCACAGGCATCGATCAACGCTTTTGCCTGTGCCAGCATCGTATCCGCCGGCATTGTAAAGGCCGGGATTTCCAGTACCTTCTCACAGAGTGCCTTCGCAACCGGATAGTCCCGGTCATGTACAGGTATAATCCCTGCCGCACACGGGATGCCCTGCCGCTGCAGCTTCCGGTAAAGTGGGATTCCATATCCGCCTCCGCCAATCACAAAGGTTCGAACCGTCCCCTTTTGTTTCGGGAACTCCACACTGCCATACGCCGCATCGTAGACGCCATCCTGCATCGCATAAAGCTCCTGTATATATTCGGTCGTCATCACCTCTTCCGGTGTTCCGACCCGGTCGACGCGATGTTCCTTCACACAGACAACACGATCCGAGATTTTCTGAGCCAGGTCGATCTCATGCAGAGACATCACAACTGCCATCTGTCGTTTCCGCGCAAGTGTCCGAAGCAGCCACAGGAAATCTGTCTTATAGCGGATATCCAGATAGGAGGTCGGTTCATCTAATACTAAAATCTCCGGTTCCTGACAGATTGCTCTTGCCAGCATCACACGCTGGCGCTGTCCATCACTGATCCGTTCAAAATCCTGACTGCCAAGCGCTTCGACCTGCACCTGCCGCATCGCTTCTTCGATTTTTTCTTCATCTTCCTTTTGCAGCATCCCCATCCTCCCGGTATACGGATACCGGCCGGTCGCCACAACATCATAACAGGTATATCTCTCCGGGTGAATCCGCTCCGTCATCACGATTGCCATCTTCTTCGCCAGCTCCTTCGGTACATAAGAAGACAGCTCTTTCCCATCAATGCTGACTGTTCCTGCAATCAGGGATAACTGCCGGATGATACTTTTCAGAATCGTCGATTTGCCGACGCCGTTTGGTCCGATCAGGGTAAGAATCTCGCCTTTTTTCACATGGAGATTCACATGGTCTATCAGTGTCCGCTTCTGATAACCTACACTTGCCTCTTCCGTAACCATATAATCACTCTGCATAGCCATGTCTTCGCCCCCTCTCCTTCACCATCATGTAAATTACAACCGGTGCTAAAAAGACCGCTGTCACAGAGCTGATGGAAAGCTCGACCGGAGCAAAGATTGTCCGTGCCAGCAAATCACAGAGCACGCAGAACACACCGCCTCCGAGAAAGCTGACCGGAATCATCACGATTGGCTTTGTCGTTTTTACTACACTCTTTACAAGGTGTGGCACCGCGATTCCGACAAACGAAATCGGTCCTGCGAACGCCGTCACACAGGCGGATAATAAGCTGGATAGTAAAATCAGCGTCACTCGAAGCGGGCGAATCGATACACCGACATTTTGCGCATAGCTTTCTCCCATCTGGTATGCCCCGATTGGCTTAGATAGCAGAAAAGAACCAGCCACCGCCACTACAACAACGATTGTCATGATCTTTACATGCGCCATGGATATTCCGGCGAAGCTGCCAAGCGACCAGTTATGCAGATTCACGATATTCGAATCATCTGCAAAGGTCACAGCAATATCCGTAATCGCCGAACAGATATAACCGATCATCACGCCACATACAACCAGCATAGACATCTCCTGCACCTTCTTCGACACTGCCAATACGAAAAGCATCGAAAGAAGCGATCCGATCAATGCCATCGCGATCATAAACCACGAACTCATTGTAATACCATGTGAGACGCCTACGATCATCGCAAGTGCAACAACCAGCTTCGCCCCGGAAGAGATTCCGAGCACAAACGGACCTGCAATCGGATTTCTAAAGAATGTCTGCAGCAAAAATCCCGATACCGCAAGTGCACCTCCTAAGATTGCTGCCGCAAGCACGCGTGGCAGACGGATGGAAAGAATAATCTGCATCGCCTTCGCATCGGTTCCATGTCCGGTTAATACGGAGAATACCTGCCGCGGGGCGATTGATACACTGCCAATATAAAGTGACAGCAGGATCGCACCGAGCAGCAGTGCAAATAATACGATATATGTAATTATGATTCGCGTCTTTTTTTCCTTCATCTATAATCCATTTCGCCATTTATATGATGTATATAGTCTGTGCACCCATTTCGTAATCCCATCCATTATTGCGTGAGTTGATAAAAATAATCACTCTTTAGCTCCTGTCCGGTAAATATCGCATGCATATCCGCAATCATCGTACCATATCCGGTCGTCTCCTGAAACATATTTTTTCCGGTTCCGTACACATGTCCTTCCTTAACGGCCTTGAAATCCGCAAATAGTGCATTCTTCTGCAAAAGTTCTGATACGCACGTAAGCTCACTGTCAATTGTGCTGTTGTAGATGATATAGTCTGCATCCTTCGCCTGCTCATAGAATGTTTCCATCTGGATCGTCATAGTCGAAAGTGCATTTTCCTCGTCCGAATCATCGAACGTAATACAGGTTCCTCCGGCGAGTTCGATCATCTTCGATACATAATCACCGGACTTACGCACATTGACACCACCATTTGTCGTCACATAGAAAAATGCAACGGTCTTTCCGGTCGGGGTCTCGTTCAGAACGTCTGCGGTCTTCGCCGTCTCTGTCTCAAATAACTGCTCTGCAGCATCCTCCGCATCGAACAACGCCCCATAGAATTTCACCCATTCCAATCTGCCAAGCGGATCTGTCTCATAGCTTGAATGTTCCACGATCACTGGGATTCCACACGCCTCTAACTGCTCCTTTACCTCCGGATTGTGCAAGATCATCGTCGACTCAATAGCAAGATCACAATCCCCGGCAAGCATCTGCTCTACATCCGGCGCATTGTATTTGCCTGCGTAGGCAAGCGTCTTTGCCTGCATCGCCTGCTTTGCCTCCGGGATATACCAGCCATCTTCCTTCGTGCCTGAGAAGGAAAGGTCGTTAAGACGTCCAATCTTTACAATGAAGTCCATGCCGGACGTTGCAGCCAGATATGCGTGCTTCGGTGTGCCATCAATCACTGTAATATCCGAAGGAAGTCCCTCCGGTACATTCTTCCCATCCGGCACAAGCAGGTAATCCCCGATATCAGAAACGGAAATAAGTTTATACCCTCCCGTATAATAATCCACGGAAAACTGTGTCGCATAGCTTAAATCCATACTATTTTCTATTTTCAAGTTATCCCATCGGATATCTGCATCCGATGCGGATGCGTCTGTCACTTTTTCTTTTGGTCCTGCATCCTCTGTATATGCAACATTCCCCTGTGTTGCACAAGCACAGGGGAACGTACATAACAGGGCGAACAGGAGTAAAAAAAGAATTCTTCTTCCTCGTCTCAAATCCAACACCCTTACTTTATTGTTTTAGAATCAAAATATAATGTATAGTCGATCTCATGTGGCGTACTCATCGCAGTCGTATCCGCAGAGATTGGCATATTATAATCAAATCCGGTAACCGGAATCTCAAATGTAGAATTTCCTTCCGTATTGACCGGCAGATACTTCTCCTCACCGACAATCACATAATCATAGTTTGAAGAACTCATGATAATCGTTGCAGTCGCGATTCCATTTTCCACCTTGATTTTCGTAGGGCTTTCCACCGTAGCACGGCCGGAGCCTCCGGACAGGGTTACCTCAACCGTATATTCACCATCGGCGATTCCTAAATCCCCTGCCGTTTTCATCGACGGATTATCTATGGCATCAGCCGGAAGTGAATCGGAACGGAACACCAGCGTCCGCTCATACCATTTTTCTTTTTTGTTGCTGAATGCGGCACAAGCAATACCCTCATCCAGTGCATCTACAGGAACTGTAAATGTATGTGCGCCATCTGCATCCTCTACATATGGAATATACTCTGACTCATCTACAGCAACTGCCTCTTCCCCGGTACCCATATACAGATACCGATAGCCTTTTCCACCCATTGTCATAATGGCGGTCATCTTGCCGTCTGCTACCGTGAGCTTGCAGGCAGTAATGTTGAACATTGAAGAGCTTGAATCAACCTCGATGTCATATTCACCATCTGCGACATTCTCTGCTGGAATCGGAACCATCCAATCCTCTACCACGTCACTTGCCGATGCCAGATCCGAACCGGTTGCAATCTGTGCATCTGGTGTAGCCACCTGCTCTGTTGTCACGGCTTCCGTCGTAGCCACGGCAGTTGTCTCCTGTGTTGTTGTATCATTTTTTCCGCATCCTGCAAGCAGGCAGGCAAGTACCACGCCCGCTGCAAGACTTACATTCCATTTCTTCACGATTCATTCCTCGCGTTTATTCTATTATTTGTTTAATTTGTCAATAGCTGCCTGTGCATGCTTTACAAAGATATCCTGAATTGCCGGAAGCTCACCAAGACCACGAACGAGACATGTTACATCATAACCTGCATCCTCGAAGGTCGTCTTCCAGGAACCTTCCTCATCACCAGCCATATCGTTGTTTGCATGGTCACCGGCTACGATCATCAATGGCTCAAGAACAACCTTCTTGTAATCGCCTGCCTGTACCTTCGCAAGTACATCATCCACAGAAGGAGTTGCCTCAACCGTACCTACGAAATAGTTTTCAAAGCCGGCGTCTGTCAGCTTATCCTGCATCTTCTGGTATACTTCGTTGCTGTCTGCCTCTGTACCATGTCCCATGAAGCAGATGGCTGTCTCGCCATCATCATACTCAGCTGTTGCATCTGTGATAGCCTTCACAACTTCATCGAAATCCTCATCACTTGTAAGAAGCGGATCACCGATTACAACCTGATCAAATGCATCTGCATAATCGCCAACTTCATTTACAACATCTGTATATTCCAGACCATTCATCAGATGTGTCGGCTGGATTACAAGATTCTTGACTCCGTTATCAACCGCACGGTCAAGTGCCTCTGTCATATTATCAATAGCAATGCCATCCCTGCTCTTTACATGATCAATGATGATCTGGCTTGTAAATCCTCTTCTGACAGAATAATCTTTACCGAATTCTTCATCAAGCTTATCCTCGATTGCGCCGATCGTCAAACGACGGCTGTCGTTAAAGCTTGTACCAAAGCTTACAACGAGCAGTTCATTGTCGCCAATTTCATCCTGATTACGAACGTTATCCAATGATGCATCTCCTGTCTCATAATTCTCATCATCCTCTGCCTCAGATGCAGTTGCATCTGCAACCGTTGCCTCTGTTGTCGTTGCAGCTTCTGTAGTTGCCTCTGTGGTTGCTTCCGTCGTTACCTCAGTTGTCTCTGTCTTCTTGTCTCCACATCCTGCAAGCAGAGTTGCTGCCATACATGCTGTAAGAAGTGCTGCGCTTAATTTCGATTTCTTCATTTTCTGTACCTCTTTCCTTTTTGTTTTTTATCCAGTCACTTGTTAAGAATCAATTCAGACGCACAGAAAAAAGCCGCCAGCGAAATCACAAACTGACGGAGTAACAGGCCATAGAACTTAATCTACAACGGTACGACCAATTACTCGTGATCTGGAAATCCTTCCTGTACCAATACACGGCAGGTTTCCTGACTTACCGATCCTCATACACATTCCCCTTCCCAGCCTTGCGGCCAGTGGTTATCTTCCGATATCGAATGTATACTCCCGGCTTACAGTGACGAGATCGTGCAGGACTTCCACCTGCTTCCCTTTTAACACATGTCTGCTTTTCAAAAACAAAAAAGCTCCACGGCACCGTATATTATGAATTCAATTCGTCGCAATAATAACACACGCACACGAAATGTACAAGTACAAATTTCATGTGCGTGATATATTTAAACTATACTATTCCTATCTTTTAACTATTTTCGATCAGATCCTGCAGCCGTTTCTCATAGACATAGCAGTGTCCATGCGCCTCGATTGCCTTCTCATAGGCTTCAATGGCCATCTTCCGCTCTCCCATTACCTCATACAGGATTCCAAGCTCATAATAGCCCTCCTCACAGCCATGGTATCCACAGCTTGAACAAAGCTTCATCGTAACTGCCTGTTTCAAATATTTCTCTGCATCTGCATAATCACCGATCACCCGGCAGTATCTTGCAAGCTTGATATAATCGCGCGGTGCCTTCCGGTCTTCCTCCGGTATCACTGCCTTGCTTAAATACTCTGCATACTCGGACTTAATCTCCCCATCCCGCAGATAGAGTGCTTCCAGCAGCTCCCCATAATAATTGATGGTTTTATTTAAGTTAACCGCCTTTTTGTATGCATCGACCGCTTCCGCATATCTGCCACTCATGATAAGCACTCTGCCGTACTTGCTGTAGATGCTCGTATTATCCGGCTTTAACTTTATACCGAGCTGATACATCTGATCCATCATCAGCGTATCGTCCTCTTCCCCGGCAAGCTCCATCAGAAGACTCGCGCAGTCAAACCGCAGGTTTTCATCCGCGCCTTCCTCCGCATAGCGTTCCAGCAACTGCTCTGCCTCCGGATAGCGGTCTGCTCGTGTGAGTGCGAGACCTGCCTCGATACGAAGCTGCGGATCCATATCATCTCCGTATTTATAAATCGCATCCAACAGGATCTGGCAACCTTCTGTAATCCGGTTCAGGCAGAGCAAAACACGGGATTTGAAGCGGATGACCTCTGTTTTCCTCTGAATATCCCGGTCTGATTGCTCCGGTGCGATTGCCAGTGCCTGATTGAAATTTTCTAACGCATTCCCGTAATCCCGTCGCTCCCAGTAGATAAATCCAAGATTCGTATAATATGCCCTATGTGGACGTACCTTAATCTGATCCTCATACGCCTTGATTGCCAGCTCTGTCTCATGGACCTTCCGGTACATATATCCCAGATATCCAAATACATCCGGGTTCTTCGGATTGATAGACACAACTTTGTTATACATTGCGATTGAATCCTCATTCCGGTTTGCTTCATCATAGAGATCTGCCAGCTCCAACAACAGATCTTCATAATTTGGCAGATCGGATTCATCCGCCTTATAATTTGCTTCTACTTTCTCTAAAAGCTTCAACGCTTCCTCCGGTTTTTCCTGTGCCCGAAGGTTTAACGCTTCATAATAATCCATCGCATCACTCTCCGGACGGAACTCCCGGTACTGCGTCATCACATGTTCGGCATCCTCATACTGTTCTGCCTGCTGGAAGGTCAGTATCTCCTGTATATACGGCTCCACACCATATGGATAGATTCGTATTGCCTTTTCTGCCGAGTAGATACATTCCTGCAGGTAATCTAACATATAACAGCATTTTGCCCGGTAGCAATGTGCCCAGTATTCGTCCTCGTAAACCATAGATTCATAATCAATATGCTCTAACATCGCATCGCACGCCTTCATGCAGTTTCCATACTCCCGCAGTTCATAGAGAATCCGGAGATTCAAGATGAGTCCGGTAATCTGTTCTTCATGCTCCGTCTCGACCGGAAGCTGTATATATTTCTTCGCTTTCTCGTACTCTTTCAGGTTATAGTAACAGTTTGCGATCAGCGTATGTGCATACGGATACCGTTTTCTGCGCTTGTTCTGTTCCTCCGTATAACCGCCTTCTTTCGGCTGTATATCTTCGATTGCCTTCTTCCATTTTAAGAACAACGGAAGTGCCTTCTCCGTCTGTCCGGTTGCCAGAAAACATCTGCCCTTCGCATTACAATATGTGAAGATCTCATCACCCTCCGGCTCAAATGTATCGAATATCTCGAGCGCTTCCGGTTCCCGCTGATTCTGATAATAGCACCATGCCAGATCTAACTTCTTCTGATGATCTTCCGGATTTTCTATCACATCCTGCTTCCATTTGTCGATGATTGCTTCATTTACCTGCTGCAGCCGGGTAAGGTACGCCATATCCCCATAATTGTTGTGCATTAGCTCCTCGAAGATATCCTTTGCTTTCTCCAGGTCCCCCATCGCATAATAAATATCTCCTAAGCAATACTGCGCGTCTTCATAATCCGGATTCTCCGCAAGGATTTCTTCTGCGGCCTGCTTCGCCTCCTCATATCGTTCCAGGCGGTACAACATCTCGCTCTTGATAAACTGCGTCATCTCGTCCTTCGGATACCGCACAAGGCTCGCATTGATCCTGCTTAAAAGTGCCTCATATACAGCCTCTGCTTCCGCTCTTGGCAGTGGCTGTTCCGCATCCTTTTCCTGCAAACGCGTATCCTTCATCTGCACATAGATCTCCAGCACGTCGCCATGTGGATGTGTAAGCGGCAATCTTTTCAGACGTTCTAATTCCTTGTGGAGTGCAGCCCGGTTCTCCGGCGTCGGCTCATCCTGCTTGTCCATCCGCTCAATCTTCAGATACTGCTCAATATAGTCATCGGCATATGTATAATCTCCGGTCAGATATTCATAAGCAAAGCTGTCCTGTTTCCGCGCCGCTACCCCAAGAATATAGGAAATATAATCCTCCGGGAATTTCACCAGCAGGTCTTCTTTGCGCAGGGCGATATCAAACCGGTCCACAATCTCACGAAAAACCGCATCCGGCATCCGGTAATGATCCATCAGGAATACAAGCAGCTCCTCTAATGCTTCTGCCTCTGTGTCAAGCGATACAAATGCATCCTCACGAAGCAGCTCTCTCCACGCATCCACACGGATACGGTTCGGATAATCATTGTATAGTTGTTCTAATTTATCGGTAAGCTCCGTCCGTGGCGGCTGTAACCCTTCTGAATCTTCGGCATCCCTATCATCCGGCAATGTTTCCTGCCTGTCACAGCTTGCAATCGCCTCCTCGTAGGCATTCCGAAGCTCCATGAAACCATCTGCATTCTCCTCCGGATTCACAGATTTTAACTGCTCGCGATATGCCTGCTTGATCGCACCTTTATCATCTGTCTGCCCGATTCCAAGTATCGTCCATATGTTCATAACCCCTGCCCTTGTACCTTTCTCGCATTTTATTTTCTTCCAGTTTGTGCATAATTTGCACAGACTGATATTCCCACAGAAACAAATAAATTTGTGCAAAAAATGCACAAGTTCATTTTAGCAAATGCCATATAAGAACACAATGATTTCCTACAGATTCTATAATTCTGTCAGATTATTTCTCACGCAATTTCTAAGATTTGCATACGCCTGTTTTTTCTCCATTGCAAGCCGCTTTTCTTCCTCCGTGCTGGCAGCACTAGCCGCATAGCACCCGGCAAATACACCACTGTCGATACACACTTGTACATCTGCACCGAAACACCCGGCAAATGCATATACAGGAACGGAATATAACTTCGCGATCCGCGCTACACCGATTGGTGTCTTCCCCATCAGCGTCTGCGCATCGAATCTTCCCTCTCCGGTGATAACTGCGTCTGCTGTTTTGATTGCCTGCGCGATCTGTATCTCATCTAATACGATGTCAATGCCCGGCTTTAAGGCTGCATGTAAGAACATCAGACACGCATACCCTAATCCGCCAGCTGCACCTACACCGGGTGTCATGCGGTTTTTGTCGTGTCTCTGCCTGTCGTTTTTTTCAACGTTCTTGCCTGCTTCATCATAACCGGTCAGCTGATTTTCCATCAGAGTAGGATTTTTCCGGTACATCTCTTCCACAATATCTGCATACCGGTTCATCGCCGCATCCATCGCCTGTATCATCTTCGCATCCGCGCCCTTTTGTGGCGCAAAGACGGCACTGCATCCCTGTGCACCGACCAGCGGATTTGTCACATCGCACGCAATCTGAAATGTACATGAAGCAAGCTCCGGCATTACATCCTCTGTTGTAATCGACCGCACCTGCGCCAGTCCCTCCGCGCCATAACCAACTTCTCTTCCTGTCGCATCCAAGAAATGATATCCAAGCGCCTGCAACATTCCAATCCCTGCATCATTTGTCGCACTTCCACCAATTCCAAGGATAAATTTCCGGCAGCCACATGTAATGGCATCGCGAATCATCTCACCAACCCCATAGGTCGTCGTATGCATCGGATTTCTTCTTTCTTCCGGAACAAGCGGTAATCCGGCTGCCTGCGCCATCTCCAAAACTGCCGTCTTTTCTCCTGCCTGCTCGTAGATTGTGTACTCCGCTGAAACTTTCGTTCCGACCGGTCCGGTTACAGGGATTGCCCGCGTCTGCACATGCTCCTTTCCGAAGGTAAGTGCTTCCACCGTGCCTTCGCCACCGTCAGCAACCGGAAAGATCTGCACATCAACGTCCGGGTACTGCTCTAAGATTCCGTCTCGGACTGCATTCCCTGCTTCTAACGACGTAAGACTTCCCTTGAACGAATCCATCGCAACGACGATTTTTTTCTGACTTTTACTTTTGTTAAAATGATTTACCATATTTATTTTCCCCTCTGTCAACTGCAATTACCTACTTCACATTTTATCACATATCTGCTATGATGAACTACAGATTTATTGGATGTATTTGTGAGATTGAATGGGACGTAAATGAACTGCAAAAAATCATATCGAGGATTGCTTAATTTCATCATTTCCATCGTAATTCTGTTCTCTGGTCTGTACTTTAACCAGACGGAAGCGGATGCTTTTTTTGATGCGGCAAAACCTACCGCCCAGTCGACGGTCAGCAGTGTCGAGCTTCCAATCTCTGCGAATACACAGATCAATACAAGCGAGCTTCTCCTTGCTTCGAGAACCTCTTATATAAAAGAAGTAAAACAGGGACCTGCACAGACAGAAACATCTGTCCGTTTTATCGCAGCACTTCCAGATACACGGGAGCTTTCAGTCTCCCACTATGCTATTTTTTCAGAGCCGATTCTGTCGAAAACAATTATCAGTCAACAGAAGATCCTATGCTATATCCACGCACAGGATGGAAAAAAATCCTACTATTTTTCAGTTTAATCGCGACTAAAAGCGGGACTATGGATGCACATAGTTTTCTTTGCGTACTTAAAAATTGAAAAATGGAGGACTAAATCTATGTTTATGAATATTCTTGTTGGTATTATGGCTGCAATTGCAATTCTTGCCGGAGTCTGGGGATTTTTTGTGGATCACCGAAAGGATAAAAACCATACAGACGAAACATTCGCTGCAGGCAACGCAGATACAAGCAGTAAAAACTAAACAAAGTAACACGAAATGCCGGGACAGACATCCCGGCATTTTCTTCTAAGATAAGTATTTCTTTATTGCTGTCAGATATGTCTGAGCCAGATGACTCAGCATTTTCTTAACTGTTGTAATGTCATCGTTTACTCCCCTTTCTCTTCCTCCACTGCCTGCAATATCATGTTCTTAAGCTGTCTTGCGGCAGCGCTGAGTGGATGCTGGTTATCCAATACCATACAGATATCCCGTTTCGGAATTTCTTCTTTTAACGGAATCTGCACGATTTCTCTTTCCATTATAAATTTCCTTGCCATCGCTTTTGGAACGAATGCAAGTCCAAGCTCATGCCGCACCAGTGGCAGGATCTGATCGGTCGTTGCAACCTCCGTATCCGGGGACAGTTCCAGTCCATATGATAAAAACAACTGATTATAAAATTGAAATGTCATCGTCTCACGTCCAAGACATATCAGCGGATAATTTTTTAATTCCCACAGCGATATCTCCTGGCTTCCAAGCGCCATGAACGTTCTTCCTCCGACTAATACCTCCTGAAAAGACTCCAATACAATTTCCTTGAGCGGGGCTTCCACCTCCGCCGGGGTTGACACGACCGCAAAATCAATCATTCCACTTTTCACTGCCTCAATTGCCTGTGGAGTTGAGTGATTATAGATTTTCAGACGTATACCCGGATATTTCATATGAAACTCTTTCAGCTTATCCAGCAGATAGATATTCAAGGCGGTTTCACTCGCGCCGATTGCAATACTTCCATGTGTCAGTCCCGTACTGTCGGCAAGCTCCTCCTCTGCCGCCCATAACTGCAGCATTGCCGCAGATACATGCGTATACAGACGCTGTCCCTCCGGTGTCAACTGCACGCCACGGTTCGTTCTCACAAACAGTGTACTATGAATCTGCTGTTCTAAGCTATTCATCGCACGTGTAATATTCGGCTGGCTGTTTCCTAATACACGCGCTGCCTTTGTAAAATTCTCATATTTAGCCACATAATAAAAGATCTTATAATACTCAAAATTTACGTTCATGCTTCTCCTTTTTTGATATATCAAAGTGGTATTTTTAATATATCAATTATAGTTTTTACTTATTTCTGCATGCATAGTATAATCTGCCCGAAAAGAAAAAGCAAGAGCAATGTGTGCACACAAAGGAGGACAAACAAATGCTTACAGCCGTAACAGGTATCAACTGGGGTGACGAAGGAAAAGGGCGTGTCATCGATCTATTAGCAGAGCAGGCGGATATCGTTGTCCGCTATCAAGGCGGAAATAACGCCGGTCACACCGTCGTTGTTGGTCGTGATAAATATGTATTAAATCTGCTTCCATCCGGGATTCTGCATCCGGATGTCACATGTGTTTTAGGGGATGGAATGGTCATTGACTTAGAGCATCTCACGAAGGAAATCGAGGCGCTGCGAGGAAAAGGTATTCCTATCACACCAGAAAATCTAAAGCTTTCCAAGCGTGCCACAATCTCTATGCCTTGGCACCGGGTGCAGGATGAACTAGAAGAAGCCCGGCTGGAAAAGGATGGTTCCGCCTTCGGTTCCACACGTCGCGGTATCGCCTATGCTTACAGCGACAAATATAGAAAGAAAACGCTCCGGCTTGGCGATCTGCTTCATCTGAATGAAGGTTATATCCACAACCGGCTGCACATGATGCTGGATGCAAAAAACATGGAGCTTTCCGGCTGTTATCATCAGGAGCCAATGTCCTATCCGGCACTGCTCTCCTGGTGTGAGAAACAGGCGGCAGCATTCTCCGCATATATCTGCGATACCGGCGCATTCTTAAGAGATGCCCTTGCAGACAATCAAAAGGTGCTTTTGGAGGCACAGCTTGGTGCCATGCGTGATATTGACTATGGCATATTCCCATATACATCCAGCTCATCCACGATCTCCGCCTATGGTCCGATCGGTGCCGGAATCCCCGGTACTTCACTCTCCCATGTTGTCGGTGTTCTGAAAGCATATTCGACCTGTGTCGGTGCCGGTCCGTTTGCCGCAGAGAAAGCAATGTCTGAATCATGGAAGGATAATCTACGCCGTGCCGGCAATGAATACGGTGCTGCAACCGGACGTCCAAGACGTGTCGGTCCTTTTGATGCCGTTGCCAGCCGTTACGGACTCCAATGTCAGAACGCAGACCGGATTGCCCTGACAAAACTGGATGTATTAAGCTCCATGAAGGAAATTCCGATTATCACAGAATACCTGCAGCACACGAAACATATTAAGGATTTTGACCCAACAGATAATATGGATAATCTCCTGCCCGTCATCGATATCGTTCCTGGCTGGCAGCAGGATATCTCGCATTGCCGTTCTTATGATGAACTGCCGGACAATGCAAAACGATATATAGAAACGATTGAAAAACTGCTTGATCACGAGATACAATTTATCTCCGTCGGTGCGGAACGAAATCAATACCTGACAAAAGGGGAATGGCTGTAAAGCCACTCCCCTTTTTTATGTGTACATCTTCACTCTTCTCTGATACTCTGCATACGTGAGCGGTTCTTTCTCACTCAGTACATTTCCTTCCGTCACAGTTCCGATAAATAACGTATGGGTACCACAGGTAATCTGCTCTGTCACCGTCACTCCAAGCATCGCCACGCTCTGCCATCCGAGATACGGGATTCCCTGTTCATTGACCGGAAGTTCCAGTGCTTTCATTTTGTCAACATCTCTTCCAGACTGATATCCAAAATGCTTGATTGTCTCGAAGGTGCATGTCTCATCTAAGATGCTGACTGCAAATATCCCGCTCTTTTTGAGTAATTCACATGTATAACTCTGATTGGAAACCGCGATTGCGATCTGCTCCGGCTCATGGCTGATCTGCATACATGTATCAATGATACAGCCATTTGCTTTTTTCTCCCACACCGTTGATAACATGTATAACCCATAGGTGATACACTGTGTTGCTGTCCGTTCCATCTTCCACATCTCCTATCTTTTTTCGTTTCCGATAGTATGTGCAAAATGAGATTTTCTATCATTATAATTTTAGATAATCTCTCAGCATATCGTGTACAATCGCTTCAATCTGTTCAGCAATTTCTTTGCATATATTTTTCTTCATCCCTGCCTTTTCTCCAACGGCAACCAGATCCTCAAGTCCGGGATTTCTTCCATTTCCATTCACAGTTGTTGTATGTTCGCCATAATAGGTGTTGCTATACGTCAGATCATACGCCGGAGCAAGCTCCCATCTTGTATGTTCCTCATCATAAATATAGGAAAAATTCTTTGAATGATCATCCCTGTTATGTGCAAATACATTAAAACACATACGCCGGTACATCTGCTCCACATCACGATCTTTCGTCAGAATCTTCGTAAGCTTCATCAATTCATTATAATCCAGACTCGGTATCTCATGCGACACCTCTAACAATGCCGATGCAGTGATAACATGGTAACGATATAATTTTCCGTCTTTTCTTTCCCTGTCATAACGCTTTGTTCCAAAATATCCTTTACATTTATCAGATGGAAACAGCCTTGTCTCTGTCATTGTAATCCCACATTTCCCAGCACAACGCGCATAATCATATTCCATCTTTCCGACATTGATCGGATCTACATGCGACGGAAACTTGATAATCCAGTCTTCTCCATCTACCTGTGTAAAGATTTTAGGTCTGGCACCACCACTCGTTCCACCTAATGCATACAATTCATCCAATTTCTCGGAATATTCCGTATTTAAAATCTTGCGGCACTGTTCTGCAAGTATATCCAGATTATCCGGTTCTATATCATACTTCATTTCCCTTTGTGGACGATAGGTCAACGCACCCATGCCTGACTCACCCACAATTGCCAACCGGTCTAAAACAGTCAAAGTATCTCTATCCTGTTCATTTTTCTGAAGCATACGATCTAACAGCAAGCGTCCCCATGCATCCGGCAGACTATCCGCAAAAACACCAAACAATCCATCAAAATAATTTTTCGTCGGGAGAAATACCTGTCTTTTTAATGGCAAATGAAATGGGCTGATCGAAAAACCTTCCTCCAGCCATGTATCCGTATATTCAAATGCTACTTTATGATCTGCATTTAAAACCAGTGTTCCAACTTGTCTGTCATCATAAAATACCTGGAGTATATTATTTTGTCTCATTTATAACCTCCTGAATATTCCGGTACGGCACCTGTGTAAATATGCCTCGCAGTTCATCTGCTACATCGAGCGCCATTGCGATTTTTGTAAGAGCCAGCAACGATATCTGTCCGGTTATCTCAAATCGTTTGACAGAACCATAACTGACACCACTTCGATCTGCAAGCTCCTGTTGCGAAATTGAGCGACGCTTACGGATATTTTTTATCCGCTTTGCCAGTGCCATATCCAATTCTTCTGCTGTCTCCCACACAAATTCTTCCACTTTTTTACCGCTCCTACTTATTATTACCTATGTCTATTATAGATAAAATATTATCTATTTATGTAAAAATGGTACAATATAGATAATATTTTATCTACATTGTACCATTCTGTGTTTACTGTGTCAACCAACCACGTTACACCGTAATCTCAATCAGATTTCCTTCCACCGCTACAACACAGCTCTCATAATATCCGTCACCGGTTGTACGTGGACCGCTTGTCACCGTATATCCATCCTGCTTCAGTGTTTCTGTCAGCGTATCTACCTGTTCTTTGCTTCCGACACTGATTGCCATATGGATAAATCCTGTCCGCATCTGATTCTCTGTCTGTGCTTCCACACCCGGCTTCTGCATGATTTCCAGCCGTGCCCCATCATCAAAGGACAGGAAATAAGACTTAAAATCCGTATTCGGATTGTGATACATGGCATTGGACTTTGCTGCAAAATATTTCACGAAAAAATCTCTTGTTTTTTCCAGATCCTGCACATACACCGCAATATGCTCTATCTTCATCATAAGCCCTGCTTTCCTCTGTACCTGCTATGTTCTAGCTCCACATTGCCTCGATCTCAGCCTTGGATACCACACCGATACTCTTCTTCACGATCTCGCCATCTTTGAACAAAATCAAAGTCGGGATGCTTGCCACGCCATAGGACATCGCAATATCCATTGCCTGATCCACATCGAGCTTGCAGACCTTGACCTTTCCTTCATATTCGTCTGCGATCTCAGAAACCGTTGGTGCCAGCATCTTACACGGTCCACACCATGTCGCCCAGAAATCAACGAGCACGAGTCCCTTTGCATCAAGGACTTCTTCCTTAAAATTATCGTTATTTAAAATTACTTCTGCCATTTTCATTCACTCCTTATCTTTTGATTTATGTTACCCTTTGTTGCTTCCCTTTAATCACACTACCACGTTTCGCCCGGATATTTCATGCCCCAGTCTTTCCGAAGCTTCGTCATGATCTCCATTACATCCCTGGAATACGCAAGCTGCATCGCGGATGCTTCCCCGCTTTTTACTGCCTGCTCCATATCCTGCATCTCATAATACAGCGCATCCGCAGTATCTCCGGCTGTAATCTCCGTCTGCGCGCCACTTTCGGCATCGACAATGACTGCCTTATCCGCACGCGGATACTCCATGATCTCGAAATATCCTTTTTCCAGACTGATCATCGCACGCTTTGGCTGTTTCGAATGCATCGAAAGTGCAACCGTTGCCATCTGCCCCTGTGCATTCTTGAGCAGAATTGTTGCCTGCTCATCAGAACCGGTTGGAGAAGGCTTCCACTGGCTCACAATCTCATCCGGCTGTTCATCCAGAAAACTCCGGACGATCGACAGCGCATACACACCGATATCAAGCATCGCGCCACCGGCAAGATCCATATTGAAGAACCGGTTCGACATATCGTATTCCTTGAAGCTTCCAAAATTCATCGTGATGATCTGTACCTTTCCAAGCTCACCACCTCGCACAATATCCCACAGCTTCTTGTAGATTGGCATATGCCAGATCGTCATTGCTTCTGCAAGCACAAGCTTCTTTTCCTTCGCAAGCGCGATCATATCATCCAATTCTCTGCTGTTAAGCGTAATTGATTTTTCAACAAGCAGATGCTTTCCGTGCATCAGCGCCTGTTTCATAAATGCATAATGTGTATTATGCGGACTCGTAATATAGATGATATCTACATCCGGATCCAAAAACATATCATCAATCGAATCATATACTTTGGAAACACCGTATTTTTCAGCGAATGCAACCGCCTTTTCATGTGTCCGGTTTCCAACTGCATATAACGATTTTCCCATCTTCTGCAATGCCTGTGCCATCTCATTTGCGATCACACCGGTACCAAGCACTGCCCAATTCAGCGTATCCCGCATCTGCTTTGCCACCTCATCTTTCGCTAATATGTTTCAATACCATTAAAATAATCTTTTACCATCTTCACCACGACACCCGACAACAGGAATACCGCAATCAGGTTCGGGATTACCATCAAACCGTTAAATGTCTCCGCGATGCTCCAGAGAAGTCCGAGATTCATCGTTGCACCAACGATTGCAACCAGGGAATACACAAGCATGAACGGTTTATTTACCCGTGTACCAAACAGAAATTCAATACATCGGACGCCGTAAAGTCCCCAGCCGATGATCGTTGAAAATGCAAAACAACACATTGCAATCGCTGTGAAGATGGATACCCAGCCACCATAAGTCGACGTAAATCCACTGATTGTAAGCTCTGCGCCTGCCGCCTCTCCATATCCAATCGGTACTTTGCTGCATAAGATTACAAGTGCGGTCAATGTACAGATCACAATCGTATCGACAAATACTTCGAAGATTCCGAAGAATCCCTGCTTTACCGGTTTTCTTGTATCTGCACATGCATGTGCGATCGAACCGGTACCAAGACCAGCCTCGTTCGAGAAGATACCACGGGAAACTCCCTTCTTCATACTCATGAAGAAGCTTCCAACGACGCCACCGGTCACAGATGCCGGGTTAAATGCGCCTTCAAAGATGGATGCAAATACGGATGGCACGTTCTTGACATTCAGCAGCACAACTCCGATTGCAAGCACGATATACATCACTGCCATAAACGGTACCAGCTTCTCTGTTACCTGCCCAATCCGCTTAATTCCGCCGAGCAGAATCAGCGCGATCAGAATTGCCAGCACAATTCCGATTATAAGATTCAGGGTAGAAACCTGATTCTTGGAAATTACATTATAATTAAACAATGCCGAGTCAATCGCCGTTGTGATCGTGTTGACCTGTGTTGCATTTCCCGTACCAAATACCGTCAATACGCCAAATGCAGAGAACAGATACGCCAGCCATTGCCAATGCTTCTTCAATCCGTTCTTAATATAATACATCGGTCCTCCAACATAATCGCCATCCTTATTTTTCTCACGAAAATGCACCGCGAGTGTAACCTCTGCAAACTTCGTACACATACCGAGCAGTGCAGATATCCACATCCAGAAAATCGCACCAGGACCTCCGATGGCGATAGCTCCGGCTACTCCGGCTACATTTCCGGTTCCAACCGTTGCCGCAAGTGCCGTACAAACTGCCTGAAACGGTGTGAGCGCACCGTCGCCCGCTTCCTTCTTCTTGAACATTCGTCCAAATGTCACCTTCATGGCATACGGGAACTTCCGTATCTGTAAAAACCGGGTACGGAAACTCAAATATAACCCAACACCGATAATACAGACCATCGCCGGGACGCCCCAGATAAAATTATTGATCACACTATTGACTGCATCTACTTTTTCTAACATTTGTTAAACTCCTATTCTAAAAGCCTTCCTTCTTTCGCTGTTTCCGAAGCTCGCTGCGTTTCTTTCCGGCCTCCCATTCCGCTTCTTCCACCACTGTCTCTAATTTTAACCTTGGCACCCGCCGCGGCTTATTATCCTCATCCAATGCAACCAGTGTCAGATATGCACGGTTCACCGGATAACGCATCCCATCAATCTTCTCTAAATAGGAATCCACGCGGATTTCCATCGACGAATTTCCGACATAGGTTACGCGTCCGATCAATACGACAACATCATGCTGGCGAAGACTGCGCAGAAAAGTCAGATTATCTACCGATGCAGTGAGCACATGTCCCTCCGAATGACGCATAGCCGTAAGACCTGCCACCTCGTCAATCCAGCCCATCAGTATACCACCAAACATCACATCTGCACCATTTAAATGTTCCGGACGAATCTCGTGAAACTGCTCTGTCAGAGAATCAGCAACCCGTTTTTCTTTTATTTTCTCTTTCATGCCGTCATCCCTTTCCTACTTTCATCCGATCAACTCATACTGTAGAAATTCATACTTTAATTTTGAGCCTTCCCCGATATTCTCCGGCAGCAACGCTCTTGCAACCAGCTTCAGATCATCGGACTCGATATCCGTCCGTTTGAGATTTGCATAATCTCCATCTATACTCACCACTTCATAATACCATGTTTCCATACGATTGCTCCTTGTATCATCTTAATCTATAATGCTCATTGTATCATGTCAGCATACTTTTTTCATCATATATTTCTCCGTTTTCAACAGTAATTCAACAATAATTTCTCTCTGCATATCTGTGTACAGTTGTCTTTTTTCCTTCAAAATGCTAAGATATTTCCAGTTAAAAACATGTGTATAAGGAAGGAACGCCCATGCCTGCAATTAAAAATAACAGTTACCATACATTATCCAAGGATTTATCAGAACGTATCGAGCAAGATCGCGCAAATCACTGGGTCAATCCATATGCCTGTCCGGATTCTGCCATCATCCGTCGTTTTGACGATCATGACAAGCCACATCTCTGGCGTCCTGCTTTCGTTATGGATGTCGAGAAAATCTTGCACAACAATTATTATAACCGTTATTCGGATAAGACACAGGTTATCTCCTGCTACAAAAACGACGATATCTCCAGACGTGCCTTACATGTGCAGCTCGTCTCCCGTATTGCACGTACAATTGGCATGACACTTGGCTTAAACCTGGATCTGATTGAAGCGATATCCCTTGGACATGATATCGGTCACACTCCGTTTGGACATGCCGGGGAACGTTTCTTAAATGCACTTTATAACGGGCATACCGGCCGATTGTTCAATCATAATATTCACAGTGCACGTGTCCTGGATCATCTGATTTTTCGGAATGTAAGCCTGCAGGTATTAGACGGTGTTATCTGCCATAATGGAGAGCTTGAGCAGCAGGAATATAAACCAAAGCGCTTTTCTTCCACAGATCCATGGGAAGAATTTGATTCCAATCTCGAAGACTGCTATACCGATCCTTCTGCGAACAAACGACAGATTCCCGGCACACTGGAAGGCTGCATTATGCGGATCAGTGACATCATCGCCTATCTTGGTAAGGACCGGCAGGACGCAGTCAAAATCGGTCTGATTGAAAATGATGATGCTTTTACTTCCGGTACACTTGGCACAACCAACGCACAGATCATCAATAATATGACAGTCAGTATCATAGAACACAGCTACGGAAAGCCTTATATCAGTATGGATAAAGATGTGTATGAGACATTTTCCAATGCCAAAAACGAAAACTATCAGACTATTTACAATAATCAAAAATTAAATGATATGTACAACAATAACATCCAGCCGATGTTCCACGATATATATGAAGCACTTCTCACACAGGCAAAAAGGATGGACCAATCATCCATCCTTTACAAGCATCATATCAACTATATTCGGAACGCCAACCAATTCAGTCATTATTTTGATCTCGATAAATACATGGATCACTACCTAAGTCAGGATCCGAATGAGATTGTCGTTGATTTCATGGCAAGCATGACCGATGATTATTTTGTCGATCTGTACAACTACCTGTTTCCAAACGGATCCTACAAGGTTGACTATATTGGGTATTTCGACTAATGTATCAGCAAGGACGTATACAATCACTCCATAATTGTATACGTCTTTTTTTCGCAGTCCTCAAACAGCATATCATCGAGTGACCTCTGGATCTTTGCCTTCAGATACCTGACACCCATCCCGGTTTCAAAGGCTTCCTTGGCAAGCTTCTTTCTTGCATCCTCCGACATGTTGATATCCACATGATAGTCCTTTGACAGGCGTTTGAGTGGGCTGATCTTCTTGTCAGACAGAATTCTAAGATAGTCTTCTTCTGTCATCTCGTGGAGCTGCACAATATTGTTGATACGCCCGGCAATCTCTGTCCGGACATTGGCATATTCCACCAGATCCTCCTGCGTAAAGACGCTGTTGTAGCCGTCGAACGACTCCCCGGATACAACTGCTCCAAAACCAAGCGCACGCGGTTTCCGGCTTTTCGCATGCACCATCATTTCGAAGGAACCAAGGAATACAAAGCTGATATTCGATGTATCCAGATCGAGTGACTGTTCTCCCTGAACCGTCTTATCCCCCTCAAAATGAACCATATCGCCTTCGAGTACCTTGAGCAGTTCATTCTGTACGACCTGCCCGCATCTACTGTCTCCTTCAAACAGCTTATCTGCCTCGTCAAGAACGATAATCAGATGCTTCTGCTCCTCCCCGGATACACCGTCAAACAGATTACGAACCTTCATATTTCCTTTCCAGCTCGTACCTGTAATCGATGGTGCATTATGGATTTTGATATTCGGGTAGATCTGCGCAAGCTGACGGAAAATCTCCGTCTTGCCGCAGCCGGTCGGGCCTGCAAACACAACGTTCTGTCTTCTTCCATTTACATGGTTCCACAGAAGCATGGCGGCGGCACGTTTTGCGTCCTTCTGTCCATAGACACGCTCATCAAGATACCGGTAAATTGCCGCCGGTGTCTTGAGGATATCCGCTGTGTCTGTGGGATTCTCTGATTTTTCATAGTTGTAAGGTGCATCATTCCATGATGCATTCCGGACTGTCCATGCAGAAGGATTACTGGTAAGCATCCGCAAATGCTCCAGATCAACGGTCTTTCCGTTGCAATCCGAGGATGCTTTCGGAATCCGGTCATGATTTGTTTTAATATAAGCACTCATCAAGGAAGCTGAGATATCCTCCACATCGTCGTCCGACAAATCTACATCCTCAAGCGCATTGATCAAAAGCTCCTTCACCGTCTTCGTCTGCATCGTCTGCCATGGTGCACACATCCTCTCGACAGAATCGAGAACCTCCTTGTATTCCTCGTCGGAGATATAATCATAGTCCCCGGCTTTTACATCCCGGATAAAATTAACTGCCGGATTCTCAACACTCCGTTCTCCATATCCCCTGCTTGCAGCACGCAGAAGTTCTGCGAAAATATCCTTCGTATTGTTCAGCTTCATAGAATTGTTCCTCCTTTATATACCCTTGTTATTCACTCATTCATGTTTACAAGCATCATTATATCGTAGCATTAAAATACCATCGTAAATTCTACGTCAAATATTCTATGATAGCTGATTTTATTAGAAAATCATCGATTGCATTTTCTGTGTATTCGTTTCCTCTGCTCTCTTTCTTTCTCCTGTTGGTAAACTGCTTCTAATTCTCGACGACTTGCCTCAATTTCATGCTTTGCAACATCATCGGTTTTCTCTGATGCATCAACCTTTACCGGCTGGTCAAAGAACTTTGCGAAAACATCCGGGCAGTTTTTTGGAACCATACGATTATATTTCCGGAATTCATCCAATTGATCCTCCGGCGTGTCGAACTTCATGTAGAACCAGCTCACCGCCTCTTCCATCGTCGGGAAATCAAAATCCTCGGTATCAAGCTCATAGGCAGATCCCTCCACAACATTCACAAAACTTACAAAGCAAAAACCACAGCTTCGTTTCATCTGTGCTGCAACCTCCGGATAAAACAGGTAATGTTTTCTCCCGATTAGAAAAATGCCTCCCCCGAACTGCGCATCTATGACAAGCGGGATAAAAACCGTATCCTTTTTTTCACGATTCAAGATATTACGGAGCTGATTACAGGCAGCATAATATTCCCCATAAGATTCATTTTTGTCATTGGACAATACTCTCACATTTCCCCTGTTATTCACGGCAAATGGCTCTATCCCAATCTCCTTCATGTATGCATCAAGCATATCCATCCCACGATCTTTCTTTCGGGACTTCCCCCCTTCCTTCTGCCCGGACCTGAATCCACCATCGTATAATAATGTATTTACATCGTTGATGATCAGTCCGTCCAGCAGTTCATCGGTCAACTTCGAGAGACTCTGTTCCGTATAGATATGTTCCACCGCTTCGGAAAAACGATCCGGCGATTGCGCAGCAAGGGCAATCAGGAACTTCATCTTATCACTTTCCTTCCGCATACCTGCAAATACATCATCTCCACCCAGGCTTCGACCAAGCATAAGAAGTCTCTTCCGATCTTCCGGATTCAGATGCACGCGGACATTCTCTAACAGGAATGAAAAGACAGATACGACATACGCTGCCTTTGTCAACCGAATCGCGCGGATAAATTCCGACATTTCCATCTCCTCGCTATGTTCCCCTATTTCATAGCATTGATATCCCGATGCAAGCTGCACGTACGCATTTCTCTTTTCCCCTTCCCATTCATACTTCGTATATAACGAAACCATGCATGTGTCAACCGCCGAAAAATCAATATCCTCCCGCTCCGCCTGCGTAAGCATTGCTGCGATCCGCTCGATCTCCTGTCTGATTCCATCCTTTGATTTCGCCAGGTTCTTATCTTCACATACATCTGTAAGCAGGAACTTCGCGAACCTCGTTCCACCTTCCGGGTTACTTCTCCATGCCTGATATTCCCGCACGAGCTGGAGCCGGAGATTTGCCTCTTTCTCTTGTCTGACATATCGGTAAATAAAGGATTCCGTCCGCCGGTTATGGTAATCCATACCTATCCGACGGTAGAAATCTTCTTTCATTCCAGCCATCTGTTATACCTCTTTTCGCAGAATATCTATTTTTTCCTCGGTTTTTTTCAAGTATGTGTACGCCTTCAGATACTGATCGGTGTCGTTATACAACGACAATTTATGTTCACATAAGAAGATATCCAGCATACCTTCCACCGCCTGCGTCATCTTCGACATGTAGGAATATGGAAATTCGTCGGCATATAACATTGATACGAATTTTTCAAATACCTGGCAGAACTTATCAGCATCCGCGAATTTTTCTTTTTCCTTTCGATATGCATGTTCCTTTGCTTCCCGCAACTGTCGTTCTCCCTCCGATTCCGGTATTTCCTCATAGTCATTCATGATTGCCTGAATCTCCTCATCGGATAAAAAATCATCCATTTCATTTCCCCCCGGCTCCTCTCCATCCGGTATGGGCAGCAATGCGGCATCTTCCTCCTCAAATTCTTTCCACATTTCCGTCGGAATCAATTTACTGAAATCATTGCCAAGCAGATCTTCATAGATCACACAACTATAGTCAAGCACATTCTCAAAATAGAAATTTCCTGCATATCTGCGGTCGAATGTCCAGTCACATATCCTGTCACGATTCTTGATATCTTCTGCGCAGTCCAGAATTTGCTGGAAATTGCTCTGCGGCATAGTATCCATAATCTCGTACATCCATCCCATATCCACAAGAGATACCCGAATTGCAAGATATAGAAACATCTCCACATATCTGCAAAATGCCTGTTGTTCCACAATGTCCGAATTCTGGATATTTCCAATCCAGAGAAGCTTTTGGTTTGCATAGGTGTTCATGTCCTTTATAAGTTCATGAATCAGCTGCTGCGTCTTCTTCGCATGAAATCTTCCCGTATCATCCGTCACAAAAGAAAGAATCGACGCATTTCTTCCACTGATCACCTCCTCGAGATCTTTCATCTTCTCCTGAAACTTTTTCTTCCGGAACCATACAATGTCCGCTATCGTTATATCTTCCATAGTTTTACTCCTTTTCTTTTCATTCTGCAGGTTTCTTATGTTGTGATTATATAGCATTATATAATTTTGCTGTAATTATTACAACAAAAAAGACACCCCTATGGTTTCTTACGAAACCACAAGGATATCTCCCATTTAAAAGCCATGTAAAATCCGAGAAGTTTTCTTTTCTAATCCGGAATAATCTCAATATATACCTGATCATATTTGTGCTTTAATTCCTGCTTGATCTCATCCCGTACCTGATGCAGGATGCTGATATGTATCACATCTGTCTGGTTGCCAATATAGACTTCCACCCAGATCTTCCGTCCCGTCTGGATTACATCAAGGAATGTCACTTCGTACGGATAATCCTTCATATGCTTATCTACGATGGAACGGATCTGGTTCAACACCTCTTCCTCTGGTGCAAACAAAACCAAATTCTTGATGCTCTGGAAGATCACAACGACCGGCTCCTTTATAAGTAGAATTGCCATCACTGCCGCTACTGCCGGATCGATATATGGTGTCAGGAAATGAAGCTTCGTATGAAGCAACAGCACCTGTACCACAAATGCAACCGCCACCCCCAGACTGCTCACAACATCCAGCTTCCACATATAGAGCTCTGCTTTGATCGTCTCCGACTCATATTTCTTACTGTAATGATTCAGTATGAGATACATCACTGCACATCCTACGCAGACAAGGAACTCAAACACCGCAATCTTCCCAGCATTTACCTCATGTCCGCCATGCACGAGCAGCTTTATATTCTCCACAAGCAGATTACAGGTGAGTGCCAGAAGAACGCTGTACTTCACGAGCAGGAACAGCGATTCTACCTGTGAGTATCCATATGGGTGTTTCTCCGTAACCGGCTTATACAGAAGCGGAACCAGCACAAGAAACGGTCCGATCATAACAAGATCTGCCGCATCAAACAAACAGTCCGTAAGCAGCGAATGCGAATGCGTGATCCACGCCATAACTCCTTCCGCTATAATAAATAAAAGGCTTCCCAGAAAAGATAATCGTAATATCTTCTTCTCTATCTTCAACTTATCTTTCTTCATATATATTTTCCTCTTCCCATTCTCGCCTTTTACTATAACATAAAAATCCCGTTTGGAAAATATACCAAACGGGATTGCTTTATTTTTTTTATAACATACACAAGTAAATCATTACTTATGGAAGCCAGCTTATACGAACCTCTTTCAGCTGTCCGGTTACATCATTAAACTCGAACTCATATCCACTGTCACCCATATACACTTCTGATTCTATCATATACTTTACATTTTTCCCATCCTCTTCAGCATTTTCACTGCTATTTTCCAGCAGCTCATCCTTTGTAAGGGTAGTAGGGAATGAAAAATGTACCTTTTTTGCTCCATCTATCATATATTCACTGATTTCAGCATTCATGGAAGCATCATAATCCGGCTGTGGTACATAGAGGTGCGAATATCTCACATATGAAAGCACACAGTCCTCAGCCTTCTGCTCGCTGTCAGTGAAATTACCAAATTTAAACTGCATTGTTACATAATCGTTGATAGATGCCTGATACCTCTCAGTTTCATAATTTACATTTACATTGTTGCCACTGTTGTTAAGGTCACTCTCATCAAATGGAATACCTGCATCTATAAGATCCTTGAGTGTTGATTCTCCTAATATGAGCTTCGTACCATTGTACACAAATGATCTGTTGTCCATATCTGCATATTTCTCGCTGAGTCCCTGCTCCAATGTGAAATCATCATATACCGGAAGCGTAAACTCCGTTGATTCATCATATGTATCAGCAATATCCTCCGTATCATCTGCCGATATATCAGCAGCATCTTCTCCTGTAGTATTTTCCTCCGTTACAGTTACCTGTTCTGTTGCCTCTGTCTTCTCTGTTTTGTTGTCCGACTCGTCTGTCCCACAGCCAACAAGAGACATTCCAAGTACTACTGTGACAAGTCCCAGCTGCAGCATCCTTCTGTTTTTCATATAGTATGTTCCTCCTTGATAAAAATATGTTTTCGGATTTATTATCACTTATCACCCGAAATCTGTCGAGGTTAAATCAGTAGCATCCATGCAACCAGTGGTAGCAATGATTGATTTTTGCAATTTTTATCACTTTTTATCAATCAATATATATTTTTTAATTTTCTCACTCCTCAGTGATGCTCATAAACCTTGTATATGTCTTAGGGTTCATTATCTCCGGAGAATCATCAGCAAATCCATTTATGCTGTATATATTGCCATCTTTAAGATCTGTATACGCATTAAAGTAATACGAAGTCTTCCTTGTGCCGTTCCGTATACGCAATATGGAATAGGCATAATAATAGTAAATTTTTCCCTTTTCCTCATACTGTCCTTCGGCTGTAACCTTGGAAATCCCGGCAGAGTTGCTGTCTTCTGCCATATCAGCTGCACTCTTCCATGTATACGGAATAACAGACACTATCACCTGTGATTTATCAGCCTCAGAATAATAAGATTTCCCAGTCTGATCATCTCTTAGAAGTATGAAATTCTCTGGAATTTCATAGGATACATATATATCTTCATTTGCAATGCTGTCCACAAGCTCTGCATCAGTATATTCTTCTTTCACGACATCTGAACTGAATGTGCCTGAATACCCATCTGCCTGCCAGTATGAGCCTGTCATATCATTTGTCTCATCCGTAGGAACTGCACTGGAAGTAACACAAGCTGCCTCATCAATGGCCTTTTCATACATATCATTTCTCGATGCAGTATCCATGGCAGCTATATCTGTTCCATCAAATCTTACCACTGTGAGAAACCGTTTATCATCTCCTGCATCTGAAATGAGCACACAGAAATATGAACTGTCATATTCAGCGCCACGTTCCTCCTTCATGCTCACTATATATCTTATATACTCCCTGTCATCCACACGAATCTTCTCGGGATACTGTTCCATCGTATAGCCGGATTCCTTCATATGTTGTACACGTCCGTCTCTGTCATTCCAAAAATCATCAGCAGAATCATCCTCAACATCTATCTGTACCAGATACTCGTCGGTACTTCTTATGTTGAGACAGCCACTTTCATGTATAATAGCTATTCCTGCTGGTTTTACGGAAAAAGCATATCCCTTAAATACGATATGCCACAGTTCAGAGTACAACATCTCATCTTCTGTCTGATCATGGTTTTTCAGATTGATTACGCCCATAAAATCCAAAGCAGCAGCTATTGCACCTGCAAATATAACGACAGATATAATCACATATAATACCTTTTTAAATTTCTTCATCCGCTTTTTCATCCTCAAGTATTATCTGAAGTATTTCCTCTTTCTTTATTCTTTGCATCTCGGATCCTGTAAGTATCAGAAGGATAATCATTACAATCACAAAAACCGCAACAAAAATCAGCGTCGACAGGCTGTAGTTCAAAAACAATCCTGAATTATCATTTCCTGTGTAACACTGTATATAATCTCCATCCCGTATTCCAGGCACATCAAGCCATACAGTATTCATTATCTTTCTTCCGTCATCATCAAAATAACACAGATCAGCCTTTGTATACTGCTGGTACACCTTCTCAACACGTACATTATCGTTTTTATCTTTATGGTTGCTCCACTCATTCCTGACAAACAACACTGCCATCATAACAATGGAAAATATACATATAACTGTCATAATTCCAAATATTACTTTAAGCCTCATGAACCGGTTCCTGCCTCGAAGATTTTTCATGTGCACTATATTGTCTGATGCTAGATTCTCCTGAGTCAGTTCACCCTGTTTTTTTCTTTCTTCTCCATATATAAGCTCATCCATCTGAACATCAAGTATCTCACATATACACACAAGTCTGTCAAGATCCGGATATGCCTTATCTCTCTCCCATTTGGACACTGCCTGTCTGCTTACACCTATCTTATCAGCAAATTCTTCCTGACTCAGTTCGGCTTTCTTACGATATTCCTGTATTCTGGATCCTATATACAACATCCTTTTTCCTCCTCTTAATAGTCGGCGTTTCTCTTAACTCTTCAAAATGAAACGGAGCCCCTGTCACTGCAACATAAAATGGCAAAGGACTCCTATGAAGTTTTCCATCAGTCCTCTTTTGTAGTAAAATTTGATGAGATACTCTGGTAATGAATCCATGTTTGTGACAACAAATGTGTACATGTAAACCATCTGGTTTTCCGGCTTTTCACCCTTGCATACCACACGCCTTTCATAAGGCCATCAGCCAGTTTCACAGCTATGCCGTAAATAATCATATATATTTAATTCTCAATACCCAACCACATCATACTTCGGATTGCTCTCCTGATCCTCATACATGACAACAAGCTTGTCCTCACATACCATAATTGAAAAGATGTAGGTCGGATCAGTATATGCAACCGATTCATAGCAATCCGCATATTGCTTTAGAACTTTTTCATTATTGCCATTCAAATCCGTCTGTATCAATTCTGTATTTCCATTTTCCTGTTTCAGATAAAACAGTTTATCACCATAGGAATTATACTCCAGAACGTGTTCCGATATTGTCGTATACTGTGTTTCATCGGACTCTTGTTTCTTGTCTGTTTTCTCACACTTTTTTAACGTATACATCCCATTCTCATCTGTACATAACAGATATCTGTTTCCATTTTTCCTGATACTTTTTTCACCATACTCATTATAGACAGCTTCCAGATAATAACTATCATCATCATAGATAATCTCAGCATAAAAATCCTTTGCACGACTATAAGTTTGGTCAATAAATTTTCCCAGATATAATTCCTTCTTATCTATATTTATCTGACTCTCTATTTTTACCCTATATACATCAAAATACTCATAGTCATCGTCTACAGGAGTCTCATAATAGAGATATCCATCTTTTATTGCGCAATAAAAAGCTGAATCTGTATATGGTTCATCTACATTTCCATTTTCCACATTTATCCGGCTTAAGAAATAAGCATCCTGTAAATAATATGTAAAATATACATATCCATCATAATAATCTAACCGGATGAGCCAGCCGGTTTCCTCGCTGTCATCCATCTCCCAAGCCTTCTTGATCTCATCGAACGTAATGATCGTCGACATTTTTCCTTCTTTATCTACCTTGCAGATTGCATTCTCAGTTTTATGAAAGAAAAAAAGTTCATCCCCATTTGCCACTGCACGCTCGTTGTAATTCATTACTTTATCCTCATATGCTGCATCCGGACCGTGTTCTTCTTTCGCATATGCACCATAGAATGATTTGTAATTATTGTAAATAACAAAATTCTTTCCAACAAAAAATGCGGACACACATACAAACGCAATTCCCACAATCAGAGACGATATATGAACCGCTTTGCTCTCCTTATCAAACAAATTCTTATTTCGTCGATACTCGTATATGTGAATAAGCAAAACAATTATCATCACTGCTATTCGCACAAAATACAAAACTGTACTTTGTTCTGCATAGACATGTGCCTTAAAACAATACAGATTGCTTATAAAATCGACAATCAAAACTACAATTATTGTCACATCCGCGAACAAATCCAGACGCGCCGAAGTTTTTTCATTTACCTTCTGCATAATCCATGCCAGAACATAGCACACCAATGCGCAGATAAATAGCACGTCCAGTCCTAGCCAGAAATTTGCACCATACACTTTAACAAAATCATCCAGATTGCAAATTCTGGCATACTTCGTGTAAAAAGCAAGCCCAAATGGATATTCTTCTCTCCACAATGGTGATGCACCAATTAACTGTTTCAATGCCTGACATGCCACAATCATTGCAATCAGACGTATAAACCATATTCTGTGATATGTGATTATTTTCTTCTGTTCATCTTCCAGCATTATACTCCCCATGTTTTCGTTCTTTTACTTCATTTCAATTTTTGTAACCATATCAAGTATACACAAAATACATATACTTGTCATTCACAAAATGGAGTCAAGCAAAAAAATCCCCTACACTCCATTATGAAGTATAGGGGATTCTTTTATTTGATTACGAAATCAAAATGTCTACCATATGTGGTGTATCCTACTTATTAGCGATTGCAGCCTGAGCAGCAGCAAGTCTAGCGATAGGTACACGGAATGGTGAACATGATACATAATCAAGACCAATCTTGTGGCAGAACTCAACGGATGAAGGATCTCCACCGTGCTCACCACAGATACCGATATGAAGCTTTGGATTTACTGGCTTACCAAGCTTAACTGCCATATCCATAAGCTTACCAACACCTGTCTGGTCAAGCTTAGCAAATGGATCGTTCTCGAAGATCTTAGCATCATAGTAAGCATTGAGGAACTTACCAGCATCATCTCTTGAGAAACCAAATGTCATCTGAGTCAGATCGTTTGTACCGAAGCAGAAGAAGTCAGCTTCCTTAGCGATGTCATCAGCTGTAAGAGCAGCTCTAGGGATCTCGATCATTGTACCAACTTCGTACTTCAGATCTACGCCTGCAGCAGCGATCTCAGCATCAGCAGTCTCAACAACTGTCTTCTTAACATACTTAAGCTCCTTAACCTCACATACAAGTGGGATCATGATCTCTGGCTCAACATTCCAATCCGGATGTGCCTTCTGAACTTCGATAGCTGCACGGATAACTGCCTTTGTCTGCATCTTAGCGATTTCCGGATAAGTAACAGCAAGACGGCATCCTCTGTGACCCATCATAGGGTTGAACTCATGAAGTGAGTTGCAAAGAGCCTTGATCTCATCAACTGTCTTATTCTTAGCCTTAGCAAGCTTCTCGATATCAGCATCCTCTGTAGGAACGAACTCATGAAGAGGTGGATCCAAGAATCTGATTGTAACAGGATTTCCTTCAAGTGCCTCATAGAGTGCCTTGAAGTCATTCTGCTGATATGGAAGGATCTTGTCCAGAGCTTCTTCTCTCTCTTCTACTGTATCAGAGCAGATCATCTCACGGAATGCTGCGATTCTCTCAGGATCAAAGAACATATGCTCTGTACGGCAAAGGCCGATACCTTCTGCACCAAGCTCACGAGCCTTCTTAGCATCTGCCGGTGTATCAGCATTTGTTCTAACCTTCAATGTTCTATACTTATCAGCCCATGCCATAACTCTACCGAATGTACCAGCGATAGAAGCATCAACTGTCTTGATAACTCCATCATAGATGTTACCTGTTGTACCATCGATTGAAATGAAGTCACCTTCCTTAAATGTCTTACCTGCAAGTGTGAACTGCTTGTTTTCCTCATCCATAATGATGTCACCACAACCAGATACACAACATGTACCCATACCACGAGCAACTACGGCTGCGTGAGATGTCATACCACCACGAACTGTCAGAATACCCTGAGCAGACTTCATACCTGTGATATCTTCTGGAGATGTCTCAAGACGAACAAGAACTACCTTCTCGCCTCTTGCTGCCCATGCCTCTGCATCGTCAGCTGTAAATACAACCTTACCACATGCAGCACCAGGAGATGCACCAAGGCCCTTACCCATAGGTGTAGCTGCCTTAAGAGCTGCTGCATCGAACTGTGGGTGAAGAAGTGTATCAAGGTTACGAGGATCGATCATAGCAACTGCCTCTTCCTCTGTCTTATGTCCCTCATCAACAAGGTCACAAGCGATCTGAAGAGCTGCCTGAGCTGTTCTCTTACCATTTCTACACTGAAGCATGTAAAGCTTCTTGTTCTCAACTGTGAACTCCATATCCTGCATATCATGGTAGTGATTCTCAAGTGTCTCACATACCTGAATGAACTCTGCATATGCTTCTGGGAATTCCTGCTCCATCTGAGCGATTGGCATTGGTGTACGAACACCGGCAACTACGTCCTCGCCCTGTGCGTTGATAAGGAACTCACCCATAAGCTTCTTCTCACCTGTTGCAGGGTCACGAGTAAATGCAACACCTGTACCAGACTCGTTGTTCAGGTTACCGAATACCATAGGCATTACGTTAACGGCTGTACCCCATGAATAAGGGATATCGTTATCTCTTCTGTATACGTTTGCACGAGGGTTATCCCATGAACGGAATACTGCCTCGATAGCAAGCTTCAACTGCTCTACAGGATCTGAAGGGAAGTCTGTACCAAGCTGATTCTTGTACTCAGCCTTGAACTGCTCTGCAAGAGTCTTAAGATCCTCTGCTGTAAGCTCAACGTCGAACTTAACACCCTTCTCTTCCTTCATCTTGTCGATCAGCTGCTCGAAGTACTTCTTACCAACTTCCATAACAACGTCTGAGAACATCTGGATGAAACGTCTGTAAGAATCATATACGAAACGCTCAAATGCTGGATCTGGGTTACCAGCGATCATAGCTGCAACTACCTCGTCGTTCAAACCGAGGTTCAAGATTGTATCCATCATACCAGGCATAGAAGCTCTGGCACCTGAACGTACAGAAACAAGCAATGGATTCTTGAGATCGCCAAACTTCTTGCCGTTGATCTCCTCCATCTTCTTAACACCTTCCATAGCCTGAGCCATGATCTCATCATTAATCTTACGACCATCCTCATAGTACTGTGTACAAGCTTCTGTTGTAATTGTGAATCCCTGTGGTACCGGAAGACCAATTGTTGTCATCTCTGCAAGGTTGGCACCCTTACCACCAAGAAGATTACGCATGGTCATGTCGCCTTCGCTAAACATATAAACCCACTTGTTTGCCATTTGTCATATACCTCCTAAGTAATCAAATTTCTGCGATAGCAGACTATGGCACGTCCCCATCACACTGCAAAAAATTATAACATAATTTCCACAATTGATAAAGGCATTTTTATAAATATTTAGTAAAATCGCCATAAAAAAACATAAAAAGAAAGGCAATTGGTTTTCCGGACGTATTTTACGCGGAAATCAACTGCCTTTTTTATTCTCTTTTCAGTCCGGGCTGCTCGTATCTACTGCTGCTGCAAATCCGTTCCGGACACTTCCGTATCGTCTGTCGGGGTTCCGGTTGTTTCTTGCGGGTTCTGGACTTCCATCTTCTCCGGTGCATCTTTCACCCGCTCAAAAACCATGCTTTCTGTATCCATTGATACGGTGAGCATTCCATTTTCCACGGTAAAAGCAATCTCCTCATCATCCGAATAAAGCATGCCTTCCTTCCATTGAAACTGCTCTGTCTCCTCTCCGAAGCCAAGGCTAGCCGTGCCATCCGCATACAACGTAAGTGCCATGGAATCCAGCCCATATGATACGATATCGTCATGAGAATAGCTGTCCCCGTCCGACTCCATGGAATACAGATGGTATACCCCCGCAGCCGAAGCCTTCTTCTCTGATTTTGCACAGGCCGCGAAGATACACATGCATCCCACAAGTAAAAATGAAAGTACGATCATGCGAAGCGCCGTTTGTCGTGTTCTCATGCTGCCGTCCTCTCGTACAACTTGGTTTCTATATAGCCTATGCGCAAATCCTCTGTTTAGAACTTATTTTTCATAGCAGGAAAATACCGCCTGTTTCTTCTCATCGGAAAGCTTCGGTGTGATAAGGCTCACAACCGGCACGATGAGAAGTCCGGCAAGCATTGCAAATGCACCACAGTTGATCGGCGACTGCAATATGGTTGGGAATGATGCTCTTGCGAGCATATTCGCTACCATGATGCCACTGCCGAACAGGAAGTTCACAAGCACGGCGGCCTTCGTCACACCCTTCCAGTACAGGCTGTAGATAAACGGTGCAAGGAATGCCCCTGCAAGTGCGCCCCACGAAATACCCATAAGCTGTGCGATAAATGTCACGCCGCTCTTATACTGTACAACCGCAATCACTGCGGAGATTGCGATAAATACAACGATGAAGATACGCATGATAAATACCTGTTTCTTCTCTGTCATCTCCTTCACGATCGTGCCACGGATCAAATCCAGCGTCAGCGTCGAAGAAGATGCGAGCACCAGTGACGATAATGTCGACATGGATGCAGAAAGTACCAGGATTACAACAACCGCGATCAAAAACGGAGACAGCTTCTCGATCATCGCCGGGATGATCGCATCATAGCCCTGTGTCACAATGTCGATATCATACAATCTGCCGAAACCACCAAGGAAATAACAGCCACCAGCTACAATGATTGCGAAGATTGTGGATATTAATGTGCCTTTTCCGATTGACTTCTCATCCTTGATCGCATAGAACTTCTGTACCATCTGAGGTAGTCCCCATGTGCCAAGTGACGTCAGGATCACAACACACAGAAGTCCAAAAGGATCCGGTCCGAAGAACGATGCAAATGCTCCCGGTGTGGAAGTTGCCTGCGCATCCTCTACTCGTGCCAATGCATCGATTGCCTGCATGAATCCACCATTTGATTTTAATACCGATGCAATGACCGCGATGATTCCGATGATCATGATACATCCCTGGATAAAATCATTGATGGCTGTCGCCATGTAACCGCCTGCAATCACATAGATTCCGGTAAGCACTGCCATCACGACGATGCAGACTGTATAATCCAGATGAAACGCCATCCCGAACAATCTTGAAAGTCCGTTGTAAAGCGATGCCGTATACGGAATCAGAAATACAAATACGATCAAGGACGCCAAGATCTTAAGCATCTTCGAATCAAACCGGACTCCGAAGAATTCCGGCATCGTCTTACTCTCGAGATGCTGGCTCATCGTCCTCGTCCGTCTGCCGAGCACATTCCATGCAAGCAGCGAACCGATAAATGCATTTCCAAGACCGATCCATGTGGAAGCAAGACCGAACTTCCATCCGAACTGTCCCGCATATCCGATAAAGATAACGGCGGAAAAGTATGAGGTTCCGTATGCAAATGCAGTCAGCCATGGTCCAACATTTCTTCCACCTAATACAAATCCATTGACATCGGTCGCATGCCTCCGGCAGTATACGCCAACACCGATCATCACTCCAAAAAATATTACTAACATGATAATTTTAATCGCCATTTTCTCTCTCCTTTTTCTTCTGTCTGGTGATTGTAAATTCCTTCAATCCAGTTCTTTATTTCTCCGTTGCGTTATTGCGTAACGCTTTACTGTATTAAAGTATTCGGATTAAAAGAAAAGGGATGCCGACAAGCATCCCTGTCCCTTATCTTCTTTTAGTATTCAAATTTCTTCTCAAAGTAAGCCTTCAGATCTTCGATCTTCACACGCTCCTGCTCCATCGTATCACGATCACGAACAGTTACAGCGCCGTCTGTCTCAGAATCAAAATCATAAGTCACACAGAACGGAGTGCCAATCTCATCCTGTCTTCTGTAACGCTTACCGATGTTTCCTCTGTCATCAAACTCACAGTTGTATGTCTTTGCAAGCTCTGCATAGATCTTCTCAGCACCTTCGTTCAGCTTCTTAGAAAGCGGAAGCACACCGATCTTAACCGGTGCTAATGCCGGATGGAAATGAAGTACCGTTCTCATATCCGGTTTCTCCTCGGTTCCGATGTTCTCCTCATCATAAGCGGCACAGAGGAATGCAAGTGTCACACGGTCTGCACCTAATGATGGCTCAACAACATATGGAATATACTTTTCCTTCTTCTCATCATCGAAGTAATCCATTGGCTCACCGGATGTATTCTGATGCTGTTTCAGATCATAATCGGTACGATCTGCGATTCCCCACAGCTCGCCCCAGCCAAATGGGAACAGGAACTCAATATCCGTTGTACCCTTGCTGTAGAAGCAAAGCTCTTCCGGAGAATGGTCACGTGCACGCATCTCATCATCCTTGATGCCAAGATCCTTCAGCCAGTTAATACAGAATTCTCTCCAGTAACGGAACCATTCCATATCTGTACCAGGCTCGCAGAAGAACTCCAGTTCCATCTGCTCAAACTCTCTTGTACGGAATGTAAAGTTACCCGGTGTGATCTCGTTTCGGAAGGACTTACCGATCTGACCGATACCAAACGGAATCTTCTTACGGGATGTACGCTGTACATTCTTGAAGTTTACGAAGATACCCTGTGCGGTCTCCGGTCTTAAGTAAACTGTATTCTTCGCATCCTCGGTTACACCCTGGAATGTCTTGAACATCAGGTTGAACTGACGGATACCGGTAAAGTTATGCTTACCACAGCTTGGACAGCAGATATGCTTCTCTTCCACATACTGTTCCATCTGCTCATTTGTCCAGCCGTCAATGGAACCCTCGATCTCGATTCCGTTGTCAGCCATATAATCTTCAATCAATTTATCTGCACGAAAACGCTCGTGACACTCTTTACAGTCCATCAGAGGATCTGAAAATCCACCCAAGTGACCGGATGCCACCCATGTCTGTGGATTCATAAGAATGGCACAATCCACACCTACGTTGTAAGGATTCTCCTGAATGAACTTCTTCCACCATGCTTTCTTCACATTGTTTTTGAGTTCAACTCCAAGGTTTCCGTAATCCCATGTATTGGCAAGTCCGCCATAGATTTCAGAACCCGGATACACAAATCCTCTGTTCTTTGCAAGTGCTACGATTTTGTCTAACGTCTTTTCCATATTTTGTAAACCTTCCTTCCTCTCGCACCGGAGTGTGCGGATTCTTATTATTTTTCGGTGTGACTTTCTTCACCATATGAAACATACAACATTTTACAGGCTAATGATTCAGATTGCAACCATATTTTTGAAATTCATCATACACCGTACAATTTTATACGTCGGACTTTTACAGGGATGATAATATTTCCAGCGACTTGAATTCCCGGTCGATATATGCTTCCCGGAAACGGTCCGCCACAAACTTTAATTCTGTCATTGCTTCTTCACTCAGCTTAAATGCGTACAGCTTCATGAGATCTGCCGACTGGATATATTGCAGCGTATAGATAAGTGTCTCGGACACCGTCCGTGTAAGTTTCAGTTCTTTTCCACATGCCTCGCACAGAAGCCCGCCTGCCTTTGCATTAAAATACTTCAGTTGCTTCTTTCCACACCGGACACAGGTATATGCATGAATTCCCTGTCCCTCGATATCCATCAGCCGCACCTCGAACACATAGCGGATCAGCTGATTGTCCACGGTTCCCTGTTCAAGTGCTTTCAGGGTTACATAAAGCAGATTCAGCTCGTTCACACAGTAACTGCCCTCTCTTGTATAATAGGACATAAACTCACACACATACGATGCATAGCACATCTTCTCCATATCCAAAGGAAGTCCGGAAAAATATTCCCGGACCTCCGCCTTTACTAACGTATAGGAATCTCTTCCCGGATATACAGTAAAGGTACCCATCACGAAACTCTGGCTCGCCGCCCGGAGCTGGCTTACCGCCTTTCTGGCACCATTTGCAAATACTGTGATCTTTCCGCGTTCCTTGGTCAGTATCACCAACCGCTTGTCGTACTCCTTCACAAGTGTTGCATATAAAATTATACCCGTTACCTGTATTTCCTCACGCATTTCCTGTTATCTCTCTATTTCTTTTCCCGGTAATGACTCATCCGGATACGTATGGTAATATAAATCACAAGTACGATGACCGCACCAACGAAAATCCATATCTGTACCGGCACATCTTCAATATTATAACACCGGACATTGATCCACATCTGATTGATCTCCTTGTTCGCCGTATCATCAAAATACTGCATGACTGCACTCCGGTGCAGTACCTCCTGCGTCGGATACTGTGCAAACAACTGTCTGCGCGTCTGTTCTTCCGGCACAGTCATAATATAATCTTCATTGGAATCATCCCCACAGAAGAAGAAACCAACCGGATACTCTGTTGTATCTTCCTCATCATCCTCTGCCTCATAATTCCATTTCAGATAATCATAGACTGTATCATCGTCACCGCCACTGATCACCGATGTATAACCAATGTAGTACATGTTACGCACCGCATTATCCGGACGAGACACAAAGTTTACAAATGCCTCAGCGGCCTGCTGTTTTTCCGCATCCTGTCCGATTCCGCTTTTCAGCATAACCCAGCCGTCAAACCACAAATTCGTCGACTCCTCCGGCACCGCGAAATCCAGATAGAAATCATCCTCTTCTGCCTGATCCATCGCATAGACAGCATCTCCGGACCACTGGTAGTTTGCAACGACTTTTCCACTGATCATGTCTGCTTTACCGCTGTCGGTCTCAAACGAATAAACATTGCCCTGCATATCCTGCAGGATGTCCTCTACATTCTCGATCGTATCGGAATCCACATCATTCATGATCTGCATCAATCGTTCCTGATAATCCGGTGCATTGCGGAGCGATTCATCCATCAGCGCTTCTTTTCTGTAAGAACCAAGTGCCGCAAAATAAGAATCCCGGACATTATCCTTGATCGTAACCTGACGTTTGAACTTGTCATTTAGGAACACATCCCAGGTAGATGCTTCCTCTTCTGTCATCTTCTCCGGATTGTACAAAACGCCTGTGACGCCCCACATATAGCCTGCTGCATATTTACTCCACGACTCGCCGCCGATTTCATTTTCATCAAAGGTGTCCCTGATATAATCGGATACCCCGCGCACATAGTAATTATCCGGGTTGTCTGTATCGTAAAAGCCTTCTGAAAACGGCACCAGCCTCTTCTCTGCCATCAGCTTCATGATCATATAATCAGACGGACAGACAAGGTCGTACACATCTCCAAGCGTTAGCTGGTTATACAGATCCTCGTTCGTACCGAAGCACGAATACTCCACTTCCACGCGTTTGCCGTACGTCTCATAATACCACTCAGTGAAATCATCGACCATCGAATTTTCACCGAAGATATCCACACCATTTTCAAGCTCCATGCGTTCTTCTTCGTCCCATTCACCAAGATCGATATATTCCTCCCAGTTGCAGACACGCAGCTTGATCACGTCGTCATTTCCCTGTGCGTGTGTGATCTTTGTTCCCGGCACCATCGCCAGAAATGTCATCATAGCTGCCGCCGCAACGGCTGTCATACGTTTTAACATCTTATTTCTCATTGCGGACACCTCCTTTATCAGAGGTTGTCTTTCTGCCAGCCACATTCATGACAACCACTGCCAGAATAACGATCAGGAAGATCACTGTCGAAAGCGCCCAGAGTGCAGTTTTGATCTCTGTCTGTGAACCCTTTGTTGCATTGACAACATACGTACTGATCGTGTTAAACGTTGCCGGTTTTGTATAGCTTGCAATGAAATAATCATCGAGTGAAAGTGTAATTGCAAGCGCAAAACCGGATACAATCCCCGGCATAATCTGTGGAATCACAACCTTTCGGAGTGCCATCGCAGGAGATGCGCCAAGATCCATTGCCGCCTCATACAGACTTGCATCCATCTGCTTCAATTTCGGAACCACAGATAGATATACAAATGGTGCAGATAACACTACGTGTCCGATCAACAGCGGCACATAGCTTTCCTTATTCATGCCAAATGCAACGATCAGCAGCACGCAGATGGAAAAACCGGTTACAACATCTGCATTGACAACCGGAATCTGGTTGGCTGTGTTAATAAAGTTCTTCGCAAGTTTCTTCGAATAAAACGCACCAATCGCACCCATTGTTCCAAATATTGTAGCAAGCAGGGATGAAATAAGCGCCAAAAGAATCGTTCCGACGATCATATCCCGAAGCTCGCCCTTTGTGAACAGTGTTACATAATTCTGTACGGAAAATCCGTGGATTGAACCGATATTTCCGGAATCCGTAAAGCTGTATACTGCCAGAATCAGAATCGGTGCATAGATAACGAACAGCATAAGAATCAAAAATAGTTTTCCAATCGTCTTTTTCATCAGATCAGTGCACCTCCTCTTTCCTCGTCCTCATCCGAGTATTTGTTCGTAAAGAGGGTGAAGATCAATATGATCAAAAGCAGGATCAGTGCGATCATTGATCCATTGTGCCAATCGTAAGATGCAAAATAGCTTCCAATCAGACTACCCATAATATACGTGCTGTTATAAAGCATATCCAGCACAACATAGTTTGTCATAGATGGCAGAAATACCATCGTGATTCCACTGATGATGCCCGGCACGGAAAGTGGCAATGTCACTTTCAGGAATGTCTGTACCGAATTTGCACCAAGATCGCCTGCCGCTTCAATCAGGCTTGTGTCTAACTTCATCAAAGTTGTGTACATCGGCAGAATCATAAATGGAAGAAAATCATAGGTCATGCCAATGACAGAATTTAAAAACGGATGCAAGGCAAGATTGCCTTCCAATACCGTAAGTATCTCTTTTAATGCAGTAATACGCAGTGTGAAATTGATCCACATTGGCATTACAAATGCGACTAAGATCACCGTCTTATGCCGCATATTGCTGCGCGCTAAAATATACGCAATCGGATATGCAAGCAGTACACAGACGCAGGTCGTCACAACCGCCAGCGCAAAGCTATATGCAAGCGTACCGATTGTATTCGGGCTTGTAAAAAATGCGGACAGATTCTGCACGGTAAACTGTCCCTGTCCATTTGTAAATGCATAATATAAAAGAACGAACAACGGGGCTACTACAAACAGTAATAGAAAAAGTGCATATGGTATACCCAGCCCGCTCTTTGCAAAACGTGAAGAACGCATACAATATCACTCCTTTTCTATTTCTTGATGGAAAACTGGATATGCTCCTCCGGAATAACCAGACTTACATAGTCATCCATATTCCACAGGTATTCATCGTTAACGATGAAATCTTCATCCATATCCGTACGGACCACGTAGCTGTAATGATCACCCTTGTAGATCAGGTTGATGATATGTCCGCAGACGATACCCTCTTCCTCATTATCGCTCATGGAAATATGCCGTGGCTTGATTGCAAGCACGACCTTCAGTTTCTCATAATCAATCACGTCACCATGTGCATCTAAAAGCTCATGCGCGTCGTTAAACTTAGAACCCGGAATGATCTTCGTCAGATCGCACCGGATCTTTCCATCAAAGATCGTAAGCTCATAATTCTTGTCTACATCACTCTCGATCTTATTCAGTGTGTGTTCCGGAATCATGATATGGATACCGTCCGGTTCCACATTCAGACCAACCTGGCTTCCAACCGCTGCGGTCTTTGTCGACTGGATCACGATCTCGTTCTTGCCGGATTCCACTGTGATCTCATAGTGGACACCCTTAAACACAACCGATGTAACCGTTCCTGTGATTGCACCATTCTCAGGCGTAGTGACTTCAACATCCTCCGGACGCACAACGACTTCCACCAGCCTTCCGTGCTCGACATCATCCACACAGGCAAATTCTGCTCCGCAAAAACGCACCTTGAGCTTGTCTGTCATGATGCCCGTAAAAATATTACTCTCGCCGATAAAGTCTGCAACAAATGCATTTTTCGGCTCATTATATATATCCTCAGGAGTTCCGATCTGCTGCATACGTCCTTCGGACATGACAACGATCTTGTCCGACATCGTAAGTGCCTCCTCCTGGTCGTGTGTTACATAGATAAAGGTAATGCCAAGTCTTTCATGCATACTTTTCAGTTCAAGCTGCATCTCCTTGCGCATCTTTAAGTCGAGCGCACCGAGCGGCTCATCGAGAAGCAGGATCTGCGGCTCATTGACCAGTGCACGCGCGATTGCGATTCGCTGCTGCTGTCCACCGGACAAGGTTGCTACCTTCCGCGTCTCAAACCCTTCTAAGTCTACCATCTCCAGAACTTTCTTTACCTTCCGCTTAATCTCGTCCTTCGGCAGCTTCTTAAGCTTTAATCCAAAGGCGATATTGTCAAAAATGTTTAAATGTGGAAACAATGCATACCGTTGAAATACTGTGTTGATCGGGCGTTTGTTTGGTGGTAGATTTCCAATCTCTTTACCATCTAGCAGTATTTCTCCCTCTGTAGGAATTTCAAAGCCCGCAATCATGCGGAGTGTTGTGGTTTTACCACAGCCCGAAGGCCCTAAAAACGTTACGAATTCGCCCCTTTTTACCGTAAGGTTAAAATCCTCTACAGCGACAAACCCATCCTCAAATGTTTTTGTGATGTGCTTTAGCTCAATAATGTTTGTTGAACTAGTGTTGTTTTCCAATAAATTCTCATCCTCCTTGTGTTCCTGACATCCTTATCCATGGCATTGGCGGGTGCAGGCCAGATTTTTCTTTCGTAAATCATTACGAAATGCATAAAAAATATGCCTGTTTTCTGTTACAAAAACAAGCATATTTTATCAGATTCATATCTTATTTACAATCAGTTTTTTACCGTCCATGATATTTTCTTTCTTCCTCTTCATACTTCGGAGAACAAGTGAGCTGAACTCCTATTTTTTTCAGGAGCTGCTCATCCACAGAGGAAAGTAACACGGTGGAATGTGCCTGGCAGTTTTTGAGCTTGGAGAGCTGTTCGATCGCAAGCTTTGCTTTTTCATCCTGCGCCGCTGTTGTGGAAAGCGCGATCAGAATCTCATCGGTATGCAGTCTTGGATTATGGCTGCCCAGGTACTGGATTTTGAGTCTCTGGATTGGCTCAATCGCTTCTTTCGTGACAAGCTGGACTTCGTGTGGGATACCAGCAAGTGTCTTAAGCGCATTTAAAATCGCTGCTGCAGAAGCACCGAGCAGATCGCCGGTTTTTCCAGTCACAACCGTGCCATCTTCAAGCTCGATTGCCATCGCCGGATGTCCGGTTTCCTCTTCCCGCTCCAAAGCCTTTCTTGCAACCAGGCGATCGTCCATCGTGACACCCGCCTGTCTTAATAAAAGCTCTAATTTGTTCTTATCATCCTTGGACTGTCCATACCGTTTTCTTTCGCAAAGGCAATGATAATACCGCCGGATAATCTCCTGTGCAGATGCATCCCGGCATACCTGATCGTCAATGATGCATTTTCCTGCCATATTAACACCCATATCTGTCGGAGACTTGTACGGACTGCTTCCGGCAATCAATTCAAACATTGTCGCCACAACCGGGAATATCTCGATATCACGGTTGTAATTGACGGTTGTCTCACCATATGCTTCCAGATGGAATGGATCGATCATATTCACATCATTTAAATCAGCAGTTGCCGCCTCATACGCCAGATTCACCGGATGTTTCAGAGGCAGATTCCAGATTGGGAATGTCTCAAACTTCGCATACCCGGCTTTCACACCACGCTTATATTCATGGTAAAGCTGTGAGAGACAGGTCGCCATCTTTCCACTGCCCGGACCAGGAGCTGTGACTACAACAAGCGGACGTTTTGTCTCGATATATTCATTTTTTCCATATCCCTCATCACTCACAATATGAGTGATATCGCTCGGATATCCAACAATCTTATAATGACGATATGACTTAATGCCAAGTTCCGCAAGCTTCTTACGGAAAAGCTCTGCCGATGCCTGCCCGGCATACTTTGTCAGACATACACTGCCGACATAAAGTCCCACTGCCTGAAACTCATCGATCAAGCGAAGCACATCCATATCATAGGTGATTCCATAATCGCCACGTACTTTATTATTCTCGATATCCTCTGCGCTGATCACGATCACGATTTCTGCCTGATCTTTCAACTGTAAAAGCATCTGTAATTTAGAGTCCGGTTCGAAGCCCGGAAGTACGCGGGATGCATGATAATCATCAAACAACTTACCGCCAAACTCCAAATATAATTTATTATCAAACTGTGCGATCCGGTCACGTATATGCTGTGACTGCATCTCTAAGTATTTCTGATTGTCAAAACCAATCTTCATCTTAAACTTCCTCCCGATATCCGTAATTGCGAAGCAACGTATCACTGTCTCTCCAGTCTTTCTTCACTTTTACCCATAATTTCAAATTCACTTTCATATCCAATAAATTTTCCATGCTGATACGCGCTTTTGTACCAATTTTCTTTAACATTGCACCCTGTTTTCCGATGATAATCCCTTTGTGGGAATCCCGTTCACAGATGATTGTTGCCTCGATATCCATGCAGCTTCCATCCGGGCGTTCCTTCATCCGGTCAATCACAACTGCAATGCCATGTGGAATTTCCTTGTCCAGCTGACGCAAGGCCTGCTCACGTATCATTTCCGCCACAATCTGGCGTTCCGGCTGATCAGTAATCGTATCCTCATCATAAAACTGTGGACCAAACGGAAGCAGCCGCTTTAACGTCTTAATAAGCTCCGCCTGATTGTGTCCGCGCAGTGCAGAAACAGGAACAATTGCGTCAAAATCATGTACCTCTTTGTATGTGTTTATAGCATCTGCAACTGCCTGTTTATCCACGGTATCTGTCTTGTTGATAACAAGCACCACCGGTGTATTTACCTTACTTAACACATCAATGATATGACGCTCGCCCGCACCGATAAATGTCGTCGGCTCCACGATCCACATGACGATATCCACCTCATTCAATGTGGAGTACGCAACATTCATCATATACTCACCAAGCTTATTTTTCGCCTTGTTGATACCCGGTGTATCCAGGAACACAATCTGTCCTTCATCATCCGTATATACTGTCTGGATCCGGTTTCTCGTCGTCTGCGCTTTGCTGCTTGTGATCGCAATCTTCTGTCCGATCAGATGATTCATCAATGTGGACTTTCCCACATTCGGACGTCCGATGATTGCAACAAAACCGGATTTGTATGTCGATAAGTTATCCATATGTCTCTCCCTGTATGTTCTACCTAAAATACGCTCTTTACTTCTGTAAATGCATCCTTCGCATCTTCGATCCGCGCTTCATCGCCGATTGCACAGATCACACCTCCATCGACAGCCGCTTCCACATATCCGGCAAGTCCACGGATTACTTCCGGGGTTGCGCCAAGCACTTCATCTCTTGTCCGCTGCAAGTCTGCATCGTCGATTCCCATCAGATAACAGATCAGACTGAAATTGCCATCTGCGGATGGTGTAAGCGGTGCATCCATCCTGCTGATCGCACCGATGATATATTTCGTCATGTCACGGGCATCCGCTTCAAAGCTTCTCACATACTCCGGTGCCTTCTTATAAATCTCATATGTCTCCAGCAGATTTGGATCACGGTAGGAGGTAAAATACGCGTTACCGCTTCGATTGAAGCTGCACATACAGCCGTAAGCACCACCCTTCACACGCACATTGATCCACAGATAATCATATGAGAAGATACACTGCAATACATTCAAAGCGCCTGTATACTCATATCCACGTTCACAGAAATTACCGGCCGTCGCTACATACTGTACCTGACTTGCCGTCTTATATCCCTCGTTCCTCTTTACAACCGGAATTTCCTTCACATTCTCAAACGCCAGTCTTGTCGAAAGCTTGCAGGAAAATCTCGTCAGACTCTCAGTCAGCGTATCCTCCGGTTTCTTATCGGAAGTAAAGTTCACAAGCAGGGAATCTCTGCGCAGAAGCTGTCCAAGTACCTCCTGCAGATCAGCAGCCAGTCCCTCATAGCGTTCTTCGAAATGATCATCCAGATCTGACAGATACATATAATAATCCACACCCTCTGTCAGTTCTTTCACAACACCTATTTTAGAAATATATGCCGTTGCGCGTCCCGCCGCTGTTGTATGTCCGTTCGCAAGCAGATCGTCTTTCATTGCCGCACGCGTCTCCGCAATAATCTCCTTCAATCGCTTCTTATCCGAAAGCTTCGAGGTGAACAAAATCTCCTCAATCAATTCCATTGCCTTATCGAGCTGTGCATCCAGCATCTTTGCACTGACGACAAAATGTGTCACATAACCGCCATATTCTTTCTTATTGGTGACTGTTGTACTGAATCCAATGCCACCGGTATACAGATTGATCTCGTTCGATAACTCACTGTAACTGAAATGCTCCGTATCCACATACTTAAAAATCTCCGTCAAAAGTGCAATTACCGGGAACTTATCATAGTCGATATCATCCATACAGAAGTTCAGGCTGAGATACGTGATTCCGTTTGTAAAAATATCATGACTTAGTACCTTGACATGTTCAATCTCCAGAATGCGGTTATTTATTTTCTTGGCATGCTTCTCGATATCATCGATTGCAAGCATCGGAATCTTCTTCAAGTCTTCCTCCGCATCACCGGAGCTCTGGTACTCCTTCAGATGCATCATGTTCGCACGGATCTCCTCGATATCCTCCGCAGAAAGCGTCTCCTTATATGCTGCAAGCCGTGCCTTCTCACGCTCTGCAATCTCATTATTAAGTCCCTTCTTTGGCATCAGCAGGCAATATGACTTGTGTGTATTCTGTAAAATATACTGCTTGATCAGAGCTTCAAAATATCCGGTCTCCACATCCTGCTTCAACGCGTCGTACACATCGTTTAGGCTGAACAGATCAAGTGCTGCCTCATCATCATAAAGCCATGTAGAAAATGCATTTAACCCAAGCATCAAGCCCTTCGGGAATCGTCCGAAATTTCCTTCCTTATGCTTAAATTCAAAATAATTGATTGCCGCAAGCAGTGATCTCTTATCCATACCCTGCTCCACAATGGAAGCAAGTGTATCCTCAAGCACCTGTATAAATCGTTCTAAATCCTCTGCATTTGCATTCTTTGCAATGATTGAGAAGGTCGGCTGTTTGATACCGTCATCAAAGGATGACAGAATATCCTTGCCAAGCCCTGCATCGATCAATGCCTTTTTGAGCGGTGCGCCCGGTGCCGACAACAAGGCATATTCAAGAATCGCGAATGCTGCACATAATTTCTTATCCGCACTTGTACCGATAACCATATTGTATGCCAGATATGTGTTATCCTGCTCGGATTCGTTCTCAGAGATTGAGTAGTATGCCTGTTGTGTCACCGGTTTTTCAAACGCCGGCTCGTCTGTCAGGGCAGAATCAATCTCTGCATAATCAAAATTCTGTAAATATTCTTCATCAATAAATGTAAGCTCCTCTGCAGCATCCATATCGCCATACAGATAGATATAACTGTTGCTTGGATGATAATACCTCTGATGAAACGCAATAAAATCCTCCTGTGTCAGATTCGGGATTGCCTCCGGATCTCCGCCGGATTCAAAGCCATATGCTGTATGTGGAAGCAGCGACTTCTCAATAATTCGGTAAAGCTGCTGTTCCGGTGAGGAATACACGCCTTTCATCTCATTGAATACAACACCATTATAGGTTAGCTCACCTGTCTGGTCATCGATTTCATAATGCCATCCTTCCTGCATCATGATCTCCTTCTTCTCATACATATTCGGATAAAAAACGGCATCCATATAAACATGCATCAGATTATGAAAATCCTTCTCATTCAGACTTGCAAGCGGATATACTGTCTTGTCCGAATAAGTCATTGCATTTAAGAATGTATTCAGACTGCCCTTGCATAGCTCCACGAACGGATCCTTGACCGGGAATTTTCTGGAACCGCAAAGAACCGAATGTTCTGTAATATGCGGCACACCGGTATCGTCGGCCGGCGGTGTCCGAAAACCGATTGTAAATACTTTGTTTGTATCATCATTCTCAATCACAACCACCCGTGCCTTTGTCTTATTGTGGGACAGGATATATCCGTATCCGTTAACTTCCTTCAATTCCTTCTTTTCCACGACCGTATATGCGGTCAGATTCTCTAATTTACTCAAACGATTCATCCTCCATCATCTATTTCAAATTCTCCGGTCCAAAGCTTTCCGGAAGCAGTTCTTCCAATGTATATACCTTATACGCCTCTATTGTATGTGCTACAATCACGGCAAATGCGGACGGATTAACGAACTCCCGCAGCACCTGTCTGCACACACCGCATGGTGCAGTGTAACCTGCCTGCGCAAGCGCATCCTCGCCAAGCTTCCCGCCTACAATCGCGATTGCCGAAAATTCCCTGCAGCCTTCACTCACAGCCTTGAAGATGGCTGTCCGCTCTGCACAGTTTCCCGGTGTAAATGCTGCGTTCTCAATATTGCATCCGGTGTATATCTTCGCATCTGCCCCAAGCAGTGCCGCCCCAACTGCAAAGTGCGAATAAGGTGCGTATGCAAATTTACGCGCATCTGCGGCAATCCGGATTAGATCCTGTATCTCTTTCTTTGCTAATTCCATATACTGTTTTTCCTATATTATTTTATTTACGAAATGGTATTTTAAGCTTCTATTATACTGTAATCAACAACGGCTTTGACATCGCCCGCCTCTTTGCCACTCATCTTGACGATCACATGTGTTTCCGTTCCGCTGTCTGTTTTATTCTCCAACTGTGCACGCTCGATCACAAGAGTCTCCCTGTACCGTGCCTGACTCTTATATTCCACGCGGATCCGGCTGACACGCGTGATATCCTCGAGATATTCATTGGCAAGCAGGATATATTTTGCGTTACTCATATGTCCGTTGTAATCGATATCTGCCTTCGGCACAACTACGGTGTCAACAACTTCGAATTCCTTCGGCAGACGGATCTTTCTGCCGCATTTTTCCATCGGATACCGCGGCTCGATCTCATAGCCCTTCGCATCCTCTTCCTCGATCCGGACCGGATGCTTCGTCTCCATATCCATAAGTGTCCACATCGAATCGGCACAGACGATGTCCTCGCCGTTTTCATCTGTCACGATGACATTACGATAGCCGATGGATGTTGCAAATTCATACGCCCACGTCTTCACGCTTATCTCCTCGAACATCTTCGGGATACGGCGGATCTCGATATTCCAGCTGATTGCAAACCATGTCCGCTTATGCGTGAGCATATAGTCGATGCCTCTGCCAACCGACTCGGAATTGATGTTGACACAATCCTGCATAGCATCCATCAGACTTCCAAACGACATTCGTCTCGTTGCATCCACATCTGAAAAAAGCACTTTTTTATTATATGTGTACATAATATACCCCTTTATCACGCACGACTTTCGTGGCAGGTGAAATAAATCACCTGATACTCTTTCGCGATTTCTCTTACAAACGCTCTTCCATGCTCTATTTTTTCCTCATCGAGATTCACAAACGGATCATCCAGAATCAGAAACGGCTTTTCCTCCCGGTACATCGCATCCGCAAATGCAAGGCGCATGCATAAGCCGGTCAGATCCTGATATCCCCGGCTGAAATATCCCATATTCCGATACATTCCCTGCTCCTGCCTCTCCATCTCGAATGTCGCAGAAAGCCCATACGCCGTTCCGGCATCCCCTGTCAACATCTCATAATACCTGCGAAATGCATCCATGACCGGTGCCTGATAGCGCGCACCGTAATTTTCCTTTGCCTGCGTCAAAAAAGCCTTAGTCTTTTGTATTATATCACACTTTTCCCGAAGCGTAATCACTTCTTCGTTAAGAGATTGCAATTTTCTTTCCTTTTCAGTCAGTGCATCATACTCACTCTCTAGTTCATCGAGTCTCCGGCTGTATTGTAAGATCTGTCGCGACAGTGTTTCCAGCTCCGATGCCCGCTGTTTCTGCTGTTCCTCCAAAAGCGGCTTTGGCTGTACAGGTTTTGACTCTGGCCGGCGTTTCTTCCTGCCGATTGCATACCCAAGCAGCATACATGCACCTGCAATCATACTGAATCCACCACAGATAAGGATTAACATACGATACCCTTTGCCTGCCGCAAGTAGCGCATATATAATCACAAGCAATCCTAAGACGATACCTGTGATTCCTTTATATTTCCGCTGTTCGTTTTTTTCATTTCTTCTTTGCTGCAAGGTATCTGCCAGTTCCTGCCCGGATGGGCTTGCAGCTTTTTTCTCTTCGGTTTCCTCCGGTAGCTTCCCCGCCAAGCACGCATTCCAACGCGCTTTGACCGCCGTCAACTGGCTTGAAACCGTATCTAACGCTTCCTGCACTACCGTTTTTGCCCGTAATTCCTGTGCAAGCACGTGTGCTTCCCGTTCAAGCTTCGCAAGTTTTCCGGTGCTCCGTTTATCCGACATCTGGTTGATCGCATCGGCAAGCTTTTTATTTGCCACGTCATAGCTTGCCATATCTTCGGTCTCTTCCATCTGATCGCCGAGCTTCGCACTCACGCTGTCTGTCGCTGCAAATGCCGCACATTCCGCCTGTCCGATATAGATGGTCCGCATAAAAGACTCCGCATCGATTCCGAATAACTCCTGTCCGATCTGTTCGGTGAAATCTGTACTGTCAAGCAGCGTATTCGCATCCTGTAACCGGAAGGAATCTCCCTTTGCCGTCTTCCCGAAGACACGCGATAGCAGATAATATTTCCCATCCGCTGTAAAAGTAAACTGTCCGCCATAGGTGCCGCCCTGCCACGGCTGATAACGCTTCCGTTCCTTCTCCAGTTCCGTCCGCTTCGTCTCCCCGGAAAAGCCATAGAACATCACGCGGATAAATGCTGCAAATGTACTTTTTCCTGCGCCATTCGGCAGCACAACCGCATTGTAGCCATCTGCAAAATCATAGGAGACATCCGAAAGCTTTCCAAAGTTTTCAATATGACATGTCAGTAGTCTCATACGAACGCCTCCCCGGCAAGTGCCAATATTCCCGTCTGAATGATCTTCGCTTTCTCCTCATCCGAAAGGTCAGTCTGTGCCTGAACCAGACGCACGAATTCACCCTTTAATGACGCATCACACGCATATGCGGCATAGTCGATTTCCGGCACAGTATGATCTACGACCTTCGCATAGAAATAGATTTGTGACAACTGCATCGCAAGCAGGTCTGTATCTACTTCCACGCCCACAGGCAGGCTGCCAGTCAGACAGACCTTCACCAGATCGGCAGTCTGCACCTGCATTTCCTGTAATGTCTCTTTAATAGCATCTAAAATATCCACTCCGGATGCACACACGCTTACATCGACAGATGCCTCCCACAGTCTGCGGCTTGCAAATGGCACAAATGTATCCTGAATCTTATGATGTGCCACATCAACCTCGAGCAGGCAGAATCCATGTATGCCACATTCATCAAAGCCTCTGCCCTCCAGACAACCCGGATACACGTAGATGCCCCTAGCATCGAGCTGCTCACGCTTATATGTATGGATGTGTCCGAGTGCCAGATAATCGATTCCTTTATTTTGTAATAAAGCAAGCGGAATCTGTTCCGCATCCTGTCCTGCCCCACTTGCGTATGGCGTCTCCTGCCCATGCAGCATCACAAGGTTAATATGCTTTGGATTAAGCCTTAATGATGCATATAACGTCTGTGCATTCCGTGCAGAGCTTTCCGCACCGGTAATCACGATTGTCGCACCATCTTCTTCCCACGCATAGTAACGCCATGTATCACCAAACAACTTCAGGTTATCCGGTATTTCATCCAACGACTGCAGGAACCCATCTGCATCGTGATTTCCACGCAGATAGAAAAACAAGATCTCCGGGTGTCCGGTAATTGCGGAAATCACCGCATTTCCGGTTGACCGGTCCACCTTCTTCGTATCAAACAGGTCTCCGGCGATGAGTATCCCATCCACCGATTGTTCTTCGGCATAATCTACCATGCGTAAAAACGTATGCAGAATCTCGGTTCTCCGCTGCTTCTGCTTATCTCCATCCAGATGTGTAGACAGAGAGGAATTCAAATGAATATCCGCACAATGTATTAACTTCATCCGTTACCCCTTTCTGTCATATTCTAAAATATCTCAAGTCCTAACTGATTCTTCCATTTCAGCACGCGCGCAACTGCCGCATCAATCTGTGCCTCGTCAATTTCTCCATCTTTGACTGCCTGTATGACGGCTTTGATCTGCTCCTGATAATTCGTGGAAAGCAGCATATCATTTCCGGCTTTGACCGCCTGCACCGCCGCCTCGTCCAGATCATATCCCGCAGATACGCCACTCATCATCAGATCATCGGTGATTACCACACCATCAAACTGCAGCACGTTCCGTATCTCCTCGTGCACCTTCTCCGATAGCGATGCCGGATATTCATCATCGATTGCTGCAACTACATTGTGGCTGACTAAAATACAGTCCGCGCCAGCATTTACGCCCGCCTTAAACGGTATATAATCCCGCGTTACAAACTGCTCATACGTTCGCGTATCTTCGATCTGGTTCACATGGGTATCCCCATTGCTACCATACCCCGGAAAATGCTTCAGCACTGTTCCAATCTGCGCCTTCCGCATCGTCGTGACAACGGTATCGACGTACTCCGCCGTCTCCTGCGGATCATCCCCAAACGCACGGGAATAGATAAAATCACTCGCATCTCCGGACAGATCACAGACCGGTGCGAAGTTCACATTGATGCCATACGATAGAAGCAGCTTTGATTTTTCTTCCGTATCCTTTCTGATTGCATCCATACCGCCCGACGCATAGATGGATCTCGGTGATGCAAAGGTGTGATCTGCCAGTGCACTGTAACGGCTCACACGCGTCACGGTACCGCCTTCTTCGTCCGTTCCGATTAGCAAGGGAATATCAGAAGCCTCCTGAAAGGACTGGATCTTCTCCGTCAGGGAATCTGCCGTCTCCCCAGCCAAATCTCCCGCAAACAAAATAATGCCCCCAACCGGATATTGCGTTAGCTCATCCGGTCCGAAGCGTCCATCATTTTTTACAAAGAACATCTGTCCGACCTTTTCTTCCAGACTCATCGTCTGGATCTTGTCCTGTATCCGCACATCAAGCACCGTCATTTGTGCATCTGAAGTCGTGTGTGTCTCTTCGCCTGCCGTCTGCTCTGGGGTCACAGGAACTTGTGTCGTAGCTGTTTCTTCCGTATCCCCCGGTTCCGATGAAGTACGTTCTCCATCCCGGAGAAGATTTCCCGAACCGAAAATACCGAAAAACACCATACAGATGATCAATATTCCATATATAATTTTTTTATGCCGATGCATCATTGAACACGATTCCGTTTTATTCATAATATTCACGATTTCTCCGTTCTTCGAACTCCCGAAATCGTAACAGCCATGCGCATTCCGGACTATCGTCCTTCATGCTTATGTCTGTTTATCCGTCATATAAATAAGCAGCTCCGTCTGCAAGCAACCTAGCTGCTTATTTGCATGACGGAATTATTATATCATGTATTGATCCGATTGCTCGTTGTCCCAATCGACCAGATCCTGCAAGGTAATATTGTCTACAACTTCCGATATCGCATCGTACAGTTTCTCCCAGATGCGAACCGTCACGCAGCCACTTCTTCTCTCACAGTCGATCGGATTTTGTCCCACACAGGCAACCGGGGCAAGCTCGCCTTCCGTCAATCGTAAGATCATACCGACTGTATAATCCTTCGGTGCACGCGAAAGCAGATATCCCCCCTGCGCGCCTCGGATTCCGCGTACAAACCCTGCTTTATTCAATACAGATATAATCTGCTCCATATACTTTTCAGATATATTCTGCCTCTTTGCAACGTCTTTTAAACTGATCGGTTCTCCCGTGTTATAGACTGCAAGATCCAGCATCAGGCGAAGTGCATACCTTCCCTTTGTTGATATTTTCATGCAAGTTCCTCCATAAAGTAACCGATTATATAATTTCGGTCTCGTCGCTTTCCGCAGATACCAAAAATTATATAATCCGCACTAACATAAGTCAAGATAACGAACTATATTTTATCCGTTCATTTTCTTCTTTTTACTGCTCTGCAAACAATGCAGTTGAAAGATATCTGTCACCAGAATCTGGAAGTAACGCAACAATTGTCTTGCCCTTGTTCTCTGGTCTTTTTGCAAGGATATCTGCAGCCTTCAATGCTGCACCGGAAGAGATACCAACCAGAACACCTTCCGCTCTTGCAAACGCTCTTCCCTCTTCAAATGCATCATCGTTCTCGATTGTAATGATCTCATCGTAGATCTTTGTATTCAGTACCTTTGGTACGAATCCAGCTCCGATACCCTGAATCTTGTGGGATCCGGCCTGACCAGTTGAGAGAACTGCACTTGTTGCAGGCTCTACTGCTACAATCTTCACATCTGGATTCTTAGACTTCAGATATTCACCAACACCTGTCAGTGTTCCGCCTGTACCAACACCGGCTACGAATATATCCACCTTACCCTCTGTCTGCTCCCAGATCTCTGGTCCGGTTGTCTTCTTGTGCATCTCAGAGTTGGCTGGGTTATCAAACTGTCCAAGGATGATTGCACCCGGGATAGACTCCTTCAGTTCTTCTGCCTTTGCGATGGCACCTTTCATACCCGTAGAACCGTCTGTCAACACAAGCTCTGCGCCGTATGCCTTCAGAAGATTTCTACGCTCTACACTCATGGTCTCTGGCAATGTCAGGATCGCACGATAGCCCTTTGCTGTTGCAACGGCTGCAATACCGATACCTGTATTTCCAGATGTTGGCTCGATGATTGTTGCGCCCGGCTTCAGCTCTCCCTTTTCCTCAGCATCCTCGATCATTGCAAGTGCAATACGATCCTTTACAGAACCTGATGGATTCAGGTACTCCAGCTTTACATACAGATTTGCATCTGTCACACCTGCCTTCTTCGCATAACGGTCTGCCTGAAGCAATGGTGTATTACCGATCAATTCCAACGCACTTTTAATTACTTTACTCATAATGTCTACCTCCAGATTTTCTTATATTTTCTATCGTTTTTCTATTTCCCTATATCCCTACTAATTAAGTAGGATTTGAGTGTATTATAACACGATATAACCATTTGTCAATCACTTTTTTGATTTTTTTATAAATAAAAAGAAACCGCACTTAAACGGTTTCTCTTTTTGACAATTCCCAGAACGCGACTGCGCTCGCAGCTGCCACATTCAGTGAATCCACACCATGTGTCATTGGTATCTTCACCGTATAATCACTGTGCGTGATCGTCTCCTGCCGCAATCCTTCTCCTTCCGTTCCAAGGATCACAGCGAGCTTATCAAGCTTCGCAAATTGTGGATCACAGATCTCACATGAATCATCCCGAAGAGCCATCGCTACACACGGAAATCCCAGCGTATGAAGTGCCTGCGCGGTATCTTCTTCTGTCTTCGGCAGATATGTCCACGGAATCTGAAATACCGTACCCATACTGACACGGATTGCCCTCCGGTACAGAGGATCCGCACATCCATGTGTCAAAAGCACTGCGTCCATATCAAGTGCTGCTGCAGATCGAAAGATTGCTCCGACATTTGTCGGATTCATCACATCCTCTAACACCGCAATCCGGTACATATCCCTGCATAAATAATCTGCCTGAGGAAGCTCGTTTCGCTCCATTGCACAAAGCATTCCACGTGTCAGCTTAAACCCGGTAATCTGCGTCAGCACATCAAACTTTGCCGTATAAACCGGAATCTCTCCACACGCTTCAAGCAATCCCTGCTGTTTTGGTACCTCCGCTTCATCCATCAGGACAGAAATTGGACGATATCCGGCAGCAAGTGCCCGCTCCACGACGATCGGGCTTTCCGCGATAAAGATACCCGGCTTCGGCTCCCGGTAACGAAGGAGCTGTACCTCTGAAAGTCTGGCATAGATATCCAGACCCGCATCCTGTAAATTCTGTATAGAAATAAAATGTGGCATGAACACACATCCCCTTTCCGTGACATGTGTCCATGCCGCAATCTTAACCTTTATTTATGAGAAATAAGCAACACCGGACTCAAAGATCTTCTGATCCTGATCTCCGTAGATATTGACTGCCACTGCTGTTCCCTTACGCTCTGAGTGAGCCATCTTACCAAGTACACGGCCATCCGGACTTGTGATACCCTCGATTGCGTAGTAAGAACCATTGACATTGTAATACTCATCCATTGTTGGATTGCCATCCATATCAACATACTGGGTTGCAACCTGTCCATTTGCGAAGAGCTTCTCTGTCCACTCCTTGCTTGCAACAAAACGTCCCTCACCATGTGAGATTGGCACGGTATACACACCTCCAAGCTTTGCCTTCTGCAGCCATGGGCTCTTGTTTGTAACAACCTTTGTGTAAACCATCTTGGACTGATGACGGCCGATGCTGTTGATCGTCAGTGTCGGTGAATCATCCTCCTGTGGGCGGATCTCGCCATAAGGAACAAGTCCAAGCTTGATGAGTGCCTGGAATCCGTTACAGATACCAAGTGCCAGTCCGTCACGCTCATGCAGAAGCTTCATAACCTCATCTGCGATCTTTGCATTCCGGAATGCAGTTGCGATGAACTTACCAGAACCATCCGGCTCATCACCAGCGGAGAAACCACCTGGGAACATAATGATCTGACTCTCACTGATTGCCTTTGTAAATGCATCTACCGAATCACGGATACCCTGTGCATCCATATTGCGGAATACGATTGTCTGAACCTCAGCACCTGCATTTTCAAACGCCTTTGCAGAATCATACTCACAGTTCGTTCCAGGGAATACCGGGATAAATACCTTTGGTTTTGCAACTTTGTTCTTCGCTACATAGATGGAACCTGCATCAAAAAGTCCTGTGCTTACCTTTCCATCTACGATCTTCAATGTATCGTTAATCTTGTCATTCTGCTCGACACCGGACTCTGTTGGGAATACCTTCTCAAGCTTCTTTGTCCATGCAGCAAGTGCTTCGTCCATTGTGATCACAGCATCACCATATACAAACTCCGGTACAGCCTGTACTTCACCGATAACCGTACATGGAATACCAAGTTCTGTCACATTGTCCTTCTCGACTTCGAGAATGATGGAACCATATTTCTTCGCTGTGAGCTCATCTGCATCAACGGTCTTTGCAAGCTTCACACCAAGCTTGTTACCAAATGCCATCTTCGAGATTGCCTCGATCATACCGCCAAAGCCGATTGCATAAGCGGATACAACCTTGCCCTCTGTGATTGCCTGATGCAATTTCTCATATTTATCCAGAGCATCCTGATAATCCGGTTTGTCAAAAGCATCCCGCTTGATATCAAAGCATACAAGCTGATTACCTGCTTTCTTTAATTCCGGTGTCACAACATCCTGATAACTTGCCACATCCACCGCAAAACTGATCAGTGTTGGCGGAACATCAATATCGTCAAAGGAACCAGACATAGAATCCTTACCTCCGATAGACGGAAGTCCGAGTCCCATCTGTACATCATATGCACCGAGCAATGCAGAAAGCGGCAGACCCCAACGATATGGATCTGTACCAAGTCTCTCAAAATACTCCTGGAAGGTCAGTCTTACCTTGCTTACATCACCACCTGCTGCAGCAATCTTTGCAACGGAAGTCAGTACGGCATAGATAGCTCCGTGGTATGGGCTCCAACTTGACAGATATGGATCAAATCCATAACTCATCATCGTAACCGTATCGGTCTTTCCTTTCAAAACAGGGAGCTTTGCAATCATCGTCTGTGTCTCGGAAAGCTGATATTTACCGCCATATGGCATTGTAACAGATCCGGCACCGATTGATGAATCAAACATCTCTACAAGGCCTTTCTGTGATGCCACATTCAGATCAGAAAGTGTATCTAACCAGAGTTTCTTTACATCAGAAGTATCTTTTTTCTCATCAAAATATTTAGCATCCACATCCGGCATGGCAACCTTGACATCTGTCTCCTGATGTGCACCGTTTGTATCCAGGAATGCACGGGATAGATTTACGATTTCTTTGCCTCTCCATGAAAGTACCAGACGTTTTTCCTCTGTTACAACCGCAACCGCAACTGCCTCTAAGTTTTCTTCTGCCACGTATTGCATCATCTTGTCAACATCCTTTGGATCAACGACAACTGCCATACGCTCCTGTGATTCGGAGATTGCAAGCTCTGTACCATCAAGGCCTGCATATTTTTTCGGAACCTTATCGAGATCAATCTGAAGACCATCTGCAAGCTCTCCGATTGCGACAGATACACCGCCGGCACCGAAGTCGTTACATTTTTTGATGAGACTTGCAACTTCTTCCCTGCGGAACAGACGCTGAATCTTACGCTCGGTTGGTGCATTTCCTTTTTGCACTTCTGCACCACATGTCTCAAGCGAGCTTTCTGTATGGGCCTTCGAAGAACCGGTTGCACCGCCGCAACCGTCCCGTCCGGTACGTCCGCCAAGCAGAATGATGATATCCCCAGGATCTGAATTCAAACGTTTGACACATCTTCGCGGAGCAGCGCCCATAACTGCACCAACCTCCATACGCTTTGCAACGTAATTCGGATGATATATTTCTTTTACAAGTCCGGTTGCAAGACCAATCTGGTTACCATAAGAACTATAGCCTTCGGCTGCAACCTTTACAATCTTTCTCTGCGGGAGCTTACCATGCATCGTATCCTTCAAAGATACAGTCGGATCTGCAGCTCCTGTTACACGCATTGCCTGATATACATAAGAACGTCCGGAAAGCGGATCACGGATTGCACCACCCAGACAGGTTGCAGCGCCACCAAATGGCTCAATCTCTGTCGGATGATTATGTGTCTCGTTCTTAAAGCTAACCAGCCACTCTTCTTCTACGCCATCAACCTTAACCGGGACAACGATGGAGCATGCATTGATCTCGTCTGACTCCTCCTGATCATTTAGCTTACCGGCTTTTTTCAGTTCCTTCATTGCCATAAGCGCGATATCCATCAGGCAGACAAACTTATCATCTCTGCCCTTGTACATTTCCTTTGTCGCACCGACATAACGGTCGTATGTCTCAGCAATCACATCCTTGTAATAACCCTCATCGAACGCAACATTTGTAAGCTCTGTTGAGAATGTTGTATGACGACAATGGTCAGACCAGTATGTGTCGAGCACACGGATCTCTGTCATAGACGGATCTCTGTGTTCCTCATTCTTAAAATACTTCTGTATATGTTCAAAATCCTTGATTGTCATAGCAAGTCCGAGGGAATCATACAGTGCCTTCAACTCTGTCTCTGGCATATCCTTGAAGCCATCAAAGATCTTCACATCTGCAGGTTCCTCGAAGTTTGTAACCAGAGTCTCCGGCTTTGTCTCATCTGTGATACGGGAATCAACCGGGTTTACAACGTACTCCCGGATTGTCTGCATCTGCTCCTCTGTCACATCACCCTCTACCACATAAGTTGTAGCTGTCTTGATGACCGGTGTCTCCTCCTCGTTCAGAAGCTTGACACACTGCTCTGCAGAATCCGCACGCTGATCAAACTGTCCCGGAAGATATTCCTGTGAAAAGCATTTCTCCTGCTCATTCATCGGGAATGATTCTTCATATACGACATCAATCGGTGGCTCTGAAAAGATTGTAACCTTCGCTTTTTTGTAGGTATCCTCTGATACACCTTCCATGTCATACCGTGTCAGGACGCGGACATTATCAGCCTTAATTCCAAGATAATCCTTGAACTGCTTCTTTAAATCCTTCGCCTTAACCGCATAAGCATCTTTCTTTTCTACATAGATTCGTCTAACCTTGCTCATGACTTTCCTCCTGATTTTTGTAATTTATCGATGTCACCTTACTGGTGCATTCTTCTTACGATTTTGTATATTACCACATTTTGGAACACGAGTGGAGAATTTTGTACAAAAAATACAATTCCATCCGTCGGTGCCAAAATTTCAGCCTTAATATTACCATCCATCGGATTAATGATCTCCGCAAGCACCTGCCCGCGTTTTACCTCCTGGTTTACCCCGACAATACAACGGAAAAATCCCGCCTCATCCGCACGCACCGACACAAGATCCTTTTCTTTTAAGGTCGTTGATATATATCCTCCGTGGCTCTCGTAGCGGATAATTCCCATACGTGTCAGAAACCGGAGCACCGCGCTCACCGCCATCTTCGCACTCTCGCCATCTAATGTATCGGTTGTAGCGGAGTAAATTGAGAATGCCTGGGTCCCCATCTTCTGCCAGTTGTAATTGAGTGTCGCTGTATCAAACGAACGCGTATCACCCGTTAATACATATGGCATGCCAAACAGATTTGCCAGACTTGTACTTTCTGTCCCCGTCTCCATCATCCGCACATGCGGAATTGAGATTCCATCCAGATAAAAACTTGCAAACTGAACACCATATGTATAATCTTTCACGCGCTCCATCAATGTAGCCGCAATCCGGCTTGTCGCAGTTCCCTCAATATTTCCGGGAAATGAACGGTTGATATCAGAATCATCAGAGATCCATTTCTTCTTCTGCGCATTCATAGAGCTGTAATTGAGCGTTGGAATAAGCAGGATTTCTTTCCCGGCTACCACATCCCCCTGTGCCTCAATCTCTGCCAATCTCTGCGCCAGAAGTGAGCACATATATAACTGCTGATATTCATTTCCTCGCATAGATCCAACAATGCACGCTGCCTTCTCTCCACGTCCATATGAATATCCATGAATATTGAATTCCCCGCGAAATGCAGTATTCATGGAAAAAATAATTTCTTTAGTCATCTCCATTTCCTCCCACAATCCGTGCGAGCAGGGATCCTTCTTCAATCACAGGATACTCCCGCATGGAACAGATCATGCCATCCCCGGAAGCATAAACAGCCTCCTCGACTGCACCTGTAATCACATTCACGATTGTTCCAATCAAATCCCCTTTTTTTACATGATCAAACAACCGGACTGCCGGTATAAAAATACCACTGCTCTCCGCATTGATATAAAGAATATCTGCATCGTTGGTGATTGGAACTTTCTTCGGCGTGATCGTTTTTCCCTGCCAGATTCCCATCTCTTTCATAAGCGCGAACAAACCATCCACAATCCGGTTGCAATACGCTTGATTGATCTGATATGCAACACCAGATTCAATGACAAGAGATTTGACGCCAACTTCATTTAAAGAATATGCAAGACTGCCATTTAACACGGAATTACTTGGATGAATCCAGATCATATCCACATTTAAGCACTTTGCAATCGGCATAAGGTCCTCCACCCGGTCGTCATTCATACGGACCTGCGGAACCTCATGTACATACAGGTTACTTGCATGCAAATCAATACAGACGTCGGCCCCTTTGATATCTTCAAATATGCAGGATGCTGTATATTCTCCAAGTGCGCCAAGCTTTGAACCCGGGAAAATAGAATTCATATCGATTCCCGACCCCGGGATTTCTCTTGTTTTTGAATCAAGTCCCATCGGATTTAAAGATGGGTAGACATCTACAATTCCTGTCAGATTCTCATATGCAAGCTTGATTCGACGAATAACTTCATAACAGATATATTGTCCCTGCAGCTCATCGCCATACAAGCCGGATACAATACAGATTCTCTTTTCCTTTCCTGTTGGAAAATCAGGTGCCAGGTGATTTTTCTTTACTTTCAGTTCTTCCTCCACCATCAGATCCACAGACACAACTGTTTCAATCATAATCGACTCCAATATCTTTTTACAATACAAATGGTCATATATACGGATGTTGTATATACGACCATTTTGCTGTATATTACTTTTCTTTCTTAATTATCAAGTACATTTTTTATTACATTCTTTATTGTATCCGCATCAAATGGCTTTGCAATAAATTCCGCTGCTCCACTCTGGACTGCCTCTAACATGTTATGTTGCTGCCCGGCGGCAGAAACCATAATCACATTTGCATCCGGATAGTCTGCTTTAATTTTTTTCAAGCTGTCCACACCAGACATCACAGGCATCGTGATATCCATCGTGACAAGATCCGGCTTGTACTTTGCATACATATCATAGCCTTCCTGCCCATTTTTCGCTTCATCTACAACTACATGTCCATCTGCTTCGAGCAATCCGCGAAGAATCTTACGGGATGTTCTCGAATCGTCTACAATTAATATATTTGCCATGATTTTTTCTCCTTTATAATCTATATATCGCCTATTAACCGATTGTCCATTTTGTCTCCAGACAAACCACAATATCCGCACGCTCCCCACGTACAAAACACGGAAGCAGGAACATCATGCCATCCGAACTGATGGTCGTAACTTCAGTATACATCTCTGGCGGCAGCATGTCGATATGTACCCCTTCCAGAGATTCCTTCGATGCAAACAAACCATTACATACATTGATAAACTCACAGACTGCATCTAAGCTGTCTTCATCGATTTTGGCGAATTCTTCTTTTGCAAATTCGGTTGCAATCGGAAGTGTACCGACATTACAGATTCCAATAAACAAATTATAGTCGCCTTCAAAGCACTGACTCGCAATATACTTGCTTGTATATGTATGAATATGCTCGATATGTTCAAAGCGGACTTTATTATCCACAAAACGGACCACGTTCCGGGCAAGCAGTGCAAGATAATCCTTCACATTTGCCGGCACCTGGTTGTCCTTTAAGAAAATCTGAATGATCTTATCGATATCTGAACTCTTCAATGCATCGATTTCAAGTGCTGTAAACCGTTCTGATTTTTTATAATGATTCAGGTAATTTTGAATTTCTTCCAATGTAAGAAGCTTTCGTTCGACAAGTGCCTGTACGAACAACAGATAAGAATCTCCCTGTTTTTTCAGAAGCTTTCCGACCTGTTCTTCTGTCAGATATCCCTTTTCAACAGCAATATCTCCAAATCTGGCATCTTTCATCGCCTGCAGCTGATTTACTTCATCGGCCTGCTCTTTCGTCATCAACCCCTCGCTCACGGCAAGCAGACCCATCTTCACGCGCGATGTACGGCTCGATTCAACAATCTCATTGTACTGCTCATGTGTCAGAACCCCAACATCCTCGAGGTATTTTCCAAAATAAACTCCAAACATAACGCCCCTCCTTCATGTAACTGATTTCTCTGTCCTAAGAAGTCATAATATGTTGATATTATACACAATTTATTTTCAAAAAGCAACCGCTCCAAAATTGAAAAAAGTACATTGTGGATTGAATAATCTTTCATTTTTATATATAATAAATGAAATACACTTTGGGAAACAGGGGAAACGGAGAGTTACTAAATATGTCTATACAGAAATCTTTACGATTGTCTCTTATTTTAATGGCATCTCTGCCACTTATATTTCTGACAATCTTTACTTATAACTTATCATACAAAAAATATATGGAGCTTGCGACAGGTTCAACGGTCGAGCTTGCTAAAAATTACGGTCAAGGGTTCCAGGCACAGTTAAATGCACAGACTGCTGAAATTGAAGGTCTGGCAACCGGCACCAATCTGCAAAATCTTACGCTTGAAAACTACAATGGCGTATCTCTTGGAACTGATTCGCCATACCTTGCGGATGTCACAGATTTGTTTCATTCTGCTTCAAACTATGCAGACGGAAACGTCAGTTACTTCCTTTACGATATAAATGGATACTACATTACCGGTTCCAACCCAAAGGAGACTTACGACTGGCAGGAACACATGACAACTCCTGTGGATCAAATAAACGAAATAACGATCCTGCCAAGCAGTTCTCTTAATAATTCAGGGAGCATCGATATTGTTGCCCCGGTCATCGTGAAAAAACAGATTGTTGGTCTTATTCGTGCCAATATATCAAGTGAATATTTTGGCTCTTTTATTCCTGACGACGGATCCGCCTTCATCATGACAGACAATGGCGGATACCTGTTCTCTTCAACCGGACTTGTCGGAAATAAAGAGATGGAGACGCAGGCATTCCAGACATTTCAAGGAAATAAATCCTATGGACATCTGTCATCTTCCTCCTTTGAAAATATCTATGGATATTATAAACTTCCTAATACAAACTGGATTTATCTGATCCGGCAGCAAGGAACCCAGTATCAGCAGATTCTTTCTACACTGCCTGTCACGTTGATTATAACGCTTGCAATCATCCTGATGATTGCGATCTGGGTCAGCCGGATTTTAGCGCACAAATATACAGAACCGATTTATACACTGCGTGACAACATGACAGATGCCGCTTCCGGCAATCTCGATGTCAAATGTGAGGTTGATTCCAACGATGAATTCGGAGTTTTGTCTCATATGTTTAACAACATGATGGATATCATCTCCAACAATTACAAAGAACTTTCGGCATCCAAAGCTGCACTGGAAGTAAATGAACAGGAATTAAAGAAGAATTATGCCCATATTGAACAGCTTGCTTACCACGACGGTTTAACCGGCCTGTACAACCGTGTTGCATTCATGAAATATGCATACAATATTTTCCACGACGCAAGCGTAAATGCCAGCAAACATGCTATCTTCTTTATTGACCTTGACAATTTTAAAAATATAAACGATACACTCGGACACGATTATGGAGATCTTTTATTGCAAGGTGTCTCCGAGAAGATGATGTCTTGCATCTCCGAGAATGATCTGCTTGCACGAAATGGCGGCGATGAATTTTTGGTTTTGAAAAGTCATTTTGAGTCCCACGATGATCTCGAAAATTTTGCTTCCCAGCTTGTAAGCGTTGTCCATCATCCATTTGTATTAAAAGACGAAACAGCAACCGTATCCATGAGTGTCGGGATTGCTGTCTTCCCAGACAACGGACTTACGATCAGCGAGCTTATCAAAAATGCGGATATTGCAATGTACAATGCAAAAAATTCCGGCAAAAACAGCTATCGCTTCTTCAACAGTTATATGGAAGATGATGTCAACCGGAAAAACGATCTGGTCGATATACTTGCCCATGTAATTGAGAAAAACGAAATTTATCTTCAATACCAGCCACAGGTAAATGTTGAGAGTGGTCTTGTTACCGGATACGAAGCATTGATGCGTATAGAATCCGAGCTTGTCGGTTTTATCTCACCTGCCGAGTTCATTCCAATCGCAGAGGAAAGCGGTCTGATCAACAGTCTTGGTGAGTGGGCACTTTTAGAAGCTTGCAATTTCAACCAGGTTTTGATCAAGAGCGGGTTTGGTCCTCTCCGTGTGTCAGTGAATGTCTCGACAACACAGCTCAAAGATGACCACCTGATAGAGGTTATTGAAAGTATCCCCGAAAAAACAGGCATGGAATTAAAATATCTCGAGATAGAAATTACAGAGAGCGTTTTGATGAACTCCTTTGAACACAACCTGATGCTCATAAATAAAATGAAAACACTCGGCTGTTCGATTGCATTGGACGACTTCGGAACCGGATATTCTTCCTTCAATTACCTGACGCAGATACCGATTGATACATTGAAGATTGACAAATCCTTTATCGATGGCATCTGCAGTAACAAAAAAGACCGCTGCATTGCAGATTCCATCATCAATCTGGCGCATAAAATGGATATCTCGGTTGTCGCAGAAGGTGTCGAAGATAACAACCAGCTGCAGATTCTCCAAAAGCAGTTCTGTGATACTTTGCAAGGCTTTTTGTTCTCGAAGCCACTCAATTCTACCGATTTTATTGAGATGTTACGCCAGCACAAAACTTTGCATTAATCTATATCGTATCTTACGTATAAAAAGTCCCATCACCGTATAATTTCCAGTGATGGGACTTTTGTTTTATCCTATGATTTTCTGTTTGTTCTCTTTTTTCCAATCAGCATTATAACGATTCCGAGTACAGTTGTACATGCAATCATAATGACTAAAAATACTCTGCTCTCATCTCCAGTCCGGACTTCAGATGGCGACTGTGGCTGCTCCGTTGTTTCAGTACTTGTGCCTTCCACCGTTGTCGCCTGCGTTGTTTCTGTTATCTCTGTTGTCTCTGTCGTTTCTGTTGTCGGCTCCGGGAAATGAACCGTCTGTGCAAGACTCTTAATATCATGATGCAGGGCGATTGTCTCATCCGGGTAAGAAGGGTCTGTAACGGTCTCATAAAACACCCAGCTCGTTCCATACAATTCTTTCGTAAACGTAATGTTATACGTGACAGAAATCACCATATTTTTCTGTGTTGCCACAAATTCCGCCCGGCCTGTTACCTTTTTCCCATTTTGCTCCAACAACTGCTCATCGGTCTGATTATGCACCTCTCCTTCAATTATATAGGTATGTCCGATTTCCAGATTTTCAAAGCAGACTTTATCTTCGCATACGATCGTCTGGTTTTCTTCCGAAAGTGACAGATCAGACTCTTTGTAGGAAGCACTTGTTGTTATTTTCGGAAATTCATAATTGATAAATGTTCCAAGATCTACAGTCTTCCCATGTTCTTCAATAACCGCAATCTGTTTTTTTATATTGCGGTATTTGTTTTTATTTGCATCACACCGAAGTTCTTCGATCTCATATGTTCCATACGGTAATGCACCCTGTGTATCATCGATTTTCGCATTGCCAAACCATACACCACTATCTTTGTCATCTGAATTCGTGTCTTTGGAATGTGCGATATAGGAAGATGCTGTTGAATAATAACCATTTTCATCCGTCCAGACAATATGGGATTCGCCTTTGGAATCCGTAATCTTGAATTTAACATTTGCAAGAGGTGTTCCATCTTCGGATTTTTTTATGAATGACAAATCTCCTCTTACCTGTTTTTCTATGACGGACAATACATTATCTGCAGATGTTTCCTGCGAACTTCCCGTCTGTATCTTCTGCGTGTATACGGTCTCATCGAGCAGATAGCCGTCTGGTGCTTTTATCTCCTGAAATGTGACTGTACCTGCCGGGAGTACCGGTTCACTATTTTTATTTTTGTAAATCTCATCTCCACTTAGAAACCATGTTTTATCATCACTATAATAAATCTGGCCTTTCTCATCCGTACGGAACATCCACACACGCTTTGGCTGGCTGCCGGATGCAGATGGATCTGTTTCCTGTATCACATCATAATAACAAACTTTATATTCTGCACCCGCAACCGGTGTTCCATCCGTTCCTGCTTTGTAAAGCAAAAACTGTGCATGAAACAGATTCGGCTCATCCTTCATTGTAACAGTCACTTCTTTTTCATTCTGTATATGAATCCATTGCGGTGTCATATCCAAAAGCATACTACTGTTTGTTTTGGTCTCCCGTATCATATACCATCCAAACGGCACCTGCATTGTAGTTGTGCCGACACTGTTTTCATATATACATTCATTGACATTCCCGCTTCCATCCTTTTGCATCCGAAATACGCCAACCGGCATTGATTCATTTATCTCCTGGTCAGCACTGACAGAATAAACTGTATACTCAATTCCTTCAAGTGTATAATTGCTGTTTCCTTCAATAAATGACTGATACTCCTCTATAACATCTTTTCTAAGTGTGAGATTTCCTTTTTTAGGTACCTCAGGTCCAAGTACTTTTGTGTCATAAAATTCTCCGGTCTGCGGCAAAGTCATCGGATTTGCAAATCGGTCACGCGGCAATCCATATGTCGTCCGTTTTCCTGCATAAATATGCGTCTCATATATCTTCTCGTCTAATTGCCATGCACCGGAAATAGGCGGATTAAACTCTTTTATATAATACACGCCCTCATCAAATTGAACAATATCTCCTTGTTCATCCGGTTTTGTCCTTCCATATCCGGATACATTATCCCCGGCAAGCATTCCATTTTCTCCGGGTTCGATATTACAATATGCCAGGATATTTCGATTTTGTTCAGCATCCTCCCGTGTGGAATAAATCGCATAATTGGCGCCGCCAATATCATATGCCTGCGGATTTGCTTTATAAATATTTTCATCATAATTTTTGCATACACGGATGGTCCCTTTTTTCTTTTCTTCCTTGTACCGGTATACAATCATCCCCGAACATTTTTTTCTCGTATCAACCGCATTTTTGATATAATAACATGCACACACAGAATCCCACCCGGAGCTTGTCAGATGCCCAATCAAAGAAGATCCGCCTCCGGCAATACCACAATGTACATAATTATCCAGTTTTTCATTTACAAAACAGACAATATCTCCAGGATTTGTATACTGATCAAAAATTGCATCATACTGTGCCTCTGTCTGTTTTTTGGGAAAACATGCCGCATCTGCAAATACACGTTCCCAATTTTCGCTATTCGACAGTCCGTTCGAAATCTGTGAAACAAGTGTTGCCCCTGCAACCGGTGCCCTTTTTCCATAATATCCATCTAAGGCTTTCGATACATAAATTGCACACAGATTTACCGTGTTCATTCCACTTCCGCGCGGTATCGTCATAGCAGAAGCAATAAATGGATTCGAAAAATCCGGTTCAACCCGGTACCGGTCAGAATTTGCATTGAGTATCATCGATTCATCTTCGGACAGATCATCAGAATCATCAATCTTTGAAGTATCTGGCCTGGATTGTTCCGGAACTGCTGTTGTCCACGTTGCGTCTCCAATCGTAGCAATCTCTTCAAAATGTGCATCATCGTCGGATGCAAATGGCAATATATAGCATTGCATGATCAAAAAAACAATCACACTATATGCAGCAATACTGCGCAACTGTTTTTTTCCCCGTATCTTCTCTGGGATTTTTTTCGCAAATTTAAACATATTCAAATTCCTCCATACTCTTCACATATGCAGAAATCTGATGGAATTCTTTTCTTTGCATAAATCGCGATTTGAAAATAGATATATAATTTTCTGTTAAAAAAAGAGTATGGTAACTGTACCATACTCTTAAAAGTCCTGTCAATTCAATTCCGTAAGTTCACTTATTTTTCACAATCTGTTCGAGGCTCCATGAATCCCTTAAAATGTAATATCCTTCTTACCTGTGATCAGGCGCGCACCATTCACGATCATCGTCACACCTGCACCGACTCCGACAAGAATTGTCACAATTCCAATAACCAGATTGCTGATTCCGATTGCATTGATCTTATGATATAACTTCTCCATGCTTTAGACCTCCCATACTTGCAAATAAAACTATTTTACACCATACTGCTCATAATATGCGTCAATCGCTGCCTTCAAGGTGTCATCAATCACGACCTTTCCCTTGTACGGCTTGTTGTACAGATGCTCTACCACCTCTGCCATCGTTACGATTGCAGTCGTCTTTAATCCATAGTTTTCTTCGATCTCCATCAGTGCACTCTTCTCGCCCTGTCCACGCTCCATACGGTCAACCGATACAACAAGACCGAGCACATCGACATCGCCCTGCGCCTTCACGATTGGAAGTGTCTCCTGAATGGATGTGCCTGCAGTTGTTACATCCTCGATGATCACAACCTTGTCACCATCGTTGATCGGACTTCCAAGCAGGATTCCCTTATCCCCGTGGTCCTTGATTTCCTTACGGTTTGAACAGTAACGGATGTCTGCATCATACTTGTTGGCAATCGCCATTGTTGTAGCTACGGAAAGCGGGATTCCCTTATATGCCGGTCCAAACAGCACATCAAAATCAAAGCCGAACTTGTCCTTGATTGCCTCCGCATAATACTCGCCCAGGCGTGACAACTGGGAACCTGTTCTGTAAAAACCTGTATTTACAAAAAATGGTGTCTTTCTTCCGCTCTTTGTCACGAAATCACCAAACTTCAATACGTTACAATCGATCATAAATTCAATAAACTGCTCTTTATACTGTTCCATGTTGTATAAATCCTCCTGTTTTTCGGGCTGTCGGCAGCAACAAACGACATTCACGCATGTAGATTCATTGTCTGCCATAGTTTTCTCTATACGCCACATAATCGTATATATTTTAGCATAGTTACCTGTTTGTTTCAATCAGTTTTGCGCAATCATAAACGGGGAATTTTCACTTCTATCGCAGATGTACTCAGCGATTCCGTTCATTCTTCTCGCGTGACTGCAGTACAAGCTCATACACCTTTGGATGGCGTTCTTTCAGATGTGCATCAAGGACATGTCTGCGCTCCTTGAAACGCTCTGCAAGCTCCGGATGATTCTTTGCAATCCGGTCATGCACCTGTTTTCTGTGTTCCTCAATCTGCATCGCAAGAGTATGCTCATCCTTACCGGATATATTGACAATCTCCTTCAGGTGTTCCTCCAAGTGTTCCAGCCACTCATCTTCGTCAAGCTCCTCCATATGCGCCCATCGTCCATGTAGCAGATCCTCGATATCCCCACTTTCTTTTAGATGTGCAATCTGCTTTTCAATCTGACGCTCGATCTGTTTTTCCGCATCAGAGCCGAACGCCCACACAAACTCCTGCACACGGTTATCTGCACGTTTTCGGGACGCACTGCGATCCTCATTATCCACACCGTCTTCCAGTGGATACGGGCGGTTGATTCCCATATCCTTCAATGCAATATGGATGGTTCTGCGCACACACCCCTCCTCGATCAGATATCCGAGACCAAGCTTCCTTAACTGTTCGTTCACATCCGAAATATGTTCCGTCATATAGAACCGGATGCCCTTTTCTTTCAATGACTGATGCAGACGCTTCAGGCAGTCTGCCGCAGTAATATCCAGACTTCCGATTCCGCCCGCATCAAGGATCACAGCTTTCGTATCCGGTTTTATATGATCCTCGATATCATTTTTCAGCACCTGCACATTTGCAAAGAACAGATTGCTGCTGAACCGGTAAACAAGCACACCGGACAGTGCGTGAATCTGGCTGCTCTCCTTCAAATCCCGGAAATGCTTATGCCCCGGCTGAATCCCAAGAAAGCAGGTGGATGGCTTCGCTGTCCGGATGATCACCTCCGCAAAGGAAAGCAAAATACCGATTAAAACACCATTGATCGTGCCAAGCAGGAGCACACCCAAAAATGCACCGACAAAGATCATACATTCCGTCCGGCTGACCTTCCAGAGCCGTGCCATCAGATCAAACTCCGTCGCCCCAAGCAATGCCGATATCACAATCGCGGTAAGCACCGGAACCGGCAGATACTGGATAAATCCCGTTCCACACAGCAAAAGCACAATCATGGAAAGTCCTGCCACAAGTGAGGTAAGCTGTGTCTTTCCCTGATACTGCTCCCCCATCGCCGTACGGGATACAGAACCATTGATCGGACAGCACCCGGTAAAGGCTGCAAGAAAATTTCCGATGGAGAATGCAAAGATCTCCTGATTATCATCGATCCGGTACCCATTTTTCTGTGCAAAATTATTCTCCGCGAGCAACGTCTCCGCCATAATTACAACTGCCACCGACAGGCTGACTGTCACAGCCTCCCGGATTGAGACAGCTGAAAAATCCGGTACCTGCCACTGCGGAAGTCCCGTCTCCACCTTCGAGAGTGTCTGGATTCCAAGCTCCCGCACATTTCCAAACCGCGTATAGCAGGCTCCTGCCACCATCAATACAACTGCCATCGGGAATTTCGGAACCAGTTTTTTCGCCACAAGCAGGATTACAAGTGATGCCACGCCTAAGAGGATGGATGGCGCATTCACATGCTTTGCTGTCTGTCCGATATGCTTTGCCAGTTCAAAAAACTCTCCGGTTCCTGCCGTACCGCCAAGGAGCTTCGGCACCTGCATAAGAATGATCGTCGAGCAGATACCTGTGATAAATCCTCCCATCACCGGAGCCGATATGTAATTGACGAGCTTTCCCGCCTTCAAAAAAGAAAATGCAAGCAGCCACACTGCGACAAAGAATGTAAGCACCGGTACAACCGCCATGGCTTCTTCACTTCCTGCCTCAACATGCAAGGTTAAAAGTGCGGAACCAATCAAAGCTGCCGGAGCCGCATCCACACCGAATATGAATTGCGGTGACGTTGATAGAAGCGCGAACGCCAGAATCGGAAACACCGACCCATACAGACCATACACTGCGGGAAGTCCCGCAATCAGGGCATATCCCATCGAAATCGGAATAGAAACTGCCATGATGATGAGTCCCGCTAAGATATCTTTCCCTATATTCTTTTTATCATAGTGCCGTAATGTATGCGCCAATGATAGCTTCATATGATTCATCTCCTGTTTTCCTACCGGTTATGCCGCACACACGCGACAATACACCATATAATAATTCCAAATAAAACTGCCAGGAATATAAACGTTGCTGCAAGCATGCCATCCATCTTCTGCATATAAGCGGTTATCGTGCTATAGAGCGTAAATACACCAAAACAAAATTCCATCCCCACCATCATCCAGACAACGTCTCTGTACACACGCACCGCATGTTCCGGTTTTACTTTCACTGGCATGCTCCACAGATCGGGTGGCATAAAATGTAAAACCAGACTGCTGATGCCACAGCTAATCAGCATAATAATTGGTAAAAACAGAAAGGAATACGGAGATCCATATCCATCTGCATTTCCAGCCGCGTCAAAATGTGTTGCCACTTCCTTCGGCAGCTTTGCAGACCATATAATCCCGATCACAATCGATGCCCACATCAGAACATAGGCGAGTATCTCAACAATCTTCTGCTTGAGTGTAATGTGGTTTTTCATCTCAATTTCTCCTTACCTTGGGGTCGTTGTTTGGGGCATATTGGGGACGTTGTTTTTTTTCCGAAGAGTGTCCCCTGTCTCATATCATTTGATATCCAGTTCCGGTGGAACATCAATCTCCTCAGAGACATATTTTCCATCTTTCTTCCGTTGTCTCACGCACTCGGATAGGAGATATTCGATCTGTCCGTTGACGGATCGAAAGTCATCTTCTGCCCATGCGGCAATATCGGCATACAGTTTTTCCGATAAGCGGAGCGGAATCTGTTTTTTCGCTGCCATCTAGTATAAGCTTCCTGAGTTCACGATTGGCTGTGCATCATGGTTGCCGCACAAAACTACCAAGAGATTTGAAACCATAGCTGCCTTTCGCTCCTCGTCCAAGTCAACGACCTGTTTTTTATTTAATTCTTCTAATGCCATTTCTACCATTCCAACTGCTCCGTCTACGATCATCTTTCTGGCATCTATGATAGCAGATGCCTGCTGCCGCTGCAACATTACAGATGCAATTTCCGGTGCATATGCAAGATATGTAATTCTTGCTTCCACGATCTCAAGGCCTGCCTCATTGACCTTGCTCTGGATCTCATCACGGATTCTTCCGGCTACAACCTCTGCCGATCCACGCAGGCTGCCTTCATCGGCTACACCGTCACCGGTTGTGTCAACATTCGGTGCGACATCATATGGATAGACACGCACAATATTACGAAGTGCACTATCACACTGCAGGGATAAATATTCCTTATAGTTATCGACATTGAAAACCGCCTTTGCTGTATCCATTACACGCCAGATAACTGCAATTCCGATCTCAACCGGGTTACCGAGACAGTCGTTGATTTTCTGTCTGCCATTGCTCAGTGTCATCGCCTTTAATGAAATCTTCTTTCCTGATGTAGAACCATCGACCGATACAGATGTACCATCCGCAGAGATGGAAAATGCACTCTTCGCTGCTGTCTGCTGGATATCACCACTCTGTGCAAGCTTCGTTGTCGCTGCCGGATTGATGGCTGTACAAAATGGATTCACGAAGTAAAAACCAGCTTCCCGGATTGTACCAACATACTTGCCAAACAACGTCAAAACCAATGCTTCCTGTGGCTTCAACACCCGAAGTCCAATCAGCGGAAACCATCCAAGTGATAACACAACGATGGAAACAACCATGAGTACCAGATAGCCTGTTTCTGCGGAATCCTCATACTTTACAGCTCCGAATACAGTGCCTGCAATCGCAATCAGATAAACAAATAAAACAGTCAGCAGTACTGCCATACCTTTTCGCTTCGTAGTATAAATTTTCTCTTCCATAACCAATTCCTCCCTTTGAATCGATGCATGTTTTATTTTGATATCAAAATCATATCACTTTGATTTTTTCTTGTCAAGAAAAAATCGGCCCATCTCTGCACCGGTCTTGGAGACGTTGTTTTGTCCTGAAGAGTGTCCCCTGTCTCATATAGATCTTCTTTCTTACATCGGGCATCGGCTCCGCTGTGGCATATCCTCGCCCTTCACATAGCGGGCGTTAAATTCCATATTAATCTCGCGCAGTTCCTTCTTCCCGTCGATGTAGTCCTGATACATCTCCGCTAAGCCGCTCATACAGCCATCACAGGTTGCCTCAATATTTCCGAGCGATTCTGCTACAATCTGCTCACGTTCTTCCCTTGTTGTATCCTTGATCAAATAGCCTGACATCTCGTATCCTTCCTTTCGTCTTCCTCAATATTATACTCCATATTCCACTTCAAGAAGCATAAGTCCATGTGGCGGCGCTGTCGGACCTGCCATCTGTCTGTCCCGTGACGCAAGCACCGTCTCCATATCTTCCGCGTGCATCCGTCCATAGCCAACCTCAAGCAGTGTTCCGGTCAGTATCCGGACCATATTCTGTAAGAAGCCATTTCCATGAAATGTCATCCGCAGATATCCTTCTTCCTCTGCGATTGTAATATCATAGATTGTCCGCACTGTGGATTTCTTCATCTTATTATTCCCACAGAAGCTCTTGAAATCATGCGTGCCAATCAGGTATCCTGCTGCCTTTTGCATCGCTTCTATATCCGGCATCCGGTCAGGTGTCCCATTCGTAACCCATTCCGGCAACACCCATGTATACATCCGGTCAAATACCGGCTTTTCGTCCCCGATATAACAGGTATACTGATACACCTTTCCTTTGGCATTAAGTCTTGCATGGAACCGCTCGGATACACCCGAAACCTCCCGGATACAGATATCATCCGGCAGATAATGATTCGCATAGGCTTTGATCTCTTCCGGCGTAAGCGTGGTATCTAAGAAGCCGTTTGCTACCATGCCTTTTGCATGCACACCCGCATCGGTTCTTCCTGCGCCATGAATCTTCACGTCCTGTTCCGTCATCCTCGCGAAGACCGCTTCCAACTTTCCCTCGATCGTATCCACTTCTTTTTTACTTTCCCAGCCATGATAGCGCATGCCATCGTAGCTGATTGTAAACCTATAATTATTCATCGTCTCTCCTTGGGGACGCTTCTTCTGTCACAAGAAGTGTACCTCTGTCACATCAAAACGGAGAGGCACTGCCCCTCCGCCATACTTATACATTCATCTAGAAAATCTGTCCCGGAAGTTTCTTCTTTTCCTTGTACAAAAACTGCTTGTCAAACGCTTCCACAGCTTCTTCTGCAACGAAATAGCCTTCCGGCGGCGCGTACACGCCGGTTATGCCATCCAGATACCCACGCTGCAGCTCCCTGCACAAGAAGAATGGAACATCCTCCCCTTCCGGTACCCCATGATAACGGATTCCATACCGGCTCGCATAGGTAAAGCCGCTCTTGCCGTAGAAATCGATATTTCCTTCCAGGCAAAGCGCCCCACATCCAAGCTCCCGTGCCTTTTCCACGGAATAATCAAGCAGGATTTTGCCATACCCTTGCCGTTTATACGCAGGTGCGATACAGATCGGTCCCATCGTCATGATCGGTACTGTCTGTCCATCATCCGCGCAAATTGCAGCACGCATAAACATGTTCTGTCCGATCAATGTCCCATCAAGCTCCATTACAAAATCAAGCTCCGGCACAAACGCCACGTCTTTCCGCAGCTCATGCAGCATGAAATGCTCCATGCATCCCGGGCGATACACATTCCAGAAGCTCTCCCGAACCATGTTTTCCACTTCGCGGTACTCTTCTTTTCTCTCTAAACGAATCGTAATGTTGTTTTTGCTCATATTTATTATCCTCCTGAACTTTGTCAACGCCAAATGCACCCTGTGCAGGAGGTTTGTCGTGATTGTCTGCAAACCTCCCGGTTATGCCACAATCTCCATTTCATTGTACTTTTCCAAACAGCACACTCCTTAAATAAAATGATATACTTATATTACCACAAATGTGCAGATATCGGAATGCATTTCATCAAATATATACGAAATGCACATTATATCATATGTCACCACGCGTTAGCGTGATGACCTGCGCACGCATCAGCGTGCTTCATTATATCATAACTTATCCATAATCTCATCTTTTGTCGGCATTACCTTCAATGCCCCTTTTCTGGTTGTGATGATTGATGCCGCTATAGCCGCAAATCTCTGCATCTGATACAGATCATCCTTCGATAAATCCTCGATTCCATGTTCCAATACGTAATTCAGCACGCATGCCATAAACGTATCTCCAGCACCGGTTGTTTCAATCGTATTTTTCTGCAAAAACGGTTCCGCATATACACTTTTTCCTTTGTAATATGCCTTGCTTCCATCTTTTCCCATCGTTGCACAAATCAGTGCCGGACAATATTGCTCCATGATTTTCCCAATTCCCTGATCGATATCTGCAGTACCTGTTAAGAAAGATATCTCATCATCCGAAATCTTCAGAATGTCACATTGACTGATTCCATACCACATTTTATCAGCTGCGTCTCCAAGTTTTTTCCATAATGGCGGTCTTAAATTCGGATCAAAGGAAATGACAGCTCCCTGCTCTTTTGCTTTTTTCACTGCATGTTTCGTTACCTGCTCCATCCGTAAATCCGTCATTGACAACGTTCCAAAATGAAAAATCTTTGTATCAGCAAAAATCTCCTGCTGGATTTCTTCCTCCCTAAGCATCATATCTGCTCCAGGATTACGGTAAAAAGAAAAGTCGCGGTCACCATCCACACCAGTATGTACAAACGCAAGCGTCGTATGCACAGTATCATCTGTCACCAGATTATCTATATTGATTCCCTGGTCTTTCACCGCCTGCGTCAGCATTGTACCAAACATGTCTGCTCCTACTTTCCCAATAAATGCAGTCTTTTTTCCAAGATTCTGCAACATGGAAAGTACATTGCACGGAGCACCGCCCGGATTTGCTTCAAGCAGAGGATTTCCCTGCGCACTCATTCCATTTTCTGTAAAATCTACCAACAATTCTCCAAGTGCTGTTACATCAAACTTTTTCATATCGGTTTCTCCTTGCATACTCTACGCCACAACGATATCATATTTTTCAAGATTTACAATGGCTTTTCCATCGCACACAAAACTGATCTGATCCGCTTCGAGCGATGTATAAAATGTTGTACTGAATACCTGTTGTCCATCATTCAGAAAAACTTCCATTGAATACTTATCTAAGATTATACGAAGCTTCCATTTTTTACAAGGTGTTTTTACTTTTACTCTCCGGATTGCATTCGCGTCACGCACCATACCGGAATATGTCCGGTCAATTTCTATCCTGTTTTTATACTGCAGTATAGAAAAGTCTGTGTGGAACTGTTCATTTTGTGCGACCGAGATTGTAAACTCCCTAAAATCGCCACCGGCAATCTCCACGGTCATATCAAGTACACGTCCCTTAATACCATTGAATCTGCATGTTCCCTGTACTTCCTGCTTCTCATACCTGACACCATTTCTATGATAGTTTACGATTTCACGCACCGGGCTTTGCAGAATCTTTCCATCTTTTACCTTGAGTTCCCTCGGTAATATCATCATGCCGGACCATTTCTGACCTTCGAGACGGATATTCGAATCCCATGACTGCATCCATGCAATCATAATTCTTCTTCCATCGTCCGCAAGCATCGTCTGCGGTGCGTAAAAATCCAATCCGTCATCAAGCGAGTAAACTGCGTCATAATGGAACATATGCTGGTTTTTATCATAGCTTCCCATATAATAAACCGAATTGTTTCCATTATGAAATTCTTCATCCGCACTTAGATTCTGCGGAGATGTAATTAATACATATGCACCATCCAGGCAGAAGAAATCCGGACACTCCCACATCGTTCCAAGCATACCTGTATCGTCTTTTGCAAGCACCGACACATACTCCCAGCTAATTGCGTCCTCTGAATGGAACAAAACAACATGCGGTTTTCCATCATCCGTCTTATTTCCAACAACCATATAATAGCCATCTTCCTCTTTCCAGATCTTCGGATCCCGGAAATGTTCCCGGCTGAAATGTTCCGGCATCATATCTCCTGTTACAACCGGATTTTGCGCAAGCTTAGTATATGTTTTTCCGTTTCCAATCGCAAGGCATTGGTTCTGATATACGTTTTTTACTCCATTTTCTTCCTGCTCTGTCACACCGGTATATACAAGCAGATGTCCTTTTTCTGTCTCAATGGCAGATCCTGAGAAACACCCTGCATCATCGTAACTTTGGTCTGGTGCAAGTGCGATGGGAAGTTCAGTCCATTTTACAAAATCTGTTGTCTCCGAATGTCCCCAATGCATCGGTCCCCACGCCTCATTATATGGATGGAACTGATAGAACAAATGAATTTTTCCATGATAAGAAGAAAAACCATTTGGGTCATTCATCCACCCACACGGCGGTGTTACATGAAACGCTGGGAATTGTTCTTTTTTGGCTCTATGAACATTTACAAACTCTTCCGCTTTCTTTAATTTACTCATTCAAAATCCTCCTATAATTCAACCGATTGTAACATCATAGAAATTCATTTGCGGTGATCCAATGAATCCAGCAACAAACTTATTGACCGGATGATCATATAATTCCATCGGTTTTCCAACCTGCTGTACCACGCCAGCTTTCATAATAACAATCCGGTCTGCCATAGTCAAGGCTTCCACCTGGTCATGTGTGACATAAATCGTTGTACTTCCTAGATTTCTGTGAAGCTTACTGATCTCATTTCTCATGCTGACTCTTAATATCGCGTCCAGGTTTGATTATTCCGGCTTAAGAAAGGGAATATTTATGGCAAATGACACACATGCCAATATACTCTTAAACCTTATTATGCAAAAATACGGATTTCTTCCTGATGAATACCGCATTGTCGGTTTTGACGATTCGCCAATTGCATCTGAGGCAATTATCCCTATCTCAACCATCGGGCAGCAGATTGATAAGAGAAACATCACATTAAAAAACCATGGTAGAAAGCACCGCTTTACCATGGTTTTTTGCAGATTTATTTGTTATTTCTAATTTTCGTTTCTTCCAGACAAACATACAAGTACACCTGCCATCACTCCGGTTGCAAGCAGAACTATCATCCACACAACTGGAGATGCTGCATCGCCAGTCTTTGGGCTTTTCAGAGTTGTCTGGTCAACAGGCTTGCTCTGGTCTGGTGTTTTGACAGCTGTTTCCGGAGGTGTCACATCCGCCTGCTTTGCTGCCGCTTTTACTACAAATTTTGTACTGCATTCGCCATCCACATAGATAAATGTCAGTGTATGGAATCCCTCGGACAACGTCTGCAGATACTCCGGTTTCAGTGTAACGATCGTTGACCCTGAAACTGCTGTATAATTCTTTGCATCAACCGGTGTGCCATCGACTTTAACGCCTGTAAACTTTGAAAAATCTCCATTTGCACGCACTGTCAGCGTTCCATCTGTATTCTGTGTCCAGGAGCCATTTGCGCCTTCAATGACTTCATATTGTGCAGAAGTTTCCACTGGCGTCATCGTTAATCCTATAATCATCCATAACGTATGCATCTCGTCCGGATTTTCCAGCTCCGTATCCCCTTCACGTAAATGATAGGTGTATTCTGTGCCATTTATCCTTAATTTCGTATCTGACGTGAAGCAATATCCTTCTGCCGCCTTGAAATATGCACCATATTCATACTTCTTTCCGGCTTCAAATTCTGTGATATGCTCAGTAAAGCTTTTATCCCAGAATTCCGCGGAATTCACGCCTGCATCTCCACAAAGCCACCATTCACACTGATAAATATATGGTGCGTCATCCGGTACTTTCCCTGTAAATACCGGCTTATCTCCGGCTTTAAAACTAACCGTTGCACCATTAAGCTCAATCAGATCAATCTTCTTCAGCTGTACCGGTTTTGATGGCTCAATGAAATTAATAGCAACAACAAACATCGTTGATTCACTGACCGTTACATTTTTGGCATTGACAGAACTGCCATTTACCATCATAGTACAATCCGATGCAAATTTATAACCATCCTTTGCTTTCAGAGATATACTATACATGTAGGATTTGCCTTCCTCAAAGCTTGTAATCTTTTTATCTTCTGCAAGTGCGTTGTTTTTTGATTCATCGGAATACCAGAATGCTGTCGGTTCTAACCCTTGTTCCGTCTGTTCCATGCATTCCCAATACTCATATTCGATGTCATACATATCGCGAAACGGATCCAGCTTGGTGGCAGATGCTTTCGGAACATCTCCCGGCTGATAGTTGAACCAGACATTCTCGATATCGACATTCGGAATCTCTGTTTCTTCATCATAAAGTGTCAAGTTATACTCCAGTTCATACACCTGATATTCATGCACATCTAAATTATTTGTAATCTGACCATACTTATCTTCCAAATTTACAATATCTCCATCCAAAATCTTCTTGAGATCCTCTTTATCCGTTATAGCATCACCACTCGCATCGGTTACAATATTTGCACTTTCAAAATGATCAAGTATCAATTTTGTTGAGGTGACTGTTTCTTTCGAACTATATGCCTGATTATATTGATTTCTGATCTCATTTTTTAAGCTTGTGATCTTCGCCTGTACCGTTTCCGAACTCACACTTCCTTCTATAAATCCGCTTTCTTTTTGCACCTGCGTTTCACTTGTTAAACTATTGCTGCCATCATGCCTAATTTCATTCACATTCGCTGTGATTTTTACATTTGTATGATACGTATGTGTGTAGGTATTATTTACCTTAGGAGCAGACGGATCTGTACCTCCGGAACTGCCATCTTCCTCCGCATATACTCTGCATGGCAGGATTGCCACAAACATTGCCATCACCACTAGTGCAGTCAACCATCTGATTTTTGTTTTTTTCCTTTTCATTGAAAACCCTCCTCGCTATTTAATGTGATACGATTATAACAACTTTCCAGATATTTATGCTTAATATTTCCATACAGTCAATGTCTATCCGGAAACATCTGTATTGTAATTACCGGCCTTTGTTGTATAGTATATATAATCATTTATTATAGAGGAGGAGAAAATTATGACCTTTCAAGAGAAACTCGCGGAATATATTGAACAATTGGACTGCACAGCAAAAATGCTCTCCGAACGCTCTGGTCTTTCGGCAGCTACCATCAGCAGATATCGTTCCGGTGACCGCGTTCCTGAAGCAGATTCTGATAACCTTGCAAATCTGGTAACTGGTATTGTTCGTATTGCCGGGGAAAAAGGCTTATCTGAATTCACAATCCAGACTGTCACAGACTCCTTTCTCCCCTATGTCAAAAGCAAAAACCCGGATATCGATAATCTTCAGAAAAACCTGAACACACTGCTATCAATCCTGCCTGTGAATATTTCCGAGCTTGCCAAATATATAAACTACGACGCATCTTATATCTCGCGCATCCGGAATGGCCAGCGGCAGCCTGCAAACCCACAGCAATTTATCTCCGGAGTCTCCCATTTCGTCGCACGCCGATACCAGGATACATCCAAAAAAGCATTGATTGCCGACATGATCGGATGCAATCTGGAAGAGTTACAGGATCTGAATCATTACCAGACTCAGCTTTCGGATTGGCTGGCAAACGGCTCCAACCATTCCAAAGACCAGATGACGAATTTTCTTCATAAGCTGGATGATTTCAATCTCGATGAATACATCTGCGCCATCCATTTCGATGAATTGAAAGTACCATCCGTTCCATTTCAGCTTCCTACCTCCAAAAGCTATTTTGGTCTGCAGGAAATGATGGACAGTGAGCTTGCATTCTTAAAGGCGACTGTGCTCTCCAAGTCCACAGAACCCGTCACGATGTATAGCGATATGCCAATGAGTGAGATGGCAAAAGATCCAGATTTCCCTAAAAAATGGATGTTCGGTATGGCGATGATGCTCAAAAAAGGACTTCATTTAAACCAGATACATAACATTGACCGTTCCTTTGACGACATGATGCTTGGATTAGAAAGCTGGATTCCAATGTATATGTCCGGTCAGATATCCCCCTACTACCTGAAAAGCGTACAGGGAACTATTTTTTCCAGCCTTTTAAAGGTATCCGGCAACGTGGCACTGACCGGAGAAGCGATCAATGGCTATCACTCCGAGGGGAAATATTATCTGACCAAAAACAAAAGTGAGGTTGCTTACTACAAGAAACGTGCCGAACAACTCTTATCCAAGGCAACACCACTCATGGAAATCTATCGCTCCGAGCACGCACAGGCATACAACTTCTTTCTGGATGAAGACACAAAAAAAGAAGGCGCAAGATATTATATTTTATCTGCCCTTTCGTTACATACGTTAAGCGAAGATCTACTTGACCGTATTTTATGTCACAATCAGATTCCGCAGGTGGAACAGGAACAAATCCGGCAATATGTTTCAAGGCAGAAGGAGCTTGCAGCTACGATTTTATCGCATAGTTCCATCACAGAAGAAATCCCTGTGCTTACCAAACAGGAATTTGATCAGTCACCAATGGTGCTCCCACTCTCCGGTTTATTTTATGAGAAGGATGTGCTTTACCGTTGGGAAGATTACACAGAACACTGGAAACTGGCACTTGCTTACCAACAGCAAAATTTCAACTATCATATTGTTGAAAATACAGCTTTTGCCTTTCGCAACGTCCAGATCTACATTCATGAAGGAAAATGGGTACTTGTATCTAAAAATAAAACACCCGCGATTCATTTTCTCATCCGGCATCCGAAGATGCGGCATGCCTTTGAAAATATGGTAATTCCAATCAGGGACGATTCTTCTGTCCCGAAGAATGTCCCACTGTCACATTAATAAAGGGAGCGATACCGAAAGATATCGCTCCTTAACTTTCTACTTTCTTCCTGTTACCTTCCGCCGCATACTGCAGCGTGCTTCCTGATTCGCATAGGCAGCATTCTGTGCCTCCTGCAGCAAAACATTCCCCTGTCCTGCCCGCGTATAAACACAATCGTATGCACCGATATATGGACGCATGCACTCTGTAAACTGCTCTGCCTGTTCCTTCTTCGCTGAAAAACAATCCGGCACTGCAAAGAAACGGTCGTTTCCTCTTTGTCTTCCATGCTTGACTAAGATATATTTCTGATTCTCAACCGGTGCAAAAAACTCATTCACACACCGGGAAAAAAGCGCGCCATCTCTTCCGCTTCCGCCCTGCAGATATACGACATGTTTATACGCTTCCGGCGTCTCCGTCACGACCTTACTGTCCGGCATATCCAAAAGCTTCTGCTTCTCCAGTGCTTTCCGGATTCCCCTGCCAAATGTCTTCAACCGTTCGTACGGACTTCCAAGCATAAACATCTTCGGGAAGCAGTATGAAAGCATCCCCAGTCCCGCCAGCGTAAATATTCCGGCTAGCGTTCCAAGCCACGCACTCCCGGTTTTCGCACCTGTCTGCACCGCCATATACCATGCAGCACACAACAGGAATATCGAGAATATCATCTTTGCTACCGCATCATGAAACGCCGCCCTTGGCACTGCTTTATCCCGCACCTTCACCTCTGTCACGACCTCCATCTTCGGATAGATCGTGAGCGAACGGTTCCAACGCTCCCGCAAGCGGCTCCGCTCCTTAGATAAGGCGAGCATCGTCGCATTCATATTCGCTACATTCGCCTTTGTAAATGGTTTCTGTATAACCGACAATCGTGCCAGCCCATTTTCAATCACATCCTCCGTGTAGTGCAGACCTAAGAAATGTTCCATTCGTCTGGTGAGCATCCGGTAATCCTCGCTCGTCTCCGGCTTCGTCCCGAACGAACTCTCATACCATGGTTTTAAGCATACCAGATGCCAGATATTGCTTGTCTTATCCGGTTCCCTGTCCCATGTGCGAATGGCTCTGCCACGCATCTGGTTACTGAGCATAAACGAGCCAACCGTACTTGCAAGGATCAGGGAATTGATGCACGGGGAATCCCAGCCTTCGCCAAGCAGCGATTTCGTCCCAATCAACACCTGTATATATCCATCTGCAAACAACTGTGTCACTGCCGGTATCAGGAAATGCGTGTCTCCAACCGCAGATACCTTTACATACTCTGTCTCCGGCAGACTTCCAAGCTTCGAGAATGTCACCGTGCCTGCATCACCCACAGTTTTTAATAGTGCATCCTTCGCCTCTGCTGGTATCACAATAATGCTTCCACATAACACGCCAAGCCGCATATCCGACCACGTATCCTGCGCATCCCGCCGAAGATTCTCAAAGAGTGGCAGCACCCCGAGCAGATTCACATCTGCTTCCCGGTTACCGATTGATTTTTCATGTTCCTTCCGTATATAATCCATAAGGATCAGCATATGCAGCCTTCCATGAAGTGATGCATATTCATGCTGTGTAATCTGGCGGATGCTTTCGATCTTCCCAAGTGAATTCGTCAGATGCTTCTCTATCTCCGGATCTAACTCCTCACAGTCCGGATGTACCTGCATATACCGCATCACTTCCGCTTCTTCCTGTTTCGTCGGATAATTGAAATACACATAATCCTGATGCGGACAGAGACTTCCCTCCTTCACCAGCTCCGGTGTCGTAATCTCCTCATCTATCTCTCCGCACATTGCGATATAACGGTTCCACATGGCAGGTGTCGAATCATATGGCGGTGTCGCTGTAAGTGCGATTGTTGTCACATCGCTCAACTTCTCCTTCAAGCTTTCCAGCGATTTCCACCACTCGCTTCGCAGATGATGGCATTCGTCGAGACAAAGCGTATCTACCTTTGCATCCTGCAAGACCTGAAGCAGGGAAAATCCCTGATAATCTTCCTCTCCATCCTGTATTTGTGTCATGGCACTATGCAATGCCTGATATGTAGTCACTGTGATTGCACGTGGATTTTTCAGGCTTTGTGACAGATACGCTTCCGCATTCACACCGTCACACAAAAATGCCTCTTTGATCCGTGCGATCCACTGCTCCCGGATTGTAATGGTCGGCACAAGCACGAGTGCCGTTCCCTGCAGCCTGCGTATCAGTTCAATTCCAAGTGTGGTCTTTCCCGAACCCGGAGCCGCCACGATATGGATCTTGCCATCCCGCACATAATGCTCCGCCCGATCCAGCACCCGTGCCTGATACACACGCCACGTTCCCTTAAATTGTAAAATATTTTCGTAGTTCATAGTTTTCTATCTTCCCAAACAACGTGATTTTCCGTTTCCGCAACATAATCACCTACAGTATTTTCAAGGCCTTCCATCCCTTCTGTATTCAAATATCTTGTTCCAGTAATCAAATTTAATTCGTTCGCATTTTCTCCCGCCAGCTGATAGCCGATCAAATGGCAACGGTTATATAGGTAATTTCCATCTATGATTCCGTTATATTTTACCGTATGCCAGCCGGATGGCTTTATCTGTCCGATCGGTCCCCGTTCTTCTGTTGGCATTAGTTCCTTTTTCGTTTTTTCTTTATAGTCATAATGCTGTTTCCTTATATGTATTCGATTTTATTTCATTTCAATAGGAAAATCGTACCAGTATCCGCTTTCTGCCCCAGGGCGAAACATTTTGCTTGCTACAACACTGTTAATTCCTTCTTTTCCATATTTTTTATTATATATATAAAAGCCTGCTTCGATCTCAACCTGCTTACCTGATTGATTCCATTTGCTTGAGTAAAAGTCAAAATGGAAAGCCAGATTTCCTATTACCTTTTTTAAGCATCTCTGACTTTTCAAATATATAAAACCTATTTTGTCCGCCAGAGCACTATATAATTTGACTTGTGTTTCTTGCACTGAATACACCATATCATTTTCTCCTACGCTTTCACTTTCTTAACCAATGTTGGTATTCACAAACAACTTTTTCGGTCCTTCACCTCTCGGCTACTATGACCTTTGCTGACTTCTGTGCGTTCAGCATTGATTTAAACAATGGTTGCTTCATTATGATCTATACCGTCTGTATGTAGATTGTCCTGCTTGGATTATCCTCTATTTTTTCCCGTATGTTGCGGATATGGCTCATAACAATATTATAATCGCCATAATATGGTTCTTTCCAAATCCTATCATATATCCGCTCTTTATTAAATACTATTCCAGCATTTTGAGCCAACAACAATAAAATTTCAAATTCTGTATATGTCAAGTCAATTTCATTTCCTTTGCAAACTACGACGCGCTTACGCTTATCAATATAAAGTTTCTCAAAACAAAGTTCCTCTTTATGGAAAGCTTTATGTTTCAAAACCTCTATATCTTCACTCACACACGATATAATACGATTGATAATGTGTTATTCGTCATCTTCAAATGTTAAAAATAGAATCTTCCCAAATGATCACCCCATTTTACATCCTGTACAAGCCAATTATTTTTATGCAAATTGTTTTGTTTTATAAGATACCAATCCTTTTACCAAACACCCTATGGCAAAACAAATATTTATTCCCAGTACAATATACCATACCTCATATATGTCATTTACAATTCCCGGCATGACAAGAAAAATCGGCATAGAATCTACTATAAGCCAAATGATTCCCCCGAAAAACATCCTTATCAATACAGGAAGTCCCCAACATACAGCCGCAATAATTACTGCGCCAAAAGAGCTATCCTGATATGCAGAAACGCATAGTGCAATGGCGCATAACGATAAAAGCGCCTGAAAAGCTAATCCTAATAAAATGCCAAGATATTTCAAAAATAATACAGGTTGAAGCATATGTTGAGAAAGCACCATCCAGGATATATTTTCAAATCCCTTCAAACCATATATCATCCAGCATAAGACTAAATTGACTAACACAAACCACATAAAAATGAAAATAGTGAATGTGAAAGAAGCCAAAATTTTAGCTGGAACATCTTTTCTTCTTCCTTCTTCCGTGCTAAAAATTAATGGCAGCATTTTCGTCTGGCTTTCCTCTGCGAAGATGGTCGACACTCCGCAAATAATCAATATGCTTCCTAAAACCAATCCAAACTGAAGCATTTCAACGAATACCTTCCATCCCGTTGTATATGCTAAATAAGGTGTTTTCCCAATTTCATCATAAGCTTTTCCCAATTCTGTTTCCCCCAAAAAATACCTTTCCGTTGGAAGTACACCATTTTCCCATGCACCATTGGTAAAATATCTTGTAACAAAATCATTTAAAAAGTTTCCATCTCTCCACCCTGGCATATTTTCCTCAAGTTTTGTAGGCAAACCATATTTTTCAATTATTTGATTCACTTTTTCATCCGTCAAATCACCTTCAAATTCTTCCGTAATCTTCCGATTCATCTGCACTGCTTCATAACCGGAATAAAACTTCCCATCTACTGTCGCTATTTCTCCACCGACTTCTGCAAACCAAAAATACAGAAACAGCAATCCTGTCGCAGCCAACATTCCTATTTTAAATATTTTATTTTGAAATAGTTTAAAAAGCTCCATCTTATAAAGTCGCATTTTTTTCTCCCTCTGTTATTTGTGTATGATAAAGATATGCATCTTCCAGTGTACTTTCCACATTTTCTGCACCTGCAACCGGTTGTCTTTCTGAAACAATTCTCAGTTCAACATTTTCTCCACTACTTCTCATATTGCTTACAATGAAGCTACTGGTTATCTGCCCTGCTTCTTTTTCGGAAACAATACACTTCCAGACACATCCTTCTACTTTGTCAGTAATCTCTTTCTCCGTTCCTTCTTGAATCAGTTCTCCATTCTTCATAATCAAAATACGGTCTGCAATATAATCTATATCAGATACGATATGTGTAGACAGTAAAACCATCCTATTTTTTCCAAGTGAACTAATCACATTACGAAAGCGCACTCTCTCCTTTGGATCAAGCCCTGCTGTAGGTTCATCTAAAATCAAAATTTCAGGATTATTTAGAAGTGCCTGTGCAATTCCTATTCTTCGTATCATACCTCCTGAAAAAGTCTTCAGCTTTTTCTTTTTCACATTTTTTAACTCTACCATATCTAAAAGTTCGTCAATACGACTATCGGCATAGTCTTCCGGTAGTGCTTTTAATGCCGCCATATATCGCAGGAAGCGTTCTGCAGTAAAATCACCATAATATCCAAAATCCTGTGGTAAATAGCCCAATAACCTACGATACTCTGCTCCCATACTGTCTATCTCAATATTATCACAATAAATACTTCCCCCCGTTGGCTGCAAAACACCACAAATCAATCTCATTAATGTTGTTTTTCCCGCACCATTTTCTCCCAACAGTCCATACACACCATTTGTAAATGTATAATTGAATTTTCTGACTGCTTCTTTATCCTTGTATTTTTTTTGTACATCCATCAACTTTAATTCGTGCATAATACTTCTCCTTTTTCCATTTTGCTAAGCAATTTTTTTATCTGCATTACAAATAAAAGTCCCGACACAAGAAAAGCTACTGCCCATATCCAAAGAGTTGTTACAAAAAGTGCTCCCGGAATCGAACCTATTACTCCATAACTTATTGATAAAAAGATGGCACCCATGCCAAATAAAGATGAATTCTTTCCTCTTGTTTCCATTGATAAAATCCCTAATGCAGTTATGCTTGATACTAGATATGGAGTTAAAATATACAGCCCCACCTGTAATAATCCAACGCTCCAATGATAGTTCAAATAGCCAGCTATCAAAAACAATATCATAACATTTATCATCCCCGACAATACCAGCCATGCAGCAACACACTGTTTTGTATTGAAATAGCAGCTTTCTCCTAACTCTGCCATTTTTCCAAAAAACAATTTATCAATCACACTAATAGACGTTATGCTAAGAATACCTGCTCCAACCATACATACAGTAATCATCCCATTTTGATTCAATCCGGTACATTGCAATGCTGTAATAAAAATAATTCCTAAACAAATAAGGACACCATAAACAGCAAAAAACAATTTATCCATGTACCAAAATTGATGAAGCAAAATATTTTTTGTAGATATCACCGGCGTTCTCTGCTTTTCCATTTCCTCAATCATTACATAATAAGTCTTTTGTTTTCTTATTTCATCAACATGAACTTGCTCATCTGCCTTTGCAAAAAGAGTCTTTATTTCGCTATCTCTCATAATCATTCTCCATTAACTTTTTTAACTGATTTACACCTAATCGAAATCTTGACTTTGTAGTAGAAACACTGCACCCCATAATCTTTGCAATATCTTTAAATTTCATTTCTTCATAAATACGCAGAATAATAACTTCCCTCGTATCCTGCGAAAGTTCCTTTAATAAATTTCTCAAATAAACGGCATCCTCCGCTTCGGTCAGCATATCTTTATTATTTGGAATTTTATCAATCTCAGCCCATTCGATGGCTGTTACTTTTTCTTTCTTATCCCGAAAATAATTAAAACATATATTTCTTGCAATAGTCAGGAGATAACCTTTGAGATTATGATGTTTATAGGAAGTTCCATATTTCATAAATTTCAAAAAAGTTTCCTGAGCAATGTCGTAGGCATCATCCTCTGTTTGAGCCAAATATAGACAAAAGCGATAAATATCTGCATAATATCGTTCAATAATAATACCGACTGCCTCTTTATTTCCGCTATGTACTTTTTGAATCAATTCGCTGTCTTTCATAGCGTTTTCTCCAATCATAAAACGTCTTACATCTTATATAACCACTACAAAGTAAAAAAAGTTCACTGTAAATTTTTTTTAATATTTTTTGCCATTCGTGCTCAATCAACCACAATAACTTGCTTAATTCTATTTTCTGCAATTTATTATACTACTATTTTCCATCCCAGCGATTATGTTATGTTCAAGCAAATAATTACAACCTTTTCCTCCGCTTAGTATGCCATGTATTAAAAAATATCAAGTGTACACTGACTTTTCACAAAGAAGCAGCGTCGCAAATGTCGAAACTTCTTCCTGGAAACTAGAACTTATTAAAATCCTCCCATGTAGTTAAGTTGCCATATTCCGGCTACTGCATTTATTACAAAATAAAAAGACCCCAGTATTATTTCTAATACTGAGATCTTAAATAGTCATCTTAACGTAATGACATTGCTCCGAAGAGATACTTTTCTTAAAAAATTCTTTTTTTATTCTGAAATCAACCAATCAATCAAGTTGATGGATTTAATACCATCATAGGAAGAATCCATTCCGGTATTTAAGGATAGAACTATTTTTTCGTAGTTATCGCTGATTTTTTGGAGTGGTGCTAATTCTCGCTTGCGAACATCTTCGCTGGTCATGGATTCCGTGACCTGAACATAAAGTTTGTCATCTACTTTTGTTGCGATAAAATCCACTTCGGAATTATCCACTTTTCCGATAGAGACATCATAGCCTCTACGCAGCAGTTCAAAGTAAACAACATTTTCTATTGCATGTCCGCTATCCCGGTCTCTGAATCCAAGCAGATAGTTTCTAAGTCCGATATCAACGATGTAATACTTTCCAAGAGTACGTAATAATTCCTTTCCTTTAATATCAAATCTCTTGATGTCATAGAAAAAGTATGCTTCCAGTAGTGCATTCACATAGGCCTGAACGGTGTGAGCGCTTGGAGTTCCTCTTCGCTTTCCATCTTCTAGAAGACCTTCATTAACTAAGGTGTTGCCAATGGAAGAAACAGAAATACTGCTTCCGATATTATCTGCAAGAAACATGACAATCTTTTTCAAAAGCACAGGGTCGGTGATTCTCTTTTGACCTCTGCGATTTTCACGTTCGAGAATATCTCTCATAATAACAGTTGAGTAGATACCTTCAAGTAGCACCAGAGCCTTTTCCTGGTCCAGTCCAACATCAGCAATTCCCGGCATTCCGCCAAAACGCATGTAAGCATCGAAAACCTCTCGGAGTTCATAGTGTTCGCCGGTTTTATCAAATGCTTGCTTGCGTGTGCCACCTAACGCACTTTTTGTTTCTCTTATTTCAAAATCATGGAATGTTAAAAATTCAGAGAAAGACAATGGAAGCATCTTTATCTCTACGCATCTGCCTGATAAATAGGTAGCATATTCAGAGGAGAGCATATACGCATTCGAACCAGTGACGTAAATATCGCAATTGAAGTCAACACGGAAAGAGTTGATTGCATCCTCCCAGTTAGGAACCCGTTGAACCTCATCGAAGAAAAGGTACATTCTTTTATCCGGCTGGATGTGTTGCTTGACGTATTCGTAGAAAGAATCGCCAGTCATGTTCTTAAAATTATGTGACTCAAAATTCATTTCAAGAATCTGGTCTTCTGTGATTCCAGTTTCTTTCAAGTGAAGAATCATCAGTTTGAGTAGGCTGGACTTGCCACATCTACGAATTCCGGTTACAACCTTAACTGGCTCGGTATCTTGAAATGCTATAATCTTATTCAAGTATAAATCTCTTTTTTTGAGTTCGTGAGTATATATCATTTGGCATTCCTCCTTGTGAAAAGAGTATAGCATAAACTCATAAAAAAATAAAGTTTATGCACTGAAATGCAGAAACTATTAAAATCTGACAATTTTTGCATTTTTACAGGAAGAGAATTTCTGATTTAGCACCGTTTACCTACTTTGTTCCATGCTCCACAATCATCTCAACATTCTCAAATACATCAACAAACACCTGCTTTGCTCTTTCTAAAAGATTATGGCATATCTCTGGTTCCTCAAACAAAAAACTAACACGCAGTTCTACGCTTTTAACATTTGGGTACTTTTCTTTATATTGTCCTGAATCTATGTACCAGATATAGGTATTGAGTTTATCTTGCAACAGCAATAAATGTCGATTCATATCTGACCAATCCATTCCGTCTGTAAGAAGAAGTATCAAGCTGGAGGTGTCTTGTTCATATGCCAAGCCATCAATGGTATCTGTTTTTTCAATATTAAACTTATCATTGTTATTCTCTAACTCCATATCATCACCTATTTCCTTTATTGTATCCTCCGTATACATTGATGTCGCATCTTTCGAATACATTTTTGATTTCCTGCTCATTTCCAGCCTCTACCAATTGCTTAAAATCCTTCGGTAACGTCTTTCTCTTTGCCATAGTACCCATTCTCCTTTCCGAATTCAGAACTATATCAAAATAGCTTTCATCATTTTTACTTAATTATAGATTCAATTCCTTTTAAATCATCTATTTTTATAATAGGAATAACAGCTTTATCGTAATTATCAAATCCATTGAACAAACTTATTAGTTCGTAACCTATCAACCTCAATTCACGAGCAATCACATTACTTTGTAAAATATCATAATTGATTTCTTCATGAATCTCCTTCCCATTTAAACAGTAGTTTTGTAATTCTTCCTGATACATCCGAACCAATAAAGTCAAATCTAACTGTTTCTCACATCCAATATCGGATAATATACGATTAATCCCCTTCGTAAACTGCTCCATGGACACCTCACCATCCAAATGAAACAGGAACCCCCGATCAATTAATGCATCAACCCATGCATCATAGAACTCATTAAATGCATCTTCTGTATTATTTTCCATTAATAATCGATACTCAGGCAGAACTGTGATGTCATATCTTGAATTAGTGATAATCTCATTAAAAAACTTATACAAATTTATGTCAGTTGTCTCTTCTTCATAAACAATGTCATAGCCATCATAATCACAGGCAATATCAAATAAATCTTTTCTTTTTTTCGTACCATGTAATAACTTTAGAAAGCTCATGATCCATCCTCCGCTTAAACTAATATCTCCGCATTATTAATATCCACACAATCAGTAATCATTTCAGTCCACTTATTCAAAATCCATTCTTTGTTAATACAATGAGGATTTCCATCTAACATAGATTCTTCTGGAAATATGTATTCTAGTTGTCCTGCGTCATAACCGGTTATACAATATAACGCCATTGAAGAACAATTACTATCATTTGAAAGATAACCATAATTTTTACAACCGCTATATTCTTCAGACAAGTATTCCTCTGCATATGACAATGCTAATTTCTTGTCACTTAGCAGCAAATCTAAGAGCATTTTTTTCTTGGATAGTTTTGAGAAATCCATTCCAAAAAAATCTAAAACAATATAATCCGGTAACGCAAGCATAGTATCCCTCCATTCTTTGTCTTATTTTGTATTATCTGCCACGTTTAATAACCTCTGTTAGGTTGTAGATACTTTTTCTCTTGAGCCCATAAAATAAGTTATGACTTCAAAAAGTCTGTTTGATATTTCAAACAAGATATTTAGAAACTATGTAGCTTACGACAGCCCCTAATACAAAGAAGATAAAATTCACTGCAACTCCTTGCCAAAAACTTTTCTGACTCTCTCTTTGCAATTCTCTATTTATCGTGGTTCTGACTCTCTCTTTGCAATTCTCTATTTAACGTGGTTCTGACTACTTCAACCTGTTCTTCCGTTAAACTTATAATTGTTTCTGCTTGTTCTGCTTATTCCTTTAGTTTTTCAACCATCTTAACTCTTTCTTCTAATTCAGCCTGCAATCAACCTAACTCTTGAACAGAACTTTCAAGCATTGTTGACACGTTTTTGATTCGAGATGTTATATTATCCTCTTTACTTTCCCTTTTTCTTTTCAAAATAGTAAAAACAACTTCATAAACAATGGATGAACTCACTCCTAATATTCCCGATAAAAGTGTTATAATTATTTCCAAATATATTACCCCTCATCTCTTATCAAAACTACTTTCGCCATTCCCTGAAATTTGACCATATCTTTCTCTTTTGCGAAAAAGTATCCCTTTTGCCAAAATGTATATCACTTGGTTCCCAAATATCTATCCCCTGGGGTAAGCCAGTGTGAGATGGTACGCCAATAACTATCTATATATTCTTGCCTCCTCTAACTCGCAAGCCATATTGGGTGTCCAGATTGGTACAATTTTTGAATGGATGCTATCGTTTTTACGTTTACCGCAAACGCCATGAACGACTTTCTGAGATTTCCGCTTTGATATCCACCAAGAACTAAGACAACTTTGAGTGCTAGAGTTATCGCTCCATCCACAAGGCTATATTTTGACCGTTATTTCAATTCATAATATTTAGATCGGAACATCTTTTTTGTTACATTTCAATTTCATAAGCAAACCATAAATTATTCTTATAACATTCTCCTTTCTATCACGTTGCCAGCTTTTCCATCATTTAAAACATCAATCACCTCAATATAGCTTAAATCAAAGCATTTTGTAAACGACTGTAAAATAGGAAGCATATCAGATAAATATGGATCACCAAATGGATACGGGTACGCATCGTGAATATGTTCTGTATCTGGTCCGCAAAAGAATACATAACTTTTTCCTTCACTAACACTACTTTTAAAACATATTCCATCATAATGTTTGCTTCTCAAATATTCTGCGATTACTTGTGTCGCAACATAATCGTAAGAGTGATCTTCCACTTTATCGTCAACTGGCATTGTGATTTCATTCACAAAACTTTTCAAAAATGAAGATATCCACCGCCCATCATGATTATAATCATCTTCAAAAATACTTCCTGCCCTATAAAAAGAACTTCTTGAAAAGTCAATAATCTGTAACGAATCCTTTAATTTAAACTCAGCTACAACTGCCCTTTTCCCATTAAGACGACACTCAGCAAACGCAGTGTCCTTGTCTCCTGCAACATATAAATATGATATTCCTGCAGGGCTCATTCTATTTGTCTTTGCTTTATTATATGGTGCGGGACCCATCTCTTTATATGGATCTATTCCAGTGATATCCTTAATGGAATCATCCTGCTCTCTCGCACGATAGAATATCGTACCTATATCGATATCCGTAATAAAATCATAAAGATATGTGTTTATTTTTTCCAAGCATTTGTTGCGAATTTCAAGACCATCTACATCGAAAAATCTATTGTAATGTTTAATTGTGTGCTTAAATAACTCCCAGTTATAATATATTTGCGTTGCCTCTAAACCATATAAATCATCTTTAACTACAAAACATTCTATATCAATATCATAAAAAGGATTATAAGCCCCATCCTTTTGCTCTTCATATGATAATAACCCTAAAAATAATTCATCAAGCAGCGCATCACTGTCTGTAATATCTGCAAATACCTCCTCTTCCATCAATATTTCTCTAACTGAATATACTGTTGCCTCTTTTCCATCTGGTCCTAAATACATTTCGTCTTCACTATCGTACATAGCCCCGGTGCCTTCATCAATATATTCATATGCTTTTTCTAAACATGAACACATATACTCCCCTAATGTTCTTGGTGATATTAGTGATACATTATGCGAACCACAATATTCGCACTCTCCCACAATACTACTATTCTCCTGAATAAATTTTTTAATCGCTTCGTTTGAAAAACATTCCTCACAACAATATGACATATCTAAATCTCCCCTCTTTTACAGTCAACAATAGCAACCTTCTTGATGGCTTTTATTCCATTCTTCCTAACTTATCACACTCTTTCTATTCTTTTTATTTTACCTCTAAAAGCGTATCATCTCAACTCTCTCACCATCACCGATATCTTTTGCGAATAATACATCTGCAAAATTTCTTCATATTCCCGTTCTTGCTCCCACACAACTATCAAAAACGGCACCTCATATTGCTACAAAGTGCCAAATCTCCCATTTTTTGCTTCAAATTATCATTCCCTCAACTCGACCTGCAAATATCCAACCTGTCTACTCAACCTACCCATTTTGCAAGCCGTCAACTCAACCCTCCGTCATTTTTTCATGTAGATATGTTTCCCCTAACAGCAAACTTCTCATTTTTCGGTCGTGTTACCCTGTGTCCAAAATCCGCTTCACCTCGGAAATCCCTTGTTTTCAAGCCTTTTTCGTACATCTACTTCTCGACTTTTGACATCAACACGACCGTCTCCACATGTCCCCCTTGGCAAAATTGATCCACGACCGCAACCTTCTCGACCTGATAACCAAGTTCGCCCATGCGCTTCACATCTCTGGCAAGCGTTGCCGGATCACAACTCACGTAGACCATCCGCTTTGGCTGCATATCTGCGATTGTCTGTAATAATGTCTCATCGCAGCCCTTGCGTGGCGGATCAACGACAATCACATCCGCATATACGCCATGTTCCTTGTATTCGGCTGGAAGCACTTCTTCTGCCTTGCCAACGAAGAACTGCACATTTTCGATGCCGTTGATCTGCGCATTTACCTTTGCATCGGCGATTGCCTGTGGGACGATTTCCACGCCATACACCTTCGCCGCCTTTTTGCTCAGGAACAAAGAAATAGTTCCGATACCGCAGTACAGATCCCAGACTGTCTCCCCGCCTTGCAGATCTGCATATTCCAAGGCTTTGTCATACAGTTTTTTTGTCTGCACCGGGTTTACCTGATAAAACGACAATGGTGATATCTGATATTTCACATCACCGATATAATCCGTAATATAATCCTGTCCCCATAAGGTCTTGCATGTATCTCCCAGAATCCGGTTCGTCTTCTCCTGATTGATATTGATGCTGATACTCGTCATTCCATCGATCTGGCGCAACCGCTCTACCAGCGCGTCCGCATGTGGCAGCTTCGTGCCATTGATAATCAGGCACACCATGATCTCGCCGGTCGTAAACCCAACTCTTGTCAGGATATGGCGCATCAAACCAGTATGTGTCTCCTCGTCATACGTAGAAATATTGTATTCCTGCAGGAAATCCCGCACACACCGGATAATCGCATCATTGCCCTCCGCCTGAATATCGCAATGCGGCGTGTCAATGATCGTATGCGTTCTGCCTGCATAAAATCCGGTTACAACCTTTCCTTCCTTGTCCCGTCCCACCGGGAACTGCGCTTTGTTCCGGTAATTCCACGGATTTTCCATGCCGATAATCGGCTCCATCAGATCTTCCGGATGCTCGATTCCACCGATACGTGAAAGACAGTTCTTAACTTTGTTCCATTTATAATCAAGCTGTTTTTCGTAGCTGACATGCTGCAAGGTACAGCCTCCGCATGGTCTTGCCACCGGGCATTTCGGTTCTACGCGATATGGTGACGGTTTAATTACTTCCACCAACCGCGCATACACATACTGCTTTTTGACCTTCGTGATTGCGGCACGGATCGTATCGCCCATCACGGCATCCTTCACGAATACTGCGATGCTTCTGCCGTCCTCAGTCGCTACATGTCCGATTCCTTCGCCGTCTGTTCCCATATCCTCTATCACTAATTCTATGCTATCGTTTTTCTTCACTTTCGTTCCTCTTTTTACCTAAACTATATTTATAAATTCAACTAATCATAGTATACTATATTTATAATTTGAAGAAAAGAAACAAATAATCAAACATCAAGATGTTCTGTAATTTGTAGATATATGGTTGTATTTCATTGCAGTAATATGGATATGTTTGGAACTTAGAAGTTCTTGATGTTCTGAGTATAATCAGCAATGTTTGAACACGATGTTCAAACAAGCCGCCACTGAGCCACGGATGGCGAATTGGCGGCGGTTGCGTACAATTACAACTATCTATATCAGAACATCTAGTACTTCTTAGTTTCAATACATCTTATATTACTGCAATGAAATAGCAACATATTCACAAATTCCACACACCGCAAAGGAGGGTTCACCATGTTCCAGTCCATTGAATACAAACACCCGAAATTCTATCAGGTATTCCGGATCTTCATCGTTATCCTCGCGTCCATCATCTTCGCATGGAATCTGTGCTGTTTCGCACGTCCTGCGGGATTATTTCCGGGCGGTTTCTCCGGATTATCTCTGCTTCTGCAGGAGATCTTCCAGAAATTCCTGCACATTCATGTTCCATACACACTGCTGAATGTCCTGTTAAATATCATCCCAGTCTACATCGGGTTCAAATTCATCGGACGGAAATTCACACTCTACTCGATTCTCACGATCATTCTGTCGAGTATTTTCGTCGACATACTGCCTGCCTATGTATTTACACAGGACGCCATGCTGAACAGTGTGTTCGGCGGTCTGATCAACGGATTCGCCATCAGTCTGTGTCTAAATGTCGGCACAACAACCGGCGGTACAGACTTCATCAGCATCTATCTGTCCCAGCGCAAAGGAATTGATGCCTGGAACTATATATTATTTGGAAATGTCATGCTGCTGATTCTGGCCGGTTACCTCTTCGGCTGGTCGATTGCGCTTTATTCGATCATCTTCCAGTTCTGCAGCACACAGGCGATTCAGATTCTTTATAAACGATACAAAAAAGAAACATTATTTATCATCTCGGATTACTCCGAACAGATCTATAAAGCAATACGGGAAACAACCAACCACGACGCCACGCTGTTTCAGGGCATCGGCTGTTATGAAGAAAAAGAGAAAACTTTGATTTACTCTGTCATCAACACAGAAGCAAAACGCCAGCTCATTCCTCTGATTCGTTCGATTGATCCACATGCGTTTATCAATATCGTCAAAACCGAAGAACTCGCTGGCAGATTTCATGATATACCAAATGATTAGTTTATCTTTGCAACGATTTCATCCAATATCGCATTTGCGACATCTTCTTTGCTCATCAGAGGGAGTTCTTTTTCTCCCTCTTTTGTTATGAGTGTCATAATATTCGTATCTACGCCGAATCCGGCGCCTGCTACCTTCAGGTTGTTTGCAGCAACCATGTCAATATGCTTCTTCTCTAACTTCTTCTTTGAATTTTCTACCATATGCTCTGTCTCCATAGAAAATCCGCAGATAAACTGTCCGTCCTTCTTATGCTCGCCAAGATATGCCAGAATATCCTTTGTTCTTGTAAGCGGAATAGTCATGCTGCCATCCTGCTTTTTAATCTTTTCCTCGCTGACATTTTCCGGACGGTAATCGGCAACCGCCGCTGCCTTGATGATGATATCCATGTCCGCGCTCCGGCTTGTCACTGCCTCATACATATCTTCCGCTGTAACAACCTTCACCATATCGACAAACAATGGATCCTCCAGATTCGTCGGTCCAGCCACGAGTGTAACTTCGGCGCCACGAAATGCCGCCATGCGTGCCAATGCATACCCCATCTTGCCGGTCGAATGATTCGTGATATAACGGACCGGATCGATAGACTCCTGTGTGGCACCCGCTGTCACAAGCACCTTCTTACCTGCAAGGTCTTTGTCCATTGCGCAGGCACGGATAATATAATCCACAAGTACATGCTCCGGTGGAAGCTTTCCTTTGCCGATATCCCGGCAAGCCAGATATCCTTCGTCAGCCTCGATGATTTCATATCCATAGGAGGCAAGTTTCTTCATATTATCCTGCACAATCGGATTCTCATACATATGTACATTCATGGATGGAGCAAGCATAACCGGACAGGTTGCAGGAAGCACACAGGTTGTGAGCATATCATCCGCAATTCCATTCGCGATCTTGCCAACTACATCCGCACTTGCAGGTGCGATCAAAATTGCATCCGCCTGCGTGCCAAGCGCGATATGCGGTACATGCAGTTCCATGCAACGGTCAAATGTATCTGTATAACAGTGGTTTCCTGTCAGTACTTCAAATGTCTCCGGTGTGATAAAATGTGTCGCATTCTCTGTCATCACAACATGGATGTCTGCATGCAGCTTGGAAAGCATGCTTGCAACATTCGCCATCTTGTAGGCTGCGATACCACCACTCACACCGAGCACGATCTTCTTTCCTGTAAGCATAATGTTCCTCCTAGTCCAAGGTATATTTCACATATCCTCTAGTCTACCATGTTTCTCGTAATTTGTCAGTCTCGAAATCTTATTCTCCTCATCCACAAATACAACCTTCGGCTTATGTGTCTGTACCTCTTCCGGCGTCATATCTGCATAACACATAATGATGATCTTATCTCCGACACACACCTGTCTTGCGGCAGCGCCGTTTAAGCAGATCATGCCGCTCTCACGCTCACCGGCGATCACATACGTCTCGAAACGGTTTCCATTTTCGATATCGACGATCTGCACCTTCTCATATTCAAAGATGCCAGCCGCCTCCATCAGTGCCTCATCGATTGTGATGCTGCCGACGTACTGCAGTTCCGCCTGCTTTACCGTTGCGCGATGTATTTTACTTTTCAGCATATTGACTGTCATACATGTATCTCCTTTTTTATCTAACTCTTAAACTGTATAGTGGAAATTATCAATAAGTCTTGCTTCGCCACCGATATTGACTGCGATTGCACACAGGATGTCACCCTTCAATGTGTCAATGCTCTGCATGGTCATACCATCTACGATCTCCACATAATCGATGGTTGCAAGCGGCATTGTGTTGATCAGGTCGGTCATAGCCTTCTTGATCTTCGCTGCGTCACGCTCGCCATCTTCTACCATCTTCTTACCAAGGAAGATTGCCTTGGACAGGATCACTGCCTGCTTTCTGGACTCCGGGGAAAGGTATGTATTTCTGGAGCTCTTTGCAAGTCCGTCTGCTTCACGGATGATCGGGCATCCAACGATTTCGATATCCATGTTCAGATCGGTAACCATACGCTTGATTACAGCAAGCTGCTGTGCATCCTTCTCACCGAAATATGCCTTATCCGGCTGTACAATATTGAACAGCTTATTCACTACCGTACATACACCACGGAAATGAACCGGGCGGGACAATCCACACAGTGCATTGGTAAGTCCGTTCATATCAACGAAAGAACAGAATCCATCCTTATACATTTCCTCCGGTTCCGGATGGAATATCAGACTTGCGCCGGCTGCCTCGCACAGCTTTGCATCTGCCTCTAAATCTCTTGGGTAGCTTGCCAGATCCTCAGTCGGTCCAAACTGCATTGGATTTACAAATACGCTGACTACAACCGCATCATTTTCTGCAACTGCCTTGTCGATCAGGCTCTTATGTCCCTCATGCAGATATCCCATTGTCGGCACCAGACCTACCTGCTTGCCCTCCTTCTTCCATGCTTTGACTCTATCCCGAACTTCCTTCACTGTTGTTATGATTTCCATGTTATTTCTTCCTTTCAATATTCAAAGTTTTATTGTAAAGCAACGAAAACATAATAGGTGTATATGGAGTTGTACATAATTCAAATTTTAGCGCAGACCGTTGAAGCACGCTGGTACTTAACAAGTGACAACCTGTTGTCACGAGTTTAGTACCATTGCGTGCTGAACCGAGCGAGAGCGCGTCTGCGTGGAATTTGAAATTATGTACAACTCTTTTAGAACACGTAAATGTTTTCGCACCTTAGTACAATTTCTCGATTACATCATCTGCGATCGCATAAGTATGCTCTGCGGAAGGATATGTGCCTTCTTTCACTTCCTTGATATACGCCTTGAACCCGTCGGTCATCTGCGGTCCAATCTCTGCGAACCGCTTCACAAACTTCGGTGTGAAATCACTGAACATGCCAAGCATATCTGCATATACAAGCACCTGTCCGTCGCAGCCATTTCCGGCACCGATACCGATGGTCGGAATATCTAACTTCTCTGTCACAAGCGTAGCCAGCTTCTCCGGTACACATTCGAGTACCACTGCAAATGCACCCGCATCCTGTACAGCCAGCGCATCGTCAATCAGCTTCTGTGCAGCCGCTTCTGTCTTTCCCTGTACTTTGAATCCACCAAATGCATTGATAGACTGTGGGGTAAGTCCGATATGTGCACACACCGGGATACCTGCCTGTGTGATTGCTTTAATCTGTGGTGCTACTTCCACACCACCCTCTAATTTTACTGCATTGCCACGACCTTCCTTCATCAGACGTCCCGCATTTACAACTGCATCATAGACCGACGTCTGATAAGACATAAACGGCATATCAATCACGACCAAGGCTTCCTTCGCACCACGTGCAACTGCGGCGCCATGATGAATCATATCTTCCATTGTTACGGAAACTGTGTCCTCGTATCCAAGCACGACATTTCCGAGGGAATCGCCGACCAGAATCGAATCCACACCTGCCTCGTCCATCAGCTTGGCTGTCGAATAATCATATGCTGTCAACATTGTAAGCTTCTCGCCGGAAGCCTTTGCCTTTGCAAAAGTAGTTACTGTTTTTTTCATGGTTTACTCCTTCATATCCAATATAGTTTGAATTGCCTGACTGTCCGCATTGCACAATTGCTTCGAAAGCAGCCGGTACACTTCACGCGCATCGCCGTCAAGTGCCTGCAGATGTTTCTCCACCGTTGCCACATCGCCGCGGCTGACCGGTCCCGTCAATGCTTTCTCGCAGCCAAAGCGTTCCATATTCTCTGCATTATTTGCAAAGAGCGGCATCAGTGCATGCTCTGCCTCCTCCGGTGTAAATCCGCACTCCGAAAGAAGGGTTGTCCCCATCTTATATAGTCCGATCACCAGATTGCTTGCAAATACTGCCGATGCATGATATTTTGCCTTTTGGTCTGCGGAAATCTGCCGGATCGTATGTCCCATTTTCTCAAACAGGCATATGAGTTCCTGCGTCTTCGTTCCTTCGCCTTCAATCGTCATGTAACAGTCTTGGAAATGTATGTAGGAATCCGTCTTCGAATTCACTGCATAAATAGGATGTATTGAATACCCGCTTACGCGACTACCCATACCAGAAAATATACGTGAGGAAAGAGCCCCACTTGTATGAATCATCGTTTTTCCATCCAGACACACCGAACTAGCTGCAATTTCTTCTGCCACGTTAGCAATTTGTCCGTCCGGAACCGTTAGAAATATAGTATCACACGCCTGAACCAATGTCTCCATGTCTTCATAGTATTTCGTACCAGTAAATCTCGCTGCCTCTCTCGCACTCTCCGGATTCCGACTATAGAAGCCCTCCACACAGAGCATCTCTGCATGTGACTTTGCGAAATCGGATAAATGTCTGCCGAGCGTAAAGCCCATTCTGCCAGCTCCAATCAATCCAATCTTCATACCATCACCTCTTCCTTCTGCCCAAAGGGGTGTGCACCATATTCATTTCCCAGTATAGTTTCTTTCGAATACCATCCATTTCGCAATATAACATTTCAATTATCATTTGTAAATATATTTTGGGGGGATAATTGTATAGAATTTGATACAATCATACATATGGAAAAAAATGCATAAAAAAGACATCCTGCAAGATTTCTCTCACAGAATGTCTCTGATTTTTATATAGAGATTTTCCGATTACTCCACACTGTAGTTTGGTGCTTCCTTTGTAATCTGGATATCATGTGGATGGCTCTCCTTCAGAGAAGCAGCTGAAATCTCAACGAACTCTGCCTTCTCATGAAGCTCCTCGATTGTCTTCGCACCACAGTAACCCATACCTGCACGAAGTCCACCGATCAACTGGAATACAGTATCTTCAACGGTACCCTTGTATGCCACACGGCCTTCGACACCTTCCGGTACAAGCTTCTTTGCATTTGCCTGGAAGTAACGGTCTTTACTACCATTCTCCATCGCAGCGATACTACCCATACCACGGTATACCTTGTATTTTCTTCCCTGATACAGCTCGAAATCTCCAGGGCTCTCATCCGTACCCGCGAACAGGCTGCCCATCATACATACATTCGCGCCGGCTGCAAGTGCCTTTGTGATATCGCCGGAATACTTGATACCGCCATCTGCGATAACTGGGATTCCTGCTGCATGTGCTGCCTCATATGCCTGCATGATTGCTGTAATCTGTGGAACACCGATGCCGGCTACGATACGCGTTGTACAGATAGAACCAGGTCCGATACCGATCTTTACGGCATCCACGCCTGCATCGATCATAGCCTGTGTACCGGACTTTGTAGCTACGTTACCAGCGATAACATCAAGATCCGGATACTTCTCCTTGATCATGGCAAATGTCTTAAGAACATTCTCAGAATGTCCATGTGCTGTATCGATAACGATTGCATCCACCTTAGACTTAACAAGCTCGTCTACTCTGTCGCAGATATCCGGTGTAACGCCCACAGCTGCGGCACAGAGAAGTCTGCCCTGTGCATCCTTGGCTGCATTTGGATACTTAATCTGCTTCTCAATATCCTTGATTGTGATAAGTCCCTTCAACATCATGTTGTCATCAACGATAGGAAGCTTCTCTTTTCTGGCTCTGCCTAAAATTGCCTTTGCCTCCTCGAGTGTGATACCCTCTTTTGCTGTAATGAGGTTTTCAGATGTCATGGACTCCTTGATCTTCTTTGAGTAATCTGTCTCGAACTTCAAGTCACGGTTCGTGATAATACCTACCAATTTGCCGTTTTCTGTAATCGGCACACCGGAAATGCGGAACTTCGCCATCAGCTTATCTGCATCATCAAGTGTATGCTCTGGTGAAAGAGAAAATGGATCAGAGATAACTCCGTTCTCTGAACGTTTTACTTTATCAACTTCCTCTGCCTGCTGCTGAATCGACATGTTTTTATGAATAACTCCGATTCCACCCTGTCTGGCCATGGCGATTGCCATTCTGTGCTCTGTGACAGTGTCCATACCGGCACTCATAAGAGGAATATTCAATCTGATTTTCTTTGTGAGCTGTGTTGATAGAACAACGTCATTTGGAATAACACTTGAAAACTGTGGTACTAATAAAACATCATCAAATGTGATTCCCTTACCAATAATCTTACCCATTTGTCTTTTTCCTTTCCTTTCTTTAGTCTGATTATATTAGGTAATTCGAACCGATGAAGGTTCAGGTATTACTTATCCTCGTAAACGCAGATGTAAAGTCCGATGTATTCTTCCCCGCCATACATCAAAGGTACTTTAATTCCATCTATATCCGACTTCAACTGTAAGTCATCGCCATATACAGCAAGCGGCGGCGTAATATCGATGATAATTCCAAGTGTGGAAAAAATCGTTGCCGTGTTCCCCATAATCATATTCCCCAGTTCATTTAATGCGGAGGATGCCATCTCATCCAACTCATTAACTGGCATTCCGAACATCATACGGGATGCAATATCCTTTGCATTGTTCTCCCGGATTGCCAGAATTACCTGACCCTTCATTTCTCCCACTACGCCGACCTGAATTGCATAATATTTGTCATGTAAATGAAAATCTGTCATCTCAGGCTTGCCGACTGTCAACTTCACCTGAGTAACACTTTCTACAATAGAAATACTCGACTGCAAAAAAGGGTTAATGTGCTTTACATCCATTGCAGGTACCATGTGCCCTCTCCTTAGTATTATTTTGAAATAGGTTAACGATAATTATAACATACCTCTATCGAGTATTCAAACACTAAATCCAAATTGTTGTTAATTTTGTCATTAAATCCGTGTATCTGTACCTCAATGAAATGTATAGTCCGAAGATGAGCTTAAAACATGTCCCGAGTCATCCACCTGTTTGACTGTGATTAAGGCTCCATCGCTTAATGTCTGATCCTGTACCATCAATGTATTTCGATCAACATAGACCGTTTCTAATTGATCCTCGCCATCATACACCTTGGAATATTCATTGAAGTTTCTTCCCCGTACCACGGCATGATCGCCCTCGTTGGAAACCCGGCTGATTCCAATCTCCTCCAGTCCCATAATCATCGGTTTTTCCCCAACTTCCGGAACCGGCGACTGACCATCATAGACATAATCATCTCCAAACAGCATATCATATGCCAGCAATGTCACCGCATGGTCAAGTTCTTCTTCGTTATCCTGATACAAGCAGTGTGCCCGCTGCACATATCCCATATTCAGATTCAATGCTTTAAATATTTTTGTCGATACCTCGCTCGCCCGGATATCTTCATCCGGGATATCCAGATTCATATTATTGACCAAAATATATTCTGTCTGAAACTGGCTGTGCGGTAACTGATCATCATCAAATGTGATCGTTGGCAGATGATCTCCATATAAAAGCAGAATATAGTCTTCTCCTGTACTATCAAGTGCATCGATCAGGTCATGGATCATCTGATCCATCTCATGAATCTGATTTACATAGTATGTGAGCTGGTTTTCCTTTACCGGATCCTGCGGATAACTGACCTTGATTTTCTCATCACAGGCGCCTAACTCTTCCGGATACTTTCCATGTCCCTGTACACTGATTGTAAATACAAAATCCTGACCTTCCGTACTCCGCAGACAGTTTTTAATATTGTTGACCAATATTTCGTCCTTCGCCCAACCGGTTGAAGTCTTCTCTACATTGTACATATATTCAAGCGAGATAAAGCGCTCAAACCCCATCTCATTATAGACATCCTTCCGGTCATAGAACGAGGACTTGTTGTTATGCATGGCGAAAGTATGATAGCCTTCCTTCTCAAGCAGACTGCACATGCTTTCAATCGGTTTTTTATTCACCGTCGTCTTGTATGGATACTCTCCTGCTCCAAAATACGCCGATCGGATGCCTGTCAAAACCTCGAATTCCGAATTTGCGGTACCTGCACCGAGTGCAGGCATCGTCAGATATCCGGACGGGAATTTTTCTTTCAATCTTGTAAAATTCGGAACAGGATCTTCCGAGAGCGTCAATCCCTTCACAACCTTAGGATCAAAGAACGATTCTAACTGTACACAGATAATATTGGGTGTCTTTTTCTTAGATGTATCTGCTTCCAGTTCCTCACTGTTCAGCTTATTCCGCAAATGGAGCATCGTCGTTTCATCGTAATCATCCGGCTTTGAAATACCATTGTCAATAATACTGTTCGTGAAGCAATAAGCAAATCCATAATCCTGATATGCCATACCGAGATTTGCAAAATCATCCGAGATGATGTTATGGCTCACATTAAAGTTCGTAAAGAGCATAATGCCTATCCACATAACAATACAAACAACCATCGTCCGCATGACATGCTTTTTCCCCTCAAACTTCGGAGATTTCCGGAACAAAATCACGATTCCGGCGATCACCGCCACCGCTGCCACGACCAAAAGCACCTGCTGTACCTTAGAGAAATATACGTCCAGCATGGATATCACGTCCTTCACCATCAGAAGGTCAATCGCCGCAAATGGTGTGATACGATAGCCAAGTACCACAAAGTTTGCAAAACCGCAGATCAGCCAGACAATACTGATCAGCACGATACCGAATACCCGCTTTCTTAAGAACAACGCAAACAATAAAGTAAAGAATATAATGGAGGTATTATATAAAAATACGATTGGCGAAGACACCATAAACTTCACACCAAGTACAAGCGACCGCCTTCCCAATATCTCCATGAGAAGCTCCAGACCAAATGCAATCAGAAAACACCGTACAATCCATGTCTGAATCGAATACCTCAAAAAATACTTTACCTTTGACCAGAACGATGGATTTGCATCCACTTTCTCAGGTATTTCTTTTCCTTCATTCTTGACAATCTCTTCAGACCCGGTTTTCGTTTCTTCTTTTTTTACGATTTCTTCAGACCCGGTCTTCATTTCTTTATTTTTTACAATCTCTTCTGATTCAGTCTTCGTTTCTTCTTTTGTTTCTTCCTGATTCTTTATTATCTTCTTAGACATTTTACCGCCCCTTCAATAATAATCTTTATAATGATACTCAATTATAGGAGAAATACCTGTATAAAGCAAGCTACAATTTTAAAATTTTTTACAAAAAATTGTTGACACATATATAACTACTATGCTAATATATAACACGTCGTCGGTACGAAGTACGAAACGACAAAATGCGCGAGTGGCTCAGCGGTGGAGCACCTCCTTGCCAAGGAGGGGGTCGCGGGTTCGATCCCCGTCTCGCGCTCTCTGAAAATTAAATAATTTGTTTTATATGCGCGAGTGGCTCAGCGGTGGAGCACCTCCTTGCCAAGGAGGGGGTCGCGGGTTCGATTCCCGTCTCGCGCTCTTTTATATTTTATATATAAGAGGATATCCAAATGAGATATCCTCTTTTTTATATTTAAACACATCTATGCTCGAAGGTTCGATCTTGTTGTCTGCCGACTCGATCGGTGCATAAGCGTGGCGTCCACTAGACGCCATGCACCGTCTCGCGCACTGGATGAGTCCCTATTTGAGTCCGCGTTTGGAGTATTTTCTTCTTTTTTCATATACTTGCTCCAAACAGAAAATTTGCTACTGATTAAAATTGGAGTAAATTCCTAATTATGCAGCAATCTACTCAAATAAAATTTTTCGTTGTTTTTGCAAATTTGGAGCAAATCACTCTTATTAAGAAAATAGCTCCAAAACCTACCTACTTCTATTCCCCCTGCATTGGAGCAATATGAATGTAATCAAGCGTTTTACTCCAAGTGAAATTTTCCGGTAACTATCTTATTGGGGCAAGCACCGCAAAAATCATACATTTACTCCAATTTGGTAAACAAGCACCGTAAAAATCATACATTTACTCCAATTCGGTAAACAAACACCGCAAAAATCATACATTTACTCCAATTCAGTAAAATTTCAGCCTGCCAGCAGGAATTCATAAAGCGAAAACAGGAATGCCTTTCATAAACCGCATTCCTGTCTCCGCCATAATTTCTAAAAAACTCTATATAACCATATCTAATAATCATATCCACAATCAAAACTATAATTATCAGAATGTTCAATCATTATTTCTACTAAATTTCTACAAAGAATCCACAAACCGCATAAATGCAGCCTGTCCCTCTTCCGTCCGCTTATATACGCCCGCACATTCAAGTACCTTTACGAATACCTTGCTGATCTCGTCGTGCAGGATCTCTGTGATATTCTCCGCGGTAATATCATAATTGCCAATCCATGAATCTACCCAGTCTGCGTGCTTCTCAATGAGTGCATTCTTGCGGATATCCTCGCCTGCTAATATTGCCTTGGATAATTCTGCCATCTCGCCCTTCAGACGTGCTGGAAGTACGGCAAGTCCCATAACCTCAATCAGACCAATATTTTCCTTCTTAATATGATGCAGGTCTGCCGATGGATGATAAACGCCCCACGGACATTTCTCGGTTGTAATGTTGTTACGGAGTACAAGATCCAATTCGAGCTTATCGTCATGCATCCGCGCAATCGGTGTAATCGTATTGTGTGGGACACCGTCCGTCTCACTGAAGATAAATGCATCCGCATCCGTGTATGCCCGCCAGCTTGTAAGGATATGGTCGGCAGCTTTCGCCATCACTTCCATATCATCGCCCTGCAGACGGATGACTGACATCGGCCATTTCACAATACCGGCTGTGACACTCTCAAATCCCGAAATCACAAACTTACGCTCATAATCTGCCTTTGCCATTGCGAACACATAGCCACCACCCTGAAAATGGTCATGGCTCAGGATCGAACCACCGACGATTGGAAGGTCTGCATTGGAACCAGCCATATAATGTGGGTACTGTCTGACAAAATCCAAAAGTTTGCGGAACACCGCATAATCAATCTTCATTGGGATATGCTGCTCATTGAAGATGATGCAATGCTCGTTGTAATATACATATGGCGAATACTGTAAATAATAGTTTTGTCCATCCAGCTTGATTGGAATCACACGGTGATTCTGTCTTGCCGGGTGTGAGAAATGTCCTGCGTAGCCTTCATTCTCCTTGCAAAGCAGGCAAGCCGGATATCCGGATTTCTTCGCCTGTCCGGCCTTCGCGATATCGCGCGGATCCTTCTCCGGTTTGGACAGATTGATCGTGATGTCGATCGGACCATATTCAGTGTCAGTCACCCATTTCTCATCTTTTGCGATACGGTCTTTCCGGATATAGTTCGTCGCCTGACTAAACTGGTAATAATAATTGGTTGCTTCCTTCGGGCTTTCCGCATAACGCTTCGCGAATTCTGCCCGTACCACACTTGGCGGTGGCGTAATACAGCCCATAATCTTCGTATCGAACAAATCCTTTGCTGTTATGGTATCTTCTTTCATGATGCCATTTTCATGCGCATATATCATCATATCCTCTAAAATCTCACAGACAGCTCTTGACTCTGTAATCTCCGGATTCTCCTCGTACTCCATTACATCGAACAACTCCAGCAGACGGTTCGTCACATACACCTCATCTGCCTCGCAGATCAGACCATTGTTCTTACCATATATCACTAATTCACGAATCAGATCTGTAATCATAGTGATTCCTCCATTCTTTATCTTCCATCTTATTTTACAAGCAAAACGTCCGTTTCATCTAAACCAGCGATTTTATATACAAAAATTACGCCAGCACCTTCATACCGCCATACTTACGGATCTTGAGCACCTTGCACGCATCTGCACCGAACAACCGATCCATCGCTGCACGATATCCGGATACAGCCTCGTTTTTCACAAATGCCTGAATCGTACCTGCGAATCCACCGCCATGCACACGGGCAACGCCAGCTCCACCTGCAAGCGCGATTTCACTGACCGCCAGCGCCAGTGACACATTCTGGTGCATCACATCATGGCTTGTGTAGACATTCTGCAAATACTTGAATGAAGAATCACCGGATTCCTTTACCTTCTGCAAGAATGCATCGATATTACCTGCCTTTAACGCATCTACTTCCTCTTCTACACGCACATCCTCACATAAGAAATGCAGAGCACGCAGTACGGCACGATCCCCAAGCTTCTCGCGCAGCTCCTGTGCGTGGCTTAAGATATCCTCGATCGTAAGTCCAAGCAGAACTTCCTTGCCAAAATATGACGCAACGGCTTTCATCTCTGTCGGAATGGCTGCATAATCGGCGGTCAGATCTGCATGGGAGCCCTTCGTATCTGTGATACAAAGGCTGTATCCATATGCATTTAAATCGAAATCCACTTTCTCAACCTTAGGATCTTTCACATCTGCAAAATCAATGTGCACAAGGTTTCCTACCGAGCAGGCTGTCTGATCCATCAATCCGCAAGGCTTTCCGAAATACACATTCTCTGCATACTGTCCGATAATTGCGATTGTAACTGCATCAATCGCACCATCATTATACAGATAAGAAACAATTGTTCCGATCACTGTCTCGAAGGCCGCTGAAGAGGAAAGTCCTGCACCGATCAAGACATCACTTGTGATATATGCCTGGAATCCTCCAACTGCGTAGCCTCGTTCCTTCGCTCCCGCAAGCACACCTTTGATCAGAGCAGTTGTCGATTCCTTCTCCTCTTCTTTCAGAGAAAGATCATTTCCGTCGATCACGATCTCATCATAGCCATCCGATACAAGACGGATCTGCATATCCGGAAGCTTCTTCACGATAGCAATCGCATCCAAATTGATGGATGCAGCAAGAACCTCTCCATGCTGATGATCGGTGTGGTTTCCGCCAACCTCACTCCTGCCCGGTGCACTGTAGATTTCCACTGCATCTGCTCCATATAACTTCTCATACGTTTCAATCGCTGCTACATAGCGATCCTTCTGATATGGAAGCACATCTGCATCCACATAGATATCAAGCAATACATCATCATATGCACCTGCCTGTAGATTCTTTTTTAATTCTGTTGTCTGTATCATATCGTTCCTCCTTTAATCACATGTATAACTATCTCGTTGCAGTAAGCCGCCGGAACCGGTTCCGAATACAATCATACCGGTTCCTCCTTGTTACACCCAATATATCATGCGTTTAGTAAACGTGTCAACCTTTTTTACTAAAGTTTACTATAATATTTTTCAAATTAATATAGACTTTTTCATATTATATGTGGTATATTTTGTTTAGTAAACATATTGAAAGGAGTTTTCTATGGCTACCATTCGTGATATTGCAAAAGAAGCTGGTGTATCGGCAGGCGCCGTATCCAGAATTTTAAATAATGATGCTACCTTAAGTGTCGCTCCGGAAACGCGGGAACATGTGCTTGCGATTGCCAGGAAATTAAACTATACCAAATCCTCCCGCACAAAAGCGATGGCAAAAAATACATTTACAATGGGAATCGTACTCTGGTATACGGCGGAGCAGGAATTAAAGGACAGCTACTATCTCCGTGTCAGACAGGGTGTGGAAGATTTTTGTATGAAAAATGCCATCCGCGTCGTACGTATTTTTCCAAATGAACCGGATGGTCTTAAGCAGCTTGCCTCCGTGAATGGATTAATCTGTCTTGGCAAGTTCTCTAAAAAAGAAATTGATACATTTCTTGGTATCTGCAGCAATATTGTATTTCTGGATATGGTTGTCGATGAATATAACATTACATCCTTAACGCTTGATTTTGAGCGTGCCGTCTATGACGTCATGGACTATCTGACCGGACTTGGTCATACGAAGATTGCCCTGCTTGTCGGATGTGAATATGTCGGAGATGGGGAGCGTCTTGTTGACGCAAGAACTGTTGCTTATAAGAAATACATGGAGCACCGGGAAATGGATGCCGAGACGTATATGCGGGAAGGCAGTTTCACAGCGCAGTCCGGCTATGAGATGATGATGGATCTGTTTGACAGCAAACATCTTCCAACCGCTGTCTTTGCGGCAAGTGATGCAATTGCACTTGGTGCCATGAAAGCAATCAAAGAAAGAGGTTATAAAATCCCACAGGATATCTCTATCGTTGGTTTCAACGACGAGGAATCCAGCACATTCATAACCCCTCCGCTTACGACCATTCATGCCCCATCCTATGATATGGGACAGCATGGCGCGAATCTTGTCTATGTTGCATCGAACTTAAGCATCAAAACACCTTTAAAAGCTAAAATTCCATGTCCGCTTGTCATCCGGGAATCCTGCGCCCGGGTCAAAGAGAACTGCTGATAGTTTTACTCAGATAACAAAATTTCTTTTGCCCGGCTGTACTTTTCTCTCCAATGCAGAATCTGCTTTTCGGAGCAGCCGGCCGCTTTCGAGCGGATCTCATCGGAATTATGCGCGAGATCTGCGAGCTTTACTTTCTTTGCTATCACATTCGGTTTCAGATTCCGGACATAATCATAATAATCAACGGTTTTATCATGCGTCAGCAAATGCACAGCTTCCGTTACAGCCGGAGGAAACGCCTGTTCTAACTCCGCAAGTGTGACTTCCGTATCTTCCACGACATCATGGAGAAGTGCCACCGTACAGCTTATCTCCTCATCCATCTGTTCTGCCAGATGAATCGGATGAAAAATATACGGCACACCACTTCTGTCCACCTGACCTTCGTGTGCTTTGTAAGCAAGCTTCATTGCTTTGATTGTCATACTTGTATAAATCACAGATTTCCTCCCATATATCTAACCCCGGTAAATCAATAATAATCGTCTGTGGCAAGCCTTCTCATAGAATTAATTTTCTAATCATTTGCACCCGGCATCTCGTAGAAAGCTTCGGTCTCATCGATATCATTCACCGGTGGCTTTAAGCCTTCGATCGTGATGTTGTGCTTCTGTGCATAATCCCAGAGTGCTGCATGAACCGCTTCCTCTGCAAGCAGGGAACAGTGCACCTTGACCGGTGGCAGCCCGCCAAGCGCTTCCATAACTGCCTTATTCGTAAGCTTCAATGCTTCCTGAATGGACTTGCCCTTGATCATCTCCGTTGCCATACTGCTTGTTGCAACAGCGGCACCGCAGCCAAATGTCTTGAACTTGCAGTCACGGATGATCTGGTTGTCATCGACATCGAGGTAGATACGCATGATATCGCCGCACTTCGCATTTCCGACTGTACCGACACCACTGGCATTCTCGATTTCTCCTACGTTTCTTGGGTTGGTGAAGTGTTCCATAACCTCTTCACTGTAATCTATAATCTGACTCATCGTCATTACCTCCTAAATATAATCAGTATCCCGTGTATGAACTTACTGTTTGTTCTTCTTTACGAAATCCTCGTAAAGCGGTGACATACTGCGCAGACGCTCTACAACTGTCTTGATTGCCTCCACGGTATAATCGATTTCTTCCTTTGTTGTCTCATCGGAAAGTGTCAGACGAAGTGATCCGTGTGCAATCTCATGTGGCAGACCGATGGCAAGCAATACATGCGATGGATCGAGTGATCCGGATGTACATGCAGAACCACTGGATGCACAGATGCCCTTCTGGTCAAGCATAATCAGAAGGGACTCGCCCTCGATGAACTGAAAGCTGAAGTTCACGTTGTTCGGCAGACGCTTTACCTTATCGCCGTTTAACTTCGTATATGGAACCTCATCTAAGACACGCTTAATCAGATAATCACGCAAATTTGTCTCATATTCCATACGTGCCTGCATCTTCTCTTTTGCAAGTATCGTTGCACGACCAAATCCTACGATACCAGGTGTATTGTGTGTACCGGCCCGCTTTCCACGCTCCTGTGCACCACCATGAACAAAGGACTCAATCTGCACACCATTTCTAAGGTACATGATACCGATTCCTTTTGGTCCGTTGATCTTATGACCGCTGGCAGAAAGCATATCAATATGGCATTCATCCACATTGATTGGCACATGTCCATATGCCTGTACCGCATCTGTATGGAAGAGAACCTTATGCTTCTTCGCGATCTCGCCAATCTCCTTGATCGGCTGGATGCTTCCGATCTCGTTATTTGCAAACATCACCGAAATCAGGATTGTATCCTCGCGGATTGATTTTTCAAGCTCATCTAATTTGATGATACCATTTTCATCCACGCCGACATACGTGATCTCATAACCAAGCTTCTCTAGATACTCGCATGTATGCAGGATTGCATGATGTTCGATGGCAGACGTGATGATATGTTTTCCTTTCTTTCTCTGGGAAAATGCGATTCCTTTCAAAGCCCAGTTATCAGACTCGCTTCCGCCACCCGTGAAATAAATCTCATTTGGCTTTGCCCCAAGAAAATCCGCAACTTCCTTTCTGGCATCTTCCACCGCTTTCTTGCTCTCGCCGGCAAAACGGTATACACTTGCCGCATTTCCATAGTACTCTTCGAAATACGGATTCATTGCTTCATATACTTCCGGTGCAACTTTCGTTGTCGCCGCATTATCTAAATAAATTAACTCACTCATTGCTATGAATGCCTCCTTAATTCTTTACTTTTGTCCATGAAAAATTATAATCAGACATGTTTCAAAAGTCAACGAAACCACCCTCATTTATAATGAGAATAAATTTCATTTGCAGTGCTTCTCATACTGCTTCAAGATCTCAATATAGCGGCTTCCAAGATGGCTGAGCGGGATTCCCTTCCGTTTCAGATACCCAATCGTCATCGTCTCCTCGGCTGCAAATGGTACTGCCGTATACCCATCGCCGTTTAACTCCTCACAGATAATACCGGAACATAAGGTGTAGCCGTTTAACCCTGTCATCAGATTTAACATCGTCGCACGGTCGTCCGCCTTGATCGTCTGCTTATATTCGAGGTTGCTTAATACCTCCTCCGCAAAATAAAAGGAATTCTTATTGCCCTGTTCAAATGACAGGCACGGATACGGTTCTAAATCCGAGAAGGAAATGAACTCCTTCCCTGCAAGCGGATGTCCGCTTGCGAGATACACATAAACCGCACAGTCAAACAACGGTTTAAATTCCAGTTCATTTGCATCAAATACCTTCTGCATGGCTTTCTGGTTGAAGCTGTTCAGATACAGGATGCCAAGCTCACTCCGGAAGTTCTTGACATTCTCGATGACCTCACCGGTCTTCGTCTCATGGACCGCAAGCTCATACTCGTCCAGTGAGAAATTCCGCGCCAGCTTGATGAACGCCTCCACTGCGAAGGAATAATGCTGCATGGATACGCTGAACTTCCGCTTGTGTTCTGCAGCACCCATATATTTTTCTTCCATCATCTGCTGCAGCTCCACCATCTGTCTGGCATAGCTTAAGAACTCTTCGCCCTCCGTCGTCACAACGATACCGCGGTTCGTCCGCAGAAAGATCTCTATCTGTAATTCTTCCTCTAAATCATGAATTGTATTCGATAATGCGGGCTGCGATACAAAAAGCTCACTCGCCGCCTTGTTCATTGACTTCATATCTGCAATTGTCACCGCATACCGCAGTTGCTGTAATGTCATACGCCACTCCTATTCTTTCCTTTTACTCACACCCTGAATTCCCATCGCAATACCAAATGTCACGACCTCTGTAACCGGAAATGCCATCCATACACCGGTTACACCAAAAAGCTTCGACAGCATGAATGCCATCAGGCTGATCACAATGATTCCACGCGATACCGCGATCAGGGAAGATGCAAGTGCCTGTCCGGTCGCACTGAAAAATCCCGCCAGCACAATATTGACCGCCGCCACTAAGAACCCTAAGAAATAAATCCGGAGTCCCGGCACGGCAACCTTCGCTAGCTCCGCCGACTGCGCACTATTGAAGATTCCAACCAGTCCCTGTGCAAACACCCACACTGCAGACACAAGCACGATTGACAGAATGACTGCAATTACGAGTGACTGCCGCAGGATCTTCTTGACATCCTCTTTATCACCCTTCCCATAAGAGGTACTCGCAAGCGGCTGCAAGCCCTGCGATACGCCGTTAAAGATTGCTGTTCCGACCAGTGCAATGTTCGCGATCACTCCATATGCAGCAACTGCATTATTTCCGGATAACGCAAGCAGAATAAAATTAAATACAAGCGTTGTAATACTGTTCGCGATCTCACCGACAAACGCCACAACACCAAGGCTTGCTGCGGAAGCAAGCAATTTAAAGCTTGGCAGATGCCACTTGAACACGATCGTATTTTTCTTCGAGAGATAATGGATCATGCAGATACCGATGCTGATGACCGGTGACACGCCGGTTGCAAGTGCCGCACCACGCATCCCCATGTGCATCGGAAACATAAATACATAATCAAATACAATATTGAACAAACTGCTAAGCAACGTTGCCGCCATCGCGATATTCGGTGCATTATCATTTCTTACAAACGCAGTAAATGTATAGTTCGCAATAAAAAATGGGGAAAAAAGCATCGCAATCTGCAGATATTCCGTTCCGATCGACAGGATATCCGCATCCGCTCCCATCAGTTTCAGAATCGAAGCCGGGAAGAAATACCCAAGCAGAGTAAATCCGATTCCGATCAGAACCGCAAACATCAAAGCGTTCGAGAAATACAGCTTCGATGTCTCATTATCGGTCATCTTACAAAGCGAATACCGCGTTGCGGAACCAATCCCGATTAACGAACCAATGGCAAATAACAACCCATAAACCGGCAGTGTCAGATTCAATGTCGCAATACCAAGGGTTCCATTTGCCACGGAGATAAAAAATGTATCTGCGAGGATGTAGCACGACATGCCCATCATCGCAAATACATTTAAAAATATGAACTTTCTAAGTTTCTTTCCCGCGTTCATCTACTCGTTGTTATTTTCTGTGAAATAACCCTTTCTTCTCATAAGGCTGATGCTCGATGCCAAGTACCTTGTAGCCAAGCTTCTCGACTTCTTCTGTGAATTTTGCATCATCGAAGCCTTCCTCCGCTACGATCACGGTCTCCTTCTTCGCATGGGAAGAACTGACTTTCTTCACATTGAAATTACTTCTTACCATGTCGTTCATATGTGACTCGCACATACCACACATCATACCATCGATTTTTGCAATAATCTGTTCCATTTTGTTTTCCTCCTTAAACTACATGAATTTATATAGAATGTCAACCTCTCCTATGCTGTCTCCCGCTGCTTCTTTCCGAATTTGAACAGATTCAGACGAAGTGCATTGGTAACAACGCAGAAGCTTGACAGACTCATCGCTGCTGCACCGAACATCGGATTCAATGTCCAGCCAAATAAATGAACCCACGCACCTGCTGCAAGCGGGATTCCTATAATATTGTAAATAAATGCCCAGAAAAGGTTCTCATGGATATTTCGTAAGGTCGCCCGGCTAAGCCGGATTGCTGCCGGCACATCGGACAACCGGCTCTTCATCAGCACGACATCCGCCGCATCAATGGCAATATCGGTTCCTGCTCCGATTGCGATACCCATATCTGCACGTGTGAGTGCCGGAGCATCGTTCACGCCATCACCGACCATCGCAACCTTTCCTTTCTTCTGCAGATTGGCGATCACAGCCTCCTTACCATCCGGAAGCACACCTGCGATCACTTCAGCGACACCTGCCTGCTTGCCGATTGCCTGAGCCGTCTGCTCATTATCACCGGTCAGCATGACAACATGGATCCCCATATTTTTAAGCTCCGCGATTGCTTCCGGGCTGTCCTCCTTCATCACATCGGCAACTGCCACCATTCCAAGAATCTTGCCATCCTCCGCGAAGAATAATGGTGTCTTTCCTTCGGATGCATAGACCTCTGCCTGCTTCCGAAGTTCAGTTTCTTCCTCTTTTGCTATCCTGATCTGCCCGGAAATATAGTTCCAGTTTCCACCCTGCAGATGCTTTCCATCGCGGACGCCCATCAGACCATTTCCGGAAACCGCCTGAAACTCCCCGACACCTGCCTCTGTCTGGTTGTTCGCATCGCCCCATGCGATAATCGCCTTCGCAAGCGGATGCTCACTTTTTTGTTCCAGCGCATATGCGGCATGCATCAGATACGCTTCCTCACAGCCTACCGGATAGATATCTGTCACACGTGGTTCACCCTTTGTGATCGTACCGGTCTTATCGAGTGCCACAATCTGTACTTTGCCTGTCTCCTCCAGCGAAACGGCCGTCTTAAACAGGATTCCATGCTTTGCACCCACACCATTTCCAACCATGATGGCAACCGGAGTTGCAAGTCCAAGTGCACACGGACAGCTGATAACCAGAACGGAAATCGCTCTTGCAAGCGAATATCCTACCGGTCTTCCTACAAGCATCCAGATCACAAATGTCACGATGGCAATACCGATCACAACCGGTACAAATACGCCGGATACCTTATCTGCCACCTTCGCAATCGGCGCTTTCGTTGCCGCTGCATCACTGACCATATGGATAATCTGCGACAGCGTCGTATCCTCACCGACACGGGTTGCCTCACAGAGCAGATACCCGGACTGATTGAGTGTCGCTGCGGATACCGGATCGCCCAGATTCTTGTCGACCGGGATACTCTCGCCAGTCAGCGCGGATTCATTCACCGCACTGCTTCCTTCTTTGACGAATCCATCCACCGGAATATTCTCGCCCGGACGGACCGCAAATAAATCTCCGATATGAAGCTGTTCGATTGGTACCGTCTGCTCCACACCATCTTTTACTAAAACTGCGGTCTTCGGTGCCAGCTTCATCAAGCCCTTTAATGCATCGGTCGTCCTGCCCTTCGACTTTGCTTCGAGCATCTTACCGACTGTGATCAGTGTCAGGATCATCGCCGCGGATTCAAAGTAAAACTCATGCATGTAATGCATTACCATATCGCCCTGCCCTTTGACAACCGCATCGGTCATCGCAAACAGTGCATACACACTGTAGATAAACGACGCTGCAGAGCCAAGTGCTACAAGCGTGTCCATATTCGGTGCCCGGTGTATAAGTCCCTTGAAACCATTTATGAAAAATTTCTGGTTTACGACCATGATTGCGATTGTAAACAGAAGCTGTACAAGTCCCATCGCCACGTGATTGCCATCGAAAACCGGTGGCAGCGGCCAGTTCCACATCATATGACCCATCGACACATACATGAGCGGGATCAGCAGAACTACCGACGCGATCAGGCGTTTCCGCATCAGCGGTGTCTCCGTGTCTTTGAGTGCGTCTTCCTCATCCACCGCGCTGCCGGACTGCTTTCCGGCTTTCATCTTCGATGCTTTATAGCCGGCTTTTTCAACCGCCCGGATGATTGTCGCTGCATCTGCCGTTCCTTCCACGCTCATTGAATTGGTAAGCAGGCTCACGGTACAAGCAGTCACGCCATCCACCGCGGAGACTGCTTTCTCGACACGCGCGCTGCAGGCAGCGCAGCTCATACCCTTCACTTTATATTGTTCCATGTAATTTTCCCTTCCAATGAGTTGTATGGAATTACCTAACATATATTTCCATACAACTCATATATAATTTTTCTTTATACTATCTTACTCTTACTTCATTAACTTTTGTAAAAGTGTTACCAGCTCATCGATGACTTCATCGTTTCCTTGGCGGATGTTGTCAGCCACACAGGTTTTCACGTGGTTGGCTAGTAGTACCTTATTGAAGCTGTTGAGTGCCGATGTGACCGCAGACACCTGTATCAATACATCCGTACAATATGCATCCTTCTCCAGCATATTCTCGATGCCGCGCACCTGTCCTTCAATCCGCTTCAGCCGGTTCATCAGATCCTTTTTTTCTTTTTCCTGTCGCTCTTTATGTTTCCCAGAACAGCAAGGACAATTCTTTTCTTCTTTATTTTCTTCCATACGTCAAATACCCCCTATGGGTATATAATGTATACCGGTAGGGGGTATTTGTCAAGTTCTCTATTTGATAAGATTTTTCAAGTATCAACCGTTTGTGAATATACTGCGCATATAGAACAATCACGCATACTATTTTTCTTTCTCATAATCCGGGGTTGCATTTCTTCCAAGCTTTGCCAGCATTTCCTTGTCGCTCGCGATTGTTGCGCAGGCAACGGTCGTCAGCATATCACCTGTGATCGTTGCAGATGCACCAGACTGGAACGCAATCTCACCATCGTTTGTCAGAAGGGCGCGTCCGGCTGCCAGACGGATATTTGCCTCCGGGTTGATATAGCGGAAGAATGCGATCGTACGCAGGATATCATCCTCGGTCAGAGACTCCCGATCTTCGAGTGGTGTTCCTTTGATCGGCATCAGCGCATTGATTGGGATAGACTCCACACCTGCCTCTGCCAGATCCACTGCCATACTCAGACGATCCTCCCAGGTCTCCCCCATGCCGATGATACCACCGGAGCAAGGACACATGCCCTCTGCCTTGACCGCCTTTAATGTCTCGATCTTCTGATCGTAAGTATGTGTGGTGCAGATATTCGGGAAGTTTCTTCTCGAAGTCTCGATATTATGATGATAGCTTGTCACACCTGCCTCATGCAGACGGTGCAGCTGTTCCGGTGTCAAAAATCCCATTGACGCACAAAGATCAATCTTACATTCCTTATGCATCCGCTCAAATGCATGGATTGCCTTCTCGAATTCTTCTCCGGTCAGTGCGCGTCCGCTTGTCACGATTGAGAACCGGTGTACCCCATGTTCCTCGTTAAAACGGCATGCCTCCATAATCTTCTCTTCGTCTAAGAAATCATACACCTCGCAATTGGTATGATTGTGTGCCGACTGTGCACAGAACTTGCAATCCTCCGGACATCTTCCACTCCGACCATTGATGATCGAGCATAAGTCTACATCCTCACCGATAAAATATTCCCGAATCTTGTCTGCGCCTTCCCGCAGCTCATCCAGATCACATGTTAAGAATATAGAAAGGTCATCGTTCTTCGTAATTCTTCTACCACCTATAATCTCATTTGCAAGTTCTAGCATTGTTCCCATTTTCTCGTCTCCTTTTTCTCTTGTATTCTCAATTGGGATTCATTGTACCATGTATGTTATCACTCTTTATCATAGTCATCCAGGAAATGATGCTTCACACCATTTTGTTTGTAAGCGATCACCGTACTTAAGTTCACATTTTCCACGCTCTTGAAGATATTTCCTTCCACAAATGGATTCGTCTTCGCAAGCTCATGGATCAGTTTCTTTACTTCCAGACGTTTGGAATTGCTCTGTCCATCCTTATCACACGAAGAACAGGTATCCGTAAATTTGCACGCACACTGGATAAAATGCAGATGGTTCGCATCGCGCCACGCTTTGATATCATCCTCGCGCACAAGGTACAGCGGACGAATCAGCTCCATGCCCTTGAAATTCGTACTGTGAAGCTTCGGCATCATCGTCTGCACCTGCGCCCCATATAACATTCCCATCAGGATTGTCTCAATCACGTCATCATAATGATGTCCCAAAGCAATCTTGTTGCAGCCTAGTGCCTTCGCCTGACTGTACAGATGGCCGCGCCGCATACGTGCGCACAGATAGCAAGGTGATTTCTCCACATGAAAGACCGACTCGAATATGTCCGACTCGAATATCGTGATTGGAATATTTAAGTTCTTTGCATTTGTCTCAATCACCTGCCTGTTTTCAGGACTATACCCTGGATCCATCACAAGAAACTGTACCTCAAAAGGAAACTTGTTATGCCGCTTCAACTCCTGGAACAGTTTCGCCATCAACATCGAATCTTTCCCTCCGGAGATACATACCGCGATATTATCACCCGGTTTCACGAGTTCATATTCATTGATTGCTTTCGTAAACTTGCACCAGATTTTCTTCCGGAACCGCTTCCGTATGCTCTCTTCCACATCCTTTGCAAAATCCGTATCTGGCTGTTCCACCGGTTCCTGCATGGCAAGCATCAGCCATGCCATATAGCCGCCCTTTAAATTATAAGCTTCCACACCCTGTTCACGAAGCATCAAAACAGCATCGACACTTGCTTCTCCACGTTTGCAATAAACGAGTACTTTTCCGCCATCTTTCCACTCATCAATATATGCGGAAAGCTCCGCCTGCGGCACAGAGATTGCATCCGGCAGATGCCCATATGCATACGACATATCATCCCGGATATCCACAATCGTATATGCACTGTAATCTTTTAATTCCTCTGGTAAAATATCATACATGTCCTTATCCTCCGAGCTAAGCTCCAGGGAACAAGCTTCAAACAAAAGCCTGTACCTGATTGACGTCCGGGCTTAGTGCCTTTATCTGCCGCCACCCATGAACATCAAAATCTCAACGACATCGCCCTCCTGCAGCTTTGTATCTGTAAAATGCTCTGCCGCTATAAAATCATCATTGACAGCCACGCGTACATGATCCGGTGTTTCAATCTGTTCCTGTTGTATAAGCGCAGCAATTGTCATTCCATCCGGTACGATTTTTGTCTCTCCTGACAATATTATATTCATATCGGGTTCCTCCATTTTTTCTCTATCTCATGTCTTCATTTACAAAAATGTCATATATACACATCCGTGCCATGCATCACAATTTTAAATCCTTATATGTATTTACAAGCTCAAGAACCGCTTCCGGCTGTTTCTCCTTCAACACATCCGACAACGCATATAAAAATTCCAGATTATCACCATCATATCCACGTTGCAGCAGTGCATCTAATTCTTCAGTGGCTGCAGTATAATCTCCGGCTTCTGCATCCGCAACAATCGTATCAAGAACAGAAATCGCAATCACCGACCGGTCATCTGACACTTCTGTTTTCTCTTCCGGTTGTACCGCAATATCCGTCTCAGTTTTCTCTTCCTTTTGTGCCATCTTTGCTGCATATTCCTCATCGGTCATGCCGGAAACCTCATCGACAAAATGTTCATAATCCTCCACAATCAAAAGCAGATAGACAAGCTCATCTATAAATTCCTTCAGATTCTGACGCAGCTGATCGCGTTTTCCAACATTGACAGAAGCTTCCATCTTCGCTGCATATTTTGCAAATTCATAAGCACCAATGCTGTTCGATAATGTCCGGATGGAATGGATTTTTGCCTTAAATGTCCGGATATCCCGCGTTGACTTCTCTGCAAGTGTATCGGCCGCATCTTTGTTCTGCATATAAAATGCCCGAATCAGTTTATTATAAACTTCAATACTTCCGCCAATCCTTTGAATTGCCTCTTCCACATCCAGAGATTCCTGCAACCGTCTAAGTCCTTCGCAAAACCGGGAGCCCTCTATCAGAAGCTTCACGTCATCCGAACGTTCCTGCAATTTTTTCTCTGGCAGACAGTCTTTTAAGATTGCTGCCACCCGGCGTGGTTCCATCGGTTTCACAATGCTGTCCGTAAAACCGGCTGTAATGTTATTCCCACGATTTCCTTCGATTGCATCCGGATCCAACGCAATAATCGGGAGCATCGCATACTTTATATCATCGAGATCCCGGATTTCACGCATAGCATCCACACCATTCATGATTGGCATGGAAAGATCCATAAACACAACATCATAATCATGATTCAACACCATATCTATTGCACTAAGCCCTGACGTTGCAACATCAAGCTTCATATCAAAGGATGTCAGCACTTTCCGGCTTACTTCCACACTGACTTCATCGTCATCCACCAAAAGTGCTGATACTTCCGGCAGCCAGAGTTTTTCCGCATCCTCTTTTGATACTGTATCGTCAATCTTGGATACAACCTGTCCGCTGCTCAATTTAACCGCAGGTTTCTGATCCAATGAAAGTACAAACGTGGAACCGGCTCCATACACACTTTCCACAGTAAGTTCCGCATTCAGAATATCCGCATACCCCTTTGCAATCGCAAGTCCTGCGCCGTGTCCCGGGTGCGTACTATTTTTCATATTATCCCCGGTCTCGTATAATTCAAAGATCGTTTCCAGGCGCTCTTCCTGGATTCCTATCCCGGTATCAGCCACGGTAAATAAAATATTTATCATATCCCGGTGCGCGTGGTCTGTATATTCATATCCATCGATAGACAATGTAACACTGCCCTGTTTTGTATAACGAATCGCATTATCCAAAAGTATTACCAGAATACTGCGTATCTTATCGACATCACCAATCAGATTGTCTGTAATATTTTCTCCAAGCTCCACAAAAAACTTCACATCTTTATCTGCCTCTGCCATCTGTTTGATCACATAATCAGACATATCTGCTGCAAGGTCTGATACAGCATAATTGCTTTCTTCCAGCTCAATTCTTCCAGATTCAAGTTTTGCAAGCAAAATAATATCATCCACACTCGCCAGAATATCATTTCCAATCTCATAGATTCCCCGGATGTCTTTCCTGTAAGGAGAATCATGGTCGACCACATGAAGCAGTTCATCCGCTTTCACCATCATGGCATGAATTGGTGTCTTGATCTCGTTGCTCATATTTGCAAGGTAATCATTTTTCGCAGTACTCGTTTTTACAGCTTCCTCATGCTCTTTGGACAGCTGTTCCAATGCAGATGTTTTTGATTTCAACATCTTACGGACATGGATGACCGTTAATAACAACAACAAAATTACAACAACCACACTGAAAATCAGAATGATTCTTGCAAGCGGACTTTCAAAAATCCGTTTTTGTTTTTCAATCACAAACGATAATGGTTTTTCACAGGCAACGCCATCTCCGTTATATGCGTTTACAGTAAATGTATACACACCGCCATTCAGGTTTGTGTAAACAGCCTGAAGGACATCATCTCCCTTCAGTTCCGTTTTCTTCGCATCAAACCCCTCCAATTGATATTCCACTTTCATATTACCGCGGTTCATATAAGAGAACACGGCAAAATCAATTGTAATTTTCGATGCGTCACGCTTTATCAGCAAACCATCACTTAAATCGTCAAATTCGTAAGATACACCATCAACATCAATTTTTGTTACCTTGATTATCGGTGGCATTTCGTTATACCAGATATGTTCTGTATTCAAAACAGATATACCTTCGTTACAGCATATATACAACTTACCATTTTTGTCTATACACGCATTTCCTGTTGTACTGATTGTTTTAATAAGTCCATCTCCGGTTGCCAGATAACGTTCTGAAATACCATTACTTCCAAGCAGTTCATCTTCGGAAGAACGCAGGATGCCCAACGATCCAATCAGCCACACAGACCCCTGATCAATGATAATGTCATAAATACTATTTGAATACTCCACATTACTGATCATACGGAACCCTTCACTAAAGAAACAGACTCCGCTGTCTGTTCCAATCCAGATTCCCTGTTGTCCCTGCGAAAAACATGTCACAACATCCGAGTTCAGTCCATCCTCTGTTTTATATTGCACAAGTTTATCTTGTCCGCGTTCAATCCGGAATATGCCTTCTCCATCCGTGCCGGCGAGGATATCGCCATTTTCGGTTTCAAACAGTGAGAGCACATTGACTTCTGCAAGCTTTGAGCCTATCGCATATACTTGTTCCGCGTTGCCATCGGCATCCAGGATTGCCATTCCTTCTTTTGTTGCGATTGCAATTTTCCCATCCGTCAAAGGCAATACTCTATTCACCGTAATTCCCGGAAGTCCATTTGACCTTCCAAATACTGTGATGGTTCCATCCGTCTGATATTTGATAACACCATACTTTCGATATGTGGAAATCCACATAGTTCCTTTTTTATCTGCAATAACATGTCTTACACTGACATTTTTCAGCATTTCTGTCAGCTCGTTAACTTCCTGTTCTCCTTTTTGATTATAAATATATAATCCATCATCTGTTGCAATGTATGTTCTGTTTTTGTATTCATATACCGCATTTACCATGCTTTCCGGCAAGCCAACAGAAAGGTTGTAATCTGTAAATTTGCTTTTTGTCAAAAGCAGCAAGCCGACACGTGAGGATGCAACCCAGTAATTTCCTTCATAATCCTGGATCATACAGGAAATATAAGTATCCACCTTGCTGTCATTGATTTTTACAAAATTTGACCGGCTGTCAAAATATCCATATCCATTATCGGCACATACCCAGACTCTTCCCTGCGTGTCCTGCATAAAGCTGTTGATGCCATCCACACCTGAAACAATCGTATGTCTGCTTGTTGCAGACCGGAACACATACACCTCATACCCGGTTGTCCCAACATACACCTGATTCTGACAGACATAAATAGCATTTAATTCATCGGCTGTCTGATCTGAGATTTCTATTTTTTTGAGAATTCCATCCTGATTGAAAACATAAATCAGATTATTGCTGGTCAATCCCCATATCTCATCCGCTTTTGAAACAAGCCCCCGGAACTCAGTTCCGGCAAGCGTTGAATTACTACACGGCTGCAGACAATACTCCGACGTATCGGTCCGTCCTGTGTCCGACACATCGCAAATCGTATACAAACCGTTCATGCTTCCAACATAGACTGTTCCATCCGACGCTACAGCAATTGATATAATCATCTTAATCCCATTATAATATTCTTCCTGCAGATGATGTGTTTTTCCATCCTCAATATAAAAAAGTCCATAATTATCCGTACCAATCCACATACGTCCTTTTTCATCCTGTGTGATACAATTGATGGAATATAAATCTGTCCGTTCAGTATCCCACAGATCAATACTCTGGAATCCGGATCCATTTGAGCGGTACAAGCCGCCATCTGTACCTACCCAGATATAACCGGAAGAAGATTGATACAAACAATTGATTTCATTACTTCCAATTCCTGATTTCTGATTATAAACAGTCTGGACATAACCAGCCAGAAAAGAATCTTTTGCTTTTGCCGGCACCTGAAATGAAGACAGCAGAAAAAGGCATGCCATAAGGAATGCCATAATTTCTGCTATGAATTTTTTACCTTTATTGTCTGGTTTAATCATAATGCCATACTTATTCTGATTTCAGATCACGCTTCTTTTAAAAATACTTTATAACATTTATATGCTTCATATATATCTGCTTTTGATGTAATCTCCCACGGAGCATGCATATTCAGCACTGCCACACCACAGTCGATCACTTCCATACCATACAGTGAAAGGATATAAGCAATTGTACCGCCACCGCCGATATCAACCTTGCCTAGTTCCGCTGTCTGGAAGCAGACTTCGTTTTTGTCCATCATCTTGCGGATTCGTGCGATATATTCCGCATTTGCATCGTTGCTTCCGGATTTTCCTCTCGAGCCGGTAAATTTACTGAATACAACACCTCTTCCAAAATACGAAGCGTTATTTTTCTCAAATGCATCTGCAAATAACGGATCATACGCTGCATTCACATCCGAAGAAAGCATGCTGGAATTTGCCAAACATCTGCGCAGGGAAAGCTCACTAAACGCTCCCATTGCATCCATCAATTCTGCAACCGAGTTCTCAAAGAACCGTGACTGCATGCCGGTTGCACCGACACTGCCGATTTCTTCTTTGTCTGTAAGCAGACAGCAGGTTGTCTTGTCCACTGCATCCACTTCGAGCATCGCAGCAAGTGATGTATACGCACAGACACGGTCGTCCTGTCCATAGGACATCACCATGCTCTTATCAAGGCCTGCTTCCCGTGCATGACCAGCCGGAACCACTTCAATCTCCGCTGACATGAAATCTTCCTCATCCATGTCATATTTTTCTTTTAATATCGCAAGGATTCCAGCTTTGACTGCATCCTTTTCCTCACCCTTTAACGGCTTGCTTCCGACAAGGACATCCAGTTTTTCCCCTTCAATCACTTTGTTTGCTTTTTTCTCCATCTGCTCGCCGGCAAGGTGAATCAATAGATCGGTCACACAAAATACAGGGTCACCTTTTTCTTCTCCAATATTCACAGTCTCCACGCTGCCATCTTTCTTGACAATCACGCCATGAAGTGCAAGTGGAAGTGTCACCCATTGGTATTTCTTGATGCCGCCATAGTAATGTGTATCGAGATATGCAAAATCTTCACTCTCATACAACGGATTCTGCTTTACATCCATCCTTGGAGAATCAATATGTGCACCGAGAATATTCATACCGTGCTCGATTTTTTTCTTGCCGATCATAAAAAGCGCGACCGTTTTGCCCATGCATACATTGTATACTTTATCACCCGCTTTTAAAGTTTTCTTTTCTTTTGTAATATCAGCCAGATTCACATATCCATGTTCTTCGGCAAGCTTCACAATCTGCTTTGTGCACTCGCGTTCTGTCTTTCCTTTGTCCAGAAACTTCAGATAATCTTTGCAAAGCTTTTCGAGCTCTGTCATCTGTTTTTTGTCATAGGTTGTCCATGCATTTTTTCGTTTCATCGGTCATAGCCTCCTGTCTGTGCTTTACGCTTTTATCTATTACTATTATACCAATTTTGAAACAACTTTATTTAAAATATCAAATGCCGCATCACATTCTTTCTCTGTGATATCGAGCGGTGGTACAAGCCGGATCACACCCGGGCGGACTGCAGTAATCAAAAGTCCTTCATCCGCTGCCTGGTATTTCAGATCTGTTGCAATCTCCTTTTCAAATTCCACACCAATCATCAGCCCGCGTCCACGGACTTCTTTTACGCATGGCAGTTTTGCAAGTTTCGCGCGGAAATAGGTTCCCATCTTCTCGGCATTTTCCGGAAGGTGGTTATCCATGATCTCACCAATCTGTGCATAGCTTGCTGCGCACGCAACCGGATTACCGGCATATGTACTTCCATGTGCACCCGGTCCAAATGTGAGAGCCAGCTCGGCACTTGTACACATCGCACCGATCGGCATACCGCCGCCCATAGCCTTTGCCATGCTGACGCAATCCGGTTTGACACCATATCCCATATAAGCCATCAGACTACCTGTTCTTCCCCATCCTGTCTGCACTTCATCAAACAGCAATAACATATTCCGCTCATCACACAGTTTCCGAAGTCCCTGGAGAAATTCTTTTGTTGCCGGAATCACGCCGCCTTCTCCCTGCACCGGCTCAACCATGATTGCAATCGTATCTTCTGTACAGGCATCTGCAAACGACTGTACGTCATTGAACTTTGCATATGAAAATCCGGGAATCATCGGATCATAATTTTTCTGGATCGCAGTTCCCGGCTGACCGGTTGCCGCCAGTGTCGCAAGCGTACGTCCATGGAAACTGTTCTCTGCAGTTACGATATGATACCGGTTCGGTCCAAAATGATCTTTGCCATATTTTCTGGCAAGTTTTATCATTACTTCGTTTGCCTCTGCACCGGAATTCTGATAATATATCTTTTCCATGCCGATTGCATCGCAGATACGCTTTGCAAGCATCGCCTGCGGAACCGTATAAAAATAATTGGATGCATGCATCATCTCCTGGCACTGCTCCTGAATCGCCTGCACAACTTTTTTGTTACAATGCCCAGCGGAATTGACTGCAATTCCGGCCATAAAATCCAGATAGCGCTTTCCGGTCTCATCAACGACATAATCATCCTCGCCTTTTTCAGCTATGAAATCAAACCGTTTGAATGTCTCATAAAAATATGTATTGTACATGTCTTTGATTTCAGCCTTTGTCTTTCCGGTACTTTTTAAATTCATCTTCTCTCACCTCATAAAATGTATAGGAATAAATTTCAGATGCCGGCAGAGATTTTCTGCCGGCATATCGTTTGCTATCCGTATATCTGACTGGCTACCAGTTTATCCAATATTCCAACCAGCTGTCCAATCTCCGGTTTACTGATCTGTGCATCTGCACCAAGCAGATCCCCTTTCCGCTTCATATCTTCGTTGATCAACGATGAGAAAATGATAATCGGAATCTGTTTTAATCCTTCTGTTTCACGGATCAATTTAATCAGATGATGACCATCCATCTGCGGCATCTCTATATCTGTGATCAGGCACTTGGCACCATACTCCACGCCATTGTTCTTTTTCAATTCACACAGATAATCCCATGCTTCCTGTCCATTATTCTTGATCGTAAGCTTTGTATATCCGGCTTTGTGAAGTGAATCCTCGATCAATTTGCAAAGCATCATCGAATCTTCTGCAATCAGAATCGGAATATCATTTCTCTGACGGTTTCCAAGCTCTGACACCTGTGAAATCCGCAGGCTTGTCTCCGGGCAGATACCTTCCACAATTCTTTCAAAATCCAGAATGATCAACAGATTGTCCGGATTTTTAATAATTCCTGTCGCAACTCCGGTTCCCGGTCCACTGACTGTCTCGTCCGGCTTCACTACATCCTTCCACGATACACGGTTAATGCCAATCACTGACTGTACATCAAACGCAATATTCAGATTATTAAAATTCGTTACAATCAAAAAATTATTTTTCTTGTCCGGATTTGCAAATCCAAGTGTCTGAAAAAGATCAATGACTGTAATGATATCTCCCCGTGGCATAAAAATACCCTCGATACATGGATGTGAATTTGGCACCGGCGTAATCTCCTGATACGGAAGAATCTCCCGTACTTTTTCTACATTAATGCCATAATGATTGCCCTGTATTACAAACTCCAACACTTCCAGCTCATTTGTACCGCTTTCCAGCAAAATATTTGAATCCATATGTGTCCTCCTCTATCTCTGCATATATCTACTGTTCCAATTGCAAAACAGCACTTGTGCCACCATACTTCACTTGCAATTTTACATCCTTCATCTGTTGTGCAACCGAATCCGAAACTGTGTACAACAAGACATCTTCTTCCCGGCTGCTCGCCATAACCGTCTTGCTAAACGTGTACAGATCATCTGACAGGATTGTAAGCATCTGCTTTGACTTCCGGTTGTTGTCAATGATGATATTGTATGTCACATCTTTACTGTATAAATCTATATTCTGATCTTCATCTGTTTTATTCTCGATATCAAATTTCAGTACCAAAAGCTTATATCCTTCCGGCGCCTGCACTTCGATATACATACCATCCTGGTCATAGGAAGGATAACTGTCTGCGAGCATATAATAAGAATACCTTGCAGAAATCCGATTTTCGCCTACAAACGAAGCAATATCAAAATCCGGATCCACTGTTGCATTGATTGCTCCATCCACCGGTTCCTCTGATGTCACAGCTGCCTGTGTCGTATCCGATTTTGTGTCTTCCGGTTTTTTTTCTGCTTCCGCAGTCGTCGCTTCTGTCGTTGCAGACTCTGTTGCAGCAGACGTCGTATCCGCATCTGTCTGTGTCATAGTTTCCTCCGTGCCATCGTCCGGATCATAACGCATATGATATCCTTTGTCATATTTTAACAAAAGTTCTGCTGCATACTCCGCGATCAAATGATTTTCTTCATCGGTAAGATCGATCACTTTCCCGCAGCCAGTCATGCTGAACGTCACTGCAGCAATCAGCAGACCGATACCAAATCGCCTGCTAATGTTCCGCTTTCTGCACTTTTTTACCTGGTGTTTTTTCATTTTCGTTTTCCCAACTTTATCATACAACTATACTTAAACATCTTATGACATGATATTTTGTATTTTACCACTATTTTTGTTTATCGGCAAGCACATTAGCATCCAAATCAAAGTAAAAGAGCACGCCATCCGCAACATTTTCCACACCATATTTTTTACCGTGTGCTTCCATGGTAGCTGCAACAATCGAAAGTCCGATTCCGTTGCCGCCATACTCTCTTGTCCGAGCTTTATCTGCCTTATAAAATTTTTCAAACACACGCCCGATATCTTCCTCGGCAATCCAGTCACCCTGGTTATAGACACAGACACGAATGTCATTTCCCATCGGTTGAAATGTAATCCGGATCACACCGCCTTCCCGCACATAATGAATCGCATTGGTCAGATAATTCGTGAAAACTTCTTCGATCATAAATTCATCTGCCCAGACATATACCGGTCCTTTTTCTTCAAAAATAATCTCCGCATGCTTATCTTCTGCTAAAATTTTTGTAGATGCAAGGATGGAATTGACAAACGAAACCAGTTCAAACCGCTCAATATTTAACTTCGTATCGCCAAATTCAATCTCGTTCAAGGTGAGGAGCCGCTTTACCATCGTGTTCATCTTATGCGACTCATCGATGATAACATCCGTATAAAAATCCCGGCTTTCCTTGTCATCACACAAATCATCCTTCAATCCTTCTGCATATCCCTGGATTAAGGCAATCGGTGTCTTTAACTCATGGGATACATGTGACAAAAACTCTTTACGCATATCATCAATCTTACGACGTTCTGCAATATCCCGCTGCAATTCCAGATTGGCAGCCTTTAATTCTGAGATTGTCTCTTCAAGCTTTTCGGACATCTCATTCATACTGTTTCCAAGTTCACCAATCTCATCGTTGCTCGTGATCGGTATTTTGACATCAAAATCAAGCTGCGTCATACGTTTTGCAGCTTTCGACATCCGCTTGATCGGTGCAGCAAATATATTGCTGAACAAAAGCATGAAAGCAGTTCCAAATACCATAAGCGAGATACAGATATATACGAAAAGATGCGTCATAACTTTCATAACCGACTCTACACGTGCAATCGGTGTCCGAAGCAGAACCTCATATCCATTTTCCAGTCTTCCGATCAAATCATAATAATCTGCGTTCGTAATCGTATCATGGTTCCGTCGGATGATATATTCTCCTTTTGCAAACTGACTCTCGCTATCCTCGCTACGGATGCTGTTCATCAAACTGCGCATACCTTCCATCATCTGACCTTCATCATTGATCGATGTATATACTTTTCCATCCTCCGCATCCACGATCATAACGACCGCATCCTGCGGATTTTTGATCTGCCCAAACAGATTTCCGTCATCAAAGACTCCACTGTCTTTTCCCTGAAACAATTCATTGCACGAATTATAAGTAGAAATCAGATTGCTTTTAATGCTCGCGAGGAAAACACCTCCCAATACATAACTGCAAAGCAGCCAGGATGCCGCAATTATGAAAACAGAAAAAACAACCACCATCAGTGAAATCTTGACCCGTATGGAATTACGGGCTTTAGCCTTCGAACTTATAACCCATACCCCATATTGTCTTGATCAGATCACCCTTGGCTCCAAGCTTGCTTCTAAGCTTTTTGACATGAGTGTCAATTGTCCTGGCATCTCCGAAATAATCATAGTTCCAGACATTGTTCAGGATTTTTTCTCTGGACAATGCAACGCCACGATTCTGGAGAAAATAATTCAATAATTCAAACTCTTTATAAGAAAGTTCAATCGGCTCTCCGTCCACTTTTACCTGATGTGCCGAAATATCCATCTCAATTCCGTCCACGTTTATGATATTGGATTCTTCATCTGCAAGTGTCCGCCGCAGCACAGCTTCCACGCGTGCAACCAGAATCCGCGGAGAAAACGGTTTTGTAATGTATTCATCAATTCCAAGATCAAATCCACGGAGTTCATCCTTTTCATCGCTTTTTGCAGTCAGCATGATGATAGGAACATCCGAGATTTTACGTACCTCTTCAGCGACTCCATATCCATCCAGCTTCGGCATCATAACATCCAGAATGATTAATGCAATGTCTTTATCCGACACAAAAATATCGACTGCCTCTTCCCCGTCTGCGGCCTCTACGACCAGATATCCATCTTTCGTAAGGAAATCCCGGACTAACTTCCGCATGCGGCTTTCATCGTCCACAACCAGTACTTTTAAATCATTCATTCCATATCCTCCTAGCATATTTCGTTCTATCAATATACACGATTATAACACGTATTTATGTTAATTTTGTGTTTTCAAAACAGATTGAAACAAAGAAAAAAGCCATCGGTTTTACCCGACAGCTTTTTTGTTTACTGATTTACAACAATCCCCTGTTCGTCCGCAATTGTCTGGAGCTTTGACTGGTAATCACTCATCAGTGTAGCTGCCTCTGATATCAACGTATCCGCCTGTGTCAGGTAATCTGGATTTTCGCCATCAATGGCAGATACAACCATCTTCATCGCTTCGTATTCTTTCTGGACACTTTGTAAATAACTGTCCTTTAACGCTTTGACTTCATCTGTTTCAACTTCCATAGCTGAAATCGTCTGGATGCATTTTTCCATCGTTGGAATTGCATTATCCTGCAGAGACGCCTTATACGTCTCTAAATCCTGGTTGCTTCCTTCCGCAAAATATGCATTGTATACAGCAATTGCACTGTCATGATCTGCTTTCGCTGTTGGAAGTTCGTCATTTACAAACTCTACAACATCATCCTTGACCGAAACCTCCGCATCTTTACCACTCTCTTTTTTTCCACATCCAGCAAGTGCACATGCAAGTGCGATTGTAAGTCCTGCAATATATAATTTCTTTTTCATCTTCTTCGTCTCCCGTATACTATTTCTGCCTTGCGGCTTTTTCTCGATTATATATCAGAATAGAACATAAAACAAGCGTAAGTTATGCTTTTGTATCTGCGTTTTTCTGTTGTTTCTGCAGTTTCCGGAGCGCTTTTCTCTGCTTTTCTTCCTGTTTTTTTCGTTTCTTTTCCAATTCTTCCCTATGGGTTTCCACATACGCTGCGAAAAGATCCGGCCGGCGTTCCTTCGTCCGCTGCATCGCCTGTTCCTGCCGCCACTCTTCGATATTCTTATGATGGCCGGAAAGCAGTACTTCCGGAACTTTTCTTCCCATGAATTCCTCCGGCCGGGTATATTGTGGATATTCGAGCAGTCCGTCATAGAAGCTCTCATATACCGCACTTTCGTCACAGCCAAGCACGCCCGGCACAAGGCGGCTTACTGCATCGACAATCATCATCGCCGGAAGCTCTCCACCGGTCAGCACAAAATCTCCGATCGACACATAATCCGTCACGATCATCTCGAGTACCCGCTCGTCGATACCTTCATAATGTCCACACAAAAGTACAAGGTCCTCTTCCTCTGCATACGCCTGCGCCATACTCTGTGTAAATGGTGTTCCCTGTGGTGTCATATAAAGTACACGCACTTTTTTTTGTTCCTGCCCCGCCTGTTTCGCCACCTGCGTTTCTTCACCGGCTGCCTGCCGCTTCCGTTCCGTGATCTGCGCCATCACATGCTGATACGCATCATACACCGGTCCCGGCTGCATCAGCATGCCCGCACCACCACCATACGTGTAATCATCCACATGTCCGTACCGGTTTCCTGCAAAATCCCGGATATTAACTGCATTCACCTGAATCAGGCTTTTTTCGATTGCTTTTCCGGTAATACTTTCCTGCAATCCGCTTAAAACCATATCCGGAAATAATGTCAAAATATGAAAATGCATATCTGCCTCCATCACGCTTCATCGAGCAGTCCGTTCATCATATGAACCGTCACTTTTTTTGCTTCTATGTCAACATCTAACACACAGTCTTTGATAAATGGAAGCAGCACTTCCTTTCCATTTTCCATCTTCACAACAAATACATCATTGGCACCCGTCTGCATCACATCCACAAGTGTTCCAAGTCTTTTTCCGTTATCTTCATAGACGTCTGCGTCAATGATATCTGCTATATAGACTTCATCTTCTTCCAGCGGGACCGCATCCTCCCGCGTCACATACAGCTCACAGCCTTTATATTTTTCTATCTCATTTATATCATGAAATTCCGAAAATGATAAAATCACCATGTTCTTAAAGAACTTGCATGTTTTTTTCTCCACCGGTATGTCCCCGGTTTTTGTACGGATAAAACAATGCTTCAATTTCTTAAACCGCTCGCTGTCATCGGTTGTCGGAAATACTTTGACTTCGCCCTTTAACCCATGTGTCGATGTAATCACACCAATCCGAAACATATCTTCGTTCATAAAATCCTCCGATAAAATAATTCCCGATGCTATATAGCACCGGGAATCTAAGAATTATTTGATGTCTACAATTACCTTTTTATCACCCTTTGATGCAGCCGCCTTCACAACAGTACGAATGGATTTGGCAATACGGCCCTGTTTGCCGATGACCTTACCCATATCATCGCCTGCAACGTTCAGTTCGATCGTTATGGTATCTCCATCGATTGTCTCTTTCACAACAACTTCATCTGGATAATCAACGAGGGATTTTGCAATCAGTTCTACTAATTCCTTCATAACCTGCACCTCCCTTGCACATCAGTCTTACTTCTCGATACCTGCCTGCTTCAAAAGCTTAGCAACTGTCTCAGTAGGCTGAGCACCGTTTGCAAGCCACTTTTTAGCTGCTTCAGAGTCGATCTGTACATTTGCTGGCTCCTGGTTCGGATCAACTGTTCCGATTTCCTCGATAAACCTACCATCTCTTGGAGATCTGGAATCAGCAACTACAACTCTATAAAAAGGATGCTTCTTATATCCCATTCTTCTTAATCTGATTTTAACTGCCATGTTAAATTTCACCTCCTTAATATTCTTTCGTCTATATATAATAGTTTTACTATTACCAAAAATTAAAATCCAAACGGAAGCTTGAATCCGCCGCGGCGCTTGCCGCCCATCATACCAGACATCTGCTTCATCATCTTCCTGGACTGTTCAAACTGTTTCAAAAGCTTATTGACTTCACTGACCTGCACACCGGCGCCATCCGCAATCCGCTTTTTCCGGCTTGGGTTGATGATTTCCGGATGTGAACGTTCCTGCTTCGTCATCGACAGGATGATTGCCCGCGGCATATTCATCGCATTGTCATCAATCTCTATATTCTGTAACTGTTTTTTATTTCCAAATCCAGGCAGCATCTTCAGGATATCATTCATACCGCCCATCTTTTCCATCTGGTCCATCTGGTCGAGAAAATCATTGAAATCAAACGTCGCTTTCTTGAACTTCTCTTCCATCTCTTTTGCTTTTTCATCATCAATCGCAGACTGTGCTTTCTCAATCAGACTTTCTACATCACCCATACCGAGAATCCGGCTCGCCATACGATCCGGGTAAAACTGCTCGAGATCTGTGAGCTTCTCACCCATGCCGGCATATAGAATCGGCTTTCCGGTCACCGCTTTGATGGAAAGTGCCGCACCACCACGGGTATCGCCATCGAGCTTTGTCAGGATCACACCATCGATTCCGATCTTATCATTGAATGAAGTCGCTACATTGACTGCATCCTGACCGGTCATCGCATCGACAGTCAGAATCGTATAAGTCACATCAATGTTTTTCTTAATCTCTGCCAGTTCGTTCATCATGTCCTCATCGACATGCAGACGACCTGCAGTATCCAAAAACACAAGATTGATATCATTTTTTGCGGCATGTTCAATCGCAGCTTTCGCAATATTCACCGGATTATGTCCGTCTCCCATCGTAAATACCGGGACACCGACTTTTTCACCATTTATCTCCAACTGCTTGATTGCTGCCGGACGATAGACGTCGCAGGCAACGAGCAGTGGCTTTTTACCCTTATTCTTAAACTTACCTGCAAGCTTTGCAACGGTCGTTGTCTTACCTGCACCCTGCAGACCACACATCATCACGATCGTGATTTCATTTGATGGCAATAATTTGAGTTCGGTTGTCTCCGAGCCCATTAACTTGTCCATCTCTTCTTTTACGATCTTGATTACCATCTGTCCGGGATTTAATCCCTTTAAGACTTCCTCGCCGACCGCACGTTCACTGACAGAATTGATGAACTGTTTTACGACTTTGAAGTTTACATCTGCTTCCAGGAGCGCACGCTTTACTTCCTTCATCGCTTCCTTCACATCCGCTTCGGTAATCGTACCTTTGCTGCGGAGCTTCCGGAACACATTTTGCAATTTGTCTGTTAAACTGTCAAACGCCATGCGTTTCCTCCCAAACAAAATCAAACATCCAACGGTTAAAAATCATCCAGCAGCCCTGTGAGATTCGTATCGATATCCGCAAACGCTTCATCGAGTGCCGGGTTCTCATTGCGCTCCCTAAGACTTTGAATCTCGGTCTGTATCGTGGCTACTTTTTCTCTGGCATTCTCGAATTTTTCCACTAATTTCAGTTTTTTCTCAAAATCCTCCAGCTTCTTGTCACAGCGCTTCATCATATCAAACACGCCTTGTCTGGAGATTCCATATTCCCTTGCCAGTTCCGAATAGGACAGGTCATTCATCACAACATCTTCGTATATACTTTTCTGTGTCTGCGTCAACAACTCTCCATAAAAATCATAGAGCAACGACTGACGTACAAACTTCTCCATCTGAATCACCTGTAAAGTATTTTTCATTTACAAACCTTGTGTATCATACATGTTTTTTTTATGGTTGTCAAGTATTTTTTCTTAACATACATAAATTTTTTTTACATAATATTCCTGTCTTCTACATATATTATATGGACAAAAAAACAAGGTGTATTATATGGATCAATATTCTAGTGATACAGGAAATCTGAATGTCATCGTCACAGGCACAGACAGCTACTCTCCGCTTTCTTCCGCTGCCATCGAAATCGCAGACACCGGAGATCCAAACCGGATCTTAGAATCCGTAAGCACAGATCAAAACGGACAGACCGGAAATATCGAGCTATCTGCACCACCGCGTGAATACAGCCTGGAACCAACCGACAACCAGCCCTATTCTGAGTACAATGTAAAAATCTCTGCCCCCGGCTATCAGGAAGAGATTGTCTCCGGTGTCCAGATCTTCTCCGGTGAAAATGGTCTGCAGTCCATTGTATTACAGCCTTCCGGGCAAACACCCGACTATGTCTATAACCCGATTGTTATCGGCGGACACACGCTCTGGGAATACTATCCACCCAAAATCGCTGAGCCGGAGATCAAGCCTTTAGCCGAGAGCGGAGAGATTGTTCTCTCGCGTGTCGTCGTCCCTGAAACAATCGTCGTACACGACGGTGTCCCCAGCGACTCCACCGCAACCGATTATTACGTTCCATACATCGATTACATCAAAAATGTCGCTTGCTGCGAGATCTACTCCACCTGGCCGGAAAGCACGATTGAAGCCAATCTTTTAGCGATCATGTCCTTTACGTTAAACCGCGTGTATACAGAATGGTACCGGAACAAAGGCTATAATTTCACGATTACATCCTCCACTGCTTACGATCACAAATGGATCTATGGCAAAACCATTTACGAGAATATCTCGCAGATTGCGGACCGGCTCTATAACCGCTATCTCGCCCGCCCAAATGTCAAACAGCCGATTCTCACACAATACTGCGATGGCAAGCGCGTCTCCTGTCCAAACTGGATGACACAGTGGGGGTCTAAAGCACTCGGGGATGATGGTTTTTCCGCGATTGATATCATCCACTACTATTACGGAACAGATATGTATATCAATGAAGCCGAAATTGTCTCCGGAATCCCGTCCTCTTATCCGGGCTACGATCTGACAATCGGCAGCTCCGGTGAACCGGTGATCACGATTCAGGAGCAGCTAAACCGCATTGCAAAAAATTACCCGGCGATTCCAACTGTCGCGGTTGATGGCATCTTCGGTTCCGCGACCGCAGAATCCGTGCGTACGTTCCAGCGCATCTTCCAGCTTCCGGTAAGTGGCATCGTCGATTTTCCAACCTGGTATAAGATCTCCCAGATCTATGTCGGCGTATCAAAAATTGCAGAAAATATCGTCTGACTTTTTATGTCTGCTTGCATAAATGTTTCAAACCTTTTATAATATAGATACTTGTTTGCAGGGCATCATACGCAAAGCAAACGTCACAAAACACTTTCATGACACAGACATCTAAAGGAGGGGTACTATTTCATGGAAAATACAAACACATTCAAAGTACAATCTACATCCAGCAACTTGATCTCACTGAATGTAACACCGGGGCACTACGCAACATCTTCGTCCCATATCAACTACTATATTGATATGACAAGCCTGAAGAGCCGCCGGAGCGAAGCACATGCTGCTGCCAAAGTGCTGGCTGCCCGCTACGCTGCCACAACGATCATTGATACGATCGTCTGTCTGGACGGAACCAATGTGATCGGTGCATATCTTGCAGATGAGCTCTTAAATACCGGTATTTTGTCAGCAAACCTGCACAATACTGCCTATATTATTTCCCCGGAACAGCACTCTGGCGGACAGCTTATATTCCGAGAGAATTATCTTTCCATGATCAAGGGCAAGCACGTCCTTGTGTTACTGGCAACCGCAACAACCGGAAAGACCCTACAGACTGCTCTCGAATGTATCGAATATTACGGCGGTGAAGTAGTTGGCGTATCTTCCATCTTCTCCGCGGCCGATGAGATTCACGGCGAACAGATCAACACCATCTTCCGCACCGAGGATATCCCGAATTACGAAACACACTCGGCTGCTGACTGTCCTCTGTGCAAAGCCGGCCTTCCAATCAAAGGAATCATCAACAGCCACGGATACTCTTCCTTATAGGTATTCCGTGCACAGACTGGCACTTCATACATGACGAAGAAACGAGTAATAAAAACTCCCCGTTCAGAATATATTATACTAATTCTGAACAGGGAGTTTTATTATGTCTGCAAAAACAAAAATCATTGTATTAAAGTCAAAAGAACTTATCTATACCGGTATCTTCATCGCGCTCGGCATTCTGCTGGTTCTTCTTCTATGCTATATGTTCTCTCCAAAAAAAGATAAAAAGCCAGAGCCAGCCACAACACAGACGCTTGCCACATACCAGCCGGGTGTCTACGCTTCAAACATCAACATCGGCGGTTCCACGATGGAACTTCAGACCACGATTGACGAGCACGCAGTCACACATCTTGAAATCATAAATCCAGATGAAACTGTCACTGCCATGTATCCGCTTCTTTCTCCATCCGTAGATGCGATCAATTCCCAGCTTGCACTGACTGGCAGCCTCGACGATGTTACATATTCCGGAGACAGTCAATACACAACCATCGTATTGCTCGAAGCAGCCAGACAGTCCGCAGAACTTGCGCGTATTACCGATTGACAGCCGGCCATGGAATCATATTTCGGTGGTTACTGCTTCGGAACAATCACACCGCCCGTCTTGTAGATGCTTTCTGCCGGTACAAATCCACGTACCGGGGAAAGCGGATAGACATTACTGTTTGAGCCAATGACTGTACCCGGATTAAGCACCGAATTACAACCAACCTCTACATGATTTCCAAGCATCGCTCCGAATTTCTTCAAGCCGGTTTCCAGATCAAACTTCTCATTTGTCTCCGGATCCGTTCCCTTCACATGCACAAGTGTTTTATCGCTCTTCACATTGGAAGTAATCGAACCGGCTCCCATATGGGATTTGAATCCCAAAATGGAATCACCGACATAATTATAGTGTGGCACCTGCACATTATCGAAGATAATCACATTCTTCAATTCTGTAGAGTTGCCGATCACGCAGCCTTTTCCAACCAATGCATTTCCGCGTACGAACGCACACTGGCGCACTTCGGTCTCCGCGCCGATGATCGCCGGGCCTGCCAGATAGGCGGATGCAAATACCTTTGCTGTCTTATGTACCCACACATGTTCCGCTACCTCTGTATACTCATCCTTCGGAAGAGATTCTCCAAGCTTCACGATAAATTCTCCAATATGCGGAAGCACCTCCCATGGGTACGTATATTCTTCCATCAAAGACTTTGCTTCCGTATGGGAAAGATCATATAATTCCTTGATTGTCACTGCTTTTACACACTTCATTTTTCTATCCTCCATTGCTATCTCTTATTCATCCAACATTTCTCTTACATACATTCGCCAACCATATTATGATTTCTTCACAGCCTTCTTTGCGCCTGTCTTCTCATAAAATGGCTTCGTCCGGTCAAACAACCGCGTAATCTGATTCTGATTCCGTATCTGCTTGACTGCATTTGTATTATCACATACAAACTTGTTCATCTTGGCTGTATACTCATCCTTAGAAATTGTTCCTTCCGCAACGCCCGAAAGCCCTTTCTCCCACGACGCTGTCATCTCCGCCCAGAGCAGGCTCTGGATAGAATTCAGGCACACATCGTAGATGATCTCACCAAGAAATGTCGGCGTCACGATCTGTGTTTTCTTATTTAACGCGATGTATTTGTTCGTCACAAGCTTCGTGATGATGCTGTCGCGTGTCGCACTTGTGCCGATCCCGCTGCCCTTGATCTGGCTTCGGAGTTCTTCATCCTCGATCAGCTGTCCTGCATTCTCCATCGCAAGAATCAACGTTCCGGAAGAATACCGCTTCGGCGGCGACGTCTCACCTTCCTTAATATTAAACGCCTTGACTGGAATCGTATCTCCTTTTTTCAAAGAAGCAAACTCTGCTAATTCCTCATCCGTAAGCTTTTGTTCTTCCTGCTTCTTGTCTGATGGCAGTCCCGCAATCGTCAGATATCCCGGTTTTTTCAACCGTTTGAAATTCGCGAAGAAACTCTCTGTTCCTTCTTCTTTTTCACCTGCTGTTGTATGGATCTTCCGTGTCATGACAAGACTTACTTTCTCATATTCTGCGGCAGGAAAGAAAATACTTAAAAATCGTCTGGCAATGATATCATACACTTTCCGCTGGATATCATTCAATCCATTCAAATTTCCAAGTCCCTGACCGGTCGGAATAATCGCATAGTGATCCGTGATCTGCTTATCATTTACATATTTTGACTTTGCAACGCCCTTGTACGCGCCCTGCTGCATGATCAGCTGCGCATACTGTGCAAGTGGCGCATATTTCTGCAGACCTCCAATATTCTTGCCGATTTCCTTCGCAACCGCTGTCGAGAGCACACGTGCATCCGTTCTCGGATATGTGACCAGCTTGCGCTCATAGAGTGTCTGTACTGTATTTAACGTGTCAGTCGGACTGATCTTAAACAACCGCGAACAGTCATTTTGCAGCTCTGCTAAGTTATATAACATCGGCGGAGCTTTCTTCTCAGTCTTCTTCTCCACCTTCTGCACCGTCAGCTCGATTGGTTCCTCGGCAGACAATTCCGTAATCAGCTGCTTGGCACTTTCTTCTTTCTTGAAACCATTTTCCTTATATAAAAGTGGGGAATCCAGATAGGCTGACTCCTTCGTTGTCTTCCACTCCGCTTCAAACCCATCTGTACTTGCAAGCACCCGGTAAAATGGTGTCGGCACAAACTGCCGGATCTCCCGTTCGCGCTTCACGATCATACCAAGCACACATGTCATGACACGTCCTACTGCGATTACACAACGATCCATGCCGAGATAATTCTTCACGGTATAACTGTATTTGAGCGATAGTGCCCGCGAGAAATTGATTCCCATCAGATAATCTTCCTGCGCCCGCAGATATGCGGCATCACTCAGATTATCGTATGCGGAGAGCTCTTTTGCCTCACGGATGCCACGCATAATCTCTTCCTCGGTCTGCGAATCAATCCACACACGCCGCCGGTCTTTTTTGCTTTTGTCAACGCCTGCCATCTGCTCGACAAGACGATAGATATATTCTCCCTCCCGTCCCGAGTCGGTACAGACATAGATGCGTCCGACATCCTCACGGTTTAACAGTTTGCTTACCACCTGAAACTGTTTGCTTGACGCACCGATAATCTCATATTTATATTCTTCCGGTATAAACGGAATCGTATCAAAGCTCCATTTCTTCAAGTCCGGATCGTAAACTTCCGGATAGCTCATCGTAATCAGATGTCCGACACACCACGTCACGATCGTATCCTCGCTTTCTAAGTATCCGTCCCTTGCACCGGCAGTTGCAGCCCCCTTCATGCCAAGTGCTTTTGCAAACTCACGGGCAACGCTGGGTTTTTCTGCTATGTACAAATTCTTCACTTACATTCCTCTTTCTATTCTTGATTGTATTAACGAACGCGATTACAATACACTATTTAATGAAGTTGAATATAATACAAAATTCTACGCAGATATACTCCAATGGTCTGCTTTAGAATTTGTATTATATCCAACTTCTCTCTACATTTTCCCGCAATCGCTGTCATAAATATATTCTCCCGAATCGAAGTGCTCCATTTTCCTTCTTCGATATGTTTAGGCAAGTGCCTTCACTAATGCCTCCATAACCGGGTAATCAGATTCCTTCATCGTAGACATGATCGTAACGGTTGGCTCCACAATCGTGACATCCTTCATCGTAGAAAGAATCGTCTTCATCGTGCGGGCGGCACATGGTGCCCAGCTTCCATTCTCCAGGATACCAACGGTACGCTTCTGGTACGCCTTTGACTGCAGATGATTCAGGAAATCCTGCATACATGGGAAAACCCCGCCATCATAGCTTGCTGCACAGAGTATCATCCGGTCATAGCGGAATGCATCCTCAATCACTTCCGCCATATCCTCTCTTGCCAGATCACTGACAACGACCTTCTCTACACCCTCTGCCCGAAGCATATCTGCAAGCTTCTCTGCTGCCTTCGCAGTATTTCCATGAATAGACGCATATGCAACAAGCACGCCTTTATTCTCCGGCTCATACTTGCTCCATGTATCGTAAAGTCCAATATAATATCCGAGATTTTCCTTCAATACCGGACCGTGCAACGGACAGATTGTCTCGATGTCAAGTCCTGCTGCCTTCTTCAGAAGTGTCTGCACCGGCATGCCATATTTACCAACAATATTGAAATAATACCGTCTTGCCTCGCACGCCCAGTCCTCATTTTCTGTGAGGGAAAGCGCGCCAAACTTACCAAATCCATCCGCTGAGAAAAGCACCTTCTCGCTCTTCTCGTATGTTACCATAACCTCCGGCCAGTGTACCATCGGTGCCATATAGAACACTAATGTATGGGTTCCAAGTGATAACTCCTCGCCCTCTTTAACTGCAATCTTCTCCTGTGCATCCAATCTATTCTCGAAGAACTGTGGCAGCATCGCGATTGCCTTTGCACTTGCAACCAGCTTTACCTCCGGGAAAAGCTCGACCATTCTTCCGATACTTCCCGCATGATCCGGCTCCAAATGCGAGATAATCAGATAATCCGGTTTTGCCCCATTCAATGTCTGAAGGAGCTTATCCTCCCAGCCTTCCATGCCTCTGGCATCAACTGTATCCATAACTGCAATCTTCTCATCTAAAATCACATATGAATTGTATGATACGCCTTCCGGTACTGCGTACTGACTCTCAAACAAGTCAATATCCTTATCATCCACTCCGATATAACGAATTGCATCCGAAATAGTTACCTGCATGTTTTTGTCCTCCTGTATTCTTTTTCCATTCTTTATTTTAAATTTGTAACCGTCTATGTAATTGTAAATTTCGTATATAAAGCTAGTCCCTAAAGTCAGCTGCGTCATGACATATTTCGTATACAAAATCCTCTCGTCACTACACGCGAACATAATGACCTACATCTAAGAAAGCGTACCACGATAAACGCCATTCGTCAACCGTTGATCGGGGGCGCTTCTTTTGTCATGTAATTATCACCAAAAGAACAAAATTGAGTAAAAAAGAAAAAATCCAAGGGAACTCACCAATTACAAAAGGGAAATGCGCAACGGTTTGGATAAAAAATGCAGAAACGAGAAATTATCCCCAATCAAAACAAGAAGAAATGCTGAAAACAATGGGGAAATTATCGTATTTTTCGAATTTTTCCCCATTGACGAGCAAATATATAGTGAGGAATTGGGGAAAAATAGAATTACTCAGGAAATCTCCCCAATAATCATCAATCAAGAACACTTCTTTTGTCATAAACAGCGATTCCTGTCAAGAGGAGTGTCCCCTGTCAAGAATAGCAGTTCCATATAATCTTCAATCAAATAATTACACACACCGGTATCCTGCAGCAACTTCTTATCGGAATCGCCGTAGATTCCTACAATACAAGCTGCGTTTGCAGCCGCGGCGGCTTTCACTCCAGACGGACTGTCCTCGATTACCATCGTCTCAGATGGCTCCGCTCCGATACGTTCCATTGCATGGACATACATATCCGGTGCAGGCTTTGCACGCATTGTTCCATCATCATAGACAAGCTTTGTTTTGTCAAACCATTTTTCAAGTCCAAACCGTTCAAAATAAAAGTCAACATTCGATAGACAAGATGCCGTTGCAATATTACATTTTATGTTCCTTCGTTGCAACTCATTCAGGAATTCCGGCAGACCTTTAACTAGCCGACAGGCCTCTCGGTCTTCCTGATACATACTCCTGTACAAGGCTTCTTTTTCTTCCGTCAGCTGCATGATCTTCTTCTCAGACAGAGTTCCCTTTCCAAGCAGCCACTCGAAAATATCCCGGTTCGTATGTCCAAGTATCTGATGCTGGAATTCTTCCTTTGTAAGTTCCCTGCCTGCCAGCCTACTCACATACATCCGCCATGCAATGTCATGATATTTGCCATCGAAGATCATCGTACCATTGCAGTCAAATATAACGTTCTTTATTTTCATGTCTCGTCCTCTTTTTATCTTTATATATGTATATCTGAGTGGATATACAGAAATCCACTCTAAAATTCACCTGAAACTTCCGGTTTTGGGTTTTTCTGCTTGCTTTTCTCTCTAAAAACACACGTCGTGTGTTTTTCTGCTTGCTTCTTCTCCAAAAAACACACTTTTCCCTCCGGTACATATCGATTAGTTTCCAGTTTGTGTTTTTCTGCTTGCTTTTCTCTCTAAAAACACACGCCATGTGTTTTTCTGCTTGCTTCTTCTCCAAAAAACACACTTTTCCCTCCGGTACGTATCAATTAGTTTCCGGTTTGTGTTTTTTTGCTTGCTTTTCTCTCTAAAAACACACGCCATGTGTTTTTCCGCTTGCTTCTTCTCCAAAAAACACACTTTTCCCTCCGGTACGTATCGATTAGTTTCCGGTTTGTGTTTTTTTGCTTGCTTTTTTCTCAAAAAACACACGCAGTGGGTTTTTCTGCTTGATTTCCGTGCTCCACGCCCATATCGTGGGTTTTCCAGCCCACCATCTCGCTCCCACGCCCACTTTTCCCTCCGACTCATGCCGATTAGCTTCCAAGGTGGGTTTTTCTGCTTGCTTTCCACCCTCCTTGCCCACGTCGTGGGTTTTTCCATAATTATACTCCATTCTACGCCCATTTGCTATCACGCCGAGTAAAAAGTCTCCACAGAGACAAGATATGCTCTGCACATCTTGCTCTGATTAGCGGTCGTCAAATGCAACGCATAAATGCGTGCATTTTCCTCGTCGCCATAACATAAAAAGGGGCTGCCAAAGCAGCCCCTGGGGGAAAATATATAAACCCATAAGGTTCATAGCATATTCTACTGTTCAAACAACAGCTCTTCATATGTAGGGAATGGCCATGCCTTTGCGTCTACGATCTTCTCAAGCTCATCCGCTGGTTTACGGACTGTATCAAAGAAAGCAAATACCACATCATGATAGTACTTTGCCCAAGCCTTTGGATCCTCTTCCTTCTCAGCAGCCTTAGCCACAATATCCTCAAGCTCTGCAGTTGCCTTCTTAAGTTCCGCAAGCTTTGTATCGATGGTAGAAAGAATCTCCATCTGTGTATCTGCGCTGATACCAAGCTCCTTCAAATCCTTCACAGAAGCAGCCAGAGTACCCTCGTACTTCATAACAGCCGGGATGATCTGCTTTGTGGACATCTCAATCATTGTCTTAGCCTCGATATTGATCTGCTTTGCGTAGTTCTCATACATAACAACGCCTCTTGCAACCAGCTCACGCTTAGACATTACACCATGCTTCTCAAACATTTCGATATTCTCCGGTGTAGCAAGGTAATCAACCGCATCAACCATGCACTTGATATTTGGAAGTCCACGGCGCTCTGCTTCCTTTATCCACTCCTCGGAATAACCATTTCCGTTGAAGATGATTCTCTGATGCTCTCTCAACTTATCAGCAACCAGCTTCTTTGCAGCTGCCTCGAAATCATCTGCCTTCTCCAGCACATCTGCAAAATTGCAAAGTGTATCAGCAACGATTGTATTCAATGTCATCATTGGCTGTGCAATACACTGTGTACTACCAACCATACGGAACTCAAACTTATTACCGGTAAATGCAAATGGTGATGTACGGTTACGGTCTGTCGCATCCATCTTGAACTCAGGAATGACGGAACATCCGGACTTGTAAACCTTACCTTTCAAGCTGCTTGTTGCCTCTCCGTTTGCAATAATCTGATCGACTACATCGGCAAGCTGATCACCAAGGTAAGCGGAAATAATTGCCGGAGGTGCCTCGTTTGCACCAAGTCTGTGATCATTACCGGCAGAGCTTGCTGACAAACGAAGCAATGCAGCATGATTATCAACAGACTCCAGAATTGCAGCTAAGAATACCTGGAACTGCAGGTTCTTCTCCGGCTCCTTGCCCGGATCGATCAAGTTCTCACCATCGGATGTCGAGATAGACCAGTTATTATGCTTACCAGAACCGTTAACACCTGCAAATGGCTTCTCATGCAGCAGACAAGCGAATCCGTTTCTCTCTGCAACCTTCTTCAATGTCTCCATCAGCAACTGGTTCTGATCCGTTGCTACATTTGTTGTACCATAAATTGGTGCGATCTCATGCTGAGAAGGAGCAACCTCATTGTGCTGTGTCTTCGCCGGAATACCATACTCCCACAGATCCTTATTGAGCTCTCTCATGAAATGAGAAACCTTATCCTTAATCACGCCGAAGTACTGATCGTCAAGCTCCTGTCCCTTCGGTGCCGGTGCGCCAAACAATGTACGTCCGGTCAGCTTCAGGTCAAGTCTCTGATTGAACTTATCCTTGTCGATCAGGAAATACTCCTGCTCCGGTCCAACAGAAGCAGTTACCTTCGCCGGTGTCTTACCGAAGAGCTTCAAGATACGAAGTGCCTGCTTGTTGACTGCATCCATGGAACGAAGAAGCGGTGTCTTATGATCCAGCGACTCGCCCGTATATGAAATGAAAATAGTCGGAATACAAAGTACCTTGCATCCATCCGGAATCTCCTTGACAAATGCAGGAGATGTACAATCCCAGACTGTATAACCTCTTGCTGCACATGTCTCGCGGATACCTCCGGAAGGGAAGGAAGAACCATCCGGTTCAGCCTTGATCAATTCCTTGCCTGTGAACTCTGTGATAAATGTACCATCACCAACCGGATCCATGAAAGAATCATGTTTCTCTGCTGTCAGGTTTGTGAGTGGATGGAACCAGTGTGTATAATGTGTTGCGCCGAGTTCCTTCGCCCACTCCCGCATGGCAATCGCTACGGAATCAGCAATCGCTGCATCAAGCGGTGCACCGTAATCAATTGTCTTCTTTAACTCCTTGAATACTGCTTTTGGCAGTCTTGCACGCATGACCGCCTCACAAAATGAACGCTTTCCTAAATCTTCTGCTGTAACTTCCATCGTCATATTCTCCTTTTCCTTTATTTTCTTAACTATTTTTAACATATCACTACGATAACTCAACTTAAAGGAAAAGGCAAACTTAAAAATCAACGATTTTACTTTCTATAATTTTGTGAAAATAGTTTTTCACTATAAATAATTAAGCAGTGACTTGTGAAACATGTGCAAAAACGGACTTTTATATCGTTTTCGCAAGTAAATACAAGCTTTTACTTATACTTAACTTGTGAAACAACATCAAAAGTCCGTTCATGCTTATGTTTTTCCACTTATTATATACTTCTTGCACGACATCCGGCTCCAGACGATCACCGGCTTAAATCATCCCTCACACGCATATAATACGACGCAAATTCCTGGGTGATCAATTTGTTTCGTATCATCAGATTGAGTGTCTCCTTAAACTCCGCATAACTGACTGTCGAATGAGCCAGATTGTCAAGTGTCTTGCTGATCCGGTCTGCATACCCATTTGCATCAATCACATTATCCCGCAACAGAATATTGGATTTGTACGCTTCTTTAAAAAAAACATTCACCTTGTTCGACATCGTAACCCGGTCATCCACCTGAAAAGGAACACCGAGCAGATCAAAAAGAGCTGCTGCCGAACGGTTTGTGACATAGATTCCATTTCCGATGCCATACAGGTTTTTGTATGCTGACAGATCATCGACCACTGTGCTGTGCGTATAATCCGGCAAATACGGACGGAACATATCCGCAATCACACTGCTGCTCTTATACGCCGCATAGTCCATATCTTCATTGACCTGTTGCTTCTTCAGATACGTAATCTCCTTGATCTGGTAAACCGGAATCGTGATATGCCGCGGTTCCTGCTCGAGCAGCAAAAGATGGAAATTTTTCTTTTCCACCCATATATATGCCGGTGTCTGGTTAATATGAAGCTTTTCCGAATGATCCACAAAGATCATACGATGATCGCGCCGCACCTTGAATTTGTGCATTGCTTTCTTAACCTTCTTCCGGTCGTATATCGTGACTGTATCCTGAGTGAGTGGACTAAACTGTGCAGCTTCCGCAGCAGCTTCTCCCTCCGGATATCCTGCATCCGCAGCCCGGTGGTTCTTCCGCTTCACAAATACCGGCGGCTTCATATGATCGACACGCTTATCCGCATCCTGCGTCCTCACACGCCCGGAACGTGTTGTACCACGTTTTTCCACATTTTCTACATGATTAGCAACACCACCCTGTATAATTAACGTCTGCGCCAATGTAATCACGATAAATACACAGACGGCTGCCGCAAAAATAAGCAGAATCTGCCGGAACACGATTGCACACACAACCGCGCCGACAGCTCCAATCCCAAACAGCAAAGCCGAAAGCACGATGGCTCTCGCTTTTGCTGTTCCATATTTAATTGTATTCAGACATTTTCGTATCATTCTTTCTACACCTGATATACCGTGTGCCCTGCTGCATACCAAACATCAGCCAGTCTCTCGCCACAGCCCGCCGGTTATCCTCCAGCCCTACGCCTTATATACAACCTTACGGAAATTCTTCTTTCCCTTCTTCAGCACGAACTCATCCACGAAATCATCCGGTGTGAATACCTTCTTCACATCTGTGATCTTCTCACCATTTACAGAGACGCCGCCCTGCTCGATCGCACGTCTTGCCTCGCTCTTCGATGCAGCAAGTCCTGCCTGCACGATGATTGACATCAGATCTGCCTGTCCGTCATTAAAGAGATCTGCTGTGATCTCAGCCACCGGCATATTCTCTGTATTTCCACCGCCGAAGATATTCTTCGCTGCGTCGAGTGCTTTCTTCGCCTCTTCCTCGCCATGTACAAGCGAAGTAAGCTCATAAGCCAGAATCTCCTTTGCCTTGTTCAGTTCGCTTCCTTCCCAGTGCTCCATCTCCTGGATCTGCTCGAGTGGAAGGAATGTGAGCATCTTCAGGCACTTGATGACATCTGCATCATCAACATTTCTCCAGTACTGGAAGAACTCATAAGGCGTTGTCTTATTCGGGTCAAGCCATACAGCACCCTTCTGTGTCTTACCCATCTTTTTGCCTTCGGAATTTAAGAGCAATGTGATCGTCATCGCATGTGCATCTTTGCCAAGCTTTCTACGGATCAGCTCTGTACCGCCCAGCATGTTTGACCACTGGTCATCGCCACCAAACTGCAGATTACAGCCATACTTCTGAAACAATGCATAGAAATCGTAACTCTGCATAATCATATAGTTGAACTCCAGGAAACTAAGTCCCTTCTCCATACGCTGCTTGTAACACTCAGCCGTCAACATACGATTGACGGAAAAATGTGCACCAACTTCACGCAGTACTTCGATATAATTCAAATCCAGCAGCCAGTCCGCATTGTTTACCATCAGCGCTTTTCCATCCGAAAAATCGATAAACCGGCTCATCTGCTTCTTGAAGCAGTCACAGTTATGCTGGATTGTCTCCTTCGTCATCATCTGACGCATATCCGTTCTTCCGGACGGATCACCGATCATTGCGGTGCCGCCGCCGATCAGAGCAATTGGCTTATTGCCGCCCATCTGCAGACGCTTCATCAGACAGAGCGCCATAAAATGTCCTACGTGCAGGCTGTCTGCGGTTGGATCAAATCCAATATAGAAAGTTGCCTTTCCTTCATTGATCAGACGGCTGATCTCCTCTTCGTTTGTCACCTGTGCAATCAAGCCTCTTGCTACCAATTCTTCGTACAATGTCATCTTTCTTTCCTCCAAAATATAATATAGTACCGCCCTCGCATACGCGCGTCGGCAGGTCGTCGAAAGCGTCCCAAATCATTCGCTGTGTTCATGATGCTTTCTCCTAAATAAGGACATAAAAAAACGTCCTTATAAAACTATAAGGACGAAGCATACTCCGTGTTACCACCTTATTTCACGCTTACCTCACGATAAACGCCTTTCCAAGTATGGAATCCATACTTCAGCACTGATAACGTGTGCCACTCCGTCTACCCCTACTTGATAAATATTCAGGGAGCAGCTCTGAGATGTATTCATGCTTCCGGCTTACCGCGCCTCTCATCCACCGGCTGCTTTCTGTGGCAGCTTCCCACAAGCACTACTTGTTCTCTTCCTCGCTTTTACTATCATTCACAATGATGATTTAATTATACTTGAAACCACCCATTTTGTCCAGTTTTTTCTGTCACACCCATCCGTGCATCCACACATCCATCCAGCCCGGCAGCCATCCGGCTTCGTACATCCATTCATCCATTCACACGCACCCGCTCTAGCAATACCCCTTATCAAACGTAATCACCGCGTAGAACGTCTCCTTCTTCCCGGCCAGCTTCTTCTGGATCTCATCCTTGATCTGCGCTTCCGTCTTCCTGCACTCATATGGTACCAGCACATCGAAAATCAGATTCGTATGCGTCGGACCGGATACAATCCGGAAGTCATGCATAGTAAGCCCCGCATCGATCTCACGCAGAATCTCGATCATCATATCGCGGCAGACATTTGTCTTCTCGTCATTGTAGTCGACCGGATCCATATGAATCGTCATATGTACTTGCAATTCATCATAGATATTCCGCTCTAACTCATCGATAGCGTCATGGATCTCCATGATATTATCGTGGCAGTCCACTTCCACATGTACGCTGCCAATCAGATTGCCCGGACCATAACTGTGGATGATCAGGTCATGCATGCCATGGCAGAACATATTCTCCGACACAAGCTCCCGGATTTTCTTCACAAGCTCTTCATCTGCCGGCTGTCCGAGCAGCTGATCGACCGTATCCTTCACGATACCAAAGCCTGAAATCATAATCATCACAGACACAACAATTCCCATGATGCCATCGATCGGAAGGTCGGAAAATGCCGACATCACGAGCGCGATCATCGTCGCGAGCGTCGCATACACATCACTAAAACTGTCTTTCGATGTCGCTATCATGATTGAAGAAGAAAGCTTTGTTCCAAGCTTCCGGTTCATGATTCCCATGCCAATCTTCACCAGAATCGAAAGGACAAGCACGCAAAGTGCAACTACCGAAAATGTCACGCGCTCCGGGTGCAGCACTTTCATCACCGAACTCTTCAACAACTCAAAGCCGACAACCAGAATCGCTGCGGCTATGATCAACGACGTCAGGTACTCCATCCGTCCATGTCCAAACGGGTGATCCCGGTCGGCCGGTTTTGCCGCCATCTTATAGCCAAACATCGTCACGATGCAGGTTGCACAATCCGACAGGTTATTCACACCATCCGATACGATGGAGATCGAACCTGCCGCAAGTCCGATTGCAAGCTTGCTTCCAAACAGAAGAATATTGCAGATGATTCCAACGATCGAAGAAAAAAATCCATACCGTTTACGGACATCCGGCCGCTCGATGTCATCCGCATCCTTTATACACTTATGAACAAGAAACTCAAGCACGTTCCTCTAACTCCTTTATCTTTCTACAATAATTCACAGTTCCGACCCCCATCGCCATAAATACGAAAAACAGCGGTGTTGTAATCGGCTGATTCAGATTCAATACACTCTGTGCAAAATACGCAACCGTCGCTGCCAGGCACACACAGATCCACGCATGCTCCTTTGCATGCTTCCACATATACACGATGCTACTTCCTACAAGTGCCAGGTAAGAAAGCAGTCCCAGGATACCGGTTGTAAACAAATATTGCAGCAGCTCATTATGCGCATTGTCATAGACTTTTCCGGTTACCTGCACCATTTCATTGTAACATGCGGCTTTCAAAGTCACACGCACCGATTCATTTCCATAGCCAAACAGCTTATTTACAAATGGCGCATCCCCATAGACTTCTACGATCTTCCGCCAGATATATCCGCGGTAGCTGCCCCACTTATCGTCGAACGTAAGCAGAGAAGAACCCGTAACTGCCAGCACGATCACAGCAATCACGCCAAGTGCCACGCATGCACCACAGGCAATCAGCACAATCTTCTTTTTGTTCCATGCAGCGATCCGTGTACCAAACTTCGCATGCAGGATACACACGGCTACACACACGAGCAGTGAGACCACACATAAAAAAAATGCGATATCCAGCCGGTTTAACGCGATTGCAAGCCCACCCCGCTTCTTGTCATAGCGTGTGTGCGCATATTTGTTGATGAACCCAAGTACGAGATTTCCCGCAAATATCAAGAACAGACCAAACGTTCCATACCGGACTTTTCCCTGCAGAAAAGCAAGGATAAAAAGCACCGCTACCCCCGCAGCGATCCCCAGGAATACACTGTCACTGTTTGCAATCAGGATGTTATATCCGGCTGCTATAAGCAGGATCCCGGATATCACGCGGTATCCCCAGTTTTTACAGAAAATAAACACTGCCAGGAAAACCGGTATCGCGATAGAAAGAAAACTCGCGTACATATTGATATTTCCAAATGTCGATATAAACTTCGTATATTGTTTCTCTGCGATATTGTACCGCAGGTTCAGAAAGTCATGCTCCATGTGCTGCCCGATTGCCACCGCAAATGCAAATGCACTCGCCGCCGCAAAGAACAAAAAGACAAACATCTGCGGATGAAATCTCTGTGCCAGGACAACTACCATCACGATCAGAATCAGGTACATACAAAGCCCCATATCTCTGCCCTGGGATCCATAGAACGCATCCTTCTTGTCGTCTGCGACAAGCCATGCAAAAAAGTTTGCCATAAGGAACGCGACAGCCCAAAACTCCGGCCTTAGAAACCGTGTCCGCCCAGTGTCTGTCACGAGCAGAGAATCATAATGATAATAATTTTTCAAGCTCGTTTCCACCACATACCCAATCAGCGCAAGTGCCAGGTACACACCTGTCGCATACAGAAAGAAATGGTATTTCGTAATCGTGATATTAAAATAATGATCATCATAGACAATCGGATAAATACCAAAAACAAGAAGCGCATACACATAGGATGCAACATCCATCACGCGCACGCCGGTACAATATCCAAGATTGTCTGATTTTGATTTTGATTTGCTGCTCATTCGTATCTGCTCCCATCTGATTAGACTGTTTCCAATTATAGCAATTTCTTTTCGAAAAATCCATGATTATTTCCGAAGAACGCAAAAAAAGAAGAGAATCAATATTCTCTTCTTTTTCGTAATGCGGGAGATGGGACTTGAACCCACACGACGTTGCCATCACTAGATCCTTAGTCTAGCCTGTCTGCCAATTCCAGCACTCCCGCATGTTCTTGCGTGTTGCTCACGCTCAACGCAAGACATATAATATCATTTTGAGATTCACTTGTCAACTACTTTTTTCAAAAAATTTGTCGAAAAAATCCTGACCAAACTTCTGTTACCGCCTGATATAAGAAAAGCGATTTTCCGACCGGATTCCACCATAATTCATAGCCGGTGCAGCACTCCCCTTTTCCACAAGTACAACCTGGATCCCTTCGAGCCGCTTTGCAAGCCCGGATGTTCCGGCGGGTGCACCATTACGCGCCCAGCCAAGCCAGCCATAAGACTGCGCATGCACGCGGTAATATACATCATAGTGCTGCGCCATCTCCCCGGTCAATGCAATACAGATCCCTTCGAGTCGTTTTGCCTCGCCGCTCGTTCCACTCATCCGGCCATCCCTGCGCCAGGTATCCGGATTGTCCGGATTTTCCTGCCATCCATACGTCTGAACATGGGTTGTGTACACAACACTGCCTGAATAAGGCTTATTGGTAAGCTTGATACAGATACCCTCGAGTCGTTTTGCTTCCCCACTTGTTCCGCTCAACTGACCATTGTATCTCCAGCCCTGCCAGCCATACGTCTGGACATGCGTACGCGTAAGTATATTACACTGGTCATCCCCCGGAATCTGCGGATTCTGACTATCTGTCGAGTTCTGGTTCAACACCGGAGCCAGTCCCGGAAGCGCAATATACGTCTCTGACCGGTGCACATAGGCCGTTGCATTGACACCCGCATAGTCCAATCCCGGTGCAGCGCTCCCCTTCGGCAGCACAACAATCTGGATACCTTCCAGTCTTTTTGCATATCCGCCGGAACCGGCAGGCGCACCATTCTTCGCCCATCCAAGCCAGCCATATGTCTGCGCATGCACACGATAAAACACATCATACTTATCCCGGTCAGCCCCTGTCAGTCTGATCTTGATTGCTTCTAAGCGCTTTCCTTCTGCTTCTGTTCCACTCAGGTCTCCATTTGATGCCCAAGGCAACCACCCATACGTCTGGCAATGCGTCGTATACCGGATTCCAAGATCCGCGTCCCCGCTCACCGTGATCATAATACCCTCGAGCCGCTTTCCTTCTGCATTGGTTCCGCTTAAACGTCCATTTGTAACTGGACTCTGCCAGCCATACGTCTGGACATGCGTGCGATAAGACACTGTAATGTCCGCCTGTTTTTCCGGAGCACGCACTTCCACGGTACAGACTGCTTTCAGATTATTTGTTCGTTTCCGGACCGTAATCTGTGTTTTTCCTGCACCGACAGCAGTCACCGTTCCATCTGCGTCTACCGTTGCAACCCGGATATCGCCGGACACATAGGAAAGACTCTGGTCCGTCACGTCCGCCGGTGAAAATACCGTGCGAATCGTCGCAACCGGATTGCTGGCGAGATCAAGAACAATCGAAGGATTTTCCAGCGAGATTGCATCCGCCTCCACGACTGTTTTTACAGAATTATAATCAACCGGACACGCAGGCGCCAAAGTATCATAATAATCATGCGGTGTATGAGATTCCTTTGAAGTTCCATCATACGCCATCATCGTTGCATCTGATTTTGCCATATATGCATACCGGTACAAACCGGTATCCCCCCATGTCATATCGACATTGTACCACCGGTCACCAAGCTTTGTACGGTTCCATGCATGCGATTGACTCGTCACAGAAACTGTGCGGAGCCCGCCTGCATTTGTGATTGCACTATACAGCTTCGCATAACCGGCACACACAGACTTCTGCGTCATCACAGCACTGTAAAGCGACTGGTTAAAAATATCGCTGACACCGGCCTGGTCATAAGAGACATTGTCACATACAATATCACACGCTTTCTTCATCTTCTTATACTCTGTCGTCTGCGCTGCAACCTCCTGCGCCCAGCCATCCACAATACGGAAGATCTCAGAAGACATATCCGAACGGGAATCGCCATCCGCAAACGTGTCATAGACCTTGATATACACGACTTTACTATTATAATAAAGGCCATTCGCCAGGAAATAATACTCCGGATTCTGATAATTAAAGATATAAACCAGCGCAGACAGATCTTCCTTGGACATATTATCATGGGAAAATGGTCCGATTCCATAGACTGCCTTGCCATTTACCATCAATTTCGTGATGTCGGCCCGGGTATTCATATACCGTTCACACATGGCCGCCATCGCATCGTAGATACTCTGCCATTCTTCGTTCATATTCTCATAGCAATACGTATCTCCGTATCGATCCCAGTCCGACCGGTTCACAGCCGAAAACAACGTACTGTCATCGCCATTGCTATAGGCCGCCTGTTCCGACGCATCGAGTTCTCCATAGCTTTCGTCGATTTCCACTGCCTCGATCGGGAGCAGATCTCCAGTCGGAAGCTCCTGCTCCTCCGCATGTACACGCACCGGAACCATCAGCATTGAAACCATACAGACAACTGCCAGGATCCAACTTAAAATTTTCTTTTCTTTTGCAATTTTCAAAGATACAACCTCCATTTCCAGGCTGTCACATCACGCCTGTCTGTATTATAACAAAACCCGCTGTCAAAAGACAACGGGTTTTTATAATAGACGGATAAATTATGCGAGCTTGCTCTTTGCAACCTCTACTACCTTTGTGAAGCCTTCTGGATCGCTGATTGCCATCTCGGAAAGCATCTTTCTGTTCAGATCTACACCTGCAAGCTTCAGACCATACATCAGCTTGCTGTAGGAAAGTCCGTTCATTCTGGCTGCAGCATTGATACGAGCGATCCAGAGCTGTCTGAACTGTCTCTTTCTCTGCTTTCTGCCAGCATAAGAAGATGTAAGGGCTCTCATCACTGACTGCTTTGCTACTCTGTACTGCTTTGATCTTGCTCCCTTGTATCCTTTTGCGAGCTTCAATGTTCTATTATGTCTCTTCTTAGCGCCTACGCCGCCTTTAATTCTTGCCATCGTTCATTCCTCCTAATATCCTATAAATATGGTAAAATCTTCTTCATAACTTTGCTGTTTGTAGCGTCAGTCATAGTTGCTTTTCTAAGATTTCTCTTTCTCTTTGTAGACTTCTTAGTAAGAATGTGGCTCTTGTAAGCCTTATTTCTCTTAAGCTCACCTGTTCCTGTCTTCTTAAAACGCTTTGCAGCTGCTCTTTTTGTCTTTAACTTTGGCATTTCTTTTCCTCCTTAAAAATCATGCATATGCATGGTGATTTCTTATTTATATGAATTTAACGTTTTTCAGCTAAAAACATGATCATACTTCTGCCTTCAAACTTTGCCGGCTTATCGATGACTGCGACATCGGAAAGCATCTCTGCAAAAGAATCTAAGATTGCCTTTCCATTGTCTGTATGTGCAAGCTCTCTGCCCCGGAACCGGAGTGTAACTTTCACTTTATCGCCCTTGGTCAGGAACTTCCTGGCCATGTTTGCCTTTGTATTCAGATCGTTTCCATCGATATTCGGTGATAAACGTACTTCCTTTATGTCAATGATTCTCTGTTTCTTCTTTGCTTCCTTCTCGCGGCGGGTCTGCTCATAACGGAACTTACCGTAATCCATAATCTTGCAAACCGGTGGCTTCGCAGTCGGAGCAATCTTGATCAAGTCTACACCCTGCTCATCTGCCAGCTTCTGTGCATCTTTCGCTGACATGATACCAAGCTGTTCTCCTGTCTCACTTACGACACGGACTTCCTTGTCACGAATCTGTTCATTAATCATTAAATCGCTAATAATATACACCTCCCTCGGGTACCGCCCCTCGCATCTGCTCGGTGGCATTAAAAAAGTGGATAGACAAACTATCCACACACTGTTATAATAAGAAATCTATATGACCCGCATCCTGTGATGCATACTCTTACTATAGTAACCCGAGTCGCCAGCGCGCTAAGGTGAGAGTGGATACTCTGCTTTCATCAACATACTTGCATACTATAGCATGCAAGTATGGAGTTGTCAATAGGTTTTTCTAAATTTTTATACACAAATCAGTTCCTTCGGTGACGATGCCAGATTCCGGTAGCCATCCTCCGTGACTACGATCATATCCTCGATCCGCACACCGAATCTTCCCGGCAGATAGATTCCCGGCTCCACCGTGATCACGACCCCCGGCTTTAATACAGCATCACATTTCATAGAAAAACGCGGCTCCTCATGGATAAAAAGCCCTACGCTGTGTCCGAGTCCATGTCCGAAATAATCTCCATACCCTGCTTCCGCTATCATATCTCTTGCAACCTTATCTACGTCCGAGCAAACCATCCCCGGTCTGATGACTGCAAGTGCCGCAAGCTGTGCCCGAAGTACGGTATCATACACCGTCTTCTGCTCCGCATCCACCTGCGATCCAATATGGATCGTCCGCGTCATATCCGAACAATACCCCTGATACATACAACCAAAATCCATCGTCAGGAAATCGCCTTCTTCCAAAACCTTCGGCTGTGGCATCGCATGTGGCAGGCTGCTGTTTTTCCCGCTTGCCGCGATCGTATCGAAACTTGTTCCTTCCGCGCCGCGTAGCCGCATCTCATATTCAAGCTGCAATGCCACGCGCTGTTCGGTAAGCCCATCCTTCCAGTTCTCCCGGATGAACTTCACGATCTCTGTAAATGCTTCATCCCCAATCTGCTCCGCCCGCGCAAGCTTCGCAATCTCGTCCTCTGTCTTCACTTCCCGGTATGCATTTACCGCATCTTCGAGTGGCACAAACTCCACCTGCACCTTTGGTAATTCCTTCGCAAATGTATCGACGAAAGCCCGGTATTGCATATAGGAAATCTCCTTGTTCTCAAATCCGATGCGAAGTGTAGGTTCTTCTTTTACCGCAACAGCTTTCTGCCAAAGCCCCGCAATCGTCTTCGCATATCCATCATGCCCGATATCGATACAGGAAAATTCCGGTGCCTCAATCTGCACCTGCTCCGTATACCGGCTGTCGGTCAGGATATACTGTGCGTCAGCAAATGCCACAAGCATCCCTGTATGCCCCCGGTAACCAGATATATGATGGATATTGTAACCATCTGTTAAAATCAATATATGCAAATCTTTGTTTTGTATCAGCTGTGTAAGTTGTGTGTTCATAGACGGATTCTCCTAAATTATATATTTATGTTTATCTTATCATATTTTTGTTCTTTTTTCATCATCAAATTATAGCAAAAACCACGAGGATCCTCTCGGATACACCCGTGGTTAAATCTTGCTTGTATGAACTTCTTTTTACGTCAGATCAAACAAATGTGGAACTGCTTTTATTTTTATTCGCTGATATACTTTATTGCCCTTTGAATCAGTTGCTTCTATGACAATATATGTATATTCATTATTATATGGTGCGAAATAACTTGGCAAAGCCTTCAACGCTGTTGCAGCAACTTTCGTTTCCTTTCCATTCTCATCAGTATAAATTTCCATAATCTGATGATTATCAGAACCATATAATTTCTCTAACTTTGGATTGTATCGGAATACATGTTTATTCTGACCCTTGGTAACCTGATCTGAGCCCCAGTCAGCAACCAAAATATGGTCTTTGTTTTTAACATAAGCATTCGAAGTATTTCCATTCTTATAATCCAAATCATAGAAAATCTTTACATTTGTCAAAGTAGTGTCCGAATCTGTCTGAACCTTAAAGTTAAACTCTGGATAGTCCTCATTCTCTTTCACTTTCATAACATATCCATTGTTGCCATCCGGCTTAATAATTGAATTATTTTCCTGCGTTTCCGTCGGATCATAATCAAATACTTTAATCGTTGGCTGCGCAACGCTTAGACGAACAGAATTACACATGATGTTGATGAACAAATAACGCTCATCATTGTTGTTCTTGTGGATACCTAGGATATCTCCGTGTCCGGCACCGCAATAGAACACATTCTTGTAAGAGTACAGGAAATAATTATCCATTGCATCTCTCGGTGAAGCTGCATACATAGATGAACCTTTAGGAGCACTGTCGCCGCCTGCAAGTGAATACCATACTGTCATATCATCATCTTCGAGATCCACAGCATACGACTGTCCATGTGTAGGACCGATATAAAGTTCAGATGCAATCGTAAATGGGAACGTAGTTACCAACCCCATATTGTTACGACTTGCTTTGTTTGTACCATATCTACCATCTGAGAATGATTCCGTATCAAACTTTGCATCCTGAATATGAACCGTCTGATCCGAATAACTTAACTGACCATACTTGTATGGCATTGCATAATTAGCATTATTATTATTATCTCCCAAATTAAAGCTATCCGTATAAGCTACGTCTGTCAAATAACCGCCTGCATTAATATGAACATCCTGTTTCCAAGATTTATACCGCGATTCATCTGTCTTAGATTTGTTCGAAAGATTCGTCATAAAATACTTATCTTTACTATAACCATTTTTTGTTACATACTTTACATAGTTTGGTTCATCGGTTGCAATCTTTGGATTGGAATTGTTCGTCTTTATATTATTATCTGTCTTCTCCGCTTCCGCTTCCGTTGTTGTCTGCATATGATATCGATCCATACCAAAATATGACCGAAGTCGGGCTGTAAGCTTCGAAGCTCCTACATCTGTATATGGTGTCAATGTATCATGGAACAATACAACCTGGTGTCCATCTTTGACGTACGTTTCCAAATCATCCAGTGCAATTTCTGAATCTATATCTTTTTTATTAAAGCTCTCCGAAGGACCAAATAATACAGAACTATAACAAGCGGATATCCAATCTGTTCCGGCTGCATAGCGCGTAAAACGTTTATATTTTTCCTTATACTCAAGTTCTTTATCCGTTTCCTTGTAGTAATCAGAAATGATTTTGTTAATATCCTGACCTGCAGCTAAATAAGAAGATGAAATATTTTCCCTCATCATCCTGCGCCCTGCTAATGCATACAGATCAAAATAATATTCTGACTTCTTGATATCCTGTAATTCCTTAACAGTCACGTTTCCCGCCAGAGGACCCTTTCCAGCCTGTACACCGGCAATCAACGCATCAATCGCGTCTTCAACCGCTTCCTTCTTTTCGGCAATTCCATCCACAAAACTCTTGTCTGTGTAAGCGAGATAATTGGTATTTGCCAGGTCTGAATAATCGCATTTTTTCTTTGCAACATACACTGCATTAAGAGCATCTGCGTCTAGTTCACCGATCAGTTTGCTCTTCAGAATATTGATAATCTCTGTCTGCGAGAGCTTAGATGCTTTTTCCTGAATCTCCGCATCTGTCATTCCAGGATTATCTGCTTTCACTCTGGCAACAATATCCTGTTTGTCCTGTGCTTTTTGTGCAGTAGTATGACTTTCAAGCTGTGCCTTTAATATCTCATTTTTCGTAGCTTCATAATCAGCATACAGTGCAGAATCAGCAGACGCATCCTTTGCAATCTCAACACGTTTTAGCTGATCACCTATAACTGTATCCGTCACATTTCCTGAGTCATCAACAACATGAGTAAATGCATCACGTACCTGTTGAGACATCTTTCCAAGTTCACTGCTCCGAATGATATCAATATCAAAATCATACCAAGCACTTGCCTCATCAGCAAGATTAGAATAAAAATCATCTACACCTGTATACTGCTCTAGTTTTAAATTGCTATCATACGCCACAACGCCAAATTTATGTTGGTGTTTTCCTAAGTAAATATCATTTGTCAAGTATCCGGTTGGAGTATCCTTATATCCTTCATTATACTCTGTTACAACACGATGTCTGTCTGCATCCTCGTTATAGTGCGGATTATAATTCAAAATATTTAAAGATCTCTGGCATACTGTACAGAAATACAAAGAATCATTTCCCATCGATCCTTGACCATCATCCGGCATAATCTGTAAGACACTTACCTGTTGTTTCTTATTCTCGCTATTTTTGATGTAAGAAAATCCGGTCTGATTAACGGAAACACCGGTATCATCATCGACGACTTCCAGCATCCAATACAATGCGCCAAAGAATGAAGAAGCACACGTGTATTCCAGTGAACCGGTATTGCTTGAAATCATTTTTTCTTTTTCACTGAATTTTCCGTTTCCATCATCATCAATATACAGATTTACTGTGTATTTACTGCTATTAGCAACATCGAACTTGAATTTCAATGTACGATCTGTCAGAATCGTATCTGAATCAAAGCGATTATAGGTTGCCGGCATATTTTTTATCATAAGCTTAGGTTTCTTCTTAGATGCATTATATACCTGCAAAAGCATTTCCTTGCTTCCAGTTACAGTTGTTTTTGGTGATGCTGTATCACTATCACTCTGAGAACCATTCTGGGATGCAAATACAGATACATATCCGGTTTCTGATCCACCAAGTGAATCATCTGCATATACATCTACCACTTTATCCTGCAGGAATCCAAACATAACCGATGATGCAGCATTTTTTGAGTCCGCTTCTGTTTTCTTTGCATCACATGCAGCAAGCACTTTATACATGTTTGAATCAGGATCGATTACATTCTGCGCATAGTTATTATCCCGTGCCATGATGTAATTTTTTGTGAGCTTATCACTGACGATAACCGGCATACCTTTATCGATATACTCTTTCAATGCCAAATAACGATTATATGTAATATCGTTACCATTCAGAGTGGTAAATGTATATTGTAAATTACCATCTTTACTTACCTGCGCAGTCAGTTTTGAACCTTTAAGATTCTGGTTGTCCGCTGCAGTTACATATACCAAATCTCCATTATGAGAATAAACTGTATAAAAAGGCATATCTTTGGCAGCTTCTTCCAAATTTAAAGAATTATTCCAATTATGACGTAAATACTGGTTTTCTAACGCTTTATACATTGTAGGATCATCTTTTATTGCAGATGTATTTCCACCGATATAAATCATATCATATGTGCCAAGAACCGCTGACTTATCTCCGGCAAACTCTTCTGTAGACATTTGCACTAGGTTAATCTTATTATATGGGATTCCCAATGCATCTGACAGCTTTGCTTTAGAAAGTTCCCATGCATAATACTCTGAATTTGCAGGCAACTGTTCCTTAGTTTTACCCTCATGCATGTTGGAAGGTTTTGTATAATAGCTACCTTTATAGAGATGCTGTGATATGTCCGGCTGCGACTCTGCGACAGTCAGATCAATTGGATAACATGGTTGTAATTCCAATACAGTAAACATAGAAGAACTACTACTGCTACCACCCATTCCCCGATATTTAGATTTATTAATCAAATCTGCAACAACCTTTGCAGTTTTAGCGCTTGTTGTTGTGGTAATAATTCCAAATTCACTTCTACTGGTGACAAGAATATTATCATACTTTGCAATCAGATCTGTGGAGGCAACCATAACCATAAGCTTCAAATAGTTTGTGCTACGCTGATTTTTGTCATCGATTGTCCCATTTGTCGAAGTAGAAGCTGTTCCCATCTTCGAACTATATACGATATGAATCTTTCCATACATAGCAGAAGCAAATTTCTTATACATATCCTGGGAAATTGCTAATGAATTACAACTATCCTCTATAACAACCATGTCGTATTGGTCGAAATCTACAGTTGCTGCTTCATCCATAGTTACAACATCGTTTTCTATATAGGTTGGTCTTGCTTCCATACGATTATTATAACCATTGATATACATAATAGAATCCGTAGCCAAAGAATAAATCGTCGCATTGGCTGGTTTGCTATATTCTGCAGATCCAGGTGTGGTATCCTCATTGGTGATTACTTCATAAAGAGGATTTGTAAATTCCGGATTCTTGTTATCACTCTTTTGTAATAACTGGTTTGTCCGTTCTGTCGAACCATCTGCACTTATTGTCAACACTTTTGCAAGATAAGTAGGATTTGGTGATGTTACTTTTCCGGTTTCGTCAAAAGCCGGCTGTGATTCATACACTGTATGCCATATACCATTTTGCATCTGTGTTTTACCATTGATACCCAGATACAAAGAATTAGAATGTCCTAAATACTGTTCCGCAGACACGCCATCTTTCCACTGGAATGCATAATAATACTTTTCATTTGGTCCAAATACATTTTTTGCCAATTCATTCATTGACTTACTATCATTAGTGTCGATAGATGATGCATCCGGACTGTCAATAATCAATGGTTTAAAACTACCAACCGCATATTCATGTAAGATACTATACAGTTCTTCACAGATATCATTTTTTGTGTCAAACGCTTTTGCGCTATCATTACTGATATAAATCAAATCAGCATTTGAAATATATTTTAATGCATCATCATATGTCATGGATGTATCACTCTTATAACTGAGCGTACCGTCAAATGCTTTATACTCGACACAATCATCTGCCATTACATCTTCAATTGTCCTGTTTCCATCAATTACATAATCTTTAAACCCATTTGAACTAACAAAAGTTTCTAATGTAGATGGAACAGCTGAGGAGGTAATCTCTGCAATATGATATTTTTTGTCTGTATCCGGATCGATAGACTTTGAATTTTCAATTATATAATCGATAATTGTTTTTTCACTGACCGAACCAGATGCATCAGCTAAAAGCTCACTGTCATCCAGTAAATCGCCCTTGTCACCATCACCAGCAAAGGAGAACGATGCAATTGCAACGGCAATCGCTGCAACGAACATAACTACTAATGCTGATATAGTAATCTTCATTTTACGTTTCATGTTCCTTTTTCCTCCTTACCTTCTTGGTATTAACACATACGAATTTCTAGGATTGATACGTCCCACCGTCGTATATGTCATGTTTGCCTGATTGTAATACAGGTCGATGCCGATTGTACCATCCTGGCCGTTGATTGTAGCTACACATCCAGGAACTCCCACGCTCACTGCTCCTGCTTTTCCTTCATTATAAGAGAAGTACTTATTATAAAGATGAGCACGCATTGAGTCTGGATCTGACTCATTGTATTTATCATCGAGTTTTGTCATATAAGCATATTTTCTACCATAATACATCTTGTTCCCATCGAACAGAAACTGTGTAACCAGTGTATCATTTATGCTATAGACTTTCTTTCCATTTTGTTCTGCACAATCAACCACTGTTGCAGCACCGGTCAGAGAATTTGTAATCGTCTGTGTTGACGATGAACTCGGATTTCCTCCGGGTACCTGATTCATATCCAAAGGCACCGAACTTTCAATCCGCATATACGTTACATAAATCATTGTATCAGGATTTACATTCTTATACAAAACAATATCTGACTTTGCAACCGTACCAGAGATTCCAAATGCAGATGGCGTTTTGACAAGATCATCCGCAGTTGCCTGATCCTTAACATAATAATGTTTTGTCAAAGTTGCGGATGTTGGTTCTCCAACATCCCCAAACTTGATTTCTTTGTCATCAGACGCTGTATAACCTTCGATCACAATCTCTGACGCCTGCATGATAGAGTCTGTAATCAGACTGTAAGTTTCCTGTGCCTGTGTCTGCATCTTTACGTCTACACGTGTTTTCTTGGAGTTCATCACACTTGACCCCATAAAGGATGAAACAGCTAACATCAAAAATGCAAGTACCGCAAGTGCAATGATCAATTCAATCAGGGAGAATCCGCGATTATCCCGTTTCATTTTCTTCATTCTCACGCCTCCCCTAATTTGATGTGTGGCTGCCATTTTTGTTCAGCACCACAGTGTTTAGTAACTCATTTTTATTGTTACGATAGAAGTTATAAGATCCATCGCCATAGATGCAACAACCCTGACGGTCATAGATGATATAGACCGGCTTATCTGATAGATCGGTTATCTCCCGTTCCGTCTTTGAAGCATCTGTATAAGTTACCTTTACATATGCGGAAAAGCTTTCGCCATTTCCACCGCTTCCATTTTCTGCATCTACAAACACATAGCTTGTCGCTTTGCTCATATCAAGATTATTTCCTTTGTAATAACCTTTCTTGACATAATATTTCGTTCCCTTTTTATAGACAGCTAATGCAAATCTATAATCCGGTTGTTCTGTATCTGCAACTACACACATCTTACCTTTTGTATTCTGTTGCAGATCAGACAAAGCCCCTTCAAATGTAGTAGCTGCTTCCCTCGCCTTGGCATTGTGGATGACCGTGATTGTAATCATCGCTGCTCCGGTCATAATCACAACAATCGCCATAACAATAATCAGCTCTATGAGTGAGTAGCCTTTGTTTTCTTTCATAAATCTTCTCTTCTCCATAGGCCACCTCTCTATTCTACGTTCTTCATCCAGTTTGCAAAGCTTACTACATCAGTGTAATCAATTCTGTCAATTGATTTTGCTTCAGATGCATCCGAAGAAGTTGCCTCATCTTCATTAGGCTCATATCCACGGAACAAATTCAGAATAAACTTTGAATTTGCATCGCCATTCAACAGACACTCGCGAAGAATTGCTCTACAGATCTCTGCGGAAGCAGCAAGTGTTTTTACATTTCCTGCCACGTAAACTTTACCACCTGCAATGATCATTCCTTCAAAATCTGTCACACCATTATCAGCTGTCGTATCAAAATAGACATCGCCCTTTGTGATAACGATACCACGGACTTCACCCTTGTCTTCTTTTCTGGCCTTTACAGTGACATCATTATTGCTCACCCAGACTGAGTATCCGGAGGCAAGATTCAGCACGCTCTCTCCCTTGTCGGAACCTGTGATATTTGGTGTAATGTTTGTTTTATCTGTAATCAATGACATATCCAGGAACTTATTGATCGGAGTTATACTTGCATCACCCAGATTTTCATCATTCACAACAGCTTTTATATAATCCTTTTCCTGCTTATTGTTCGCACGAATAATCGGATCTAAAGATTCGCTTGTATTATAATGACCCAGATTCCACTTCATGAAATCATATTCCATCTCCAGGTGGTTCGATAACTGGTATGCTTCTGTGTATTGTGTTTCTTTTCCCTGGGCATCCACAGAACCAATCCACTTGTTTCCTGCGTTCATGTCCTTTAATCCGTCTGTAGTCAAAAGCTTTGTAATGACACTCGTATCATCTTTTCTTTCAATACTAAATGTCGTATCCGATTTTGCAGTAATAGCACCACTCGAATAGATGCTGACATTCGGATCATTGGAATCAGGAAGTATCAGATTACCTGCTTCAAAATCTTCATAATCACCGATATCCACAAGATATTCAGCAATGACACTATCCTGAACCGTCTTTTTGTTTGTTGCTTTCAGATAAGCTCTGTGCTTTTCTAATTCTGCATCATAATCTGTAATAAATCCGGCTGCAAAATACTGGGCAGATGGGAATTCATTTATCCATGTATTATATTCCTTATCTGTTATATTGTTTGCATTGTATTCCGCGCTTATGTGAAGCTTTTCCTGATTATATGCTGTCTTGAAATCATAATAATAGTATTTCTTGCCAGAAACTTCCTGTAAAACACAAGGTACATCGCCATTAAAACTTGAAAAATACTTTTCAAACAAGTCACTACCCTTTAACGCCGGTGGCAATGTAGCAAGATAATATCCCTTTGATGTACCATCTTTATTTTTTGCAAGTGTTGGAATACCTTCACTTGTAACCGGAATATACGCCTGCTGATTACTCTTGATAGAAATACTCTCACCCATCTGATAATCGCGGATTGTTGTTGTCTTATTGGCATCTGTCCGTTCGGTGCTTGGTGTCTCCGGATTATAATCCTTTGGATGATAGGTATACGTATCTTTTACCGTCTTTACAATCTGATCGGTTTTTCCGTCACTTTCCCTGATTGTTCCATCTACCGAATTCACATCCTTAGAAAGTTCGATATAAGTACGTCCTGCAAGGAAAAGCGTCTTTGTCTGCGCAAGGTTTAATGTTGAATTCTCACCATTTACGATAATTGCACTACTGTTGTAATGTCCACGGTTTTCCGTTGTTGTCTTATTATCTGTACCTTTAACTTCAATCTGGAAGTTTTCTGCATTGACAACCGGCGTAAACTTACGCTCATCTTTTTCTGTACTGTCACCATAGCCAAAATAGCTTCCTGCAATCTGGAGATTTGATCCTTTTGCATTTACTTCTGTATCATCTTTTACATACATATTGGCTTTGATAATTGCATCGGCGCCTTTGTATTCCGTAGATGTTTTTCCGGCATCATCCGTAACCGTCTTCACCGTACTATAACCATCTAACACTACATTGTCTGTCCAAACTTCCGATGCCGCTGTCTGTGTTCCATTCTTTCCATATACAGAAAGGGATCCCTTGTCCATGACTGCAAGTGTACCCGGAACAATAATCGTATCTGCCATAATGGAAACCTGCGAGCCATTTACATAGAAGCCGGAATATTTACTCTTGATCGATTCTCCATCATAGTAATCATTTTTTCCTGCGACTTCGTTCTTCCCGGTCTGCGTTGCATACTTATTATAGTATGAAAAATCCGGAGAAGTCTTTTCCACTTTTGCATTTTTTGATGTTACGCTGCCATGTGTGTAAACTTTTGCAAGATCCGATTTTTTACCATCGTCACCTTCAACTTCATATTCACCGGTTGAAAGCTTCTTGTCTGCATCTTTTACAGACGCATCCCAGGTGCTTTCGTTATATTGCTTATTATAGTAATCCGCCGCTGCATACACATTTCCTGCAATCGTAAGAGGAATGGTCGGCTGATCTACTTCGACACCCATATCCGCAACCAGTGAATATTTGAAGATATTTGGATCGTTATTATCTACAGAATCAAATAATACTTTAAAATCCGGATCACCAACTACAATATCCGTTGTAATGCTCTGTGTATACACGCCATTTGCAGAAGAACGATCATACTCCTGTGTCCGGATGAGTGTAATGTTCTTGATGATCTTACCAACCTTGTTGTTATCACCATCGAGCAAGTCAACGACCTGCACTCTGCTCGCATCAAGCTTTACTGTATCATTTGTAATGTAAGACGCAAGTTTTTTTGAAAGATCTGCTGCGCTGACCTTGAAGAACGGATTTTTCTCCAGACAGTGATAAAACTCTTTTGTGAACATCTTCTGAGCCTGATCCTGTGTCTTGGTTACATAACGTCCTTTTCCAAGGTCATACTCAACCATATTCTCAACTGTATATACATATGCATCCTGTAAATCCTGTATCGTCTGTGTACCTACTCCGGCATAGATTTCATTTAATGCCTGCTCCACATAATAGAAGTTATCACGTGAATTCAATTCTGATAATTTCAACCGGTATGACTGTATTGCTGCAGCAAGCAGCGCACCTACGATAATACCGATAAAAGCAACGGAAACGACTACCATAACCAGACTGGAGCCGGCATTGCTTTTTAGTTTTTTCAAAAATTTTCTAAGTTTTTCTTTCAACTAATTTGCCCCCTTTGCTCCAGATAACCGAACCGTGTTAAGATTCTTCTTCGTTGGTTCCAGTTTAACAGTGATCGTAAACAGACGTTCCGCCTCTCGTGTATCTTCACTCAGTTTGTAAAGGACCTGCTCTTTGTCATTATTCACAGATCCGTCTGCCTGTGTCTTAACAATCGGATAGTTATTGCCAAGTGCGTACTTATCATAAACAGCATCGACATCGTTTTCAACACTGCTTCTCTTATCCTTTTCGCCTTTGACATAATCAAATGTACCATTATATGCATCTGATACAAACTGTGCTGTTCCATCCCCTTTATCATAGCCTGTCGTATCCAGGTTCGTGAAGATGTATACACGCTTGTAAGCATCTGCTTTTGTGGATTTGTCATCTTTGTCAAGTTCAATTGGTTTTATATTGTTTTTACTTGCCAAGTGAATCTTTACTTTTGTTTTTTCGTTCTTATCCGTATAATATGTATAATACGGTTGTTTCTTATCTGCAATTCCATCCCCATCCGTATCAACGGTATAGTAATCCGTAATCTTTGCATTTGCATTCTGCTGGTCTTTGTAAGGCTTATACAGATATAATTTGCATTCGTCTACATAATTGTCAAATAAGAAATAATCATCCTTTTGATATACAGCATCCGCTGAATTTGCACCAGAGATACAATATGGCTGATATTCAAAATAGATGGATGGTGGTTCTTTTGTGAAAAATTTCTGGCTGAATACTGTATATGTAATCATATCATGGTAAGACTTTGTGCCTTTCCCTTCGACTGATAAATCGTAATGATAATCATAATATACATCAACCTTAACAACATAACAGTCCTTCCCGGTTGCGCTGTCTGTGATCTGATCTGCATATACTTTAATCAGACGCTTAGAGTTGCTCATACTGTTCTGTGATAAGATTGACTGGTTATCTACATTCAGCAAAGCCTGCTGCCAGGATTCATAATCCAGCTCTCTCAAATGATCCATTGCTTTTGAAAACAACGCAGAGAACGCATCCGAGTCAAAGCTGGTTGTTCCACCCAGGACAAGTGCAGTTGTGTTTTTGTCCAGATTCTGCATATTACCAAGATTTACTTCATTCGGATTTTGTACGTAGCTTACATCTGTATTGCCTTCTTTATTCTTGTCCGTACAGGCTATAGCTTTTATAAAGCCATTCTCATCATACTGTACGATTGACCCCTCATTTGTAAGCTTGAAATCACTGCCAAATTTTGCCAGTTCCGTGTCTGTCAGACCATATGCGATCTTATAATGTTTTGGATCACCCTCTTTATCATAAGCACGTACTTTGTTTGACAAGTCATCGAGGATTACAACATTGGAATACACATCTTTTTTTGCACCAATTTTTTGATCATTCAGCTTGTATACATATGCATTATATTTTAAATCAGAACTGATCTCTGTTCCATTCAGATCATACATCTTAACAGGAAGATTCTCATGCACAGTCGGAGCGTTGTATTTTTTCTCCAGTTCATCCCGCGTCAAAGTCTGGAATTCTTCCACTTCATATACAGCTGTTTCGTTTGCCTCCTGGAGTGCCTTCGCTTTCCGGCTTGTCTCCAGGGTATCGGCAAACTGTTTTAAAATCGGAGTTAAAAGGACTGACAATATGGCAACAGCTATGACGATTTCAATCAAAGTGAAACCTTTGTTATTTGTTTTTGCCATAAATCCTCACCCTCTCTTAGTATACCTTAACAGTACCTGTCTTGCTGCCTAAGGCAAATCTAGGAGCGTCTGTGTCATCATCTGCCACTTTTACATAAACCGGAATGTCAGTATCGTTTGATACATTCATCTTGATTCCGTTCTTGTCATCACTGTCTACTCTCTTTGAAGACTCTACATAGATTGTAAGGTCTTTATCTGTAAGCTCGAATGAATAAGAATCATCACCAAGCTTTACTTCTACCATATTCTTGCCATCTTCTTCTTTTACAGTTACATCAACTGTCTCGATGGAGTTTGCTGTTGAAGAAACTTTCTTTCCGTCTGCGCTTACGATGATACCGTCTGAGCTATCACCATTTGCATTGTTCAAGCCTACCAGGATATCATGGTTCTCTTTAATATCTGCGCCTTCTTCTGAATCATGAGAAGAAGTTGATACACTCGGTGCACCTGAGCCACCCTGGAAGATATTTGTAACACCTTCCGGAACATTGACATCTACCTTGTCTGCTTCTCTTCCATCACCCGTTACACAATATGCATTCAGATTCACTGTACCGGAATATGTATCATCCTGAGAATTGTAAGCAATATCAATCGATGAAATATTCATACGATACTTATATGCCATAATATAATCGATGAAATCTTTGATACCTTCATAAGAACCTGTGTAGTTGATTGGGAATGCTGCAGTCAGGCACTGATAATCACCAGGAGCAGCAGCTATATCTGTGTCTGTTGTATCTGTATCTGATGTATCTGTGTCTGTTGTATCTGTGCTTTCTGAAGTGTCTGCAGCGGAAGCTGCGCTTAAGCTATAGAAAGATTCCGGTTCGCCAAGTCCGACAGACTCTACTCCAAACTGAAGGTTTCCCTGGTCTTTTTCTACACCCTTGATGAACATAACCGAGATTTCCTGGTCCAGAGTTGCCGGGAAATAAGCAAGTCTCTCCTCGAACTTCTCGTTATACTCGGCTGTCTTTGCCTCATACATGTCACGGTCTTTCTGCTTTTCGCTCAGTTCATCATACCGGGTCTGCAATGTATCTACTTCTGACTGCATTGACTCCGCATCACTCATATTGTCTTTGAACACATATAAGTATGTAAGTCCAACAATGGCTACTGCCACAATAAATAAAATTAATTTAATATTGCTTTTGCTTAATTTCATACTCTTCTCCCTCCCTTATTCAGCTTCTGTCTCAGATTCTGTCTCTGTTGTCTGTGCATCTCCAGCATCATCCGTAGAAGCTGCAGGATCTTCCATCATCGGTACATAATTTACGGTTACCGAGAAAGTATATGTAATCTCACCATTGTCTTCGGTTTTTGAAATACTTGCCACATAAGCATTGTCCACACAGTCAATCGTCTTTAACTGCATGATGAAATCTGCGATTGCATCATAGCTTGTAGAAACACAAGGAATTGTCACTCCATCGTTGTCCGATTTGAATCCGGTTACAACCACGCTCTTCGGAATCTTTGCCTCAAGCTCGGAGATAAACTCTCTTGCATTCTCATTTAACTGGTATGTAGTATAGTACATAGACTCCATATCTGTGTACTTCGCTTCTGCCGCATCGTACGCGTCGATGATCTGCTCGATATCACTGATACGCTCGATATCAGCCTGTAACTGATCCCGTTTCTCTGTCACCGTGTTTTTCTTATTGATCGAATAAAATGCCATACCCGCGGCGCCAATAGCTGCGATCGCAACAAGTGCGATAAACGGAGCCACGCTTCCCTCTGTCTTGGCTGCAGCAGATACACCGAGATCGGAAAGTTCAAATCCCATCGGAGCAAATGCTGCTCCAATCGGTGTTACAAGGTATACCGGATTGTATACTTTCAGATCGATGCTTGGATCAAACTTGATATTATATAAAGTATCCATAATACGTGTGTTGACATTCAACTGTACTTTGAACAGTCCGTCGATGCCGCGGATCAAAGCACCATCACCAGTCAGGAACACATCCTCGATCGGCTTGTCCGGGTTTTTGGATGCATAGAAGTCCATGACACGTCCGATGTTGTTGATCAGGTAGCGGAATGCACCAGTCACTTCATTGTCATCGAAATCAACGGTGATCAACCGGTCGTTCTGCAAGAGTGTCATCGCAGTTGTCGCATCGACCCCCTTGTCATCCATCACGACATTTACGACAGAGTTTGTGCCATACGGAACGGTTCTCTGCAACAGCAGGTTGTCACCCTGTACGATATTCAATACCGTACTCTCACTGCCGAGCTGGATAACCATCGTCGTTGTGTTCTGTGTTGTCTGTGTCTTGATGAGCTGGAGCATTGCATTTCCGATATAATCGAGAGCAACGACATTCAGTCCACACATCTGGCCTAAATCATAGTAAGACTTCACCATATGCTGTGGGGCAGCTACCGCAAGTACACGGATCTGTTTGTTATTTTCTTCGTCGATTACAGTCTCGAGTACAGAATGTGATACGACATAATCTTCTATATTTACAGGGAAATACTCGGATGAGTTTGAATTGATAATTCCTCTGATCTTTTTCTCTGGAACAAATGGTATCATAACCTCTCTGTTCACGATTTTCGTCGATGACAGAACAAAGATTGCATTCTTGTTGCTGATACCACGAGCCGCAAGCTGCTGTGAGATTGCCTCGGCGATTTTCTCCGGCTCCTTAATTGCACCGTCCTCGTAGGAATCTTCCGGTGTCTCAAATATGATGATATTGTGAATCATCGTCTGCTTTTTTGCTGAAGCAGTCAGCTCGATAATTGTAATACTTTCGTTTGTGATATCGATAGATAACACTTTATTGCTTTTTGCCATTCGTTATAGCCTCCCTCGCTAATCAGTGATTTTATTTTGGGACATTCGTCCACATACTTATAGGTACCAGCTCACGAGCTGTTCACCCCATATCATTGCTATACATATACCCATAGATAAATATGGGCCAAAAGCCAGCTTCCTGCCAACCTTCTTAACAGCCATCCGTATGAGATGCACGACCGTACCGATGATGCATGCCATGATGAATGCTATTATAATTAATTTCCAGCCCAATAGTAAGCCGGTTGCCGCCATAAGCTTTATGTCACCGTGTCCTATGCCTCTCCCCTTTGTAACAAGATCTATGAGAAGTAAAAAAACGCTGACAGCAAACAAACCGATTACATACTGACTCCAATTTTCTAAATCGGTGAAGAGTCTAACCAGTCCTAAAGTTAAAATAAAAAGAATGAACCCCAATGGGATTTCCTGTGTGCGCCAGTCAATGACGCTTAGTGCTAATAAGGCAGAAGCTGCCAGGCAGTAAAGGAACGTCTCCACCGTGATTCCTTTTGCGAGGAAGAAAATCACATATAGTATCCCGTTTGCAGCTTCTACAATCGGATACTGCACAGAGATGTGCGCTTTACAATGCCTGCACTTTCCACCTAAAAATAAATAACTAAATAAAGGAATGAGTTCATACCATGATAAGGTATGTCCACATGTCATACAATGAGACCGTTTCAAGGTAATGCTTTCTTTTATAGGCAACCGTAAGATCAGGACATTCAAAAAACTCCCGATTACAATTCCGTATAACGCAAAAAAAATGCTAAATATGATTGTCACTAACATTTGTTTAAACCTTTCCGTCTCATTTTTTCAAACAGATTCCGCCTGGCGAATCAGGCGGAATCTAAATAAATTATTGCTGAATTCTACTGATATCCTGCAGATACTTCCGGAGCAAGCTGTACATATGCCTTTGCTGTTGTACCGTCACCGCCAATATCCTTAGTAGCAAGGCCTGTTGGTGCAGCGCTACCTACGAATACTGCTACAGTACCCTTGTCAGAGATAGCTACAAAGAATTTTGTTGGCTTAGCGTTAAGATATTTGTCAAGCTGCTTCTTAAACTTCAACTTTGGTGTCTTCTCACCGATGTTACCGAAGATCAGCTCTCCGATCTGTGCTGCTGTCATAGTTCCGTCATAATTTGTCGGAGCAGTTGTTGGGATGCCTGTAATAGCTGTTGCTGCAGTACTCTTATTTGTCTCAACAGCGAATACGCAGTCTGCTGTTGAAGATGCACTACCTGTCAGATATGCATAGCAATCCTCTGTACCAAGTGCTGTCTCGACAGCTGTCTTAATTGTCTTTGCAGAGCTTACGTCGTTTGACTTACGCGACTTATCAATGTACTTGATCAATGCAGGAGCGATAGCACCGGCAAGGATAGCCATGATCGCGATAACGATGATCAGCTCTACGAGTGAGAAACCTTTGTTGTTTTTCTTCATAAATTTTCTCTCCTTTTTATATGTTATAGTTTTTTCTATGATAAAACCGAAGTCCTCGCCCATCGGTTTGTATCCTTTTTAATAACTGTCGATTGCATCGTACATGCTGAGCATCGGACTGTAGATTGCCATGACGATACCACCTACGACAACACCCATGATGACGATAATCATCGGTTCCATCGCTGCAGTCAGAGCATCCGTCGCATCGCTTACTTCCATCTCATAGTAGTCCGCAACTTTGTCCATCATATCTTCGATATTACCGGTTTCCTCTCCGATCTTCGTCATCTGCGGAAGCATCGGTGGGAAGAGTCCACAGTCACGAAGTGGCTTGGACAGAGGCACGCCTTTTGCAATCTGTGTCTTTGCATCCAGGAGCGCTTCCCGGATAATCCGGTTGTTGATCATCTTCGCTACCTGCTCAACTGCATCAATCAAACTGATACCGGATGCCATCAGAGTAGCCATCGTGCGGGAGAATGTCGCTGCAGCTGACTTGACCGTCAGGTTTCCAAAAAGCGGAGCCTTGATGCCGATCTTCGCATACAGAAGAGATCCCGCTTCCGTCTTGCCGAATGCTTTCAAGCCAAACACAACTGCTGCCACAACAATTACTACAATATACCATTTATGTTGCAGGAAATCGCTGAAATTCACAAGCATCTGCGTTGCTGCCGGAAGTTCCGATCCAAGTTCGTCGAACATCTCCGCAAACTGTGGGATGACACCGACCAACAAAACTGTCACAACTGCCGCTACGACAATCAGGATAACAATCGGGTATGTAACTGCGCCTTTGACTTTGGATTTTAATGCATTCGCAGTTTCAAAGTGTGTTGTCAGTCTGTCGAAGCAGACTTCTAAGTTACCGGACATCTCACCGGCTGCTGTCATGTTCACCATAATCGGCGGGAATACCTTTGGATTCAGTTTGAATGCATCTGCCAAAGTACCACCTTTTTGTACATATGCCTGTGCTTCCTGCAGTGCCCGTTGTAATGTCTTATTGTCTAACTGCTCAGACATCATCTCGAGTGCACTGATAATCGTAACACCGGCATTTAACACAGCGGAAAACTGCTTACAGAAGACTGCCAAGTCTTTGTCTTTGACTTTCTTTCCGCCACCGCTCTTCTTTCCTACGCCCTGTTCTTTGATATCCTGGACGATTAAGCCTTCGGACTTCAGCTTTTCTTTTGCTTTGTCAAGGTTGATAGCTTCGATCGAGCCTTTCTTCGCCTTGCCGCTTTTGTCCATGGCTTTGTAGTTGTATTGTGCCATTTTAACTCCTCCGACCCTCTTATTTTTCTAAAAAATGAACATTTTATGAACAAATCTTATACTGATACTACTCTATTTGATTGTTTTTTGCAATAAAGTTCAATAAAATAATTAAATTTTGTGAAACATGCACAAACGATTACATCTGTTTTTTCATTGCCACCTGGTCCTGGGCATATACAAGTGCCATATCTCTCGAGATTCTACCGCTCTTGTAGAGATCTAAGATGAAATCATCCAATGTAATCATGCCCTGTGCACGGCTTGTCTGGATCGTCGACTGAATCTGATGGTTCTTCTGCTCACGGATCAGGCTTCGGATCGCCGGACTTGCAAGCATAACCTCAAAGGCTGCGACTCGTCCATGTCCATCGGCGGTCGGAATCAGCGCTTGGGAGATAACTCCCTCTAAGATCATCGCAAGCTGGATTCGTGTCTGCTGCTGCTGATGCGTCGGGAACACATCGATGATACGGTCAATCGTGGATGCCGCACCGATTGTATGCAGTGTCGAGAATACCAGGTGTCCGGTCTCGGCTGCGGTGATTGCAGTGGAGATTGTCTCGAGGTCACGCATCTCTCCTACCAGAATGATATCCGGATCCTCACGAAGTGCTGCACGAAGTGCATTCGCATAGGAAAGGGTATCCATACCGACTTCACGCTGGTTTACAACCGACTTCTTATGTTTGTGGATGTACTCGATTGGATCCTCCAGTGTGATGATGTGGTCGGTCAGGTTTTCATTTGCTTTATTGATGATGGAAGCAAGTGTTGTTGACTTACCGGAACCGGTTGGTCCTGTGACAAGCACCAGTCCACGTTTCTTCTTATATAACTGTACGACCGCTTCCGGGATACCTAACTGATCCGGTCTTGGGATGATCGTATCGACTTTTCTGTATGCAGCTGCCATATTTCCTCGATCCATGAATACGTTTACACGGAATCGACCGGTCTCCGGAGAGGAGAAAGAAAAATCGACTTCTCCGCGTTCCTTTAAGATCTGTTTGTGCCGGTCATGCATCGTCGAGCCGATGGCTTCCGCTGCGTCCGCCGGCGTCATAGGCGGAAGTTCCACCTCTGTTAGGCGTCCGTTGATACGGAGTTTCGGTGGGATGCCCACCGCGATATGTATATCAGAGGCATTCTGCTCGACGGCGAATGCCAGAAGTTCTTTCATGTCTATCATGTTTTTGTCTCCCTCTTTTTACATTATAGTTTTAATACTCGTCACCGGTCTCGTATGTAATCTTCTTCATCTCACCGATTGAAGTAATACCATTCAATACATGCTGTGCAGCACCCATCTTCAAAGTAAGCATACCTTCTTTTAATGCCTGTTTCTCGATGACATCTGCAGTTGCTCCCTTCGAGATAACCGCCTGCAGTTCTTTTGATACCGGCATCATCTCGTACACACCGATTCGTCCGGCATAACCGGTATCGCCGCAAAGCGGACAACCAACCGGCTCGTAGATGATGACGTCATCATCCATATCTTCCGGTTTTATTCCGAGTACTTTCTTCTCGTCATCTTCTGCCAGTCTCGCCTGTTTGCAGGAATTGCAAAGTCTTCGCACGAGTCGCTGGGCGATGACACCAACCAACGCGTCTCCGGCTACATATGGTTCGATACCCATATCGATGATACGAGTGACCGTCGAAGCCGCTGAGTTCGTATGCAGGGTTGATACAACCAAGTGTCCGGTGATAGCGGCCTGTACCGCAATCTGCGCTGTCTCGGTATCACGGATCTCACCGATCATGATGATATCCGGGTCCTGACGGAGGATTGAACGAAGAGCTGCCGCGAAAGTAAGCTCTGCTTTGACATTTACCTGTACCTGATTGATACCGTCGATATTTGCCTCGACCGGATCTTCGACCGTGATGATATTTACATCTTCGGTATTTAACTCACTAAGTGATGTGTAAAGTGTCGTAGATTTACCGGAACCGGTTGGTCCTGTAACAAGGATGATACCATGTGGATTACTAAGGATACCATCGAATACTTTTAATTCTTTTGGTCCAAATCCAAGGGCGCTCTTCGGTTTTGTCAGTCCGTCCTTGGAAGTAAGTCTCATAACGGTTTTCTCACCATACACGGTCGGCAGGATAGATACACGGACATCATACTCTCTCCGGTCTACCATGATCGTGATACGACCATCCTGTGGTTTTCTTTTCTCTGCGATATCCATGCCGCCGATGATCTTGATACGGGCGCTGATACCTGCTAAAAGACCGATATCATAAGTCATGACATGTTTCAATGCACCATCGATACGGTACCGTACGCGCACGCTGCTCTCGAGCGGTTCGATGTGGATATCGGATGCTCTCTGGCGAACACCGCCTTCGATGATCTGTTTTACCAGAAGAACGATCGGCGAATTCTCGATATCCTCGTTCATAGCATCCTGGTCTGCTTCCGTCACACCGTTTTCCTGCATCTCTTTCCGGTACTGCTCGGCTGCTTCCATCGCCTGAGCATTTCCATAGTACTTTCCGATTGTTTCCATGACGTCGTCTTCCATGGCAAGCAACGGTTCTACCTGTGTATTCATGGCGATACCGATATCGTCGATGGCATTCAAATCCATCGGGTCTACCATCGCCACCCGCAAGATGTTCGGGTTGGCCTCGTCGTAGCCAATCGGAACCGCTTTGTATTTGTTCACCAGATTTTCCGGTATCTGTTTGAGCAAATCTTCATCGAGTTTACAGGCTTTGAGCTCGATGTAATCAATTCCCATCTGGGTCGTCAGTACGGTAATCAAAAGCTCCTGGCTGATAAAGCCAAGCTCCATGATGATATTTCCGATACGACCGCCGTTTTCCTTCTGATAGGCCAGTGCCTCCTGAAGCTCCTCCTCCGTGATCGCTCCCGCTTCGACAAGCAGATCACCGATACGAATCTTCTTTCTTCCTCCAACAATCCGCATAGCAAATCCCTCTCATTAAAAATATAGTATTTTCATTATAGCATAGCTTTTTTGAAAAAAAAAGCAATTTTTTGACATTACATCAGAATATCATGCCTACTCCTTTGCCTTGCATTTTTTTTCCTTAATGCGTATATGTGTTATATGCTTTTGTATAAATTTTCATAATACAATGCGCAATTCGTTTTCCCCATATTTCTTCAAACATCCGTTCATCTTCATAATATCTTTTTGTATTATCAATAAAACATTTACTCGTTGCCCCATCATGGATCCTGTACCCAACCAGCGCACGTGAGTCATATGCAAAGCTGCCCTTTGTGTTTGCGATTTTCCGAAACGTATCCCAGTCAATGTTATATTGATACGTTGATGTAAACAGATTATCTCCTAATATTTTTTTTGAATAAGTGACCGTTGGACAACAAACACTATTTCCAAAAGAAAAAATAATATTTTTAAAAAATTTATTTTTTGAAAGGCATTGTATTCTCATCGGCATGCGTAAAATTGCCCGAATAATACAATTTATATCCATAGAGACTTCTCCGTTTTTTATCGGTCTGTATCCAGAAAAAAATATCGTTGCATCTGTACGTTTATGAAAAGCTTCCAGCATGCATTCAACATATTTGCTGTGGTATATATCATCTTGATGTGCAATTGTTACGAACGATGTGTCTGCACATGCTATTGAGAAATTCCAATCATCCCGTATATTACTTATCCCATTTCTGATCTTCAATTCCAGATTATATTTTTCAGCCATCTTTGTAATATAATCATTCGGTGTAGAAGTGCAAATTATGACTCCAGACTGAACTGTCTGGCGTAAAACAGATTTTATGCATATTTCCAGGTATTTTGATTTCTTATATGCACAGATTACAAATGTATGATCTTTATATTGCATATGATTTCTCCTGCTTCTCATTTTTTAATTTATCAAATTATATTAATTTCAAACACACATCTCATTACACTGAGGATACACATCAAAAACAATGCTGTATCCATTATTTTCCTTTTTTCATCTGTAAGCTTATGTTCACCGGTCACAAGCACAGCTACAAGGGTCAGAATTATTATATAATACAAAAATGTATACGTCCTTTCAAAAGCGCCAAACCCTTTTCCTGAAAACCCCACTGTCATCCTACCTGCAAACCCGGCTGCAAGACTGACAAAAATCATCCAATACCGCATTGTATTTCCCAACAGTTCATACAGGCAAATCATAATACAGACAATCCCAAGCGCTGCAATAATAACCGGAGTAATCAACTTCACATCATGGTAGTCCTTACATTGTTTTAATACCATCAAATATACACCTGTGCCTGCCGATAAAACTGTAATCATTACCGGTATCAGTGAAAGAATTCTCACAACCATCTTCTGTCCGGATAAACAACACTGTAAACAAAGCAAAACGCAAAAACAGATAAACAGGTAATTCCGACTAAAAAACAAATGATGCAGTGTCGAAATAAATCCCATAATTATCTTGTCTGCCAACGACAAATCATCGGCACCGGAATACACAGCATACCGCATTTCGTTATTTCCACTCAGCAAATGTCCTGCTACGCTGCTCACCGCTATAATCATCTGCACATAAATAAGCGGCATTATTTTTTTATCTTTTATTGACACAATTGACATGAACAAAAAAATCACAGCCAATGTAACAGAAAGTTCTTCTTTGTTTACCGCAAATAAAGTAGCAATACATATCGGAATCCAGTATTTGTTACATTTTTTCCCATTTGTAAAATAATCCCGGATTGTAAAGCATGACAGCAGCCCTGATACCAACGGCCACATATATGTCACAGATGTAACTACCCATCCTACATCTGTTATGATCTCGAACGGAAACAACAAAACAAGCGCTAGTGCCAACCACACGTTTTCTTTTTCTTTACACGCACTACTGAAGATCATCACGCAATATAATCCAAGCAGCATCATTGCAATATTGCATATCCCCCATACTTTAATATCAAAATGAAACAAAACCCAGATAAGCGGATTGATTATAAATCTGGAACTCCACCCGGTAAACGAAGCTCTTGCATGCAACAGTTCTTCTGTTATCGTCGGTTTCAGGTTTTGTACAACCTCCACGTCATCACCATAGGATTCGTACCCTAGCACATGATATAGCAAAAGGATTATAAAATACAGTAAACATACAAAGATTACCGATTTGTTTCCTTCATCTTTTGATAATATACACTTGTCATCTTTTCGTTCTTTCACCGGTATACATCCTCATCATTTTATAATAGCATCTTCAATGATATATCTTGGTCTGTCTTTCACTTCCAAATATATCTTACTTATATATTCGCCAACAATTCCGATACTAAATATCTGGAAACCACCAAGAAGTAATATGACCGCCATCACGGTTGTCCATCCTTTTATCGTGTTTCCCATCGCATTTCCGATCAATATGTAAACCAGATATACCACACTTGCCAGGCATACCAAAAAACCCATTGTCGTAATCATCCGAATTGGTTTCACACTGCAGGAAGTGATTCCCTCTACAGCAAAGCGAAACATTTTTTTGACCGGATATTTGGACTGTCCCGCCACTCTTTCTCCACGATCATATTCCACTGTCGACGATTTATATCCAATCATAGGAACAATTCCACGCAAAAACAAATTAACTTCCCGAAATTGTTCTAACCCTCTTAAAGCTCTTTTGGACATCAACCGGTAATCGGCATGGTTGTACACCATATCCACGCCAAACAATCGCATCAGTTTATAGAACGCCAATGCTGTGTATTTCTTGAAGGCAGTATCTTTTTTTCTTGATCTCCGGACTCCGTATACAATGTCATTTCCTTTTTTATATTCTTCGACAAATTTATCTATCACTTCTACGTCATCCTGTAAATCTGCATCCATCGATATCACAATATCCGCGTATTCTTTTGCCGTCATAAGCCCTGCCAGAAGTGCGTTCTGATGTCCTTTGTTTCTCGACAAGGTAATACCAGTAACATATTCATCTTGTCGATATAGCGCCTGTATAATATCCCATGTACGATCCTGAGATCCATCGTTTACATACAATATCCTGCTTTTTTCTGAAATGGCTCCATCTTTTATCATCCGTCTGAGTTTATCTCTTACGAATCGATTTGTCTTAGGAAGTACTTCTTCTTCGTTATAACACGGAATTACCAAAAACAGTATCGGTTCCATATCGTTCACTCCCTCACAGTTTATTTTTCTCGTATAACAAAAGTTGCGCATGCTCCGTCTTTTCTTTTATCCAATTTATGTCTGTCCGGATATGTGCCCAATCCGTAGAGCAGCAATTTCAGAAAAGGAATATTTGTAATATCTACAGACCTCCCTTTTTTTTCACTTTTAGCAACGATATATTCTATCGGTTCCGTTTCACTTGAATATTCAATTATCTTCATCCCATGTTTCTGAACCAATGTATTCATGCTGCTATATGTATGAATATAGATATGTCGCGGCGGATCAAATACAGTCTGATTAATTCCAAACCGTTTCCAGTAATATCTTGAAAACTGTGGAAGTTTCATCACAATTATCCCATTTTCCCTTAGGAGACCTTTTGCCCGCTCTAAGACTTTATGCTCATCACATATATGTTCAAACGAATGTTCAAAAATAATGTAATCAAATTTTTTATCTATAAAAAACGAATCTTCATCCAAAGAACCTTTATATATGGTTATCGTGCTTTCCTTATCTTTATAGACAATATCTTCTTTTACATTTGGTTCCAATCCATACAGATTTTTAAACCCGATCCATTGAAGCTGTCGTAATCGTTGTCCGTCGCCGCATCCAATATCCAATATAGACACGTTTTTATTTACATTACGCATAAATTTATAATTGGACGGAAACACCATTTCAATCATCTTCCCAAGTAAATCCCGTCCGGTGATCTGGTATCGAAATAAATGATTCCACATTCTCGTACGAAACCCTTTATTTGACGTATTCAGCGAATAATAGTTGTCTGAATCATAATACTTATCTAAATCTTCCGGGATATTTCGGATCTGCAGACAGCCACACGAAGCACATTTAAAATACTCCCATGTTCCTTTTGTTCCATAACAGATTCCCTTTAACTTTATATACTTACCCGTAAACTTTTCTTCGCAAATCCTACAGTTCATAAGCCACCCCTTATACTATTGTTTAACTATGTTAACGTGTTTCTTCTGTACAAACCAAAAAGCCAAAAAAATCAAAAGCATCACTAATATTCTTAAGGCAAGATACTTATAACCAAGTGTCCCTGCAAGAACAAGTACTAAGAACACTAAATACAATCCTAAAAACTGTCCTGTTTTATACATATTTGTTTTGTTATTTTTTCTTATGATTCTTATATATATATAATAGTTCAGCATGGTATATACAATATAACTGATCAGTGTCGTAACTCCGGCGGCATAATAGCCAAAAGCAGGTATAGCAATCGCATTTAAAACTATATTCAACACAGTTACCACACACGATATAACAGCAAGCGGCTTCGGAGTTTCATAATATAACTGTATGTTGATAAACAATTGTGAAAAAAACAAAAGCAAAACACTGCTTGCAACCCAAGGTACAATCCATATTGCCGAATAATAACTGCGCCCTCCTATAACCAGGATAACCTCCGGTGCAAAAAATACAATGCATAATACAAGCATTGCAACTACAACTGCATTTTTAATCGCCTGCCGATGAATTTGCATGTTGTCCGATGAATTTATTTTCTCATACAGCAAGGGAATATATGAATTATTTAATGCATTTGAAACCAACGTAATCAAAATCGCCAACGAATAAGCCATTCCGTATATCGCTGCTTTTTCCTTGCCGCAAAAATGATCAATCATAATCCGATCACTTTGATTCAACACTGTTTGAGACAAGAAATAAGCAATCAGAGGAACATGTGACTTTATAATAAATGTAAATACATCTTTATTAAAGACCGATTTTGATGTAATATAATTTCGTATTCCCTGAAACAAACCGATCACAGTTGGTATTATTACCATACCAATTATCATTGCATACCCCTTTTCAGAGTTGCAAAGGACTAATACAAGAGCAACAATCGGAGACAGCACCGAATACAAAGAAGGTAATATCACTGCCTTTTTATACTGATTCAGAAATCTCCAACGACTTTCTATTAACTGAACCGGTAAATAGGTTACAACATTGACTATCATGACTACCAGCATAAACCCGGGTAATCCAAATAGCAATACTACTTTTTCCCGGAACAGAAGTACTACTATTCCAAACATAGTGCTCAGACAAATACAGATTGTCTGGCAAGTAGATATATATTCATCTCTTTTTTCCGAAAAGATTTCCATTGCTTTCGGAAAAAAGCCGGTCGATAAGTTCAACGTAAAAAAAACAGTAGCAATCTCCACCCAGGATACATAAATCGTATATTGTCCATACTGTTCAAGCGTTAACATTCTGGCAAAAACAGGCCATGTGAGCATCTGGATACCCTTTTGTAAAAGTACACAAAGCACATATGCAAGAGATGTTTTTGTAACAATTGAAGTTGTTTTTAATTTCGAAATAACCGTACGCATACAACCTACCAATCAACACTATACATTTATATTAATAAGGAGTACTCATGTTATCCATTAGTTTTATCATTCCATTATACAACGGGCAAAACTACATCAAACGATGTATAAAAAGCATTTTATCCCTCAGAGGTATCTCTGGAGAATTGATTATCATAAATGATGGCTCTACAGATAAATCCCTGGAAATTGTTAACCTTGCTATTATAGCATACAATAAACACAATTTTAACATAATAATCGAAAATCAACCAAATTCAGGAGTTGCTGCAGCAAGGAATCGTGGAATCGCCCTTGCTACAAAAGAATTTCTTTCTTTTGTTGATCAAGATGATTTTTTATTACCAAATTTTGTATCTGTTTTTGATAAGCAGGATTTCTCCGAATATGATATGATTATCGGAGGGTATTGCAGAAAGAACAAAAGCAATACCACAACTAAAAAATTCGTACCGACAAACGCGGAATTTGCCAAATATTGTCTGACATATCCATGGGGGAGATTGATTCGCAGGCAATTTTTACTAACCAATCATATCTCTTTTCTGAAAACAGGTATTGGTGAAGACATATATTTTAATCTGGTTGCTTATTCCTATACCAACCGAATCAAAATGATTCAAGATTACGCATACGTCTGGTATATAAATGAGCAATCTGTTTCAAATACAGAATATGTCTATATTAATAGCAAAACCGATTCTATCCAGACTTTTGATGCTATACTCCAAGATATATCCAAAGATTTTTGTGATCAAAAACGTTACGTTGAATATTATTTCATAAAATATATTGTATGGTTTTTACTATCCAATGCGAAGAAAAGTGATTACAAAATGCTTATCAATGAACGAAATCGTTTATTTACATGGTTAAAACTACATTACCCGGATTACCAGCATAATCCTTCTCTGAATCCGCTTCGTCCAAAAGGAGATTCTTTTGTAAACAAGATATCTGTCAGCATTTATTTTCTACTATACAAATTACATATAGACTGGGTTTTATTGAAATTATTGTAAACCCGGTAAAGCATTCGCTCGACATATCATTACTCTTATTTCTGGATACACAAGGAATCACAATTAAAAAAGTCCGCTCACAATTACAAATAAAGCGGATATACACATGCCTTGTGTATCCTCATCTCTATCTGTTCATTTTGCGAATCGTATTATATCTTCTATAAGTTAATTGTGTATTCAAAATACGCATCCATATTTACCCGGATTACCTGATCCTCATCCTCCAACTTCACCCCGTTTTTTTCATTTTTTCCTATTTCATTTATCCTATTTATCAGATCTCTCCGCCCTCTTTCTGGCTTTTTTTCTCTGTTCTTTGCTTCAAGAAACAGTAATTGCTTTTCTCGTCTGTTTAGGAATATCACCAGTCCATCAAATTCACACTTCTTTGATTTGCTTTTTTCGTCTTCATAAACTTCTATGCTCGCAGGAATACATATGCTCAAATCTCTTTTCTTATCTTCCCTCAACCGCATAATCATGAATTCTGTTTCATGGCTGATGTCTTTGTTTGCCTTGTTATTATCCAGATACTGTTGCAAAGCAGTAATCCTTCTCTTATTTCCTGTATTGCACGACGAGCACATTTCTTCATCTATCGTTGGTTTGATTGCGAGGGGAGTGTATCCAAAGAGATAATACAGGAACAGCTTTGCACTCATCAAATATCTGGAATCTGCCATATCTACTTTGTTTTTGTTCTGTGCATTCGCAACACATTGCATGATTTTATACGCTGCTTTTATTTTCTTTTGGGCGTCACAATTTCTTTTTATTGCAACGATGATTGTCTTTTCACCATGATTTCGGTTATATGTTCCAATCCTTACATGTTCCAGTTTGTCAAGTTTTATGATGATTTCCTGCGCAATCGGTGCTTGTTCTTTTGTATATGTCAATTTTAGCATTTCTTCCGTATCATAATCCATCTCTGCGCCATATCTCTTATTCAATGCACTCGCAGGATTCATGAAGCATGTTTCAAAATATTCGTCAGCCGACTGATCATGTTCCAGTTTGCGAACCATTTTTTTCATGATTGTTGTTTGACGCGTATTCTATTACCGCTCTTGACGCTGTGAACGTGTTATAATAATGTCCAATATTATAGATGATTGCAAGTATTTGAATCACATCACCAACAGATATTTTTTTGTCGTAATGGATGTTTTCTGAAAAGAGTCGGCTTCCTTCGGTTCCGTATGAGAGTTCTAATTTTGTTTTCAGTTCTTCTTTTCGTTGTGTTTTTCACTTGTCCCAAGTCAAATTCTATAATACCCATGTTCTTTCTCCCCCTTTGTTTCCCACCATGGTTATATATCGTCCTAACATTCTTCGGTCAGTTGTCAGGTTATCCCGCTTGTTTTCCCCCTGTAGTTTTACCAGATCGAAGGTGTTCGCAACACTTTATGCTAGATAAAACTGATAAAGCTTCTCTCACAGTTCTTAGTATAACATAACAAAGTATGAATGTGTATGCATTTTCCAAATACATCCATCATTCGCGGGATTGCAGCAAACAACAGGGCTGCGGAAGCTTTCCGGGCATTCCCTTGTAGCATATCTGCAAGAGTTTCCTGGTATCTTCCGGTTCCTTATTTGGGTGTACATGCGGTTTTTCCTGCTGAAAAAACCACGTCGTGGGTTTTTTCTCTGATTCTCCGCTGGAAAAACACACGACAGAAGCTTCCTGGCATCTCTAGGTTCCATATATGGGTGTACGGGCGGATTTTCTTGCCGAAAAACCCATGTCGTGGGTTTTTTCTCTAAAATTCCTGTATGGAAACCCACTTTATGAAAGTTTCCGGCACGCACAAATCAGCCAACTACTATTGTAATGTAATATCCGCAAATCAGCCGGTTATCACAGATTCACGGACAGATAGACGCGCGAAAGCCCGGAAGGATTCCCCAACCCAACCGGACTCTCTTTATAAAAACACACATATTGTGAGTTGCTGCTTTCGCGGCATACTTTTTCATTTTTGCATCAAAATTTCTTAGTTTGTCTCCAGAATCTTCTTAATCTCGCTCTCTGTTTTTCCTGTTGCAAGCATCATCTGGTTCATTGTAAAGTTGTTTTTTTGCATGTTATGTATGATTGTTATATCTCTTCGGGAGATCCCCTGCGAAATTCCCTGTGAGATTCCCCGCTCTATTCCCTGTGAGATTCCCTGCGACATTCCTGCCTCATATTGTTCCTGTAATTCATCTTTGAATAAATCTCTTAATGCTTCGCACATAGCCAAATCCTCCTTTCGAATCTGCTCATAGATTTCCTTGTTTGCTTCGTAGCTCACCTGCAGGATTGCGTTGATGTTGTCCAGATCCTGCTTGGATCGCATGCCTTTTGTGTCCAGCAGGAATTCCTTGACTGCGGATGGTTTTATCTTTTTCGTCAGCAGCCGGAATGCGCTGTGCAGTTTCCGGTCCACCAGACTGAACACCACAATCTGAACCGGGAACGGAAAACCGGACACATAAAAGATGCCATCCAAGCCACGTCAGAACTGCGTTTCTGAATGACACCGGCATGCATCCGCATGCCTACTTCATCACTATATCATTTGTTGGAATACATTGTAAATAGATTTTCTGAAATGCAACAAATTGTAGCATTTTTGTGGATATGTGGAAATTTCCTGGCATCTCCCGGTTCCATATCTGGGTGTACGGGCGGATTTTCCTGCCGAAAAAACACACTCCGTAAGCCTCGCTTTTTTCAGCTTGGAAAAGCACTATTTTCCGTCATTTGTCATACTATATACAAAGAGAGATTCCGAGGGCCGCCATGCAGACGTTTCATCACCCGCTCTCTCCCGAAGAGGAATCCATTTATCTGCAGAAAGCAAAAGCAGGCGATTTATCCGCGCGCAATATCCTTGTAGAATACAATCTGCGTCTGGTTGCACATATTGTCAAAAAATATCAGACAGGAAACCGTTCAACGGAAGACCTGATTTCCATAGGCACAATCGGCTTGATCAAAGCAATCAACACCTACGATACCGACAAAGGGTCAAAACTTGTCACCTACGCCAGCCGCTGCATCGAAAATGAGCTTCTGATGCGGCTTCGGCAGGAACGGAAAGAAGCAAGGGAAATATCTTTATACGAGCCAATCGGAACCGACCGGGAAGGAAATGAAATCAGTCTGATAGATGTCATACGCGTCGATGAAGAAAATGTACTTTCAAACGTCATCACATCCGAAAGCCTAAGAAATATAGACAAAATATATTCTGATATCCTCGATACACGCGAGCAGCAAGTGATTGCGCTTCGTTATGGATTAAACGATGGCAAAGAGCTTACCCAGAGCGAGATTGCAGAAAAGCTCCATATCTCCCGTTCCTACGTCTCACGCATAGAGAAAAAGGCACTGCTTAAGCTCCGCAGTGCCTTGTACGTATAATCATGCCTTTTTGTATCTTCTCTGGTTTGGAAACCTTCACGCGAAGCATTTGTTTTGGATGCGGTGCAGATTCCATCTCTGTACCGTGTTCATCACGGATAGACAACACATCCACGTCTATATTCTCTCCATCAAACGCCATCGCTTCAATCGTATCTCCGACACAGAATTTGTTTTTCTGGTGGATTACAAAGCTTCCATCCGCCTCCACGTCTTCGACGGTTCCCAGATACACGCGATTTTTCACATACGTGTTGCAATCGTAGATCTGTGTTTCTTCGTTTGGTTTTCCATAATAAAATCCAGTTGTGAACTGTCGGAATGTACAAGCAGAAATCTCTTCTTTGTAATGTTCCATCCGGCTTTCATAAAGTTCCCTTGAAGTGTAATAATCGTCAATTGCTTCCCGGTATGTGCGTGTCACAACTGCCACATAAAGTGCTGTTTTCATGCGTCCTTCTACTTTGAATGAGTTGATCCCAGCTTCAATCATATCCGGAATATGTTCGATCATGCAAAGATCCTTGGAGTTGAAGATATAGGTCCCTCTGTCATCTTCTTCCACCGGCAGATATTCACCTGGACGTTTTTCCTCAACAACAGCATACTTCCAACGACACGGATGCGTACAGGCTCCCTGATTTGCATCTCTGCCTGTGAAATAGCTGCTAAGCAGGCATCTTCCCGAATAAGAGATGCACATAGCTCCATGCATAAATGCTTCAATCTCCATATCCGCCGGGATATGTTCCCGAATCGTCCGAATTTCTCTCAAAGACAACTCCCGTGCAGCAACCACGCGTGTCGCGCCCTGCTTTCTCCAGAAGTCATAGATCAGATAGTTTGTGTTGTTCGCCTGTGTACTGACATGAATCTCGATTCCCGGCAAAATCTCCTTCGCCAGAGTAAAGATTCCCGGATCCGAGATAATGAACGCATCGATTTTCTCTTCCAAACCCGTTTCTTTCAACTCGTGGAAATACACTTTGATACCTTCAATATCATCGTTATGTGCAAATATATTCACTGTCACATAAAGCTTTGCGCCATGCGCATGCACATAGTCTGCCGCCTCATGCATTTCTTCGATTGTAAAGTTTCCGGCTTTCGCCCGAAGTCCATAGTTCTTGCCGCCGATATAAACCGCATCTGCGCCATAATCAACAGCTACCTTCAGCACTTCCAGACTTCCTGCCGGGATCAACAATTCCGGTTTCTGTAATTTATCCATGTTTCAACCTCTTTTTCATCTTTTAAAAGCAAGCGTCTACCTATCATCTATATCAGCCCGGTTTCACTCGCCATGTCACTTCTGTCATGCACACGGTTTCGAACATCGCGCTCAACCAGCCGCGCCTCGTCACATCTGTGCGTTCTTCTGCAAAATTGAGATTGCCATGCCATCGCCCACCGGCAGGATAGCTGTCTCTAGTCGCTCGTCATGTGTCAGCGCGTCCAAATATTCCCGCATACGGTCATGAATCGTACGATTGCGCTTCTCTACCAGAAAATGTGACTCTAACACTTCCCCTTCCTGCAGGATGTTATCTGATATAATCACGCCTCCTGGCGTTAATACCCGCATGACATCCGGCAGATAATAAATATACTGCGCCTTTGCCGCATCGACAAATGCAAATTCGTACGTATCGTCCGGAAGGTCTCTAAGTGTCCGTGCCGCATCTCCGCAAATCACATGAATCTGCGAACTTTTTCCGAATTGCGCGATATTCGCACGTGCTTCCGCCACCCGTTCTTCACTCAATTCCAACGTCGTAATCTCGGCATCTTCCGGCAGATAGCCTGTCATATAAAGAGAAGAATAGCCGATGGCTGTTCCAATCTCTAAAACATGCTTCGGCTTCTTCAATAATAACTGTGTTTTTAAAAGTTCCCTTGCCTCCGGTCGAATCACCGGAACTTTGCGACGGATAGCATCCCGGTATAATTCACCAAGTTTTCCACCATCTTCTTTCGCCATCGAGCGGACAAAGGATGTAATCCTCGTATATTCATTCATCTTCAAATCACTATCCTTACACTATTACGGTCTCTAATCGCTGTCCTCATCCGTTTTATCCTGTATATTACATAGAATCTTTAGGATCTCGTCATACGTCATACCGGAAGATAAATGGAACTTACCACTTGAAATCTTCGTTCCGTATCCCTTTACTTTGACTTTCGCATAAAATACATATTTGTCTTCAATAATATCTGCATCCTGCAGCGCTTCCCCAATCTCCATAATCGTGGAATCTGCCGGAATATCAACAACGATATACTCCTGGCTGCCAGGGTGATTTGCAACCTCTCCGAAAACAGCATATGCGAAATTAAATGCATACGTAAATAATTTCACGATCAGAAAAACGATCAATATATTGACAAACAGTCCAAACATAAATCCGGATGAATTTTTCAATCCTTTTCGCAGATTGTCTTCTTTTTTCATCGCCTTCTTCATCGCGTTTTTCCGACTGTTATTTTTTGGCTGTGTACGATTTGTACCATTTGTAGTTTTTGTAGTTTTCTTGTTTGCATTCTCACTCATTGACGTAATCAAACTCCAATCCTTCTGCTATGGAATCGAACACCTGCTGAAGCAGTTTGCAAATCTGCTGCTCTGCCTGTAAAAAGTCACTCACAATTGAATTGTGCAACAGTTCGTCGTATTCCCTTGTCAGTTCTATCATCTCATCATAGGGATTTACTCCCTGACGGTTTTGAAGCTCATAGTTTTTCGTACGGAATTCCTGAAGGTTTTTACTTAATTCTTCATTTTCCAGCAATGCCTGCTTGGTCTTCAAGTACATCTGATACTCTTCCGATGCCCGGATATGTTCATTCAATTGTCTGCTTTCATTTATAACCTGTTTCATATCTAACCCTCTATCACCGGATATATCTGCCTGCGTCTAGACCTCTGTAATGATCGGAAGAATCATCGGACTCCGCTTCATCTTCTTCCACAGGAAATCACTTAATGCGTCCCGCATTGTGCTCTTTAACTTACCCCAGTCTGTAATACCGCGGTCGAGGCAGCTGTCCAATGCTTCCTGTACAACTTCCCGGCACTCATCCATCAGATTTTCTGCTTCTCTGACATAGACAAATCCGCGTGATACGATATCCGGACCAGCGATCTGCTGGTTGCTTCCGGATTCCAACGTGACAACAACAATCAAAAGACCATTTTCAGAGAGCTGCTGCCGGTCGCGCAATACGATATTTCCGACATCGCCGACACCCAGTCCATCTACCAATATTCCCTGGGCTGGCACTTTTCCTGTCACTTCAAATGTATCTTCGCCGATTGACAACACATCACCGGCAGATAATATCTTTACATTTTCTTTCGGGATTCCCATCTCCATCGCAAGTTCCGCATGTCGTTTCAGATGACGATACTCACCATGTACCGGTATCGCATACTTCGGTTTGGTAAGCGCATACATCAGTTTGATTTCCTCCTGACATGCATGTCCGGATACATGTGTATCCTGGAAGATCACGTGCGCGCCTTTCATCTCAAGCTCATTGATTACCTTGAAGATGGCTTTCTCATTTCCAGGGATCGGGCTCGATGAGAAGATAACAACATCCCCCGGCTTGATCGTAATCTGTTTATGGATATTCGCTGCGATTCTGGACAGCGCAGCCATATTCTCGCCCTGGCTTCCGGTTGTAATCAGCACTACCTGCTCATCCGGATAATTCTTGATCTGTTCGATTTCAATCAGCGTGTTGTCCGGTATATCAATATATCCAAGCTCTGCAGCTGTCTGGATGACATTTACCATGCTGCGGCCTTCCACAACGACTTTTCTGCCATATTTGTAAGCCGAATTGATGATCTGCTGTACACGGTCAACGTTTGATGCAAATGTTGCAATGATAATCCGGTGGTCTTTGTTGTCATCAAACAAATGATCAAAGACTTTACCGATTGTCTTCTCAGAAGGTGTATATCCTGTCCGCTCAACATTTGTCGAATCTGCCATCAATGCAAGCACGCCTTTTTTGCCAAGCTCGCCAAACCGTGGCAGGTCGATTGCCTCACCAAATACCGGCGTATAATCCACTTTAAAATCACCCGTATGTACGATGATGCCGGCTGGTGTGTAAATCGCCAGTGCAGCCGCATCTGCAATCGAATGTGTCGTCCGGATAAATTCAATCCGGAACGCACCTAACGTAATCATCTGTCCATGTGTGACAATCTTTCTCCGGACATTGTTGATATTTCCATGCTCACGAAGCTTGTGCTCGATGAGTCCCATCGTAAGTTTTGTCGCATAAATCGGCATATTAACCTGATTTTCTATATATGGTATCGCTCCAATATGATCTTCGTGTCCATGTGTGATCACAAGTCCCTTTACCTTATCTGCGTTTTCCTGTAAGTATGTGACATCCGGGATGACAAGATCGATTCCGAGCATCTCATCCTCCGGGAATGCAAGTCCACAATCGACAACAATAATGCTATCTTCATACTCAAATGCAGTGATGTTCATTCCGATCTGCTCGAGTCCGCCGAGCGGAATAATCTTCACCGACTTGCTTTTATGTTTCATTCTAAACTAAACCTCCAAATCAAAGTCTTCTACCAGTTCATCAAACACTTTGATGACTGCTTTCAATTCATTTTCATCCTCAATCTCTACGTACGCAGTCTCCTCTGCATCTTCCTCAGAAGGCTCTTCACGCAGCACAAAAAAATCCCCGTCATCCCCATCGATATCGTCTGTCAAAAGAATATAATTCTTTCCAAAAAGTTTTGTCTCTTCCAGTATATACAGTTCTAAATCTCCTTCATCTGTCTGGAACGTAAGTTTCATAGATTCTTTCTCTGTATTATATTCTTCTTTTTCTTCACTATTTCCCATACTTATTTCTCCACACTCTTTCCTGTGCATCCACCAAAAAACGACCGATATGAATCTACATCCGATCTTTGTTTCCCTGCTTGTCCAAATAGCTCTGCAGAATAATCGCCGCCGCCATCTTATCGATGTGTTCTTTTCTTCCGCTGACACAGACACCGGTTGCTTCTAAGATTCGGTTTGCCTCTACCGTCGTAAGCCGCTCATCCTCAAACACAACCAAAAGACCCGTTCTGCGCTCAAGATCTGATGCGAATGCTTTTGTCGCATCTACGCGAGGTCCCTCTGTATTGTTCATCATCTTCGGAAGTCCGACAACGATCTTATCCACATCGTACTCTTCAATCAAAGCCTCAATTCTGGCATAGGTCTGTCGAAGTTTATTCTCTTGTTTTCTTTCTATCGTCTCCAGCGGCTGGGCAATCAAACAAGTTGCATCCGATAATGCAACCCCAACCGTCTTAGAACCATAATCCAATCCAAGGATTCTCATCTTTATTCTCTCGTTCCTCTCCTGATGAAACCCACACAGATGCATTCTACTTCAACCGTGTCTCAATGTAGTTTTCAAGAAGCACTTCAATGATCTCATCACGTTCTGCTTTCATAATCAGGCTTCTGGCATTTTTATAACTTGTAATGTACGTAGGATCTCCACTCATCACATATCCGACAATCTGGCTGACCGGGTTGTATCCTTTCTCCGACAGAGCTTCGTATACCTGTTCCAGAATATCAGAGACTTCAATATTTGATTCATGGATAATTCCTATGTCCTGCGTATTTTGATTATTCACTTTCTCACGTCCTTCTTTATTGCGTTAAAAAACATATGGTATTATTTTAATATATTCGGTTAAAAATAGCAACTTATTTTTAGAGCATGCTGAAGAAATCATATTGATTCGTCTCCGGCAGATCCCCGAGCAGCCCCAGTTCTTCCATATCATCAAGGATGGTTTTGGATACTTTTCCACGGATACGGATATCTTCTTTGGATGTAAATGTTCCGCCTTTTGCTGCTTCTTCCAACTGCTGTGCTGCTTTTAATCCCATGCCGGCAATCGACGCAAAACTCGGCATGATCTTTCCGTCGATAATCTGGAACCGGTCTGCTTTTGCTTTATACAGATCGATCGGCAAAAATTCGATTCCACGTGCATACATTTCCTGTACAAGCCGCATATCCCGCACCATATCCTTCTCGGTTGCGCTCATATCGTTCTTGTCTTTTTTTTGCAATTCAGCCAGGTTTTCTTCGAGTGCTTCCTTGCCCAGACACATCATGCGATAATCAAATGCAGATGCACGGATACTAAAAAATGCCGTATAATAAGCAAGCGGATAGTTTATTTTATAATACGCCACACGCCAGCCCATCATGACATAGGCAACCGCATGTGCCTTCGGGAACATGTATTTGATCTTCTCACAGGATTCCATATACCATTCCGGCACATCATGCTTTCGCATTTCTTCCTTCCATTCATCCCATTTGTCACATTTTCCTTTGGCAACAACGCCTTTTCGGACTTTCTCCATGATATTAAATGCAAGTCCCGGTTCCAGTCCCCGGTAAATCAGATATGTCATAATATCATCACGCGTACAGATTGCGGATGAAAGCTCGCAGATACCATTTGCAATCAGCGTCTGTGCATTTCCAAGCCATACGTCTGTTCCGTGTGACAAACCTGCAATACGGACCAGATCCGAAAATGCTTTCGGAGCTGCGTCGATCAGCATCTGCATGGCAAAATCCGTACCAAACTCCGGAATTCCAAGTGTTCCAAGCTTTGTGCCGCCGATATCTTCCGGTCTGATTCCAAGTGCATCCGTATTATGAAACAAGGACATAACATCTTTATCATCCAGCGGAATCGTCTTCGCGTCAAGACCGGTCAGATCTTCTAACCGTCTTATCATCGTCGGATCATCGTGGCCAAGAATATCCAGTTTCAACAGGTTGTGGTCGATGGAATGATACTCAAAATGTGTCGTAACAATATCCGTCGTCATATCATTTGCCGGGTGCTGAATCGGTGTAAATGAGTAGATCTCTTCATGCTTTGGCAATACGATCATACCGCCCGGATGCTGTCCGGTTGTACGCTTCACGCCGGTAAGCCCGAGTGCCACCCGTTCCATCTCGCAGCGGCGTTTCACCTGTCCATGTTCCTCGTAATATTTGTAGACATACCCAAATGCTGTTTTTTCAGCCAGAGATCCGATGGTACCCGCCCGGAATGCTTTCCCTTTTCCGAACAATTCTTCGGTATATGCATGTGCTTTCGGCTGATATTCGCCGGAGAAATTCAGGTCGATATCCGGTTCCTTATCTCCATAGAAGCCAAGGAACGTCTCAAACGGAATATCATGTCCTTCTTTTTTCATAAGTGTCCCACACTTCGGGCATTTCCGGTCAGGCATATCGCAGCCCGACTGTCCTTCAAACTGTTTCACAAAATCCGAATCAAAATCCGTGAAATAACATTGCGGGCAGATATAATGTGCCGGCAAAGGATTTACTTCCGTAATACCAGCCATCGTTGCAACAAATGACGAACCGACAGACCCCCGGCTTCCTACCAGATACCCGTCTCCGTTTGATTTCCACACGAGCTTCTGCGCAATGATATACATAACCGCAAATCCGTTTGAAATAATGGAATGAAGTTCCCGTTTCAATCTCGCTTCCACAATATCCGGCAGATCCGGTCCATAAATCTCATGTGCTTTTTCGTAGCAGATCGTCGTCAATGTCTCATCCGAATTGTCAATGATCGGTGGACATTTATCCGGTCGGACAGGTGAGATTGTCTCAATCATATCATTAATCCTGTTCGTATTTGTGATCACAACTTCTTTGGCCAGATCACTCCCAAGATATTGAAATTCTTCCAGCATTTCCTCTGTTGTCCGGAAGAAAAGCGGCGGCTGCCGGTCTGCATCCGCAAATCCTTTTCCTGCCATCATGATACGACGGTATACTTCATCCTCCGGATCAAGAAAATGCACATCGCACGTAGCTACGACCGGTTTTCCGAACTGTCTTCCCAATTCGCAGATCTTCCGGTTTACATCCTGCAGGTCTTCCACTGTTTTTACCGGTGCCTTCTCATCATCAAGCAGGAACATATTGTTTCCGACCGGCTGGATTTCGTAATAATCATAGAAATTACAAAGTCTTGTAATTTCATCCTCGCCTTCTCCGTACAGAACCGCACGGTAAAGTTCACCTGCTTCGCAGGCAGAACCGATAATCAATCCTTCCCTGTATTTGTTGATCAGACTTTTCGGCATGCGGGGCCGACGATTAAAATAAGTCAGATGTGACTCTGAAATCAACCGGTACAGATTCACACGTCCAACTTCATTTGCCGCCAGAATGATTCCATGATATGTCTTTGCTTTCCGGATGGCATCCGGAGAAGCAGCACCTGCTTCGTTTAACTCGCGAATCGTCGTGATACCTTTTTCCTTGAACATCCGGATCATCTTTACAAATATTTCCGCGGTTGCCGCTGCATCATCACAGGCCCGGTGATGATGTTCATTGACTACACCAAACTGTTTGCACAGACGATCCAGCGTGTATTTTCCAAGCTCCGGGAGCAGGATATGTGCCAGCGTCATCGTATCCACAATTGTGCTGTCAAACACCAGTCCGAGTCTTTTTGCATTTTCATGGATAAATCCGGTATCAAATGCCGCATTGTGTGCAACAACACTTGCGTCTCCGACAAATTCCAGAAATCTTGGAAGAATTTCTTCTATCGTCGGCGCAGACTGCACCATCGCGTCCGTAATAGATGTAAGTTTCGTAATCGTATACGGAATCGGTACTTCCGGATTGACAAACTCGGAAAACGTATCCTGAATCTTTCCGTCTTTGATCCGGACAGCTCCAATCTCAATGATCCGGTTGTATGTCGGGCTAAGACCTGTTGTCTCTATGTCAAACACCACATATTCCGAATCGATGCTCTGTCCTTTTTCGTTCTGTATAAGGCCTTTGACATCATCTACAAAATAACCTTCTACGCCATAGATAATCTTAAAATCTTCGCCTTTTTTTATCTGATGATTTGCGATTGGAAACGCCTGCACAACGCCATGATCTGTGATTGCAAGTGCTTTCATTCCCCATTCTTTTGCGCGGGCAATCACCTTTTCGATTCCGACGACACTGTCCATCTCGCTCATCACCGTATGTAAATGCAGCTCAACTCTTTTTTCGAGAGAGTGATCCATTCGTTTTTCCCGGAAATCATTGGCCGGTTTCATACCGGCGATGGAAGAAAATGTAACTTCCCGGCTATAGCTGTCATACATTGGCACACCTTTGATGATATAAAACTTTCCCATCTGCAGGTCGTCAAGCAGCGGTCCCCGGTCATCCGGCGAGGCAAATATCTTAAACATGATAGAATCCGTAAAATCCGTAATCGCACCTGTAATGATAAATTTTCCGCTTCGAAGTTCTCTGTCTTCTAATGCGATAATCTGTCCATGGATACAGCACTCTCCTGTACCTTCTTCCAAATGTACGATCTCGACAATCTCTGCGTCACAGTTTCTGCCATAGAAAACATCCGGATCCTGCGCCTGCTGCTTCCGGAAGCTTCCATAGTCTCCTTTGCCTCCATACCTGCCCGGCTGATTTCCGTTTTTAAACGTGTTTGTCGTCTTTGTTGTATCTTTTTGATCTGTCCTGCCTGTCTCTGCCGGAGCAGCCGGTGCTTTCCCCACTTTGGATGCATGCGTGGCTGTTGTCTGTGCTTGGTTGTTTTTGTTTGAGGATTCGCCATTTCCCTCATTTTTCAAATCATCATTTTCTGTTTTTTCAGCCTGCAGTTTTGCATTTTTCTCTTCGATTGTGCGCAGTTCCTGCTGCAGACGCAGCTCATTTGCCTGACGCAGCTTCGTTTTTTGTTCCAAAGAAAAGCTAAACCCAACTTCCACATTTTTCCCAAAATGATCCCGAAAATACGATACAAGATAGTCCCGTATCAGTTTCTCATGTTCTTTTGCAACGGACGAATGTTCTGCTGCAATACTGATGACATTGTCATTATAATACCATTCTGCGCGGCTCATCAGGCGGAATGCAATCCGGCTCTGTGCCCGCAGTTCCTCCAGCAGGCTTTCTTTGTAATTTTCGGCAATCTGTTCTACTGTATACTGGTCAGAGAGATGAAAACGCACAAAGAGAATGACCTTTTTCCCCGCTCCACCTTTATGATAAGCGTAATCTGTGAGCAAAGCTTCCATACGAGTAATCAGATGATACGGAATCAGATGATCACTGCCCAGCGTCACAACCATTTCTTTTTTCAATTCATATGTTTTGATGCTTTCGACCTGTGTCTCTGAAAAAAGGGCGTCAAGCTCCGCTCCGCCCTTAAATGCCGGAAAGACATTACAAAATGTTTTGTTATCCAAAAAATCTACTCCTTTTCCCAGTGATCAAGTTCGTATTTCAATGAAGATAACAACTGGTCCTGTGGCACTTTTTTAATAATCTGCCCATGCTTCATCAAAAGTCCTTCTCCATCTCCACCGGCAATGCCAAGATCTGCTTCCCGTGCTTCGCCAGGGCCATTGACCGCACAGCCCATCACAGCTACTTTGATTGACAGATTGTCATATCCGGCAATCAGTTTTTCTACATCGTTTGCAAGCCCGATCAGATCGATTTTGGTTCTGCCGCAGGTTGGGCAGGATACAAGCTCGATTCCATCCTTCCGAAGTCCCAGTGTGCGCAAAATAAGCTTCGCTGATGTAATCTCCTCCACCGGGTCTCCTGTGAGTGACACACGCATCGTATCACCGATTCCCTGACCCAATATCATGCCCAGTCCGACGGCTGATTTAATATTTCCACGGTAAACCGTTCCCGCTTCTGTAATTCCCACATGCAGCGGATAACTTGTCTGTTCCGTGATCAGTTCATGTGCTTTAACACACATCATCACATCCGAACTTTTGATGCTGATAACGAGGTTATCATAATCACAAGCTTCAATCATACGTACTTTGTCGAGTGCCGACTCGACGATACCTTCTGCTGTGACTCCACCATATTTTTCAACGATCGGTTTCTCCAGCGAACCGGAGTTTACGCCGACACGGATTGGAATATTCCGTTCTTTCGCTACTTTCACTACCTTTTTCAGGTTTTCTTCTCCACCGATATTTCCCGGATTGATACGGATCTTATCTGCACCGTATTCCATCGCGAGAATCGCAAGCCGGTAATCAAAGTGGATATCCGCTACAATCGGAATATGGATGTTCTCTTTGATCTTGTCAAACGCTTTGGCAGCTGCTTCCGTATTCGCTGTGGAACGGATGATCTGGCAGCCTGCTTTTTCCAGTTTTAAAATCTGGGCAACCGTCGCATCCACATCCGATGTCTCCGTATTTGTCATGGATTGAATTGCAATCGGATTTCCTCCGCCGATCACAACGCCTCCGATATTTACCATACGTGTCGTATCTCTATGTGGCATATCTTTTTTTGTTCCGTAACGCATTATTACCCCACCTTTTTCAATATATTAAAAAAACGCATTCTTGATATCATTGAAGAACACAACAACCATCAAAATCATAAGCAGAACAAATCCGATCGCATTGACAATCGCTTCCTTGTCCTGCGGAATCTTTTTTCTGCGTATTCCTTCAATGAATAAAAACAACAGTCTTCCGCCGTCCAATGCCGGAATCGGCAAAAGATTCATGATTCCAAGGTTTACACTTAAAAGGATACTCCAGTTCAGCAGATTTAAAATAACATTGATGACTGCTTCTTTTTTCGAAGTGCTGACATCCTTGGCCTCTTCAATCACATCATTCATGGCACTGCCAACGCCGACCGGTCCCATGATGTCACCATTTTTTACACCTCCGGTTACGATCATGCGAAGTCCTGTCACTGTCGCTTTCACCCAATATCGAAGTTCTAATCCCGCATATTTGATATCATTTCCAATCCCGGAAGAAGCAACATATCCTCCGGCTACACCAAGTTTATATTCCCCATCTTGATTCTTCTTTGGAGTGACAACAACCGATTCTTTGCTTCCATCTGCATGTTCGATTCCAAGTTTCACCGGTTTCGATGCATCTTCTGCCTGCATATAAAGCAGAATTTCCCGGTAGTTGTAGATGTTTTTTCCGTTAATCTGTGTCACGGTATCCCCGACTGTGATTCCTGCGTCTGCAGCAGCAGAATCCTCTGCTACATACGTAAGTGTCGATGGATCACAACCTGTAAAATGGATTAAGACAATCGAGAATAAAAAAGCGAGAATAAAGTTAAATACCGGTCCGGCAGCAATCACAAGGATTCTGGCTAGCAGCGGCTTGTTGCCAAACGCATTCTCGTCCTCGCTTTCTCCGTCTTCTCCCATCATCATACAATAGCCACCGATTGGAAGCAGCCGGAGAGAATATTTTGTCTCTTTCTTCTTCACCGAGAAAATAGCCGGTCCCATGCCTATGGAAAATTCCATGACTGCAATCTTATTCATTTTTGCAACGATAAAGTGTCCGAACTCATGAAAAAATACAATCACGCCAAACACCAGAATGATTAAAATGATATTCATATAATCTCCTTATTTCTTGCTTCTATCACACGCCCACACCAGATGCTATCAATTCATATACCGCGCGTTCCGTCTCTAAGATCTCATCGAGCGTCGGATCCGGAATCACCGTGTGTGCCTTCATACAGGCTTCGATTATATCATAAATTTGTAAAAATTTTATGTCCTTATTTAAAAACTTTGCAACCGCACATTCATTTGCTGCATTTAAGACAGTTGGCATGGAACCGCCGGTCTTAATCGCATTATATGCCAGGTCAAGTCCTTGAAATGTCTCACGATCCGGTTTTTCTGTGATTATTCCCGATATTTTCGAGAAATCAAGCCGCTCTCCGGATAAAAACCGTCGTTCGGGATAATAAAGCGCATACTGGATTGGCAGGCGCATGTCTGCAGTTCCAAGTTGTGCTTTGATTGCGCCATCTTCAAACTCCACCATAGAATGGATAATACTCTGTGGCTGGACCACGACTTCAATATTCTCCGGCATGACATTAAAAAGCCATCTGGCTTCAATCACTTCGAGTCCTTTGTTGACAAGCGTTGCCGAGTCGATTGTGATTTTTCTTCCCATCGACCAGTTCGGATGCTTCAAAGCATCTTCTACCGTAACATCCATCAGGTCCTCCCGTTTTTTGCCGCGGAATGGTCCGCCGGATGCTGTGATCAGAAGTTTTGCAATCTTGTTTTCTTTTTCTCCATGCAGGCACTGGAAGATAGCGGAATGTTCGCTGTCAACCGGCAGGATCCGTACATGGTATTCTTCTGCCAGCTGCATAATCAGGTGACCGGCTGTCACAAGCGTCTCCTTGTTCGCAAGTGCAATATCCTTTCCTGCTTTGATTGCCTCAATCGTCGGCCGAATTCCAATCATCCCGACAATCGCAGTCACCACAAGTTCTGCATATTTATAGGTGGCAACTTCTATCAGTCCTTCCATGCCATATACGATTTTACAATTAAAATCAGACAAGGCTATCTTTAATGATTTCGCCTTGTCCTCGCTTTTTACACTCACAAGTTCCGGTTTGAATTCCCGTACCTGTTTTTCCAATAATTCAATATTATCCCCTGCGGCCAGTGCGCCAACCCGGATATCCGCATTTGCACGTACCACATCCAGAGTCTGGGTTCCGATGGACCCTGTCGACCCAATAATCGCTATCGTTCTCACATCGCGCCTCCTAAGTTCCCGATCATAATTGAAAAGCAGTAATACACAATCGGTGCTGTAAATATAATACTGTCAAACCGGTCCATAATCCCTCCATGTCCCGGAATGAGTCGTCCATAATCTTTGATATCGTTATTCCGTTTGATTGCAGATGCTGTCAGATCTCCAATCACGGCAAAGCCTGCGCCAATCGCGCCTGCAACTGCAAATATAAGCGGTGCATTTGGAAGAGCATAAATCTTCGCATCGAAAAAGATTCCATACAGACCGCCGACAATCGTGGAACCTATGATTCCGCCAAACAGTCCTTCTATGCTTTTTTTCGGGCTTAGCTTTGGTGACATCTTGTGTTTTCCAAACTTTACACCGACACAATATGCACAGGTATCATTGATCCACGAACAGATATAAACCATCACAACAAGCGCTCCGCCATACTTCAATATCCGGACCTGATACAAAAACGACAGAAGCATTGCCACGTAGAAAAACGCAAGCAACGCGACCATGGCATTCTTGTCCGTATACTTTGGATACAGAATCACATAAATAGAAAGGACAACTAAGACATACAAAATCATCAATGGAAAAATGTATGACTCGAGATGGAAAAACAAAAGGCAATAATATGCGATTGTCATGCCATATGCTGCCACTGCCATCGCAGATTTTTCCTGTTTATAAACGCGCAGCAGTTCAAACACACCGCCTAAGCTCAAAAGCATCACTGCAACACCGGTCACATAACCACCTAAATATAAAATTCCAATCGTGAGCAGTGTGAGCACTGCACCACTTATCACACGCGTTTTAAACATATGTTATTTCACTCCACCAAATCTTCGTTCTCTGCCATTATAATACCGTATGGCTTCCTTCAGGGATTCTTTGTCAAAATCCGGCCACAGGGTATCTGTAAAATAAAACTCTGCATATGCAAGCTGCCAGATCAGATAATTGGAGAGTCGTAACTCTCCGCTTGTACGAATCAAAAGATCCGGATCCGGTAGTTCCGCTGTATCAAGCGTCTTTGATATCATCTGCTCGGTAATCTCTTCCGGCAGAAGTGTTCCTTCCTTCACCTGTGTCGCAAGTTTCTGTGCTGCCCGGCGCAGTTCATCCCGGCCTCCATAGTTCAAAGCGATTGTAAAATCAAGCTTGTCAAACTGTGCAGTCTCCTGCTCCGCATGTTCTAACATCTCCACAATATCCGTATCCAGGCCACTCCGGTCTCCGATCACACGAATCCGCAATCCGTCTTTGGCTGCACGCTCCACGCAGTTTGTAAGATAGCTGCGCAGAAGGTTCATGATTCCTGCCACTTCCTCTGTTGAGCGTTTCCAGTTTTCTGTTGAAAACGCATAAACCGTCAGATAACGGATGCCAAGATCCGCGGCATCCCTGCAGATCTGCTCGAGCACTTTTGCTCCCTGTCTATGTCCCATGTTTCGCGGAAGCAGACGTTTTTTCGCCCATCTTCCGTTTCCATCCATGATGATAGCAACATGCTGTGGTATCTCTAATTGTTCCCCATCGATTATCTTCTTCATACGCTTATACTGTCATAATTTCCTTTGTCTTTGCTTCAATCTCCTGGTCAACCAATGCGATATACTTATCTGTCATCTTCTGGACTTTGTCTTCGTTGTCCTTCAATTCATCCTCGGACATCTCTGCACCCTTGTTTGCCTTCTTCAATGCATCATTTGCATCCCGGCGGATATTCCGGACAGCAACTTTCGCATTCTCTCCCTTTTTCTTGACATCTTTTGCGAGTTCTTTTCTGCGGTCTTCTGTAAGCTCCGGGAAATTGATGATGATATTTCGGCCATCGTTGTTTGGATTGATTCCAAGATCGGAACAAACAATCGCTTTCTCAATCTCCTTGATAAGGCTTGTCTCCCATGGGGAAATCATAATCGTTCTTGCTTCCGGAACTGTAATATTGGCAACCTGCTGCAACGGTGTCGGTGCGCCATAATAAAGCACGGTTATCCGGTCTAAGATATGTGGATTTGCCCGGCCGGCACGGATCGTTGTATACTCCTTCTGCAGGCTCTCAATCGTCTTTTTCATTTTCTCTTCATACTGTGCTAACATCTTTTTTCCTCCAAATATATATTTTATCTGTCTTTCAATCTATCCTGCCTGTCCTGTGAAATGTGTTTAATCCACGGTGACAGTGGTTCCTGTAAATCCACCTGTGACTGCCTTCTCGATGCTTCCCTCGTCATTTAGTCCAAAAAGCATCATTGGCATCTTGTTCTCCATCGCAAGCACTGCCGCTGCCAAGTCAATCACGCCAAGTTTTTTGTCCACGATCTCCGAAATCGGCATCGTATCATATTTCTTTGCATCCGGATTCGTCTTTGGATCACTGTCATACACACCATCAATCGCTTTGGCTGACAAGACCACATCGGCTTCCACTTCGATTGCCATAAGAACGGTTGCTGTATCGGTAGAAAAATACGGATGTCCGGTTCCTCCGGCGAAAAATACAACCTCTCCCGCCTCGAGATACGCAATCGCTTTGTCTTTGTTGAAAAGCTCCGTCATGCTGCCACATGCAAAAGGCGTCATGATATGGGTGGTAAGTCCCTCGGCACGCATCGCATCTGCTGCATAGATACAGTTCATCACTGTCGCAAGCATACCAATCTGGTCTGCTTTCACACGGTCCATATTGTCCGACGTTCTGCCTCTCCAGAAATTTCCTCCGCCGATTACAATACTTACCTGGATATTTTTCTCGCAGATTGCTTTTACCTGCTTTGCAACATCCCGGACAACCGTCTCATCAAATCCGGTATGTTTTTCTCCTGCAAGTGCCTCTCCGGAAAGTTTCAATAAAATTCGGTTCATCTTCATCGTTTTCATGCTCCTTTATCCTTTATTCAAAAAAGCTCTTTACATCAATCTCAGAGTAGCACTGGGAACACATGCCCTCGATTACTGCTCCGTTGTTGATCTGAACGGATTTTGATTTTATATTTCCCATAATCACTGCAGTCGAATCAACAATTACCGGTCCCTGCACATCGATATCACCTTTGATTGCTCCTGCAATCACCGCAGATCCTGCAAATACGTTGCCGACAACCACGGTTCCAACACCGATTTTTGCGGCTTCGTTCACATGTACATCTCCCTCGATTCTGGCTGCATTTGCGTATAACTCACCAACTGTCACGTTTCCCTGCACAGTGCCGCCGATAATCAGCTTTCCGTCGCAGCTGACAGCACCATTGACTGTTCCGATCAGGTCGATACATCCATCGGTCTGCACATCCCCGTTGATTGTGGTCGTCTTGGTAATATAAGTTGTGTCTGCTTCCATCAAAGCATCTACATCATTTTTTTCTTCTGATTTTGTGATTGATTGATCCAAAGCAGATTCCTCCTGTTTCATTGTCATCTCCAAAGATTCTTCCTCTGCCTGCTTTGCAAGCGTATCTTCGACTGCTTTTCCAAGATCTACAGACATAAAATTCTGCATTTCTTCTTTTTGTTCTGTATCCGGTTCTATCGCAAGCGCTTCTTCTGTATGTTCGAGCATATCCGGCTCATCAAGCCCATCCAACGCTTTCAATTCGTCCGGTTCTTTGTTCTCTGCAGTCATTTCTTCAATCTCTTCGGGAGCCGGTTCTGTCTCGGCATGCAGGTATTCCAACTCCGGTTTCTGCTCCAGCTCATCCTCCGAAAATGGCTCTGGCGCTAATTCCAGCTCATCCTGTATCACTTCGGCATCCGGGATTACATCAAATGCTGCATCTTCCGTTTTATCTTTTTTTTCATCTTCCTCTGGGATGGAGCTGTTTTTTTCATTTTCAAGTTCTTGTTCCGGTATCGGTACCTGCACTTCCGGCTTATCAATCTGAATCTCGCTCAAATCATCAATCATATCTTCCGGAGCCACATCCATCTGATCTTTTTCATCAAATGTGTTCACCATGTCTTCGTCATCGTACTCGGCTCCAACTTCATCTTTATCCGGCATAAGCTCATTGACTGCCTGCGCAAAATCGCGTTTAAAATCTTTAAAAAAACCCATCTAGGTTCCTCCTTACTTCATCCATTTATTATACACCATGCCTGTTTTTAAATCAATTTATACCTCGTTGTTTTCCGCAATTCTTCCATTTGCACAATCAAGCCGCATTATCTTCATACGATGGATCCGCTGATAGATTTTTTCTCCACAGCCGATTGCTGCCGGGATGCCAAACTCTGCACACCGGATTGCCATATGAGACGCAGCTCCGCCATATTTCGTCACAAATCCTGCAATATTTTTTGCAAAAATCCAGTCATATCCAGGGTCCGCTTTTGTGAGCACAACAATCTTTCCGGTAATATCTGTCTCGTGATCCTCATCCAGATTCACGATAGGTGCCTCTATGATCTTGTTCGTGATAAAGTTCGGTCGTGCCTCATCGATATCGATCACATCGATATCTCCGACGTCAAAGATCACTTCCGGCAATACGAGATAAGAATTCACATGGTAAAACCTGCGTCGTATCTCAATTGTCTGGATATAAGAATCCCGGCTGTGATAGCTAAGTAAATCCTGAATTTCCAGATAAGACATATCTTCCCGGGCGATTGCCATCACTTCTCCAAGCTTTACGATCACGTCAAGCATAAGCGACAGAGACTTCGTAAACTCGAACTTAAAGTATTCTCTGTTTTGTGTTGCCCGTTTGATGAAGTCTATAAACTGCGCAGGTGTTACCGGTATGCCGGCTTCATCAAGCGCGAGCTGCAATTTTTTTTCATCCAGATTCTTTGCTTCCCGCTTCTCCTTATTATTTCCTGTCAGATTTGCCTGTGCAACATCAAAATAGATGTTTCTATAACTGTCAGAACGGATATCATACGTGCCAAGCCGCAGATGTCCATACAGATGGTTGAAATCATCCCGGCTCATCTTTCCGTGGCTGTATAAATCAAAATCCCGTTCAAATTCTGATGCAACAGTCGGAATCGACAACATGAAATCATCCATCTCCTGTTTTGTAAAATATCCTTTTTCAACAAGCGTCCGGCAGAAGCTGCGTGCCATAAATGCACATCTTGCCTGTCTGGTAAACTGTGGTGTACCATGGTCCTTGATGGAAGAAAGCAATTCATCGATATAACTGTACAATTTCATGACATTCGTCTCTGCAAGCGGCTGATGCGTACGCAGTTCATGGCGCAGTTTTGTCAGCTGTCCTAAAGAAAACAAATCTTCCTTGCAGATTGCATCATAATGTGTAAGTGTATTTTTTGCAATATCAAACAATGCATTCCGGAGCAAAGAAATCTCTGCATCATCAAATCCATATTCTTTTAATTCTTTCAATCTGTCATCTGTCGTAAAATCATATGTATTGAAGATGATTTCAAATTCGATCTTGTCATGTGCTGTTTTATCTTTTCTTAACTTTTGTTCATAGTATTGATTGAGCCTGTAGCACAAGTCTTCCGGAAGACCTGCCGGCGTCAGCCCGTCAAACGTATAATTCACCGAGATATACGGTTTATTTCCCACTTTCTGCATCAATTCTCCACGGACCGGCTGATATCCAAGCGGCTGCAATCCGGCCGACCAGATATGTGCCGTAATCAGTTCCCGATACAAAGAATAATCCAATGGTCTTGGATTACTGCCTATGATTTCTGCAGGATTCCAAAAAGCCATATCCGAGAGAATATGAAAAGTATCAAGATACATGCATTTCACAAGTGCTTTTGTATCTTTGAACTCCCGGTCAGTCATCGGTGCTATGATATTCAGTGCCGCAGCCAGCGGACGCACCTGGAAGATCACAACCCTATCATCCTCCAGGATTGCAAATTCAATATCCAGGGCGGAAATATATTCGTAAATCTTCTCGATTTCTTTGACTGCTTTCAGTAGGTTCACAAAATCGCACTCCAGAAACTCGCGGGAGACGTTTTTGGCAATCCATTTTGTCCTTCCACCGCTTCCACTTGTCACAGAATCTGTGCTGCCATTCTCATCGTATGTCACCATATAATATGGTCGGTTAAAGATGATATCCCGCGTAAATACAACGCCCGACATCCGGACATGTTCTGTCTGCCTCTGGATAAGCACCTGTTCTTTTTTCTCAATCAACTGTTTCTTTTCCGCTTCTGTCAGACTGCCTTCCACATAGGATGTATAAACCTGACTGATTGCTTCTTCGATTGCAATTGCTTTTGCAGAATCCACATCCAATACACTCTCAAAATGTCCTGCATTGCTTGTCTTCAGATTGTCTTCCTGTATCGACGAACTCCGCACGACAATCTTTGCTCCCGCAAATTGTGTTTCAATTGCTGCAACGACCACTGCCGGATCCTCAAAGAATTCATCTGCGTATACGATATAGAAATCTTCAATATAGGAATGTTTTACAATTTTCTTTAGATCCGCCAGGGTATTCGCCTTGGTTGAAATCAGATATTCTTTCATGTTCTACCCTTCATCCTGTAAAATAAATTTCCTGATCACTTCTACAACTCCGTCTTCATCACACGATGCAGTCACATAATCCGCTGCATCCTTGACAACCTGTTGGGCGTTTCCCATCGCGACGCCAATTCCGGCATATGCTACCATCGTCTTGTCATTGAATCCGTCTCCACAACAGATACAGTTTTCCCGCTTCATGCCGATATGCTCGAGCAGCCGCGCGATAGACTCTGCCTTGTCGACACCCTGCACTGTAATCTCGATAAAATATGGCTCCGAACGGAATACATTTAACTCCGGAGATACAAGTGCCGCAAGTTCTTTTTCGTATTGTTCTGACACTTCCGGATCTACGGTCATCAGACATTTTGTCATATCAAAATCCACGCACTTTAAGAAGTCATCTACTTTGCACAATTCCATATGGTTGAGTCTCGCCTCGTATGCCATATAATCATCGGTATCTGTTCCGGTAATCACCTGATTTTTTTTGTATGTCACCAGACCTATCTTCTTTTCTCTCGCAAAATCATATAATACTTTTGCATACCGGTTTGGGATATTCTTTTGGTAAATCACAGTTTCTGTCGCACAGTCTATGACTTTGCCCCCGTTAAAACTTAATGCATATCCGCCATACCTGGCAAGTTCAAGTGGCTCCGTATATTGCCTTAATCCCGGAAATGGACGTCCGGATGCAAGCGCAACCTTATGGCCCATCTCCTGTATCTGCTTGATATATTTTAATGTCTCCGGTGTAATCTCTTTTTTTGAATTCACAAGTGTTCCATCTATATCCAGTACTAAAATCTTTTTGTCACTCATATTTTATTTATATCCTTTGATTTTATATTGTGCCTGCATATCGTCGAAAGCCCGTGCATCTGCACCCGGTTTACTCCAATCACAGTTATGATTATTGTAACATTTTCCAAGACATATGAAAAGAAGTATGTTACAATATTTGCATGGAAATTTTAATTCACATAGAAAAAAGAAAATTAGATACCGAATACCAAAGTGCCATTGCAGAGTATACCAAACGGCTCTCCGCTTTTTGTAATGTCCGCTGCATCTGCTATAAAGATTTGACAAAACTCTCGATGAAGCCATCTTCTGCCTGTTTTGTCATACAGCCAGGAAAAGAGACCGTCTCCTCAGAAACATTTGCCGAAGAAATAAACCATCTTGCGCTGTCCGGTTATTCCCGGATTGAATATGTGATCCCGGCATCCGGACACACAGATTTTCTGTCCGGTATGCAGTCACCAAAGGTTTTTTCGCTCTCCGGTTTTTCAATGTCCGAAGATCTGACAGCGGTTGTCTTAACCGAACAGCTCTACCGTGCTTTCACAATCCTGAATCATATTACATATCACAAATAACGTCTGCAAGCACTTCCATGAGCATCACGCGCATCAGCTGATGAGGAAATGTCATCCCGGAAAAACTGATTTTACAATCCGCGCGTTTTACAACCGCATCCGAAAGTCCAAGTGATCCTCCAATTACAAATGTCAGGTTTTCTTTTTGCGAAGTTTCTGCATGTTTGATGATTTTCCATATTCGTTCGTTATCCATTTTTGTTCCGCCGATGCAGAGCGCTGCGACATAGTCCGTGTTTTTGATCTGGGAAAGTATTTTTTCTCCTTCTGTTTCTTTAATCTTTTCTATCACACGTTCGGATGGTTTTGCCGGGATACTCTCGTCCTTCAGGCAGATGATCCGGATTGGGATTTTCTTCTGGATTTTTTTCTGGAATTCGTCTATCTTTTTTTGATAAAATGCTTCCTTGACAGTTCCTACTACGATTATTTTTAATTCCACGTTCTGTTTTCTCCTGCAATTTTGGTCATTTTTTACATTTCAATACGATATTTACACAAACTTTTTAGTTATGTCATAATTTGTTCATAATTATGATTTACATTATAACCATAGTTTTTTCATAAATCCTCTCTTTTTAAGATACAAAAAGAAAATGCCGGCTCGCATCCGGCATTTTCTTTTTGTATTTAGACATTTCCGTTCTTCACATCTTCAAATTCCTGCACGATCTCATCGCTTACCTTCGGTGTAATCAATGATACAACTACGATAAACAGAAGGCTTACAACAAATCCGACAAGCAAAGAATAAATTCCTGTGTATGTGGCAGGTGTCACACGCACACCATCGAGCGTACAGCATTTGATATAATCCCAGATGATAACCGTGATTCCGCCGCTTGCCATACCGGCTGCTGCACCGGCAAGGTTGGTCCGCTTCCAATACAGAGACATCAGGATTGCCGGTCCAAATGCACTACCAAGACCTGCCCATGCATCACTGACCAGATTCATGATGGACGAGTTTGGATTCCACGCGATAAAAATCGCAATAACTGAAACAACCAATACCGATACACGTGCGATCATAAGCACCTGCTTATCTTTCAGCTTTTTAAAGAACACGCCCTTGAACAAATCGTTTGACACTGCAGATGAAGATACCAGCAGCTGGGAGTCTGCAGTTGACATGATTGCTGCCAGAATACCGCACAGAAGCAGTCCTCCAATGAACGGAAGCTTGAAGTCCGACATGAACAGCTTCTTGATCATCTCGATGTAGACATTTTCGTATTGTGCACCTTCGTTTGAAAGTACCATTGGATACAGATATGCACGTCCAAGCACACCAATCACACAGGAAAGCACCAGTGAGATCAGCACCCATACAATAGCAACCTTCTTCGACTTTGCAAGTTCCTTCTCATCGCGGACTGCCATGAAACGAACGAGGATGTGCGGCATACCACAGTAACCAAGTCCCCATGCAAGCTGGGATACGATACTGATGCCAGATATCGGTTTGCCATCCTGCATAAATATGTTCAGATAATCCTTTGCATCGACATCCAGACCGGAATTCACAAGGTTCGGCACGAGATTCCCTGTACCAAGTACAACGACTACTAAAATCGGCACTGCAAGTACGCCGACCAGCATCATCATACCCTGTACAAAATCTGTTGTACAAACTGCCAGGAATCCTCCAAGGAATGTATAAATCAGGATAACTACTGCACCGACGATCAATGCCTGATGATAATCCATTTTCGTAATGGATGCAAACAGTTTACCTCCGGATGCAAATGCAGAAGCTGCATATACAACAAAAAATACGACAATTACAATCGCAGAGATTGTAATCAGTATATTATGTTTGTCGCGGAAACGGTTGTTTAAGTATTCCGGAATCGTCATCGCGTTGCCTGCCTTGATCGTATAGCGGCGCAGACGTCCTGCTACAAATACCCAGTTTAAAATCGTTCCGATCAAAAGCCCGATTGCAATCCATGCCTGATTTGCTCCGAATGCATAGATGCATCCAGGTAATCCCATCAGCATCCACCCACTCATATCGGATGCTTGTGCAGAAAGCGCGGTCACCCATCCGCCTAAATTTCTACCTCCCAGGAAGTAATCATCCGAGCTCTTGTTTTTCCTTGCTGTGACAATACCGATTCCAAGCATAAAAAGCATGTATATCACAAATGCAAGTATGATCCATGTTGACATTTAATCTTTGGTCTCCATAAGAAACAGGTACCCATCTCCAATTATTATGTGACCTTCCTCCTCTCTTAATTCGTTGCTGATTCCTATCGTTTCTCCTTTGTGGATTGACAGGTCACAGACATCATATTTAAAGCCTTTGAGGGTAATACCCTTCACATTTTCTGAAAAGGGCAATAAAGATATGTAAGGTCCATACAGATTTTCTGCACGAACTATCTTTTCTTTTTCGATGATAGAAATCCGGTTGTGTCGATCCAGAATTTCTGCTTTTATTCCATGTTGCAGGCAGGTAAAGAGCAAATCCAGATTTCCAAGCGTATGATCCAGCCTGGTACCGGTCGCGCCAAGCAGCAGCACATGTGTGAAACCACATTTTCCTGCCTCAGAGATTGCGACATGTGTATCCGTAAAGTCCTTTTCCGGATTTAGTACAATGCATCTGTCACAAAAAGAGGCATCAGGGCTTGTCATATATTTGGCTCTGATGCCTTCGTTTGCGGAATCAAAATCACCGATGATCAGGTCCGGTTCGATTTCTAATTGTTCTAAAGCTTCTAATCCCTTGTCGACACCAATCACATACGGATGAACCGGATATCCATATGCACCGTTATAAACGTCTGCAAGAAGACCTTGGTCGACCGAGCCGCCTGTAACAATGAGACAAAAGCTTGTTTCTGTCTGGTTCATATTGTTTCCTGTTTTTTACGCAATGCGTATTTATCGTTTAGGCATTTAACTTCTCCATAAACGCCTCGATATTTGCTTTCTTGTCTCCCTTAAATACAGCCGAACCCGCAACGATGACATTTGCTCCGGCATCTAACACATCCTGTACATTGTCAACTGTGATGCCGCCATCTACCTCGATCAGAAGTTCCGGATTTTTTTCCCCGGCAAGTGCCTTTACTTCCTGCAGCTTCGTGAGCGCGATCGGCATAAACTTCTGTCCTCCAAAGCCCGGATTGACGCTCATGATGAGTACCATATCCACCTGATTGATATAATAGTCTAACCAGTGCACAGGAGTTTCCGGATTTATGGCAACTCCTACTTTCAATCCGGCCGCTTTTACCGCGTCGATTGTCTCCTGCAGATTTTTACAGGCCTCATAGTGTACAGTCAGCATATCTGCTCCGGCATCTGCAAATGCGTCAATATACCGGATCGGCTCATTGATCATCAAATGCACATCAAAGAAGCTGTCGGTGATTTTCCGGATGCATTTGATAACCGGTGGTCCAAAGGAGATATTCCGCACAAACGATCCGTCCATAACATCTAAATGGAACCATTTCACGCCTGCATCATCTAATACTTTAGCATTTCGTTCGATGTGATTAAAATCAATGGATAACAATGACGGTGAAAGAATATTCATACCTACCATCTCCTTTTATTTTTTAGTTCTTCATATAGTTGTTTATAATTGTCATAGCGAAGCTGCGAGATTTCTTTCTCTTGCAACGCTTCTTTCACTAAGCACTCCGGCTCGTGTATATGCACACAGCCATTAAACTTACAACAGCCATTATAGCTTTCAAACTCCCGGATATACTCTTTTAAATTTTCCGGTTCGATATCATCAATCACAAGGGAACTGAATCCCGGTGTATCCATTATATAGGTGTCTTCTTCGATATAAATCAATTCCGAATGTCTTGTCGTATGCTTTCCTCTGCGGATTTTTTCACTGATCTCGCCGGTCTGCACCTGCGCCTGCGGATGCAATGCATTTAACATTGACGATTTTCCGACACCCGAAGGTCCTGCAAAGACGCTTGTCTTTCCACGAATCGCCTTCCGGAACATTTCAATGCCTGCTTCCTGATTTGCAACTGTCACAAACACCGGATACCCGGCATTCCGGTAGACGGATGCGATTGCTTCCGCATCAGCATCCGGGACAAGATCCGATTTGTTGAAACAGATCATCGTCTCTACATTCTGTTGTTCCATCGTGATTAAAAAACGGTCAAGCAGATTGTAGTTTGGCTTCGGATCCGCAAGAGCAAACAAAATGACAGCCTGATCAACATTTGCAACCACCGGTCTTACAAGCAGATTCTTTCTCGGAAGAATCCGGACGATATTGCCCGTGCAATCTGCTTCGCTGATAATCTCAATCTCCACGTCGTCTCCAACCGCAGGTTTGATCTTCTGGTTTCGGAAAGCGCCTTTTGCTTTACACTCATATATGGTATTTACAGTATGATGTGGGTGGATATAATAAAATCCACCCACACCTTTCATAATTTTACCTTGCATACATCTCTATTTTTCTTATTCTTCTGAGTAGGAAACTGTCGGAGCCGGTATGCTGAACATGCCGGAAACGTTGTTTCCACTTGCATCGAGAACAACAAAGCTTGCACTTCCGCCCTGGGATGAAAGGTTTGGAACCGATGCGTTTACATTGTAAGAGCTTCCGGCTGTTACCGTCACGCTCTGTTCATATACGGTCGATCCGTTGAATACAACCTGTACTGTCACAGCCGTTCCATCTAAGGATGCATCGTTGCATGTGATCGTACCGGAAATATCTGCCTTGTATGTGACTTCTTTTTTCTCCGGTCCGTCACTGATTACAAAATCAACGCTGTCACCTTCTGTCACTTTTGTTCCTCGCGCCGGGTTCTGACTGATTACCATTCCAGCTGCCACACTGTCACTGTTTTGATGTGTTACATTTCCTGCTGAAAGTTTCTTGCTTGACAGGGAATCTCTCGCCTGAGCTTCCGTGAGTCCGCCAAGGTTTGGAACTTCTACTTCTTTCTTTTCCGAACCATTGCTGACTGTTACTACGACTTTGGAACCCTTTGCTGCTTTTGTACCGCCTACCGGCTCTGTCTTTATTACTTTGTCTTTTTCTACATCATCGCTGTAATCATATGCATGACTGACTTCAAATCCTGCTTCCTGCAAAACTGTCACAGCCTGCGCATCCTCATAATTTGTTACATCCGGCACATCCACTTCTTCTGCACCGGCACTGACTTTGATCACAATCTCCTGATCTGCAGGAATCGTCTCGCCTTCCTTTACACTCTGGTCAAACACATAGCCTTCCTGTGTCTTTTCATCCTCTTCATGCTCGGATTTCACATTTGTAAATCCTTTATCCTTGAGCATCTTCAATGCTGCATCCTCGGAGAGTCCTGTTACATCGATCATTGCAATCGACTGGATTTCTTCGGTGGATATCTTCGATTTGTCATCTTTTCCTTTTCCAGGTCCAAACTTAAACCAGCCGAGAATATTTCCAAGGACAAGAATGATAATAATCGCGATTACAACAGCGGTTGCAACACCCGCGATCGTAACTGCTTTCCGGATACCCGGATCGATACCATCCGGATCATCCTCTTCTTCCTCTTCAATCTCAGGATCGTCATAATCCTGTACTTTTTTCAAATTTCCGCGTCTTGGCTGCGGTGCTTCTTCTTCCTCATCCTCCCAGGAGTCATCGTCATCCTCGAGAAGTTCGTTGATTCTTCCATTATTTGCCTGTGGTGTAGAGTTATATCCAATCGGCCGGATCTCTCCCATCTCCTGTGATACAGGCGGATTGTCATAACTATTATAAGCGTCTTTGTTTGCACTTCCGTTGCGGATTGCCTGCACATCTTCCTTGGTCCACTCCTGTGTCGGAGAATTTGTGATAGATGTCGGTGCAACTACGATGTCAATATTCGGGTTTGCCTGTACGCGCTTTAAATCCGCAATAAGTGCACTGGCTGTCAGATATCTGCGCTCCGGCTTTTTCTGTGTTGCTTTGAGGATAATCTTCTCAAAGCTGGAATAGATATCCGGATAGTACTGTCTCGGTGGAATCATCTCGTTCTGGATGTGCATAAGCGCAACCGATACGTTGTTGTCCCCTTCAAACGGAACTCTGCCTGTCACCATCTCATACATGGTAATTCCAAGAGAATAAATATCACTTCGCTCATCGCTATATCCGCCTCTGGCCTGTTCCGGCGATATGTAATGGACACTTCCCATCGCGCCGGACGTCAGTGTGTTGCTGCTGGCAGCTTTGGCAATACCGAAATCTGTCACTTTGATATTTCCATTTTTTGATACAATGATATTCTGTGGTTTGATATCACGATGGATAATATGATTTTCATGCGCTGCTTCGAGTCCCGATGCGATCTGGATGGAAAAGTCAATTGCCTTATCCATCGGCAGGCGTCCATACTTCTCGATATATTGTTTCAATGTGATGCCTTCTACAAGTTCCATCACGATGCAATAGATTCCTTCATCATCCACAACGTCGTATACATTTACAATATTCGGATGTGTAAGTCCGGCAGAAGCCTGCGCTTCAATCCGGAATTTTGTAACAAAATTTTTGTCGTTCGAAAACTCCGGTTTTAAGACTTTAATTGCTACATTCCGGTTCAGCCTGTGATCTTTCGCTTTGTAGACAATAGACATGCCGCCTGCGCCGACCACATCCAAAATCTCATATCTATCACATAATATCATTCCTGGTTTTAACATGATTTCAACCCTTTCTGTTATCTTTGTTCTCTAGGCGGTTATCTTATGCCGCTATCACAATCACGGATATGTTATCCGATCCACCATAGTAATTTGCCCGGTCCACAAGTTCCTTTGTGATGCGGTCCAAATCATCTTCCTCGGAAACAATATCCCTTATTTCGTCATCCTCAACCATATTGGATAACCCATCTGAGCATAACAGATATTTCTCTTCCGCATGAATCTCTATCTCAAAGAAATCCGGCATCATCTCATCCCGCGACCCCATCGCTTTTGTGATGATGTTTTTCTCCGGATGATTCCGTCCTTTTTTCCGTTCGAGTTCCCCTTTCCGTATCAATTCCTCCACAAGTGAATGATCCATCGTAATCTGGTGAATCTCGCCACCAATCGCATACAGGCGGCTGTCTCCGACATTTGCCACAAACAGTTTTCCATCCTGTGCCACTGCAGCAACCATCGTCGTCCCCATACCATTTAAGTCCGGATCGGCGCACGCCGCTTTGTAGATTTCATTGTTTACATATAACATTGCCCGTTTTAACAGTGCTACCGGATTTTCGATTGTTGAATTCTTCACGAACTCCACTGTAATATCAATCGCCATCTTGGATGCTTTGTCCCCCGCACGGTGTCCGCCCATTCCATCTGCAACAATATACAGATTCGGAAGCGGTCCGACCGGCGTATCGCTAAAAAAGATACTATCCTGATTGTTATTACGTTTTATCCCGGTATCTGTCTTTCCACTAGAATGCATGGGAATCCTCCTGATGAAACGCATATTTCCTTCGCAACTGACCACAGGCAGCGTCTATATCGCTACCCATACTCTTTCTAATTGTAGCATTTATGTGATTTTTTTCAAGCATATTTTTAAATTTTGCAATCGAATCCTGATCACTACGCTCAAATTCCCGTTCTTCCACCGGATTCACAGGGATCAAGTTGACATGACAATTCAACCCGCGCAGGAGTTTTGCAAGTTTTACCGCCTGTGCCGGTGTATCGTTTTTTCCTTTTACAAGGCTGTATTCAAATGTCACTCGTCTTCCTGTCATATCAAAATACGCCCGGCACGCCTGCAGCGTCTCATCGAGTGTATACTGATATGCAACCGGCATCAGTTCTTTTCGTTCCGCATCGGATGGTGCATGCAGGGAAAGCGCAAATGTGACTGGCAGATTTTCCTTTGCAAGATCATAGATCCGCGGAACAATCCCACAGCTTGAAACGGTTATATTCCTGGCACTTAAGTTGTAGCCTTTTTCATCTGTGATCAGGCGCAGAAACCGAATCAGGTTATCATAATTATCAAGTGGCTCGCCTGTTCCCATCACAACTACATGGCTGATGCGCTGCCCGGTTATGCGGCTTGTCGCATAGATCTGTTCTAACATTTCCGAAGCTGTCAGATTCCGTACAAGCCCCCCAATCGTGGAAGCACAGAATCGGCATCCCATCCGGCATCCCGCCTGGGAAGAAATGCATACGGAATTTCCATAATCATGCTGCATAAAAACCGTCTCAATCATCTGACCGTCAAAAAGCCGGTATAAAAACTTGATTGTTCCGTCCGTTTTTGACTCCTGATGGGTCTCCTCCCGGATTGTAATGAGCGTTTCTTTTTCTATCTGCGCGCGGAATGCCTTGGGAAGATTTGTCATCTCATCCGCCGATGCAGTGTATTTTTCATGCAACCAGCCAAACAGCTGTTTTGCACGGAAAGCAGGCTGGCCCTGTTCTTTCACCCACGATTCTAATTCACTTTCATACATTGACCGGATATCCATTTGTCCACTCGTTTCCTCCATTTACATCTGTCGTTTGAACACAGCATAATAAAATCCATCGCACGCATCTGTCCCCTGTAAAAACTGTTGTTCTTTTGTACATGTATATTCCGGATGCTCTTCTAGAAACCGGGTTGTCTGGTTTTTGTTTTCTTCCGGTGTGATCGTGCATGTACTGTAAAGGAGCGTACCTCCTTTTTTTACATATCTGCATGCGTTTTGAAGAATCGTATGCTGCAAGGCAGCAAGCTCCGCAATCTGATTTTCCGTCATGCGGTATTTGATATCATTTTTTCTGCCCATGATACCAAGCCCGGAGCACGGAAGGTCCGCGATCACAACATCTGCTTTTTCCTGTTGCTCCTCCATATAAACAGTTGCGTCATGACAGGACACTTCTACATTTTCGAGGCGTTCCCGCTCCACGTTTTCCTCGATTCTTTCTAGCTTTTCTTCCGAAATATCATACGAAAATACATGTCCTTCGCACGCGATCTGTGCTGCATACGTTGTCTTTCCGCCCGGTGCTGCGCACAAATCCAAAACGATATCCGAAGGCTTGATGCATGCCGCCAAAACCGCACATTGAGAGCTTTCATCCTGCACAGTAAAATATCCTTTTTTGTATCCCGGTATCCGGTGAATAAAATCGTATCCCGAGATAAGATACGCATCCGTCCCGTAAACACCCGGATCCACTTTGATCTGCGCCTGTTTCAATGCTTCGATATACTGTTTTTCATCGACTTTGTCCATCTGCAGGCACGCGCGGTTTAAGCGGATACATGTCTTTCGATCTGTAAGGGAGGCCTGCAAAAGCTTCTGCGTCTTTTCTTTTCCGAAATCAGCAAGCAGTTTTTCCACAAGCCATTTCGGCGTCGATGTCCGGACAGAACACGCGTTTAAAAAATCTGCTTCGTATTCCGGGTACTGTATCGTCTCTTTTTCTCTTGCAATTGTCCTAAGCACACCATTTACAAATCCGGACAAGCCTGAAAAACCGTGTTTTTTGGCAAGTTTTACCGACTCATTGCACGCAGCAGCATCCGGCACACTGTCCATAAATAATATCTGATAGCAGCCCATACGGAGCAGACAGGCGATTACCGGTTTGCACTTTTTGATCTTTGTCTTTGAAAACCGGTCAATTACATAGTCAAGCCGGATACGGTACTCCATCACACCTTCTACCAATCTCGTCAGAAATGCACGTTTTGTTTTCTCTTCAAACTGGTTTTTCCGAAGTGCATTTCCAAGTGCAAGATTGGAAAATGTCTGATTGACTTCGATATCCAGCAAAACTGTCAATGCGGCTTCTCTTGTATCCATATTCTACCTCTGAAACTTTTCTTTTCTGCCTGCATACATGCCTGTCTTTAATGGATTTCCATTCAGATAGGCTGCAGTATCCATCGCTTTTTTCCCTTCCGGCTGCAGATTTTTAACCATCAGTGCATCTTTGCCACAGGCAATCACGATATATTTCTTTGTCACTTCAACGATTTCGCCCGGTGCAAATGTAAGGGATACTTCCGTTTTTTCCTGCACCGCTTTCTTGTACGCATCATCCATCTTCACAACGGAAGCTTTATAGATTTTTACATTTTTCCCATCAATATCTGTATATGCACATGGCCACGGAATCAGTCCGCGAACGAGTCGTTCTAATTCGTCTGCCGGCCTCGAAAAATCGATTTGCCCCATCTCCTTCGTTAACATGGCAGCATAGCAGCTTTCTGTATCATCCTGCTTTGTTCTTTGGGCTGTGCCATCCTGTATTTGGGAAAGTGTCTTTACTATCAGGTTTGCGCCTGCTTTTGCAAGCTTATCATGCAGCGTTGCACCTGTATCCTCCGCCTCGATTTTGACTTCCACTTTGTCGATCATATCGCCTGTGTCCAGTCCTTTTTCCATATACATGGTTGTGACACCGGTCACTTGCTCCCCGTCCAGGATTGCACGCTCGATTGGTGCAGCGCCACGGTATTTCGGGAGCAGCGATGCATGTATATTGATGCATCCATATGCCGGAATATTCAAAATGCTTTCCGGAAGTATCTGCCCATATGCAGCTACCACGATCACATCCGGATGATATTCACGTATCGTCTGCACCGTTTCTTCGTCCCGCACTTTCTGCGGCTGATAGACCGGGATGCCATATTCCTGTGCCTTTACTTTTACCGGTGTCGGTACCAGCTTCCGGTTTCTTCCCTGCGGTTTGTCCGGCTGGGTAATGACAGCCACAACATCATGTTCTTTCACGAGTGCATCGAGCGCAATCGCAGCAAATTCCGGAGTTCCCATATATACAATTCTCATTTTCTACCTCCATGCAACTGTCAATCACATACAACTTTCACAGTTTTTCTGATTGTAATTTTCCAATTGATTATTTGTCTGTCTGATCCGGATCAACCGGTTCCACTTTGTACAGTCCATCTTCCACTTTATCCTTGTACAGGATGCCATCGAGATGATCTAACTCGTGACAGATTGCACGAGCAAGCAGTTCTTCACCTTCCACTGTAAAAAGCTCCATATCTTCATTGTATGCCTCACAGATCACATGATTTGGTCTTGTCACGGTTCCCTGCAGTCCCGGCAGGCTTAAGCAGCCTTCGTCGCCGGTCTGTGATCCATCGGATTCTATAATCCTCGGATTGATCAGCGTGTATGCGTTTCCGTCGCCGATGTCGATTACAACAATCCGTTTTAAGATTCCTACCTGCGGTGCTGCGAGACCGACACCATTTGCTTCATACATCGTATCATACATATCATCGATCAGTGTCTGTATGCGCGGTGTCATTTTCTCCACTGGTTTGCACACTTTTCTAAGTACATCATCTCCATCGAGGCGAATGTTTCTAATTGCCATGTTTCTATCCTCCATTTTACTTTCTTTTTCGGTCTGACCGTTGTTTTATTTCTCAATCTGGTTTCGTAATCTGCTAACAGATTGTCATCGGGTTGATATCGATCGTTACCACAACACCTTCACAGGCACATGTGTCAATATAATCCCGCAATGTATAAATCGCTCCAAGTCCTGGCGCCTTGATATATATGACATACCGGTATTCGTCGTTAATCTTTCCGATTGCAGCCTCCCCCGGTCCGATAATCCTTGTCTGCGTAAATCCACAGGCGGAAGCCTTCTCTTTTAAGTTTCTGCCGAGAATACCCGCGAAGCTTTCGGTCTTTCCTTTGGACTGCCCGGTGAGAAGGATCTGCATCATATCATATACCGGTGGATAATGCAGCATCCTGCGGTATGTCATCTCCATTTCATAAAAGGCCTGATAATCTTTCTTTGCAGCGGCAACGATTGCATAATGTTCCGGCTGATATGTCTGGATGACAACCTCCCCCGGTTTATCACCACGTCCGGCACGTCCCGCTGCCTGCGTCAGAAGTTCAAACGTCCGCTCACCTGCGCGAAAATCATTTGCATACAAGGATAAATCTGCAAGAATCACGCCGACCAATGTGACATTGCTGTAGTCATGTCCTTTGACAATCATCTGTGTCCCGATCAGCATATCGGCTTTTCCTTCCGAAAACTGTTTCAGGATTTTTGCGCCTGCATCTTTCCGCATCGTTGTGTCCTTATCCATGCGCAAAGTCCTTATCTGCGGGAAAAGCTTTTTGATCTCTTCTTCCACTTTTTCTGTTCCGGTTCCAAATCCGGCGATCATCGGTGATTTGCAGGATGGACACGTCTTCGGCATCGCCATATGATATCCGCAATAGTGACATACGAGTTGGCGCTGTGCCTGAAATGTCTGCATATGGTATGTAAGCGCCACATCGCATTTTGGACATTTGACTGCTTCTCCGCACGCCCGGCAGGATACAAAACTATTGAACCCACGCCGATTTATAAACAACATCATCTGCTCTTTTTTTTCGAGTCGGCCTGCAATTTTATCGTACAGGCTTTTGCTGATGATACTCCGGTTTCCAAGTCTTAATTCTTCTCTTAAATCTACAATCTCAATCGTCTGGGTCTGCATACCATCCGGACGTTCCGGCAATTCCCATAGCGTATATTCTCCTTTTTTCGCCCGTGCATAGCTTTCTATGCTCGGAGTTGCAGAACCTAAAATAACGCTTGCATGTTCAAGTTTTGCACGTTCGATTGCGACATCGCGTGCATGGTATTTCGGTGACTGATCACTTTTAAATGCACTGTCATGTTCCTCATCTATCACGAGCAGTTTCAAATTGGCACACGGTGTAAAAAGCGCAGAACGCGGACCGATTATGACATCCACTTCCTGTTCCTTTGCTTTTTTAAACTGCTCGTATTTTTCACCTTTGCTCTGTTTTGAATTGACAAACGCGACACGACCGCCAAAATGTTTTCGGAACCTGGCAACCGTCTGATACGTAAGCGAGATTTCCGGAATCAATACGATTGCCTGTCCGCCCGCCCGGATTACTTCTTTGATACATTGGATGTAAACTTCTGTTTTGCCGCTCCCTGTCACGCCATGCAAAAGATAGGTCCGGCAGATATCCCGTTGGAAATCATCTGCAAATGCATCCACAAGTACCTGTTGCTGTTCGGAAAGCTTCACATAGGGCCACTGGTCTTCCGAAAGTTTTGTCTCCTCTATCTTCTGCGCTGTCTTGCGCACCGTCTGCTTCACCGGCATCACGGTCTGCAAGGCCCGGTTCATTGTCACACCATAAGTTTCCCGCATCCAGGCAGCAAGCTGGATCAGCTTACCTTCAATCGGGATTCCTTTTTGCGGCACATCCAGGATTTCTTTGATTTTTTCAACATCATACGAAGGTACCTCTGTAATCCCGATGACATATCCGTGTCTGCATGCATCTCCTCTGCCAAAAGGGACTTGGACCAGACTTCCGATTTCCACCCGGTCCACAATCGCATCCGGAATCCGGTATTGAAACACACGGTCAATCGCACTATGCGAAATATCGATTATTATATCCGCATATTTTTGTGACATCTTCTTCCTCCAAAATCTCCCGGATCAGATCCCGTTCATCCATATGATGTTTTACACCACAGATTTCCTGATAATCTTCATGACCTTTTCCTGCAAGTACAATAACATCGCCTTCTTCGGCGTGCAGGATTGCATAACGGATTGCTTCTTTCCGGTCAGCAACCGCTACATATGCACCATCTGTCTTCTTCATTCCTGTTATGATATCTTCCATGATTGCATGCGGATCTTCATTTCTCGGATTGTCGCTTGTTATGATCGTAAAATCTGCCATATTTCCAGAGACTTCCCCCATCTCAAACCGACGATCCTTCGAACGGTTTCCTCCACATCCGAACAGAATAACCAGGCGCTTCGGATTGTATGCCCGGATCGCTTTGATCAGGCTTTCGAGCGCCATCGCATTATGCGCGTAATCAATCATAAGTGTAAATGCATTTGAAATCGGAATCATCTCCACACGTCCGCGCACTTTAACCTGTTTTAAAATCGTCTGGATGTCTGCCTGTGGCACATGCATTTCATTTGCAACCGCAATCGCCGCAAGGGAGTTATGAACAGAAAATTCTCCCGGCAGATCAACAACCATCTGTCCACACAGTTTTCCGGTCAAAGCGTACTGGATTCCGAGCACACCGTTTTCGCGGTAAAGTTCCAGATCATCTGCATGATAATCTGCACCTTTTTGCATGCCATACGTGACTTTTTCACAGGATGCATGTTCCATCATATATGCCGCATTTGCATCATCCACGTTGAAGATTCCAACTTTGCACAACGTAAAAAGTTTTGCTTTCCAGTCCCGGTATTCTTCAAAGCTTGCATGTTCATTTGGCCCGATGTGATCCCTGGAAAGGTTGGTAAAGATTCCATAATCGAAGTCAACACCCGCAACCCGGTCAAGCATCAGCCCCTGGGAAGACACCTCCATCACAACCGCTTTGCATCCGTTTTCCACCATGTCATGCATATATGCGTGTAAGACGATAGATTCCGGCGTTGTATTTTCTGCCGGTATTTTATTTTTGCCATCGAGGATTTCAATCGTTCCAACAAGCCCCGTCTTCACTCCGGCGCGCTCAAGCATATCCCGGATCATATACGTGGTTGTTGTCTTTCCTTTTGTTCCGGTTATTCCGATTACTGTCATCTTTTCAGAAGGGGTCCCATAATATGCGGAACTCATCTTTCCCATTGCAAAACGGCTGTCTGCAACTCGGATCACTGTCACTTGTGCCGGCACATCTACGTTTTTCTCACAGACGATAACGGCTGCTCCTTTTTTTGCAACATCCTGTGCATATGCATGCCCATCCGAAACAGCACCACTGATACAGAAAAACAAATCTCCGGTCTGTACACGTCTCGAATCGTTCTGGATCGCACGAATTTCCGTGTCTGTGTTTCCCTGTAATACTTCATATTCAAGGCCATCTAATAACGTGGATACTTTCATAATCTGCCTCCCTTTCATTCTGCTGTCTGAAAGTAAAGAAGGCTACAGTTTTTATCTTCTGCAGCCTTTTCGTTTTAAATATTCTTACTCTTCGTCCTCATCGTCACTTACGATCTTGACTTTTCCACTGTAAAGTTCTGCAACAGCTGTAGAAAGCGGCTTGCCACTGACTGATTTTACAAGCGGCTCTGCTCCGTCAATAATCTGTCTCGCGCGCTTTGCAGTCGCCATAACGACAGAATAGCGGCTCTGAACAACCGGCTGTTCTCCCGGTTCCACGTCACTGTTAATCACTTCCATTAATTCCGTATAAGATGGATGTATCATGTCTATATATCTCCCTTCCTGTTATAAAGCTTTGAGCTCATTTTTGATTTCTTCTATAAATTCCAGATTATTTTCACGCAGACATTTTCTGCCGACAATAATCGCGTGTACACTCTGTACACATATATCTAGATCGTCATTTACAACGATATAGTCATACTCTTTTATATCTTCGGATTCTTCTACCGCACGCTGCATGCGCTTGTTGATGACTTCCTCACTCTCTGTGCCGCGTCCAGCCAGGCGGGCTCTCAACCCTTGCGCGCTTGGTGCTGTTATGAAGATTAAAATTGCGTCCGGATATTGTTCCCGGACATTCATGGCACCCTGCACTTCAATCTCCAAGATTACATCATGTCCTTTTGCCATCTCATCTTCTACGAATTTACGCGGTGTTCCATAATAGTTCTCGACATATTGCGCCCACTCGATAAATCCATTGTAGTCGATCAGGTTTCGGAACTCATCCACTGTTTTAAAGTAATATTCCCTTCCGTCCACTTCTCCTTCCCGCGGTGCACGTGTTGTCGCGGAGACTGACAGGCTATAACCATAATCAGCGACCATCTTTTTCACAACCGTACCTTTTCCAACACCGGAGAATCCGGAAATCACAATCAAAGAGCCTTTCTTTCCCATACTTATCTACTTCCTTTTAGGCTTTTATTATTCAATATTCTGAATCTGTTCGCGAATCTTCTCGATTTCTGTCTTTAAGTCGATTCCTTTATCTGCAATAATCAAGGAATTTGCTTTTGATAAAATCGTATTTGCTTCCCGGTTCATCTCCTGGACAATAAAATCAAGTTTTCTGCCGACAGCGCCACCCTCTGTCAGAATCTTTTTTGTACTGTCTATATGGCTCTTCAACCGGACAATTTCTTCATCCACACAGACTTTATCTGCATACATCGTCACTTCTGCAGCGATACGCTGCTCATCAATCTGTGTATTGATTGCAAGCTCGTCTACTTTCTCGATCAGTCCCGCTTTGTAATCCTCGATGATCTGTGGTGATTTTTCCTCAATATATGCCACAAGCCCCGACATCGTATCAAGCTTTGCAAGAAGGTCTTTCTTCAGATTCTCACCTTCACGGACACGGGATTCTACAAATTTCTCAGCGGCCTCCCGCACAACCACTTCGAGGTATGACCAGATTTCATCCTCATCCGCGGATTGCTCCTCAAGCGTAAATACTTCCGGAAATCTGCCAAGGACAGATGGTTTTACATCCATCTGCATACCAAAATCCTCAGCCATACTGCTCAAATATGTCATATATTCAGCTGCTATATCTTTATTATATTTTACACATACGTTTGACTTTGTATAATCTTCGTATGTAATAAACACATCTACTTTACCACGCTGGATATACTCTTTCAGACACGTTCTGATATCCGATTCAAAATAATTCAGCTTCTTCGGCAGTTTCACGTTCATATCGCAGAATCTGTGATTCACTGCCTTGATTTCGACCACAATCTTGCGGTCGTCGTTTACCTGTTCGCCTCTTCCGAAGCCTGTCATACTCTTTATCACGATTGTCTCCTGTATTCACCTGCTGCCCTGCGGCACAGTTTTTGTCTGTGTGCCCGCACACAAAAAAATAATGCAGATTATCGTTTCTCTCTTATCTATGAACGATAATCTACATTATTATAGTATAGGCACCCCTAAAAATCAAGGTGTTTTCCTTCTGTTTTGCATTTGTTTTATATTTACACTTCCGCAATTCCGTGGATATCCGGTTCGATACTCATCGAATAATTCGTATGATAGATTACGAATCCGGGCTTTGCTTTCGGCGGCTTCTTCAGGTTCTTCTTTGCCGTGTAATCAATCTCTACCTTCGGTGCTTCCTTGCCGGTTGAGTAATACGCTGCCAATCTCGCTGCCTCTTCATACGTGCGGTCCGGAATCTCGGCCTCACCATTGGTCTTCACAATCACATGGGAGCCAGGCATCTGCTTCGCATGAAACCACAGATCATTGCCTTCTGCGAACTTAAACGTAAGCTCCTCATTCTGGAAATTATTTTTTCCGACATACATATGGTAGCCGTCACCGGATATATAATGCAATGGTTTTGCTTTCGCCTGTTTCTTCTGTTTGTTCCGGTCAAATCTGCCACGCACATAACCGCTTTCGATCAGCTCCTGCTTGATCTCCTGCAGATCGGTTTCCGACTTTGCAATCTCCAGAGAATTCTGGACAGAAAGCAGATAGTCAAGTTCTTCTTTTGACTCAACTGTCAGTTCCATCAGCGCTTCATAGGTACGCTTGAGCTTGTTGTATTTGGTAAAATACCGCTTTGCATTTTCCATCGCTGAGTGTTCCGGATCCAGTGGAATCGTAATGGTCTTGCCATCATAATAGTTCTCACAGGTAATCTCTTTGTCGCCCGGCTTACAGGCATATCCATAGGCAGTCAGCAGTTCGCCATACACCTTATATTTTTCCCGTTTTTCCGTATCTTTCAGTTGCAACCGCTGCAGATCATATTTCTTCGCTGTCCGCTCGATCGCGTTGCTCACAATCTTTCTAAGATCGGTTGACCGCTGCCGGATCCGTGTGACGATACTTTTCGCCTGATAGTATTCTTCAATGACCGGAGACATCGACGAAAATGTTTTCAGCCCATCGACGTCCTTCTTCGGAAGGTCTTCCACCGCTTCTCCGTACATCGTGAGTGTGCATGCGGCAAATTCTTTTGGTTCATATCCATGATAGGCGATACACGGTGTAAACTGCTCTTCTTTTATACTGTCACGCAGCGCGTCAAATGCGGCATACAATGCTTCCTGTTCCCGCATGGAAAGTCCTGCGGTACTCATGCCGCCATCGACGCCCGCCCGGTCACAGATCTCATTTGCAATCACCGGTGAAAATCCGGTCAGGGATGTGTAGATTGCTTTCGTCACCGATACCGGCTTACGCAGAACATGGTTCATAAAATAGTTTATATCGATTGTAAGCGGATTTTCTTTGTCCTGGGAAGGCGGATACACATATTCCCGCCCCGGCAGCACTTCCCGCACAGAACTGATCTGGTGTGAGATGTGCTTGATACTGTCAATGATCGTACCGTCTGCATCTGTGAAAATAATGTTGCTGTATTTTCCCATGATCTCAACGATCAGCTTCTTCCGGCACAAATCACCCATCTCATCAAGGTGTTCAAACTCCATCTCCACAATCCGCTCAAAGTCTGGCTGTGTCACCGACAGGATCCGGGCATTCTGGATATGCTTTCTTAAAAGCATGCAAAAGTTCGGGGCTGTTGTCGGGTTCTCCTTTACCAGATCTGTCAGATACAAAAGGGGCAGACTGGCATCTGCAGAAATCACCAGGCGGCTGGTTGTATTGCCCTGTTCGGTCCGGTTTTTCACGACCAGACACAGTTCGTCTACTTCCGGCTGATATATTTTATAGATTCGTCCACCTGTCAGATTTTTCTTCATCTCACTGACAATCGCAGACACCGTGACTCCGTCAAATGCCATTTACTTACTCCTTTTCATTCCAATAATCACGAAACACACTATGATTTGCATATATGTGATTATAATTAAATCAACAATCCAAGCAGATCGTTGCTTCTCTTTACAAATGCTGTCATCTTCTCGGCAGAGAGTGGTTTGTTGGCAAGGACCGCTAAATCATAAAGCTGGTTGCAGATCATATCCTTGTACTCTCCCTCCGGATTGTCTAAGATGTATTTTACAAGTTTATTGTTTGCATTTAAGACAAGTGTCTCTGACTCGCCGGCACCGAACATGGCCGGATCCATACCATCCATATTGTAGGCACGCATCATCTCCATCATACGACGTGACTCCTCGGATACAGTCAGCATCGATGATACGTTCTCGTTTTTCATGCTCTCAACCTTGACGATCAGCTTGTCATTTCCGGTTGCTTTCTTGAATGCCTCAGAAAGCTTATCCGTGTATTCCTTCGTCTGTTCCTCAGAGAGCTTCTCGCCGACAAAATTGTCTGATAAGTCAGCATCGATACGCAGGAATTTCACGTTCTCGTTTTTGCCTTCGAGGTGTGTGATGTATGGGTTATCAATGTTGTGTGTCAGATAAACCGCATTCATGCCCTCTTCTTTGAACATATTGATGTACTGGGACTGTGCTACCTCATCCGTGACATAGAACACTTTGTTCTCGTACTTTTCTTTTCCTTCTTCGAGATACTCCGGAAGTGTGATATATTTGCCATTTAAGTCTTTGAACAGCATGTAGTCTGTCATCTTGTCACAGAACTTCTCATCCTTCAAACATCCAAACTTGATGAATGGGCTTAAGTCGTCCCAATACTTCTCATAATCTTCCTTGTTGTTCTTGTACATGCCAGCCAGCTTATCAGCAACCTTCTTTGTGATATAATCGGAGATTTTCTTGACAAATCCATCATTCTGCAGTGCGGAACGGGATACGTTCAGCGGCAGATCCGGACAGTCAATCACGCCCTTCAGCAAAAGCAGAAACTCCGGAATCACTTCCTTGATATTATCTGCGATGAATACCTGGTTGTTATATAACTTAATTGTTCCCTCTAACTGGTCATACTGTGTATTGATCTTCGGGAAGTACAAAATACCCTTTAAGTTAAACGGATAATCCATATTCAGATGGATCCAGAAAAGCGGTTTCTTAAAATCTAAGAACACATGCTGATAAAAGTCAATGTACTGCTCGTCTGTACAATCCTTCGGATTACGCATCCAAAGTGGGTTCGTATCATTCAGCGGTTTTCTTTCTTCCGGCTTATCTTCTGTCTCCTTGTCTACCGAATCCGCATTTTCCTTCGCTTTATTGTCTTCCTCTTTCTTTGGTGCATCGCCGACAAGCTCATCTTCCTGTGTCGTATCGACCTCGATCACCTTGTCTTTTTCTTTCTTTTCGGCTTCCTTCTTAGCAGCCTCTTCCTCTTCCTTATCCTCATTGATAAAGTAGATATTGTATGGCATGAATGCACAATACTTTTGGATGACTTCCTTCACCCGGTACTCGTTTGCATACTCTACGCAATCCTCGTTCAAATACAGAGTAATGGCTGTACCACGGATATCGTCATCGCTCTCACTCATCGTGTAATTCGTTCCGCCATCGCACTCCCAATATACCGGCTTTGCGTCCTTCTTATAAGAGCATGTCTCGATCGTTACCTTATCCGCAACCATAAATGCGGAATAAAAACCAAGTCCGAAATGACCGATGATCTGCTCATCGCCAGACTTATCCTTGTATTTGTTGATGAAGTCTGTCGCACCGGAAAATGCAATCTGGTTGATGTACTTATCTACCTCTTCCTCGGTCATACCGAGACCGTTATCGACGAATGTCAAAGTCTTGTCCTTGGCAGACGCATACACCTCGATCTTATACTCCTCGCCTTCGACTTCCTCATAGTCGCCCATCACCGCAAGCTTCTTTAATTTTGTGATTGCATCACAGCCATTTGAAATCAGCTCCCGGATGAAAATATCCTGGTCTGAATAAAGCCATTTCTTGATAATCGGAAAAATGTTGTCACTGTTAATTGATAAATTACCCTGTCGTTCCATGTCTTATTACCTCCTAATAATTAACACAAGTCTGCTGTTCTTTCCTGCAGACTTCATTTTACGAATGTATATTTCATAAATAAGATAATAATACTTGGAAATTCGAATGTCAAGAAAAATTAGCACTCATTTTTATCGAGTGCTAATAGTTCTACTTTAGATATAATATTTCCTGACCGTCTGATCCCATACCTGTTCCAGTGTTTTATCCAATGTGAAGATTTTCAAAGACGTTCCGGTTGTTGCAGTCAGTGTCTCATGTTCGTAAGCAACATTTAAAAACAGCGCACTTACATCCTCTGCACGCACCGGAAGATTGTTCATCTCCAAAAGCCTTTCTATATTTTCCGTATTGAACATCAATATGATTTTGAACGAAACCGGCAGCCTCGTTCCTTTTATATAATCATAAATCGTTTGTTTGATATCCTTCCACTCGATATATTCAGAAATCTGCGCCTGCTCATCGGTGTCAAAATATTCCTTGTTCTGCTTTCCGCTCACATAATAATCCAGCTTTGTTTTTACTCGTGCTTCATACAGATAAAAGCTGTCAAATCTGCTGCCAAACAGATCTTTCATATAATCTGCTTTTTCTTCGATTTCAAATATTTCCACGCCATTTACCTCTGATTTAAATAGATTGTCACAAGCTCATATGTCCCATATGGCTCATCAGTATAAGAAAAATACTGCACTGCATCTACACTACTCATAAACGAATAATCGTAATCCTTTTTATAATCCGTCACGACAACCTCTATCGTACCTGTACTGTTTCTGACAGCCTGTTGTTTTAAATATGTTTCAAACTCTGCACTGGTTTTTACCAAATGATTATATTCAAAATAATTATATTCCATGCTGTCACAGGCCTGAAAATTCTCCTGGTTCCAGTCATGCCGGGCATCCATAATCGCATCTGTCACATTGAAATATTCGTGTCCTGCAAATACACCACGGTCCGGAAGCGGATCATCCCAGGTTGCATCCACCTGATACCAGTTTCCACCTAAACAGACCTGGTTCCACGCATGGAGTTCCCCATCCGCGGTACCTGTCACGATCTGATTCTCTATTCCAACACATGTCATAAGCAGTGCCATGGCCTCTGCATATCCGTTGCAAACCGCTTTTCCCTGTACAAGTGCGCCATACGCACGGTAAGCATAGTCCTTGGCTGAATTTTCATATCCATATTGGCAATGTACGATAATATAGTCATGTATTGCCAGTTCTTTCTCATAATCGGTCATCCCCGGTTCTATAATCTGTGCCAAAACTTTCTCCACTTTCTCATAGAGCTTATATGCAGATGCATGGTCCGGTGAAATTTCCTGTTTGTTTACATATTTCTGCCAGACATAATAATTGTCCGAAATCGCATATCTTAACTGGATCCGCATGCCATCCCGGCTTTTTTCTGTCACCGCGTACTGATCCACCATGCCATTCATATTGCACAGGTTCTCGTTAATGTTTCCAATCTCTGTTTCCGAAATTCCCGTCACATAAAAATTCCCGCAAGTCTTTCCGTCGTTAATCTGATCTGTCACAAGCTGTGTCAGTTCTGGCATATTGTGTGCCGTCTCATCCGGGTGCAGATAGGAGCCAATCCGGAAATTGTAAAAATAATATAGAAGAATCAATGCGATAACGAACACCGGAACGACAATATGTGCTTTTCCTTGTCTCGATGCCATCACTTTTTCCCTTTCTTCTTCCGATCCTCCGGAATGATTTTTTCCTCTTCCCTGTCCGTTTTATCTCCACCTTTCCCTGCCATGATGAGAACCACCATCAAAACAATGGACACAATCAGACAGATAGCGACAAGCAGCGGTTTTCCGTTGTCACCGGTTGCGATTATATTTGCAAAAATTGCGCTCATAATTTGCTCCTTATTTTTATCATTTACATGTTGGTATAGATCATATTTATATATCTATATTATATTAAATTATCTAAGTATAAATCGCAACCTTTTTTCGCGTTTGTCTTGTCGGTTCTTGGGTTTTGTTGTATATTATAGTTCAAACATTAAATACCTGTAAATTTTTACAGAAAATAAAGTGAGGTAGATTATGGCACAGTTATGGGGCGGTCGTTTCACAAAGGAGACAGACCAGTTAGTATATAATTTTAACGCATCGATCAGTTTTGATCAGAAGTTCTACAAGCAGGACATCCGCGGCAGCATCGCACATGTGACAATGCTTGCGGCAAGCGGCATCCTGACCGATGAGGAACGCGACCAGATTATCGATGGGTTGAATGGCATTCTTGCCGATGTGGAAAACGGAACATTAGAAATCTCTTCCAAGTATGAAGATATTCACAGCTTCGTCGAAGCAAATCTGATTGACCGGATCGGTGATGTCGGCAAGAAGCTGCACACCGGACGTTCGAGAAATGACCAGGTGGCACTCGATATGCGCCTGTATGTGCGTGATGAGATTCTCGAAGTCAAGAAGCTCCTCGTGTCACTGATGAAAGAGCTGCACATTTTAATGAAAGAAAATGTAGATACTTATATGCCGGGCTTTACACATCTGCAGAAAGCACAGCCTGTTACATTTGCACACCATGTCGGTGCATATATGGAGATGTTCAAGCGCGATTACAGCCGCATGACCGATATCTATACCCGCATGAATTATTGTCCGCTCGGTGCAGGTGCACTGGCCGGAACGACATATCCGCTGGATCGTAACCTGACTGCCAGCCTTCTGGATTTTGCCGGTCCAACTTTAAACAGTATGGATTCGGTGTCAGACCGTGACTATGTGATCGAGATGCTTTCCGCATTCTCTACGATCATGATGCATCTGTCCCGTTTCTCAGAGGAGATCATCATCTGGAATTCCAACGAATACCAGTTTGTAGAGTTAGATGATGCATACAGCACCGGAAGCTCGATTATGCCTCAGAAGAAGAATCCGGATATCGCCGAGCTTGTCCGCGGCAAGACCGGACGTGTATATGGCGCACTCATGTCCATCCTCACAACGATGAAGGGCATTCCGCTCGCATACAACAAGGATATGCAGGAAGATAAGGAGCTTACCTTTGATGCGATTGACACAGTCAAAGGATGTATCGCTTTATTCACAGGTATGATCTCTACAATGAAGTTAAACAAGCCTGTCATGGAAAAAAGTGCCATGAATGGATTTACAAATGCTACCGATGCGGCTGATTATCTGGTTAATCACGGTGTTCCGTTCCGTGATGCACATGGTATCGTCGGGCAGCTTGTACTCTACTGCATCGAGCATGACAAATCCCTGCTTGATATGTCCATCGATGAGTATAAGGCAATCAGCCCGGTATTCGAGGATGATATCTACGATGCAATCAGCCTGAAGACCTGTGTCAGCAAGCGAAATACGATTGGCGCACCGGGTGAGGAAGCAATGAAGCAGGTGCTCGCCATCAATGAGGAATATCTGAAAAATTTGTAATAAATACGTAAATGCAAAAGTTTTATATGCTTCTATGAGTTGTACACAATTACATGGTGGAATTATTATAGTTCAATTTTTTGAAGGGAGTTAAACCTTATGAATAAGACAACAAAAGCGAAATATGACCTTGCGACACGCATGTTGAAGGTGGATATTTCGGTAGATGAAGTGGCTCTGATGTCCGGACTCACAATTGATGAGATTGAGAAGTTAAAGGCCGGCATTGAGCCGGAAGAGATCATTGATGAGGCAGCTTTCGCGGAGAAAGCTCTGAAGGGAAAAGACAAGTAATACGCAAGTGAAACAGAATCCGATAGATGTTTCTCTGTTTCACAATCATCATAAAAAAGAAAGCGATTCGATGAAAATCAAATCGCTTTCTTTTTATATAATACTTCTTATACTTGTTCGTACAGCCTCTGATAGATCTCTGCGGAATTAGACCAGCTATAATTCTGCTGCATCGCACATTCCTGCATACATTCCCAGGCTTCTTTCTTGTCAAAATATACCTGCTTTGAATAATTGATTGTATTCAGCAATTCATGTGCATTGTAGTTTGCAAATGAGAATCCGGTTCCGCTTCCCTCAAATTCATTGTATGGAATAACCGTATCCTTCAGTCCGCCCGTCTCTCTTACGATTGGCAGCGTACCATATCGAAGTGCCATCAGCTGTGTCAGCCCACATGGCTCGAAGCGGGATGGAACCAGCATCGCATCACACGCTGCATACATCTTGTGGGACAATTCGTCTGAATAATAAATATTCGCAGATACCTTTGCCGGATGAATGCCCTGATAGTACCGGAACATATCTTCATAGCGGCGCTCGCCGGTACCAAGCACGACAAACTGTGTACCATCGGTACAGATGTCGTTCATGACACGGTCAACCAGATCTAAGCCCTTCTGGTCTGTCAGTCTGGAGATAATACCGATCATGTACGCGTTCTTATCTTCCGGAAGTCCGAGTTCCTTCTGCAGTGCAAGCTTATTTGCCACTTTGTTCTTGCGGAAGTTCTTCAATGTATAGTTTTTGTAAATCTTTTTATCCGAAGCCGGATCGTAATCCTTGTAGTCGATACCATTTACAATGCCCCACAGACTCTGGTTTCTCGCGCGGAGCAAACCGTCTAATCCTTCGCCATAATAAGGCGTCTGAATCTCCTGTGCATACGTATTTGATACCGTTGTGATCTTATCTGCGTAAACAAGACCACCTTTGAGCATACTTGCATCCTTGTCAATCTCCAGCTTATCCGGTGTGAACAGATAATCCGGAAGTCCGGAATACTCCTGTACTGTCTTGATATCCCATCTTCCCTGGAACTGCAGGTTGTGGATTGTCATAACCGACTTCATGCCACTGTAAAACGGATTGTCTGCAAATAACGTCTTAAGGTATACCGGAACCAATCCTGCCTGCCAGTCATGGCAATGTACGATATCCGGCTGAAATCCGATACTTGGCAGAATAGAAAGCGCCGCCTTGCTGAAAAAGCAGAACTTTTCGATATCCCATTTCATATCGTCACTGTAGATGTTGAAACCATTGAAATAATATTCATTGTCAATAAAGTATACCGGAACACCCTCATATTCCAGATACATAACTCCGACATACTGCTGCTTCCAGCCAATATCCATATGGAAATGCGTCAGATAGCGCATCTTCTCCTTGAATTTTGCCGGCAGACACATGTAGTTTGGAATGATGACACGCACGTCATACTCCTTTTTATCAAATATTCTCGGCAGTGTACCAACAACATCCGCAAGTCCGCCAGTCTTGATAAAAGGTACGCACTCTGATGCAATATAAGCCACTTTCTTCATGTTTTTTGTCCTCCCATATCTGACTCTAAAAGCCTCGTAACAAAGTTATTTTAATTTTAGCATAAGCACTCCGATTATTCAATCCATTTTGTACCACAATATGCTAAAATCCGTCTTTTCCTACTTTCCTGCCAACCGGCGTATCTTCTGAAGCATTGCACGGTCTACGTCCGAATTTCCATACCGTATTTCTTCATAACAAGCCGTAAGTTCTGTTACATCCGCCAGATCTTTCCTTTGCAATTCATCCTGAATTTCACGGCTTGTCTCCGTCTGTTTCAGCGTAATGTCATAACGATACCTCTCAATATAATCCTTATAATATTTTCTTGCCCGCCAATCGCGCGACATGATAAGACGGTCCTTCTTTTTACGCTGTTTTTTCTCCTCGTCTGTTTTTTGTGCCGGCACCAATTCTATCTGATCCGACGATATCACACGTTTCGTCATAAGAAAACGAACCAGTCTTGCGAGAATTTTATATAACAGATATATTCCAATCGCAATCAGGCACACATATAATACCGGCATCAGCATCTGACCGATTGAATGCATACGCTCCGGCATATTTCCATCTGCATTCTCATCATAATCACTTGCACCCGGATCTCCGTTCTTAAACCAGCGTCCAATAAACTCAAAAATTGCACCGAATATCATCGCTACGATCCGTATGACCGCAAGCATCGCATCCCATACCAAAGCAACCAGCTTCTGAAATCCCAGCAATTCTCCAAGGCCTAATCCAAGTATTAAAACTATGATAATAGCGCCGACCATAATAGTATTCACGGACAGTATCTGCCGCAACGGCATCTTTGATACATGGCACGCAGCGTCCAGATAATGCTCCATTCCGTCTGTGTATACAATTGCCAGATACAGCAGCAGCAAAACAAGCGTTGTAATATATGCATAGATCTGCAATCCCGGCTGCTCCAGATGCCCGCCGACCAGATACGCAGCCAGACAAAATAAAAATGAAGGCCACGGTAATTCATTTTCCCCGCTATACCCACTCTCATTTGTCTTTTTTCGTACACCTGATATAGATGCAAAGAAAAGATAACACGGAATGATAAAATATACCCATTGCAGTTCTCTCGAGATCGGCAGCAGATAAATCGGAAGCCGCATCAGTAAATGCCCCACAAGCAGCACCAGGTAATTTCCCGCTTTTGCACGCAGAATATACGATATCACAAACCAAACTCCCGTAACCGGAATCAGGTAAAAGTGCGGTGCCTGCTTTGTAAATACCACTTCCACAAATGCAAATGCCAGACTGCAGCAAGTCCATTCATAGAGAAGATGAAGCAGCGTTGTTATCTGCAGCAGTTTATACTTCATTCCACTTCACCTCCACCCCATGCATGTAATTTCTCCAGTTTTCTTTATCCTGAATATCATAGTAAGGCACCAGCATCTGCACTGCCATATGATTTTTCTGCATATAATCCAGCTTTACAAGCAGATCATCCTTATAGTATGGCGAGATAACCACATAAGTCACTGTCTCCTCCATATGCGAAAGCTCATCATTTACAATGTTCATAAAACGATCTATTCCTGCATTTTCCATAATTCGAGCCAGATATTTATCTATCGTAACTCCATGTTCCATAGACATCCCTGCTTCCACACGTTCACAATCGCCCGTTGTCTGGTCGATACCGTTCGACAGGATCTCAACAGAAACTTTATTTTTCAAAAAATACTCAGCCACAGTTCCCGCCATACGGATACTCATCTCCTGAAGATTCTCCGTTTTTCCCATCATATTCGTCTCCAGATTAAGCAGAATCCGCACACGCTGTTCCGATGTATATCCATACATATTAACCATAAGCTGTGCCGTTTTTGCTGTTGCTTTCCAGTTGACCTTCCCTATCGTATCGCCATACGCATACTCCCGGATTCCACGAAATGTGTAGGGATCTTCCATACGATTTCTACGGGTTTCAAGTTCCCCAAGAAGATGCGTGCAAAACATCGACAGTTCCGGCGTATAAACCCGTTCCGGAAGCACATATATCCATGCATTGCCACTTTTACTGTACGCAAAATTCGTTGTCATGAAAAAATCACGTGCGATTACATTCAGATTCGGAATCCCGTACAATCCACGCTTTGATGTCTGAAACGGCAGCGTTCTTGTGATCTTTCGATAACCAAGCACAGAAAACACATCGTTTCTGTAATAACTATCCGTCACAACCGTATTCTCTGTATCTTTGAACTGAAATGAACGATCTGCCGAGAACTTAACATGGAACACCGGCAACGGCAGAAGCTTGCCGTTGTAGATAACTTCCGTCAGTGCACTTGCATCCCCTTCCCGCACACATGTATCCACAAATGAAATTGTCACATCGAGATTCCGGTTCCACCATTTTGCATACAGACGTTTCTGTACAATATAAACCAGACTCGCAATTACAAGTGTAACAATCAGATTCACTGTTTCCAATCCTCCACCGGAACTTCGACCATTGCTACAATCTTTTGTACCCGTTCATGGTTATCCTTCGTGCTTCCATAAGTCATCAGACGATGTGCCAGCACACATGGTGCAAGCTGTTTCACGTCATCCGGTATCACATACGTTCTTCCCTGCATCGCTGCATGGCACTGGGAGGCACGGACAAGCGTCAGCATCGCGCGCGTGCTGACCTCTGTCATGACTTCCTGATCCATGCCGGTCTCCTCCACGATCCGGACGATGTATTCCCGGATACACGGATGTACATTTATTGTTCTTGCAGCCTCCCGCATCTGTAAAATCTGCTCTGCTGTACAGACCGGCTTCAGCGAAAGAAGCGGATGCTCCCCCATGAAGGTTTCCATCACGCGCAGCTTTGCCTGCGTGTCAAGCTGTCCCATCGAAAGCTTCATCATGAAACGGTCAACCTGTGCTTCCGGGAGCGGGTAAGTACCGGTTGTCTCGATTGGATTCTCCGTTGCAATTACGAAGAACGGTTCTGCAAGCGGCAATGTTTCTCCATCGATCGTCACCTGTTTTTCTTCCATCGCCTCGAGCAGACTTGCCTGTGTCCGTGGCGTCGCACGGTTGATCTCATCGGCGAGCAGGACATTTGTAAATACCGGTCCTCTCACCAGATGAAACTCGCCATCCTTCTGGCTGTACACATTTAACCCCGTAATATCACTCGGCATCAGATCCGGTGTAAACTGCACACGTTTCTGTTCTACATCCAGCAATCTTGCAAATGTCTTGGCAAGTGTCGTCTTTCCACTCCCCGGGCGATCTTCTAAGAGTACATGTCCACCTGCAAGCAACGCTACCAGAAGCTTCTCAACAACCGCCTCTCCGGCTACTACGACTTTCGATGCTTCTGCGACCACACTTCGTGTTATTTTCTGCACCTCTGTAACTTCCATAATTCCTCCTGTTTTCAATGTATCTCTAACTTATTTCTGCGTATAATCCATAATTAAATATATTTTAGCATAATCTTGCAAAAATGGAAATTTTTTTACACGTTTTAAGCAATCTATGATATATTTGATTTATCATATTTCGGGAGGTTTCCTATGAATTGTAAAGCATGTGGACATGCATTAAATCAATATGGCATCTGTCCGGTCTGCGGCTGGCAGGATCCATCATATGGCGGGCAGACGCCCTACAACGGACAGCAGATGTACTACCGGCAACAACCGTATGGCGGGCAACAGACGTATAATGGTCAGCAGGGGGACAATCAGCAACAACCGTATAATAATCAACAGACATACAACGGACAACAACCATATAACGGACAGCAGATGTACTACCAGCAACAACCGTATGGCGGACAGCCGGGGTACAACCAGCAACAACCGTATGGCAGGCAGCCGGGGTACAATCAGCAACCATATAATAATCAGCAGATGTACAGCGGGCAGCCGGCGCAACCCAAGACTTCACCGGCATCCACTCCGAACAAACAAGGGAAAAAGAAATGGCCACTCTTTGCAGGAATCGGAGGACTTGCAGTTGTTCTTGCTATCGGTATCACGCTTATCGTCCGCAATCGTCCGGTCAAGGATTTAACCAACGACGATCCGGATATCACAACCAATCAGACAACCACACACACAACGACAGAGACTGCAACTACGGAACATCCACAAGGGGCAGCAGGAACGAAAACGCTCATGATCTATATGGTCGGTTCGGATCTCGAAAGTGAACACGGCGCGGCTTCAACCGATATTAAGGAGATGCTTGATTCCGGATTTGACGACACTTCGATGAATGTGCTTCTCTATACGGGTGGATGTTCCAACTGGCAGGATCGCGATATCCCGGAGGATTCCAATACAACCTTCCTGATAAAAGACGGAAAACTCGAGCAGTTAAAAACATCCTCTGCTTCAAACATGGGGAATCCGGATACACTTTCCGAATTCTTAAATTACGGTTATACGAATTATCCGGCTGAGACCTATGGAGTCATCTTATGGAATCACGGTGGTGGTGCATTCTTCGGATACGGCTATGACGAGACAACGAACGACAGCCTGACCTTGAATGAACTTTCTGATGCATTTGCGAATTCACCGTTCCATGATGACAACAAACTGGAATTCATCGGTTTTGACGCCTGTCTTATGGCAAACATTGAGACTGCACATACACTAGCACCCTATGCAAACTACATGATTGCTTCCCAAGAATCCGAACCTGGCTCCGGCTGGAGCTATGAGTTTTTAAAAGATATAGCATCCCAGAAATCCGGCAGTGAAATTGGAACTACCATTGTCGATCAATACATGACAGACACAACCAATTATATCAACAGCATTCCTTTTGCTTATTGTCCAATCTGTCTTTCCGTTATGGATCTCGGGAAGATTGATGCTGTCGAGTCTGCACTAGATCAATTATTTGAAAAAGCCGATGCAGAATTTGGGAATTCCACTTATTCCAAATACTCTGCGTTCCGCAAGAACTCCAAAGAGCTTGCAGCTTCTTTTTCGTATACTGAAGGCTCTTATGATGTCATAGATCTTTTGGATTATACAAGACATCTGCAGACAGCATTTAAGCCGGAAGCACTGGAATTGGAAAAAGCATTAAAAGAATTTATTGTTTACTCTGACGCAAATGAAGAGAAAATAAACGGTGTGTCTATTTATCACCCTTATTATACAAAAGAACATGTATCACAGCTGATTCCAATCTATAAAACATTTGATTTTGCCTCCAATTACACAGATTACATTACGCGGTTTGCAGGCATCCTCACAGATGCCGGTTCCTTCGATGTCGTATGGGATCCCGATAATCTGGTTCCTTCCATGAATGAGTCCGGTTCTTTTTCCGTCGCTTTGCAGGCAGATCAACAGGTTGCATTGCAAAATGCTTATTTTGTCATCGCAAAAAAAGAAGCAGAAAGCACGGACGTCTATGACCTTATCGCGCTAAGCTCCGCAGTTTCTGACGATGGATCCGGAACACTTACCGCTGATTTTGATGGGCAGATTATTTATATGCAAAACGATACAACGAAAGAAACCTACGAAATCATGTATAACGTACAGGAAAAGACAGATACTTACACGCGATACCTGCTCTCAAGTATTCTATACAACGACGATGTGCAGGGAGACGATGCCATCTATGCATACTTTGTCTTGGAAGTATCTGATGAGCATCCGGAAGGTCAGCTGCTCGGAGCATATCCGGTTGACAATTACATCTCAACCGAAGGAAACGAGATTTTCCCTGACCGATATGAAATCAATATAAATGACTACAAACATGTTGCATTTGGGTATCTCAAGCATAAATACACATCCACGGAAGATCTTACAACATTCAACCAGACAGACTGGGCAGATCTTACGATTGACTATAACTACTTTCCGATCTCGGATGGATTTCATCCGGTACGCGGGAACCTGTTAGACGGAGAATCCTATTATGGTATGTTCATCTTTGAAGATATGCAGGGGAACCGGCATTGTTCCAGTCTCGTACAGATTCAATAAAAAAAATGCGTCAGCTTAGGGCTGGCGCATTTTTGTATACTCCTTTTGATCAACCGATCCATGAGAAGATGCGTTTTGTATTTCCTGATCATACTTTTCTTTTAACCGATCCATATCTGATTTTGTTCCTTGAACATCATAATGCGGCATCGCATATGTAAATCCGTTTTCCGCCAGGAAACGATGCGCAACCGAAAATGTCAGTTCATCGAAATTCGTCATAAATCGGTTGTTTATTTCCTCTACGTAATCATCAATGCTGACATAATTTTTCGGATCAACTTCCTTAAATATCTGATAAAACGAATTTAAACAGATTGCTTTTTGATTTTCAAAATCAGATGTGACATTTTGCACTGTAAATGCATGCAGATATGCTCTAAGCCATGCAGAATCTCCGCGATACCACTGTGCAATCGTATCGTATTTCTGGTCCATGTCCAGGATTTCCCGCTCCCAGCAATTTGACATATACGATGCATCCACGATCCGGTCTATCTCTTCTTCTGTCAGATATAGATCATATTTCTGATTAAATTTTTGAACAATTTTTCTTCGCTTTGGTACTGCTCTTGTCAATCCTGTGACGGTCGTTCCCTTATTTCCTGAAGGCTGACTGTAATGCTTCTTATAGTAGCTATAATCATCCTGTTTTGCTTTTGCTTTTCCTTTGGATGATCTTGCGATCAACCAGGCAACGAGCCAGATTGGAGCTCCAAAAAAAGCGATTACAATCGATATCGCTAAAAGCGTTCCAAATACAGAACCAAACCCGGACACACCACTAAGCAGAATACAGATTCCTATAATCCAGCCAAGTTTGTTGTGCAGCTTACTGTATATCTTCGGATTGTTTCTTCCATAGACACCATACCAAATGAAAAAAATAATTAAAAGTGGCATGTTTCTCCTTTACTCACCCCTCTTGCCGGCTTCGCCGACAAGAAAGATTTCTATCATCCCTCTTGCCGGCTCCGCCTGCAAGAAAGGTCTTCGTAAAAAAATGCTGGCAAGCCGCATTTTTTTACTCATCCCAGTTGTGGTACACGTCCTGAACGTCGTCGTCCTCGTCAAGCAGATCCAGAATACGCTGCATCTTCTTGATATCTTCCTCATCGCTTAACTCTACGTAGTTCTGCGGAATCATTGTAACCTCTGCCTCTGCCATCGGGATATTCTCTTTCTCGAGGGCTTCACGTACAACGGTAAAGTCCGCCGGAGCTGTGAGAATCTCGAAGCTGTCCTCTTCCTCATTGAAATCTTCTGCACCAGCATCCAAAGCAATCATCATCAGATCATCTGCATCCATATCGCAGTCTTCTTTCGCGATGATAATCTGTCCCTTCTCGTCAAACATATAAGATACACAGCCAGTCGTTCCGACATTTCCGCCGCCTTTTGTAAATGCATTTCTTACATTGGCGGCTGTACGGTTTTTGTTATCTGTCAGTGTCGTTACAATGATGGCTGTTCCGCTTGGACCATATCCTTCATATGTAATCGTTACATAATTTACAGAGTTTGCATCTCCAGCTGCCTTCTTGATACCACGGTCAATCGTGTCGTTTGGCATATTGTTTGCTTTTGCCTTTGCAATAACATCACGAAGCTTGCTGTTGTTTGCCGGATCCGGTCCGCCTTCTTTTACTGCGACTGCAAGTTCACGTCCAATGATTGTGAAAACTTTTCCCTTCGCTGCATCATTTTTTTCCTTCTTGTGCTTAATGTTTGCAAATTTTGAATGTCCTGACATTTCCTGTTACTCCTCTTCTTGTGAATTGTTTTTTGATTTTTTTATTCGAACAGTCATAATCCTGTTGTCCTCTATCTTCTCCGGAGTAAATTCATACCCCTGATACGCAATATTGAATTTCTCATCAGCTTCCGGCAGACGTCCAAGCTCGTAAAGCAAAAATCCATTTACCGTCTCAAAGTCCTCATCCGGAAATTCGATTCCAAGCTGATCCTCTAAGTCTTCTAATGCAGCTCCACCATCAACCAGATATTCATCTTCTGACTTCTTCTGTATTTCCTCGGGTTGTTCCTCATCATGCTCATCCAGGATATTGCCTACGATCTCTTCTAAAATATCTTCCATCGTGACAATCCCTTCGGTCTGTCCGTATTCGTCAACCACAACCGCCATATGTATTTTCTCCCGTTGCATCCGCTGCAAAAGTTCTGACACATCCTTTGTCGGATGTGTGACAATCGCTTTATCTACGATATCGGCAATTGGCGATTTGGGATCTTTCATATAGACAGCGATCAGATCCTTGATATGTACAAGGCCAACGATATTATCTAAGTCTTCCTCGTAAACCGGATATCTTGAAAAGTTATTATCCACCGCTGTTTTCAACGCCTGTTCCACCGTCTGCGTATGTTCCACAGCAATGATTTTCTGTCTTGGTGTCATGATGTCCTTCGCTTCTTTGTCTCCAAATTCAAAGATGTTGCTAATTAGCTCCATCTCTCCTTCTTCAATCAGACCTTGTTCGTGTCCTTCCTCAACCATGGAAAGAATCTCATCTTCTACTTTGTCTTCGTCCACCTTCTTCGAAAATAATTTTCGAAAGCTACTGGGCCCACTTTGTGACATAGTTTTTCTCCTTTTATAATTCTAAGCTGATACGCAACGCTTCATTGACACGCCTGAGTATTGTATTGTCCAAATGACAGACTTTTTCTTTCAGTCTCTGCTTGTCGATCGTGCGCACCTGTTCTAATAGTATAACAGAATCCCGGGCAATCTCGCAATACTTAGAATCAAGTTCTACATGTGTTGGAAGCTTTGCCTTGTGCATCTGCGACGTAATCGCCGCAATAATCACGGTGGAACTGTATTTGTTTCCCGCTTCATTTTGAATAATAAGTACCGGGCGGACACCGCCCTGTTCAGACCCTACGACCGGGCGCAGGTCTGCATAATAAATATCTCCACGTCTGATAATCAATGTATTCACACTCCTATTGTTGTTAAAAACTATTACAAGTATTTCCAACAATTCTTCTGTGTATGCAACCAGATATCAAATTATCAGACAGTGCATGCTACTCTGTTTTTTCTTTTGCAATAATCTGCTCGATACTTCGTACAATATCTCCGGCGATCATGCTGTACTGTCCCTTTTCTTCCGCAGCGACCTGACCTGCCATACCATGCATGCAGACACCAAGCTTTGTCGCTTCGAACCGATCCATGCCCTGCGCCAGAAGTCCGGCAATAATTCCGGTCAGCACATCACCGGATCCGCCTGTTGCCATGCCGTTTGTTCCTGTTATATTAATATATGCCTGAAGCCCGCCATCGGACACCACCGTGCGCGCATCTTTTAATGCAATGACCACGTTGTGACGCTTGGCAAACTCTCTTGCAAGATCGTATTTGTTCGCCTTGATATCTGTCACTGACTGATTCGTGAGTCTTGACATCTCCATCAAGTGTGGCGTCAGGATGAGCTTCGAATGCATCGTCTCAAACAGATCCATATGCTCGGATAATACGTTGATTCCATCGGCATCTAAGACAACCGTGCCATCAAAGCTACGAAGTACCTTGTCAACCAGATACTGTGCTGCTTCCCCGGTTCCAAGTCCCGGTCCTAACACAAGCACATCTGCCCAGCCCATGACTGTCTTCATCGCACTGCGCATCGTGTCGATGTCGTCTTCTTTGTATGTCGTAAGCAGTGCTTCCGGAAGTCTTGACTGGATGATCTCACGATTCTCCTCTACGGTGCACACACGCACCAGTCCACAACCCATACGGTAAGCAGCCTCTGCGGAAAACAGTGCCGCTCCTGCCATATTTTTACTGCCTGCGATGATTCCGACCTTGCCATAGGTTCCCTTGTGGGAATCCCTTTTCCTATGTGGGAGCAATTCCTCTACATCCTTTGGATCATAGGTGTATAACCGTGGCTCTACAAAATCAATCGCCTGCTTCGGGAATCCGATATCTACCACGGACACCTCTCCGGCATACTCATATCCCATACCCATGAGAAGTCCGAGCTTCATCAATCCGAATGTCACAGTCGCATCTGCATGAAACGCTGTACCGAGCAGGAACCCGGTTGTCGCATCGATTCCGGATGGCACATCGATGGCTAACTTATAACCATCCATATCATTTAATGCCTTGATCACTTCTGCCTGCTTGCCCATCACGGCACGTGACAGACCAACACCGAAGATACCGTCGATAATCACATCATATCCGGCGTTCACAAGCTCATCCACAAACTTCATATTCAGCTTCTTGGCAATCGCATACTGTGCATCGAAACCGGTGCTGGCGGATTTCAATCCGTCTACCCAGTAAATCTCGACATCGTATCCTTCCATCATAAGGATTCGTCCGGCTGCGATTCCATCTCCACCGTTATTTCCACTCTCAACTACGATCAGGACATGCGCACCTGCCGGAAACCGTTCCTTGACATGCTCTGCGATTCGAAGTGCCGCACGCTCCATCAGTACGAGCTGTGGAATTCCTATTACATTGGTTGTAAATTCATCAATTCTGAACACTTCCTGTCCAGTTGCAATGTATCTCATTTCTTCGTCCCCCGAATTGACTAAGTATAAAGGCATTTTACCCCAAATGTCATATAAATACAATATCTGGTTTCCGGAATCCCTGTTTTCTCTATATTTTTATTGTTTTTCACCTTGACAATTCCGCAGAACTAAGATACCTTTAAAGTATCTATGAAGGAAACGAAAGGAGGAAGGAATCATGGTATTTATCGAAGGTGTCGGCTATGTGAACGACAGCAGTGCCGTTGCAACGCCGAATCGCACACAATCCGTATCGGAAACAACAACCAATTTTGATGGTATGCTTCGCACGGAAACCGATAAATTAAATCAGGCATCCGTCACAACAAACCTTGATTCCATCTTCAAGGAAGCCGCAGATAAATACGGTGTATCGGAACGTCTCTTAAAAGCAATCGCCTATACAGAGTCCGGTTTTCAGGCAGATGTGACTTCCTCTTCCGGTGCGATGGGGATTATGCAGCTCATGCCAAGCACGGCAAGCGCATATGGGGTATCAGACCCTTACGATGCCTACCAGAATATCATGGGCGGTGCAGCCGTACTGAAGGATCTTCTGAATATGTTTCAGGGAAATCAGTCGCTTGCGATTGCAGGCTATAATGCCGGATGTGGCAATGTGAAAAAATATGGCGGCATCCCACCATTTAAAGAGACACAGAATTATGTTGCCAAGGTGACGAGCCTGATGCGGACCGGTGTATCAGTTCCTGCAAATACAGTCACAGTAAATCCTTCTGCAAACGCCGCTTCCAATACTGGAACAACTACAAGCGGAAATTCCAATACTGCAAACGAAGCAACTGTTTCTTCCGAGGCAGCGAAAAAAAATGCAGAACTTCTCGCAGAGATCAAAGAGATCATCTCTGCCATTTCCACACTTACAACCAATCAAAGCACATATTCCAATACATCCTTACAGAGCGGTCTTTCCACATTCAACGGATCATCCGCTTCCAATTTCAGTGCAGGCAGTCTGCTTTCCTCTTATGGAAATCCGATCTCTACGATTCTGTCATCCTTACAGAATGTAGATACGACAGACACGGACAGCCTGCAGAAAGTGCTATCCTACGCAGAATACCAGCTGCTCACCAGTCACTACGCGAACATGGTTGATATCATTTCCGTACTCGGAAGCACCGGATTAAGTACCGACAGTGATAACGATGATTCCTTATCCCACCTTTTCGAACTTGCCACGCAGCAAAACATGCGCAAGGTCATAAACGTCATGGGGAATTCTACTTCCCTTCTATAAAAATACAAAGAGTTGGTTGTCCATTCAATTCTACGCAGACGCGCTAGCGGGTATCGCCACATCGCTTTGCTCTGTGGCAGGTTGTCGGGCGCATCCTAAATATGAATCTGCGATTCATATGCGCCCTCCGCGCTCGGTTCAGCACGTAGCGGTACTAAAAATTCGTGCTTCGCACTCATTAAGTACCGACGTGCTTCAACGGTCTGCTTTAGAATATGAATGAAACAACCAACTCTTTTTACACTTTACAGGGAAACAAATCCCCCTTATCTTATTCTATTCTGTTATCTCTGTTCATCTTTTAATTTCCGTAATACCAGAATGCTGATTCCTGCACACAGGAAGGTTGAACCAAACAGGATTCCCCAGGAACGGGCGGTTCTTGTCGCAGACCGTTCATACATTTCTTTTGTCTCTGTCTCTGCAGGCTCATATTCCGCTTCAATCGTCTGCGGTTCTGATGTATATTCATCAAATGTCTGCGGATTATTTGCAAGCGCAGAATACATTTCAACCGCATCTTGCAGCTCATTGATTTTTTCGTCATATGTCTCCTGCATCTCTGCGATTGCATCATTACAGGTTGCTACCAGATCATCAAACTGTTTTTCCACATCATCTGCCTCTTCTTGTCCTGGCGGTTCCAGTTCATTTAAGTCACAGGTGCTTCCGATGGACTCCATTGCCCAGCGCGAGAATGTCAGATACGAAAGTTTATCTGTAACTCCGCTAAGTTCAAACAATATTCCCGAGAAAATAAGCTGGACAATCAGCACAAATGGTGCAATCGACATCGCACGGTCTGCGCTCTTTGTGATGGAAGATAAAAGCAATCCCATACCAGCAGATGCATAAATTGTCAGGAAGATCAAAACAATAATCTCAAGTGTCACATTCTTGATGATCACGCCTTCGCCGGTTGGGTGTCCTTTCACAAGCATAAATGTCATGACAAGAATCACAGCCTGAATCGCCGAAATCACGCCCTGGACGATATATTTTGACAACATGTATACAGGCAGTTTCAGATTACCCATATATTCCCGCTTCAGGATGACACGCTCTTTGTTTACTTCCTGAATCGTATTTAAAAGTCCCATCCAGATACCGCCACTCATCAACGTAAAGAGTATTGACTGCGTCTCTGTAAACTTTTCATAGACTCCTTCCCTTGCAACTAATGTCAAAAGCAGACCGATGATAAGCGGCTGTCCAAAAATCAACAAAAGCCGCTGCATATCATTCATAATAAGCGTCGTATACCGGCGCACAAGGATTCCAAGCTGCGTAAACCCATTCACTTTTCTCGGTTTGATTGCTTCTCCGTTCGACTGCGTTGAATGCCCACTTACCCGATTGATTCCCGACATCTTAAATCTTGCTTCCCAGTTTTTGGAGTCGGCAGTGATATACTCATATACTTTTACCAAATCATCTGTCTGGAAGAAATCTTTGATACCAGACGGGCTTCCACAATAGCAGAGTCTGCCACCTTTTCCCATGATGATAACCTTATCGCATAAGTCCAGATTGTTGATCGTATGTGTTACCATCACAATCGTCTTTTCCTGTTCCTTGGAGAGTCTGGAGAGTGTACGCATCAAATGTTCCTCTGTCTCCGGATCCAACCCTGATGTCGGCTCATCCAGGAAGAAAAGTCCCGGGTTTGCAAGAAGCTCCACCGCAATACTTGCACGCTTCTTCTGTCCGCCCGAAAGTCTGCGGATATAAGTGTCTTTGTGTTCCAAAAGCTCGACCACGCCAAGCACTTCCTCAATCCGTGCCTCAATCTCTGCTTTGCTTGTGTCTTCCGGCATCTTCATCTTCGCTGTATAGTAAAGCATCTTTTTTAATGTGATATTCTCATAGATGATATCCTGCTGTGGCACAAAACCGATGATATTCTTGAGCGTCTGGAAGTTCTCACGCAGATTGGTTCCATTACAATAAACCTGCCCCGTTACTTCGGAATCAAATCCGCTCATCGCGGTCATGAGCGTCGTCTTTCCCGCTCCGGATCCACCGATAATTGCGACGAATTCGTTTGGTTCAATGCTCAAAGAAACTTTGTCAAGAATTGTCTTTCTACCGCCTTTTGCCGGTACATCCTTGTTCAGATTCTGGATTTCGAGTGCAATACCTTCCGGGTTCACTTTGTAATGCAACATATTTCCATCAAAGATGAATGTTGTATTTAAAATAGTAAAAATATCTTTGTTGGACAGATGATATGATTTGGATATGCGGCTTCCATTGACAAATACTCCATTTGTCGAACCATTATCAAATACATAATACTGTCCGTTTACATTCCGCACACCCGCATGATATCGCGATACAGCAACATTTTTCAACCGGATATCGCAATCCTCGGCTCGTCCAATACTGCTGTCTCCCTCGCGCAATTGAAACGTCTTCCAACGTCCATTTGCCTGTCTCGCGTTGTACAAAAGAAGAACCGGATCGATACCATCCATGGAATAATTTGTTCCGAGACGTACAATCATATCTCTTCCATCGCCGCCATAATACTGGTTTGGAGCCATCTGCATAAACTGTGTTCCATAAGCGATATAGGAACCGTTGGAACTCCCGTTATCCTTTATAAAAAAGCGTCCCTGCTGCAGATAGATTTCCCCGTGATTGCTAGAAACAATACTCGAGTTTAATTGAAAACTATTGCCTTCGCCTCTGCCAAATGTATAAGCACCATCCGCAAGCAAGGACAGATCATATTCATTAATTCCGCTTCTATCTACGATAACAAGGGAACTTTTTCCATTATTTTCTTGTTTGTATTGTTGCATCATCTGTGCATCATACAATACTGTTCTTTCGTTATCTCCCATAATCCTCTCCCATTTAGAAAAAGGACTGTTGTTTCAAACAACAGTCCCTTGTTTGTTCCTGCACGATTATCCGCGTTTCAGGAAATCCGGAATTTTGATTCCCCCACCATTGCCTGTCTCTCTCTTTACAGGAGCCGGTTTCGCAGCACCAGAAAGATCTGTGCTGACTGCAGGTTTTGAAGCCGGTGTTGACATGAAGGAAGGTTTTGTCACTGCCCCCATTGGCTTTACACTTGTGATTGGCTGACTTGCATAAGTAGGTGTCTTTCCAACGGAAGATACCGATGGTTTCGGCATAGACGGTTTTGCGGTATTCTGCATAACCGGCTGTGTAGCAGCATTATCCTCGATACCTGTAGCAATAATCGTGATACATACATCCTCACCCATGACATCGTTATCAACTGTACCAAAGATGATGTTGGCTCCATCGCCAGCGACTTCTGTCAGGTATGTGATTGCATCGTATGCTTCTACGATACCGATATTTCCTGAGAAGTTTACGATGATATCACTTGCACCGCTGACGGTTGTCTCAAGCAATGGGCTGTCCATAGCAGACTTGATTGCATCCACTGCCTTATTATCGCCGCTGGCACGTCCGATACCGATATGAGCGACGCCCTTGTCACGCATAACTGTCTGGATATCTGCAAAGTCAAGGTTGATCAGTCCCGGCTTGTTGATCAGGTCCGTGACACCCTGCACACCCTGCTGCAATACCTCATCTGCCTTCTTCAAAGCTTCTGGGATACTTGTACGCTTATCACAGATCTGTAACAGCTTGTCGTTTGGAATGACAATCAGTGTATCTACGTTTTCTTTTAACTTTGCAATACCATTGATGGCATTGTTCATACGAGGCTTACCCTCAAAAGAGAATGGCTTTGTTACAACGCCGACTGTCAGGATTCCAAGATTTCTTGCAATCTCTGCAACGACCGGAGCGGCACCTGTACCGGTACCACCACCCATACCACAGGTAACGAATACCATATTGGCATCTTTCATGATATCGGTAATCTCTTCTCTGTTTTCTTCCACCGCATTGGCTCCGATTTCAGGTTTTGCACCTGCACCGAGTCCCTTCGTTAATTTCTCACCAATCTGAATCTTTGTTGTTGCACGATTCTGTGACAGAATCTGCTTATCCGTATTGATGGCAATCAGTTCGACACCTTCTACATTCTCATCAATCATTCTATTTACTGCATTGTTACCTGCACCACCTACACCAATCACAAGGATTCTTGCAGGGGTTTTCTCGTCATTCGATTTTATTTCAAGCAAGGTCTCTTCCTCCTTTATTCTATTTGCGCATTATTAACTTATATAATATAGGTTTTTGTTGAAATAATCAATAGGTTTACGTAAAATTCGCTTATTTTTTGCTAAAGCTCGCAGTTGCATTTTCCGAATCAAAGTCTTTCATGTACAATGTTCCGGACATACCTTCCAGATTTTTCAGTATGTTGCCCAGATTCATCATCTGAACCGCCAGATATTCCCCCTCTCCAAGTTCGATTGTAATGCCCCCATGTTGGAGAACAATTTCATTTTCAGCGGTGAACTTGATACTGTCAATCTCAAGATTGTACTTCTCCACCAACTGCGTGATGGTCAATATTGTCTGAAATTTCTTATCATCGTCGCTTGGCAGTTTTTTTCCAACATCCCATTCATCAAAGGTCAATCCCTTGATAAGCGGCACAGTTCCCACCCGTTCTTTCGATGAATCCAATACGATACCATCTTTATCAAAATACACATAGTTGCCTTTGTATAACACGCAGCCAGCTATGGATTTTTCGTAAACAGTGACAGCAATTGATTTTCTACCTGTCATCTCCACATCCATTTTACTGACAAATGGAATCTCATCTAATTTTTTAAATTTTGTTTTCAGGCATAAAAGCAGCGTATTATCTAACGGAGCCTGTGCTTTGACCGCATCCGTTACTGTCTGTGTGTTTACGATTTCACATCCATTTACATCAACCTGTTCTACAGTAAATGTTGAAAGATAAAACACAGTCCCTGCAATTACAATCAGAACAAATAATACAATCCAATGTTTTTTCAAAGTGATTCTCCTTTTTGTATCGCTCCGCTTTACTGCTGCATCTGCAGCTCTTCATCCGTAGGTGCTTCATATGGATGCATCTGTCTTGACACACTTAAGACAAATCCCATCTCAACCATCAAAAATGCAAGCGACGTACCTCCGTAACTGATAAACGGAAGCGGCACTCCGGTATTCGGAATGACATTGGTTACAACACCGATGTTGATGATCATCTGAACTGCAATATGTGTCATAACACCAGTGACAACCAGTGCTCCATACCGGTCTCTGGCATGGTTTGCTATGTAACGGAGCTGTACGATCAGCATGACAAACAATGCAATCACGCAGACTGCGCCGAAAAATCCGAGTTCCTCACAAATAATTGCGAAAATCATATCATTATGGGACTCCGGCAAAAATCCGAGTTTCTGGATACTCTGCCCCAACCCTTTGCCAAACCATCCGCCTGATCCAATCGCATACAACGACTGCATCGTCTGGTATCCGGAATCACTTGTCTCCGGATGCAGCCAGGCATCAATCCGGTCACCACGGTATCCTACCGTCGTTATGAGCAAAACACCAACCACAACCAGTGCGATTACAGGCATTATCAGGATTTTGTAATCCGGACATGCCACAAATACAATGACAATCATAATCGCTGCACAAACAACCGCAGTACTCAGGTTTTCTTTTGCAATCAGACCGGCACTGATCAGACATGGTGCAATCAACCGGGCAATTCCCTGATAAGACCGCAAATAATTGGGATGTTTCACGCACGCGCTTGGCAGATACAGGATGATCAGAAGTTTCACGATCTCGGATGGCTGTAACTGGATTCCTCCAATCTCAACCCATCGCTGGGAACCGTTGGAAGATACTCCAAGCACCAATGCAATACCGGCACAGACAATCATTGCTACCACAATCAGATTCTGCATTGCCGGCCGCTTGTAAAATTGATAATTAAAACAGGATACCACCATCATTACAAATACGCCCGCCAATCCAATCAGTCCCTGGCGCATTGCAAAGTACCCACTGGACAATCCTGCCATAGCTGCACGGTATGCGCTCGCACTATAGACCATCATGACACCAAACGCAAGCAACACGATAACCAGGAAAATCGTCTGATAATCGATGTATCCGCCTGTCGCGAAAACCTTATTTTTTTTCAATTTTCTTCTGCCATATGCCATAGCCAAGATTCTCCTGCTGATTTCTCTTCTTTTTTACTGCCTTACGAAAGTGCATTTACATATTCCTTGAACAGATCGCCCCGCTGCTCATAATTGTCAAACATGCCCCAGCTTGCGCATGCAGGTGAAAGAAGTACCGCATCCCCTGGTTTTGCATGTGTATGGCAATATTCCACAACCTGTTTTAAATCATCCATCATAACGATGTTTTCAAATCCATGTTTTCTTGCACAGTCTGCAATATCCTGCGCGGTCTGCCCGATCAGGAGCAGACATTTCACTTTGCCATCAAAGCTCTCAATCCACTCATCATATGTTGATTTCTTATCATATCCACCGCCAATCAGGAATGTCGGGCGTACCATCGACTGGATTGCCTTGATCGCCGCATCCGGATTTGTACCCTTGGAATCATTATAATAATTCACATCATTTAACGTGCGCACATATTCGATCCGGTGTGCCACACCCTTAAATGCACCGCACACCTTACGGATTGTCGCAACATCCGCTCCCATATAATAAGATATTGCAACCGCAGCCAAAAGATTCTCTATATTGTGATCTCCAAGCAGCTGAAACTCGGAAAGTGGCATCACATATATTTCTTTTCCATCTTCCCGGATTACAACCGCACCATCTTTGACGATCACACCGGACTCCAGTTTCTTTTTATGGCTGAACAAAATCACCGTTGCCGGAACCTTGTCGATTCGCGTTACCGTCTCCGGGTCATCGTAATTCATCACTGCATAATCTTCCTTCGTCTGGTTCTTTGTGATATCCAGTTTGCAGTTTGCATAGTTTTCAAATGTATAATGCCGGTTTAAGTGATCCGGTGTAATATTCAGTATCGCACTCACATGTGGGCGAAATGTATGAATCGTCTCTAACTGGAAGCTGCTGATCTCTGCAACCGTCACCGAATCTGCACTGCTTTGATCAGACAGGCTTGTGTATGGGATTCCGATATTTCCTACGACAAATGTTTTCTCGTTATACGCCTTCATGATCTCGCCAACCAATGTTGTCGTTGTCGTCTTTCCATTCGTACCTGTAATAGCCGCAACTGTGCCTTTCTCGTAGGTATAGGCAAGTTCAATCTCGCTCCATACCGGGATGCCAGCTTCTTTTACTTTCAAAGCAAATGGTGCGTCAACCGGAATGCCGGGACTTATCACCATACAGGAAATATCTGCAAGCAGTTCGTCCGTCAGCGCGCCGAGCCAGATTGTCAAAGCTTCCGGTTTCTTATCAAGCCCAAGCTTTTCAAGAATCACCGTTTCGCTAAGTGTTCCCTTCGGATTCTCATCAAACAGCACGACCTGCTCTCCATTTCGAAGAAGCTGCTCGCTTGCACAGATTCCGCTTTTTCCTGCTCCAGCAACTAATACTTTTTTATCAAACATTGTTTTTCCTCTTTTCTATCTGATTTATCAAATCTATCCCATGTTTCTAAATTGCTAAAATACCGATCAGACATAAAATAGTTGTGACAATCGAGAAGATTGCAACAACCTTCGTCTCCGGCCATCCGGAAAGTTCAAAATGATGGTGGATCGGCGCCATCTTAAATACACGTTTTCCGGTTGTCTTGAAGCTTACGACCTGAATGATAACAGAAAGCACTTCTGCCAGGTAAATAAATGCAACAATTAATATAATCAGTGGCATCTGCAGCATGTACGCTGTCGATGCAACAAATCCACCTAACGCAAGTGATCCGGTATCTCCCATGAAGACACGCGCCGGATAAACATTATAAACAAGAAATCCAAGCAGACTTCCAACGACCGCGCATGCAATCGGTGTCACACCGGAATGCATCGTAACTGCCGCGATTGCAAAAAATGTTGCAATCAGAACCGTCACAGAAGAAGCCAGACCATCTAAGCCATCCGTGAAATTTGCACCGTTGGTTGTGCCAAGCATAACGAAAAACATAAGCGGATAATATACCCATCCAAGATCAACAACCTGATGTGTAAATGGTATAATCATCGTTGTTCCAAGATCTGTGTATGCATGAATATAATATGCAAAAACACCTGTAACAACAAACTGTCCAAGCATTTTCTGCCATGCATGCAGTCCCATGGAACGTTTCATCACTACTTTGATAAAATCATCCAGGAATCCCACCAGACCAAATCCTAGCGTAGCAAAAAGAATTGGAACGATTTCCTTGTGGTCCTTGATATAAAAAAGTGATGTAATCACGATACTGAACAAAATGATCAATCCACCCATCGTCGGTGTCCCCGATTTTTTCAGATGCGATTCCGGTCCATCATCCCGTACAAACTGCCCAAATTTCAACTTCTTTAAAAATGGAATGATAATCGGACTTAAGATCACACTCACTCCAAATGCTATCAACGTTGGTATGATTATATCGTACTTCATGCTCTCTCTCCTTTATAAGACCCTGTCTTATGTATGTTTTGTTTTATTAAAACACAGCATCTTCGATGCTGATTGTTTCCGTTGTTTCATTTTCATCCACCGCATGATTTTCTTTCCGGATTCCCAGATATGCCAGGATGTTATCATAGATTTCTCCGACGACCGGAGCCGCTATCGTGCCTCCATAATAAGTTCCCTGCGGTTCGTCAATCAAAATCAGTGTCATGACCTGCGGATGATCCGCCGGTGCAAATCCAAGGAAGGATGAGATATACCGATGTTCGCTCCGCGGCAATTTCTCGCTGGTCGCTGTCTTGCCCCCGATCCGGTACCCCTCGATATAAGCCCGGTGGCCGGTTCCCTCCGCAACAACCGCTTCTAACAACTCTTTCATCGTCTCGCTGGTTGCTGTACTTACTGCATTTTCTTTCTCCGGGTATGAAAAGACTTCTGTAATATGGTTATTTTCATCCGTACTATACAACCCAAAGTGCGGTGTGACAAGTGTACCTCCATTTACAACCGCAGAAGCTGCACGCATCAACTGAAGCGGTGTAACCTGAAATGACTGTCCAAACGACATCGTTGCAAGTTCCACCGGTCCCACGTTTTCTTTTTTATGAAAAATGGAATTTGCTTCTCCCGGAAGATCAACACCTGTTTTTTCAAATAAGCCAAGCGTTTGCAACCCCTTATAAAACCCATCGGCACCGATTCGTTCTCCAACTGTCATAAATACCGGATTGCAGGAATTCATGATTCCTTCCCGGAAGGTCTCTGCTCCATGTCCGGAAACTTTGTGGCACCGGATTCGACGGTCCTCCACAATATGATATCCCGGGCAGTAAAAGGAATCATCCACCCGGAGCTTTCCCTGTTCAAATGCAACCGTGGCTGTCACAATCTTGAATGTGGATCCCGGTTCATACGTATCACTGATACAATAGTTTCTCCACATTTGGTTGCGCATATCCTGCGTCACTGTTTTTTCTGTCTCGTAATTCAACGTAAACGGATGATTCAGATCATATTCCGGCACATCTGCGAGTGCATAGATCTCTCCATTCTGGGGATTCATCACAAGGATACACACGCGTTTTGCCTGTTTTTTTCTTAGTACTTCCATCGCTTTTTCTGTAATATAGCGTTGGATATTTATATCAATCGAAGTTACCAGATTGTATCCGTCTTTTCCTTCTACTCTCCGCTCCGGCTGATTTTCTACTTCTTCCCCTCTTGCATTCGTCACAGTGTTTACACTGCCATTTTCTCCCATAAGCAGATCATTATAAAACACTTCGATTCCGACAATCCCCTGATTATCACTTCCGGTAAATCCCAAAACATGAGAAGCCAGTGTATCATATGGATAAAAGCGTTTATAATCTTCATCGATCATCACACCGGCCAGATTCATTTCTCGGATTTCTTCTGCAAGTTTCCGGTCTACATTGCTTTTGATCTTCTCGCGTACAGACTTTTTTTCTACTTTTTTTCTTACATCCGTCTCCTGCATCTCCAGTTTTTCGCTCAGAACACGAATAACTGTCTCCGGTTCTTCAATCTGGTTATGTATGACCGAGATTGAACAGACTGCACGATTTCCTGCCAGGATCACACCATTTCTGTCATAAATACTTCCACGTTTGGCTTTGATGCTTCGTTCCCGTTCCTGTACAGCCCTTGCCTGATCTCCATATTTTTTTGCATGGATTGTCATGATACAGACAAGTTTCATCGTTATTATAGCCAATCCTAGGCAAAAAGCAATCACTATCACGAATAATCTTTTGCGATGGGCACTCGTAAATACCGGTTCCAAGTCTGACACCGCCTGTGTTCACTTTATAAAATGTATTCCCCTGCAAAAGAATCTATACGTGCTTATCCGGTTGGAGCTTCCGCAGTTGTGTCAACAGGCGCTTCCGTCGTCGTATCTGAAGTTGTCGTATCGGTTGATTCGGTTGTTGTACCAGACTCTGTTGTTGTGGATGTGTCACCACCCGACTGTTCTACATACGGATTATTGGAACCACCGGCAACATCATCGGTTGGCGCTGCCCCATCGTAAATCGGTGTTGCAGGTTCATCTTCTGCAGTTGCAGCATCAATGTCATAACTTTCATCCGTCTTGTAAATATTCATATATGGGAAAATAGCCTGCGCAATATCTGAAAACAGATGTGCCGCTTCTCCACTTCCAGACTGTAATTCCGGTTCGTCTGCTACAACATAGATAACAACCTGCGGATTATCCACCGGAGCAAATCCGATAAATGACAAAATATATTTTCCATTTCCACGCGGAAGTTTCTCGGCTGTACCGGTCTTGCCGCCAACCTCATATCCTTCTACAGCTGCCTTTTTACCTGTACCCTCCGTGACAACGCTTTTCAAAAACTGCCGCATCTGGGCTGACACATCCTCTGAAATTGTTCTTCTGACCAGCACCGGTTCCCGGTTTTCTACGATATTTCCGTTTTCATCTTCAATCCGCTGAACCACACTCGGCTCATAATAATATCCGCCATTAATGGCTGAGCAAAACGCAGTTCCGACCTGCATCATCGAAGTCGTCACACCTTGTCCAAAAGAAGAAACCGCCAGCGAAACCGAACTTAAATTATCCGCATGGAACACCAGACCACTCAAAGAATCATTGCTTGGTTCTCCGGGAAGATCAACATTCGTGGACTGTCCAAACCCAAACAATACTTGATATTTATCAAATAATGAAATTCCCTCTTTTGCTGCAATCTGCATCAATGCATCATTACATGATTTTTCCAAAGCACCGGATACATCAACCATTCCATGTCCGCCATAATCATGGGAATGACATTGTATATAACGGTCTTCAATCTGCTCACCGCCATCACAGAAGAATGTATCAGACGGACTGATCGCACCTTCTTCAAGTGCTCCGGAAATCGTAAATGTTTTATAGGTGGATCCGGGTTCAAACACATCCGACACCGGAAAATTACGCCACACTTTGTATAGTGCATCCACATGCTCTTCATCGGTTCCATTTTGCTTGAAATCCTCGAAGCTTGTGTATCCAGATGCTTCGAGCTCTTCCGGTGTATCAAACTGATACTGTGTCGAGTCGAGATCGTATGCATCATTTGGATCAAAGGTATGTGAATTGTATAACGCAAGAATCTGACAATTATTCGGATTCATAACGAGCACAGAGATGTTTTTCGCATCTTCTTCCTCAAGCTTTGCCTTTACTTTTTCTTCTACGATTTTCTGGATATTGGCATCAATACTCGTGACTAAGTTGTTACCATTTGTCGGTGCTTCGATTGATTTGGTAACACCATAATCTTCATTCAGATAGGAATACTCTCTTCCATTTGTTCCATTCAACCGACTGTTGTAGTATTCTTCCACGCCATACATACCGACGTTTCCACTTACTGTAAATCCCAGCAGATGGCAGGCAAGTTCCTTGTTCGGATACACGCGTACATATCGTTCCTCATAATAGATTCCAACGACATTTTTTCCTTCGTCACTGTCACAATATTCTTCGAACTTCTGAACTTCTTCATACTCTACCCCTTTTTTTGCAACAAGATAGTAGGACTTCTCATTTTCCAAAAAGCCGGATATTTCTTCATCTGTAAATCCGAAAAACTGTTTCAGTGCCGAAATTGTCGCTTCTTTCTTTTTTTCATATTGCACAATATTTGCCGGTTCCAAAATCAGATCGTATACCTTTTTATCCGTTGCAAGTACGGTTCCATTTGTATCTACGATATCTCCACGTTTATATGGAATCACTTTGCTCGTATAACCCTGCTGTGTCAAAACCTGCTGTTTATATTCTTCACCGGAATGTGTGTCAATCCACAAAATTTTTCCGCCTAATATGCAAAATCCAACCATGCAGCAGCCAGAAACAAATTTCAGCCGCCTCCGCATGACGTTTGTAAAAACTTTTCTTTTTCTTCTTCTCGCCCTGTTTTGTGGTCTTCTTGTCATATTATCACCTCAACCGCAAAAATCGAGCAGTGAAACTGCCCGACTTTCGATCTATCCTTCTTAATTCGAACCCGGAATATCCTGATACTGCTTTACATAATCTTCGTCTGCACTATCATAATAGATGATCTGTCCTTTTTTTGCATAAACCATACCCAGTTCATTGGTCGCAACATTATATATATCATCCAAGGTATACATGTTGTTCAACCGCAGCTTATGCGCAGCATTATCATCTTCAATCTTTTCAAGTTCTGCCTCAAGCTTTGTAATGTTATTCTGCTGTGTGCTGATTTTTGTGTTCATATAGAGCATTAACACACATGAGCCGACAACCAGGCAGACCATAGCTGCCATGAACATCATATACCCAGCGGAAAAAGCCAGGGTTTTCTTTGTCTGCGCAGTCACTCTTCGTCTTACTTTTGGGCGTTCCTGCGGGGCAGTCCTGCGTTCCGGCTGTACGCGGCGTTCCGGTTCGCGCACGCGGCGGACAGGCGCTGCATACATCTGTCTTGCAGCCGTACCGTCTACATAATTCATTTGTCTTCTAACCTGCTGTGCCATATCTATCACTCCTTAAAATCATACATTTGCTTTTTCAAACACCCGCAATTTGGAACTCTTTGCCCGACTATTTTCTACGAGTTCCTGTTCACTTGGGACAATCGGCTTCCGGGTAATCACCTTACCCGTCGGCTTCTTCCCACATACACAAACCGGGAACTCCGGCGGGCATGTACATGGATTCATATTTCGATTATATATTGTCTTTACAATCCGATCCTCCAGTGAGTGGAATGTAATTATGCTCAGTCTGCCACCCGGATTCAACCAGGAAATCATCGTATCCAGTGAGTTTTCCAACACGTCTAATTCATGATTCAATTCAATCCGGATTGCCTGAAATGTCTTCTTGGACGGATGGCCCTGTCCCTGCCGGACCTTCGCCGGGATCGCCGCCTTGATGATCTCGTTTAACTGTCCGGTTGTCTCTATCACCTGTTCCTGTCTTGCTTTCACAATATGCTTCGCAATGTTCTTTGCAAACTTGTCTTCGCCATAATCACGAATCACATGATACAGTTCCATCTCGGAGTATTCATTTACTATATCCTTCGCCGTCATGGTACTTTCCTGATTCATCCGCATATCAAGCGGTGTGTCCTCACGGTAAGTAAACCCGCGTTCCACATTATCAAGCTGATATGAGGAGACACCGAGATCCAGAACAATTCCGTCAACACCGCTCACGGAACAGTTCTTCAATACGGCATCAATATCCTGATAATTTGAATGCACAATTGTTACCCGGTCTTTGTAGTCCTTCAACCGTTCGGTTGCCGCCGCAATCGCATCCAAATCCTGATCGATACCGATCAGTCTGCCTTTGTCCGACAGGCGCTTGCAGATCTCTAAGGAGTGTCCACCCCCACCGAGAGTTCCATCCACATAGATACCATCCGGCTTGATGTTCAGACTATTGATCGTCTCATCTAAAAGTACCGATTTATGCTTAAATTCCATCGTATCCTCCCTTAGATGTTGAACAATTCACCAATCTCGGCGATTTCTTTCAGATCAATCTCTTCTGGGCTGTTGATCTTATCCCAGGCTGCCTTATCCCAGATTGCTACGGTATCCGTATGACCAATCATGACAACCTCGCGATCAATACCCGCATATTCACGTAATTTTTGTGGAATTACAATACGATACTGACTATCCATCTCACAGACAACCGCAGATCCTTCGTAGAAGTCACGAAGACGTCTTGCCTGGAAATTACTCTTTGGCAGTGCAGCAAGCTTCTCAGCAAACTTTGTCCACTCTGCTTCCGGATATACATCAATATTATGGTCCATGCCATTGCACAGCACAAATTTATCCCCAAGTTCCTGACGGAATCTTATGGGAATAATCAATCTGCCCTTTGCATCGAGGCCATGATTCGATTCTCCTACCATACCTAATGACATATAACTTCACCTTTCGTATTGCATGCAATGTTGTCCCTACATGGGAACAACCTCCACCGAGCACCACTTGACATCCATTTCACTGCCACTCAGCTTCCACTTGGGTTTCATTGTACAGCAAAAAAAAGGGAAATGCAATACCAATTTGCATTTCCCTTGTCTAATTCTTACAATATTCACATTTGTTATTGTGTATCTTTTTCCTCGGAATCCGGCGTTTTCGCCGGTGTTTTCACTGCTTCGAGACGTTTTTTCACGATGATTACCGAGCAGACAAGCACACAGATTGCTGCAAGCAGCTGGGACACCTTCATATTAATAAACGGAATCATCAAAGAATCCGAACGCAGTCCCTCGATCCATACACGTCCAAGACCATAGCCCCACAGATACATGAGGAAGATCTCGCCATCAAACTTCTTGTGCTTCCGGTAGATGAAAATAACAATCAAAAGGATCAGATTCCACACCGATTCGTACAGGAAGGTCGGATGTACCGTGATCCACTGCATGCCATCGTAGACCTGCATATGATTCGCCATCTCCGAAGTGATGATACCGGAGTTAATCATACCGGTCAGGGTTCCTTTGCCAACATAATAGTCGGTCGGAATTGCCATCGCAAAAAGCGAATTCGTATAATCGCCAAACGCTTCCCGGTTGAAGAAGTTGCCCCAGCGTCCCATGATCTGTCCGATCAGAAGTCCCATCGTCACCGTGTCGGCAAGTACAGAGAACTTCATCTTCTGCTTCTTCGCAAAGACGATTGCAACAATCACACCCGCGATCACGCCACCGTAGATGGCAAGTCCGCCGCTCCGGATATCAATCAGATCGAACAACGTCTTCCCGAAGCCCTTGCCCTTCTGGAAATACGAATCCCAGCTGAATATAATATAGTAGAGCCGCGCACCTAAGATTGCCGGGATGATCAGCCAGAGCATGAAGTCCAGATATGTGTCCTCGCTCTGCCCGGTCCTTTTTGCTTCCTTGCTGATTACAAGGAACGCCAGCACAAATCCAAGTGCTATGATCACACCATAAAATTTGATTTCAAATCCAAAGATCGTGAATCCGTCTTTGATATTTTTTAATACTATCCCAAGATTTGGGAATCTGATATCATACATAGTTTTTCCTTTTTATTTTCGTCAATTGACTCTATTGATAAGTTTTTCACAATGATATGTTTCTATACATTAAACTTGAATAAGATCACATCGCCATCCTGCACGACATATTCTTTTCCTTCCTGTCGTACAAGTCCTTTTTCCTTCGCTGCAAGCATGTTGCCGCTCTCCATGAGATCATCGTAAGCAACAACCTCCGCCTTGATGAATCCACGTTCAAAATCCGTATGGATCTTACCCGCTGCCTGTGGTGCCTTCGTGCCCTTCGTGATTGTCCATGCACGTGTCTCATCCGGACCACTTGTCAGGTAACTGATGAGTCCAAGCAGAGAATAACTTGCCTTGATCAGCTTATCCAGACCGGACTCCGATACGCCAAGCTCCTCTAAGAACATCTGCTTCTCATCATCATCTAACTCGGAGATCTCCTGCTCAATCTGTGCACACACAGCAAATACTTCACTGCCAAATTCCTTCGCATATTCGCGCACCTTCTGTACATATGGATTGCTTGCTCCATCGTCTGCCAGATCATCCTCGGATACATTTGCCGCATAGATCACCGGCTTTCCTGTCAGCAGGTTGTATTCCTTGATCCACTTGATTTCGTCCTCATCGTCTGTCTCAAAGGAAATTGCAAGCTTACCGGATTCCAGATGCTCCTTGATCCGCTTCTGCAGATCAACTTCCTTTGCAAGTTCCTTATTATTGGCTGCACCACGCTGTCCCTTCGCAATTCGACGGTCAAGCACCTCAATATCTGCGAAGATCAACTCGTAGTTAATCGTCTCAATATCACGGATCGGATCAACCGAACCATCGACATGAATGACATTTGGATCTTCAAAGCAACGTACAACATGCACAATCGCATCTGTCTCACGAATGTTGGATAAGAACTGGTTTCCAAGTCCTTCTCCCTTGGATGCACCCTTTACAAGTCCTGCAATATCAACGAACTCAATCACGGCCGGTGTTGTCTTCGCTGAATGATACATCTCGGTCAGCTTGTCAAGACGCTTGTCCGGTACCGGTACGACACCCACGTTCGGATCGATCGTACAGAACGGATAGTTCGCGCTTTCCGCGCCCGCCTTTGTCAAAGAATTAAATAATGTGGACTTTCCGACGTTCGGAAGCCCGACGATACCTAATTTCATTTTGTATATTTCCTCCTATAAATCCTTTGATTTCAAGGGATTTCAGCATACTTATTTTTGCAAGTGGGCCATTTAGTGGGCCATTACATTGCCATAAGTGCTTCTGCTACCAAGTCCATTTCTTTTTTCTTTTCTTCCTCGGTAGTATGAACATATAAGTTCATTGTAATTCCAATATTCGAATGGCCCAGTAACATCTGAAGTGTTTTCGGTTTCATTCCTGCTTCAATACATCTGGTAGCAAAAGTATGTCTCAAGATATGCATCGAAAATCTTGGAATTTTTGCTTTGTCACAGATTTTAAACAGCGCTGTATCATATGTACTGTTCTTGACAGGTGTTCCTTTTCGACACAGAAACACAAATTCTTCCCATTCTGTTGAAATTTCTGAAATCCTCTTATTCTTTTCTTTTTGTTTTTTTAGTATAGAAACCGCTTCTTCTGTTAAGGGTATCGTACGGTAACCTGATTTACTCTTTGGTTCTCCGATACGCCACTCCTTTGCACTGTAACGATATTCCATACTTCTGCGAATCTGAATTGTTTTGGATTTAAAATCGACATCTCCCCATTTCAATCCTACCAATTCGCCTGTTCGCAATCCGGTTTGTAGTATAAAACGATACTGATTTTCATAGCTTTGATTTTCTGCATATTGTAAAAATGTTTTTTGTATGTCTCTTGTTAAAGCAACCTTCTTCTCAGAAGGCTTTCCCATATCACTTTTCACAGATTTTTTACAGGGATTGCTACGCAAGACTTCATTCTCTTTTGCATACTCAAACATATTGTATAATGCAATTCTTGCCTGATAAATTGTAGATGTGCGATACCCCTGATCTGCCATATCATAAAATATTTTCTGACATTGAAGTGGTTTCACGTCTGATAGTGTCATCTTCCCAATTACCGGTTTAATATTTTTAATATATCTCTCCGTATAATTGCGAACAGTATTTGAACGGACTGTTTTCTTTTTTATCCCAATCCAATAATCAAACCATTGATCGACCAGCATATCTGATGGCATTGAAATATCACTGTGTTCATCCACATAAGTCGCATCAGCAATCCATGCTCTGCACTCTTGCAGCTTTTTGAATCGTTTATGTTTTCTCTTTCCAAACCGATCTACAAATCTGGCTGAGTATAATCCCGTACTTTCCTGGGATATTCCCTTGCCAAGTTCTTTGCCTTTTAAATCTTTTCCCATATTTCAGCTCCTCTCATAAGAAGCCCTAATACAGTACCTTGTATTATACCATAGCATCTTATTTTTGTGAATATTCATTTTCATCTCATCTCCTGCCCCATCTCCTGTCAATCATTTATATTTCCACACTTTCCGAAATGAATTTTTCAAATTCTTTTCTCTTTACAAGTTTTTTCGTGCCTACGTAAAGCACAAACGGACATCTCGGTTCTTTCAAAAGACCACTTATTCTGTTTTGTCCAATATTACTGTATTCTGCTGCCTCTTCAATTGTAAGAGCCACTTTTTCACATATCGCAACATGTTGTTTGCTCATAAAATCCTTCCCTTATTATTTAACGTGCGTAGCATACACTTCTATCCGCAATACACACGATCATTCTTTGTATTCAACAACGTTTTCGCTTTCTCCATTTTCATACTTGCAATCGCTTCTCGTTTACTTGTACCTCCAACATACATTGGTGTACACATTTCTAAAATACGATCATAGATACGCCTTTTGTCCAACATGGTCTCGCTTTTTATTTCTTTCAGCGGAAGATTGGTTGTGATGATCAAAGGTCGTCCCGAACGGATCCTGCGGTCTATGACGCTAAAAACAATTCCTAACGCATATTCTGAATTTCGTTCCACTCCAAGATCATCAATAATCAAAAGCTGGTAAGAAGCCAATGCATTGATATATTCCGTTTTGTCTGCCAGTGGAAATATATCATCAATAATGGTATTGAAATTTGTCATCTTTACCGTTACTTCCCGCTTAAGAAGTTCATTGGCAATGCATCCGGCAACATAACTTTTCCCGGTACCAACCGGTCCCCAGAACAAACAGCCTATATGATTTCTTTTCATTTTCTCCCAGTTATCAACATAATTTTTTGCCTTATGCATTACCGCATCTGACATATCTGCATTCTCAAATGTCCACTCTTCCATTCTGCTCTCGTCAAAACAGATGCTTGTATTTCTGCTGACTAATTCCCGGTGCTCTTTGTCTTTAAAATATTTTTGTTCTTCTTCATACGCTTTTCTGTCACAGACACATTGCCTGGAATGTTTCTTCATTCCCATAAAGCCCCCCTTGGGGAAAAATGCTTCTTTCGCTTCCCCACAGACTTTGCAGTATTTCAAACCATCACTGCCTACACATACAGTATCTTCTTCTCTCATCACAAACTCTCTCCTTCCCCATAGCAATAATTTACTTCATGATATTTATTTCTTTTATATTTCTCAGTTACTTTACTAGGTGCCACATTTCCGACTCCTGCACAGCCATTTTTGCAACCAGATGATGGGTGCTTTCCCGACTCTGTTGCAGCCATCTTTTCAACCGCCTTATCATCAACCGTCTGTAAACCTATCTCATCAGATGGAATTTTTACATATAAATGATTGGGTTTTGAAAATCCACCGGATCTGCGAACCAATAGTCCCACATCATCCAATTCCTTCAATGCTGTTTTTACAGAAGATTTGCATTTGCCGATTTGAACAGACAATTCATCAATTGGAAATATCAAATAAACATTTCCATACTTGTCTATCCAGCTATTCTTTCTCGATATCCGCGCCCGGTCATACAAAATCATATAAAGAAATTTTGCATTTTGAGAAATTCGAAGCTTTAGCAAAAACTTCGGAAACCGGAAGTACTGAAGCATCTGCTCTGACTCCTTCATGTATTCATATTTCATTCTTTTCTCGCCTCGTTTCTATTTCTAAGTGTTGTAAAAAACATTTTTATGCCGGCTCAAAAATGTCCTTACATATATTCAAAAGATGAAGGGCATAAATACAGGTTCTTGATGAAAATTTTTATATTTTTCCTGTCCAAAATACCCTTACATAAAACGAAACGCTGAGAGACATTTTTACAGCCCCCTGAGGAAAACTTTTTTATTTTTACGATTAATTAAATATTTGAAAATAAAAAAACACTCACCTATCCAGGTGAATGCCTTATCAAAATTTTCTTATTTTGTTGTCTGTGATGCTTACTCAGAAACACTTGCGTGTCTGCTAAAATGTAATTGCCAGCAATTATATTTTCACGTGGGCATGGGGATGTAATCCCCATCAAGTCTACTACTCGTAAGTAATACAAAATTGTCAAAATGACAATACTGTAATACACGGGTGGATCTTGCTCTGGTTGTAACGTATGAATTCATACAATAATAGGCCCAAATGGGCACTTTCACCATTT
>CAKREY010000003.1:0-209181 GCA_934318045.1 uncultured Lachnospiraceae bacterium
GTTATCGTTGATCGTCTTCTCCGTGAGTTCAAGGTTGAGGCAAACGTTGGTGCACCTCAGGTTGCTTACAAGGAGACATTTACAAAGGCTGTTGATGTAGATAGCAAGTATGCGAAGCAGTCTGGTGGTCGTGGTCAGTATGGTCACTGTAAGGTTAAGTTCGAGCCTATGGATCCAAACGGCGAAGAGCAGTTTATTTTCGAGTCAACTGTTGTCGGTGGTGCGATTCCTAAGGAATACATCCCAGCTGTTGGTGAAGGTATCGAGGAAGCAGCAAAGGCTGGTATCCTTGGCGGATATCCGGTACTTGGTGTTAAGGCAAACGTTTATGATGGTTCTTACCATGAAGTCGATTCTTCAGAGATGGCATTCCACATCGCTGGTTCTATGGCATTCAAGGATGCTATGGCAAAGGGTGGAGCAGTGCTTCTTGAGCCTATCATGAAGGTTGAGGTTACAATGCCAGAGGAGTACCTCGGTGATGTAATCGGTAGCCTGAATGCAAAGCGTGGACAGATCCAGAGCATGGACGATATCGGTGGTGGAAAGATTGTTAAGGCATTGGTTCCACTTGCTGAGATGTTCGGTTACTCTACAGAGCTTCGTTCTTCTACACAGGGACGTGGTAACTACTCTATGTTCTTCGAGAAGTATGAGCAGTGTCCAAAGAACATTCAGGAGAAGGTTCTTGCAAACAAGAATGCATAATTTGTCTGCAAAGTGTATTTGCAGTATAAATTTATAAAAATGCTTGAAAATATCGCTATATTTTAATATAATGATTTTTAGCCGAGTAAACGCCCGGAAAGGGCAATAAAATGCCCGGAGGGGCTATATTAAGGAGGAAATTATAATGGCAAAGGAAAAGTTTAACAGATCAAAGCCACATTGTAACATTGGTACAATCGGACACGTTGACCACGGTAAAACTACTTTAACAGCTGCAATTACAAAGGTATTGGCTGCTAGAGTTGCTGGTAACACAGCTACAGATTTCGAGAACATCGATAAGGCTCCAGAAGAGAGAGAAAGAGGTATCACAATCTCTACAGCTCACGTTGAGTACGAGACAGAGAAGAGACATTACGCACACGTTGACTGTCCGGGCCATGCTGACTATGTAAAGAACATGATCACTGGTGCTGCACAGATGGATGGTGCTATCCTCGTTGTTGCTGCAACTGATGGTGTTATGGCTCAGACAAAGGAGCACATCCTTCTTTCTCGTCAGGTAGGTGTACCTTACATCGTAGTATTCCTGAACAAGTGTGATATGGTTGACGATGAGGAACTTCTTGAACTCGTAGAGATGGAAGTTACAGAGCAGCTTGAAGAGTATGGTTTCAATGACTGCCCAATCATCAAGGGTTCTGCTCTTAAGGCACTTGAGGATCCAAACGGTCCTTGGGGTGATAAGATCATGGAGCTTATGGATACAATTGATTCATACATTCCAGATCCACAGAGAGCTACAGATAAGGACTTCATCATGCCTGTAGAGGATGTATTCACAATCACAGGTCGTGGTACTGTTGCAACTGGTAGAGTTGAGTCTGGTGTTATCCACCTCAACGACGAAGTTGAAATCGTTGGTATCAAGCCAGAGAAGCAGAAGACAACTGTAACAGGTATCGAGATGTTCCGTAAGCTCCTTGACGAAGGCCAGGCTGGTGATAACATCGGTGCTCTTCTTCGTGGTATCAAGAGAGAGGATATCGTACGTGGACAGGTACTTTGTAAGCCAGGTTCAATCACATGTCATACAAAGTTCACAGCTCAGGTTTACGTTCTGACAAAGGACGAGGGTGGTCGTCATACACCATTCTTCAACAACTATCGTCCACAGTTCTACTTCAGAACAACTGATGTAACTGGTGTATGTAACCTTCCAGACGGTGTTGAGATGTGTATGCCTGGTGATAACGTAGAGATGACAATCGAGCTCATCCACCCAATCGCTATGAGCCAGGGTCTTACATTCGCTATCCGTGAGGGTGGACGTACTGTAGGATCAGGACGTGTTGCTACAATCATCGAGTAATACTGCAATGACTTTGAGTCGAGCGTATATTTGATAAAATAATAAAGCCGAGAGTATGCTTGCATACTCTTGGCTTTTATTTTTTATCTGCATAGACATTCGACGAATGTCTATGCGCTTGTGATTGCGAAGCAATCGCAAGATGTATATGTTCTTTAATATATTTAATATAGGATATAGGGCGTGAGCCCGCGAGACAAACACGCGAAGCGTGGTTGTCATAGGCGGCTGAGTGTATTATAATTTTACTTAGTCAAAGCTATGTTTGGCAGGTGAAAACAGCGGAACAGATAGGAGGTGTCAGGCAACATGAGCAAGGCAACGACAAAGTTTGCAATCGCATTTGCGTTTAAGGAGTTATTATTAGAAAAATCAATTGATAAAATAACAATCAATGACATTACGGAAAAGTGTGGGATAAACCGTCAGACTTTTTATTATCATTTTCATGATATATATGAGTTGATTGAATGGATTTGCGAAACAGATGCAGAGCAAGTCCTGAAACAGAATAAAACATATGATACATGGCAGGAAGGATTTCTGGCAATATTTCATCTGCTGAAAAAGGACGAACCTTTTGTTGTCAACATCTATCATAATGCTCCGCGAGGATATATTTATCGCTATTTGTATAAAGTGACATATCAGCTGATATATGATGTACTCGAAGAAAAAGCGGAAGGTATGGTTGTGCGGGAGGAGGATAAAACATTCATTGCAGATTTTTACAAATATGGATTTGTTGGTCTGGTGTTAGAATGGATTGACAAGGGGATGAAGGAGGATCCGAAACAGATCATAGAAAGATTGAATGCATTGATTCAGGGATCTTTCGCACATGCACTGAATAATGCAAAACTGAACAAGAGCTGATTACGACAAATCTGCTGGTTTGTCGTATATGGATGCAATGTAAGAGGATTGTCGCTTTCAATGACAGTTCTCTTTTTTTGTGCATAGTAGGAAGAAGATTTTGTGGATATACTGTGTATATGGAAACAAAGAAAAATGTCACAGTTTAAACAAAAAAGGAGTGTGTTTATTATGTATTATTCAGCAGGAACTTATGAAGCATTTGCAAGACCGGAAAAACCGGAGGGTGCTGACCGGAAATCAGCATATATCATTGGAACAGGATTAGCGGGACTTTCTGCCGCTTTTTATCTGGTGAGAGATGGGCAGATAAAAGGAGAGCGTATTCATCTCCTCGAGAAGCTGGATCTTGCCGGGGGCAGCTGCGACGGAAGAAAGGATGTCCGAAAAGGCTTCTACATGCGTGGCGGAAGAGAAATGGATAACCATTTTGAATGTATGTGGGATATGTTCCGCGATGTTCCTTCGATAGAGACACCGGGCGTCTCCGTTCTGGATGAGTATTATTGGTTAAACAAGCATGATCCGAATTACTCCCTTTGCAGGGCTTCTGAGAAATGCGGGCAGGATGCACACACAGATAAGAAATTTACACTTGATAAGGATTCAGCCCTGGCATTGTCAAAGTTGTTTATGACACCGGAAAAAGATTTGGAGGATAAGAAAATCAGTGAGATATTGCCGGATTCCTTCTGGGACACGAATTTCTGGCTGTACTGGCAGACCATGTTTGCATTCCAGAGATGGTCATCTGCATTGGAAATGAAACGGTATTTGTGCAGATACTGCCATCATATTGATGGACTTCCGGATTTTTCCGCACTCCGCTTTACGAAATACAATCAATACGAGAGCATGATTCTTCCGCTTGTAAAATATCTCGAAAGTCACGGTGTGTCGGTCGAGTATGGCATGGATGTCAAAAATGTTGTCATCAAAGATGAAAATGGTAAAAAAACTGCCACACAGATTATATATGAGAAGGATGGGAAACCGGGTACAATTGATTTGATCGAGGATGATCTGGTCTTTATAACAAATGGTTGCTGTACAGATACTTCCTGCTATGGAGATCAGAATACAGCGCCGGATTTGAGCCGGATTAAAAACGGTGCAGGCGAATCTTGGGATTTGTGGAAGAATATTGCTGCACAGGCAAAGAATGGCGAGTATGGTAATCCGGATAAATTCTGCGACGATTTTGAAGCAACAAACTGGATGAGTGCAACTGTAGAAACCTCGGATGAAGAGATTATCCAGAAGATTATCAGCATTTGCAAGCGGGATCCGAGAGAAGGAAAGGTAACAACCGGAGGAATTGTGACAGTGAAGGATAGTACCGACAACTGGTATCTTTCATGGACAATCAATCGTCAGCCACAGTTTAAAGCGCAGGATAAAAATACGGTTTTGATCTGGGTATATGCACTTACAACGAATAAAGAAGGAAATTATGTGAAGAAGGCAATGCGGGATTGTACAGGTGAAGAAGTTTGCCGGGAGTGGCTGTATCACATTGGCGTGCCGACAGATCAGATTGACGATTGGGCAAAAAATCGCTGCAATACAACAACTTGCTTCATGCCATATATCAATGCGTTCTTCCAGCCAAGAAAAGAAAGTGATCGTCCGCTTGTTGTTCCGGAAGGTGCTGTTAATTTTGCATTCCTGGGACAGTTTGCAGAGACACCGAGAGATACTATTTTCACAACAGAATACTCCATCCGTACGGGTATGGAAGCAGTTTACACACTTATGAACGTAGATCGTGGTGTTCCGGAAGTGTGGGGTTCTAAGTACGATGTGCGGGAATTGCTGCGGGCCGCATATTATGCAGTTGATAAAAAGCCGATTGATGAACTTCCGCTTTCTCTCAAAGAAAAGATTGTCTTAAAGAAAGTAATAAAAGCTGTGGAAGGAACCGACCTGGAGATTTTGCTAAAGGAAAGTGGATTGCTCCGGTAAGAGAGGTTATTCATCGATATGGATTTAAGCAAAATATCTCAGATAATAATATAAGTAAGAGCAAGGAAAGAGGAAGCATGTGTGATGTTTCCTCTTTTGTGCAATATGCCATTGATTCTGATTATTGTTTGAAGATTATAATTGTTATGGTACAATATATTCGTAAATTCCCATTTAACATTGAAAGAGGGGGTGCAATAAGTAATGAATCAGGTAGAGGTTTTGGATAATGGTGTAGTATTGAATGGCAATTTGCTGACATTTCCACTTTCCTATGAAGATATACGTGCATTATTCGGTGAGGCTCGGATAAATGTTCAAAGTGATAATCATTTTGAATATTTCTATGATGAACTGGGAATATCGTTTGAGGGGGCAACTGCATATCTTCGGAACTTGAAAAAACAGAAAGCTTATATAGATGAGACGCATAATATTACATCTATGACGCTGTATGTTACAGGGGAAAACGTATTCGCAGAATCAAAGACAGAAAAATGTTATATTGGTGGACTAAAAGTCTTAAATCAAAATATGTCACGCGACAGATTATATCCATATATTCTAGGCTACGGCTATAATTCAGAAATTAAGGATGAGCAGGGGAATATGGTTCGGCAGATTCATATGGATATTGTTCTGAAAGTAGAAGATGAACGAAAGAGAAAAGATATTCCAGTCTATGATGGAGATCAAATTCTATTAGATGTATATATCGGATTCAGACCGGAACGTCCAAAGAGTGATGAGAACTATAATATCACTGTTCCTGATGAACCTTGTCTGATATTCGATACATTTAATTTTAAGCTCGCCGTAATACAGGAACTCATGTACAATCAGGAAGTCTTGAAGCCATATTTTGATATATACGATTATATGATTTTCAAAAAAGCACATTGGAATCTTGAAACAGATAAAAATGTACGCGCCGCGGTAAGCTTCTTTAAGGAATTACCGATTCCGGCAAGTCTTGCAGGGCTGGTCAAAGAAATTAATATGGATGGTTCCGACGAAATCTATATGCAGATTGCACCAGAGTGGGACGGAAGAGACGAAAGATTCGATTTCAGAAAAGTAACAAAATCGGAGATGGAGCAGTTCCCAAATCTGAAGAAAATGCTCATTTTCGGAAATGAACGTGACGCAGAAAGTCTTAGAAAAGTATGTGAACCGTTGGGGATTGCAGTGGAACCTATGGCTTGTACGTCTGTTTAGATTAGAAGAGATATATTTATATATTCTTGGCTTTTATTTATATTATTTGAATTAAAAGGTTAACCAATCCCCTTCCCAATCCGATAACATACATATAAAAGCTCAAAAGGAATTGAGTTCAAAAAACTTCAAGGATGAAGTAATAAGGTTTTCAGAGGTATAGAGGATTACTATACCTATTTCTGTATTATTTCTTTACCCTTGTAGTGGGCTTATTTCCTATGTGAAAATGCGTAATTTATAGTTGTGATAAAAAGATCGGAGCCTGTATCATGGAAACGCAGGTGAAACAGTATAAATCGGGAGGTGAGACGATGTATACAGGAACGATTCAAAGTCAGGTCAGTCTGCAAATGCTGGATCTGAAATGGCAGAAAAAGAAACAGGATATCAACAGTAAGAAGGATACAGAGGGTATGACGCAGGACGAGATCCTGTTGGACAGTTTAGAACGACAGGCGCAGACGGAGAGGGAGCGTTCTGCGACCAGTGAGCTGTATACGAAGTTGAAAACCGGCGGAACGCTGACGGAAGAGGAAATCGCATATCTGAAAGAACATGATCCGGAAGCACTTGCAGAATATGAGAAAGCACAGACGGAGAAGAAAGCGTATGAAAATGCACTGAAAAATTGCCGGACAAAGGAAGATGTACAGCGACTTAAATTGAATCGTATGGGAAGCTTTGCGGCACAGGCGAAGGAAATCGCAAGCAATCCATACATTCCAAAGGACAAGAAGGTAGTGCTTATGCAGCGGCTGAATAATGAGGTGTGCATGATCCGTGATGCACATCAGGCGTTTGAGAAGAGCCGGGCATATGAGGAGCTTCCGGAGGAACAAGAGCTGCGCAGGGAGGCGGCAGAGGAATCTGCAGAGAAAATGGAGCATCAAAAGGATACAGAGCAGGCAGAAACGACAGAAGATTCAAAAGTCGACAATAAAAATAAGGCAGATGCAGAGGCTGAGGAAGTGGATGAACCGCAATCTGATGTAAAATCGGAAATGTTTGGTGTATACGAAACGATAGAAATTGCAAATGTAGAATCACATGAAAAAATAAAACCGCCGGAATTGCAGAAGACAGCCGGTGATGCAAGCATGGCACGCAGGCAGCAGGAAGCTGCACAGACATTTACAGAGATAACAGAGGAAATCGAACGATTTCTGCGACGCAATCACAGTGGCAGAGGAAGCTTTACAGCACAGGTATGAGGAGAAACCGATATGAACGAAGTTCATATTTAGGATCGGTTCCGACGACCAGCCGCCGAACGGATGTGAGGGGGCGTTACATATTATACGAAGGGAGAGAAACAAATGGCAAATTTATATGGAGTATCTGCATATCAGCAGACGAACAGCACATGGAACAACACCCGCACGAATAACACGAAGACAGACCGGAAGAATGCGGAGAAAACAGATGCACAGAAAACAGAGACAGACAGCGTGAAGACAACAACCTTCAACCCAGCCGATACGACAGGTTCGCTCGTGCCGACAACGAAGAACGGATATGGGACGGTGATTGGAAATGTGGAGTTGTCTGATAAGGCGAAAGACTATTACAATAAACTGAAAGCCAAGTTTGGAAATATGGATTTTATACTTGTAAGCAAGGACATGAAATCACAGGTGCAGGCAAATGCGGCGGCATATGGAAATGCGAGCAAGCAGGTTGTATTAATTGATGATGAGAAAATCGAGAAGATGGCAACCGATGAGTCTTTCCGGAGAAAATATGAAGGAATTATTGCGATGTCACAGGCAAAGCTGCAGGAGGCAAAAAACAGTCTGACAAGCAGTGGTGCCAGTGTAAATAACTTTGGTATGTCGGTTGACGCAAATGGAAAGGCAACCTTCTTTGCAACTGTGGAAAAAGCGGCGAAAAAGAAGGCGGAAAAGAAAGCAGCAGAGAAAAAGGCTGCACAGAAGAAAGTGGAAAAGGCGAAAGATAAGAAGTTGGCTGAGAAAAAAGCAGCAGAAAAGAAGGCTGCAGAGAAGCGCGCGGAAGAATCCCAAAATGAAGAAACAACAACTGTAGATGAGAAGGAATATGTGCAGATCACAGCCGGTTCAATGGAAGAGCTGATTGACAAAGTTTCCTCTTATGCATATGATAACTCCGAGCGAAATGTACTCACAGAAAGCGAAAAGAGCGTTGGACAGAAATTTGATTTCCGGGGATAGAGGTGACTGGTATGAAGATTGAAGATGCGAGAGTACGGTACAATGTACAGATCAAAACCTACTACTCGAAGCAGAAGGAATTGTATGCGCAGAAACAGAAACTCGAAGAAAAGATAAAGACGACCGAGAATGGCGCGGAAGTCTACAAGAATGAGTCGGCGATTCTGGAGCTGCAATACAATGCTGTCGATGAGAAGAGACAGGAATATCAGGATTATATGGATAAGCTGATGGAACAGTGGCGCATGATCTCAGACAAGATAGCAAGCAAACAGCAGTCGGACGCTATGGCAGATCAGGCAAAAGAAATGAACAAGATCATGCTTGTTGCAAGGCGCATTATGCATGGGGACAAGGTTCCGGCGAAGGATGAGAAGAAGCTGATGGAATTTGATCCGAAGCTTTATATGATGGCAAAAAATGCTGCAGCTATGTTAGAGATCCAGAAACGCAAAGAACACAAATCTTTGTGGGAGGATGAAGAAGAAAAGGAGCAGGTAAGCGCAACCGAAGAAGCAAATAATACGGAAGCATTTGCGGATGGACCGGAGGTTGTAGATGTAGAAACAACAATCAGCAATGCTACCGGGGAGCTTGATGCATCCGGAGAATAGGAAGGCTATTCAGGAGGTCGGTGAGTTGGACGGTAATGGAGAAATGAAATTATTATCGTATATATGCAGTTTGTATTGGCGTGGCGTCTGTCCCATAATGGATTTGAACGTTTTAATAAAATGGCTGGTCGAACTGAAGGCAAGGATATTGCCAATGTCGGTAAGGCTGTATTCAGAATAGAGGAGCATATTTGATGCTACCTCTATTTTTTTGTTAGTAATATATTGCTGGATGGAGCGTCCGGTTTCTTTCTTGAACAGACTGCTTAAGTAGTTTGGCGTTAAGCCGACTTCATTTGCCAGTTCTTCAACCCGGATTTTTTCGTGGAGGTGCAGGTAGATATAATCTTCGAGTTGCTTGACATATAAATTGTTCGAGGAAAGTTGATTTTTCTTTGCCTTTATAGAGGCGACCTGCTCAGTAAAATTCTGGATCATTTCTGTCTGTAACGAACAGACTTCATCGATTGACATACATAGATCCACACGCTGAATAAAAAGGTCGCTTAAATTATAGGCATCCTGCGGTTCCATTCCTCCACGGATAGCGTAGCGGGTTGTCAGGGTTGTAGAAGCAACAAAAAGATATTTGAATTGACGCAGCGGATCATTTGAGAGCTTTCCGTTTCTGTTGCCACGAAACATTTTTTTGCTTATCTCGATAACACGAAGGTCACCATTCATAACATAGATATATTGTAGAAGCTCCTCGTCATAGCCATGGTGGATGCGGTTGTCTTCACGTTGTAGGTAGGCTGCAATCGTAAGTTTTTTTTGAAAAGATGAATATTCACTCATAATTATAATCCCCCTAAAACACCGTAGATTTATGCTATTTATCATAGAAATATGATATATTTGTTTGATATCATAGTATAGAATTGCTGAAAAGACAAGCAAAAGTAAAATCATATAGATTAAAACAGGAGGTAGAAGCAGAATAATGAAGGCGAAATCAGTTTCTTTAACAGAAGGAAAAATCTTGAAATCCCTCGTGATTTTTGCGATTCCGATTCTGATCGGAAATATATTCCAGCAGTTATACAATGTGGCAGATACTGCAATCATAGGAAATGTGCTGGGCGATCAGGCGTTGGCAGCAGTTGGTGCAACATCGGCACTCTATTCACTTGTAATTGGATTCGCAAATGGTATTACAAATGGATTTTCGGTTGTTTTGGCTCGTGTGTTTGGCGAGAAGGACGAAGAAAAACTGAAACAGACAGCGGCACTGATTTACTTTCTGACCGTTATCATCTCAATCGTATTGACTTTGGCAAGTGTGATTTCCTTACATTCAATCTTAGTGATGTTGAAGACACCACAAAATATATTGTCAAAGACAGAATCGTATTTGCGTATCATACTCACATTTGCGATTGTTACGATGTTATATAATATGTTCTCCGGAATCCTGCGGGCAATCGGTGACAGCAAAACGCCACTGTATTTTCTGCTGTTATCGTCTGCGTTAAATGTAGGATTGGATTTCCTGTTCGTGAAGGGCTTAAGCAGGGGCATCCGCGGGGCGGCTGAGGCAACCGTGATCGCGCAGATTGTATCAGTAACGCTCTGCATCGTGTATATATGGAAGAAATGTCCCGTGTTGAAGTTCTCCGGACGATATCTGAAATGGGATAAAGAATTGGTACAGGAGCTGCTTTTGACTGGATTCTCGATGGGGCTTATGCTGGTTGTTGTGTCCATCGGTTCCGTTGCTTTGCAGAGTGCTGTGAATTCGCTTGGCGAGCAGACGATTGCGGCACATACCGCGGCAAGAAAAATTGATGAGATTTTTATGATGCCGCTTGGAACGCTCAGTACGGCAGCAGCAACCTTTGCAAGTCAGAATTTCGGTGCAGGAAAATATGACCGGGTTTATAAGGGAATCAAAGACGCGGTGTTGATTGCCATTGGTTGGAGTGCCTGTGCGATCCTGATCGTATTTGCCATCGGAAAGTATATGGTAAAATGGCTGACAGGAACGTCCGATGCGGAAATAATAAGAAATGCACTTATGTATATGAAGATTAATATCGTATTCTTCCTTGTGCTGAGCGTGCTGCTTGTATTGCGGAGCAGTCTGCAGGGCGTAGGCAGAAAGGTTGTGCCGGTGCTTGGCAGTGGCATCGAGTTGATCTTAAAATTTGGTGCTGTGAATATCATTACGAACCAACTAGGATATTTTGGCGTCTGTATCTTGGAACCGATTATCTGGGTGATATGTGCGGTATTGGTATTGGGTGATTTCGTTGTATATCAGAAAGCAAATAAAAAGGTTCAGGCAGTGCAGCCAGTGTAGAGATAAATAGATGCAGAAAAAACAGGGCTTCCCGTAAAATCGGGAAGCCTTTTTTATCATAATATCTGATCTTCCTCAGATGGAACATAATGCATAATATCGCATACATCACAATTTAGAATTCTGCAAAGATCGTTAATGGTGCGTGTAGAGATATCTTTATTGTGCTTTAACCTATGAAGCGTGCTGTTGGAAAGGTTGTGCTTCGTAGTAAGGGTATACCAGTTTTCATTGGATTCTTCTAATGTTTTCCAAAAGGGAGAGTAATCTATCATATTATCTATCAGTTCCTTTATAAGATCTAAAATAACAATAGAATATATTATTTAACTTGAATATCTTCGTTATAACGAATATAATGGCATTGTAAGAAAAAATTATGTACGAATCATGGCAGTTTGTACGCAATTAAAAGATGTGAGATTATTTTGCTATGATCTGCAAATATAGAATTTTGTGAATTCAATACGGGGAAGGAGGAAATTGACAGATAGATTGTCAATGAAAAATATGGATTATTTAAATTTATCAAATGAAGAATTAGAGCGGTTAGTCGGACAGGGGGATGGCGATGCCATCTGTGAATTGGGAGAACGATATCTTCAAGCTAAAAATTACACGCGGGCATATCAGTTATTTCACAAGGGAGAAAAACAAGGTTTGCAAAGAGCGTATATCGGGTTAGGAGAGATGTACAAAGAGGGTAAATATTTTATGCGGGATGAGGAGCTTGCCCGCGAATATTATGCAAAAGCAGGTGTTCCGTATCCCGGAAGCGGAACAAATCGAACTCAAAATTCCACAAACTATTCCAATTCAAATACATATCAAAACAAACAGAATATAGATAATTTTCAGCAGTATAATAGCGGGCAGTTAAAAAATGCTTCATCGCAAATTAGTGACGTTGACCTCAGAATGAAATTACAGCAGGCGGAATCCATGAGAGCGGCAGATGAATATTCGAATGCGAAGGCATTGTGTGACGAGGTGGTAAAGAGTATAGAAAGTGTTAATTCCGGTTTTGTCCAGTATTCCGGACAAGCAGATCTCGATGATATTTTGATAGATGCATATTGGACGTTGGCATATATTTCCTTTAACGAGCAAAAATATCAGGAGATGGAAAACTACCTTGCAAAACAGAACGTATTAGGTGCGCATCCTTGGGGAACTTATTTATCTGCAATAAGTCATAAAATCATGCAGGCACCGCCGGTTATTATGGAACAGGATTTTCAGTTGCTGACGACTGTAAGTAATAATCGAAATTTATCGGCCCAGGAGCGAGGCGACATCTGCACGATAATAGCTGATTTGATCCAGGAGGGATATGGAAAAAATTTAGGAGCAAATGCCAATATGGCAAGAAACTATTATCAGGAGGCAGCAAACTGCGGAAATGCATATGCTGCAGAACAATTGAACGGAATGTTTTAATCGAGAGGTTCGGATAAATTATGGCAAGATACTGTGTGAAATGTGGGACAAAGAATGGAAATAATGCAACAATTTGCAGTTGTTGCGGAGTTCCTTTAGCGGGGGATTCATCCGGAAGCTTGTCTCAATCGAGTAATAATCAGAATGCAAAATCTGCTGTTTCCAATAGCAGTATTAGTGCAGTGAATAAAAGCAACCCTGTAAAAAAGCAGAAACCGGTCGCTTTACGCCTGACAGATTTGAATCAGACAAATCAGTTGATTGCGAAGGGGAGTATGGAAGAGATACAGTGTCAGAATGACTTTGTATACATATTGGAGGATTCTTCGAATTTTTCATCTACGGAGTACAAGGTTCTGAACAGTATTGGAAATAAGGGACTGCTTCGGTGTAAGCAAATCCGATACAATGGGAAAACAGCTCTTTATTATATGGCAGAACAAAAGAAATCTTTTGATGTGATTGCATCTACATTGGACGCACCACGTTTTTTATTTGTTTTGGAAAATCTGTTAAATCAGATTGATATGGTAAAGAGTAATGGATTTTTGGCGGAAACCGGGGTTGATGCCAGATTAAACAGAATATTTGTGGATATGACAGATGGGAAGGTTTATCTGACATATCTACCGGTTACTCAAAGGTGTTGTCCTGATTTGATGTATTTAGAGCAGGATTTACGATCGGATCTGGCTTATGTGATTCGTTCCTTTGCAAATCTTCAGAGCATGGACATGATGCAGATCGCCGATATGATGGAGGAACCGGCTTGTTCCTTCAGCAACCTGTTATCCGTGATAAGACAGAGCCGTATGGTTACAAATCCAAATAGCAGATAGGAAGGAAAAGATCATGGAAAAACCTAGAATTGTTATTATCGATGATGATTTTTCATACATAATTCCGTTGCAATCTAAATTTGTGTACGAATTTTTGGATGATGTTGAGATAGAGATTATAACGTCTGAGGATTATGTTGAAACATTTTTTCAAAAAATTCAAAAGATAGATGTGCTGATAATAAATAAAAAATTTTATACAGCGTCGCTGGTAAATCATGAAATAAATCATATCTTTATCATGACGGAAGAACAGGATGATCAGACGACATATCCGAATGGCGAACATTTGATTTTTAAATATACCAACGCAAAAGGTATTTTTTTAGAAATTGTCGGTATCAGTGATTTAAAGATTCCAAGAAAAAATGATAAGCAGAAGCCCAAAATTGTATTGGTAACCTCTGCGTCCGGAGGTGTCGGAAAAACGACGATTGCACTGGGAATAGCTGCGGCATTGAGCGATATGTATAAAAGAGTACTTTATATAGAAGCGTCCCAGCTTCAGTCATTTCAATATTTTATGCAAGAGGATTCGCCGATTGTAAATCAGTATATTTACGAAAAATTAATGCAACCCGACAAAGGGTTGTATCAAAGCATAAAAGGACAATTTCGCAATGAAAAGTTTGACTATGTGCCACCCTTTAAAGCTGCATTAATGGCTTTTGGAATAGAGTATCGGATATTCGGACAGATTGCAAAGGCAGCAAAAGAATCGGGGGATTATGACTACATTATTATAGATGCAGACAGTACCTTTGATGAAATGAAAGCGAATATGATCCGGATGGCGGATTATGTACTGATGATTACGGAACCATCTTCTCAAAGCATATATAAAACGAATTTATTTGTGTCCAATATCAGCAATAATCGCTCGGGCAAGTATCTGTTTATCTGCAATAAATACAATGTGGAGAATCAGAAAACTTTGAATGTGGCGGATACAATGAAATATAAAACAGATGAATATATTGAAGAGATTGATAATTATGCGGATATGAAATGCGGACAATTTGGAATGCAGGAAGGTATCAGGAAAGTTGCATTTTTATTGATGTAGTGGGAGAAGAACATGGATAGAGAACGAATCATTATAAACTTTAATATACTTTATCAAAGCGGAAGACAAAAGAATGTGGATCTGGAGGTGCCGCTTAGTATTACGGCAAACGAATTGGTTATTGGACTGAATACAGCATACGGACTGGGGATTAATACAGATGACAATAAAAAATTGTATTTGAAAGCGGAAAATCCAATTGCTTTATTAAAGGGCAGTAAAACATTACGTGACTTTCATCTTATGAATGGAACGAAAATTTATTTTGTTGAAGGGGAAAATTGATGGACAAAAGATACCGAATAATCGTTTCCGGGAAAAAATTATATAAAGAAATTGAAGTATCTCCGGAAAGTAAACTGATAAGCTTTGGAACAGAGAGTAACTGTGATGTCCGGGTCAGAAAAGATTTGTTTTTTGAACCAATCGAACTGACTTTTTCGAAGGATATACAAAATCAGTGGAAGGTCATGTGCTCTGATAATCTGTACATATGTGTAGATGAAGTCAGAAAGCTGATGACAGTGCCGATTCAACATGGAATAGAACTTTTGTTCAAATATCAGAATTCTTCGAGTGATGCCTTATATATTCAGTTCCTGATTGATTTTGATTATGAATATAAGAAGTATGACCGGATGTATGATATAGCACCTTTGACGTCATTCTCAATCGGATCTGCTCTTGATTGCAATCTTGTTTTAGGTGGTGCATTTACCAGTCGTGACAGAGTTTTCTTCCGAAAAAAAGGTGATGGCTTGGAGCTTTCTGTTCAATCAACAACATTTGGCGTATATCATAATGGAACGCTTGTGGAGCATACGACATTTATTAAAAACGGTGACTTTTTTTCTATCGGTAATTTTAGCTTTTATTATAAAAATCAACGCATATTCACTCAAAAAACAGGTGCGATAAAAGGGAACGGTATCGGCTATGTGGATTCCACAGAACGGAGCCGTTACCCGAAGTTCAACCGGAACTCCCGTATAAAGACAGTTTTGGATGATACAAAAATAGAGATATTAGATCCGCCTGCAATACCAAGAAAGCCTAAAACGAATATTCTTACCCGGTTATTACCATCCATCGTAATGCTGGTTGTGTCGTTGATTGTAGGTTTGCAGGGGGGATTATTCTTTATCCTGATCAGTATGGCGTCTTCCGTGGTCGGAATTATAACTGCAGTTATGGGAATCCGGCAGGCAAAAAAAGATTATAATCAGGAATTTACAAGTCGTATCACAAAATATAATGCCTATATTGAAAACAAACGAAGTGAGCTTGGGCAGGCGCGCTTAGAAGAACTACATGTGTTACAGGATAAATATATTTCTGAACAGGAAGAAATCAGTCGTCTTAAAAATTTTTCATATAAATTATTTGACCGATGCCGGGAAGATGAGGACTTTTTGGAGGTTCGGCTGGGAATTGGAAAATTTGAGGCAAAGAGGGAGGTCAATTACAGAAAACAAGAACGTCTGGAGATAGAAGACGACTTACAAACATATCCGGAAAAAGTGTGTGAACAGTATAAGTTTATCAATGAGGCTCCGATTGTATGTGATTTTAAAGATGCAGATGCAGTCGGTATTATCGGGGATGAGAAGAGCCGTTTTAATCTGATGAAAAACATAATTGTTGATCTATGTGCCAGACAATATCACGCCGATGTCGATTTTTATTTTGTTGCTGAGAAAGCGAATCGAGATAAAATACATTGGCTTCGGATGCTGCCACAGGTACATAATGACAATTTAGGAATTCATAATATCGCATGTGATGATAGCAGTCGGACAATCATATTCGAATATTTATATAAGGAATTCACTTATCGGGAACAAAATAAGGAGAAATATCCGCATATTATTGTGTTTTTATATGATGAATATGGATTTAAGAGTCATCCGTTATCCAGATTTGTTGAACATGCAAAAGAGATAGGTGTCACATTTGTATTTTTTGGAACGACGAGAGCGGATATCGGATTGGGATGTGACTATCTAATTGAAAATATCAGTGGCAATAGGGCAAGGCTGATGGATACCGGCGATAGTAGAAAGGTGTATGAATTTACGTATAATACTATTTCCGATGGAGATATTGCTGCCATGGTTCAGCTTCTGGCTCCTGTATATACGGAAGAGATTTCATTGGAAGGAACTTTGACAAAAAATATTTCGTTGTTTGAATTATTAAATATTATTGCAGTGGATGACATTGATTTGAACGCAAGATGGAATACATCTAAGGTATATCAGTCTATGTCGGCCCCGATCGGAGTTTCGAAGTCAGGCGTGGTTTCGTTAGATTTACATGATAAGGCACATGGACCCCATGGTTTGGTGGCAGGTACTACAGGTGCAGGTAAATCAGAAATTTTACAGACCTATATTATGTCTATGGCAACCTTATATCATCCTTATGAAGTGGGATTCGTTATTATCGATTTTAAGGGTGGTGGAATGGCAAATCAGTTTAAGGATCTTCCTCATATGATGGGTACGATTACAAACATTGACGGAAAGGAAATTAACCGTTCTTTAAAATCCATCAGGGCAGAGCTTAAAAAAAGGCAGAGATTATTTGCAGCGGCAGAGGTAAATCATATTGATAAATATATTATGAAATTTCGCAATGGAGAAGCATCGGTTCCGCTTCCGCATTTGATTTTAATTGTAGATGAGTTTGCAGAGTTAAAAGCAGAGCAACCTGATTTTATGAAAGAATTAATATCTGCAGCCCGTATTGGCCGAAGTCTGGGTGTGCATCTGATATTAGCGACACAGAAACCGTCGGGACAGGTTGATGAACAAATATGGAGTAACTCCCGGTTTAAGTTATGTTTGAAAGTACAAAGTCAGCAGGATAGTAACGAGGTATTAAAATCTCCGTTAGCGGCTGAGATTAAGGAGCCGGGACGCGCTTACCTTCAGGTTGGAAACAATGAGATATTTGAGTTGTTCCAATCGGCATACAGTGGGGCACCGGAGCATGTAGATGATTCGGGTCTGAAAGAATTTACAATTTATGAAATATCGGATTCCGGGAAAAAAATACAGGTATATCAACAAAAGAAAAAACAGGGAAACGGAAATGATAAAACGCAGTTGGATGCATTAGTCCAATATGTAAAGACCTATTGTGATTCAACGGGATTATACAAGTTGCCAAGTATTTGTTTACCATCCCTTAAACAGGTAATTGAATTTCCGCAAAAGGAGAATTTGGAAAGACTTCAGCATCATATTATTGCGGATATTGGTATATATGATGATCCGGATAATCAGGTGCAGAGTGGATACACGGTTGATTTGAGTGAACAGAATCTGATGATTATTGGTTCTGCCCAAACCGGAAAAACAAATTTGTTGCAGACGATTATCAGAAGTCTGTCATCGAAATATTCACCGGATGAAGTAAATCTCTATATTTTGGATTTCGCGTCCATGTATCTGAAAAATTTTGAGACATTACATCATGTGGGTGGGGTTGTAACTCCGTCGGAGGATGAAAAACTTAAAAATCTGTTCAAATTGTTGGATACAGAGATTGTAACCAGAAAAGAGAGATTATTATCTGCGGGTGTCAGTTCATTTCTTTCATATAAAGAAATGGGAAATACCGATTTGCCACAGATTGTGCTATTGATAGACAACCATACTTTGCTAAATGAGTTGTATTTACAGGATGAAGATAAGTTGCTTCCGATATGCAGGGAGGGCTTGTCATTGGGTATATCTGTGATAATTGCAAACTCGCAGACTGCAGGAATCGGTTATAAATATATGTCCAATTTTGAGAATAAGCTGGCGTTGAATTGTAATGACAATTCAGAGTATAGCAGTTTGTTTGGATATTCCCGGTTACGACCGGACAATGTGAGAGGCCGGGCTTTGGTTGAATATCAGAAGGAATTATTGGAAGCACAGGTTTACATGGCATTCCCCGGCGAAAGAGAAATTGAGAAGATTGATAAGGTCAAGGAGTATATCCATACATTGAACCAAAATTACGGGGAACAAAGAGCGAAAACAATACCGGCTGTTCCAAGTATACTATCGGAATCCGTATGGAACCAAAGCTATGGTAAGCAGTCTGATAAGGAGGTCTTCTATATGGGACTGAATTATGAGGGTGTGGAACCGCTTTTCTTAAAATGGATAAACCAATCAATTATCGGAATTGTCGGGGACAGTTTAAAAGAACCTTTTTTACAGTACTTACAGTATAGTTTTGTGAAACAGGGATACCAAATGTACATCATCGATGATTACACAGGCGAGTTTGAAACGATTTCAGCGAGTGACGGTGTTCAGTTATATTCTCGGAACATCGAGGATAGTCAGGAGATATTATCTGACTTAACAGCAGAATTGGAACAAAGAAGAGTAGTACGTGAAGTGCAGGGCGTGCAGGCGGTTACGGAAATGACTCCGATTATTATGATGATTCATAACAGTGATTGGCCGGAGTATGTCAGCGGCAACAGAGAACTGCTTGATTGTTACAAAGATATTCTTGAAAAATACAAAGGTTTGAAATGTCTGATTCTCTTTACCAATCTGCCAAATGAAAGACTGAATGAGTTCCAGGTATGTGAGGTATTAAAGACAGTTAAGAAAAAACAAAATTACATTGTATTTAAGAATATGAAAGATATTGAAGTATTTGATACTACCTCGAAGGAACGACAGATGTATGCCGGTGCATTGCAGGAGGGGGATGCATTTACATTATTGAATAATGTTTTAAGCAAGGTAAAAACGATTACCTTAAACGGATAATTACACGTTCAATCTGATGGCACAGGTGTGGAAACCCTTTACCATAAAAATATTACGAAAGGGGGGAATGATTATGGCAACAAACAAGATTGATTATGATGTCCTTGAACAGGCAGCAGGTACATACAATAACCAGGCAACTGCGATTAATGATGTTTTAACTAAACTTAATTCTACAAATGGTACCTTGTCTGGTGGATGGCAGAATGAAACTTCAAAGGCTTTTATTGAGCGTTACGAAAGAGAACACAAAAAGGCTTTAGAGGCTGCAAGAGATGCTATTGCTGATATCGCTGATTACATTACAAAATATCGTGCAAATGAAATTGAGCGCGATCAAAGTGGTGCGAACTCTATCAGATAGCAGGTTCTTTCTTTATGTAAAAGAACATACCAATCACCTGTCAGGACGCAGGTGATTGGCATATTCAAAAGAGAGGGGATAGAAGATGGAAGATTCAACAGTACAAATTACACAGTATCAACAAAGGATAACAACGAATACGAATCAGATTAATTCACTAAAAAAGGATATAGATGAATTAGAAATTTTGAAAACGAAAATAGAAAAGTTAAACAGACAGGTTAAACGGGCAGCAGAAGAGACGAGAAAAAGGGTATTTGAGATTCCTAACAGGATGAGCAGTGTCATTAAATTAGATTTGTTCACAGGAATATTGGAGTGCACAAGGGGCGCACAGTATAATGGCGCAATTTCAGAGCTGAATAAAAGCAAACAAAATATACAGAATCAAATTAATGAATGTAATGCAAAAATTAAATCGTTAAAAACGGAAATTAATAATTGCAATAATCAAATTCAAACAATTCAGGCAAATGCGGAGGGAATACAATGAACTTAATTGTCGAGGATGATTATATAACCGATGTGGGTGGTTTTTTCCAAACAAATTATAAAAAATATAATGAATATGTTAAAGAATATATAGAAATTTTGGGTGAGATTACAGAAAACGGAATTGTGTCGGGGCAGACGCATGATGCTCTGGTAGAGTTTCAACGACAGGTCGCGACCGGAAGTGGTGTAAGCAGTTCTTCTGCGGAAGCGTTGGGAAAAAAATATAATACATATTGTACTAAATTTATATCAGATCTGGACAAGGCTGATGGGGATTTATATTAGTTTAGTAGAAGGGATAATGTATAATGGAAGTTTTTGAAATAGATACCGCGAATATCAGAGCGTCAATTAAAAGATTGGAAACATTAAAAGAAAAATGCAGCAAGTTAAAAAAGAAAGCGATAAAAAGTGGAAAAAAAGATTCCGGGAAAACACATACGCAATTGGATCAAGAGTATAAAGTTATGCAGGATAGTTGGCAGCAACTCATTACATTGATTGAAAAAACTGCTAATTATATGCAGGTGCTGTGTGATTCCAATGATGAGTCGGATACAATGTGCGCGAATAAATTGAAGGTAAATTTATACGATAGCGCAGGGGATAGAGATTTTGATCATTATTGCAAGGATAATTCCTCGGATATCCAATATTTGCATGCAAGAGGAATGACAGATGAACAAATTCGGGCACATTATGACGCAGGTGGAAAAGAAAATATAGACAAGTGGATTAATGAATTAAAATTTACTCCACGAGTTAGTGCTCCGGAACAGGGTAATCCTTATTACGGTAATCTGGCATCACAGCCTAATTGTGTAACTTATGCAAGAGGACGTGCCAATGAGATACTGGCTGAAAAATATCCAAATTCGGAAGAACGACCTCCAATGGTATTTTCGGGTGATGCAAAAGATTGGTGGAATTATAGAGACAGTTATGGAGGATATTCGACGAATGTAAATGAACCTAAAAAAGGAGCCATAATGGTTTGGGGAGATGAGAATTATTCTGGACCAGGTCATGTGGCTGTTGTTGAAGATGTTATTTATAATTCGGATGGAACGGTAAAGAGTGTTATTTATTCGGAATCTTCATGGGGAGGTGTTTGGTATACGGCTCGTAGTGGTGGCAAACAATTAACATATAATACTGGAACATATAATTATTATGAAAATTCAACAAATTCCTGGGGATGTGTATCGCAGACCCCCGAACAGATAACGCATGTGACTCAAGATTTAAATGGTGAGAGAAAAGAAATGGGGTTTCGTGGATACATATATTTAGATTAAAGATTTTTATTAAGAAGAGGTACATCATATGACAAGAGATTACAGTGATGAAGCTTATCAGAAAATGGTAAATCAAATAAAAGAAATAAATGAAGAACAACTATTCGGATTTACAGATGCCATGGGGGATTTGGGATTGCATATTGGTAAGTGGACAGGGCTTATCAAGACAGAAGATACCGAAGCCTATCGAAAAAGAATGCTGGATATGAACAACACGACTGTGGAGAAATTGAATCAAATTTTTGAAAAAGTAAAATCCATTGATGCATCCAATGCGAAGACTACAAAAAAACTGGGAGAGCGGCAGACCGTGTACAACTCCAAGTTGGCAAGTCTGAGTAACTTAATCCAGCCGGAAGTCAGCTTGCCAAGTGCAGAAGAAATCAAAAGAATCTGTTCCAAAGCGAATGGCACGTTAAAAAAAGCGGATACAGATATAGATGCACATTATCAAACGACGCTAAAAGGCATGCAAAAGGACGTCGTGTTAAATACCTTGAAAGGAACAGCAGGAAGTATTGTTGGAATGGGAACAACTTTGTTGTCGATGCCGGCAAAGATGATTAAAAATTTGGCAACCGGAGGCCCGGTTAAGATGGCAACCGGAGCGGCGTCTGATACATGGGGATTGATTAATTCTGTATTTGCAGTAGGTTCCGGTGCGGTTACAATTGCAGCAATAGGTATTGGTGAAGTTATTGTTAAGGGTACAGGAAAGACGAAATATAGGGAACTTTTTTTAGAAGAGGCAGAAAAATATTCAAAAGTAGAGGGTATGGCAGATGCAGTGATTGCCGGTAGCGGAGAGACTAAAACAACGAAAGCGATTAAGACTGCAAGTAATGTACTTGATACGATTGATACCGGTGCAAATATTATCCAGGATGGCAAAGATCTGATAACAAAGAGGGAAGGGATTATTCCGAAAAATCCAATTCCAAAGCATGAGGCCTTAAGCAAGAAGAGCATGATTAAGGAGTATCAGGAATCCGGATATAAACATATGCAGAATTTGTACAATGCATTTGCAGGTGAGGCCAATGCCGCCGGGGTATTAAATCATGCTTATAAATATGCGGCAACGGCTTTTGATGCCAATGAACCGGGTGGTACAGAAAATGCAATATTAAACAATTTTTATGAGGAATCCAACTTGTTAAAAGACACCAAGGACATTGTGGGGGAAATTGACAAATACAAAAAATGAAAATGGTGAACCGCATGGTATACAAATATTAGAAATTTGATGAATGTATGATATTGGAGGATCAATGGATACTTTAGTTGAAAAGGTAGAGCAGCTGTTAATGAAGGATGATGTAGCTGCGGTAGAGCAGTTGCTGACAAGTGAAAATGATATAGCCGATCAGGGTATGAAAGAATATTGCTGGGGGAGATATTACAACGTGATTGAGAACTATGAGGAGGCCTTAAAACACTTGAATCTTGCAAAGAAATTGTTGCCGGATGATAGGAAGCTGTATGGGGAACTGGCTTACGCAAATGATAAAACGGGAAATGTGAATGATGCAGAACAGGCATATTTAAAAATGTATGCTTTAGAGACAGATTACAAATATAAATGGGCGATTATGAGTGGGATTGCCGGCTTTTATAGTGAGCATCATATGTACTTGAAGATGGAAAAAGTCGGAAAAAAATTGTGTCAGGAATACAAAACCAATTATCAGGGATATCACATAATGGCTTTGGCAAAAATGGAGCGAAAGCAATACAAAGAGAGCGAACTGATTTTGAAAACGGTTCCGGATTCATTAAAAGAATTACCTCAATATATAGACGATTTGGTGCACTGTTATGAGCTTCAGAAAAAATATAATGAAATACTGCAATGCTTTGAAGAAAATGAAAAGTTTTCAACGGAACATCGTAAGTATGTTTTGAAAAAGCGAATAATGGCATATAGCTCTTTGGAGAATTATAAAGAGGCGGAAAACAGTCTGTTAGATTATGTATTTGAATATGGGGAAATCGATGGGATATTAAGTCTTGCACTTTTGTTGATTACAAAAGGCGATTATGATAAGGCGATTTCCTTATGTAAGGTTGTACAAAAAAATATCACAGAAGATGAGAGAATATATGATTATTTTTCAAAGCTGATTGAGCTTGTGGGGAAATATATGGGTTGTATGACCAATAAAGATCAGTCACAGAAAGAATCTGTATGTGATGCCATTGATGAAATTATTGTTTATTCACGAAAAAGAAGTTTGTTGGCAGATGAATTTGAATCTGAATTACAGGAAATGAAAGCGAATATACAGAGGATATAAACAATGTATTTAGGCGTTGTCAGAAGACGGGTGTTTTGATTTTAACATGGAAACTACGAAGACACGGAGGAAGAGTTATGAGCAAAATATGTACAAAATGCGGAAATGTATTAAGTGATAGTGCACAAGTCTGCACAAGATGTGGAAAATCCTTTTCTGCGTCTGTAAATAGACAGGCAGGTCAGTCAATGGCAAATCATCAAATGAATTCATCAAGACAGCAAAGTGCAACTCCACAGTGGAACAGCCAGGGGCAGAGTATGAATTCACAGTGGAACAGCCAGGGGCGGAGTATGAATTCACAGAGGAATAACCAGGGGCAGGGTATGAATTCACAGAGGAATAACCAGAGTCAGGGTATGAATTCACAGTGGAATAACCAGAGTCAGGGTATGAATTCGCAGTGGAATAACCAGAGTCAGGGTATGAATCCGCAGTGGAACACCCAGGGAGCAGGTGCACCGTCTTCGAAAGAAGGGTTTGCAAATCTGAAAAATAAGGTAAAGCAGCAGGCACATAAATTATCATCCGGAAACAAAAAGAAGGTGGTGTTTATCGGAATCGGTGTTGTTGCGCTTTTAATAATATTGATCGTTGTGATTGCAGGCGGAAGAAAACCTTCCAACAGAAGATTAAAGGAACAACTTCCTAGGGATATTCTTACCTATGAATATGATGGACAAATAAGAACATCCGAAGTGAAATCTTTAAAAGTGGAAAAAAGAATGTTGGATAAAAATTTTGATACTGCTTATTGTAAAGTAACATTAGAAGATGAATTTATGACTCGGATTTTATATTTGGAAATAACCTCTCAGAAATATACGCGGGGGGGGATGGAATATAACAAGTTGTAGTTTATATCAGTCTGATGAAGTATATGCAAAAAGCGGAGCTGAAAAAAAACTGGATGATGATTTGAAAAAAGAATTAGATAAAAATCAGGTTACTATTTTGAATTTGAATAAAATAAAAAATACAGATGGAAGTTATACATTAGAAGTTGAAGAAGACTGTGAATATTATAGTGGAACGGAAAGAATAACTGTTAAATTGATAAATATATCGGAATATAATGAAGATTCCCTTTATGAGGTTGATTTCCCAATGGAATATGGATGGATAACCACGGATAACGATATTTCACAACTAGAACGTAAAAACAATAATTAGATGATTATAAAATTATTTTATACAAAGGAGTAATGAAAAATGGCAGAACAATTAAATTTTAATGAATTATTTGGAGATTCTGTATCGGCAATTGGGGAACCTCATTTAGCATGTGTATTACTGTTGGATGTATCCGGTTCCATGCGTGGAAATCCGATTAACAGTTTAAATGATTCTATCAGACGGTTTAAGGAACAGGTATGTATGGATGAGATTGCAAGAAAGAGAGTGGATGTTGCAATTGTTACATTCGCATCAAAAGTTCAGGTTGTGTGTGATTTTGTCCCGGTTGAAAAAATCCCTCCGGTTACATTACAGGCAGAGGGACTTACGATGATGGCGGAAGGAATTAATACTGCCATTGATCTTGTAAAGAGGAGAAATGCGTTTTATCAGCAGATTGGTATTCCATTTTTTAAACCATGGATTTTTATGATAACCGATGGACTTTCCAGTTCTTATAAGGCAGATATGGATCAGGTGGCACAAAGAATACAACAGGAGGAGTCTGCCGGCAGTCATGGAAAGCTTAAGTTCTGGGTATTGGGATTTAATGAGTATGATTGCTCACAGATGAAAAAACTTACAAAACGGGTCATGGAAATGAGAGGATACGATTTTACTTCTATATTTGACTGGTTAAGTCAGAGTATGACAGCGATTTCTCAAAGTACAGTTGGTGAAAATGTTCCGTTAGATGATTTGCCAAATGAAGCAAGAGTAGCCAGAGAAGATAGGAAGATTGACGAAGGCTGGTATTAAAAGATGGGTGGAAAAGATATGATTACATATGGATTTTCGCAACAGGGTAAATCCCACATTCAAAAGGGCGTTGTATGTCAGGATGCACATCAAATTGAAATTTTAAAGAATGGATGGCGGGTATTGGTTGTTGCTGATGGAGTGGGAAGTGCAAAGCACTCTGAGGATGGATCGTGGCTTGCGTCGGAAACAGTAGCACAAGTCTGTAAAAAAAATATTCGGCCTGCAATGAACGGAGAGCAAATACTGGAAGTTTTAAAAAATGCTTATCAGGCTGCATTTGACCGGATCGAACTTTTCTGTCAGGAACAAGATGGAAAAATCGAGGATTATGATACAACATTAACAACGGTTATATATACGGGAAGTATGGTGTATTACGGGCATGCCGGAGATGGCGGGATAATAGTCAGATATGATAATGGCTGTTATGAGATGGTTACGGTTCCGCAGAAGGGAATGGATGGCATCTCTGTCAGACCACTAAGAGCAGGGGTTGAATCATGGGATTTTGGCATTGTAGGTAAAGGGATTGCAGCAGTATTGCTGGCGACGGATGGAATGTTGGATGCATTATTGCCACCATTATTAAACTTGTCTCAGATTGATTTTAACCCGATGATTCAAAAAGAAAAGAAAATGAATGTTTATATTACATTGGCAGAGTTTCTGATGAATGCAGATAGTGTATATAACAATTCAGCTATTAAAAAACCGGATAAATTTCTGGAGGATTTTATGAATGCGAATAGTACAAATGAGCAATTTAATCATTGCTTGAAAAATGCGTATTCAAAGCTTCTGGGAGATGAAAATGCCAATGCAGTTATTGAAACTGTAGAACGTTATAATTATACAAGCTGGAAAATTGGAAATGTAACGGATGACCGGACGATTGTATGTGCAATTAATAATCAGATGCCGATTCATTGTCAGATGCCGGAATACTATGCAGAACCAAATTGGAAAATCTTACAGTCACAGTATGACCGGTTGGCGTATCCGTCATTAAGTACAGATAATACAGTTCCTCCAATCGGTGAAGATTATGTAAGAGTTCGGTTAGGTAAATCCGAACCGGAGATAACAACAGGAAAGCGAAATCATATGGATCCGGTTTCCATGAATGAGTCGGCCCCGGCAGAGCTTAAACAGAGATCCGTGGAGCCGCCAAATCCACCGGCACCGACGCCATCTGTACGGTCAAGGGAGATGGCTATCCGGGCATATGACAAACAAAAACGGGGGAGTAACAAATTCAATATTCTAAAAATACTTATATTAGCATTAGTATTTGTGTATGGTTTGTGTGCATTTGCTTTAGGATATAAGACAGGAAAAAATAAAAAAACGGATATAAACGAAAAAATGACTGTTCATTCTGAAACGGATGCGGAAGCAACAGCTTCTGATGCAGAGAAGGATAAAGAGGAGAATAAAGAAAAGCCAAATATAGGGGTGGGAGTAGCCCCCGACGGTTATACAAACTGAAAAAAGGGTAAGGAAAGGATTACGATATGGTGGAATTATGAATAATATGTACCAGGGAAGATCCGGAAATCTTTATACTGTGAATTCGAATCCCATGGCAAAAGGAGGAGAAGGCAGCATCTATGAAATAGAAGGATATCCGGATTTTGTTTTAAAAGTGTTCAGAAATGACAGGAGAACCGCGGAGAGAGAAGAAAAACTAATAAGAATGGTGCAATATCAGTTAACTGATGCGCAGCTCCTGCAGGTTACATGGCCACAGGATGTAGTTTATGATCAGTATGGATTTGCAGGCTATATTATGCCAAGGTTAAGGGATAACCAAAATTTAAATAATGTATATGCAACCCAGGCAAACCAGTTTGATTTAAGACACAGAATCGTGATTGCTTATAATCTTTGTGTTGCGATTGATACAATTCATTCCATTCATCAGGTATGTGGCGATTTAAATCCCCAGAATATCTGCGTGGATTTAAATATGAATTCCTCCCATGCGTTATGTGTTACCCTTGTAGATACAGACTCGTATCATATTATTGACAATGGGATAACTTATCGTTGTGAGGTTGGACTTGCGAATTACATTGCTCCAGAAGTACAGATTAAGCTGTGTCAGGGGGTAAATCTTAGAAGCGCACCGCTTCCGACCTACACAAAAGAGACGGATTTGTTTGCCTTGGCGGTTCATATTTTTTCACTTTTAATGAATGGGTGTCATCCTTTTGCCTGTGCTAAAAAAACGAATTATGGATACGAGCATAATATGGATGTCAATGACTATACGAATCAGGAATCGGTAGTGTTACCGCAGCCGATTGACAACATAAAGGATGGTTTTTTTCCATTTCATCAGCAAAAAGTGGGAGTAACGTATCCTCTTTATGCTCCTGATTTTCAGGCACTGCCACAGGATTTGCAGGGAATGTTTATTCGTGCGTTTGAAGATGGGTATATGGATCCGAGGAGACGTCCTACAGCGGAAGAATGGATGGCGGTGTTAGGAAAATATTGGTCGACAATGGGATTCGATCAGTGTCAGAACGGACATTATTTTTTTAGAAATAATACGGGAAAATGTCCGTTTTGCGAGGCAAATCAGAGAATGATGCAGATGCTTGCCAGTGCTTCTTTTGCAAATCGTGCTCAAAATAATTTTTCGGCGCAGCAAAATCAGCAACAGACTGCTCAAACATCATCTGTTGGAAGCACCGGAAACTCGTTCCATGCAGGCTATGGGTCAAATCAAGGCACATCCGCAACTGCAAATAATGGGGTAAACCAGGGTCCGCAAGCAACTGCAAATACGGGATATGCGCAGACAGGAAAAGGTGGATTTGGAGCCAATAATTATCAGAAAACAATGAAACCGGCTTCAATTTCGTCAACAAAAAATTTCGGTAAACTTTTAACAATGAGTTTATGTACAAGCGTTCGTGAAATTCTTCTTGGAGTATATACGTATTTAATGTATTTTAACGATAGTGATGATGAGATGACTTTACTGGGATACACTTTTTTAATATTCTTTATTTTGTGTTGTTCCAGAATTCTTGGATTGAAAATTGGCAAAGGTGTTTATTGGGAAAATCGAGTAAGTGTAATAATAATAGATATTTTTAATTGTATATATTTCAGTGTACTGGTATTTTGTTGGAGTATGATGTTGGGAGTGTTTGGTGAACAAGTTGGTTGGAATGGTATACTTGGTTGTGTTTGTTGTTTATTGTCTGTTGGCTTATATTTAAGACAAATTGGACGGTCAGAAGAACGAAATCAAAGAATGCTGATTATGACACCATTCCAAAAGACGATTTATATATTAGCTTTGGCAGTAGATGCTGGTGTGAGTATTGTAAATTTAGTAATTGCAACTTATTCTTAATGATGCAGGAAGGGCTTCCCCAAAAGTGGGAAGTCTTTTTTGTTGACAAAAATATATGGCTATCGTAGTGTATACATAGGGAGACGAGGTACATAAGATGGAATATAAAATATTAGTCGTAGATGACGACAGATCAATTACAAATCTATTGCAAACCGAACTTGAGCAGGCTGGATATGTGGTATCTGTGGCGCATGATGGAAATGCAGCGATTGCAAAGAATCAGACAGAACAGCCGGACCTCATTATAATGGATGTGATGATGCCGGATTGCAATGGCTTGATGGCAACGATGAAGATTCGGGAAATGAGCAACGTTCCGGTACTTATGCTGTCCGCGAAGGCGGAGGGCAGTGACCGGATTCTTGGATTGGAAGTTGGTGCCGATGATTATCTCGTAAAGCCGTTCATGAAGCAGGAGTTGCTGGCGCGTGTGAAAGCGTTGCTTCGCCGGTATGATCATTTTGGATCAATACGGGAGAATGCAAAGCATGAGATTCTGACATGCAGGGATGTGGAACTGAATACTGCAACGAAGGAATTTGTTGTGCGGGGTGAGCTGGTGCATCTGACTGCGACCGAATATAAAATTGTGGAATATCTGATGAAGAATGCCGGGATTGTTGTGTCAGCGGAACAGATTTATCAGGCGGTTTGGAAAAGTGATGCCTACTCTGTGGAGAATACGGTGATGATACACATCAGCCGAATCCGGGAGAAGATGGAAATCAATCCGAAGAAGCCAGAGTATATACAGGTTGTATGGGGGATAGGGTATGTTTTCAAAAAATAAAAAGTGGATGGCACTAGTCCTTCCGTTGGCGACGGCGATACTTCTGACCCTTAGCAGTTTTGCATATCGGAAAGCCGAAGAAAACAGCCAGACAGCGGAGCATATGTATGCGGTACAGCCGACGACAGAACCAACAACGATGGAAATGCGGACGACAGAAGCCGTGAGTGATGGGGATGTAAATGGTGTGACTGCGGAAGCAAATGATTCACCCTATGCGACGGCTGTTCTGGAATATTCTGCTGCGCAGGAAGATCTGAAGAAAGTACGAACGGATGCAAGAAATTACAGAAGCGTTTTTATTTGTGCACTTGTAATCGGGATTGCAGCATGGATTGGGAGTTTCGTTGTATTACATAGTTATCCGGTTATATTGGGCGTAGAATTGGATGTCTTAGTCGTGACAATGGCAGTGTATCAGGTTATCACATGGGATGTGACAGCATGGATATTCTGGGTGATATTATTTTTGCTACTGTGGATGAGTGTGTATGCATGGCATGATCTTGTAACATGGGTGCGGCATCGATGTTCTATGGATGCAACGGTCGCTTTTCGGATTGCAGATACATGCAGGAAGCGGATAGGGCACGGATATGTATTTCTGGTGTTTGCAGGCGGCTGGTTCACGGTGTGCACCATAGCTTTCTCCCTGCTGGTAAATACAGCAGTTCATAACAGGACTCGGTCGTCTGCATATTTTCTCATAGTGATAATTGTATGTGGATTCTGCATGCTGATCGCTTTTTGTGCAGTCATTCGTTATGTGCGGGCAGTGGCACATATGGAGAACCAGATCGGACGTTTGCATCAGGGATTGGAGCCGGAGTTAACGAAGGATATTTACGCAGACACAGAGTGGATGCTGGCAGACCTGAAGCATGCGCGTGACCAGGCAATCGATCAGGCGGTTGTAAGCGAACGATTTAAGGTGGATCTGATTACAAATGTATCGCATGATCTGCGTACACCACTCACGTCGATTCTTGGCTACGGAGAATTGTTATGTGGAGAGACACTTTCAAAGGATGGACAGGCGTGGCTTGCACAGTTGAATGGAAAGGCAGGCTATATGCGGGACCTTGTCGATGAGCTGTTCGAACTGACAAAGATTTCCAGTGGCGCGATCAAGGCGAAGAGGGAAGATTTTGATTTGATCAAGTTATTGGAACAGACAATCGGTTTGCTGGAGGATAAGCTGCAGGCACAGGAACTGACGGTGAAGCGGCATTATAGTGCAGAGCATATAGAGATACAGTCGGATGGTGCGATGCTGCATCAGGTATTTGTAAACCTCGTGGGAAATGCAATCAAATATTCCCCCGCGCACGCCCGCATACATATCCGGGTAACTGAATCTGAGTCGGACGTGACAGTTCGCATGAGCAATGTTGCAAGTTATGAAATGAATTTCACACCGGAGGAAATCGTACAGCGGTTTGCACGCGGGGATAAAGCACGGAGTACCAAGGGCAGCGGACTTGGACTTGCGATTGCGCAGACTTATACCGATGCGGTTGGCGGAACATTTCATATCGAAATCGATGATGAACAGTTTGTCGCGGTTGTGGAAATCCCGAAACAACAATCGGAACAAACTGCATCGCAGGAATTGAAAGAAAACTGAAAGAAAAGAATCAGAAGAATGAAAGTCTTTCTCTGTATGATACAGATAGTATCGGCAGAGGAGGACTTTTTCTATGGAAAAAAGGGAGGATGGCATCAATCTGATTCGCGTAATTGGACTGCTGTTTGTATTTGGGTTTCATTTCTATTTATATAATGGGTATTATCATCAAAAGCAGATCGGTGCAGCCATGCTGTTTGCAAATGCATCCCGTGGTTTATTCTTAAGCTGCAACGGAATTTATATGATGTTGACCGGGTATTTAAAGTCGGGGAAAACAATCAACAGGCATTATTATAAATGCCTGCTTTCTGTGGTTATAAGCTACGTGCTTGCGGCGTCTGTTTCCATTCCAATCCGGCATTTTTTCTTAGGCGATCCGCAACCTTTTTCTATATGGAAAGAACGGTTTTTGTCGTTTAGCGGCGTGTACTACGGCTGGTATATCCGAATGTATATTGGATTGATTCTGATTAGTCCGCTGATAAACATTGCAATCAAAAACATTACAGATAAGATGCAGCTTTTGTGGATTATGGTTTCCTGTATAGCGGCAACGTCGCTTGCGCCAGCCACGCCATATACGATATTTCCGACGTATTGGGAGATTGCATATCCGCTCAGTTATTATGTGATTGGTGCGGTTATTAAGAAATTGCAGCCGGATGTGAAAAAAGGAATCTGCGTGGCAGTGATTTTGATTATGGCATTTGGAACAGGCAGTGTGACACTCCTGTCCACAGATGGGAAACTAAAGGATGCGGTAAAATGGGAGTTTGGAGCAATCTGGATCATGATGATCGGTGTCAGCATCTTTTTACTTCTATACAAGATAAAATTATCAGAACGATTTTCCTGTCTGGTGCGGTTTGCAGCCAGAGGATCATTTTTCGCATACATGCTTTCCAATCTGATGGATGCATGGATTTATAAACTGGTGCCGGCGTGGAAAAATCCGAAGTATTATGGTCTGGCATTTCTGTGTTTGACGATACCGAGCTACATACTGATGATAATTGTTGGAAATAGAATGCAGAGGTTTGTGGATTGGACATTGCGGAACATTTTGCGAAAGCGCTTGTAATTGGTAAATTTATCTCTTATACGCTTCCTAGATTGCAAGGATGTTGTTTGATTTGACAAACTAATACTACGACTGTAATATATAAATATTACAAATGTAGTATTAGGAGGAAAACAGATGAAAAAACAACGCTTGATAGCTATGGTGATAAGTATGATATTCCTTTTGACAGGGTGTTTGCACAACAACGGAAAGGAAAATATCAGAATTGAAAGCGAAGAGGAGCAGACCGGTATTTTAGATGAAGGGACTCTGGATCAGTGCTTGCGTGTCTATCAAGCCATTTATGATGATGCCAGCAATGATATAACGGATGTTCAAAAACAAACACAGGTTGTGCAGGGAATTGGCTCACTTGGATATGTTGCTATTGATGTGGAAAATAAAGTCGATATGACATGTGCGGAACAACTGCAGACGTTTATTCAGAGAAAAAAACAGACAAAGGATGCAGACTGTATTATATTTCGTATTGCATTGGATCAGAAGTTTTGGGTATATCGTCTTTTGTCACGTGGGGAAAAAGTGACCATTGAGCAACAGTATATACAATATCATAATCAGCAAATGGAGATTTCAGATTTGCAGGAGTATGATGCAACGGAGTTTTGTTATACGCATGAGGGGTATTTGTTTATAGAAGGGTATTGGGTTTCGAATCAGATGTCGGCGTTGCTTGCGGCACCGGAAGAGGAACATATTGCGTTTCGTGTGGAAGTATTAGATGCGGCGTATAAGGCAATGAATGAAGCTTATATAGAACCTGTTTCGTATAGTTTGAATAATGTATTTCTTGTAGATTGGGACGCTGAACATTGGGGACAGCTGGATTTCTATGATATCTTTGTCAAATTTTATCAGGAATGTTATCAGAAAGAATGTCCATACAAAAGGAGCGAGGATTTGTCGGTTGGAATGGAATATCAGATTCCACAGGATGAATTCGAAAATGTAATAAGGATGTATTTCCCAATTGAAGTTGAAACATTGCGCAAACTGCTTCGGTATAATTCCGACACACAAACATATCTTTTTCGACCACGGAGTATGGATGAGATAGATTATGCGGAAATTCCGTATTCCGAGGTTGTCGGTTGTGTGCAAAATGCAGATGGTTCAATGACACTTACAGTAAATGCGGTTTTTCCTTTGAAAAATACTTCCCGGTTATTTGCACATATGGTAACAGTAAAAAATCAAAATGGTACAATTCAATATTTGCAAAATCGCATAATAAATAATTCGGAGGGAGAACATTGGTGGCATAGTGATCGTTATTCGGATGAGGAATGGCAGGAACGGTATGGGATTTCGGATGAAAACAATATATTTCCAAAGCCGGAAACAGAATTGCTGACGAATGAGGAGAAAGAGCAGATAGATGCATCAATTATGGAGCATGCAGAAAGTATCTGGGATGTGTATGAGCATGTAGAACTTGAAGATGGATTATTTTATACATCAAATATAAAGGATTTTACGATCGAACAGAGAAGTGAAGTGGTAAACAGACTGGCAAATTCTGGAGTCGTGGCAGTAACTGATGGCGAAGATATGAGAAATGGTGATTTGCTAGTCGCATTTTATGAGTCGGTTCAGGAGGGCGTAGATGCAGATGTAACTGTATATAGTGTGTTGGAGGACGGGTTGCTGACAGGAATTACATTTGTACATCGTAACCGGCAATTACAAACGTATTATGTTGGTGTTCGACCAGATGAAAACAAGAGACCGTCGATGATCGGAAGAAATGCATATGATGTCAAATTTATCAATTATACAGAGAAGGGATATTTTATCTATGCTTACAAATATATTCCCGTACATGCGAGTCTGTGTAATTATTGGCGTGTAAAACCACTTTCCGATACATGTAAGGCATTGACGGAGAAATATGTGTCCGGTTTGGATTATCAAAAATACAATTTGCTTTTGATAGATTGGAATACAGAGACGGCAAGTGATATTCTGATGGATGGAATTTTTGAGGATTTATATCATATTGCATATGGCGAGCCATATAGAGAATCTACAGATTGCATTCCGGGTGACCTTTTTGAACGGATTATGACAACGTATCTTCCGGTTACCATAGAACAACTCCGAAATGCATATACCTATGATGCGGAAAAACATGTGTATTATCAGGATATCGTGTACAATTATCCATATTCACCTTTTGGAGAGGTCATTGATTATCAATATAATGCAGATGGAACTTTAAGCCTGTATGTAGATGGTGTCTGGCCAGATAAAAATTCTGATTGTGCATTTGTGAATAAGCTGGTTGTACAGACTTTTTCGGATGGAACATTTCGAATCTTATCCAATCACGTAGAGGAAAAGGAACTGGAGCTTCCTACGGTTCGTCCCAGAGATGAAGCATCGACAGAATCGCCAATGTGAGTGTAGATGCGGTTTTACCGTTTGCGTAGTCAGAAGCCTGTATATTGGTCGCAAAGATATAAGTGTTTGTATCCGAAATCACATATCCGATAAACCATCCGTTCGTATCTTTCTCATCTATCCGTCCGGTTCCGGTTTTTCCATATAGTTTTCCCTGTGTAGATGAAGTTATGTAAAGGGAGTTCTTGACGGCATTCATCTGGTCGGTGGAAAAAGGAAGTTCATTTTTATATAGTCTGGTCAGCAGGAGCACCTGCTCGACTGGAGAAATCTTTAGAGAAGTTTCCATTCCAAATATACTGGATGTATCTTTGGGTGACTGGTTTCCGTATTGTAACAGGCGCAGATAATTGCTTTGCATTTCTGTGCTGAGACTGGACAGGATTGTGTCGAAGTACCAGTTGACAGAATATTTCATTGCGGAGGAGAGTGTTTGATCTGCTTCCCAGTTGGAAAAAGGATATGACTCATGATTCCACTCTAATTTGGAATTATCAATCGTGATGATTTGCTGATCAAGACCGAACAGGGCACAGTACGGTTTATAGGTGGAATTTGGAGCAATACGTGTGACTGCCTGATCCAGATTGTATATGCTCCATGTGTCTCCGGCAATATCATACAAAACAAAACTTCCAGAGTACGACTGATACTGATCAGATAAATCAAGTGAAGTTATGGAGACCGATTTTGTATCCCACTGGTAATGGAGTGAGTCAGAAGCATGAACGGACAGCCAGGGAGTACCACACAGGATTACGAGAAGTGACAGCAGAAAGGATAAAATGCTGCGCAGTTTCTTCTGAATAGTCAGAGGCTGGTGCTGTTTGATGTTCAAAATCCGACGCTTCATCTGCTTGGCATTTTCACTCAAATTATTTAGCAGGGAAAGGGGCGCGTTATTTTGCTTATCAACAAAATGGAGCAGGGTGACGCCATATGAAATCTGTTCGTTCGCGCCAAGTAACCGTAAGACGGAGGTGTCACAAGCAAGTTCACGCTCCGTATAAAATTCCTTTGTGATAAGCCAAATGAGTGGATGAAACCAATATAAGATTCGTATGATATTCATACAGTAATTGAAAATGGCATCTTTATAATAACAGTGCATAAGCTCGTGCAATAATATATATCGGATTTCTTGTTCTTCAAAGTTGGAGATGCGGTGTAATGGCAGAAAGATGGCAGGACGTAGAATTCCTGTGGAGACAGGTGTGTCGATTATGGATGAAGAATACAGTGGGATGGATTTGCGAAGCTGTAATTCGGAAAGACATGTCATATAGATGGCGTGTATGCGTTTGTCCTGCATAAGGTTTGCTGTGCGGCGCATATGGTGCAGTAATACAAGGGAACGCACAAAAGAAAATAGCATAACGAACATGCCGATTCCCCAGATCACACAAAAAATGGTAGAAATATAGGCTGGGAACTGTGTACGCATGGAGATTGCGTAATCATAGATTTGATTTGTGGATGAGGATGTATATTCCGAAGTATTTGTGGTATGGACTGCGTGACTAAAATGTGCAAGAGGGTGGAACAGATCCCGCATTTTCGTTGATAATGTAGAAAATGAAACTGGCAGAAACGGAACAAACAGTGAAATCGTAAATGGAATCCAAAGATTAAACTGCATGCGGGGAGTGAGACAATGTTTAAATATTCTCTTCATACATAAAAGTATAAGAACGAAAAGATCGATTGTTATATTGCATAATACGAAGTGAATAAAAAAATTATCCATAGAGATTACTCCTTGTTTTCTTGTTCCAGTAGTGATTTCAGTTCATCGATTTCTGCCTTTGATAAATTTCGATGATCCAAAAAGGTTGAGACCATAGAGGTAAGGTTCCCGTTGAAAAATTTGTCCAAGAAAGACTTGCTTTGCTGACTGACATAGTCCTCTTCCTTTAACAGTGGTGTATAAACAAAGACACGTCCCTGCTTCTCATAAGTAATAATATTTTTTGCTGTCAGTCGTTTAATTAAGGTCTGGATTGTACGTGGATTCCAGTTGGTTGTCTGTAATAGCTGTTCTGTAATCTCATTTGTGCTGATTGGATAATTATGCCATATTATTTTCATGACTTCGTATTCTGCTTCTGTAATCTGTGGCATTTTTTTCATGATAAAGCTCCTAAATCCTACAAGTGTAATAATATCATTATTATAATGAAGAGGGGAAGTCTTGTCAATTTTTCTTTTATTTTATATACTTGAATGATCGGGAATGTAGCTTCTGTCACAAGGAGGAAAAGCAATGATTGAAATACACGAAGCGAAAGAGGCAGATGCAGCCGCGCTGCTTGCCATCTATACGCCATATGTGGAACATACAGCCATTACATTTGAATATGAAGTACCGACGTTAGCGGAATTTACCGAGCGGATCCGGCAGACGAAAACAAAGTATCCATATCTTGTTGCCAAGCAGGATGGAAAGGTGCTTGGGTATGCGTATGCCGGGCAGTTTCATGCCAGAGAAGCGTATGCATGGGCAGTTGAGACATCCATCTATGTAGATGAAAGTTGCAAGCATACGGGAATCGGTGGAATGCTGCATGCGGCACTGGAAGAAGCATTGAAGGAACAGGGATTTTTGAACATGAACGCCTGTATCGCCTATGCACCGAAGGAGGACGAATACCTGACGAATAACAGCGTGGAATTCCATGCGCATCTTGGCTATCGCATGGTCGGACAGTTCTATCAGTGCGGGTATAAGTTTGGACGCTGGTATGATATGGTCTGGATGGAGAAGCTGATCGGAGAGCATGGAGCGAATCCGAAAAGACCATTTTGAAAACCCAACCAAATCACCATTTACATCGTCTATAAGATGAAAGGCTATACAAAACTTATAGACGAGAAAGGAAACATACATATGGAAAATATTCAGGATTTAGTAGCGCGGGTGATAAGCGGGGACATGCAGGCGTTTGAGGCAATCTATCAGGCGACATACCGGCAGGTGTATTATACTTGTCTGAGTTTCCTGAAAAATGAGCAGAACACGCTGGATATGATGCAGGAAACGTATATCACAGCGCTTACGCATCTGCAGCAATTGGACGAACCGGAGCGGATCACGGCATGGTTAAATCGGATCGCGGTCAACAAATGTAAGGATTTTCTGACGAAGAAGATGCCGGTTCTGATGGACGATGACAGTATCATTGACCAGCCGGTGTTGGAGGAAAATGATAACTTCCTGCCGGAAAGCTATGTGTTAAATGCAGAGAAACGGAAGATCATCCTCGCGATCATGCAGGAAGAATTAACGGCGATTCAGTATCAGACGATTCTCTTATATTATTTTGATGGAATGAGTGTGCCGGAGATCGCGGCATGTATGGAGTGCCCGGAAGGCACGGTAAAATATCGTCTGTCTGCAGCGAGAGGCAAGATCAAGCAGGGCGTGCAGGATTATGAGAATACGAGCGGCATCAAGTTGTACTCATCGGGCAGTGTGGCATTGCTTACTGCAATCTTTGTTGCAGAATCACAGTCGCTTGTGATTCCAAACGTGCTTGCCAATATATTTACCGGGGCAGCGGGATTTGCGGGTACAGCGGCAGGTGTAGCAGGTGCTGTTGCATCGACGGGTACAGCATCAGCAATCGGTGGAAGCGCAGCGGGAACTGCCGCAGGTGGTGCGGTAGGAGTAACTGCTACGGGAGCTGCCGCAGGTGGTGCAGTAGGAGTAACTGCTACGGGAACTGCCGCAGGTGGTGCAGTAGGAGTAACTGCTACGGGAGCTGCCACAGGTGGTGCGGTAGGAGCGGCTACGGGAACTGCCACTGGTACAGGCGCAGCAGTTGCGGGTACAAAAGCAGCAGGTGTCGCAGCAGGAAAGGCGGCAGGCAAGGCAGGTATCAAGGGACTTTTCCAGACACTCAAGGCGAAGATCGTTGCGGGTGTTGCGGCAACGGCGGTGGTGGCCGGTGGAGTCGCGGCAGGTGTCGCGTTGCACAACAAGCCGGATACCGGGAAACATTACAAGGACTATGACATAGTTATATGTGACAATGAGTATATGACACTCACGATCGACCGCGTGTATGAGCAGGGCTATATTCCGAATCAGGAAGAAGTCGAATATCCGATCAAGGAAGATCTCTGGAACACGGAGAGCAATGTTGTACGCTACACAGTGAAAAATAATCTACATAAGCAGATTTTTTATGAGTTCCGTTTCTTGAGCGCAAATGGAGAATGGATGGATGATGACCGGGAGACGGAGACGACATGGTATCTGGACGCTGACGATGAGATGACAATATGCATGAACAATCCCAATCGGTGGATTGGGAGCACGGGAAGGGATTCGCTCACATGGGCGAAGACAGAGCTGTATGTGTGGATGATGAATGACGAGGGCGTTGCAGAACAGCTTGACTATGAAATACAGGATGTGTATTTTACGGATAAGGACAAGATTGCTCCGAACTATGAGCGCAAACCAAAAGAAGGGGACGAGGTAGTCGTGGATAATGATCAGGTACGGATCACGTACATTGGTTCCTATATCATTGACGAGCTTGACAAAAATGCATTTTCCAATGATCCATATTTCTATGTGGAAAATAAGACGGACCATGACTTAAAGATAGAAGTGGAAGGAACCGCTACATTGGATGGGAAAACTGCAAAGATGGATCAGGTGTATGATAAGTTCCCGGTATTGGCGGGGTGTAACGGCTATATAACGGGAGTGTGGACAAGAACCGGTGAAACCGGGGACAGGGACGACAAAGAAGCGACGGCGGAGATTGTACGGGCGCAGACACCATTTGATGTGACGTTCAAGGTGTATGACTACACGGAAAGCTATGGGGGATATATCAATGATAATGTGTATGGCACCGCCCATAGTAATTCAATAAAAGAGATTTTAGATCCAACCATGAAGCAGTACGACGCGCAGATCGTGATGAGAGCTATAAATGATAAAAAAGGCGCCTCCGGTAAGGACTGATGGTAAGAGAAACTGCACATTATTTCAATTCAAAAATCTATTAAAGAACAAAAAAATGAATTTAATACAATACCAAGATGAAATGCATCAATCTAACATTGAATTTGTTTGACATACATTTGATGATTATGGTAAATTTACCATAAGAAACTAGAGTTTGTTGTAAGCGGGAGAGGTACAATCTATGGAGAAACGAATTCGGGCGTTAAAAGCGATTATTTTAGTAATAATAATGGTAATGGAGTTGTTCGGTACGGATGCTTTAAGAGCGGTTGCGGAGCAGATAGAGGTAGGAACTGATCAGACTATTTCCGAAGATTCGAATAATGATTACTATATAAATTATGGTTCTACATTAACAATTGGTGGATCTGCTAAGGTAACCGGAAAAATATTAGGTTCCGGGGGAATTGTTGAGAATCATGGTATCGTGGAGAAGATAGATGGCCTTTATGCCGGAACCATTAACAATGGGGAAGGGGCAACGATTAATACGATTCAAAATTCCAGCGAAAAAACTGTAAATAATGGTACTATAACAACTTATGATGTAAATTCTTATAACACGATCACAAATACAGGAACAATCGGAACACTTACGCTGAAATCGAATGCTTTGTTAAATCTAAATGGTGGAACAATCACAACGATTACATCCGAGGCAGAAACCCCTCCTTCAATCGTATTAGGCGGAAATGCGAATGTTACTTCTATAACCGGTGCTTATACTATAAGTGGTACAGGCGCGATGAAAGTAGATGGAAATCTGAACTTGACCGGAGATTATTCGGAACTGAGTGACTCAATTGTTGTAACAGACCGGACAAAAATCACCGTACCAACAGGTTCAAAGGTAAAAGTCAAATACAAAGATAAAACTTATTTACTCGAGAAAGGAAATGACCAGACGCTGGCGGAGTTAGCAGGACATACGATTACAATTACGATGCAGGATGGTGCGTCTCAAACGATAAAAGAAGCTACATCACTTCCTTCTGGTAAAAAATATCTGAGTGGAGAGACGGCGGCCGCAACGTATCAAGCCCAAAAGGGGTATTATTTCCCGGGGAATTATAGTGTCAGTGTATCGGATACTACGGCGGCAACTGCTGTCGTTGCAAGGTCGGAAGATGCAGCGGCGATTACAGTTAAAGTCACAATTGTATCAGATGAAAAAGATATAGCTGTTACACTTCCTGCGGCAACAGCCAAGACAACGCCGGATGCTCCTACCGGATTAAGCGGTGGAGTAGGAACGATATCGGGTGTTACAAATGCAATGGAATATAGTAAGGACCCAAATGCGGAAGAGTGGAATGCAATTGGGGGTATCTCGGATTCCGGAACTGGTGAGATCAATGACTTAGATGCAGGAGACTGGTATGTGCGATACAAAGAAACTGCAACGACAAATCCGAGTGCTGCACAAACAGTTAAGGTAAAAGGGATTGGAAAAGCAACTGTTACAGTTGAAAATGTAAGTTATGGTAAGGAACCGGTACCGAATGCGGTTTCGGAAACAAATACGGGTAAAGAAGCGAAAATAGAGTACAAAAAAGCATCAGAAGAAGATACTGCTTATAGTGCGACAGTTCCAACTGCAGTCGGGGATTATATGGTCCGGGCAACTTTTTCGGAAACGGATGATTATGGTGAGGCCGTTGCAACTGCATCATTTTCAATCAAGTATCTGGAAACACCGGAACCGCCATATACTCTGGTTGGAACAACAGGAGAAAATGCGTATTACACTTCTGAAGTGACAGTTACTCCGGCAGACGGATACCAGATATCTAAAACGCTGGATGGTACATATCAGGATACACTTGTTATTAATGAAACTATGGCAGCATCGGATATTTACCTTGTGAAAAAAAGTACTGGGGAGAAGACGGGTGCAGTCGTACTTGAAGCAATCAATATCGATACAACAGATCCGATATTGAATGTGACGAATGGTGAGACATACAAAGTAAAATCCATGGAATTAGAAGCTATAGATGCGAACCTGTCCTCTGTGACAATCAATGGAGCTGCTCAGTCTGTAAGCGGGCAGAGCTTCAACATGAATCTTAAAGAGTCTTCGGATGCGTATGAGATTATTGTAAAAGATAAGGCTGGACGCAGTGTGGAAGCAACCATCTTCGTAAAGCGGGATGCTCAGACAGCCCCTGCCGGACTGACCGGAGGAATCGAGAAAGTAACCGGAGTGACAACCGCTATGGAATATGCCCCAAACGCGGATGCGGCAGATTGGACAGCTGTGACGGGAATCACAGACGGAGGAACAATTACGCTTGCGAAAGGCACCTGGTACTTCCGGTATAAGGAGACAGACACGAAGCAGGCAAGCCCGGCAGTTAAGGTAATGGTTGAAGAAAAACAGAAAGAGCCGGAAAAAGAACCGGAGAAAGAAAAACTGACGGGAAGCGGTAAAGTAGCTGCAGTCGATGTTTATTATGGAAAAACACCGTATGTACAGATTTCTTCCGAAACAAATGATACAGGAAAAGCAGTTATAGCTTACAAGGAAAAATCAAAACCGGATACGGCATATACTTCTGCGGTACCTGTCAAAGTCGGTACATATACAGTGAGAGTTACGCTTCCGGGAAATGATACATACAAGGAAGTTGTTATGGCAACAGAATTTAAAATCTCATATGCGCCGGCACCGGCACTCGCATATACGCTGGAAGGAACAAAGGGGGAAAATGGATATTACACGTCGGATGTAATTATCCGTCCTGCACAGGGGTATACGATTGCAAGAACATTGAATGGCACATATGGGCAGATGCTGCAGGTGGAAAAAACGCAGCAGGCATCACAGATATACCTGAAGAATGCCGCTGGCGAGATGACAGATGCAATATCCATAGAGGCAATCAAGATCAAACAAGGCACGCCAACCATAAATCTGGAACATGGAAAAACATATTACGGAGATACACAGAAGCTTGTGATTCAGGATGACTATTTGAATCAGGTATATGTAAATGGCGTATTCCAGAATTTGAATGGAACAGAACTGGTTTTGCAGCTTGGTTCCAATAACGGAAAGAAAAAATATGAGATTACAGCAGTTGATGCAGCTGGAAATAAAAAGACAATTCTTGTAACGGTCGCTGCAGCCTGGATGAAAACAGGGATAATCCCAGAGGGAGTTCTGGTTAATCTAGAAACAGGAAATGGGTACAAGCTTGGAACCGGAAACTGGAAAGTAGCAGGAGACAGCACATCTTATAGCGGAGGAACAGACTTCTACGTGAAAAAAGATGGTTCCTATACGTTTGGAAAGCAATAAGAATAATCAGCGGAAATTTATTTTAACGGTTTTTTGCAGACAATAAAGTAAAGGTGTCGAACGCCATCGGAGAATGTCCTAAGGTGTGAGGCGCCTTTTCTTTTGTCACGGCGGAAGTTGATTGGAAGTTCTTTGATTTTGTGATTCCTATTTGCAAAACCGGCGATCATTTCCGTCGCAAATTCCATCCCGGTGCATTGCAGATGCAGACTACGGATAGCATTCGCGGAAAAACCGCGTAAACCACAATGAAAGTCGTAAATAAATGTATGAAATCGTTTCCTTCCCAGATAAGAGAGAACCGGGATCCCCAGATAACGATGCAAAAAAGGCATGGCGCGCTTCTCCATTGTTCCGGAAAAACGGTTGCCAACGACAAAATCGTATCCTTCCCGGAGGGCATCTACAAACGGCTGCAGACCCGAAAAATCATAGCTGTAATCACAATCTCCCATGATAATATATCTGCCTCTCGCAGCGTTGATCCCTCCTGTCAGGGCGTTCCCATAACCTTGTCTGGCAACAGAAATAACACGGGCTCCCATTTTTCTCGCAATTGCCGGAGAGCCATCTGTGCTTCCGTTATCTGCAACCAGGATTTCTGCAGATAGATCTGCATCCGAAAGAAACTTTTGGATTTCCCGTATGCATAGAGGCAGTGTCCGACGCTCATTTAAGCAGGGCATTAAAATTGTGAATTCCGGATTGAAATTAGATACTTGATGCATAGTTTCTCCATATTTTTCGTATTCTATGAGCAAAAATTATCATATACAATCAGAAAAGTCAAACAGCATAATAAAGAGCGTGAAAAATGAGCTTTAATTGATAAAATCAATTAAAAATATAAATAAAGATGAGATGCAATTGACATATATTTGGTGTTTTGTTAAAATTTTATCAGTAAATTTATGTTTTTTTCACTTATTTTAAGTAGAATGTGGGAGAAGAGGATGGAGAAAAAGAAAAGCAGACGTTGGCTTATAATTGCTGCTGCAATCCTGGTGATCGCAGCGGCTGTTGCAATTATATTGCTGATTACAAAGAAGAAGGATTCTTATCGTGTGATTAAGATTTATGAGGTCGAAGGAACCGCATTTGTACAGCGGAATGGCGTGGATGATCTCGAACCATATGCAAACATGCTTCTGAAATCAGGCGATACTGTACGTGTGGATGCCGGAAGCATGACACTCAAGCTGGATGAAGATAAGTATGTATATGTGGAAGAAAATACGGAATTTAAGCTGATTGCACAAGGAACGGATGAAAACAGTAAGACAACCATCGAACTTACGAAGGGAGCAATCACGAATGAAATCCAGAATAAGCTTAGTACAGAATCTTCGTACGAGGTGAATACACCGAATGCGACGATGGCGGTGCGTGGAACCGTATTCCGGGTAGAAGTAACGTATGACGAAGCAGGTGTCTGCTATACAAAGGTTTCTACGTTGGAAGGCAAAGTGGCTTGCAGACTTGTATATGCGGATGGAACAGTCAGTGAGCAGGAAGTGCTGATTGAACATGGATACGAGGTGATCATCTATCAGGATGATAAGAACACGGATTATATGGGAGATGTGAAACCGATTGATTTTTCTAAGTTACCGCAGGCAGTCAGTGAGCGGTTTGGCGCATTAATCGAAGAATTAAAGGAAGAACTGGGGTTGAAAGAAGAAACAACCGAAACAACGAATCAGAAGAGCGAATATACGGTAACCTTTTTATATAACGGTGCAGTGTTCGGAACCCAGACCGTGAAGGCGGGCGCCTGTGCACAGGAACCGTCTCTTATGCCGGAAGCAGGCGGAAGCTGGGATTATGACTTCTCAAAGCCTGTGATGGAAGATATTACGATCGAGTGGAAATAATACAGGGGGATACACATGGATATTGAACGGTTAAAAAAAGTTACAACGATACAGGAATTTTTCCAGATCACAAACAAGGAAACTATCAGTGATGGCACAAAGGCATTTTTGGAAGCGATGAAAGAAGTACGGATTCCTTCCGGGCAGGATATTGTGACATATGGGCAGGAAAGCGATGATGGAATGTATATCATATTAGAAGGAATCGCAGATGTGTACAGTTCATCGAATGCCCTGATCAATACACTCTCGGTCGGAGATTTCATAGGGGAGCTTGGGCTGATCAACGATGATATCCGTGCAGCGACCGTGCGTGCACGCGGAGAAGTTGTCTGTGCCAATATCTCCAAAAAGCTGTTTGATGAAATCGCATTTGAGAATCGTAAGGTCTATGGCACATTTATGAATATGCTCTACACCAAAACGACAAAGCTTGTTTCCGAACGGGAGCGTATCAAATCAGAACTTGCGATTGCCACGCAGATACAGACCGGCTGTCTGGAGAATGATTTTTCATGCTTTAACCGGTTAGAAGATGTAAAACTGACGGCCAGAATGCGTCCGGCGAAAGAAGTGGGTGGAGATTTCTATGATATGTTTATGATTGATGAGACACATATGTGTTTTCTGATTGCGGATGTATCGGGGAAGGGCGTTCCGGCAGCTATGTTCATGAGTATGGCGAAGACCCATATCAAGAACTATGCCACACTGGGACTTCCGCTTGCGGAGGTCGCAAGCCGGGCCAATAACCAGTTATGTTATAAGAATGAGGCAATGATGTTTGTAACCGCGTTTATCTGTGTGCTGGATCTTGAAACAAACCGGGTTACATTTATCAATGCAGGACATAATCTTCCGTTTGTACAGAAGGCAGATGGGGAGTTTCAGATGATAACGGCGAAGGCGAATATGGTGCTTGGAATGATGGAGGATGTTCCATACCGGGAGCAGTATCTGGAGCTTTCAAAGGGGGATTGCATTTATCTGTATACGGATGGTGTGACCGAGGCGTTAAACCCGAAACAGGAGCTTCTCGGAGATGCAAATCTTACAAGCATGTTAAACCGTCACAGAGAAATGGCCGGTGATGCAGATGCATTTGTCGATGCCATGTATGACGAAGTAGATGCATTTGCGGACGGGGAGATGCAGGCGGACGATATTACGATGGTGTATTTAAGCAGGAAATAAGAAAGTACATAAGAGGGGTTTATGAAGAGTATTATTCGGGATTTATTGGAAGCGGTGATTGTGTGGCTGCTTGTGTTTCTGATGACAATCAGCAATTTGATTTCACCACTTGATTATATTGTGAAAGATGCACTATACCAGAGGCCGCGGGGCGTGTCAGGAGATATCAAGATCATCGGAATCGACGAGCGCACCTTAGAGGAGCTTGGACCGATCGGAACATGGTCCAGACAGTACTATGCGGATTTGCTGGAAATATTGAATGCAGACGAAGCTTCAAAGCCGGCAGTTGTCGGATTCGATATCATTTTCTCCGGAAATGTGGATGAAGCAGGGGATGAAGCGTTTGTAAATGCGGCAAAAAAGAGTGGAAATGTCGTTGTGGCATCCCAGCTGATCTACAAGGAAAAGCCTGAGTTTGATGCAGATGGTGTGAAGTATTATCCGATCGATACGATTATCTATCCATACGAAGCACTCCGGGCGGAAGTGACATGCGCTTATACAAATGTATCGCAGGATTCGGATCGTACAGTCCGGCGTGTATTGATGAAAGAAAGCTATGCAGGACAGGAACAGACGATGTTCCCACAGGCAATCTATGAGCGTTACTGTGAGAAGACGGGAGAGACAATCAATACAATTGCATCGGACAAGACCGGACGTACCTTGATTAATTATTCCGGCAAGCCGGGTGATTATGAGTGTATCTCTCTTGTAGATGTGTTACAGGGAAAGATTGATACCCGCGTATTCAAAGACAGCATCGTTTTAGTCGGTGCGTATGCGGCAGGTATGCAGGATAACTTCAACGTGCCAAACGGTGGCAATCAGCAGATGTACGGAGTAGAAATCCATGCGAATATCCTGCAGGCGTTTATGCAGAACCGGTTTTCCGTGAATGGAAATCCGTTCCTGTTCGGCTTGTTGACCGGATTTGTCTGCGCGATTCTGCATTTTGTGTTCAAACGGACGAAGATCTGGCTATCGGCAATATTGCTGGTTGCAGGGGTGGCAGCAAACCTGATTGCAGGAGTAATACTTAATAACAATGGAATTGCCATCAGTCTGATTTATGCACCGCTTGTGCTGATCGTCTCCTACATATATTGCCTGGCAATCGGTTATATTCTGGAGAAGCTGAAACAGAAGAAGGTATTAAAAGCATTCAAGAAATATGTCGCACCGGAGATTGTAGATGAAATCTCGAAGAAGGGGGATTTTCATATCAAGCTTGGCGGTGAGAACCGCGATATTGCAGTGCTGTTCGTGGACATCCGGGGATTTACAACGATGTCAGAGGTGTTGGAGCCGGAGCAGGTTGTTGAGATCCTGAACAGTTATCTGGCACTTACGACAGAAGCTATCTTCAAAAACAAAGGAACGCTCGATAAGTTTGTCGGCGATGCAACGATGGCGGTGTTTAATTCTCCGTTTGATCTGGATGACTATGAGTTCCGTGCAGTATGTGCGGCGTGGGATATCGTACAGGGTGGAATTGCATTAGAGGGAGAGTTGATGGAACGGTTTGGCAGAAGTGTTGGATTTGGAGTCGGCGTCAATTGCGGTCCTGCAGTTGTTGGAAATATCGGCTGTGATTTCCGTATGGATTTTACGGCAATCGGAGATACCGTAAATACAGCAGCACGGTTAGAGGCGAACGCGAAGAAAGGGCAGGTCCTGATCAGCGATGTTCTGTATGAGAGAGTCAAAGATCGTGTGGAAGTGGAAGAAGTCGGAGCGATTCCTTTGAAGGGCAAGTCGAAAGAAGTATTTGTCTATGCAGTAACCGGAATAAAGGGGGAGCGTGCAACATGAGATGTAAGAAAATACTGATCATCCCGGATCGAGCGGAGCTTTCTTCGTATACAAAGCTCGCAAACCGGCTGAATCTTGGATTTGAATACAATGATTTTTTTATCCCGAAGCTGCTGGATGATACAGAACAACTGGACACAGTGATAGCAGGGTATGAACAGATGTCCGGAATGCCCGGTTATTGTACCTTGCATGGGGCTTTTCTGGATGTGACGGTGTTTTCCGATGATTCGCTGATTGCACGGGCATCGGACTATCGCGTGGAACAGAGCCTGACGATAGCGAAGCGGCTTGGCGCAAAGGGAGTTGTATTTCACACGAATTATATTGCTAATTTTAAGACAGACAGTTATCGGGACAGTTTTGTGAAGAAGAATGCCGTATATTGGAGTGAGAAGCTGTTAAAATATCCGGACATACAGATTTACATGGAAAATATGTTTGATGATACACCGGAACTGCTTGCGGGACTCGCAGAGGAACTGAAAGGATATAAGAATTTCGGTGTCTGCTTTGATTATGCCCATGCCCATGTGTTTGGAAATCCGGATGAGATTGGATTGTGGGTGCGGACATTGGCACCATATGTAAAGCATCTTCATATCAACGACAACGATTTCAGACAGGACCTGCATCTGGCTGTGGGAGATGGGAAGATCGACTGGAAGCTGTTTAAGAATTATTATGAAAACTATTTTCCGGATGCAACCGTATTAATTGAGGTAAGCGGCATGGAAAAGATCCGGAAATCACTGGATTTTCTGGAAAGTCTGTGATGGAGGGCGTGGCGATTGGAAAATAAAAAGATAATTACAGTAGAAGCGTCGATGGAAAGTCTGGACAAGGTCACTTCGTTTGTCGAAGCGTTTCTGAATGATTATGCGTGTCCGATGAAGATTGTAATGAAGATTCTGCTCTGCGTGGAAGAGCTGTATGCCAACGTTGTAAATTACGCATATGGTTCACGGGGTGGAAACTGCACGATTGAACTGGAAGGAAACGCATATGAAACAGAACATAAAGTCTGTATCTGCATGCGGGATCAGGGCGTGCCATTTGATCCTTTTGCGAAGGAAGACCCGGATATCACGCTATCTGTGGATGAAAGAGAAATCGGCGGACTGGGTATTTACATGGTGAAAAACATCATGGATACCGTGTCCTATGAATATAAGCAACAAGAAAATATAGTTACAATGATTAAAAAATGGCAGATATAAGCTGCCGGAGTAGGAGGATATTTATGGAACTGAAAAAGGAACAAGAAGGAAATAAGCTTATTGTAAGTGTGATCGGACGCCTGGATACGAATGCTGCACCAATCATGATGAAGGAGCTTGAAGAGCTGCTCGTAGATCCGGTGAAGGAATTTGAACTTGATATGGATGCCTGTGATTATGTGGCAAGTTCCGGACTTCGTGCGATTCTGTGGGCGCAGAAGAAGATGAATGGATTAGGCGGATCCATGGTTGTAAAGAATGTGATTGGCGATGTAATGGAAGTATTCGAGATGACAGGATTTGCGGATATTCTGACATTTGCATAACAGAGACAGAATCATAGATGTATAGCAAAAAGGGAGGTTACTATGGATTTTAAAGAAGAAATTGTACAGTATATGGCTGACAAGGTAGGCGGAATTACAATCGTCGCAGAAGGGTCTGCGGAGATTGTCTATGCGGATTCCTATTTCCGGAAGAAATACGGAGACGCTGTTGTCGGCATGGATGCGGAAGAGATTTTTGTATGGAATGATGAGTGCCCGGCATTGGAAATCGGCGGGGATGCTGTTGAATGGGAATATATTGATACAAACACGAAAAAATATTTCAAATTCAATTCCGGACTTTTTGAAAAAGAAGGAAAGAACTATAAGATTCATCAGGTTACCGACATCACGGAATATATGGGACTGAACCGTGATATCACGAAATACATGGGATTTTTCCGAAAGCTCTCTAAGTTCCAGACGGCGGTTTTGGAGAAGCTGTCAGAGACATATTATGAACTGCTTCCGATGCTTGCAGATTACTTCAATACAAGCAAAGCCTATTTTATGATTCAAAGAGATGCGGTCATGGATATCATCACTTACAACAAGATGGGAAATGTGTACAGTAATGACCGGATTGACTATGATGCGGGCGTGGCAGGATTGTTTGAGTGTAGTTGCGAGGATGATGTGCTGTTTGGAAGTTTTGATGAGAACGTGCAGGAGGTTCTTCGCTTAAACGGGGCGAAGGATGACAGTACATACCGGATGCTTGTAAGTGGTGAGGTTTCCGGACAGAAATATGCGCTTTACCTTGGGGTATGGCCGAATATGGATCGGGAGTCCATGAATGAATCAACATTAAAAAGCGTAATCAGTCTGTATATTGAAAACGGAGTTATGCGCGAGAAGCTGGTATATGCAAGCGAACATGATGGTTTGACCGGACTTTATAACAAGGCAAAATATCTGGAGATGGCTGAAAAAGAGTTCCAATCCCTGGATTCTATCGCAATCTTTAACTTCGATGTCAATAATTTAAAGAAGATGAATGACCAGTTTGGCCATGAGGCAGGAGATAAGCTGATTATCAAGGCGGCAAACAGTTTTCGTAAGGTAACAAGCAACCGCGTGCATGCATTCCGTATGGGCGGCGATGAGTTCCTGCTTGTTGCGGAGAATGTATCTGAAACTGAGGTGGATACAATCCGGCAACGCTGGGAAGAGGAACTGGCAAGACTGAATACAGCAGAAGACGGTATAGATTGTGTTGTTGCAGTTGGTGTCGCATATGGTGAAAAAGAATATGATTATGCAGCACTTTTGAAGCTCGCAGATGAGAGGATGTACGAGGACAAGAAGGCAAAGAAAAAACCGGGAGAAGAAATCCGGTAAAGGTAATTGAAAAAACACTGAAAATGGAGGGTGAAAAATGGGAATGACATTTCGTGAACTGATTGATTATGCAAAAAAAGAAGAGGCATCGGACGTACATGTGACAGTTGGTACGAATATTGCGCTTCGCCGGTTTGGTAACCTGGAGATCATGGAGCCGGCACCATCGGCGGAGGAATCAACGGAACTTATCTTCAGCGAACTTAGCGAGGAACAGATTGCACAGGTAAAGGCGGGCGAGGATCTGGATTTTGCCCTGATGACAAAAGATGGTACAAGACTGCGTGCCAATATCTATCACCAGAGAAATAATATCGCAGCGACATATCGTATCCTGCGTTCGAAGATTCCGACATTTCAGGAATTACATGTTCCGGATGCAATCCGGAAACTGATTTTGGAACCGCGCGGACTGGTACTTATCACAGGACCGACCGGCAGCGGTAAGACAACCACGCTTGCATCTATGATTGACTATGTAAATCAGAAACAGGCAAAACATGTTATGACGATTGAAGATCCGATCGAGTATGTATATTATCATGCAAAATCCATGATACATCAAAGAGAAGTCGGAAGAGATGTCGATTCGTTCGCAAAGGCACTCCGTTCGTCTCTGCGTGAAGATCCGGATATTATTCTGGTGGGTGAGATGCGTGATTATGAGACGATCAGTGCGGCAATTACGGCTGCGGAGACCGGACATCTTGTGCTTTCCACATTACATACAACGAGTGCTGCACAGACGATTGAGCGTATTATCGATGCATATCCGGCACATGGACAGTCACAGGCACGTACCCAGCTTGCGAATGTTCTCCGTGGCATCGTAACGCAGCAGTTGATCCCGATGGAGGATGGAACCGGAATGGCAATGGCAACGGAGATTTTGATCAATACCGATGCGATTGCAAATCAGATTCGCGAGAATAAGACACATCAGATCGTATCTTCGATGCAGGCTGGTGCGGCTCTTGGTATGCATACACTGAATGCAGACCTGAAGCGTCTGGTTCGTGAACAGAAGATTACAGAAGAAATGGCAAGAAAATATAGTGCGAACGTGAAGGACTTTGAGACGCAGCGATAGATGCGGACTCAGACATGAAGCGATATAGATATTCGGGTTTGTTATGATTTCCTTGTGTTAGTACGATGGCGTTTGCGGGGCTTTAAGAATTTCTTAGATACAAGCTTCCAGTCCATTCCGTAATAGAAGATCATGCAAAGACAGAAGATACTTGCAGATTGCGCCCGGTAAGTGAAGAAATAATGCAAAAAGGCGTGGTTTGCAAGTGTCAGAAACCGGATATACGGAATACAGTATAAAACGGTGAATAACCATGGCATATAATTCTTTTTTTCGTTCTTTCGGAACAGATAATACACCATTAACAATAATACAAAAACGCCGATTGCGGCGATATATCCGTATCCCTTCATGAAATTAAACGGCAATATACATGCGATATTTCGTAGAAATGCATTTACAGAAAGCGCCGGTCCATGCAGGCTGCCGGCATCTCCATTTACCCGTATGGAGGCGGATGACAAAGCCTGTGCAAAGATATTTCTGTTTAGCGCAATCGATGTAATGGTCCATTTGGCGATCCAGGAAGCCAGATATCCGAAGCCCCAGCAGACAGAACGCGACAGAATGATTTTAAAACCGTTTTTTGCATCGGACAACCGGTTATTTTCCTGCATCAGGACAAGTAACAATGCAAGCGGAAAAAGGAGTGTAATTGTCTCCGTGGACAAGAAATCAAAATATGCGGTGATATTCCCGACAAGCAGGAAAAACAGTCCGGATACCTCCTGTTTCTTTTGATAAAGGAATATCGTAAGTATGCTTGCAATAAGCATGATCAGAAAGCACCAGATGTATTCGAGGCTCATTGGAATGAACCAGAACGATACCGACAAAAGCGCAACAGACATAGCCAGGGCACAGATTGTGTGTCCGGATTTCGTCAGCTGCGCAAATAAAACAACAAACAGTATCGCCAGTATAATGGCAAAAAAGATATAGATCTGCCGGATGTTTAATATCGTTAGCAATGGACGTATGAAAATAGTTGAACCATGCCAATACCGGAAATAATCGTAGGTTGGTGTTACGTCGGAGGTTACTGCTGTATAGAGATTCTCATTTTCATTGTGTGTGTCTGTATAATAATAAGAAGCGCTAAGCGGCGAGGTAACCGGATGAGCCGAATCAAAGTGATATAGGATATTCAGGAGAATTGCATCCGCATAGTGGTCGATGTTAGAGGCAGGATCTTGTTTTACCACACGATAAAAGACCGGTTTTTCCAGCAGATATTCCGCTGACTCCTGCGTGTGCTTCCGGATGGCAGAACGCGGAATCAGGGAAACAGCGGATAGTAAAAAAACTTCCAGAAACGTGAAAACAAGAAAAGAAACGATTCCGATGAGAATCGTTTGGCTTCGTTTCCTGTTTGATTTCAAACTGTTGTCTTGCTTGAAAGAATGTTTCATATCGCCTCTCCGTGAACTTTGATTGGTATGTGTCAAATGGTTGTCATAGGTGCCGGTTAATGGTTGGGAAGATGTGTGGCAGGAAGCGCCTTGTTCAGGTCATCCACCGGCGTCAGAAGACAGGCACAAAACCCTTCGAGCGGCTGAAAGCAGCGCACAAAAATCTCTTTGTTTATTTCCGGGCTGTAATCGCGGATGTAACGGCTATTGCCGTTGACTGCAACATCGGTATATGCAACCAGCCATTTTTTGTCGGCATTCGGAAATACTGAGAAGAAAGAATGATTCATCATTTCTTCGATGGTTTTTCCTTCGATAACTGCCATCTCGTTGTTACAATAACGGAATACAAAATCAATCCCATGTCCGTTGTTGTTGAATATAAGCTCAATCACACAGAAGGCAATTGGCATATTGTCCAGAATCGAAAACCGGTTTCGAATATCGACCACTGTCTCGATGCTGTCTGCAATGCTTTGGTGTAAGGTCGCATTCAGCTTTTTGTGTGCAGCGGCCGTGCGTTTCCTTCCCTGGAATTCGGTACCATCGAGCATATAATAGACGCCATCCGCAATATAATTAATCTGATTTTTGGCTACGACAATCCCTTTGTTTACACAGATAAAATCATGCAGCTCCAATGATTCAAAAAAGTCTTTGACTGTTATATAGGTAAGAAATGTCTGGTTATCCATCGTGTGAATACACGTTTTACCATCAATACGTGTCAGATATTTGATGTCTTCAATCTGAATATGGTTTTTCTTGAAATATTTCAATATTTTGCTGTTCATTGAAAAACTCCTCAAATTACTTTTATATCTATGATGTGAGTTTAGCAAAGAAAAATGTAGAAGTCAACGAAAGACCCGTAATATGGGAAAAACAGAGGAAAGTCTAGGCATTTTTGTCAAGAAAAAGCAGATACCATGTATTTCTTTGTGAAAAGTGCGAATAATACAATTATCTCTTGCCTTTATCTTTAAAGATGTTTAAAATACATACTATCAATACTAAACAAAAAGGATATATGGAAGATTATGAAGAAAGTAGTAAAATTCGGTGGTAGTTCATTGGCAAGTGCGGAACAGTTCAAGAAGGTTGGAGCGATTATTTCAGCCGATGAGAGTCGGGTCTATGTTGTTCCTTCTGCACCGGGAAAGAGATTTCCGGAAGATACGAAGGTAACAGATATGCTTCTCCATGTGTATGAGACAGCAAAAGCAGGGGAAGATATTACGGAAGAGATGAAGGCAATCAAGGCAAGATATGATGAGATTATCACAGGGCTTGCGCTGAAAGATTTCTCGCTGGATAAGGATTTTGAAGAGATCACAAAGAAGCTGGTCGAGAATCCACAGGCTGATTATGCAGCGTCCAGAGGAGAATTTCTGAATGGTAAGATTATGGCTGCATATCTTGGCGTTGAATTTATTGATGCCGCAGAGGTGATTTTCTTCAATGCAGAAGGAAATCTCAACAGCTATAAGACAGAGAAGGTTCTTAGTGAGAGATTGTCGAAGGCACCACGTGCCGTTGTTCCCGGATTTTACGGACTTGGCAAAGATGGGAATGTCAAGACATTTTCCCGTGGCGGTTCAGATGTGACAGGATCTATCGTTGCACAGGCAAGTCAGGCAGATGTGTACGAGAACTGGACAGATGTGTCCGGTTTCCTTGTAGCTGATCCACGTATCGTTCCGAATCCAAAGCCGATTAAATATATTACTTACAGAGAGCTTCGTGAGCTTTCTTATATGGGAGCATCGGTTCTGCATGAAGATGCGATTTTCCCTGTCCGTAACTGTGGTATACCGATCAATATCCGGAATACAAATGTACCGGAAGATCCGGGTACATGGATTGTTGAGAGCACATGCCAGAAGCAGGATTATGTTGTGACAGGTATCGCAGGTAAGAAGGATTTCTGTACGATATTTATCTCCAAGGCAATGATGAATTCCGAGATAGGCTTTGGAAGAAAAGTACTTCAGGCTTTTGAAGAAAATGAGATTTCATTTGAGCATATGCCATCCGGTATTGACACCATGACGATTGTTGTTCATGAGGATGAATTCATGCACAAGGAGCAGCGGGTGGTATCGGCAATCCATCGTCTCGCAAAACCGGATTCGGTTGAGATCGAGTCAGGACTTGCACTGATCGCAGTCGTTGGACGTGGCATGAAGTCTGCAAGTGGTACTGCCGGTAAGTTATTCAGTGCACTTGCAAAGGATGGAATCAACATCAAGATGATCGATCAGGGTTCTTCTGAGCTGAATATTATTATCGGGGTCAGAAACAAAGACTTCGAGCCGGCAATCCGGGCAATTTATGATACATTTATTGTAGATAAAAAGAAGAACTAATTCTATAAATGCAATTCATTAGGCCGGCAGGCGGATGATATTGACAGTAAATCGGGCAGGAGGTGTTCTGCCCGATTTTTTCATGGTTTCTGTCAGGAGACAGCGCCGGATCGTGTAAACAGAGGAACATCCAGATATAGACGGTTCCTTTTATTTATGGTACAGTTTATACAGCATATAAATGGGGAGACAAAAGATATGACGGAGTTACAGCGAAGATTGTTTGAATTGCAAGATAAAAAGTATCAGGCATTTCACTCAAAATTGATACCGAATATTGAACCGGCACATGTGATTGGAATCCGGACACCGGTGTTGCGGAACTTTGCGAAGGCGTTTGCAAGAGAGGATGGCATGGAAGCATTTTTGCAGGAGCTGCCTCATACCTACTATGAAGAAAATAATCTGCACATGATGTTGATCGGTGGCATCAAGGACTATGCGCAGTGTTTATATGAGGTAAAGCGCATGCTGCCATACGTTGACAACTGGGCGACATGTGATTTCCCGGTTCCGAAATGCTTTGCGAAGCATAAGGAGGAACTGCTTCCGGAGATCCGGACATTTCTTGCATCCGGGGAGACCTACACGATCCGCTATGGCATAGGACTTTTGATGCGGTTATACTTAGATGACGATTTTCGACCGGAATATCCGGCGATGGTTGCGGAGGTCACATCGGAGGAATATTATGTGAATATGATGATCGCGTGGTATTTTGCTACCGCACTTGCCAAGCAGTGGGAGACATGCATCCCATATATTGAAGATCGGAGATTATCGCTGTGGGTGCACAGAAAGACGATTCAGAAGGCGGTGGAGAGCTACCGGATCACGGATGAGCAAAAGGCGTATTTGAAGACATTCCGGTAAGAGTGTACTATAATAAAAAGAATGGAGGCAGGGAAGATGCAGACAAGAGAAGAAGCCTTAGCATTTGCGCTGTCCTTTCCGGACACATATCAGGATGCCCCGTTTCATGATGATAACTGGCAGCTGGTACGTGTGAAGGGCAGCAGGAAAGCGTTTTTGTGGACGTATGAACGGAATGGTTACATGAATCTGAATGTCAAGGTAGACCCGGAGTGGCGTGATTACTGGCGGGATGCCTTCGAGTCGGTTCTACCGGGGTGGCATCAGAACCGGGAGCATTGGAATACGATTATCTTAGATGGAAGTGTGCCGGATGATGCGGTGCGGGAAATGATTGCAGAGAGTTACCGGCTTGTTACCGACAGTCCGTCGAAGCGGATCTATGAGGCAGTGAAGAAGATTCCGCGTGGAAAGGTGGCAACATACGGACAGGTCGCAGAACTTGCCGGAGATAAGAAGATGGCGCGTGCGGTAGGAAATGCACTGCACAGGAATCCGGATCCGGAGCATATTCCGTGTTATCGCGTGGTGAATGCGAAGGGCGAGCTTGCCGGAGCGTTCGCGTTTGGCGGTGCGAATGTACAGGAGCAATTGCTTGCGGCGGATGGAATTTTGGTCGTGGACGGACGCGTGGATCTTGAAACGTATGGAATGAAACTACCGGAGAATCAGAATGAAGAATAGGGGGCGTAAGGGGGCAATACCAGGAAAGGAGTGGAACAGTTTGAAGAATAAGATAAAGAAGATAGCAGTGGCGCTTTTGGCATTTACTGTCGGTTGTGCATGTCTGACCGGCTGTAATGTGCGGCAGGATACGATCCGGTTTGGCGCAGCAGGTGTCGGTGGCGGATATTATGCGTTTGCGACTGCATATACACAGCTTGCAAATGCAGAGGATGCGGAAATGAAATTCAACATAAAATCAACGGCCGGGTCGATGGCGAACCTGCGGCTGCTGTCCGAGGGATATGTAGACGTGGCAATTGCACAGGCCGATCTTGCCACAGCCGCGTATTATGGAACGGATGAAAAAGGGGAATCCTATCAGGGATACCGCGTACTGGCAGGTCTATACACCGAGGCGTGCCAGATCGTTGTGCGCAAGGATTCCGGAATTAAAAGCTTAGATGATCTGCAGGGAAAGACGGTAAGTATCGGAGAAGCAGAATCCGGAACCGAGCGGAATGCATCACAGATCTTGCAGGTGAGCGGACTTGCATCGCCGATTACAGAGACGGTCAATCTGACGTATATTGAGGCGGCAGAGAAGTTAAAAACCGGCGAGATCGATGCGATGTTTTACACAGGCGGTGTGCAGACCAATGTGATTGCGGAGCTAGCAGATAGCTGTGAGATTGCGCTTGTTCCGGTCGATGCGAAGACCGTGGATAAGCTGAAGCTTGCATATTCATCGTATGAAACATGTGAGATTCCGGCGAACACTTACAATGGACAGACAGAGCAGGTTGCAACGGTCGGCGTCAAGGCACTGCTGCTTGCGAGTGAGAAGATGTCCGATGAGACAGCCGAAAAACTTACAAGGCAGCTTTTTGCGCATGCAACAGAAATCGAGTATGCAACTTCGTTAAAGGAAATCGCCGATGTAAATGCGGCTGTGGATGGTGTGCAGATTCCGTTCCATCCGGGGGCAAAGGCATATTATGCATCACAGGGCATCACGGTAGATGCACAAGAAAATTAACAGATAGGAGAACCATTTTACATGGAAATACAAATTGATATGTATCAGACATTGGCACTTTCGGTCGTGGTGCTCATGCTTGGACAATTCCTGAAACAGAAAATAAATTTCCTGGAAAAGTTCTGTATTCCATCTCCGGTGGTCGGTGGTTTGATCTTCTCGGTACTGACTTGTATTTTATATAGCACAGGGGTGGTGGAATTTACATTTGATGATACGCTTCGGGAAGTCTGTATGGTATTCTTCTTTACATCGGTGGGATTCCAGGCGAATCTGAAGGTGCTAAAGAGTGGAGGAAAGGCACTTGCGATCTTTCTTGGATTAGTCATTGCCCTGATTTTTATGCAGAACTTACTGGCAGTCGGCGTGTCACATCTGATCGGACTTGACTCGCTGGTCGGGCTTTGTACCGGCTCGATTCCGATGGTTGGCGGACATGGAACAGCAGGCGCATTCGGTCCGGTGCTTGAGGATTTTAATGTACAGGGTGCGACGACAATCTGTACGGCAGCGGCAACCTTCGGCCTGGTGGCAGGAAGTCTGATCGGTGGGCCGATCGGGAAACGTCTGATTGAGAAGAAACATTTGCTCGATACGATCGTGACAGAGGATGACAGCCTGTTGATCGAGGAAGAAAAGAAGCATGAGAGACATTCGAATATGTATGCCGCGGCTGTGTTTCAGCTGATTCTGGCAGTCGGACTCGGCACGATCATCTCCGAGCTCCTGACGAAGACGGGCCTTACATTTCCAATCTATATCGGAGCCATGATCGTCGCGGCGATTGTTCGAAATGTCGGCGAGTATTCCGGAAAATTTGACATCTATATGGGTGAGATCAATAATCTGGGTGGTATCTGTCTGTCGCTTTTCCTTGGAATTGCGATGATCACATTGAAGCTGTGGCAGCTTGCTGAACTTGCATTACCGCTTATGATCTTGCTCGGGGCACAGCTTCTGCTTATATTCCTGTACACATATTTTGTTGTATTCCGTGTGATGGGAAAGGATTATGACGCGGCAGTGCTTGCGGCCGGAACATGCGGATTCGGTATGGGTGCGACACCGAATGCAATGGCGAACATGCAGGTGCTTTGTGACCGTTATGCGCCATCGGTCAAGGCGTATCTGCTTGTACCGTTGATCGGAAGTTTGTTTGCGGACTTCATTAACAGTCTGGTGATTACGTTGTTCATCAATATTATATAGTGTAGTGAGACGAATATTTGGAAGGAATCCTTATCTTGAAATGGAGATAACGGTTGGAGGAATCACATGAAGGACAAGAAAGAGAAGAAGAAAAAAACGAAATTTAATCTTGCATTTGATAATCTGGCAATCCCGGAAGTGCATATTGGAGAAACTGCGCATGGTCAAGGAAATGTGGAACATAAGCATCCGGATGCGGACGGAGAGCCGGAGGATGAAGTTGTAACATTTGCGGATGTTGCAATTCCGGAGGTCCATATCACAAGATATAAAGAGCTTTCTGATATGATTCACAGTCTGCGCAAGAAGCTCCACGAGAATCCGGAGCCTTCCATGCAGGAAGAAAAGACCCGGTATATATTGCAGGAATTTATAAAACGCCATACAACGTTTGAGGTTGTGGATAAAGGCGTGTGGTTTTATGCCGTGAAGAAAGCGGAGAAGGAAAGCGGGAAAGCACCGATTGCGTTCCGGGCGGATATGGATGCGGTATGTGGAAAGGATGGAAAACCGGGACACTACTGCGGACATGATGGGCATAGCAGTATTCTGTGTGGCGTAGCATTGTATCTTTCAAAGCGGGAAGAATTGCCAGACCGTGATGTATATCTGATCTTCCAGCCGGGCGAGGAGATTGGCGCGGGCGCGAAGATCTGCAAGGAACTGCTGGCGGAAAAGCAGATTGGAGAGATCTATGGTTTGCACAATATTCCCGGCTATCCGAAGAATCAGGTATTGCTTCGCAAGGGAACATTTGCGTGTGCATCGACCGGACTTTCGATTCGCATGACCGGAACACCAAGCCATGCGGCATACCCGGAAGCTGGCAGGAATCCGGCTATTCCGATGGCGAAGCTTCTGCTTGAGATCGAGCGGATCACGAAGGAGATGCAGGCGCGGGGCGATTTCGTGCGTATGACAGTGATCGGGGCGGATGTTGGCAGTGCAAATTATGGCGTATCAGCATTTGAAGGTACGTTGCGGCTTACGGTGCGCGCAGAAAAGGAAGATGCATTTGACACATATGTGAATGAGATTAAAGCTCTGGCTGCGACACTTGCAGAAGAAAATCAGCTTACTATAGCCATAGAGGAGATCGAGCGGTTTCCTGCAACGGAGAATCACGATGCAAATGTAGATAAGCTTTTGGCGTGTGCAGAAAAATTACAATTCCCTGTGACAGAGCTTGCACAGCCGATGCGCTGGTCGGAGGATTTTGGATATTATCTGCAGGAAGTGCCGGGGGCATTCTTCGGTGTGGGCGATGGCGAAGATCATGCACAGCTTCATACTGCTGAGTATGAATTCCCGGATGAGATTATGAAGACTGCGGTTGCAATGCTTGTGGGACTGATATAGGAACAGTTGGTAATTGAAGATAAAAAATAAAGAAATTTACTTTGTATGACAAAGCAGGTTAAGTGCTTGTCGAAGATAAATTTTAATGAAAGAAGAATAAAACCATGAATATCGAAGTAAGAGCATATACAGACAATGACATCGAGGCAATGGTGACGATCTGGAACCAGGTTGTCGAAGATGGCGAGGCATTTCCGCAGGAGGAATGTCTGACACCGGAGTCAGGAACAGCATTTTTCGCAGAGCAGACATATTGCGGAGTCGCGGAGGATATGGACACAGGCAGAATCTACGGCATGTATATCCTGCATCCAAACAATGTAGGACGATGCGGACACATCTGCAATGCCAGCTATGCGGTCGACCGGGAATCGAGAGGATTGCATATCGGCGAGAAGCTGGTGTCTGACTGTCTGGTGCAGGGCAAGACACATGGTTACCGTGTCTTACAGTTCAATGCGGTTGTCGCAAGTAATGTGCATGCACGACACCTGTATGAGCGGCTTGGATTTAAACAACTTGGCACGATACCGGGTGGCTTCCGCATGAATGATGGGAGTTATGAAGATATCTGCCCATATTATCATGAGCTGTAAAATTGTTAAAAGCTTGTAAACTTGGTTGACGAACCAGGGAAAATGGGATAGACTACATCTTAGGTCGAGGAAGAACCATGGCGAGATCTGGTTCGGATAGATCTGGCAGTGATAAAGCTGCGAATAGAATTAAAAATTATGGAGGTGAGACTATGGACGGTTGCGATAGTACGAGTCGAGCGATACGCGGTGGAAGACATATGGATATACGAACGCAGTTTGGATATAGTCTCATTTTATATATGACGATATAACTGCGTTTAGTTTTCTGTTGTCTGAACCACCGTATGAAAGACGGTGGTATTTTTATGCCCCGGAATAAGGAGGTAGAAGACAATGAAGAAATGGATGAAAAGAAAGAATTACACAGCGCAGTCAAAGAAGCATTTGCGGGATAAGAATCTGCAAGAGGCAGCAAAGGTACTCTCTCTGATGGAGGTCGATGATGCGGTCGATGTCCTAGACGAGGTCGATGATGCAACGAAAAAGCAGGTTGTGGATATGCTCCCGGCGGATGCCGGAAATGATATCCAGATGATCCTCTCCTACGAGGAAGACGAGATGGGTAGTCGTATGACGACGAACTATATCGCCATCCGCAGAGGCATAGATATCCGGCAGGCAATGCGCGAGCTGGTTTCACAGGCAGGTGAAAATGATAATATCGGAACGGTCTATGTATTAGACGAATCCAATAAATACTATGGTGCGATTGACCTGAAGGATCTGATCGTTGCCAGAGAAAATGATACACTGGAATCTATCATCAATACGACGTATCCATTCGTGACCGATCATGAGAAAATTGAGGATTGTATTGACGAACTGGTGGATTACGCAGAGGATTCCATTCCGGTTTTATCTGACACGAAGGAATTACTCGGTGTTATCACCGCACAGGATGTCGTAGAGGCTGTCGATGATGAGATGGGCGAGGATTACGCAAAACTCGCAGGTTTGACAGACGAGGAGGATTTGAGAGAAACTACAAAGGAAAGCATGAAGAAACGATTGCCATGGCTGATCATCTTATTGTTCCTTGGCATGGGCGTGTCGTCCGTTGTAGGAGCTTTTGAAGCGGTTGTCGCTGTGCTTCCGATCGTGATGTGCTTCCAGTCGTTGATTCTGGACATGGCAGGGAATGTAGGAACACAGTCGCTGGCGGTTACGATTCGTGTATTGATGGATGAGAACCTGACTGGTAAGCAGAAGCTGCATCTCGTATGGAAGGAGATGAAGGTCGGTTTTGTAAATGGCTTGTTGCTCGGCTCTCTGGCATTTGTATTTATCGGCATCTACATCGCCTGCTTCAAGCACAATGCATGGCTGCATGCATTCCTGATTTCCGGTTGCGTAGGAGTATCACTGATGGTTGCCATGGTGATTTCAAGTCTGGTTGGAACCTTGATTCCGATTTTCTTCCACAAGATCAAGATTGATCCGGCAGTTGCATCCGGTCCACTGATCACAACGGTCAATGACCTTGTAGCAGTCGTAACGTATTATGGACTGGCATGGCTGTTCTTGATCCAGATCATGCAGATTGTTTCGTAGGGAAGCTGTGAGAAAACTGGATTCGGGAGTTTATATGCTTTTATTACAAGTTATCAAATAGTCAAATAAATGAAAAAAATAAAAATTGAATTGCTTGAAAATTATTTTATGCATGTTAAAATATAGTTCGGTTGTGAATTGTTTGATTGCGAACAATTTATAACCGAACTTTTTTATCTATTACAATACAGAGCGTTGGGAAGATACTACTAAAGGAGGGAATTCATGGACGATTGGAAACATGATCATCCGGGAAACCAGATTATCATATTATCAAATCAGGTGAAGCATTATCTGCATCAGGCAGCGGAAGTGGAAGGCATCAGTGGTTCACAGAGCCGGATCCTGCATTACATTTCCGAGTTCAGTAAGAAGACGGAAGTATATCAGAAGGATGTGGAAGAATTCTTCTATCTGCGCCGGTCTACCGTTACCCAGACGTTACAGACGATGGAGAAGAATGGACTCATTAAGCGTTCCAGCGTTGCCAGAGATGCACGTCTGAAGAAACTGGAACTGACCGGAGCGGGGCAGGCACTCGAAGAAAAAATCCATACACGTGTGATGCAGATGGAACAGCGCCTGAGAGACTGCTTATCCGAGGAAGAAATCACACAGTTTTTATCAATTACAGATAAGCTTGGGGCCGAATTGACAAGCCTTGGAGCACCGGAAATCAAGCAAGCCTGTAAGTAACCACAAGGTCACTTGGCTTGCTTTCCTATGATATATTTGCAAAACGAGACATTGTGTAGATAGAGTTGTACATAAATAACATTTCATATGCAGACCATTGGAGCACATCAGCACTTAACGAACAGACAGCAATTCGCAGAATTGATGTTCTGTGAGTTTAGTGTCTGCTATGTGCGGAAGTGAGCGAGAGCGCGTCTGCATAGAAATGTATATTATGTACAACTCGTTATAGAAATCTACACGTTTTGCACAGAAGCATAAGAAAGGAGACAACATGTTAAAGACGTTAGGAAAACAAATCAAAGAATTCAAAGCCGCGTCCATTGCAACCCCACTGTTCATGCTGCTGGAAGTTCTGATGGAAACGCTTGTCCCATTCCTGATGGCATCCATCATTGACGATGGTGTCAATGTGCCGGGCGGTGACATTCACCATATCTGCGTAGTCGGTGCGTGGATGATCGTGGCAGCAGCAGTCGGACTGTTTGCGGGACTTATGGGAGGTCGTTATGGTGCGTATGCATCTGCCGGGTTCGCGAAGAATCTGCGGCAGGCGATGTATTATAATATCCAGACATTCTCATTTACAAACATTGACAAGTACAGCACCGCCGGACTGGTGACTCGTATGACGACCGATGTGACGAATGTGCAGAACTCCTACATGATGATCCTGCGTATGGGTATGCGCGCTCCGGCGAGCATGATCTGCGCGATGGTAGCCGCATTTTTGATCAATGCAAGAATCGCAAGCATTTACCTGGTTGCAGTTATTTTGCTGGCACTCGTATTACAGTTCATTATCCGCAAGGCAAATAAATATTTCAATATTGTATTTGAAAAGTACGACGACTTAAATGCCAGCGTGCAGGAGAATGTATCGGCAATCCGTGTAGTTAAGGCATATGTCCGCGAGGAGTATGAGACAAATAAATTCGCACAGGCAAGCGCGAAGCTTTACAACATGTTTGTGCGGGCAGAGAGCATCATCGCCTGCAATATGCCGGTCATGATGTTCACGGTGTATAGCTGCATCCTGTTGATCAGCTGGGTCGGTGCGCATATGATTGTAAGCGATACGCTTACTACTGGTAACCTGATGAGTCTGCTCGCATACTGCATGAATATCCTGATGAGCCTGATGATGCTTTCGATGGTATTCGTCATGATCAGTATGAGTATGGCGAGCGCGAGACGTATCGCAGAGGTTATCAACGAGGATACGACCTTGAAGAATCCGGAACAGCCGGATATGGAAGTAGCGGACGGAAGCGTGGAGTTCGATCATGTATACTTCCGTTACAAGGAGTCGGCGAAGGATTTCGTATTGAAGGATATCAATGTAACGATTAAATCGGGTGAGACGATCGGCATCATCGGCGGAACCGGTAGCGCGAAGACGAGCCTTGTCAGCCTGATCAGCCGTTTGTATGATGTGTCGAAGGGCAGTGTCAGAGTTGGCGGCAAAGATGTCCGGGAATACGACATGGAGACGCTTCGAAATGAAGTTGCCGTTGTGTTGCAGAAGAATACATTGTTCAGCGGAACGATTTACGAGAACCTCCGATGGGGTGACAAGGATGCCACAGACGAGATGTGCAAACGTGCGTGTGAGCTTGCCTGCGCCGATGAATTCATCGAGAAGATGCCGGATGGCTACAACACATATATCGAGCAGGGTGGTTCGAATGTGTCCGGCGGACAGAAGCAGCGTCTGTGTATTGCGCGTGCGCTATTGAAGAATCCGAAGATCCTGATCTTAGATGATTCGACAAGTGCGGTTGATACGGCGACGGATGCGAAGATCCGTGCGGCATTTGCAACCGAGATTCCGAACACAACGAAGATTATCATTGCACAGCGTATCTCCAGTGTGGAGCATGCCGACCGGATCATCGTCATGAACGAGGGTGAAATCAACGGTATTGGAACGCATGAAGAGCTGCTTGCCGGAAATGATATTTACCGCGAGGTATATGAGTCTCAAAACGGTGCCGGCGCCAATGCAGATTTTGACGAGGAGGCGCCTGTTGCGACGAAGGAGCAACATCAGGATGGCGCCGACGACCTGCCGCCGAGCGAAGGCGAGGGGGCGATACCCGAAAAGGCGCCTGTTGCGACGAAGGAGGTGAGCCAGCATGCGTAATCAAAGAGGAAAAGGACCGGAGAATCCGGGCAGACTTCTGAAGCGGTTGATGGGAATGCTCATGAAACATTATGGCGCAGCGATTATTATCGTGGCAATCTGTATCATCATCAACGTTCTTGCAAATGTACAGGGAACGATGTTCATGCAACGGTTGATCGACGACTATATCACACCGCTTTTAAAGAGTGAGACGAAGAATTACACACCATTGCTTCATGCAATTGGACGTGTCGCATGCTTCTATGGGATCGGAATTATTGCTTCGTATTCTTATAACCGGATCATGGTTAATGTCACACAGGGAATGCTGAAAACATTCCGTGATTCGATGTTCACGAAGATGGAGCAGCTTCCAATCAAATATTTTGACACCCATGCGCACGGCGATATCATGTCCATGTATACAAATGATACCGATACGCTGAGACAGATGATCAGCCAGTCGATGCCACAGCTTTTCAATAGTGCGATTACAATTATCAGTACGACCGTTTGTATGTTTATGCTGAACATTCCGCTTACGGCGCTGACATTTTTCATGGTCGGAATTATGCTGGTACTGACAAGAAAGATCGGCGGACTTTCTGCGAAGCATTTCATTGCGCAGCAGAAGGATATTGGTACGGTCAATGGTTATATCGAAGAGATGATGCAGGGACAGCGTGTGGTTAAGGTGTTCTGCCACGAGGAAGAGAGCAAGGAAGCATTTGACAAGCTGAACGATGCTTTGTGCGAGAGCTCCTATAAGGCGAATAACTATTCCAATATTTTAGGACCAATCAATGCACAGCTTGGAAATATCAGCTATGTGCTCTGTGCAATCGTCGGAGGTGTACTGGCGATTGGAAATGTCGGCGGATTCACGCTGGGCGGACTGGCAAGCTTCCTGACCTTCAACAAGAACTTCAACATGCCGATCAACCAGATCAGTATGCAGATCAATGCAATCGTGATGGCACTTGCCGGAGCGGAGCGAATCTTCAATCTGTTGGATGAAGAGCCGGAATTGGACGAGGGCTATGTCGAGCTTGTGAATGCAAAGCGTGAAAATGGACAGATTGTACCAAGTGAGAAGCGTACCGGACTCTGGGCGTGGGCACACAAGCATACAAATGGCGATCCAACCACATATGTGGAACTGAAAGGTGACGTCGTATTTGACGACGTGGACTTCGGATATACCGATGATAAGATTGTGCTGCACAATGTTTCGATGTTTGCACAGCCGGGACAAAAGCTTGCGTTCGTCGGTTCGACCGGAGCTGGAAAGACGACGATCACGAATCTGATCAATCGGTTCTACGATATTCAGGATGGAAAGATCCGGTATGATGGCATTAATATTAACAAAATCAAGAAGGCCGATCTGCGAAGGTCACTCGGTATCGTATTGCAGGATACGCATCTGTTCAGTATGAGCGTGCGGGAGAATATTCGTTATGGACGGCTTGATGCGACAGACGAAGAAGTCGAGGCAGCCGCAAAGCTTGCAAATGCCGATGGGTTTATCCGTCGTCTGCCACAGGGTTATGATACCATTCTGACTGGCGACGGCGCAAATTTAAGTCAGGGACAGCGCCAGCTTCTCGCCATCGCGCGGGCGGCAATCGCCGATCCACCGGCGCTTATTCTGGATGAAGCGACAAGCTCGATCGATACACGAACCGAGCGTCTGGTACAGGATGGTATGGACAAGCTGATGCATGGAAGAACGACATTTGTAATTGCGCATCGGTTGTCCACGATCCAAAACAGCGACTGTATCATGGTACTCGAACAGGGACGAATCATTGAGCGTGGAACGCACGAAGAACTGCTTGAAAAGAAGGGCAGATATTACCAGTTGTATACCGGAAATGCAGTGCTGGCGTAGGAATATTAACAGTCATGGGCTTTGTGCTCGTGGCTGTTTTTGGGTTTTGGAGTGGAAGTAGGAGCAAAGTAAGCGGAAAAGAGGAGGTTGCTCCAAGTGGGGAATTTGATGGTAAGCGGAAGTAGGAGCAAAGTAAGCGGAAAAGGGGAGGTTGCTCCAAGCAGGGAATTTGTTGGTAAGCGGAAGTAGGAGCAAAGTAAGCAGAAAAGGGAAGGTTGCTCCAGGTGGGAAATTTATTGGTAAGTGGAAGTAGGAGCAAAGCAAGCGGAAAAGAGAAGGTTGCTCCAAGTGGGGAATTTATTGGTAAGTGGAAGTAGGAGCAAAGTAAGCAGAAAAGGGAAGATTGCTCCAAGAGGAAAATTTACAGGAATGAAAAGATAGCAGAAATCTTTACCAAGGAAGACGGAAGTAGTAAAATCAAAAGGAATAAATAAAAAAGTTCCCTTGATTGGAGATAGAAGATGCCATTTAAGATAGTCAGAAATGATATAACGAAGATGCGGTGCGATGCGATCGTGAATACTGCGAATACAAAACCAATTATAGGAAGTGGTTGCGATTATGCGGTCTATAAGGCAGCGGGAAAGCGGCGGTTGTCAGAATACCGGGAGAAAAATATCGGTGAAGTCCCGGAGGGAGACGTATTCCTGACACCGGGATTCCGACTGCCGGCGCATTATATCATCCATGCGGTCAGTCCGCTTTATATTGACGGGGCGCATGGCGAGGAAGAAAAGCTGCGGGACTGTTATCGGAAGAGTCTGTCGCTAGCGTGGGAACAGCGATGCCGGTCCATTGCATTTCCTGTGATTTCTACCGGGAGCTTTGGTTATCCGAAGGAAGAAGGTATCCGCATTGCTGCGGATGAGATTCAGGCATTTTTGCAGAATCATGAGATGCTTATCTACCTGGTTGTATTTGATGCGCAGTCAGCACGATACGGAAAACGATTCGACAAAGACCTGCAGGCATATATTGACGAGAACTATGTCGATGCAAAACATCATGAAGAATATGGCATACAGACGATGGCTCTACGGCGTGACTTGGACGATGCAATCTGTCAGCCATGTGAGACGAAACAAGACGATGCACCCTGCCAGCCTGGTGAGGCGGAACTGGACGATGAATCGTTCTCGCCTTATGAGAACGACTTGTATGAGGATGATCTGTATGAGGAGGATTCCGACGAAGATTCCGAGGAAGAAAATGAGTTCACAGAACTGCATGAGAGCAAATTAGAAGAGCGCATGAAGCATCTGACGGATTCCTTCTCGGAATATCTGCTCTATCTGATCGAAGAGAAAGGCATGACGAATGCGGATGTCTACAAGCGGGCGCTCGTGGATAAGAAAACATTTTCGAAAATAAAAAATCATGCAGATTATCATCCGCAGAAGATGACTGCAATGTGTCTGTGCATAGGGGCGAAGCTCAATTTGGATGAGACGAGAGATCTGCTTGCGCGTGCAGGATATGCATTAAGCCCGTGCGATAAGACGGACATTATCTTCTCTTATTTCATAGAGAATCAAATCTACGATATGATCGAGTTGGATATCCAGTTAGAGGAGCATGGACTTTCGTGCCTGATCTGATATATAAGGTCGCTTGTGTGGCGACCTTATTTTTTATGCTTTGTGATATGATTCCTTCAACAACAAACAAAGCAACTGATAAAAATGATTTGGCAGATATATGCATATAGGATTGAATGCATGAATGCTGCATATCAAAAATATCAGAAGGATGAAAATGGAGGTAATTATTATGAAGAATTTGACAGAATTGGTATTTATCTTAGACAGAAGTGGATCAATGAGCGGGCTTGAGGCGGACACGATAGGCGGATTCAATAGTATGATCGAGAAGCAGAAGAAGGAAGCAGGCGAAGCGCTTGTATCGGTCGTATTGTTTGACGACCAGACAGAGGTGATCTATGACCGGGCGGACATCAGGCAGATTCAGCCGATGACAGACGAGCAGTATTTTGTGCGGGGCTGTACGGCATTGTTAGATGCAATCGGTGGTGCAATCAGTCATATCAAGGATGTACGCAAACATATGCCGGAGTCGGAACGCCCGGAGAAGACAATCTTCATTATCACGACAGATGGTATGGAAAATGCGAGCCATAGATATAATTATGCGAAGATCAAGAAAATGATTGAGAAGCGGCAGGCGAAAAACTGGGAATTTATCTTCCTTGGAGCAAACATCGATGCAGTCGCAGAAGCAGGACGCATGGGAATCAGAGCCGGTCGTGCCGTCAATTACCATTGTGACGCCGTCGGAACAGCACTCAATTACAAAGTCTTAAGTCAGACCGTAGCCATGATGCGTAGTTGCGAATCCGCGCAGGATATGACAGACTTTCTAGATGAAGAGGATTGCTTCGAGGAGATTGAGGAGGATTATGCAAGGAGAAAATAGTTTAAGATGTTAGACTATACATCCCCATCAATCCAGCCAGAAACACCACATTCACAACCGTAAACCAGAGAAAATATTTCCCCTTTTTGCCCGGATATTCCCGGGCAATTTGCTTATAGGAAATCAGGCTTGCCATCGAAGCGATGAGCGTGCCAAGTCCGCCGAGGTTGGTGCCGATGATAAGTGCCTTGTAATTCGTTGTAAATCCCGACAGCAAAAGGGCAGTTGGCACGTTGCTGATAATCTGGCTGGCACCGATTGCAATGTATGTTTCCCGTCCGGTAATGATTCTTTCAAGGAAGGACTGGAAAGCTGGCACGCGCTCCATATTTCCGATGAATACGAAAAATCCGATAAATGTGCCGAGTAGTGCGTAGTCCACGTGAAGCAGAGTTTTTCGTGACACAAGCAGGAACAGTACAAGAATAATCGCGAACAGGATGCGGATGTCCAGAAGTTTGGCGACATTCAACAGGCACAGCACAAATGCGATGCTGTAAAGGATGATTTGCCTTTTCGGAAGTTTAACTGCATGGTCGTTCCGGTCGATTACAATGGCATGCTGTTTGATGAAGAACATGGAAATCAGGATTCCAAGCAGCGAAGCAATCGTGTAAGGGAGCATAATTTCCACGAATGTACCGAGAGACATGCCGGATTTGGCATACAGATACAAGTTCTGTGGATTCCCCATCGGCATAAGCATACTTCCGAGGTTTGCAGCGATTGTCTGCATCACAACGACCGGGATGATCAGATGTTCTTTCTCCGACATGGAAAGCACAATGATCGCAAACGGCACAAAGGTGATCAGTGAGACATCGTTTGTGATAAACATGCTGAATACAAATGGAAGCAACACCAGTACAAGAAATAATTGTCTTGTTGTATGAACGTGTGCAAGCAGTGCATTTCCGATCGTGCGGAACAGACCGGTTTCCTTGAATCCAGCCATAACAGCCATAAGGCAGAACAGGAGTGTGATGGAATGCCAGTCGATGTAGGAGATGTATTTTCTGTCCGGGTGGATGAGGAACATGGAGAGACCGGCGAGCACAAGACTTACCATCAGGACGGTTTCTCTTTTTATAAATGCAAGTATTTTCTTCATAATGTATCTCGATTCTATAAGTTTATGGTCATTATAATCTGTCACCACGCGGAAGCGTGATGACCTGCGCACGCATCAGCGTGCTACATTATACCATAAAAAAAACACCTTGACACCACAAAATCCATTTGATAAAATGAGCAATGCAGTGGCTGTGCTTGCACAAGCCGGCATATTGCGAAAACACACATGGAGCCGTTAGGCGACATGATATAATCCACACTCGGAAAAGAAAATAGAAGGTTACTATTGGAAACGCACATTCTCTTTGGAATGATAACGAACAACACTGTCTGTTAAAAATTATCATTTTAAGGAGGTTTTTTTATGCCAAAAACAAAGTTTCAAGAGGTTATTTTCACGATTATGATGGTGTTCGTCATGGTGTATGCGATGATCTGCTACAACATTGCACTGAACATCGGAGGGATGAGCAACGAAGTGTTCCTGTCCGCATTCCATGAGCTTGTCATCATGGGTCCGATTGCATTTGTGATCGATTTCTTTTTTGTCGGTACAATTGCGAAGAAGAAAGCGTTGAAGATCGTGAACCCGGAGAAGGAAAATCCGTTCCATCTGGTTCTTGCAATCTCATTTATCTCAGTCGCGTTTATGTGTCCGCTTATGAGTCTGGCAGCAACCATTCTCTTTAAGCATGCGGGAAATCAGTTTATTGCCGTCTGGTTACAGACATGTGCATTTAATTTCCCGATGGCACTGTGCTGGCAGATATTTTATGCGGGACCACTTGTACGTTTCCTGTTCCGCTTGATCTTCCGAGAGAAGCAAAAGCAGGAAAATATGCAGAAAGCATTTGAATAACGAATGATAGAATACAGAAAAAGGCTGCGTCAGGCAGCCTTTTTTTCGCTTATGATTCCATAAAAATCCTTTTGATTTCTTATTGCAAAATCCCCTCTGCTCGTGCATAATAGAATACAAATAAATTCTCTTACAAAGCAAGAGAGGGAAAGAGGTAAAAACTATGGGTGACACAAATGATGGAGCAGTCAGAGATGCGAAAAAGCTTGGATTACCGAAGGTTTTGATTTTGGGATTACAGCATATGTTTGCAATGTTCGGTGCAACTATCTTAGTCCCAATTTTAGTGTCCGGGTATTTTGCAGATGCATGTGGGGAGCCATTGACGAGAGGTCTGACCGTATCAGTCACACTTTTCTGTGCAGGCTTTGGTACATTGCTTTTCCATGTATGTTCGAAGTTTAAAGTACCGGCGTTTCTTGGATCTTCGTTTGCATTCTTAGGTGGATTTTCAACCGTTGCCAATCTGGATACCGGTAAATTCGCCGATATGGCAGCAAATGACAAAGTAGCTTATGCCTGCGGTGGCGTGGTAGTAGCCGGTGCCTTGTATCTGGTTATGGCATTGATCATCAAGCTGGTTGGCGTAAACCGCGTGATGCGTTTCCTTCCACCGGTTGTAACCGGACCGATTATTATCTGTATCGGACTTTCACTTGCACCATCCGCAATCTCAAATGCCAGCACAAACTGGTGGCTTGCGGTAATCGCGTTAGCGGTTATCATCATCTTCAATATCTGGGGTAAAGGCATGTTCAAGATCATCCCGATTTTGATGGGTGTTTTGATTTCTTACGTGGCAGCAGTGATCATGAATGCAGCAGGACTTACGAATCCGGATGGCAGTGCGATCATCGCATTTGAGTCGGTGAAATCCGCAAGCTTCTTCGGTGTACCACAGTTCCAGTTTGCAAAATTTGATCTCACATCGATTCTGGTTATGGCACCAATCGCAATCGCTGCGATGATGGAGCATGTGGGTGATATGTCAGCTATTTCTGCAACCGTTGGCAAGAACTTTATTCAGGACCCGGGTCTGCACCGTACATTAGTTGGTGATGGTCTTGCAACTGCATTTGCAGGAGCAATCGGCGGACCTGCAAACACAACATACGGTGAGAACACAGGTGTATTAGAGCTTTCCAAAGTATACGATCCGATGGTTATCCGTCTGGCAGCCGTATTTGCAATCGTACTGTCCTTCATTCCGAAGTTCGCAGCTGTCATTTCCACGATGCCATCAGCGATTATCGGCGGTGTATCCTTCATGTTATATGGTATGATTTCAGCCATCGGTGTGCGGAATGTCGTTGAGAATAAGGTAGATCTGACACGTTCCAGAAACCTGATTATTGCAGGTGTGATCTTCGTCTGCGGACTTGGTTTCTCAAACGGTATCACATTTACAATCGGGGAGACATCTATCACACTGACAGCACTTGCTATCGCAGCCATTGCAGGTATCCTGTTAAATGCGATTCTGCCTGGAAATGATTACCAGTTCGGTGTAAATCCGGATGGTGACCAGAGCCGTGGTGTCTTTGTAAAGTCTAAGGAATAAATATAATAACAAAAGCAAAAAACTAGAAAAAAGGAGATTACAAAATGGATTTTAAAAACGAAAAAAATATTACGATTTTTGAGCATCCGTTGATTCAGCATAAGATTTCGATTCTGCGTGACAAGAATACGGGAACCAATGAGTTCCGGAAGCTCGTAGAGGAGATTGCGATGCTTGAAGGATTTGAAGCACTTGGTGACCTGCCATTGCAGGATGTGGAGATTGAGACTCCAATCGAGAAATGTATGACTCCGATGATTTCCGGACGTAAGCTCGCTATCGTTCCGATACTTCGTGCTGGACTTGGCATGGTGCCGGGCGTGCTTGCCCTCGTACCATCTGCAAAGGTTGGACACATCGGTATGTACCGGGATGAGGAGACGCGCATTCCACATGAGTATTACTGTAAGCTTCCGAATCCGATTGATGAGAGAATCATTGTCGTAACCGATCCGATGCTTGCCACCGGTGGCTCCGCCGTGGATGCGATCACACAGATTAAGGAACATGGTGGGAAGAAGATTAAGTTCATGTGTATCATTGCAGCACCGGAAGGTGTACAGAAGCTGCATGAGGAGCATCCGGATGTGCAGATCTATGTGGGTCATCTGGATCGCGAGTTGAATGAGAATGCCTACATCTGTCCTGGACTTGGCGATGCGGGCGACCGTATCTTCGGTACAAAATAACGGAAAAACTGACTATAAGGTCACATAAGGTCAGATATGTAAAAATAATTAAAAACAGTTCAAACTGACATTGTTAAAAGCATAGAGACTGGGTATTTCAATATATCCAGTTTCTGTGCTTTAATTATATTCATAGTTTTCTTGTATGTACAATCTCAGATGTATATCTGCAAGAATATTAGAAAATTATGAAATAAAAGAACAATCAGGAGGAACAATGATGAGCGAGAACAGATATGAATTGAATAAGAACCTTGCACAGATGTTAAAGGGTGGCGTGATCATGGACGTTACAACACCGGAGCAGGCAAGAATTGCACAGGAGGCAGGTGCGTGTGCAGTTATGGCATTGGAGAGAATTCCGGCAGATATCCGTGCAGCCGGAGGTGTATCCCGTATGAGCGATCCGAAGATGATCAAGGGAATTCAGGAAGCCGTTACAATTCCGGTTATGGCAAAATGCCGTATCGGACATTTTGTAGAGGCACAGATCCTCGAAGCAATCGAGATTGACTATATCGATGAGAGTGAAGTTTTATCACCGGCCGATGATATTTACCATATTGATAAGACGAAGTTCAAGGTACCGTTTGTGTGTGGTGCACGTGATCTTGGCGAGGCACTTCGTCGTATTGAGGAAGGTGCATCTATGATCCGTACAAAGGGTGAGCCGGGAACCGGTGATGTTGTACAGGCCGTTCGTCATATGCGTGCGATGAACTCTGAGATCCGTCGTATTGTAGGTATGGCAGAGGATGAGATCTACGAAGCAGCAAAGCAGCTTCAGGTACCGGTTGAGCTTGTTCGTTACGTCCATGAGAACGGTAAGCTTCCGGTTGTAAACTTCGCAGCCGGCGGTGTTGCAACACCGGCCGATGCAGCACTTATGATGCAGCTTGGTGCAGAAGGTGTATTCGTTGGATCCGGTATCTTCAAGTCCGGAAATCCTGCAAAGCGTGCAGCCGCAATTGTTAAGGCTGTTACAAACTATCAGGATGCAAAGCTGATTGCAGAGCTCTCAGAAGATCTTGGCGAGGCTATGGTTGGAATCAATGAGTCCGAGATCGAGATTCTTATGGCAGAAAGAGGAAAGTAAGATGAAGATAGGAATATTGGCATTGCAGGGTGCATTTGCAGAGCATGAAGCATCCCTGGATAAATTACATATTCCACACTTCGAGATCCGTCAGGCAGATGACCTGCAGGATGATATGGATGGATTAATCATTCCGGGCGGTGAAAGTACAGTTATGGGAAAGCTTCTGAAGGAGCTTTCCCTGTATGAGCCACTCAAGGCGAAGATCGAAGCAGGTCTGCCGGTATTCGGTACCTGCGCCGGCTTGCTTCTTCTGGCAAAGGATATTGACGGAGAAGATGCACTTGGCTTCCGGACGATGAACATCGTAGCGCGCAGAAATGCTTACGGTAGACAGCTTGGCAGCTTCTTCGCAGAAGAGGACTTCAAGGGAATCGGAACCGTCGGCATGACATTTATCCGCGCGCCATATATCGAGAGCGTTGGGGATGGCGTCGATGTCTTAGCAACGTGCGATGGCAGAATCGTAGCTGCCCGTCAGGGAAAACAGCTCGTGACAGCATTCCACCCGGAACTCACCGAAGAAGTAAAGATTCATCAATATTTTGTGGATATGATTTCGGAAAACTAAGCAAAACCACGAAAGAACCCTCGAAACAAGGGTTCTTTTTTTATGTCTTCTCTTCAATTGTATTTGCTCCGCACATCTAGTATAATTAAGTGATTTTGGATAAAAATCGGATTAAATATTATACAAGGGGGCAAATATGAGCAAAAGAGAAGACATTAAAAAAGTTCTGATTATCGGTTCCGGTCCAATCATCATCGGTCAGGCGTGCGAGTTTGACTATTCCGGCACGCAGGCATGCAAAGCTTTAAGACAGCTCGGCTACGAGATCATTCTGGTGAATTCCAATCCTGCAACAATTATGACAGATCCCGGTATTGCGGATGTGACATATATTGAACCGTTAAATGTGACAAGACTGGAGCAGATTATTGCCAAGGAACGTCCGGACGCGATATTACCGAACCTCGGTGGTCAGTCGGGTCTTAATTTGTGTTCCGAGCTTGCAGCTGCAGGCATACTTGACAAATATAATGTAAAGGTCATCGGCGTTCAGGTAGATGCAATCGAACGTGGCGAGGATCGAATTGAATTTAAGAAAACTATGAATAAACTGGGAATTGAGATGGCACGCAGTGAGGTTGCCTATTCTGTGGAAGAAGCACTTGCAATTGCAGATAAGCTTGGTTACCCAGTTGTTTTGCGTCCGGCCTATACAATGGGCGGTGCCGGAGGCGGACTTGTCTACAATGTAGAAGAATTGAAGACCGTCTGTGCAAGAGGTCTGCAGGCAAGTCTGGTAGGACAGGTACTGGTTGAGGAGTCGATCCTTGGATGGGAAGAGCTGGAGCTCGAGGTTGTCCGTGATGCAAAGGGTAACATGATTACGGTCTGCTTCATTGAGAACATTGACCCACTCGGTGTGCATACCGGAGATTCCTTCTGTTCGGCACCAATGCTTACAATCTCTGAGGAATGTCAGAAGCGTCTGCAGGAGCAGGCTTATAAGATTGTAGATGAAGTACAGGTTATCGGTGGAACAAACGTACAGTTTGCACATGATCCGGTGACAGACCGTATCATTGTAATTGAGATCAACCCTAGAACATCCCGTTCTTCTGCGCTTGCTTCCAAGGCGACAGGATTCCCGATTGCGCTTGTATCAGCGATGCTTGCAGCAGGGCTTACATTGGATGAGATTCCTTGTGGTGTACATGGAACCCTCGACAAGTATGTTCCGGGTGGCGATTATGTCGTAATCAAGTTCGCAAGATGGGCATTTGAGAAGTTCAAGGACGCACAGGATAAGCTTGGTACGCAGATGCGCGCTGTGGGCGAAGTCATGAGTATCGGTAAGAATTATAAGGAAGCATTCCAGAAGGCAATCCGAAGCTTGGAGATCGGCCGTTACGGACTCGGCTTTGCGAAGGATTTCCATGATAAGACAAAGGAAGAACTGCTTGTGATGCTGCGTGAGCCAACAAGCGAGAGACAGTTTATCATGTACGAGGCACTTCGAAAGGGTGCTACGGTTGAGGAATTATACAACCTGACGAAGATCAAGCATTACTTCATCGAGCAGATGAAAGAGCTTGTGGAAGAGGAAGAAGCCCTGCTTGAAAAGAAGGGTGAGACACTCGACAAGGAGACTATGGAGCAGGCGAAGAAGGATGGTTTCTCAGACCGTTACTTAAGCAAGCTGCTCGAAGTTCCAGAGGACGATATCCGCAATACCCGTCTTAGCTATGGTATCACCGAGAGCTGGGAGCCGGTACATGTAAGCGGAACCGAAGACCGTGCATATTATTATTCTACTTACAATGCACCGGATCATACGACGATTTCAAACAACAAGAAGATTATGATTCTTGGCGGTGGTCCAAACCGTATCGGACAGGGTATCGAATTTGATTATTGTTGTGTACATGCAGCACTTGCACTGAAAGAGCTTGGATTTGAGACAATCATTGTAAACTGTAACCCGGAGACGGTTTCTACAGATTATGATACATCCGATAAATTGTATTTTGAGCCATTGACACTCGAAGATGTACTTTCTATCTATGAGAAGGAACAGCCGGTGGGTGTGATCGCACAGTTTGGCGGACAGACACCACTGAATCTGGCAGCAGATTTAAAGAAGAATGGTGTGCGTATCCTTGGTACATCACCGGAAGTCATCGATATGGCAGAGGATCGTGACCTCTTCCGTGCAATGATGGAGAAACTGGATATCCCGATGCCGGAAGCAGGTATGGCGACGAATGTTGAGGAAGCATTGGCAGTTGCGGAGAAGATCGGTTATCCGGTTATGGTTCGTCCTTCTTATGTCCTTGGCGGACGTGGCATGGAGGTTGTCAGCGAGCCGGAATCTCTGAAGAAATATATGGCAGCTGCTGTCGGTGTGACACCGGACCGCCCAATCCTGATTGACCGTTTCCTGCGTCATGCAACCGAGTGTGAGGCAGATGCGATTGCAGATGGCAAACATGCATTTGTACCGGCAGTTATGGAGCATATCGAGCTTGCAGGTGTTCATTCCGGTGATTCGGCATGTATCCTTCCATCCAGAGGAATTCCGGAGAAGCTCGTGGAGACGATCAAAGATTACACAAGAAAGATCGCAGAGGAAATGGGTGTCTGTGGTTTGATGAATATGCAGTATGCAATCGAAAACGACAAGGTGTATGTACTCGAGGCAAATCCGCGTGCATCCCGTACCGTACCATTGGTATCCAAGGTATGTGGCGTATCTATGGTGAAGATTGCAACACAGATTATGACAAGTGAGTTAACCGGTAAGCCATCTCCGCTTCCAGAGATGAAGGAAGTAAAGCCGAAATATTACGGCGTGAAGGAAGCCGTATTCCCATTCAACATGTTCCAGGAGGTTGACCCGGTATTAGGACCTGAGATGCGTTCGACCGGCGAGGTACTTGGACTTTCCACGAATGTCGGCGAGGCGTTCTACAAGGCACAGGAAGCAACCCAGACAAGACTTCCGAAGGAAGGCACGGTGCTTTTCTCTGTCAGCCGCAAGGATAAGCCGGAAGTTGTAGATATCGCGAAGACATTTGAAAAATGTGGATTCCATATCGTGGCAACAGGTACTACTTATGAGCTCCTGATCGCAAATGGCATCCAGGCAGACCGTATCAACAAGATGCAGGAGGGCAGACCGAATATCGTGGATGCAGTGATGAACGGCAAGATCCAGCTCATCATCAACACACCGGCAACACAGGAAGAGAAGGTGTTTGATGACAGTTATGTCCGCAAGACCGCGATCCGTGCAAAGGTTCCATATATGACCACGATGGCAGCTGCACGTGCAACCGCAGAGGGTATCGAAGCAGTCTTAAAATATGGTGAGATCGGTGTTATGTCATTGCAGGAGATCCATAAGGCAATCCAATAATCGACAAAAAAATGCGGTAAAATTCAAATAAAAAATGTATACTTGTATACATGAAAAAAGGAGGGTGTAAATTTACATTTACATCTTCCTTTTTTGATGCGTCTGTATTATAATAGCATTTGTTCACTAAATGTAGTGTATAAATCGAATTAAATACACTATATTTAGTACAATAAGAAAACATAATATACATTCTGGTTATATCCATAGTATTCACGTTATACATTGTAAATAATTTAGAAATTGCTGCGTATGGTAGGAAAAGATTATGTCTGAGAAACATCATTCGCATTGTTTGGATGCAATGGAGATAAATGATTTACAATGCATCATGCGAGTACAGAGTATATTGTATAGAAACATAAAAGAGGGAGTTATTATGGATGCAGTACACACAAATGTAATTAAGAGAAATGGCGAGGAAGTAAATTTTGATCTGGACAAAATCGTCAATGCAATCAATGCTGCAAACAAAGAGGTAGACCGGTTGCATCAGTTGAACGATTATCAGGTGCAGGCAATCGCCGATAACATTGCGAAACAGATCGAGATCATGACACATGCGATTCACGTAGAAGATATTCAGGATATGGTGGAGACCGGAATTATGGAGATGCGTGGATACGAGGTTGCCCAGAAGTATGTGCGTTACCGGTATAAGCGGGAACTTGCCAGAAAATCAAATACGACCGATAACGGAATCCTGGCTCTGATTGATCATATGAATGAGGAAGTCAATCAGGAGAATTCAAATAAGAATCCGGTCATTAATTCAACCCAGCGTGATTATATGGCAGGCGAGGTCAGCAAAGATTTGACGAAGCGTATGCTGCTTCCGAAAGAGATTGTGGAAGCACATGAGCAGGGAATCATCCATTTCCATGATTCGGATTATTTCGCACAGCGGGAACATAACTGCGACCTCGTGAATCTGGAGGATATGCTGCAGAACGGAACCGTTATCAGCGAGACAATGATTGAGAAGCCGCACAGCTTCTTCACTGCATGTAATGTCACAACACAGATCGTGGCGCAGGTAGCAAGTAACCAGTATGGCGGACAGTCCTTTACACTTTCCCATATCGCACCGTTTGTTGATGTGAGCCGGAAGAAGATCCGCGAGCAGGTAATCGAGGAGCGGAAGATGTGTGGCGAAGCACTTGACGAGGAAGTAATCAGCAAGATTACAGAGAGCCGTCTGCGTGCGGAGGTAAAAAGCGGAATCCAGACAATCCAGTACCAGCTTATTACCCTTATGACCTGTAACGGGCAGGCACCGTTCGTTACAATGTTCATGTATCTTGATGAAGTCCCGGAAGGTCAGACACGGGATGATCTTGCAATGATCATCGAGGAAGTGCTGCAGCAGAGAATCCAGGGTGTCAAGAACGAGAAGGGCATTTGGATTACACCTGCATTTCCGAAGCTTATTTATGTGCTTGACAAAGATAATATCACCGAGGATTCCAAGTATTGGTATCTGACTGAACTTGCTGCGAAATGTACAGCAAAGCGCATGGTGCCGGATTATATTTCTGCGAAGGTAATGCGCGAACTGAAAAATGGCGATGTCTATCCATGCATGGGCTGCCGGTCATTCCCGACATCCGAGGACAGCCAGCGGAATCCGGATGGTACAAGAAAATATTACGGACGATTCAATCAGGGTGTTGTCACGATTAATTTGGTTGATGTTGCTTGTTCCGCAGAGGGACACATGGACCGGTTCTGGGAGATTCTCGAATCCCGTCTGGAACTGTGTCACCGGGCACTTCGATGCAGACATGAGCGTCTGCTCGGAACGGTATCCGATGTGGCACCAATCCTGTGGCAACATGGTGCACTTGCGAGACTCAAGAAGGGTGAGACTATCGATAAATTACTGTTCAATGGATATTCTACAATCTCACTTGGCTATGCAGGTCTTTGTGAGATGTGCGTGCGCATGACAGGCAAGACACATACTTCCCCGGAAGGTAAGAAGCTTGCACTCGAAGTCATGCAGAAATTAAATGATAAGTGTAAAGAGTGGAAGGAAGCAGAGAACATCAGCTATTCCGTTTATGGTACGCCGATGGAATCTACGACATACAAATTTGCCAAGTGCTTACAGAAGCGGTTTGGAATCATCAAGGGTGTTACTGATAAAAACTACATTACGAACAGCTACCATATCCATGTAACCGAACCGGTCAATGCATTCGACAAGCTGAAATTCGAATCCGAGTTCCAGAAGCTTTCCCCGGGTGGTGCGATCAGTTACGTGGAAGTACCGAACCTGCAGGACAATGTGGAGGCGGTTATCTCTGTGATGAAATTCATCTATGATAACATTTTGTATGCGGAGTTAAATACGAAGAGCGACTACTGCGAGATCTGCGGTTATGACGGCGAGATCAAGATTGTGACCGACGAGAACGGCAAGCTTATCTGGGAGTGCCCGAACTGTGGCAACCGTGACCAGAACAACCTGTTTGTTGCCCGAAGAACCTGTGGTTACATCGGAACACAGTTCTGGAATCAGGGCCGGACGCAGGAGATCAAAGACCGCGTACTTCACCTGTAAAGTTGTATATATTTTATTTTGAATATCATGTCGGGCAATCCGGTCGATGATCCTGAACCTGCGGATATCCGAAGAGAGACTATACAAATCCGTTACAACAAACATCGCCCCTGGAATTATGAGGTTGTAGAGGAAGATAATGAATAAGGCAGGTAAGAAGCAGATGAAATATTTGTTTTGAGACTGTAGGTAAAGCCCGTGGCAGATGCTACGGGCTTTTGTCTTCGTGCAATATGGGGCATGGAAATTGGAGCAAAGCAGGTGGATATGGAGAAGATGCTCCAAGGGGAAACGTTGGCATATGTCTAGAGTTGGAGCAAAGCGGGTGGATATGGAGAAGATGCTCCAAGGGGAAACGTTGGCATATGTCTAGAGTTGGAGCAAAGCGGGTGGATATGGAGAAGATGCTCCAAGGGGAAAAGCGGGCATATGTCTGGAGTTGGAGCAAAGCGGGTGGATATGGAGAAGATGCCCCAAGGGGAAACGTTGGCATATGTCTGGAATTGGAGCAAAGTAGGTAGATATGGAGAAGATGCTCCAAGGGGAAACGCTGGCATATGTCTGGAATTGGAGCAAAGTAGGTAGATATGGAGAAGATGCTCCAAACCGGAAAGGTTGCTTCGTTTTGGGCTTGGAGTAAAGCAAGCTGGTAAGAAATATTGCTCCAATTTTGGATAGTAAGCGAAAAACAGACGTGGAGTAATGAAGAAAAAAAGAAAATAATGCTCCAAGTCAGAAGAAATATAAGAAAAATGCTCTTGCCTAAGTATCGCCAAGGTGCTAGTATGTATGAGTAATTGTCGAATAACAAAACACATAAATAGGTAATTGTGAATTGTTCGATGTGTATATAGAATGAAATATATGTTGAACACAGTGGATGTTTGGCAATTACCTAGAATGAAGAAAAAAGGAGATAAGAACATGAAGCCGATCAAAGAAGGAAAAGTTCGCGAGATCTACGACAACGGAGACAGCCTGATCATGGTTGCAACAGACCGTATCAGCTGCTTTGATGTAATTCTGAACAATCAGGTAACAAAGAAGGGTACTGTATTGACACAGATGTCAAAATTCTGGTTTGATATGACAGAGGATATCCTTCCAAACCATATGATTTCCGTAGATGTGAAGGATATGCCGGAGTTCTTCCAGCAGCCACAGTTTGATGGAAACAGCATGCTCTGCCGGAAATTGAATATGCTTCCAATCGAGTGTATCGTAAGAGGTTATATCACAGGTAGTGGCTGGGCAAGCTACAAGGAAAATGGCACCGTCTGTGGCATCAAGCTTCCAGAAGGCTTAAAGGAGAGCGACAAGCTGCCTGAGCCAATTTACACACCATCTACTAAGGCTGAGATTGGTGATCATGACGAGAACATCTCTTACGAGCAGAGCGTAGCGCATCTTGAGAAGTATTTCCCAGGCAAGGGAGAAGAATATGCGGAAAAGCTTCGCGATTATACAATTGCCCTGTACAAGAAATGTGCAGAGTACGCACTTTCACGCGGTATCATCATTGCAGATACAAAGTTTGAGTTCGGTCTGGACGAGGAAGGCAATATCGTACTTGGTGATGAGATGCTGACACCGGACAGCTCCAGATTCTGGCCGGCAGAAGGCTATGAGCCGGGACATGGCCAGCCATCCTTTGACAAGCAGTTTGCACGTGACTGGTTAAAGGCAAACGAAGGTCATAACTGGACATTGCCACAGGATATCGTAGATAAGACCATCGACAAATATCTGCAGGCATATAAGCTGTTGACAGGAAAAGATTTATAAGACCCAATAATGAGGCGGCAGGATGAACAGTCTTGTCGCTTTTTTCAGTATAATACATAGACGTATGGTTGGTGAATTCGTACAACCGAAAAATCATCCATAAAAAATAAAACCGGAAACGTATAATATATAGCAGGGGTTATGAGGGGACAGGTTATATGACAGAACATGAATTTTATACTGCCATAAAAGGTCTTGCAAAAGGAAATAAGGACATGCTCCACGCCATCTACGACGCATATGGACGGCTGATCTATACAATCGTTTATGACATCTTAAAGAATCGTGAGGACGCGGAGGATGTGACATCGGAATTCTTCATCAAGCTGATCCGGGTAGCAGGAACTTATCAGAAGAAGACATCACATCGGGCATGGCTGATCCGGATTGCAAGAAATATGGCAATTGATCTGTTGCGGAAGCGAGGACATGAATATCTGTTGTACGAGACAGAAGATGCGCCACAGGATAAATTAGAAGAAGGTGGGACGGCTGAGGCAGCATCCACCGTAGAAGAACATGTGATACTGGCAGAGGATATGCGGCAGGCGATGCAGACGCTTTCCGACCGCGAGCGGGAAGTGCTGGATCTGAAGCTTGCAGGGGAACTGAAATTCCGGGATATCGCGGAGGCCTTGGGGCAGCCACTCGGCACAGTGACGTGGCTATACAATCAGGGAATCAAGAAATTAAGGAGGTGTCTGAAAGACTATGGAACAGAAGAATAAATTAACCGAAGAAGAAAAAGCATATCAGGCACTTCGCACACAGGATATGCAGGACATGCCGGATCTGTGGAGCCGGATCGATGCGGGTTTTGAGGAGGAAGTAACAAAGCAGAAAACAGCTCGGAAAAAGAGAAGAACCAGACAGTTTGTACTGGTGGCAGCAGCAATTCTGATCGTGATCATTGCGGTGCCGGTCGGTATCAGTTCGATGCGTAAATCGAATAGGAAGGAAATGAAAACAGAAACGGCAGCAGATATGCATGTGACAGAGGCTGGCATGGATGAAATGGCAGATGAGGCAGCGGCGGCAGATAGTGCACTGCCGAACATTGCAGATCAGACAGTGCAGGCAGACAGCGAAATTCAGGAAAGCGCAGATGCGAGCGTGAACCATATGGATGGCAATGGAGTGACGGAGGCACAGACGGATGCGGCGATAGCTGCAAATCAATCCGGAAACCAGGCTTCCGAAGAAAGTAATGATGGAAATAATCAGATGAGCTATCAGACAATCACACAGGTGATTCTCACGCAGTATGATGCACAGGGAAAAATCGTTCAGCAGTTTGACAGCGCAGACATAGATGAAACAATCGATAAGGTGCAGTTTCTGTTAGAAGCGTATCAGGTACTGGACTGGAAACCGGTGGATATGATAAAATCTGACATGCCATATTACCTGATGGAACTGAAACTGCAGGATGGATCGAGTGTTGCAAATGTTTATTATGAAGCAGAAAATACGGAAGGAAAGACCGTTGCAGATCTTATGACTGAATTACAGAAAATGAAAGAAATAAAAAAATAATGAATTACATGCAACCTTTTTACCAGATATAGAGTGTTATATATGGAGCAAAATAGTTCCCGCCGGGTAAAACTATGTCCGGTGCCGGGAGATAATTAAGGAGGACAGAGAAATGGACAACAATCAGAACCAACAACCAAATGGCTATGGAATGCCACAGCCGAATATGCAGGCGGGAATGCCGGGACAGACCCCACAGCCTGGCTATGGAATGCCGGGGCAGGGAATGCAATCGGGCTATGGTACACCGGGCCAGACTCCACAGCCTGGCTATGGAATGCCGGGGCAGGGAGTGCAGCCGGGCATGCAGGCAGGAATGCCGGGACAGACCCCACAGCCTGGCTATGGTATGCCGGGACAGAGCGTGCAGCCGGGATACGGCATGCCACAGCAGCCAGCCGGTGGGAATCAGCCGCCAAAGAAAAAGAAAACCGGACTGATTGTCGGCTTGATCATTTTAGCGGTAGTATTGATCGGTGGTGGCATCTTCGCATTTATGAAGATTGGCAAGAAGGATGGAAAAGGAAGCAGTAAGGATGCAGAAGCGGCGAAGCAGACAGTTGTGGATTTCTGCGAAGGTATGAAGAACCGGGATATGGATGCAATCGTAGATGCATATTATCCGGATCTTCAGTCCAGTGTAGCGGACAATTTCTACACATCGAATGGTGTATCATCCGAAGATGAATTCTGGAATCACTATGATACCGTATTTGGCGGATACTCATTTGCATATACAGCATCTGACGCAGAAAAGGTATCAGATTCCAAGAGACAGAGCACGCTGGATATCGTCAATGCAGCATATAGTTTATCCCTGGATGCGGACACCATGTATGAAGTGGACACAGAGGAGACATACTCTGGTTCCAACGGGAAGATGGTACTGGCTGAGCAGATTTACCTGATTGAAGAAGATGGTAAGTGGTATGTGATCTACGCAGAGTCTACACAGAAGGAAAACACACTTGTAGCAGCTGACACAGAAGATACAGAGGAAGATACGGAAGAGACAACCGAGGCAGAGGAAGAGACGACCGAAGCAACGACCGAGAGCGCTGCAAGCACAACACCGGTAAATGCAGATGGCTTTGACTGGGCAAATATGCAGTTTACAATGCTTGGAAAACCTTATAACCTTGCGACACTTACCTATGAGGATATCTTAGCAATGGGTTATTCCATTGATGACGAATATCTCGAAGAGGAACTCGAAGACAATCAGTATTCGATGAGTGCCCGTGCAGAGGCCGCCGATGAGTCAGATATGTATATCCGTTTCAAGAACTTTACCGGTGAAGGAACAAAGAAGGTTCCGGATTGTGAGATCCTTGGAATCGAGCTTAGCCGTGATGATTTTGATAACAAGTATGATGCAACACTTGGAAATGGCATCACTTTTGGCATGACACCGGATGAGGTAAAGGCGGTCATGGGCGAGCCGACTGATAGTTATACGAGCGATACGAGTGATTACATGACACTGACATACGAAGAAAATGATGATGCATACGCAAGCAGCGTGGAATTCACATTCCAGGATGGTGTGCTCACGAAGTTCGATATGGAGAATTACAACTAAAATCGTTTCATGGAGGAATCAAGTTGGAAGACCATGCAGGGATTGCACAACTTGTTGAGATGTATGCATCGATGATTTACCGCATCGCATATACGCGGATGCAGAATGTCGCCGATGCAGAGGATATCACCCAGGAGGTTTTGCTCAAATATCTGAAGACGGGCAAAACTTTCCGGGATGAAGAACATCGAAAGATGTGGCTGATCAGAGTGACAGTAAATACAATTAAATCAAGTTTGACAAGTGCATGGCGAAGACATACGGTTGCCTTAGATGATGTAACAGAACCTTCGTACGAGGCAGCAGATCTGCCGGTTCTACAGGAAAAGGTAGAGAAGCTTCCGGAGCGCTATCGACTGCCAATGTTTCTTTATTACTATGAAGAGCTATCGGTAAAGGAGATTGCGCATGTGACAAAAAGCACGGAGGGAACAGTGAAGTCGCTTTTGAGCAGGGGGAGAAAGATGCTCAGGGACGAATTGAAGGAGGATGGCTATGTCTGAGAACATGAAGAAGATATATCAAGCGTATGCGGATTCGATTGCACCCGCACCGGAAATGCAGGAACGCCTGAAACGGCAACTGTATGCGGAAATGCAGGGAGAACGCCCCAGGAAACGAAACTATGGAAGAGGGCAATTCTCCCGGTGGTTGGTTGTAGCCTGTATGCTGTTCCTTGTGAGTGGCGGTTGCCTGATCTATGCGGTAATGGGCACCTCCGGACAGACAGGGAGGGCAGACGGCCGCTGGATCATCGGAGCTGACACAGGCGGAACGCGTCTGTTGGGAGAAAAGAATGTGGCAGATACGGATATTGAACGATATCCGGAGAAAGAAAAGCCATGGATCCTGCAGGAAATGCTGGAACTCGATTCCGTCATAGTGCTCTACAACACGGAAGATGGCAGTGGGGCAGGAAAGCAGATGCGCATGTCGGAGAATGAACTCCGTTCATTGTGCGAATCACTGCAGAGTGCAACAATCTGTGAGGAAGTAACAGCCGGTGCAATAGCAAGCGAGTCAGCAGTCCGCTATCAGGTACTGATACAGTATAAGCCATTTATCAGTTTTACGATTTATGATGGTAAGTATTTACAAATCGGGGACGAAACTACGATTTATAAAATAAAAAATTAAAAAGTACCATAAAAAAGGAATCCTCCTTCGTATCTTATATAGAGGCTTTTGAAAACAAAGATGTATATAAGATCGAAGGAGGATTTTTTATGAGAAAACGAATTTTAGCAATGGCGTTAAGCATCTGTATGGCGGTGGCTGTATGTGGATGCGGAAACAAAAAAGAAGCAGATGAAACGCAGACAGGGAAGACAGACGTAACAGTTACGGGAGAGGATACAGTTCCTTCCGGTGATGTGGCAGAGGAAGATAATGAAATGCAGGTGGACGGAATTATACAGGAATCTGCAGCTAATATGGCGACAGCAGATTGCGAATCCGGTTTTTATGATGACTATCTGCAATGCCCGGATACAGAAGAGTGGAATACAAACGAATATTCCTACACAGACGAAAATCCATGGATGAACGTGCAGATATCACCGCTTTCGACTTTCGCCGCCGATGTGGATACGGCAAGCTATACGCAGATCCGAAGTGCGATTGAGAATGGCTACGATATTGATCCGTCGATGGTGCGCATCGAGGAAATGCTCAATTATTTCCATTACGATTATCCTCTCCCGAAGGAAAATGAGAAGTTTGCTGTGTACACAGAGTATATGGATTGCCCTTGGAACGACGACACGAAGCTGGCACTTGTCGCGATGAACACGCAGGCAATTGATTTTAAAAGTGCGCCTGCATCGAATCTCGTATTCCTGATTGATGTGTCCGGTTCGATGTTTGACGATAACAAGCTTCCGCTTGTGCAGCAGTCGCTCACGATGCTGGCAGAGAATCTGACCGAGAAAGATCGCGTATCGATTGTTACATATGCGGGTTCGGATGAAGTGGTTTTACAGGGCGTAAGTGGTGATAACTATCATGAGATTTCCTCTGCGATTGAAGGGCTCGAAGCATATGGAAGCACGAATGGAAGTGCCGGAATCGAGACGGCGTATAATCTTGCACAGAAATATTTCATCAAGGGTGGAAACAACCGCGTGATCCTCTGTACCGATGGAGATCTGAACGTCGGACTGACCAGTGAAGGACAATTAGAGAAGTTGATCACGGAGAAGAAGGAAAGCGGTGTGTTCTTGAGCACCTTTGGTGTCGGCTATGGCAATTACAAGGACAACAAGCTGGAGCTGCTGGCGGACAAAGGAAACGGAAACTACGCGTATATAGACTCGATGTTTGAGGCAAAGAAAGCATTGGTCGATGAGCTTGGTGCCAATATGGTGACTGTTGCGAAAGATGTTAAATTACAAGTAGAATTTAACCCGGAACAGGTGAAAGGCTACCGGTTGATTGGTTACGAAAACCGCGTGATGGCAGCCGAGGATTTCGCGGATGACACAAAAGACGGCGGAGAGATGGGAGCCGGACACAGTGTGACTGCACTTTACGAGATCATCCCGGCTGATTCGGAGATGGAACTGCCGGAGACAGATTTGAAATACGGCGAAACTGCGCAGGTTCTAACCTGTGGAACCGAAGATTACACCGATGAATTATTTACCGTCAATATCCGCTACAAAGAGCCGGATGGCGATGAGAGCAAGCTGGAATCCTATCCGTGTAAGACAGAAAACTACAACCGGGATGGCTCCGACAACCTGCGTTTTGCAGCCAGCGTCGCCGCCTTCGGAATGCTCTTGAAAGGCAGCGAATATTCCGGCAGTGCCGACCTTGGCATGGTGTACGCACTTGCCAGTTATGCAGCCGGATCGGATGAATACAAGAAGGAATATCTTGGTCTGGTGAGAAACTATGGAGAGAAGCAGCCTGGATTCTCCGAGGATATAGTAGAATAATAGTAGAACAATTGACAATTTCAAATTATATAACGAAAGAAACTGTGAAATTCCGAGATTATCTATGTAATGTTTTATACATGGCAGTAACACAATTATAGCAATAGCAACCAGATATATGAATAACATAATAATCATATCAACACCCAGCAGGCATATTGGACAAATGGATTCCAAGAAGGGGCATTTGCGACCGCCGGTACTTAATGAGCACAAAGTGCGAATTTAGTACCGATGCGCGGAGCAACTAAGCGGAAGCGGCCCCGGATTGGAACCATTGTCCGATATGCCTGCGTCCGTTGGAAGAGTCCGTTAGAAATAGGAAAATAAACTTTACGGAACCCAAACCATTTGTTATAATACTTTAAAATGTTAAAGTATTGCGGAGGTAGAAACTCATGGGTATGAATGGAACTATGATGCAGTATTTTCAGTGGGATCTTCCTGCAGATGCATCCCTTTGGAAAGCACTGGCAGAGGATGCGGCAAAATTAAAGACCGCAGGGGTGACGGCAGTCTGGTTACCGCCGGCATATAAAGGCGCACAGGGCAAAGAAGATGTCGGATACGGCGTCTATGATCTGTATGATCTGGGCGAGTTTAATCAGAAGGGCTCTGTCCCGACAAAGTATGGTACGAAAGCAGAATACTTAGCAGCGATTAAGGCACTGCATGATAAGAAAATCCAGGTATATGCAGATATCGTATTGAATCATAGGATTGGCGCAGACGAGGTCGAGCAGGTGTCTGCGGAAGAGTTCAATGCGAACAGCCGGAATCAGATGATAGGCGATTCCAAGACAATTGGGGCGTGGACGAAGTTTACATTTCCGGGAAGAAAAGGAAAGTATTCCGATTTCACATGGAACTGGACACATTTTGATGGCATCGACTGGGATCAGGACAGAGCAGTCAAATCCATCTTCAAGTTTGCGGGAAAAGACTGGGACAAGGAAGTGGATTCCGAGCTTGGAAACTATGATTATCTGATGGGGGCGGATCTGGATTTTAACAATCCGGAGGTAACAGAGGAGCTTACCCGCTGGGGCAAGTGGTATACCGAGCAGACGGGCATTGACGGATACCGGCTGGATGCAGTGAAGCACATCAACAAATATTTCTATAAGGACTGGCTGCGTGCCATGAAAGAAGATGCCGGAAAGGATTTGTTTGCAGTCGGTGAGTACTGGCACTGGGATGTCAATGTATTACAGGATTACATAAATGCGAACGAGAGTGAGATGAGTCTCTTCGATGTGCCATTACATTTTAATTTCCATAATTGCTCAAAGGCACATGGCAATTACGATCTGCGCACGATCTTAGATGGTACGCTTGCAAAGGTGAATCCGATGAAGGCAGTAACTTTTGTCGATAACCATGACAGCCAGCCGGGACAGTCACTGGAGTCGTGGGTAGAAGACTGGTTCAAGCCGATGGCATATGCGATCATCCTGCTTCGTCAGGAAGGATATCCATGTGTATTTTATGGCGATTACAAGGGAATCCCGACGGCGAAAATTAAGTCGAAGAAGCGGGAACTTGACAAGCTGATGAAGCTTCGTAAGAATCAGGCATATGGCGCACAACACGATTATTTCGATGATCCAAACTGCATTGGCTGGACACGGGAAGGCGATGAGGAACATAAGAATTCCGGTATGGCAGTTGTGATCTCCGATGGAACCGGTGGCACAAAGCATATGTATATCGGCAGGCAGTTTGCAGGATGTCATTTCGCGGATGCGATGGGAAATGCAAAATACAACATCAAGATTGACGAGGAAGGCTTCGGTGATTTCTACGTAAACCGTGATGCTGTGGCAGTCTGGGTGCACAAAGAGAATAAATAGGATGGCTCATATGAGTAGGTGATGACATGGAAAAGACAATACGGACACAATTTGTAAAAGAATTTCTCGAAGCTGTACTCACGCTCGAATCGGTAGATGAATGTATGGATTTTTTTGAGGATGTCTGTACGGTGAAGGAAGTACAGTCGATTGCGCAGCGGTTTGCGGTTGCGAAGCTCCTGAAGGATGGAAAGACTTATGCGGAGGTTGCGAACGAAACAGGTGCTTCGACCGCGACGATCAGCCGTGTAAACAGGTCCTTAAATTACGGAAATGCAAGCTACGATAAAGTATTTGAAAGACTCGAAGAAAAAAACAAGGCATAAAAAATGCTGTCTGGACACATAGCGGTTCAGACAGCATTTCCTTTTTAAGCGTCTGCACAAGCTCTTCCGTACAGACTGATCATGTAAATCCCGGAAAGACCGACCAAAGCATAGATGACACGTGTAAATGCGGTTGCATCGCCGAAGATTCCGGATACGAGATTGAAGTCGAAGAAGCCAATCAGCCCCCAGTTGATTGCACCGATGATGGCGATTGTAAGAGCCACACAGTTTAATATTTTCATAACAAACCTCCATATACGTTAAAATACAGAAATACACTTTCTTACATCTATCATTTCCCACTTCTGCAAAAATATACATTCGATTTTAAAAAAGTGTTTCAAAACCGCAATATTGTTGTTATAATGTTATGTGGTAAAAATATGTTCAAAAATAAAAAGCATATAGGGAAAGGCCACGAAAGTGGAAAGGTACAGTCATGGGCGGTTTTTTTGGAGTTGCGTCAAAAGAGGATTGTGTATTTGATTTATTTTTTGGAACGGATTATCATTCCCATCTTGGAACAAGACGTGCAGGTATGGCAGTGTATAGTGAGGAACATGGGTTTGAGAAGGCAATCCATAAGATTGACAATGCACCATTTCGGACAAAGTTTGATAAAGAAGCAAATACCATGAAAGGTAACTTCGGAATCGGATGTATCTCAGACTATGAGGCACAGCCGATCTTAGTGCGTTCGCATCATGGTACGTTTGCAATTACAACCGTTGGTAAGATCAACAATGCACAGGAGATCATTGATACGATTTTGCAGGGAAGAACACATTTCTTCGAGATGAGCAATGGTGAGATCAATGCAACAGAGCTTGTGGCTGCGATCATCGACCAGAAGGATAATTTCATCGATGGTATCCGCTACGCACAGGAGATTATCGAAGGCTCGATGTCCATGCTGATCCTGACACCGAAGGGAATCTACCTTGCAAGAGATAAATATGGCAGAACACCGATTATCGTCGGTAAGAAGGATGGCGCATTCTGTGCGACCTTCGAGAGCTTTGCGTTCTTGAATCTCGGTTATTCAACCTACCGGGAGCTTGGACCGGGCGAGGTTGCTGTCATGACGAGCGACGCGCTAAAGACACTGGTCCTGCCGGGTAAAGAGATGAAGATCTGTACCTTCCTCTGGATCTACTACGGTTATCCGTCTTCCACTTATGAAGGTGTGAATGTCGAGGAGATGCGGTATCGCTGCGGACAGCTTCTTGCAAGACGGGATAATGTCAAGCCGGATATCGTTGCGGGTGTTCCGGATTCCGGTACGGCACATGCGGTTGGATATGCAAATGAGTCAGGGATTCCATTTTCCAGACCATTTATCAAATACACACCGACATGGCCACGGTCATTTATGCCGACGATTCAGAGTAAACGTAATCTGATCGCGAAGATGAAGCTGATTCCGATCGAAGAGCTGATCCGGGGTAAGAGCCTGTTGCTGATTGACGATTCCATCGTGCGTGGTACACAGCTTCGTGAGACGACAGAATATTTGTTTGAGAGTGGTGCGAAGGAAGTGCATATTCGTCCGGCGTGCCCACCGCTTGTATACGGATGTAAATACTTAAACTTCTCCCGTTCAAACTCTGAGATGGAGCTGATCACAAGAAATGTTATCGCAGAGTTAGAGGGCGGGGATGTCAGCGATGAAGTCTTGCAGGAGTACGCAGATTACACGTCTGAGAAATACCAGAAGATGGTTGACAAGATTTGCGAGAAACTGAAATTCACATCGCTCCGGTTCCACCGCTTAGATGATATGCTTGAAGCAGTTGGAATCGAGCCGGAGAAGCTTTGTACATATTGTTGGAATGGAAAGGAATAAGACGATGTTAGGTGATATCGAATCAAAACCATGGGATTACAGAACGCTGCCGAACAAGATGCTGGAGCTCGTCAAGAATGTGGGCGATATGCAGCAGGAAGGCACCGGGTATTTTACAGATAGTGAATCCGAGATGTTGACAATCCTGAATTACCTGAATTACGGGGAGAAAACGAATATCACGGATTCGATGATCGAACAGATTGATCTGGCGATCAAGACAATGGAAGGACGTAAGCTTGCAAATCGTGACGACGATAGTTTCATCAAGCTTGACTTTTAATGAGGACAGAAGAACAAGTGCTTATTGCCATGTTTGAGGCACTCATCCCGTGGTATGAAGCACATAAGCGTGAACTTCCTTGGAGACAGGATAAGGAACCGTACCATGTGTGGCTGTCGGAGATTATGCTGCAACAGACGCGTGTGGAGGCAGTCAAGGAATATTACCGGCGCTTCCTTACGGCACTTCCGACGATTGCGGATCTGGCGGAGGCACCGGAGGAACAAATCTTAAAGCTCTGGGAAGGACTTGGATATTATAACCGTGTGCGCAACCTGCAGAAGGCGGCACAGACGATCTGTGCAGATTATGCAGGCGTATTTCCATTGGAATATGCGCAGATCCGGAGTTTGTCCGGCATCGGTGATTACACGGCGGGTGCAATCGCGTCGATCTGCTTTGATGCACCGACACCGGCGGTGGATGGAAATGTATTGCGCGTGTATAGCCGGTTATTGGCGGATGATGCAAACATTGATCTGCAGACAACGAAGAAGCGCATCACGCGAAAACTGCAGGAGACGTATCCACGGAAGAATCCCGGGATCGCGACACAGGCACTGATGGAGCTTGGCGCGACCGTCTGTGTGCCAAATGGTGCACCGCGGTGTGACGTATGCCCGGTAGCGGAGATCTGTCAGGCACGAAAGCAGGACATCTGGAGAAATCTGCCCGTCCGCAGTGAGAAGAAGAAACGTAAGATTGTGGAGAAGACGGTATTTATCCTGCTTACGGAGGATACCGTGGCACTGCATAAGCGCAGCGCAAGCGGACTTCTGGCAGGCATGTGGGAATTCCCGAATGTGGATGTAAAGCTTGACAAGCAGGAGGCGGTAACACAGGTAACCGGCTGGCAGACAGAACCGGTGAATCTTCTGATGCAGACAAGCTATACACATATATTCAGCCATGTGGAATGGCATATGACAGCGTATTATATCCGCTGTCGGAAAATAAATAAAAAATGGAAGTGGGTAACAAAGGCGAGCCTGGACGAGACGTATGCATTACCATCTGCGTTTCGCCCGTTTCGGGAACAGATTGAGCACTTGTAAGTAAAATTAAAAATTAGGAGGATTGCGAATGGAAAAAATCAGGAAAGTATGTGGCATGCTCAGTATCAAGAACTTTTTGCTCCTGACGGTTGCGGGGATTGTCAATGCGTTTGGCGTTGTTATATTTTTAGCTCCGGTCAAACTGTATGATAGCGGTATCTCGGGAACTGCTATGCTGGTTTCCCAGCTCACACCGAAATGGATCAGTCTTTCCCTGGTTTTGATTCTCTTAAATATTCCAATCTTCTTACTTGGGTTAAAGCGCGAGGGCGTGGTATTTACAATCTATGCGATTTATGCGGTTTTGATCTATTCCATTGTTGCATGGATCATCACAGATATTCTGCCGGTGGATGTGACGATTGTATCCCCGCTTGCCGGAAGTGATTTGTTTCTGTGTGCAATCTTCGGCGGTATTATCTCCGGCTGCGGAAGCGGACTTGCGGTACGGTTTGGCGGTGCGATGGATGGTATCGATATCATCGGCGTTATGTTCGCGAAGAAGCTTGGGTTAAGTCTCGGTTCGTTCGTAATGGCATACAATATAATCTTATATATCATATGTGGAATTGTGCTTGACAGCTGGATTTTGCCGCTTTACTCGGTTGTGACTTATGCGGCTGCATCCAAAACGATTGACTTCTTCGTGGAGGGCTTCGACCGTTCCAAGGCAGCCTTTATCGTGACAGAACATCCGAAGCATGTGTGCGAGGCACTTTCCGCCGCATTTGAAAACGGTATCACAACGATTGATGCGAAAGGATATTATTCGAATACCGACCGCACGCTGGTGTATTTCATTGTGAACCGGTTCCAGGTCGGCAAGATGCGGAATCTGGTACATAGCATTGATCCGTATGCGTATATCGCAATCAATGATGTGGCAGATATCTTCCCGGCGACAAACCTGAACGACCTGAAGGGTGAAACTAAATTGGATGATACAGGAGATTCCGATGATGCAGAATAAGGAATCCCATGAAAGAGATAGATGTAAAGGAGTAAAGTCAGCATATGTATTATGTACCGGAAGGAACAACCCGTTGTGGGTATTATGAATGTGAAAGCTGTGGAGAGAAATTCCTGTCTCTGCAGACGATGGAGCATATCAACTGTCCATACTGTGAGGCGGAATTTGATCCGGAGATCGGACCGGATGAGACTATGCAGGTGGCTGAAGACACCGCAAAGCTGATACAGGTATTGGAGGGTGAGGATGTCGAGAAGATGGATGCATTACTCAGTCTTGCCATTACCGGTGGAAATTTCGAGTGGATATAATGCGTGCACAGATGAAGCAATCAGCTGGATTTGCAAGTGAATCAGCAGATTGGAAATGCACGTTCGGGAGGAGACATCTACATGATAGCAGTATTAGGACCGAAAGGGACATTTTGCGATAAGTCCTATGAAGAATATAATAAGAAATATGAGGCAGCACACAGGAAATCATTAGAACCGCTTTATTGTCCGACGATTGACGATGTGTTCGAACAACTCTGTACGAACGAAGCGTGTGAGTATGCGGTTGTTCCGGTAGAAAATATGCTGGATGGTTATGTGCAGCGGACACTTGACCTGTTGCTGGAGAAAAACGTTTATATCGTCGATGAAAATCAGGTAGCAGTCCAGTTTTCACTGCTTGCCAATACAGAGAAGATTGAAGATATCCGAAAGATCTATGTGCAGTTCAAGACGAATGGGCAGTGCAGACAGTTCCTGCATACCTTGCATGACGCAGAGATTATAACGACGAACAGCAACATGGAATCTTATTACAAGATACAGGATGAACCGGGTGCAGCAGCAATCGTACCACATCATGTGATACAGGCAGACGATGTGCGCGTGCTTGCAGAAGATGTGACGGATGCAAAGGGCAATCATACCCGTTTTATCATTCTGCGCAAGGGTGTATTAGACGTGGAGAATCCGGACCTTGAAAAGCAGCTTGAAGAGCTTGTAAGTAACGGGAAAGGGTTGGATGCAGATACGGATGGCACAGAGAAAGCTGCGGAGCTTACACGGGAGAAAGTACGAATCCCGGTCTATATCATGCCTGCCACCGACCGGCCCGGAATCCTGTTCGATATCCTGCGCCGGTTCTATGACAAACGCATCAACTTGATCTCGATCATGTCCCGTCCGACAAAACAATCGATGGGAACCTACAACTTCTACATTGAGATCGACTGCCTGACCGAGCGGCTCGAAGTTGTCGTCGAGACACTGAGACAAATCCAAGTGTATAACGATATTAAGATACTTGGCGCATACAAGGAACATTAGATAAGCCAGGCATCATAAGATAAGTGCTTATGGAATCATGGCAACCGCTTGATGCAATATGGCAGAGCTGCATCCACAGAACAAATTGTAAAGCAGACCGTTGAAGCACGCTGGTACTTAATGAGCGACTGTTTTTTGTCGCGAATTTAGTATCCACTGCGTGCTGAACCGAGCGAGAGCGTGTCTGCGTACAATTGTTCTGCGGATGCAGCTTCTCAGAAGAATAATCAGGTTTGCCATGATTCGGAAACAGAGTAAAAAGGAGGCGAGGCGTACCGGACATACGGTGCGGCAACGATGAATAAGGATTTAACAGTGGGGAAACCGGAGCGTGTATTGTGGAGGTATTGCATTCCGTTACTTGGAAGCGTCATTTTCCAGCAGTTATATAATATTGCAGACAGTCTGGTCGCAGGAAAATATGTTGGTAAAAATGCACTTGCAGCCGTGGGAAATTCTTATGAGATTACATTGATCTATATGGCGTTTGCGTTTGGCTGCAACATGGGGTGTTCCGTCATTGCGGCACAGTTTTTCGGGGCGAAGAATTACCGGAAGATGAAGACGACCGTCTATACGACGTTTATATATTCGGCAGTGCTGTGTCTGATTCTGACACTGACCGGACTTTTTGCAGGCGGTGCATTGCTGCATCTGATACACACGCCGGCAGATATATTTGCAGATTCCAAGCTGTATCTGGACGTGTATACCGGAGGACTTGTATTTTTGTTCTTCTATAACATTGCAACCGGTATATTCTCGGCACTCGGAGATTCGAAAACACCGTTTATGTTCTTAGCTTTTTCATCGGTATCGAACGTATTTGTAGATATCCTGTTTGTAAAGAGCTTTCATATGGGCGTGACAGGTGTCGCGTGGGCAACATTTATCTGCCAGGGCGTAAGCTGTATCCTGTCCGTGATCGTTGTGCTGCTCCGGCTGCGGAAGATCAAGGATGAACACGAAGGACATCAGAAGGTGCCGGTATTTTCTGGAGAGATCTTCGGCAAGATGCTGAAGATTGCGATACCAAGTACCCTGCAGCAGGGCTTCGTGTCGATCGGAAATATCATCATCCAGAGTATTATCAACAGCTTCGGCTCAGATGTGATTGCAGGATATGCGGCAGCCGTGAAGCTCAATAATATGGTTATCACAACATTTACGATGCTTGGAAACGGCGTCTCGAATTTTGCGGCACAGAATCTTGGCGCACAGAAGATAGAACGGATCAGTCAGGGATGCAAGGCAGCACTGAAGCTGATTTTTCTTACCTGCGTGCCGGTTGTAATATTGTATCTTCTGTGCAGCAGCAGTCTGGTGCAGCTGTTCATGGATGAAAACAGTATTGAGGCGAAGAAGGTCGGCGTTGAATTCCTGCATATATTAGCACCATTTTATTTTGTGGTGTCAGTCAAGCTGATTACAGACGGTGTCCTGCGGGGCGTTGGAGCAATGAAGCAGTTTATGGTTACAACATTTCTGGATTTGTTCCTGCGCGTGATCTTAGCCGCTCTTTTCTCAAGGGAATGGGGCAGCACCGGAATCTGGCTCGCATGGCCGGTCGGGTGGACGATCGGAACGACATTATCTGTGATTTTGTACCGGAGTACCGTTAAAAAATTAAAGAGCGCAAATATAAAGAATGAAATAGAAGTGAAAGAGGTGACAGAATGAACGATCAGGAACCAATCGGACAGGTGGCAAGCAGTAAGGAAGAGATTCTGGCTTCACTCAAGGAACATGGATATCGTCTGACAGAGCAGCGCAAGCTGATCGTCGATATTATTGCGAACGAAGAATATACCTGCTGTAAGGAAGTTTATTTTCTGGCGCATAAGCGGGACAACAGCATAGGTATTGCGACTGTGTACCGTATGATCAATACGCTCGAGGAAATCGGCGCAATCAGCCGGAAAAATATACAGAAGAATAATTGTAGTGGCAGATGCTGTGATATGAAGGGTGGCTGTACGGTTGTCACAGAGGAGAGCAAGCAGATTATTCTGACAGAGGAGGATATACAGGAGGCTTTGAAGTATATCATGGAGAAAAACGGATATGCAAATGTGGATGAGATCAAAGCCGTTCTGGTGAACCAGCAATGAGTAAACGAAGAAATTATGATGAGGGTACACATGGGAATCAGCTGCGCGGTGTGCTGTGCGTATTGGTTGGTGCAATCTCGTGGGGATTTTCGGGTGCCTGCGGACAGTTTTTGTTTTCGCATTACAATATCAACACGGCATGGCTTTCGTGCATGCGCATGCTTGTCACAGGTGTAATCCTTACAATTGCATATATTATCCGCGAACGGAAAGCGGCATTTGACATATTCAAGTCCACCCGGGATTTCTTCGGGATTATCCTGTTTGCGATATTCGGTGTGGGCTTGTGTCAGTATGCATATCTGGAAGCCATTCATCATACGAATGCCGGGATTGCAACGGCATTGCAGTATCTGGCACCTGTGATGGTACTGATTATCTCCTGTGTGCGCAGATTGCGTCCGCCGAAGTTCCGGGAGATTGTGGCGGTGCTTCTGGCAGTCGGCGGTACATTTCTCATCGCAACGCACGGAAATATCCATCAGATGAGTATCTCGAAAGAGGGACTGAAGTGGGGATTGCTTGCAGCGTTTGGATTCTGCATGTATACCCTGCTTCCGGAGCGGATGCTCAAAAAATGGGGCAGCCAGCCGGTTGTCGGCTACGGCATGTTGATTTGTGGCGTGGCATATAGCTGTATCGTCAAAGTATGGACGATTCCGGTGCATCTTAATTTTTATGGGGTATTAGCAGTTGCAGCGATGGTTTTGATCGGAACGATGATGTCGTTTTTGTTATTCCTGCAGGGAGTACATGACATCGGCCCGGTGCGTGCCAGCATGATCTCCAGTGTGGAACCGGTTTCAGCAACACTTTTTTCTGTGTTGTGGCTTGGAACGGTCATGACAACGATGGATCTGGTGGGAATGGCATGTATTTTAGTGATGGTAATTATATTGTCCGTGAAGGAGTAACGAAAGCGTATATGAATTTCCAAAATGTATAGAAAAAAATATTTACAATCACGCGGGGAATAGGGTATTATAAAATTAATGTATTGGTTCGGGATTTACGCATAGAGAGAAAGGAAAAAATATGATATATACAGTTACATTTAACCCGTCGCTTGATTATATCATGGATCTGACGGAATTTGAACGAAATCAGGTGAACCGCGCGACAGCAGAGAAGATTCTGCCTGGCGGCAAGGGCATCAACGTATCCATCGTACTGCAGAATCTCGGTATTGATAACCGTGCGATCTGCTTTACATCGGGATTTACCGGAGAAGCTTTGAAAGCACTGTTGATGCAGCGGGATATGAACGCAGATTTTATTGATATTGCAAATGGACTGACCCGTATCAATGTCAAGATGCGCTGTGGCGATGAGACAGAGGTCAACGGACAGGGACCGGAGATCAAGAGCGAGGATATCGCAGAGCTCTATGAGAAGCTTGGCTATCTGGATCAGGATGATTATCTGGTACTTGCGGGCAGCCTGCCGGACTGCATGTCCAAGACAACTTACATGGATATCATGCAGATGCTGCAATATAATAACAACAAGATTATCGTGGATGCGACCGGAGAACTGCTCACGAATGTTCTTCCGTATCACCCATTTTTGATTAAGCCAAATCGTACCGAGCTTGGAAATCTGTTCGGTGTGGAAGTAACGACGATGGATCAGGCAGAGATGTATGCGAAGCAGCTGCAGGAGCGTGGAGCGAGAAATGTGCTCGTCTCCATGTCATATCAGGGTGCAGTCCTTGTGACAGAGGATGGCAGAGTGATCCGCGCAGCCGCACCGAAGGGAGCGGTGAAGAATTCTGTCGGTGCCGGTGATTCGATGCTTGCCGGATTCCTGGCAGGTTATATCGAGCGTGACGATTATGAATATGCGTTGAAGCTTGGTATCTGTGCCGGAAGTGCCAGTGCATTTTCCGAGGAGCTTGCAACGAAAGAAGAGATCAATACGCTGTTTCAGACACAGATGGCGTAATAATAACAAAAAGCACAGTCCAGTTTGGATTGTGCTTTTTTATGGAGAATTGTGAGAAATATACAAAATGCTTTGCAAACCGTGAGTACAATGGTCGGGGGGAAAGGATATAAAATAAATGATAAATATAGAAGAGATATTGATGGCAAATGGAATAACTATACTGATGATGAGCTTTCTTCTGATTTGCAGACGAAAAAACAGAGAGATTCTTCATATGGAAGATAAGATATATGATGGAATGGCAATTGTAAATTTGCTTGGAGCATTGGCTGAGACGGTTTCCTTTATGGTAGATGGAAAGGATTTAACAGGTGGCAGAGTAGTTAATTATATTTCTAACAGTTTGTGTTTTGTTGGAACGGTAAGTATCGGTTTGTTGTGGTGTATATATGTACAACTCCGTATTTACAGGAACTATAAAAGGATATTCCGTAAAGTTGGAGTCATAATGATTCCGTGGATTGTGGAAGTTATAGCTGTTTTATATAATCTTTTTGGTACGGAGTTCATATTTAAAATATCTGCAAACAATGAATATCAGAGATGCGAAGGCGCGATTCTTGGATATATTTCACTTATGATTTATCTTGCGTATAGTATATATTCGGTATATCATTCCAAAAAGCAGGGGGTTAATTTGAACTTTTTCCCGATACTGTTTTTCGTTGGTCCCTGTGTGGTAGGCGTGCTGATTCAGTTTTTCTGTTATGGCATAACAACATCATGGGTGCTGGTTGCAGTAGCATTGACATTTGTACAAATGCAGTCTTATGCGGAAAATTTATATATGGATGAACTGTCTGGACTGTTTAATCGCAGATATTTTAATGCGGTGCTTGCAGAAAGAGAAAATACGAACCGAAGACCATTACATGGAATTATGATGGATATTAATAATTTTAAACATATAAATGATAATTGTGGACACAATATAGGTGATCGTGCTATCTGTGTAATGGGAAATATTTTATTTAAATCGATACCGGATACAGGAATGGCAATTCGATATGCAGGTGATGAATTTATCGTTTTGTTGTCAGATGTTGATAAAGAGCACGTTTTCTCTACGATGAATGAGATAAATAGTAATCTTGCCAAATTTAACAAGTGTAAGGAGGAAGCGTTTACATTAAGCGTGGCTATGGGGTGCACAGAATTTGGAGAAGGGGATAATGCGGAAACATTTCTGATGCGTATGGATGAAAAAATGTATGAGGAAAAACGTAAGTTTCATACAGGAAAATAATCGGATGAGTGAGAAAAAAGCAAGAGGCGTAAAGCCTCTTGTTTTTTTGCTATAGTTTATGCACATTATTTTTATGACTGCATTTTGACGGAATTTGATTGAAAAATTGACTAAAAAGGTAGAAAAATGAAAGAAAATGATTGATAATGACTGAAAATGGCGTTATCATATAGAAAAGTTGAACGAAATTGAAATAAAATGAACGCTTTTGACGGAAAGGAGAAACATGTTAGGAGAAGAAAGACAGCAGGCGATACTTGCAGCAGTAGAACAAAGACACAGCGTTTCCGTACAGGAACTGATGCAGCTCCTTGATATTTCCGAGTCCACCATCAGACGGGATCTGAACGCACTGGATAAGGAAGGCAGACTGGTGAAGGTACATGGCGGTGCGATGGCAATCGGTGGAAGCTTCCATGTGAAGGATGATGCGGTAGAATACCGGAAGGAGATCAACCGGGAAGAAAAGATTGAGATTGCCAGATACGCGGCAGCATTGATCAAGGATCAGGATGTGGTGTATATGGATGCCGGAACGACAACCGAGCTGATGATCGACTATATCACAGCGAAGAATGTGATATTCGTCACAAACTCATTTGCACATGCAAAGCATTTGTCACAGAAAGGCTATACGACATATATCCTTGGCGGTGAGTTCAAGCCGGTCACAGAAGCAATCGTTGGAGAAGAAGCAATTATCTCTCTGGATAAATACAATTTCACAAAAGGCTTCTGGGGTGCGAACGGCGTGACAAAGGGCAACGGATTTACAACACCGGATGTCAAAGAAGCAATGGTGAAGAAGAAATCCATGCAGAAGACGAAGGCGCGCTATGTGCTGTGCGACAGCAGCAAATTCGGTGAGATTTGTTCGATTAGTTTTGCGGAATTCAAGTTTGCAAGGATAATTACAACGAAGATTGAAAATAATGAGTACAGAGGAATGAAGAATATCACGGAGGTGAGAGTATGATTTACACTGTTTCATTTAATCCCTCTCTCGACTATGTGCAGGATCTGGATTGCGTGAATCTTGGATATGTTAACCGTACCAGTGGCGAGAAGATTCTGCCGGGTGGAAAAGGAATCAATGTATCCATGGTATTGAAGAATCTTGGATTTGAGAATCAGGCACTTGGTTTTACGGCTGGATTTACCGGAGAGGTTTTGAAATCCATGCTGAGGACAAAAGGCGTGGAAAGTGATTTTATTGAATTAGATGCAGGCATGACACGGATCAATGTCAAGATCCGCGCGAAGGAGGAAACCGAGATCAACGGACAGGGACCGAAGATCTCTGCGGATGCATTGGAACAGCTATATCAGAAGTTAGAGACCTTGCAGGAGGGCGATATCCTTGTTCTGGCAGGTTCGATTCCGGAGAGCATGCCACAATCCGCATATATGGATATCATGAAGCGTCTGCAGGACAAAAAGTTGAAGATCGTCGTAGATGCGACAAGAGATCTTTTGGTGAATGTGCTTCCATATAAGCCTTTTATGATCAAGCCGAATAATTTCGAACTCGGCGAGATCTTCGGAGTGGAGATCAAAGACAAAGACGATGTATGCAAATATGCGAAGAAGCTACAGGAGCAGGGCGCACGGAATGTGCTCGTATCCATGGCGGGTGACGGTGCGGTATTACTTGCAGAGGACGGAAGTGAGTACCGGGCAGAGGCTCCAAAGGGCACAGTGAAAAATTCCGTCGGTGCCGGAGATTCGATGGTAGCTGGATTTATTGCCGGATATCTGATTACAGATGGCGGAGCAGATGCATATAAAAACGCATTTGAAATAGGCGTATGTACCGGAAGTGCGAGTGCATTTTCGGAAGAGCTTGCAACGAAGGAAGAAGTCGAAGGCTTGTATGTAAAGACCTTCGGCAAAAAATGATGCAGGAGGGGTTGCATATGCGGATTACAGATTTGTTAGACAAGAGGAGCATTTACCTTGGTGCGAAGGTAAACTCGAAGGAAGAGACACTGGATCGTGCCGTGGCTTTGATGGCAGAAAGCGGAAAGATCGCAGACGTTGACACATACCGCAAGGGTGTGTATGCAAGAGAACAGGAAGGAACAACCGGAATTGGAGAAGGAATCGCGATTCCGCATTGTAAGTCGGCAGCCGTGAAGCAGGCTGGTCTTGCAGCGATGGTGATCCCGGATGGCGTGGATTTCGATTCGTTGGATGGCGAGCCGGTACATCTGCTGTTCCTGATTGCGGCACCGGATACCGCAGACAATGTCCATCTCGATGTACTGAGCAAATTATCCGTGCTTCTTATGGACGAGGATTTCACGAATGCATTGAAATCCGCGAAGACGGTAGATGAATTCCTAAGTATCATTGACAAGGCGGAAAATGGTGATGCGAAGCAGGAGGAAGCGATTCCGACTATCTCAGAAGCTTCAAAGAAGATTTTAGCAGTGACAGGATGCCCGACCGGAATCGCACATACGTACATGGCAGCCGAGGCATTGGAGAAGAAAGCAAAGGAACTCGGCTATGCGATCAAGGTGGAGACCAGAGGCTCCGGCGGTGCCAAGAACGTATTAACAGCAGAGGAGATCAGGGAAGCCGATGCAATCATCGTTGCTGCCGATACACAGGTGCCGATGGATCGTTTCCATGGCAAGAAGGTGATCATCTGCAAGGTGGCAGATGGTATCAATAAGGCAGAACAATTGCTGACATGTGCAGCCGAAGGCAAAGCAGCTGTCTATGAAGCAGGCGATGATGCAGCCGAAAGTAAAGAAACCGAGGGGAAAGAAAGCGTCGGACACCAGATTTATAAGCATCTGATGAATGGTGTATCGCATATGTTACCATTTGTTGTTGGCGGAGGTATTCTGATTGCACTTGCATTTCTGATCGATGGATTGCTCGTTGACTTAAATCACGTTCCGCAGTATCTGATTGACAAGTATGGTTCTGTTGCAGATGTAAAGAGTAACTTCGGTACATTGACACCGGTTGCTTATTTCTTGAAGGCTCAGGTTGGTGGTGTGGCATTTAGTTTTATGCTGCCGATCCTTGCCGGATTTATTGCGATGAGTATCGCGGACCGTCCGGGACTTGCACTTGGTTTCTTAGGTGGTGCCATTGCAGCAAATGGAAAGTCCGGATTCCTCGGCGCACTGGCGGCCGGATTTATAGCAGGCTATGTTGTATTGCTTCTGAAGAAGATTTTCTCGAAGCTTCCTTCCGCACTGGAAGGAATGGTGCCGATCCTGCTGATTCCGGTGTTTGGATTGCTGATTACCGGAGCGGGTATGGTGTATGTGGTCGAACCGGTTGTCGGATTTATCAATACAGCTTTGAACAATGGATTGAAGAACATGAGTGGCGCAAATATTATCCTGCTTGGAGCATTGCTCGGCGCGATGATGGCAGTCGATATGGGCGGTCCGGTCAACAAGGCAGCGTATGTATTCGGTACCGCTCAGATTGCAGCCGGTAATTATGATATCATGGCAGCGGTTATGATCGGAGGTATGGTTCCTCCAATCGCAATTGCAATCGCATCCTTATTGTTCAAGAACAAGTTCACAGAGCAGGAACGCAAGGCAGGCCCTACAAACTTCGTTATGGGACTTTCCTTCATCACAGAAGGTGCAATCCCATTCGCCGCAGCGGATCCGTTACATGTCATCCCGGCATGTGTAGTCGGTGCCGGTGTCGCAGGTGGACTTTCCGCAACATTTAACTGTACACTGATGGCTCCTCACGGTGGAATCTTCGTATTCCCGGTTGTCGGACACGCCGCAATGTATCTTGTCGCGCTGGTAGTCGGAAGTATCATCTCCGCACTGCTGCTCGGTGTATTAAAGAAGAAAGTAGCCGCATAATATAAGGTCACACGATCGAAGAATTTTATATAAGAGAATAATTAGAATTGGAAAAGGTACAATCCAATATGTTTAACACATATATTCAAATACAGGTTCGCAGCATATAGATATGTTTGGAACTTAGAAATACTTAATGTTCTGAACAATATCAGAAATACCTGAACACGATGTTCAGGTAAGCTGCCACTGAGCCATGGATGGCGAATTGGCAGCGGTTTCGTACGGATAGAACAGGTGTAGCAGAACATTTAGTATTTCTTAGTTTCAATACATTTATATGCGCGAACTGTATTTAGGATATATGTGGAGAGAGAATGAGGTGTACCTTTTTCAATTCTCAAAAAAGAAAAGGAGAATGAAATTATGAGAGAGTTTAGTTATGTAATCACAGATGCACAGGGAATTCACGCAAGACCGGCCGGACAGCTTGTAAAGCTTGCAGCCGCTTATCCATGCAAGGTAACAATCGCAAAGGACGGAAGAAGCGTTGATGCAAAGCGTATCATGGGCGTCATGAGCCTTGGAGCTAAGCAGGGACATGAAGTGATCCTGCAGGCAGACGGTGAACAGGAAGATGAGGCAATCGCAGCACTCTCCGCATTCATGAACGAGAATCTGTAATTGATGTACGAAGAAAGGGAAGGTCTTATACAGCCGGGTGAGAGTATGCAGGAATTAAAAGGAAAAAGTGTATTTGGCGGAATTGCAATCGGTCGGATCTCCATATATAACAAGGATGAAAGTACTGTCAAACGTGTAAAGATCGAGGACACTGCCGCAGAAGTAAAACGATTCAAAGAGGCAAAGGAAACTGCGAAGGAGCAGTTACAGGCACTCTACGCGAAAGCGCTGGTGGAAGTCGGAGAAGTCAATGCGATGATATTCGACGTACATCAAATGATGTTGGATGATCTTGATTATGTGGAAGCAATCACACATATGATTGAGAATCAGGGTGTCAATGCAGAATATGCAGTTGCAACAACCGGAGATAACTTCTCAGATATGTTTGCAGCGATGGATGATGATTATATGAAGGCGCGTGCTGCTGACGTGAAGGATATTTCCAACCGGGTTGTGAAGATCCTTCAGGGAAAGAAAGACAGTGTATTAGATGGTGACGAACAGGTGATTCTCTTAGCGGATGACCTGGCACCAAGTGAGACGGTACAGCTTGATAAGTCAAAGGTGCTCGCGTTTGTAACAAGACATGGTTCGACGAATTCCCATACAGCGATTTTGGCGCGGACGATGAATATTCCGGCACTGATCGGCGTGAAATTCGAGGGAAATGTCGATGGCAAATTCGCAATTGTCGATGGCTACAATGGCAGTGTCTATGTAGAGCCAACCGATGATGTTGTGAAAGAATACGAGAGTAAGAAGCAGGAAGCCGAAGAGAAGAAACGCTTGTTGCAGGAGCTGAAGGGCAAGGAAAATATCACGCTCGATGGAAAGAAGATCAAGCTGTATGCGAATATCGGTGGTGTTGCGGATGTGGCATCTGCCCTGCAGAATGATGCAGAGGGTATCGGGCTTTTCCGAAGTGAGTTCCTGTATCTCGAGAACGATACATTTCCGACAGAAGAAGAGCAGTTTCAGGCATATAAAACAGTTGCAGAAAATATGGCAGGCAAGAAAGTCATTATCCGTACACTGGATATCGGTGCCGACAAACAGGTGGATTATTTCAATCTGGATAAAGAAGATAATCCGGCGATGGGCTACCGTGCAATCCGCATCTGCCTGACACAGCCGGAGATATTCAAGACACAGCTTCGTGCAATCTTCCGTGCAAGCTATTACGGAAATATCGGCATCATGTATCCGATGATCATTTCCGTATCAGAGGTGCAGAGGATTCATGCGATCGTTGACGAAGTGAAAGCAGAGTTAGATGCGCAGGGACTTCCGTACGGAGATGTCGAGCAGGGTATCATGATTGAGACGCCGGCCGCTGTGATGATGAGTGCAGAGCTTGCGAAAGAAGTTGATTTCTTCAGTATCGGAACGAACGATCTGACACAGTATACGCTTGCAATCGACCGTCAGAATCCGAAGCTGGATGATTTTTATGATTCACACCATCCGGCAATCTTGCGCATGATTCAGATGGTGATCGACAATGGACATAAGGAAAATTGCTGGGTCGGAATCTGCGGCGAACTTGGTGCCGATACAACACTCACAGAAACCTTCCTGAAGATGGGAATTGATGAGCTTTCCGTATCGCCATCCATGATATTCCCGGTACGGGATAAGATCCGTAGCACAGATACAACCAAATAAAATGCAATTGTACATTTTAGGGCAATCGACGTAAGCTATATCTTTTGACTCAGAAGCTCATTGCCTGCAAATATTGATAAAATCGCAAGGTGTAGGATAGATCCATATAAGCCTTGCGATTTTTCGTTTGTACAAGTATAGGTATCTGTGGTAGAATGGGCGTGGCAATGCAAATGAATAAAGCGAGCGTAAACCGTCACGCTTTGTATGGCAACATTAAATATGACAAGAAGGTTATAATATGTCAGAAACAGACAAATTACAGGAAAAACAAAGACTTCCAATCGGATTTATGGATTCGGGGCTTGGCGGATTGAGCGTCCTGCGTGAAGCCATAAAATTGATGCCGAAGGAAGATTTTATATATTATGGAGATTCCCTGCATGCACCCTATGGTGTAAAGCCACAGGCAGAAATCCGGGATTTGACATTTGCAGTGGTGAAAAAACTGCTGGATATGGGAATCAAAGGACTGGCAGTTGCCTGCAACACAGCGACAAGTGCAGCCGTACGATTGCTGCGAAATACATATCCGGAGCTTCCAATCGTGGGAATCGAACCGGCCGTGAAACCGGCTGTGACCGAAAGCCATGGTGGAAGAATCCTGGTGATGGCAACTCCGATGACACTCAAACAGGAGAAATTCCAGAACCTCTTAGCAAAGTACCGGGAACAGGCAGACATTGTTCCCGTTCAGTGTGACGGACTGATGGAATTCGTTGAGCATGGCGATCTGGACGGACAGGAACTAGACGACTATTTCGCGGAGAAATTATCCCCAGTCCTGACCGACGACACAGAATCCATTGTCCTTGGCTGTACACACTACCCATTCCTGAAGAAAGAACTTCGCCATTTTCTTGGCGATCGTGACATCCATCTGATCGATGGCAGCCTTGGAACCTCCCGCGAACTCATGCGCCGCCTCAAAGTACAAGGCCTGTTGCGCACTGACGACCATAAAGGAAACGTACAGATCATAAACTCATCTGGCAGACAAGAACTGATAGATCTAAGTCAAAAGTTATTAAATCTGCCGGATTATGAATGATAGAAATAGTATATTTAATCAATACAGTATATGGATTTGGGGATGATTGCCGATTCTTAAGCAGACCGTTGAAGCACGCTGGTACTTAATGAACGGCAAACTTGTTTGTCGTGAATTTAGTACCACTGCGTGCTGAACCGAGCGAGAGCGCGTCTGCATAGAATGGCAATCATCCCCAAATCCCTAGACGAATAGAAAATAGGAGCAATCACATGAACATCGTAACCGTCGATGAAATCACAAAAGCATATGGCGAGCGCAAACTTTTTGATAAAGCGTCCTTCTTCCTGCAGGAAGGCGAAAAAGCCGGAATCATCGGAATCAATGGCACGGGCAAATCAACCCTTCTGAAAATCATTGCAGGCATAGAAAAACCGGATACCGGAAACGTGATACTGGCGAATCACTATACAGTACAATACCTGCCGCAGACCCCGGAATTTGAAGCGACAGATACCGTGTTGCAGGCAGTCGTGCGTGGACACGTTACAGAGGAAAACCACTGGACGATAGAGAGCGAAGCAAAGACGATGATGACGAGGCTTGGCATCACGGATTTTGAAGAGACATGCGGACACTTATCCGGAGGACAGCGAAAAAGACTGGCACTTGTGTCTGCGCTGCTTGCAAAAGCAGATATATTGCTTTTAGATGAGCCGACAAACCATTTGGACAGCGAGATGTCAACCTGGTTGGAGAGCGAGCTGCGCGCATACAAAGGCTCGATTATCATGGTAACACACGATCGCTATTTCCTTGACAGCGTAGCGAACCGGATCATCGAGGTAGATAAGGGAAAAATCTACTCGTATGCTACAAACTATTCCGGTTTTCTGGAGGGAAAGACACTTCGCGAGGATATCTTAGATGCACAGGAACGGAAGCGGCAGTCGATTCTCCGCGTGGAACTCGAATGGGTGAAGCGTGGCGCCAGAGCACGTTCAACCAAGCAGAAGGCCAGGCTGGAACGTTACGAGGAGATGAAAGGAAAAACCGCTCCGGTGAAAGATGCACAGGTGGAGATTGGTTCCGTTTCTTCGCGTCTTGGACGGACAACGGTAGAGCTTGACCATATTGAAAAAAGCTTTGGCGACCAGACAATCATCCATGACTTTACATACCATTTTCTAAAAGATGACCGGATTGGAATCGTCGGTCGAAATGGCTGTGGCAAAAGTACACTGCTTAAGATCATGCAGGGAATGTTAGAACCGGACAGTGGAAGCGTTGTGATTGGCCCGACAGTGAAGATTGGATATTTTGCGCAGGAGATCCAGCTTGGCAAGGACATGGATCCGAATCAGCGTGTGATTGATTATATCCGCGACGTGGCGGAATATGTAGAGACAGACGAGGGTAAGATTACTGCGGCAAGACTGTTGGAGCGGTTCTTGTTCCGCGGGGAAGACCAGTATGGTCTGATTGGAAAATTATCGGGAGGCGAGCGCAGACGCTTGTATCTGTGTAAGGTTTTGATGTCCGCACCGAATGTTCTTATATTGGATGAGCCGACGAATGATCTGGATATCACGACATTAACGATTTTAGAAGACTATCTGGATTCTTTTCGGGGAATTGTCGTTGCAGTCAGTCATGACCGGTATTTCTTAGACCGTGTGGTACGCCGGATTTTCGCATTCCGCCCGGATGGAACACTCTGGCAGAGTGAGGGCGGTTATATCGATTATGAGACGCGTGTGATGTATGAAAAAGAGAATGTAGAAGCTGGAAGCCGGACAGATAAAAAAAAGGAAATACAGGATGGAGAATACGAAAAATCCGGGAACAGGAAAGAAAAAAACCGTGCGAAAAAATTGAAGCTTTCTTATCAAGAGCAACGGGAATATGATACGATTGAGGATGATATTGCTGTATTGGAGACAAAGATTGCGGATACGAAATTGGCAATGGAAAAAAACGCCAGCAATTCGTCCGAGCTGCAGCGACTCTACGAAGAGCAGAGGCAGCTCGAGCAGGATCTGGCAGAAAAGATGGATCGTTGGATGTATCTCGAAGATCTAGTCAGCCGGATTCAAAATCAGAATTAAATAATCGTTCGGGAGTCACTTATTTGTGCTCCCGTTTTTCTTCACTGGAATCATAATCCGGGGATTCGCAGTTTGTATGTAAATCCCGGTAACGTTTCGGTGTCAGGCCATACAATTCCTGGAAAGAACTGGTAAAATGGCTCTGTGATGAAAAATTCAAGTACTCTGAAATCTCAGAGATAGAATAAGTGGAATATTCCAATAGGTGTGCGGCACTTTTCAGGCGTTCGGTCTTGATATAAGCGGAGATGGAAATATTCATTTCTTTTTTGAACAGACGCGAAAGATACGTCGGATTCATGTTCAGATACTCTGCAATCATATTCAACCGCAATTCCTGTTGCAGATTGGCGTGAATATAATCAATACATTTGACAATCTGCTTAGAATAGATGCCTTTGCTCCGGTTTTCCTGCATTGCTTTTGTGTAACTCATGATCATCTCAGTCTGGAGATTGTCAATCTCGTCCAGCTTTTTGCAGACATCCATACGTTGGATAAAAATATCGCTCATGCTATAGGCAACCTCGCGGGAAAGTCCATACTGGGCACAGAACCGGCTGACCATGGCTGCCAGTATGACAAAATGGTATTTTGCATTTTGCACCGGGTCAGCAGACAACACGCCATTGCGGTCTGCACCAGTTGTATAATGTTTGTTGTCTTCGTATTCTTTGTGACGGGCAAGTACTTCGTCCATGTTGCCATGTGCGATGGCTTTGTATATTCCGAATTCCTTCTCATAATCTAAATGGCGGCTTTGATCCTGCTGCTGCATGAAGAGCTGCATGTTTACTTCTTTTTCGATATTCATAGAAAACTCCTTTTTCTAGTTGGTTAAGCTGATTTTTTAAAGTATATCATAACTTTGAAAAAAAAGACATATATTTGATAGATTTTTACAAAAAAAGTCAGTATTATACAACCATAGACTTCAAGAAATACATTCCTACAAAAGATAATTCGTGTAGAGACGAATCGACAAAAGAGGAAGGAAGTCTTATGAGATTGGTATAAAGCATGAGAGTGCTTTATATATATAGAATCCCCCCAAGATTCATATTAGTGTCACAAGACACACATTTCTCCTTCGCGTTATTTGATAACGCAGCTGGCGGTCAACTATCCCCAAGTTGGCCGCTTTTGCTTTTTATTATTTCTAAGTGAAGGCCCCCATAAAAATTAATTATTATGAAAATCAATTACAATCCTTGGATATTTCATCTGCAATCCTGCTGATGATGGAAACAACTCGATCCTGGTCGATTGTAGAATATTGTTCATAAGCATGGTAACAACCTTGGACCAAAATCGTAATCAAGATATTTGCACGGAGATCAGTGCGATAATTCGGACATTTTTCGTAAAGTGCGTTTTTGAGTGACTTTTCTAATCCTTCTGTAAGTGCGCTTACGCGGGAGCCGGAGAATACAACGCGGAAGTTGTGTCCCTGTTCAATTGCTTTTTGAAAGAGCTGATGGGTGACTTCCCCCGTATGAATCAGAATGTCTTCCGGGTATGGAAGATTGGAAAGCATCTCATCAATCATGGATGATTCAATCCGTTCTGACAAGTCGTAGAGATCCCTGTAGTGCAGGTAAAATGTCTGTTTGCTGATCTGGGCGTGTTCACAGAGCTCTTTGACTGTGATTTTTTCAAGAGGATATTTTTCACGGAGTGTGATAAATGCATTGAAAATATTCTGTCTTGTTTTTTGTATTCTAAGATCCATAAGTCTGAGTCCTCCGTTTTGCGATAGATATATGGATTGACGAATTGAAAAAAACGTCAATTACTTTACGACTATCCAAAATTATACAGGAGAGAAAGGGATATCGTCAAGCATGGAATAAAGGAAAACAGTACAAAAACTTTTAGGTGGTTTTATATGAAAAATATAGAAAAAACTGACAGAAAAAATATGTAAGAGGTTTCATTTTTCGCGTTTTTTTGTTATGATGAAAAATGATATTTACAGGAGATAGTATAAAATGACAAAAAAACAACGGGCGGGTATAATTATAGAACGTTTGCGGGAAGAATATCCGGATGCAGCGTGTACATTGGAATATGATGCGGCATGGAAACTTCTGGTTGAGGTGCGGTTAGCAGCACAGTGTACCGATGCCAGAGTGAATGTAGTCGTGCAGGATTTATATGCGAAATACCCGGATGTGGCTTCGTTGGCGGTTGCAGCCCCTGCAGAAGTAGAGGCAATCGTGCGGCCATGTGGGCTTGGACGAAGCAAGGCAAAGGATATCTGTGCATGTATGAAGGTGTTGCATGATAAATATCAGGACAAGGTTCCGGACGATTTTGACGCGCTGCTTTCTCTTCCGGGGGTTGGACGGAAAAGCGCGAATCTGATTATGGGAGATGTATTTGGAAAACCCGCAATCGTGACGGATACGCATTGCATCCGGTTAGTGAACCGGATGGGGCTTGTGGATGGTGAGAAGGATCCGAAGAAGGTTGAGATGGCGTTATGGAAAATCATTCCACCTGATGAAGGAAGTGATTTCTGCCACCGGCTGGTTTATCATGGCAGAGAAGTATGCAGTGCGAGAACAAAACCACATTGCGACGTGTGCTGTCTGCAGGATATATGCAAAAAATGTGGTGTGAAATAGACAGGAGGCTATCAATGGCGGTTCAGTATAGAGAGTTTAAGTTTTATTCGGATGCGGACAAACTGGAGATTCAGGCAATGTCGGTTGCACCGGAGGGAAAAATCGTTGGTGTTGTGCAAATCTTGCACGGGATGTGTGAACATAAGGAACGGTATTATGATTTTATGAAATATCTGGCAGAACGAGGGTATTTGTGTGTGATTCATGATCATCGTGGGCATGGCGGAAGTGTCGTCACAGATGCAGATCTTGGATATTTCTATGATGCAGGGTATATGGGACTTGTGGAGGACGCACATCAGGTGACAGAGCTGATTCGTGCATTGGCACCCAATGTTCCGTTCGTCCTGATTGGACATAGCATGGGGTCTCTGGTTGCCCGCTGCTATCTGAAAAAATATGATGATGAAATAGATAAAGTAGTACTTCTTGGCAGTCCATCTATGCGGAAGGGAACTAGAATCGGAAATCGAATTGTGCGTATCTTAAGTGGAATCAAGGGATGCAGAAAACATTCTAAAATCATGGATTATTTTATGGTACATTCAAGCTATGAGAAAAGGTTTAAGAAGGAAAAACTGCCGAATGCGTGGATTAATTCCGACAAAAACATGGTGAAAAAATACAATGCTGACCGGTATTGCCATTTTACTTTTACATTGGATGGATATGAAAATTTGATTCATCTTTTGCAGGAAACGTACAATCCGGAAGGATATGAGATGCACAATCCGGAATTGCCGATCAAGTTTTTTTCAGGTAAAGATGATCCTTGCGCAATCAGTCCAAGCGATTTTGGAAAGTCGATTCATTTTATGAAAGAGCTTGGATATACAAATGTTTTGGGCGCGATGTACAAGGGAATGCGGCATGAAATCCTGAATGAAAAAGGAAAAAAACGGGTATACCAGGATATATATGATTTTATAAAGACGAAGTAAACGTCTGAGCACAGAAGGAAGCTGGACAGAGGGTGTGGATATATGAAAGTCAGAATGACAGTGGAACAACCAAATCGGGAAGTGTTTATTGAACGAGTGATAGCAAAATATCATTTTTCGCTGGAGAATGCGGACACACTTCTTTCTGTCTATGACAAAGTACGCTCCTATATGGCGCCTTATGCTGCATACCGCATCAACAACCATATGCGCGGGGTGGCTTTGATTGATGATCATCCATCTGCGATTGTAGCGATGACGCTCGGAGAAGGCGTAGACCGGCTGCAAGAGTATTATGATCGGGAGCATGCGTTGGAAGAAAGCTATATGGTGGAATGTATTGCAAATGAACTTTTGCTGTTGATGTATGCGGAGTTTAACCGGAGTTATCCAAAGTTTCACCGGAGATATGTAAAACGGTATGTGTTTGTCGGTGACGAAATTCCGTTGGATTCGATGTGTGGGCTGCTGGAAGAAATCTATGGAAAACCGGACAAAAAATCAGGAAATCCGGCAGAAGGACAGGAACCTATGGCGCAGGGACTGCAGGCAGAAAGTCAGATTATTGCCAATGCATATGGTGTTCTGTCTCCGTCCAAGAGTGTTGTCTTTTTTGCGATACTTTCAGAAAATCCAGGAACACAATGCCAGGGAATCTGCATGAATTGCGGAAACCTGGAATGTGAAAATCGGATGCAGGAGAAAAGGCAGCTTCAAAATCGTGTGGAACCGCCGGAGCTTGCAAGCACGATGGAAGAAAAACAACAATTAAATTACGGATATCAGAGAATTTTTGGACAAAAGTGAGGAACGGGTATTGGAGAGACAGGAGAAACGCTATATTATGGCGCTTGACGCCGGTACAACGAGCAACCGCTGTATCTTATTTGATAAGAACGGGACGATCGTGAGTATGGCGCAGAAAGAATTTACACAGATATTTCCGAGGCCTGGCTGGGTGGAGCATGATGCAAACGAGATCTGGTCGACGCAGCTTGGGGTGGCGGTGGAAGCAATGTCTAAGATCAATGTGACAGCGGAGGATATCGCGGCAATCGGAATTACGAACCAGCGGGAGACAACGATTATCTGGGATAAGAAGACCGGACAGCCAATCTGCAATGCGATTGTCTGGCAGTGCCGGAGAACCGCGGAATATTGTGAGAAATTGCTCGGTCAGACGATGACGGATGCAGAAGGAAATGTGCTTCCGATTAAGGATTTGATCCAGCAAAAAACAGGTTTGATCGTAGATCCGTATTTCTCCGCGACAAAGGTAAAATGGGTGTTAGACCACGTGCCGCAGGCAAGAAAACGGGCAGAAGCCGGAGAGCTGTTATTTGGAACAGTTGAGACATGGCTTATCTGGAAGCTCACCGGAGGTGCGGTACATGTGACGGATTATTCCAATGCGTCACGAACGATGATGTTCAATATCCATACGCTTCAGTGGGATGCCGATATCTTAAAGATGCTTGATATTCCGGAATGCATGCTGCCAAAGGTGCGTTCGAACAGCGAGGTTTATGGTTATACATGTACGAATCTGTTAGGCGGCGAGATTCCGATTGCGGGTGCCGCGGGCGATCAGCAGGCAGCGCTGTTTGGACAGAATTGTTTTCAGGCAGGTGACGCGAAGAATACATATGGAACCGGTTGTTTCCTTCTGATGAATACCGGTGCGACACCGATCCTTTCTAAGCACGGGCTTGTTACGACGATCGGCTGGGGCAGAGAAGGAAAGATCAATTACGCGCTCGAAGGTTCGATCTTCGTTGCAGGCGCTGCGATACAGTGGCTGCGTGATGAGATGGAATTTATCCGGGATGCGGCACAGAGTGAGGAACTTGCCACACAGGTAGATGATACGGCAGGGTGTTATGTTGTTCCGGCATTTACCGGGCTTGGCGCTCCGTATTGGGACAGTTACGCACGTGGTACGATCGTGGGATTGACACGCGGTGTGAATAAAAAACATATCGTGCGTGCAACGCTTGATTCCATTGCCTATCAGGTGGCGGATGTGCTTGCGGCGATGAATCAGGATTCCGGGATTCACCTGAAATCGCTGAATGTGGATGGCGGAGCCAGTGCGAACAACTATCTGATGCAGACGCAGGCAGATATCATACAGGTTCCGGTCAGGCGTCCGGTATGTGTGGAGTCGACGGCGCTCGGAGCGGCATATCTGGCGGGACTGGCTGTTTCCTATTGGAAGGATATGGACGAAATCCGAAGTAACGCACAGACCGAGCGGATATTTGAACCACAAATAACAGAAGAAGAGAAGAATGAGCGTGTGCGCGGCTGGGAAAAAGCCGTGCGGACATCATTTGACTGGGCTAAAGGAGAGTAGACCGACATGAATCCAATGAATGTAATGAAAGCAAAAGGACTGTTGACGCAGTTTACAACGAATCATCCGAAGCTTCCGGCATTTTTCAAGGCGGCATCGTCGCAGATCGGCGAGGGTTCGATCATCGAGATCAGTGTGACAACGGCAGAAGGGAAGAATCTCTGTACGAACATGAAGGTGAGACCGGAAGATATGCAGCTTGTTGAAGAGTTGAAGAATCTTTCAAAGTAAAAATAAACGATAGGAGGAACGCGCGATATGGAAGAAAACATAAAAGAAGCGATGACTGCAGCGCATGATAATATGCAGGAGAAGATGCAGGAAAAGGTCGCAGAGGTAAAAAACACGTTGGATAGTCTGGAGGGAACGAGCCGGGCAAACCGGTTCACGGTAACCGGGTATACGATTTACAATGTTACTTTGCTGGCATGTTATCTTGTGGAGGTAATCAAGGGTAGCCGGACAGGCGGGTATTTCGCAATCTTCGCAGTACTTTCCATCCTGCCGCTCGCTGCAATCTGGATTGAATATAAGCGGAATCCGGCGAGTGAAAATCTGAAACGGATTTTGATTTATTCATATGCAGTATTTTACACCTTTACGATATTTACAACCGTGTCTCCGGTTGCGTTTGTGTATGGTGCACTTGTTAGTTTGTTCGTCATTGTATATGGACAGAAACGATTGAGCTTTGGCGCAGCGGGAGGAATCTTCCTCCTTAACCTGATTCATGTGATTTATATGGCAGCAAATGGCATGATAACGCCGCAGGATCTTCCGAATGTTGAAATCCGGATCGGGTTTACATTGCTGTTCGCGTTGTTTATAGTGATGGCGACAAATGTTATCATCTCGAACAATGAAGCGAAGATGAAGGCTATCACACAGGAGAAGGAGTCTGTATCTGCAATGTTAGAGCAGATACTGGAAATCTCTGAGAATATGATTGGAGATATTCTGACAGTTTCGGAGAAGATGACAACGCTGGAGGATTCGGTTACAAAGACAAAGGCATCCATGGAAGAAGTAACAAATGGAACGAACGATACCGCGGATTCGGTACAGTCCCAGCTTCTTAAGACAGAAGAAATCCAGCAGGTAATCGAGCGTGTGGAACATGTATCCGATACGATCGAGAGCGATATGGATGAGGCGAGCAAGGAGGTTGCACAGGGTAAGAATAAGATTGACGAACTGATCTCACAGGTGGAGACAAGCGATGAGGCGAGCAAGAAGGTGGCAACCGAGCTCGATAAGCTGACGGCATATGCAAGCCAGATGCAGGGAATCGTCGATATCATCGGGAACATCACCGATCAGACAAGCCTTCTTTCCTTAAATGCAAGTATCGAGGCAGCAAGAGTCGGCGAAGCAGGTAAGGGCTTTGCGGTTGTTGCATCTGAGATTTCTGCTCTTGCAGACCAGACCCAGGAAGCAACGGTCAATATCGCCGAACTGATTGGGAATATTTCTGAGGAGCTGACAGAGGTTGTAAATGTTGTCAGCTACCTGATTGATAACAATAAGTTACAGAGCATCGCAGCGACTGAGACTGCATCGAGCTTCGAGACGATTGCAAGCCGGACCCAGGATATCCATCAGTTGACAGAGGAGCTGACCGGACTGGTATCTTCTCTGGCACAGTCGAATGAGGCAATCGTGGATAGTATCCAGACAATCTCGGCAGCAACCGAGGAAGTGACAGCACATTCAAGCGTAACACTTGAGAGCAGCGAGGAGAACAGCTCGATTGTTGTAGAGGTTGGTGATATCGTCGGAGAATTGCAGGCACTTGCAGAACGTCTGAGTGCATTAAGCTAACATGGCTTTGACAAAGGAAAAATAACTGAAAAAAGGTTATTGACATTTTTTCTGAAGTAGAGTAGTATGAGTCTATCAAAAATGAATAGTGACACGAAACCAATGATGTGGAGATAACGTTACATCGTGCACGTACAGAGAATCCGGGAGGCTGAGAACCGGGTCGGACGCAGGGTAGCAAATGGACCACGGAGGGCATAGTCAAAGGAGCATCCGCTCTGAGTATTCTATGACGTTCGCATACGTTAGTTGCAGGGAATATGATAGTATTCTGAAAGAGCATGGGAGGAAACTCTCATGAAACAAGGTGGCACCGCGGGAATTCCGTCCTTGACAAAAGTATATTTTGTCAAGGACTTTTTTATTGCAATGAATAAATTATTGGAACCATGTCACGAAGAAAGGAGTTTGGAGATGATCAGACCAACATTAGAAGAAGCAATGCAGTATCAGAAGGATTACAAGGTTGTTCCGGTGTTAAAGGAAATCTATTCCGATATCCGCACACCGATGCAGGTACTGAAGATACTGAAAAAAGCAAGCAAGCATTGTTATATGTTAGAGAGTGTGGAGAATCAGGAAAACTGGGGACGTTATACATTCCTTGGTTATAAGCCAAAGCTTTGTGTGACATGCATGAACGGAACGCTGAAAGTTACTGATGTGAACGGAACGGTTATCCGCGAGGAACTGGTACAGCATCCGGAAGCCTGTATCAATGAAATCCTGGCAGATTACAAGAGTCCGAAGATTGAGGGATTCCCGACATTCACCGGCGGACTGGTTGGGTATTTTGCATATGATTACATCAAATACAGTGAACCGAAGCTGAATCTGGATGCGGAAGATGAGGAAGGGTTTAACGATGTAGATCTGATGCTGTTCGATAAGGTGATTGCATTTGACAATGTGAAGCAGAAGCTGCTCATTATCGCGAATGCGAAGACGGATAACCTGACGGAGAATTACATCCATGCGGTGGAAGAAATATCCGAGATCATTGAACTGATCAAACATGGCGAGGGAGCAGAGATAGAACCGGCGAAGATGACATCCGAATACCGCAAGCTGTTCGATCAGGAAGCCTTCTGCAACATGGTGGAGAAAGCGAAGAATTATATCTACGAAGGAGATATCTTCCAGGTTGTATTATCGAACCGGCTGGAGGCAGATTTCTCCGGAAGCCTTCTGAATACTTACCGCGTACTTCGTACCATCAATCCATCGCCATATATGTTCTATTTCAGCGGCGACGACATCGAGGTAGCGGGGGCTTCGCCGGAGACATTGGTGAAGTTGGAAAATGGTGTGTTACATACCTTCCCATTGGCGGGAACCAGACCAAGAGGAAAGACGAAGGAAGAAGATCTTCGAAACGAAGAGGAACTTTTAGCAGACGAGAAAGAGCGTTCCGAACATAACATGCTTGTTGATCTCGGAAGAAATGATATCGGCAAGATCAGCAGGTTCGGAAGCGTGGAAGTGGAGAAATACATGAGCATCGAGCGGTATTCGCATGTGATGCATATCGGTTCTACGGTACGCGGGGAACTGCGTGACGACTGCTCCGTGACAGATGCGGTCGATGCGATCCTTCCGGCAGGAACCTTGTCCGGCGCACCGAAGATTCGTGCCTGTGAGATAATCAATGAACTTGAGAACAACAAACGCGGCATCTACGGTGGAGCAATCGGTTATATTGATTTTACCGGAAACTTAGATACCTGTATTGCGATCCGGATTGCATATAAGAAGAACGGAAAGGTATTCGTACGAAGCGGAGCTGGAATCGTGGCAGACAGTGTACCGGAGAACGAATATCAGGAATGTATCAACAAGGCAAAGGCTGTGATGAAAGCAATCGAGATCTCACAGGAAATGACAGACTAAGAAAGGAGATGGCAGCATGATATTACTGATTGATAATTATGATAGTTTCTCTTACAACTTGTATCAGCTTATCGGAATGATCCGGCCGGACATCAGGGTCATAAGAAACGATGAGATGACGATCGCGGAGATTGAAGCACTGGCACCGGATCACATCATTGTATCACCGGGACCGGGCAGACCAAAGGATGCCGGAATCTGTGAGGAAGTCATTGATTACTTCAAAGGGAAGATTCCAATCTTCGGGGTGTGTCTCGGACATCAGGCAATCTGCGAGACATTTGGCGGCGAAATCGGATATGCGAAGAAGCTGATGCATGGAAAGATGTCTATCGTTGATCTCGACACCGACAGCGCCATCTTCAAAGGGATGGAGCCAAAATTACAGGCGGCCAGATATCATTCCCTCGCCGCAGAGGAAGACAAGCTTCCGGCGGAGCTGAAGGTGATCGCCCGCACAGAGGATGGCGAGATCATGGCAGTGGAGCACCGGGACTACCCGGTATACGGCGTACAGTTCCACCCGGAGTCAATCCTGACCCCCGATGGAAGGAAAATTATGGAGCGGTTTTTGAAGGTAAGTTAGAAGGAATTACATTATGCCAAGACTATGATTAATGATTCTGCGGTCTGCAGAGAATTATTAAGCATAGACTTGGCAAATGAATTAAGGAGGACAAAGCGATGATAAAAGAAGCAATCAGCAAAGCAATGAATAAAGAGAATCTGACAAGAGAAGAAGCCCTTCAGGTTATGAAGGAAATCATGAGCGGTGAGGCAGAACAGTCACAGGTTGCAGCATTTCTGGTAGCTCTGCATATGAAGGGTGAGACCGCCGAGGAGATTTCCGCCTGTGCCGAAGGTATGCGAAGCTTCGCAACGAAGCTCGACCGTGGCGATATGGATGTGATTGATATCGTCGGAACCGGTGGAGACCGTTCGAATACATTTAATATTTCGACTACTGCAGCAATCGTAACTGCAGCGGCAGGTGTGGCAGTTGCCAAGCACGGAAACCGAGCCGCTTCGAGCAAATGCGGAACCGCCGATTGTCTCGAGACACTCGGTGTCAATCTGATGCTTGAGCCTGAGAAGAATGCGAAGGTGCTGAAGGATACAAACCTGTGCTTCCTGTTCGCACAGAAATATCATCCGGCAATGCGTTATGTTGGCCCGGTGAGAAAAGCAATCGGTGTTCCGACCGTGTTTAATATTCTGGGACCTCTGACAAACCCTGCTTATAATACATACCAGCTGCTCGGCGTGTACAGCGAGGAGCTGCTTGACACGGTATCGAATGCGCTGAAGGATCTTGGCTTAAAGCATGCGATGGTTGTCTATGGCAAGGATTGCCTGGATGAGATTTCCATGAGTGCGGATACTGAGGTTTGCGAGCTTGCCGATGGTAAAGTCACAAAGTACACGATCACGCCGGAACAGTTCGGATTCACACGATGCAGGAAGGAAGATTTGGTTGGAGGAACACCGGAAGAAAATGCAGCACTGGTGAAGGAAATCCTCGAAGGAAAGGTAACGGGTGCGAAGCTTGATGCCGTGTTGATCAACGCGGGTGCAGCCATCCATGTTGCAAAAAATGTGAGCATGGAGGAAGGAATCAAAGAGGCACGCGAGATGATCACAAGTGGCAAAGCGCTTGCGACTATGGAACAGTTTATCGCCGAAACAAACGCAGCATAAGGGAGTTTGAGCATGATATTAGATGAGATAGCAGAAAAGACACGGGCACGTGTGGAAGAAGACAAGAAGAACATACCGTTTGTGGATATGCGGAATGAAGCAGAGCGGCTGGCAGCGGAATTATCGAAGGAAAAATGCCCGAAGTTATTTCCGTTCTACCAGGCTCTGAAGAGGCCGGGAATCTCGTTTATCTGTGAGGTGAAGAAGGCGTCTCCGTCGAAGGGTGTGATCGCAGAGGAATTTCCGTATCTCCATATTGCGAAGGAATATGAGATAGCCGGTGCATCGGCAATCTCGTGCCTGACGGAACCGTATTATTTTCAGGGAAAGGATGTTTACCTGAAAGAAATCACCAAGCATGTAAAGATTCCGGTATTGAGAAAAGATTTTACGGTTGATCCGTATATGATCTATCAGGCACGGACGCTTGGCGCATCGGCAATCCTGCTGATCTGTTCGCTTCTTTCCCAGTCGGAGTTAGAAGAGTATCAGGCGATTGCAACGGAGCTTGGTATGTCGGCGTTAGTCGAGGCACACGATGAGCGGGAAGTGGAGATGGCACTTCGTGCGGATGCATCCATCATCGGTGTGAACAATCGGGATCTGAAGACATTTACGGTGGATATCAACAATTCCGCCCGGTATCGGAAGATGGTGCCGAAGGAGGTTGCATTTGTCTCAGAGAGCGGAATCAAGACGGCTGAGGACATTGCGAAGCTTCTGGAAAATGGCACGGATGCGGTGCTGATCGGCGAGACGCTGATGCGCAGTGAGAACAAGAAGCAGGCATTAGATGAACTGCGGGGAATATAAGCAGGTGTCATGGATCGGATTGGTGTGCAAAGCAGGATAAGGATGGAACAGGCTGGAAGGAAAGTAAAATGCAGAAGATAAAATTATGCGGCATGATGAAGCCGTGCGATATCGAATATGCGAATCGGGTCAAACCGGATTTTGTCGGATTCATATTTGCGAATACGAGACGGAAGATCAGTCCCGCGCAGGCAAAGCAATTCCGGGAAACATTGGATGCGGAGATTCCGGCAGTCGGTGTGTTTGTGAATGAAGATATTCCCGTGATTACATCACTCGTGCAGGATGGCTGTATCGACATGATCCAGCTGCATGGCGAGGAGGATGCGGATTATATCAGACGTCTGCGTGAGGTATGTGACGTGCCGGTTATAAAGGCGGTCAAGGTACAGACGGTCGAGCAGATACGGCAGGCGGCGGCACTTCCGGTTGATTACCTGCTCTTAGATACCTACCGGAAGGGTGTACTTGGCGGAACCGGAGAGGCATTTGACTGGGAACTGCTGCGGGAGGCCAAGGCAGCAGCCGGAGATACCGCAGAAGGAGAGCTGTTCGGAAAACCGTATTTCTTAGCAGGCGGGCTTCATGCGGGAAACCTGCGGGAGGCAGCAGCACTTGGAAGCTACGGACTGGATATAAGCTCCGGAATCGAGACGGACGGAAGCAAGGACTTTACCAAGATGGTCGAAGTTATGGAACTGGTAAGAAAATTTTAGATGTGAAGGAAGTATAGTCATATTTCTAAGGAGGATAAGACATGTCGAAAGGAAGATTTGGAATTCATGGCGGTCAGTATGTACCGGAAACAATCATGAACGCCGTCAATGAATTGGAAGCAACCTATAATAAATACAAGGATGATCCGGAATTTAACCGGGAGCTGACCGAACTGTACAATGAGTACGCAGGCAGACCGAGCAGACTGTATTATGCAGAGCGTATGAGTAAAGACTTGGGTGGAGCTAAGATCTATCTGAAGCGTGAGGACTTAAACCACACCGGTTCCCACAAGATTAACAATGTACTTGGACAGATGCTTCTGGCAAAACGTATGGGTAAGACGCGTGTGATCGCAGAGACCGGTGCCGGTCAGCATGGTGTTGCAACAGCGACCGTTGCAGCCATGATGGGCATGGAGTGTGAGATCTTCATGGGTAAGGAAGACACGATCCGTCAGGCATTGAATGTATACCGGATGCGTCTGCTTGGCGCAAAGGTACATGCGGTGGAAAGCGGAACCGGTACTCTGAAAGATGCGGTCTCCGAGACATTCCGTGAGTGGACAAGCCGGATTGACGATACACATTATGTACTTGGTTCGGTTATGGGACCATATCCATTTCCGACGATCGTGCGTGATTTCCAGTCGGTAATCAGCCGCGAGATTAAGCAGCAGATCATGGAGAAGGAAGGCAGACTTCCGGATGCTGTGCTTGCCTGTGTCGGTGGTGGTTCCAATGCGATCGGTGCATTCTACCATTTTATTGAGGATAAGAGCGTGCGCCTGATCGGTTGTGAGGCAGCCGGACGTGGCATAGATACATTCGAGACAGCAGCAACCTTAAATACCGGACGTTTGGGAATCTTCCATGGCATGAAATCTTACTTCTGTCAGGATGAATACGGACAGATCGCACCGGTTTATTCAATCTCCGCAGGTCTTGACTATCCGGGCATCGGACCGGAGCATGCATACCTGCATGATATCGGCAGAGCCGAATATGTGGCAATCACGGACGATGAGGCGGTTGATGCATTTGAATATCTCTCAAAAATTGAGGGAATTATCCCAGCCATTGAGAGTGCGCATGCGGTTGCTTACGCAATGAAGCTTGCACCACAGATGGACAAGGATCAGATTATGGTTATCAATATTTCCGGACGTGGCGATAAGGATGTAGCAGCGATCGCCCGTTACAGAGGGGAGGATCTTCATGAGTAATATAGCAAAAGCATTTGAGCATGGAAAAGCGTTTATTCCGTTTATCACGTGTGGATACCCGGACTTAGAAACAACAGAGAAAATCGTGTATGCAATGGTTGATGCAGGGGCAGACCTGATCGAGCTTGGAATTCCATTTTCAGACCCGACGGCAGAAGGCTCGGTTATTCAGGAGGCAAATATCCGTGCGTTGACCGGCGTGGATAAGGTGACGACAGACAAGGTGTTTGATCTGGTGCGCAAGCTGCGCCAGAAGGTTACGATTCCGATGGTATTTATGACTTACGCAAATGTTGTATTTTCTTATGGTTCAGAGAGATTTATCTCGACTTGTAAGGAAATCGGCATCGATGGATTGATCCTGCCGGATATTTCATACGAGGAAAAAGAAGAGTTTGATCCGATCTGCAAGCAGTATGGTTTGGATCTTGTATCCCTGATTGCGCCGACTTCACACGAGCGGATCAGCATGATCGCGAAGGAAGCAAACGGATTCGTCTACTGTGTTTCTTCGCTCGGTGTAACCGGAACAAGAACGGAGATTACAACCAATGTCGGCGAGATGGTCGAGCTTGTGAAGAAAGCGAAGGACATTCCCTGCGCAATCGGATTCGGAATCTCAACGCCGGAGCAGGCAAAGAAGATGGCTGCCTCCGCAGATGGCGTCATCGTCGGTAGTGCGATCGTGAAGATCATCGCAAAATACGGACGCGAGGCTGCACAGCCGGTATTTGAGTATGTAAAGAGCATGAAGGATGCGATCTCGTAGAAGGGAAGTATTGATGCATTTCGGAGGAATTATTGATAGTTTCCGGGATGGCTGATACATTTGGAGAAATATTGATAGTTTCCGGGATGGCTGATACATTTGGAGAAATATTGATAGTTTCCGGGATAGCTGATACATTTGGAAGAATATTGATAGTTTCCGGGATGGTTGATACCTTTGGAGAAATATTGATAGTTTCTAGTATGACTGATACATTTGGAAGAATTATTGATTTGGGCGTGAATCCGGGAATTGAACCGAAAAAAACCACAGGATGGGCGTAATCTACTGAAAAAAGAGGATTGCGCCCATTTTTGCATGTTGAAAATGAATTCATGAGCCAGATATGGGCGTAAGGAGGAGAAATCCGGATGCTACGCCCACGTGGTGGGTTTTCGGACGAAAATGTGGTTGAAAAAGCCCAGGTTCTGTGGAATTGCTCAAACTGAAAATAAGCAGTCAAACACTATTAGTTCAAAAAGACATGCATCAGAAACCCGATTAATATACAAACAGCAAATGTTATCAATCTCTCTGCTAAACTGAAATTTTTACCCGCTTCTATTGCTTATAGTTTGCTTCAAGCCATCTAGCAACACCATCTTCGTCATTCGACAAAATCACCTCTGTGGCATATTGCTTTAAATCATTGTGTGCATTTGCAACAGCATAACTTTTATCAGCCATTTGAAACATGTCTATATCATTTTTTCCATCACCAAACACAATTAGCTTTTCACAATTCAACATGCTTTGTAATTGCCTTATAGCATTTGATTTTGAAGCCTCTAACGGCATAATTTCTAACCACTGTTCATTTGTATAAATATCCGTCTGATATACACAATGATATTTATTCTTATATTTATCATACAAAGGCATAAGTTTTTTCGGCGAATCAATACAGGTAATATAAAAAATATTACCCTCTTTCAACTCAGGCAATGAATTCACCTCATTTGTTCGAATATCGCCTTTGCGACTTTCGAGAAACATATTCATACCCGCTGTACACATTTTTCGCACAAACGAATATTTTTCCACCCCATTAATGTATGCGTAAACAATGGGATACACGTTATTGCTAAACAAATCTTCTAGCACTGAATGTACTGAATCATCAAAATAATTAGCAATTAATATTTTTTCTGTAATATTATCAATCACAAAGGCTCCATTGTATACAATCAACGGAATTTTTGCATTTATTCCGTTGGTCACTTTTTTAGCTGTAACTAAAGAACGAGCTGTAGCATAGGAAAAAATCATCCCTTCTTCAACCAATGAATTGATTACTTGATTTGTGTAGTTAGAGGTTACTTCGTTACTTCTCAATAATGTCCCATCTAAATCTGAAACATATAAATCACTCATGCATTTTCCTCCGTCAAAATTCAAATTTTTCATTTCCCATTGTACCATGCACAATTCCCACATTCCACTTATATTTTCTCGAAGATTCTTAAAAAAGGTGGGTTGCCATACATAGCGATCCACTCATAACCTTTAGAAAGGGAAACACATGTATATCTGCTTGTTAATACTCGAATATATATAGGATTTTGTAAGGTTTCCTGTGGGATTTTGAACATTCTTAGGTTTGCTATAATTTGTTAAATATGTTACAATTATTCATGTGATTAAGCAATTTGTTATACAAATTTCACATAATATATGAATTTTGTATACGAGCAGGAATTGTGTGATTGAAAGGAGAATGAATTATGGCAGTGAATCGTTTTGTATTGAATGGAATTTCTTATCATGGACATGGCGCGATTAATGAGATTCCGGGTATTGTGAAGTCAAAGGGATTTAAGAAGGCGTTTGTAGCGTCTGATCCGGATCTGGTGAAGTTTGGCGTGACAGCGAAGGTGACCGATCTACTGAAGGAAAATGGCATAGAATATGAGTTATATTCTGATATCAAGCCGAACCCGACGATTGAGAATGTATTGCATGGTGTCGATGCGTATAAGGCTTCGGAAGCTGATTTTATGATCACCATTGGCGGTGGTTCATCCATGGATACAGGAAAAGCAATCGGCATTATTATCAACAATCCGGAATTTGCAGATGTTCGTTCTCTGGAGGGCGTTGCACCGACGAAGAAGCGGACGGTATTTACGATTGCGGTACCTACAACCGGTGGTACGGGTGCAGAGTCAACGATCAATTACGTAATTACGGATGTAGAGAAGAAGCGTAAGTTTGTATGTGTGGATCCGAACGATATCCCGGATGTTGCAGTGGTAGACCCGGATATGATGGCATCGATGCCGAAGGGACTGACTGCATCAACCGGAATGGATGCACTCACACATGCGATTGAAGGTTATACAACCGCAGGAGCGTGGGAATTGTCAGATTGTCTGGATTTAGAGGCAATCAAGCTGATTGCAGCGAACCTGAGAAAAGCCGTAGAGAACGATCCGGATGGTCGTGAGGGCATGGCACTTGCGCAGTATGTAACAGCGATGGCATATTCGAATGTAGGACTTGGAATCGCACATTCCATGGCGCATACACTTGGTGCGGTATATGATACACCACATGGCGTCGCTTGTGCGATGATGCTTCCGATCGTAATGGAGTTCAACAAAGAATATACAGGAGAAAAGTACAAATCCATAGCAGAAGCATTTGGAATTGATACGACAGGCATGGATCAGGCAACCTACAGACAGGCTGCAATCGATGCGGTTCAGCAGTTGTCTATCGATGTTGGAATCCCGACAAAGCTGGAGAAACTGAAGGAAGAAGATCTTCCGTTCCTGTGTGAATCTGCTGCAGCAGATGCGTGTGCACCGGGCAACCCTAGACCGGCAAGCTTAGAGCAGTTTGAGGAGATGTTCCGTAAGCTGATGTAAGTAGAGCAGTAAAAAATAAATAAGTAAACCATAAGAGGAGTCTTCATCATAGGATGCGGGCTCCTTTTTGCGCAAAAAGTATTCCCATTTTTACAATGCTATGATAAAATAAGTTAGATGAAACTAACTTAAAAGAAAAACAAAATTACAACCACCAGACGGGCACAAATAAAAGTAGTATATGAAGCAGAATAGAAGGGGAGAGAAACCATGAAGGTAACAACGTTAGATACACAGGTGGCAGAGCAGATCGGGCACGCGTTTGGATATTATGACTATGGAGAGGAAGTCGGAATGGGCGCATTTTACCGTAGCAAGGATGCGGTCGCAACGTATATTGCCGGGTATGTTCGGATGGCATTTGAAGGCGGTATGCTCTACACGATAAGCGAGCGGGGCGAGGGCTATATCGCTTACAAGGTGCCGGAACAGAAATTGAAGCTTAGAGCAGGCATGCAGCTTGTAAAAGCACTGTTTCGCTCGATGAGCCTGAAAGAATTGATTCGGATGGGACAGGCAGTTTCCAAGGGAGGAACGTCGCTGCAGGATCGGATGAAAAAGGAAAAGAAACCCTATATATTCGTCGGCATGGTCTGTGTGCCGGAACAATATCAGGGACAGGGTTACATGCGGAAGGTGATGGAGCTTGCCTACGCAGAAGGCAACCGGCTGCAGGTTCCGGTGCTTCTGGAGACAGATGCGAAGTCGAAATGCGACAAATACATGCACCTTGGCATGCAATTAGATGGTGTACGTGATTTAGGAAAATATGGAAAATTATATGATCTGGTCAAATATCCGGATTGATTTATCCAAGATGACCGTGGTATTTCCTGAGATAGTATACGCCGGAAATACCACCCGGAATCCCGATCCAGAGTATCATAGCACCAGATGTCACAAGCCCAAAATCTGGAACTGTCAACGTGCAGGCGACATACAGCAGGACAATGGGAAGTGAGATATGCCCCAAAATGTTATGTGCAATTTTCCATGTCTCTTCGTCTCGTATGGTCCAAGGCAGTCGCAACCCTGTGTGCCGGTTGTATGGAAGTCTTGGACATAGGATACCAGCCGCAAGCATGAGGCAGCTTATAAAAGACATTGCAAATATTTTCTCACCATTTTCAGAAAACGTTATAACATCAAGTGCTGTCAGACAGGCAACAAGAATCCCGATTATCAAAAATCCGATATTGATAAGTGTGGTCACGCGAAGGGTGCCAATACGCAGGTCATCTGTAGTTTCATTTGTCAATAGAGCAAGATTACGATATAAAATGATGGCTGCGCTGATCATGCACATACCGGTTAACAGGAGAGACACCAGTTCGTTTTTTACAATCAATGCAACCAGCATGGCTAAGAATGTAAGAAATAAAATAGTACCTCTTTTTCTGTCAGCCTGAAGATGATTTCTTTCTTGCTGATTTTTCAGAGCCAGTTGTTCATTCAGGTCGGCTAATTGATCGGCAAGTGCCTGATGATTGTTTGGTTCTGTTTCTATACCGAGTAGCTGGCTGACCGATACGTCAAGCACATTTGCGAGACGAATCAGTACATCGGCATCCGGAACAGATAAACCGTTTTCCCATTTGGACACAGTTTGGCGGACAACGTGTAGCTTCACAGCCAGCTCTTCTTGACTGAGTCCTTTTGCTTTTCGGAAATGTTTGATATTTTCGTGGATCATTATTTCACGTCCTTTCCTGTGTGGTAAGCATAGCATTATTATACGAAGCGTTTATGGCGGATGCAAGCAATGAAAATTAACATTGGCAAAAAGACGGTGAAAACCAAAAAACAGACTTGACAAGTGGGTTAGGCTAAACTAACATAACAAGTGCTGTGGAGCTCATTTTTTATAACATAACAAATCGTAACAACTGTTATGTCTAAAAAGAAAAGCACATAAAAATCAGGTAAGTGCAAAAGGAATAAAAGGAAGCGAGGCAATCACATGAACGAAAAAACAAAAGTACAGGTACAGGGAGTTCCGGAGACAATGCTGCAGACATTATATGCGAGAGCGCAGGAGTCTAAGAAACCGAACCATCATATCTACGATGAGCGGGCAATCGAGGTTGTATCCCGTCTGGATTATGATTTTTCTAAGGCGGAAAGCGACAAGGCGATGAGTTTGGGCGTAATCGCGCGGACAATCGTGCTTGATAAGCTGGTCGGAGATTTTCTGTCTCATTATCCACACGCGGTTGTCCTGAACATTGCATGCGGTATGGATACACGCTGCTATCAGATGGAAGGAAAATACGACCGTTGGTATAACATTGATCTGCCGGAGACGATGGCGGTCCGGAGCCGTTTCTTCGAGGAGCAGGGGCCGATCTTCCAGATCGCAAAATCTGCAATGGACGCAAGCTATATGGATGACATCGAGTATCATGGCGAGCCGGTGCTGGTGATCATTGAGGGCTTGACGATGTATCTGTCCGAGGCGGATGTCAAGCAGATATTCGATATTCTTGACAAGCGGTTTTTGAAAGCAGTCGTGCTTGTAGAAACGATGTCGCCGTTTGTAGTAAAGCATATCAAGGAGAAATCCATCGAGAAGAGTGCGGCGAAGTTTTCATGGGGCGTAAAAAATGGTGCGGCGTTGGAACAGGTGATTCCACGTTTTAAGAATAAGCGTGATGTGAGTCTGGTTGAGGGGATGAAAGTATTGATGCCGATTTACAAGGTGCTTGGAAAGATTCATGCTGTGCGGAATTTCTCAAATAAAATCTGCGTGATGGAGAAATAGTGATATAATAATTCTGTCATGCAAATAAGCAATAAGGAGAATCGATAAATGGAGCTTCGGGTATTACGCTATTTTCTGACCGTGGCGAAGGAGCAGAGCTTCACGAAGGCGGCAGAGCAATTACATATTACACAACCGACATTGTCAAGGCAGCTTGCGGCGTTGGAGGAAGAGCTTGGAACCGTGCTGTTCAACCGTGGCGGACGGAATGTTACGCTGACCGACGAGGGAATTCTGCTCAAGCGTCGTGCCCTTGAAATCATCGATCTCGAAGATAAAATCCGGGAGGAATTCAAGGAAAGCCAGGTCGTCGATGGAACGATCACGATTGGATGCGGTGAGTTCGCAGCAGTAGAGCTGCTGGCACAGATCTGCGAGAGGTACCGGGCGAAATATCCGATGGTTCAGATCCGGGTGCATACTGGAACGGCAGATACAATCTATGAGATGATGAATAAAGGACTGGTAGACATCGGGCTTTACATGGAGCCGGTGAATCTGGAAGGACTGGATTATATCCGTTTTCCGGAGAGTGACCACTGGATTGTAGGCATGCGACCGGACGATCCGCTGGCAGAAAAATCATACATTACGAAAGAGGACTTATTGCCGTTACCGCTGATATTGCCGGAACGGTCGGGCGTACAAAGTGAGCTTGCGAATTGGTTTGGCAAGGACTTTGCAAAGCTGAACATAGCATTTACAAGCAATCTCGGTACAAATGCTGCAATCCTGGCGATGCAGGGACTTGGTTATCCGATCTCCATTGAGGGTGCCGGCAGATACTGGCGATCCGATCTGCTTGTGCAGAAAAAGCTGTACCCGGAAATCACGGCAGGTACTGTGATCGCATGGCGCAGGAACATTCCGTACGCACAAGCTGTTCTCAAATTCATTGACGAGATCAATGCCTTTCAAGCATGATAATCCTTACATAAAAAAGTGCAAATGCACATAAATTAGTAATACCTATTGAAGTAAAAATAATTTAGCGGTAAAATAACATTACTAAAATTCGTGCAATGCACAAAAATAGGGAGCGAGACAATGGAGATTAAAAGAGATTCCTACCTTGAACAGTTAAAGATAAGAAAAGATAACGGAATGATTAAGATTATTACAGGAATTAGGAGATGCGGCAAATCATTCCTGTTATTTGTGTTGTTTAGGAAATATTTATTGGAAAGTGGCGTAGATAATGACCATATCATTGAGATTGCATTAGATGGCATTGAAAATGAGGAGCTGCGAGATCCAAAGAAGTGTTATCAGTATATAAAAGATGCAATGAAAGATGACAGGAAGTATTACCTGCTCTTAGATGAAGTACAGTTTATGCCACGATTTGAGGAAGTGCTGAATAGCCTGCTTCGTATCAGCAATATAGATGTATATGTGACAGGAAGTAACTCTAAGTTTTTATCCAGCGATATTGTAACGGAATTTAGAGGCAGAGGAGATGAAATCAGAATTTATCCGTTATCCTTTGCGGAGTTCTATGCAGCTTTTGATGGAGATTATGAAGATGCCTGGGAGGAGTATATTATATACGGTGGCTTACCGCAGGTAGCACAATTTTCTGTGGAACGCCAAAAAGCGGAGTATCTTAAGAATATTTTTACCAATGTTTATATCACAGATGTGGTAGAGCGAAACAGAATTCAGAATGTTGATGAAATTAATACTTTGGTGGATATTCTCGCTTCTGCGATAGGAGCCCCCACCAATCCGACTAAGATATCCAATACTTTTAAAAGTGAACGGGATATCAATTATAGCAATAAAACCATATCCAATCATATAGATTATCTTACAGAGGCATTTTTGATTTCTAAAGCGAACCGGTATGATATTAAGGGTAGAAAATATGTGGGAGCAAATCTGAAATACTATTTTACAGATATAGGACTTAGAAATGCCAGACTGAATTTCAGACAACAGGAGCCGACGCATATTATGGAGAACATTGTTTATAATGAGCTGCTTGTGCGTGGTTACAATGTGGATGTCGGTATTGTGGATGTATTTGCAAAGAATAGTGAGGGAAAGAGAGTTCATAAGCAGTTAGAGGTTGATTTTGTAGTGAATCAGGGAAGTCAGAGATATTATATTCAGGTAGCTTATGATATGACTTCTGAGGAAAAGCAGATACAGGAATTTAATTCATTCCGAAACATTCTGGACTCATTTAAGAAGATTGTTATAGTGAATGGAACGAAAAAGCCTTGGAGAAATGAGGAAGGTTTTGTGATTATGGGCATGAAGTATTTTCTGCTTAATGTAGATAGTTTGGAGTTTTAGGATAACGGTATCTCAAATTCATTGACGAGATCAATGCCTTTCAGGCATAATAAAACATTCAATGTAAGTATTAGACATAATACAATACAATAATTATAATCAAGGTGTAGGAAGAAAAATCCTGCACCTTTTTTAGTGGTTGTTAACAGTGTTGCGGAGCATATAGTGATTAGTGTATGTGTCTGTATTTCATTTCAGAAATATGAATATGTTTGGAACTTAGAAGAACTTGATGTTCTGTAATTATCCAGCAATGTTTGAACACGATGTTCAAACAAGCCGCCACTGAGCCACGGATGGCGAATTGGCGGCGGTTGCGTTCGGGATCTATTTGTATATCAGAACATTTAGTTCTTCTTAGTTACAATACATCTGATATTTCTGAAATGAAATATAGGCAGTACATAATCACTATATGCCCGCCCAATAGAATTAGGAGGACAAAAAATGAGTAAGAAATTAGTCGCATATTTTAGTGCAAGTGGAATTACAAGAAATGTCGCAAAGATGGTAGCAGAGGCAGCAGGCGCGGACCTGTACGAGATCACGCCGAAGGAAGCCTACACAAAGGCAGACTTAAACTGGATGGATAAGAAATCAAGAAGCAGCGTGGAGATGACAGATAAGAAAATCCGACCGGAAATCACAGACACTGACGCGAAGATTTCAGAGTATGACGAGATCTTCCTTGGTTTCCCGATCTGGTGGTACGTAGCGCCAACGATCATCAACACATTTCTGGAGAAATATGATTTTACAGGCAAGAAGATCGTGCTGTTCGCAACATCCGGCGGAAGCGGATTTGGAAATACCATAAAGGAATTGCAGCCATCTGCACCGGGCGCACAGTTTGTCGAGGGCAAGTTGCTCAATCATGCAAATAAGAAGGAAATCGAAGAACTGGTAAAAGCATTTTAGGAAGGATAAGAACATGGCAAAGATTACACAGACAGCAGGCAGAAATGCACTCGGAGAATTTGCTCCGCAGTTTGCACATTTTAATGATGATGTATTGTTTGGAGAAAACTGGAACAACGAGGATATTGATGTCAAGACACGAAGCATCATTACCGTAGTCGCACTTATGGCACAGGGGATCACGGATTCTTCTCTGAAATTCCATTTGCAGAATGCGAAAGCACATGGCGTGACACAGAAGGAAATCGCTGCGATCATCACACATGTAGCATTTTACGCAGGATGGCCAAATGGCTGGGCAGTTTTCAATCTGGCAAAGGAAGTCTGGGCGGTGGATGAAGGCGATCTGCCTTACGAAGATCCGGCGATGCGTGCGCATGCAAAGGAAATGGTATTCCCAATTGGACAGCCAAACGATGCATTTGCACAGTATTTTATCGGACAGAGTTATCTGGCACCGGTATCCACCAGTCAGGTTGGCATCTTCAATGTCACATTTGAGCCGGGCTGCCGGAACAACTGGCATATCCACCATGCAAAGAGCGGTGGCGGACAGATTCTTGTATGCGTAGCCGGACGTGGATATTATCAGGAGGAAGGCAAAGAAGCCATCGAGCTGAAACCGGGCGACTGCATCAACATTCCGGCAGAGGTTAAGCATTGGCATGGCGCTGCACCGGATAGCTGGTTCAGCCATCTGGCAGTGGAAGTACCGGGTGAGGAGACATCCAATGAGTGGTGCGAGCCGGTAACAGATGAGGAATATGGTAAGTTAAAATAAAACATTTAGGATTGCAGGAGGGGTTATACATGGAGTACGCAAAACTTGGAAATACCGATATTGAAGTATCGAAGCTTTGCATCGGATGCATGAGCTTCGGAAAAGCAGGTACAATGCATGACTGGACACTGGATGCGCAGGAAAGCGAGAAGGTGATCAAGCATGCGTTAGACCTTGGTATCAATTTCTTTGATACTGCAAACTGTTATTCCGCAGGAACCAGTGAAGAATATCTGGGACAGGCACTGAAAAAGAATGTGGCACGTGATAAGGTTGTGATCGCATCGAAGGTGTATTTCAATGAGGGTAGACTGTCAAAGGCAGCGATTGAGCGGGAAATCGACGGTTCACTAAAAAGGCTTGGAACCGACTATCTGGATTTGTATATCATTCACCGGTTTGATTTTGATACTCCGATCGAGGAGACGATGGAAGCGCTGGATGGTCTTGTAAAGGCTGGAAAGGTGCGTGCAATCGGTGCATCTGCGATGTATGGATATCAGTTTTATAATATGCAGCTTGCCGCAAAAGAGCGGGGACTGACACCGTTTGCTACGATGGAGAACCATTACAATCTTCTTTACCGGGAGGATGAGCGCGAGTTGATTCCAATCTGTAAGCAGATGAATGTTGCGCTGATGCCGTACAGTCCGCTTGCTGCCGGGCATCTGTCAAGACCTGTGTGGAATACAGATTCTCTGCGGAGTCAGACCGACCGTGTTGCACGTGGAAAGTATGACCGGATGGAAGAACAGGATATGAAGGTGGTTGCCAGAGTGCATGAGCTCTCAGAAAAACACAATTGCAAGATGTCACAGATTGCTCTTGCATGGCAGTGGGCAAAGGGCGTGACAGCACCAATCGTCGGAGCAACGAAGACTGCATACTTGGATGATGCAGCAGGTGCGCTCGATGTGAAGCTTTCCACAGAGGACGTGACTTATCTGGAAGAGATGTATGTGCCACATCCGGTTGTTGGAGCCATCAAGGAGAACCCGGCACAGGGCGTTGTGCTGTTGGATGAGAAAAAGTAATTATTTCCCAACCACCAGCGCAAAATATCCCCAATCCCAGATCGGGGATGCAAAACTATTTTCCAGATATTCGCGGATATCCGCATCTTCATAACCGGTCATGCGTGACAGGATTACGATGTAGTCACGGACGGTTTCGTAAGAAAGATGATTTGATCCTTCGGCAGAGCAGAGAAGAAAAAGGCTCTGCCGGATGGATGCATATTCCATGGCAATCCATTCGAGATGTAACAACATATCGTCAATCGTATCCTCCGGCATAAGCAGGTCGGAGAATACTTCGTTTGCCATATAGTTCCGAAACAGAATATCGTAGGTATGTAACTGTCGTTGAAAGGCAGCGAGTATTACATCGTCTGGTACAGTAAATTGTTCTGCGAGCGTAATCAGTGGATTCAAATAAGATGCGTACAAGCCTTCTTCGATATAATTCACAGACAAATCCTGCAAAATCTCATTGCATTCCATCCATGTGTCCGCAGCCGGAAGTTCTACGTCGTGGATAGCTGCACGAAGCTCTGCAAGCGAAGCAGGTGAGAAATATTCAGTTACCTTTGCTATGGTAATCGGTGCGTTTTTTGCCAGTTCAGACAGAATATAAAAGCTTTCTAATAAAGCTTCTTCGATAGAAATATTCGTATCCTGAATCAGATCCATGATCAAAGCGCGGATCAAAAAGAGTGCGTCCGGATCAGACACCTGTGGGAAATCCAGTAGCGTATCTCTCCACAGATCAATCACTGCCGGACAGCATGGCATGAGCATCCCTTCCTTGTGGTCGTGGAAGGTATGATATTCCCGCGGGAAGGTTGTACACGTTTCTGAGAGCACAGAATCTCCGTAGGCAGAGACTAAGCGGCACAGCTTTGCCTCGTCTAGGAAAGGACAGCGATGCATCGCGTCTAATCCGATTACGCGCTGCCCGTCTTTCTTCGTTGTGTAGGCACTTAAATTCTTACGGCATTCCGGTACGGTATCCGGCGGAAGCAGCTTCTTCCAGCGGCGGTTCGTGTCTGCATCGACTGCGATTTTCCACTCTTTACAACAGGTGATCGGACATTTGTCCGCAATACAGGTAAATTTGTTATAATAATCCGGCGTTAACATGTGTGATTTTAATTCTCCGTTTCTGTATTTAAAGCCAATATCGGCTGACTGTCTAACATAGCGAAATCATTATAAATGAAAAATGGATATAGGACAATATGCGGTTGACAATTCCGGAAAGCAGCCATATATTATAATCGATTTTGTATGTGTCTTATATGCATTTTCGTGGAAATTTGGTGGTATGCATGATTCTATATGTGTAAAATTGTGCTAAAATAAAAGACACGCATAGAGAATGGAGGAAATAGCATGAACGAGAATATGAAAAAAAGAAATGAGGTTCTGGCACAGACCGTTATCAAAGGATTGGAGTCCCGGAACATGACCGGTTACTATGCAGCAGATAAGGGAGAAGCTTTGAAGCTTGCACTCGAAGTAATCGGCGAGGGTAGCTCTGTTGCGATGGGCGGCTGTCAGAGCGCACACGAGATTGGTCTGGTGGATGCGTTGCAGGCAGGAAATTATAATTACATAGATCGTTCGCAGATGACGCCACGTGAGGGATTGCTGGCAGCATATGATGCAGATGTATTCTTATCGAGCGCCAATGCGATGACGAACGATGGCATCATCGTAAATATCGATGGAAATTCCAACCGCGTATCCTGTATCGCACAGGGACCGAAGCGGGTGTTATTCATCGTGGGAATGAACAAGGTCTGTTCCGATCTTGATGAGGCGATGAAGCGTGCCAGAAATGTGGCAGCCCCGGTGAACGCCCAGCGGTTTGATGTGAAGACACCGTGCAAGGTCACAGGCAGATGTTCCGATTGTAAATCTCCGGATACACTCTGTTGTCAGTTTCTGATTACAAGGTTCTCGCGTCATGAGGGAAGGATCCATGTGATTTTAGTGAACGATTCACTTGGTTATTAATGCATTTGCCGGGAATTTATGAGAGGGAATTATTATGCAGAAAAATACGTTAGAAGGGAAAGCCAAAACAAAAAACGGGATTAAACGGTTATGCTTTTGCGCCGTGTGTATTTTGCTTGAAGTCATATTTATGGTTTCCGTGATAACAAGGCTGAACGAATATGCAGAGATTGCAAATCTTCTGACACGTTTGCTTGGAACAATCCTTGTATTGGCATTATATGCGTCAGATCAGACTTCATCCATGAAGATGCCGTGGATTATTCTGATACTGATATTCCCGATCATGGGTGTTGCATTATATCTGCTGATTGGTTTAAATGGTGGCACACGGAAGATGCGCAAACGGTATGAGAAAATCGACAGCCGCCTTTTCCCATTGCTTCCGGATAACAGCGATAATCTGGAAAGATTACGTTTGCAGCTCCCTAAAGCCGGAAGTATCTCCACGTATATACAGAGAAATTCAAGCTATCCGGTGTACCGGAATACCGATATTACATATTATGATGAAGCAATCAAGGGGCTTCATGCGCAGCTTGCAGATCTGGCGAAGGCAGAACATTTTATCTTTATGGAATATCATGCAATCGAGGATGCGGAAGCGTGGCATATGGTACAGGAAGTATTGGAAGATCGCGTAAAGGCGGGAGTGGAAGTCCGCGTATTCTATGATGATATGGGGTCAATTGGATTTATCAATACAGATTTTATTAAAAAGATGGAAAAAGTCGGTATCCGGTGCAGAGTGTTTAATCCATTTACCCCTGGATTAAATATGTTTTTAAATAACCGGGATCATCGTAAGATTACGGTGATTGACGGTAAGGTAGGATTTACCGGAGGGTATAATCTTGCAAATGAGTATTTTAATATGACCCGGCCATATGGTATGTGGAAGGATACAGGTATCCGTCTGGAAGGAGATGCGGTAAAATCCCTGACCGTGACGTTCCTGGAGATGTGGAACGCCGTGAGTGACAAGGATGTGGATGATGTGGATGTTGAGAAATATCTTACAACGTCCGGCTACCGGGCCAGACAGGCTGGTTTCGTGCAGCCGTATGCAGATATTCCAACCGATGATGAACAGGTTGGAGAGGAAGTCTATATCAGTATCATAAATAAAGCAGAGAAATACTGCTGGTTTATCACACCTTATCTCATCATCACGGATGAGATGACACATGCATTATGTCTGGCAGCAAAGCGGGGCGTGGATGTACGGATTGTCACGCCGGGAATTCCGGATAAGAAGCTGATTTACAGCGTTACGCGTTCGTTTTATCACGGATTGGTTAAGCATGGGGTGCGGATCTATGAGTGGACACCGGGATTTTGCCATGCGAAAATGAGCGTGGCAGATGATTGTATGGCAACCTGCGGAACGATCAATCTGGATTACAGGAGCCTGTATCATCATTTTGAGAACGGATGCTTCATAGTTGACAATCCTGCTGTATTATCTATCCGCCATGATCTGGAGAGAACGATGCAGGAGAGCAGGGAAGTGACAGAAAAATATTGTTCCGGACGCAGCGCTTATCTGCGTCTGGGACAATTATTCATGCGATTATTTGCAGGGCTGTTATAGAAGTATTTTACAGGAATTTATCCAGTTCTGCTTCCACCTGTTTTTTCTTCTTAATCTTCGGATGGTCGATGATCGTGCCTCTGGCAACCACCATATCTACGTTGCGGAGCGCACGCAGATCATCCAGAGGATTCTTCGCAATGACGATCAGATCGGCTGCTTTCCCCTTTTCAATCGATCCCGTGATATCGCCGATTCCGGCAAGCTCGGCGCTTCGCCCGGTCGCCGTATAGAGTGCAAATGCATTCGAGACACCTACGTATTTGTGAAAGTAATAAAGTTCACGCCAGAAATCGTACTGCGTGATCCACGGGCAGCCGACATCGTTGCCAAGTACAACCGGGATATCGTTTGCCAGTGCCTTCTTGGAGCAATCCACGATTCCTTCGAATACGACATTGCCATTAAATTGCTCGACTTCGGTCGCATTTGTGATAGAGCGGTCAAAGAGCGCATATGGCAGAGCCGGTGAGATTGTCGTGCAGAGAAAAGCACCCCGTTCCTTGAATAATTCGATCATAGCATCATCCATCTTCGCACCGTGCTCGATCGAGTCGACACCATTTTCGAGAGCCACGCGGACACCCTCCGGAGATTCCACATGGGCGGAAACGATATAGCCGTCGGCATGTGCTTTGTCGCAGACGGCACGCACCATATCCGGCGACATCTTCAGCTCGCCCGGGACACCCTTTTCTTTGGCGTCTAACACACCGCCGGTAATCATGAGCTTCACTAAATCAACCTTTTCCTTCTTTGACTGTTCGAGATGCGCAAGTGCTTCCGGGATGGAGGCAGCGGCAATCGCAACCGAACCTGCCATGTGTCCACCCGGAACTGAGATGCCCTCGTTGGCAGCAAGGATACGCGGCCCGACTTTTGTTCCTGCGGCGATTTCATCTCGCAGGCGGGTGTCGAAGCTTCCAAGTCCGCCGACTGTCCGGATTGTCGTGACACCACTTAGCAGTTCATCCTTCGCAAAGCCGGAAACCATCTTGTAAGCGACGGCACGTGTCAGGGAAGAACGCATTATCTTCTTTACGAGTTTTTCATTGTCGCGCTGCTTTTTCTGCGGCTTTCCATTTCCGGCAAGATGCACATGCATGTTGATGAGTCCGGACATGATATAACGTCCCTGTAAATCTATGGTTTCGTAGTCGGCAAGGTCGGATGTATCCGGTACGATATCGGTGATCGTGCCATCCTGTACGAGGATGCAAAGACCGGTCTGCACCTGCATGTCTTTGGTTCCACCCAGTATCTTTCCATTTGTAAATGCGTAATTCATAAGCAGCCCTCCGTTCTTAATTCTATGTCCACTATACAATAGTTGGAGATGATCTGGCAATATTCGGGATCGCAGGAATGTCATGTTATTATCAAATATATTCTTGCAGGTTCATAATTTTTTGATAGAATAAAAAATAATAAATGGTTTTTCATGAGAAAAGGGCGGGAAAGTGTGGAAAGGAGACAAAATGAGCTTAATTAAAGGGATTCATCATGTATGTTTGAAATGTGCTAACGAAGAGGAATATAAGGAAGTCGTACATTTTTATCACGAGATTTTAGAATTAGAGATTGCCAGAACATGGAGCGAAGGAATCATGTTCCAGTTTGGAAATGCAGTATTGGAAGTATTCGCAAAAGGCGGAGAAAAAGCGGAGACAGGAATCATCCGGCATTTTGCCCTTGCAACCGAGGATGTAGATGCCTGCGTGGAAAAGCTGAAGGCAGCAGGGTACGAGGTGTTTGTGGAACCAAAGGATATTGTGATTCCATCCGAACCGGAATATAAGGCGAGAATCGCGTTTGGCAGAGGACCACTTGGAGAAGAAATCGAGTTTTTTCAGGAGCGTTAGGAAGGATATATATAATAATAGTAGCAAAATAGCAATTATCGGTTTATGTAATAAATGCTTAGGATATAGTACGATGATTGTGGAGGTGATATGAAATGATTTTTTCACAAAAACTACAATTAATTCGTAAGAATAAAGGTTTGACCCAAGAGGAACTGGCAGGAAAACTAGATGTATCCAGACAGGCTGTAGCGAAGTGGGAGTCTGGGCAGGTATATCCGGATATTAGTAATCTTATTCAAATCAGCAAGTTGTTCAATGTTACAGTTGATTATTTAGTGAAAGACCAAGAATGTACTGTTAGCTGTTTCGATAATAGTGGAACAGACGTCGACCGACTTATTGAATTTCGCTTAGAAGCAAATGTTAATACATATGCTTCTTATATGAATGAGACAGATTCAACGCGATTGGATTCTCATGATTTTTCATATAGCAATGGTTCTTATACATATCATGATACATACATTGGTGGGGAACAGTTTGCTGGTGAGGAAGCTATATGGTATGAAGGTAAATCACAGTATGCAATGAATTACATAGGACGCGTTTTGAATCAGAATTTCAGTGGTGATTTTTTAAAGGAAGCTCTTCGCAAAGCCGATAATAAAATGCCATTTAGAGGACCAGAGTATTATCAATCGGGACAATATACCTATAAGTGTAATGTAGTCGGAGATTTTTCCTGGTTTCAAGGTTATGAAGAAATTTACTGTGAGAATGTTAAGGTATATGAATGCTATTTTCACGGTGGAATAATGAAGTGATTCCAGAAACTAACGTTAAAAGAAATAAAATACATATATGAATATAAGAAAAATGCTTGACGGCATAGTTTAATTATGTTAGCCTACGATCAAAGCATAAGTTTCATATAGTAGCTGCAAGACAGTTGCTTTCTACGAATAGTCAAATTATTGATTCTTGAACATTCATGCTTTTAAATTCAATTCATTTAATTTAAGATGCAGGGGTATTCAAGGAAGGTAGTTTAAGTCTATGTTTGCAGATGGATTTCTCCTGCGAAAGCCAAAGGAGGACGAAATATGGCAAACAGAGAGTACAAAAGTGATGTGTTTAGTATGTTGTTGGAGGACAGGGCGAGAGCGTTGGATGTTTACAATGCGATGGCGGGGACGGCATACACCAATCCGGAGATTATCGAGATTCATACGCTGGAAAGTGGTGTATCGCTTACGGTGCACAACGATGCATCGTTTGTGGTAAGCATGGATTCGGTTCTGAATATCTACGAACATCAGTCAACGTACAACCCGAACATGCCACTTCGGGAACTGATTTATTTTGTGACGATCATCAAGAAACTGATAGAAAACAGATATTTACTTAGTCACAAGCTGGTGAAGATACCGACACCGAAGTTCGCAGTGTTCTACAATGGCGACAAAAACAGACCGGAGCGTGAAGTGTTGAAATTGTCCGATGCATATGAAAACCAGTCGGATGAGCCGCAGTTAGAGCTGATGTGTACCGTGTACAACATCAATCCGGGAAATAATGAGGATTTGAAGAAGCGGAGTCAGACGCTGCGGGAGTATATGATATTTGTCGGATATGTAAATGAGAATCTTGCAAAGGCAGAAAAGGGTGGGAAGGATTATGAGACTGCAATCAGAGATGCGGTGAATCGTTGCATTGCAGAGGATATCCTGAAGAAATTTTTGCTGGAACACGGAGAGGATGTGCAGAAAATTATGATGTTTGATCTGACATACGAAAAGCAGATGGAGAATGCAAAGCGGGAATGGTTTAACGATGGTGTGGAAGAAGGACGTGCAGAGGGATATTCATCTGGAATTGCGGAAGGACGTGCATCTGGAATTGCAGAAGGACGTGCAGAAGGTGCAGTTCATCATTTAGTTGCTTCCGTTGTAAAAAAGGTGCAGAAGAACAAAACACTTGAACAGATTGCGGATGAACTTGAAGAATCGGTCGAAGATATCCAGTTGATTTATGATATCGTAAACAAGCATGCACCAGAATATGATGTGGATGCAATTACCGCAGAAGTGTTAGAGGTACAGGAAAAATATGAGTGATAATCAGAACAACAATCCTAAGGGAATTATAATTGGAATGCTTTGCCTGATCTGGGGACTGGGATCGATTGCAGCGATGCTGTTTTGTTCCAAGCTGGAGAATCATACGGGAATTCTTCTTGTGTTGCTTGGACAGTTTTTTCTTGTGATCGGCTTGATCGCTGTAATCTGCAACAGAAAAGCCAAACCATATCCATTTATTGTATTGGTATTTCCGCTTGCCGGGATTACATTGCTTGTATGTGGAATTTATATCTTGACAAAAGGAGAGATTGCTTTGTCGATGCTGGATCAATATGCACCATACATATTGATCTGGATATTCCCGCTTGCCGGGATAATGATGATAGCAGGTACGCTTGGGAAAATCCGGTACCTGAAGCAGGTATGTACGCAGGAGGTTCAGGCAAAATGCGTCGATATTGAAAGTGCGTCTGCCGCAGGCACACATAGAAGAAAGCATGTAACGATGCCGGTTTACAGTATCTCCTATAACGGAGAAGAGAAGCTTCTTAGAAAAGGCATGTACACCAATCTGAATCATTTTGAGATCGGAGCATATTATAACATCCGGATAAATCCGACGAATCCGGATGAATATCTCGATGAGAATAACAGAAAAGGAAATAACTTGATTTTGATACTTGGTGTTGTACTGCTTGTCGTGACGCTGCCGGCGATCGTATATATGTATATCAATGGGATTTGAGATAAATAAAATAAGATGGAAACCGGTTGTAAGAAATGTTTTATTCAGATGAAATTTACCACCAATAATTAGAATAAAAAATCTATTTTGGTACTTGATTCATAAAAATCAATCTGTTAGAATACACATATAAAAAGGGAGTAGCTTGCCGGTCGCGGTTCACTTCTTCGTCAAGACAGTTATTGAAACATATAACTCGGAAAGTGATGAAATAGCGAGACTTTTACTGTTTACGCAGTAGGAGTCTCTTTTTTTATACCTACTGCAAAATAAAACAAAGAAAGAGAGGTAGAAAGGATGTTCTTGAAGGTTGTTATTTTGTTGGTAGGTTTTTTGTTTCTTGTGAAGGGGGCAGACTGGTTTGTAGAGGGGGCGGCGAGTATCGCGAAGAAGCTTGGGATTCCGCAGCTCATCATCGGTCTGACGATTGTAGCGATGGGAACAAGTATGCCGGAGGCGGCGGTCAGTATCACGGCGGCGCTGCAGAAGAATGCAGGAATCACGATCGGAAATATCGTGGGAAGTAATATCCTCAACATTCTGATCATTCTTGGTGTGACAGCGGTGATCACGAATGTAGCAATCCAGACGTCAACGTTTCGCTATGAGATACCATTTATGATGGTAGTTACGATCATACTGCTGGTATTTGGAATAACCGGTGGGGAAGTGACATTCGTAGAAGGTATTATTTTCTGGGTTTTGTTCCTGGTATATCTTGGCTATCTGTTTGTGATGGCGAAGAAAGGAACCAATGAGGAAGAAGGCGAAACAAAGGATTACCCGGTATGGAAATGTATTCTTTTCATGGTGATCGGTGGTGTGCTCGTTGTAAAGGGAAGCGATTTCGCGGTCAGCGGAGCATCTGCAATCGCACGGTATTTCGGTATGAGCGAGCGGTTTATCGGACTTACGATTGTAGCACTTGGCACCTCACTTCCGGAGCTTGTGACATCTGTCACAGCAGCGCGGAAAGGAAATGCGGGAATCGCAATCGGAAATATCGTGGGTAGCAATATTTTCAATATCCTGTTCGTAATCGGTACAACTGCACTCATCTGTACAGTGCCATTTGAGAGCAAATTCATCATAGATACGATCATTGCGGTTGTGGTTGGTGCGATCTTGTGGATCGGAACATATAAGCATAAGGAGCTGCGGCGTCCATGCGGCATCTTTATGCTGTTATGTTATGTGGCGTATTTCGTGTATCTGTGTATGATGTAAAGAATGTGTGTTGGGAAAATTCTTTTTCTTTGACTTTTTCTCCCCAATAAAAGTATGTATATAGCAAGCTGGTTGGGGGGGATTTTTCGTAATTCGAAAAATCCCCCCTATACGAATAAAAAATAAAAAACATTCGTAAAACCTCTTGACAAACGAGTTAGCTGAAACTAACATATATACGAATAAAACAACAAAAATATTCGCATATAGTAGGGAGGACGCAGAATGTATATCGAAGGAAAAAATCTGGTAAAGAAATACGGAAAGGGAGAAGCGACAGTGTTTGCGCTCGATCATACTGAGTTTGGAATCGAGAAGGGCGAGATCGTCGTGATCTTAGGACCAAGTGGAAGTGGTAAAAGTACATTGCTGAATATCCTTGGCGGTCTGGATAAGTTGACCGAGGGAAGTATGCTGGTAGACGGAACCAATCTGGAAAAGATGTCTGCCAAAGAGCTGGAGCTGTATCGGAGGGAGAAGCTTGGATTCGTATTTCAGTCCTACAATCTGACGCCGGATCTGACTGTGCGTGAGAATATTGAGATGACAGCAGAGCTTGTACGGGAACCTCTCAGCACTGACACACTGATCGAGGAACTGGGACTGAAGAAGTATGAAACACATTTTCCAAAGGAGCTTTCCGGTGGTCAGCAGCAGCGTGTCGCCATCGCGCGGGCAATGGTGAAGAAGCCGGATATCCTTCTCTGTGACGAGTTAACCGGTGCGCTTGATACAAAGTCATCAAAGGATGTATTGCAGCGTGTACAGAAAATGAATGATACATATAAGACGACAGTCGTGATTATTACACACAACCTGAACATCGCCGGAATGGCAGACCGGATCATCAAGATCACGGATGGCAAGGTTGTATCCAATCAGAAGAATGCAGATAAGAAACGAGTAGAGGAGATGGAGTTGTAATATGACGATCAATAAGAGAGCTGGGCGCAGCATAAAGAAAAACATCGCGTTTTATATTATCAGTATCATTCTTACGATGCTGACATCTATGGTGATTGTCGCCGCGGTGTCAACCGGACACACACTGACAAAGGTTGTGGATGATTTTGTGAAGGACTATAAGGCGGAGGATGCGGAGTTTGTCACTTATCAGCCGTTGTCCAATGCAGATATGGAGAAGCTCGAACAGGAATATGATGTGATACTGGAACACAGCCGGTATAAGGATGTAAATGTGGAAAGTGGGGATTTAAAAGGAGCTACGATCCGTGTATTCCCGATGCCGGAGAAGCTGAACCTCTGTGAGGTGCGGGACGGACACGAACCGGGTGACGGGGAAGCACTTCTGACACAGGATTTTGCGGATATGCATGACATCCGGGTTGGAGATACGATTTCTCTTGGGGCGTATGATTATAAAGTATCTGCCTACACGACGAAAGCGGATTATATCTACATGCTTGAGAAGCTGTCCGGTTATATTGACAGTGAGAAATTCGCGCTTATCGTGGTTAATCGCAAGGAGTATGACAAGATTGATGCAGATGAGACAAGCTATTATTCTATCAAATACAACAAGGATAATTCCAAGGAAGTCCGTGAGAAGTTAAATGAAGATTATGTGATTGCAAGCTATATGGCGGCAACCACGAACACACGAATCTCCATGCCGGTCAATGAGGGAGATGCCGTTACGAACATGGCAACCATGTATGCACCGGTTATGTTCATCATTATTATCACGCTTGTTGTTATGGTGCTTGGAAGAAATATCAGACAGGAACAGTATCTGCTTGGAACATTTCTGGCACTCGGATTTTCCAAGAAGCAGATCATAAGACATTATATGCGGTATGGGGTACTGCCGGGAGTTGTTGGAAGTGTACTTGGCTTGATTGTGTCCATTCCGTTGACCGGGGTACTGTGCAAATTCTACATCGAATATGATTTTGAAAAGCTTACGTATACACCGGTCTACAATGTACCATCGATCGTTATAGCACTGGTTGTACCAACCGTCCTTTACTGTGCGGCTATCGCAATCCAGGCGGCAAAGCTCTTGAAGAAGTCACCGGTCGATCTCTTAAGAAACACAGGAAAAGATACGAAGACAGTTGGCGTGATGAAGAAGAGTCATGCAAAGACACAGACAAAGATGCGGGTGCGGAGCGTGATCGGACATCCGGGAAGAAGCATTGTAACGGCATTTGGTGTGGCTGTCGCTGCATTCTGTATTCTGACCGGATTTATTATGAAAGACAGTCTGGATACGCTGATGCATGGAGGACTTACAAGCTCTATCAAGTACGAATATCTGTACCGGCTGAATTCGTTAGAGGAAGGCACGCCGGAGCAGGGCGAGGCGTTGTTCCAGAATTACTATGAGGTAGAGGGAAAAACAGTACAGCTTTTGGCACAGGGAATCAGCAGGGATTCGAAATATTTCCCGGACAAGACGGACGGTGGTGACGCGCTTGATCTGGACAAATATTATCTGACAAGTGCGGCTGCACAGACCTATGGTATAAAGACAGGTGATACGCTTACCTTCAGCAATATTGCAGATCTGAAAGAACATAAGGTAACAATCAGTGGTATCGTGACGGACAACACGCATTGCTATCTGTACACAGGAAGAGAAAATGCAACGGCGCTGGCAGGTGTAGACAGTGACGCCTATAACTGCATTATAAGCAAGGATGCATTGTCACTTGACAAAGACCGCGTGGCAAGTGAGACAACCATGACTGTCACGGCAGACACGATGGAAAATATGATGGGACCGATGCATGCAATCATGGTTATATTTGAGATCGTAGGTGTTGTGCTTGGGGTATTTGTGTTGTATCTGATCATCAACATGATCGTGGCAGAAACAGCAACCAATATCTCGGTTATGAAGGTACTTGGTTTCAGCCAGAAAGAGATTTCAAACCGGGTACTGAATGTCAACCATATTCTGGTATGCATCGGATATTTGATTGGAATCCCGGCTGCATATATGTTTGTCAAGGTCGGTTATTCAGATACAATCGAGAATTATGGTATGCTGTTGTCACCGGTTCTAACAGCCAGAACGTTGGTGATCGGTTTCGTACTTACATGGGTAGTCTATGAGATTTCCCTTCTTCTCCAGAAGAAAAAAATATCAAGGATTGACATGGTGGAAGCTTTGAAGGAAAATAACAGAAACGAGTAGATTTCTTCAGAAGCTTTTTGGGAGGATACAAATGGCAAAACGGGTATTTACGGAGGAAGAACGGGCAGAGTATAGAGAGAAAATGCTGGATGCAGGGTTTGATTTGTTGAAGCAGTATGGAATGACACATATGTCGGTTGCCAAGATCACCGAGGCAGCCGGCATCGGTGTAAGTACGTTTTATAATTTCTTCTCGTCGAAGGAAGAATATGTGTATGAGGTTCTGCAATACCGGAGAAGAAAGATTCCGGAGCTGATCCGGATTGCATTAAATGGCAAGGAAAAGGCTGGTCCGGCAGAGACGCGCACGTATCTGAAGATGATGATTGATGAGCGGTACAATGTATTTCCAAGTCTGACACCGGAGGATGAGAAGCGGCTGCTGGAGATGCTTCCGGAACAGGTAAGACCGGATTTGCTGAAAGAGACCGAGACAAGTATTCAATTCTTCCGGCATATGGAAGGCATCCGACCGGATGTGAATATTCCGCTTGTGGCGAATCTGATCAAGGTCTATGTGCTTGCCGCAGAGGGAAAAGAGATGCTGCACCAGAAGGTGTACGAAGTGACGATGGATCGCATGCGGGATCTGATCTTGTATGAGATATTCGGAAGAACGGAATAAAGTTATGAAAAAGGAGCGATGAGCTCCTTTTTTTATGCCATGAAAATAAGACTGACTTTTCCAGTTTCCCAGTTGTTATATATGAATGACAAAGGAATGAAAGGAAAGGTGCAGTATGAAGAAACAGGCAAGACACAAAAAGAAACAGAGCTACAAAGCGGTAGCGCGTGTACTCGTGACTTTGCTAATATTGATCACTGGTCTGATCGCATACTATTCAATCCGTGGTGGAGATCGCACATTGCTCATGGTATTTCATTCGGAAAAGCAGGTGGCAGATACTTCAGGCGCATGGAATCTAATTCTTGTTGATCGGGATCATTACATTCCTGCCAATTATCAGGTGGAACTGACCGAATTATCCAATGGGGAAAAGGTGGATTCAAGGATCTATCCGGAGCTACAGCAGATGTTTGATGATGCAAGAGCGGCGGGACTTGCGCTGTTTGTGCGGGAAGGGTATCGGACAACAAAGGAGCAGCAACAGATCATGGACGATCGAATCAAAGAATATGAAAATCAGGGCTGCTCGAAGAAAGAGGCGAAGAAGAAAGCGGAGGAGTATGTTGCGATTCCGGGGACGAGCGAGCATCAGTTAGGACTCAGTGTGGATATCAACGCGGATACATCCAAATGTTCATCGGATGCTGTCTATCAGTGGCTGGATGAAAATGCATATAAGTACGGATTTGTGAAACGCTATCCAGAAGATAAGACAGACATTACATCCATCAACAACGAACCGTGGCATTACCGGTATGTGGGAAAGGATGCAGCAAGAACGATGAAGCAGGAAAATCTGTGTCTGGAAGAATATCTGATAAAATATAAATAAAACTGACTTTTCTGACGCGTATGTTGTTATAGTAAGTGGGGATAGAAAAGAGGTGAGAGCGAGAATGGAGTCTACAAGCGATTTTCTGCTGGTGCACCGGGCGAGAGCCGGGGATGAGGAAGCATGTGAGAGACTGGTCAGGAAATATTATCCAAGCATTTATCAGTACTGTTTGCTGCATATATATGACACCTATGAAGCAGAGGATCTGACACAGGAAGTGTTTGCCAGAGCCTTTGCAAGCTTAGAACGATACAGGGAATATGGCAAAGTAAAAAATTATCTGTACACAATCGCCGGAAATGTAGTGAAAAATTATTATAAGAAGAAAAAGGATATTCCGTTAGATGAACTGCCGGAAGTGGAAACTGAAAACCGTGTGGAGACGGTTGATATCCGGCTGGATATCGAACAGGCAGTGCGGAAGCTGCCGGAGGAGCTACGGGAAGTTGCGATTCTGTCGTTCTTTCAGGAGCTGAAGCAGAGGGAAATCGCAGAACTGCTCCAGATCAAGCTCTCACTGGTGAAATACCGGATTGGACGGGCGAAGGAGCTTTTGATCAAAGAATTGGAGGTGGAAGAATGAAAGCTTACAGACAACGGATACAGGAATATAGAGATTTCGTACAGCAGACATGTATACGGGAAGAAGCGGGGGCATGCACGATAAAGGTGTGTCAGGATATTCTGACAGAACAGGCACTCCAGATGGAATCAAAGAAGACATCGTATTTTGAATTCTTATATGAGCAGTCACGGCTCATCAAAAAAAGATGGTGGGTACTGCAGGCGGGTGCACTTTTATATCTATGGATGTGGCTGAGCAACAATGCCAACGACATGAAAGAGACGATGAGACTTATGGGAATTTTTGCAACGATGTTTGTGATTCTGATCGTTCCTGAAATTTGGAAAAACCGGAGATATGGCGCGATTGAGGTGGAACAGGCATCGTATTATACGCTTCGCCGGATCTGTGCGGCGAGAGTCCTGTTGTTTGCAGCAGTGGACTTCTTGATTGTCATGATATTTTTGACGGTAGCATATCGGACAACGGCACTTACCCTGAACAATCTGGTTGTGAACTTCTTACTTCCGGTCAATGTGTCCTGTTGCATCTGCTTCCGCGTGTTGTACAGCCGGTGGGAACGGTCAGAATATGTTGCTGTGATGCTATGTCTGCTATGGGTGGCAGTCTGGACGATGATGGTTGTAAATGATGCGCTCTATCAGAGGATTGCATCTCCGGTCTGGAAAGCGATGCTGTTGCTGACATTTGTATATGTTGTGTATTGTGTTCGTAAGTCATTGACTTTCGATGAGAAAATGTTGGAGGATTACACCAATGAAATTAGAGTTTAAGCATGTAACAAAACGATATAGCGAGGTAGCCGCCGTCCGGGAAGTAAACTGTGTTATGGAACAGGGCATCTACGGATTGCTCGGAGTCAATGGCGCAGGGAAAACAACATTGATGCGGATGCTGTGTACGATCATCCAGCCATCGGAAGGAGAGATTCTATGGAATGGCAAGGAAATCTGGAAGCTTGGTAGTGCTTACCGGGAGGTACTTGGATATCTGCCACAGGAGTTTGGGTATTATCCCGATCTGAATGTGTATGATTATATGATGTACATTTCTTCGATAAAGGGACTAAAGCCGGCACTTGCCAACAGGAGAATAAAACAGCTTTTGGAGCAGGTAGATATGTGGAAGTTCAGAAAACGGAAGATGAAGCATCTGTCTGGCGGTATGGTCCGGCGCGTGGGGATTGCGCAGGCAATGTTGAACGATCCAAAGATTTTAGTGTTAGATGAGCCGACGGCAGGACTTGATCCGAACGAGCGGATACGGTTCCGCAACCTGATCAGTGAGCTGTCCGAGAATCGTCTTGTATTGTTATCTACCCATATCGTGTCGGACATTGAATACATTGCAAATGAAATCCTGCTGATGAAGGATGGAATGCTGTGCTATACAGGAACTTCGGAAGAACTGCTTTCGTCCATGCAGGAGCGCGTATGGCTGTGTCAGGTGCCAAGAAATATGGTTGAGATTTATATGCGGAAATATTTGGTTGGAAATATTAAAACAACCGAAAATGGTGCAGAGCTTCGGATCATATCGAAGGAAAAGCCGATGGCGGAAGCTGTGCTGACAGAGAAGAACCTGGAAGATGCATTTTTGCTTTATTTCGGGGAGAAATCGGAGGAACGACAGGATGCTTAAATTAGAGTTGAAACGGATTTTTTCAAAGAAGTTAAATGTGCTTGCCGTTGGTCTGATGGTGATATTGGCAGCGGTGTTTAGTGGATTTGCTGCGACTAGCAACCGGTATGTGGATGCGCATGGAACGGTCAGCACAGGAATGCTGGCAACGAGAAAGCTTGTAGAAAATAAGAATGGGTATGCAGGGGCTCTGACGGAAGCAGAACTTACGAAGATTGTTGTACAGTATAAAGCAGTGATGGCACAATCCCAAGAGGAGCAGGATGCAAATTATGGGACACTATATCAGCCAATCGATGATATCCTAAATTTCATGATATCTGTGCTGACACCGGATGCGGGATACGATGAGACAGTTTTGGATTCGGTGACGGAGGATTCCGTACAGGATTTCTATACGTGGTATCGGGGAAATATGAAATGGATGGCAGATCAGTATGGAAAGACTTCTGAACAGAAAGATTATCTGGAGAAGAAATACAGTGAGATTATATTGCCGCTCCAATACGAATCCTATGGTGCATGGGATACGATGATTATGTATGCGGAGACATATTCGATCGTGCTGGCAATTCTGGTTGGATTTATCTGTGCAGGAATATTTGCAGATGATTTTCAGACAAAGGCGGATGCGGTATTTTTTGCTTCGAAGTATGGAAGATCCAAAGCAATTAAAAACAAGATACTGGCAGGCGTCGTTGCGACAACGATGATCTACTGGACAGGAATTGTCCTGTTAAGTGCAATCAGCTTTGGCATTATGGGAACCAGTGGCATGCATACACCGTACCAGATGTCGGAAGCATATAGCATCTACATCATGACATATGGACAATATTACGCACTGACAGTAGCATGCGGTTACATTGCAAGTCTGCTTGCAGCGTCTTTAGCCATGCTGGTAGCGGCGAAGATGCATACGATCAGTGTTGCTGTCTGCATTCCATTTTTTCTGTACTGCTTACTACCGTTTATTGGGCGGGTATTGTCCAGCTATACAAAGGTTTTCAACCTGATTCCGACGATCCTTACAAATGTGGAAGCAAGCGTCAGGGTGCCGTTGTTGTATCAGATTGGAACGCATGTGATCCGGCAGGTTCCACTTGTAATGGTGATGTATACCGTTCTTTCCATCGTGCTATTGCCGCTTATTTACCGGAGTTTCCGGCGGTATGGGAGAGCGTAGTTGATTTTTATCAAATTACTCTGTATTGCAAGTGATAAGAGGATAAGCATGGGCTTTTCCGGAGATAAATGATGTGGTGGATTGATAAATTTTCGTTTGACTTTTTCAAAAACAGCAAATATAATAACCAAATGAACAAGTAGCAAATCTGCGTAAATCCAGTTTTGCTACTCTTTTTTTGTGTAAAAAGGAGGATTTAGAAAAATGGCAGAAAGTAACAAGATGAAGGATATGCCGGTGAATAAGCTTATGATTCGGATGGGTATTCCGATGATTTTATCCATGGCATTGCAGGCAGTCTATAATATTGTAGACAGTGCGTTTGTCGGAAATATGAAGGTGGGAAGCGAAGCTGCGCTGAACGCGTTAACGCTGGTGTTCCCGGTTCAGATGCTCATGGTAGCAGTCGCAATCGGCACCGGTGTTGGTACGAATGCACTTCTGGCGAGGACGCTTGGACAGGAGAATCCACAGAAAGCGGCGAAGGTGGCGGGAAACAGCTTATTCCTTGGAGTGATTATCTATGCAGTCTGTCTGTTGTTCGGCGTGTTTGGTGTGAAAGCATATATTTCATCACAGACCGGTGATCCGCAGGTCATCTCTATGGGAATTAGCTATCTGCGTATCTGCTGTGTGCTTTCGTTTGGAATTATTTTCTTTTCGTTATTTGAGAAGCTGCTGCAGGCGACGGGACGTTCTCTTTACTCTACGATCGGTCAGGTCGTAGGTGCTGTGGTAAATATCATTCTGGATCCGATCATGATCTATGGAATCGGACCGGTTCCGGAAATGGGAGTCGAGGGTGCCGCTTATGCAACGGTGATCGGACAGATTGCATCGGCAGTGCTATTATTCATCTTCCATAAGAAATTCAACAAGGAATTTGAACAAGGAATTACCTATATGAAACCGGATGGCACGATTATATGCGGGATATATTCCATCGGACTTCCGGCAATCATTGCACAGGCACTTATGTCGATCATGGTGTATGTGATGAACCTGATCCTGAAATTCAACGCAGCCGCCCAGACAGCCTATGGTCTCTTCTACAAAGTACAGCAGTTTGTGCTCTTCCTGGCATTTGGGCTTCGTGACGCAATCACACCGATCATTGCATTTGCTTATGGAAGAGGAAATAAGAAGCGGATCAACGATGGAATCAGATATGGCCTGATGTATACAATTGTTTTGATGGCTGTCGGAATTTTGATTACGGAGCTTTTCCCGGAATCATTTGCCGGATTATTCAATGCAGGGCAGTCGAGAGAATATTTTATAGATGCGATGCGTATTATCTCGATCAGCTTCCTTTTCGCAGGCGTCAACGTCGCGTATCAGGGAATCTATCAGGCGTTAAACGGTGGTATCGAGTCGCTCGTGATTTCGCTGCTTCGGCAGCTTGTAATCATCCTTCCGCTCGGGGGTGTATTCTCCATCTTCGTTCGTAACGGGCAGATGGGCGTGTCACTCATCTGGTGGGCATTTCCGATTACAGAGTTTCTTTCGTGTCTGGTCGGCTATGTGCTTTTGAAGAGAATTAAGAAATACAGGGTTGGAGAGATAACGGACGAGAAAAAAGGGTAAAATTCTGGAAAAATAAAAAGTTACTCTCTTAACTTGATGTAAACGTAATTACATAGTATAGTTATGTCCAAATACCAATGACAGCTATCATAATTGGAGATATTTTTGATCGCGATGGAAGCAGATATTTTATTATGGATTCAAAATAATATACGGAATGATGTGTTGACCCCGGTTTTCAAGTTTGTTACGACACTTGGAAATGCGGGAATGATCTGGATTGTCCTCTCTGTGGGATTGCTGATCCCGAAGAAGACAAGGCGCGTCGGCGTGCTGGCGTTAGTTTCTCTTTTCTTCTCGGCTTTGATTGATAATGTGATCTTGAAGAACGTCGTTGCGCGGACAAGACCATACGACGTGATCGAAGGACTCACCAGTCTGGTCGGTGCGCAGAAGGATTATTCATTCCCATCCGGACATACCGGAAGTGCCTTTGCAGCGGCGGTTGTGATGTTCCGGGAACTGCCGAAGAAGCTTGGAATTCCGATTTTAGTTTTTGCGTGTCTGATGGGATTATCCCGGTTGTATGTCGGTGTGCATTATCCATCGGATGTACTGGGCGGAGCCCTGATCGGCACTGGCATCGCACTGCTCACGCATTGGTTCGGTACCGTCTGGATAGAACAAAAGGTATAAAACGAAAGAAGGAATAACGATGTGGATTGCATTTGCATTCGGCTCTGCGCTGTTCGCAGGACTGACCGCAATCTTAGCAAAATGTGGAATTAAGAATACAGATTCCAATGTCGCAACGGCGCTCCGGACAATTATAGTCCTGATCTTTTCATGGATTATGGTATTCGTTGTAGGAGCACAAAAAGGGCTTGCAGATATATCCGGAAAGACGTTACTTTTTCTGATCTTCTCCGGTCTGTCGACGGGCGCTTCGTGGCTTTGCTATTTTAAGGCACTGCAGCTTGGTGATGTGAATAAGGTAACACCGATTGATAAATCGAGCACGATTCTTACGATGCTTCTGGCATTTATCCTGTTACGGGAAGCATTATCTCCACTCAAGGTGGCTGCGATGATTGCGATTGGTGTGGGAACATATCTTATGATTCAGAAGAAGGAAACCGAAGAAAAAAAACAGGATGGCAAATGGCTGATCTATGCGATTGGTTCCGCGGTATTCGCCAGTCTGACTTCGATCCTTGGAAAGGTTGGAATCCAGGATGTCAACTCGAATCTTGGAACGGCGATCCGGACGATTGTGGTACTCATCATGGCATGGGTGGTTGTGTTTGTGACCGGAAAGCAGCATACCGTAAAGCAGATCGACAAATCAAGCTGGATATTCTTGGTATTATCCGGAATTGCAACCGGTGCTTCGTGGCTTTGTTATTACCGGGCATTGCAGACCGGACCGGCAAGCGTGGTTGTACCGATCGATAAGCTTAGTATCTTAGTTACGATTGCATTTTCCTATGTCGTTTTCCATGAGAAATTAACGGCAAAGGCGGGGATCGGTTTAGTGTTGATTGTTGCCGGAACGCTGCTGTTGTTGCTCTGGCGAGCTTAATCTGTCGGTTGCAGGTGGTTTGTCAGTTTAAATATTTTTTGCGATAGTCACTCGGCGACATGGAGACGTATTTCCGGAAAACACGGGAAAAATGCCCTGGGGAAGAAAAACCGAGATCCAGACTGATGGCAGTCAAAGGTTTATCTGTGTAGCGGAGGAGGTGTTTTGCCTCCTCTGTTTTCCGGTTAAGTATAAAATCTGTGAGCGTGATATTACTTTCTGCCTTAAAACGTTTTGAGAGATATGATCTGCTCATATAAAATTCTTTTGCCATGGCTTCCACCGTAATCGTTTCTGACATATGATGGTCAATATAGTTTGCTACATCTGAAACAAGCTGTGATTTTGCCCCTGCTTCCTGTAACTGGTGTACATGCCTGGCAAAGTCTATGAGCATACGATAACGAAGATTGATAATCCTTGAATAATCATTTGATGATTCGCATTTCTGTATGTAGCTGTCACTCAGTGTGAATGCATCATCGGGATTCATGCCACCGTGGATAGCCGAACGTGAAACAAGCGCAGTTGTAACGATAAAGGTATCCTTTAATTGACGAAGCTGATTGTCGGACATCGTACCAGTTTTCAGAGCTGTAGATTTCTCAATCACTCCTGTTAAGGCCATATAATCGCCTTTTCGAACCATATTCATCACATTCTGTTCGAGATCATAAGTGTTATGGAGCACTATGCTTTGATTTGTGTCATTGGAGAAAAACATTTCAGCTTCATGCTTGTTCATTGATTCTATAAACTGCTTTTGTATGGCATCGTCAATGAAAACATCATGAAGGAAGCGTTTTTCATCGTTCAGTATATAATTTAAAAGACACAGAATCTGCATAAGACTTTCTAATGGTATATGGGTGATATCCTGCATGGCGATTATAAAATCATCGGTATCGTCTCCCGGTATGTCTAGTTGCATGGCAAGATCCCGTAGTGTTGGCGTGGAGTTGGGAACCTGGCTTGCCGGTCCGATTACAATTTTATAATTATCGGAATTAACAATGCCATAGTAACAAAAATGTGCAGTCGTAAAATAACTGATCCGGTCAGTGATTTCTAAAATGTCCGCCTGGTAGATGGACACAGGATCCTTAATTAGATTGACCGTGGAGTAATAAAAAATAAGTGTATTGTTTTTATAAATACGTGTCGGAATCCCGAACACACTGCCGATTATAGTACCAATATAATTGTAATCAATGGATTGCATGGCGAGTTCCTCCTCATGAATATGACACAATTATACTATTGTGAACACATATGTGCAAGAAATACGAAAAAAATAGTGCTAAAATCCCGAAAGATAAAAAATATAAGAAAGGAACCTATGAATTATGTACACAAAAAATGCAAAAAAGAAAATTGAAAACATGCCATTACAGGAACGAATAGCCTATGGCTACAAAAAAGTAATTATGCTGATGCTTATTTCAGGGCTGCTTTCCATAATAGCGATAGGCGTATTGCTTTCCAGCCTTTTGAATTATGTGCAGAAAATCAATGCTTCAGACATAGCAGTGAAAATGTGCAGAGTGAATGTAAATGCTGCTGCAAGAAATATAAGGGAAATGGCATTGGATGACGATGAAGCTTCTTATGATGACTATGAAAAGACAATAACAAAGCTGCTTGCAGATGTTGATGCCCAGCTAAAAATAATAAAAGAAACCGGTGTTGTCTCAGAAGAAAATTATACAGAATATGCTACAGCATTATCGGATTGGAAAGACATAAGCACATCCATTATAGAGGAAATACGACAGGGACAAAACCAAAAAGGCGTAGAGGATATCCTTACCCAATGTACACCTGCGCTGAACAAATTAGTAGATATTGCTTTGAAATTAGATGATATTACAGACATAGCCAGTGATAAGGCAGTCAGAAATACCGTATTATGTGCTATTTTCGGTGTTGCTTTTATTATATTCTTTATAAGTCTGGCGTGGATAAATTCAAGAAAAACCAGCAAAAAAGTACTTTCGAGCATTTTGGAGCCATTGCATGCCATCGAAGATGTTGCAAAGGAGCTGACAGAAGGAAACTTACACAGCATGTTGGAGTATCGTTCGGAAGATGAAATCGGACGATTGGCACATAGCATGCGTAAATCTATCCGGATCCTGGGCTCTTATGTGGATGATATAGACCGCGCAATGAAGCTGTTTTCAGAGGGAAATTTTGATGTGCAGCCGAATGTGGAGTGGAAGGGAGATTTTGTTGGAATCCTGAATTCCTTTATGGCATTTGAAGAAAGCATGGCGACTATGGTAAAGGGAATACAGACGGTTTCGGATCAAGTGTCCGGTGGTGCAGAACAGGTGTCATCCGGGGCAACTGAACTGGCAGATGGAGCAACGAACCAGGCAGCAGCGGTAGAGGAACTGACGGCAACGGTAGAGAATGTTTCGGAACAGGTTCAACAAAACTCACAGGCTGCAAGTAAGATAAGTACAAAGGTAGTGGCACTTGGAGACGATATTTTGGAAAACAATGCCAAGATGCGTGAGATGGTAAAGTCTATGCTTGAAATTAAAGACGCATCCATACAGATAGAAAAAATTATTGAAACCATCAATGATATTGCATCACAGACAAATCTTCTTGCATTAAATGCGTCTATTGAGGCAGCGAGAGCCGGAGAAGCGGGGAAAGGATTTGCGGTTGTTGCCAATCAGGTAAACCAGCTTGCAGACCAGAGTGCACAGGCAGTAAAGGAATCGGCTGCTTTGATCAAAACATCCGTGAATGCGGTCGGAAAAGGTGTTTCATTTGCCGAGGAGACTGCACAGCAGCTGGAGATAATTGCACAAAACTCTAAGATTATTACCGGAGAGGTATCTGATATTGCGGATACGCTTGCCAATCAGACAGTTGAAATACAGCAGATCAATGAAGGAATAGAGCAGATCAATGATGTTGTACAGAGTAATTCCGCAACGTCGGAAGAGTGCGCTGCGGCGAGCATGGAGATGAACGGCGAAGCAGATCATTTACGGAATATGATACAGGAAATCAAAGTGGCTAAATTTAATAAATAGGCAGAAGCATGCGTAATATTATATTTAAAGGATAGTTATGCTATGGGAGAATATAAAGATGGAATGCTTTCAAACGTTGATTTTAATAATATAATAGAAATAATCGAAGCATCTAGCCATTCCTTTTGTTTCGTGATAGAATAAGACATTCAATGAAATCGGAGGAATAGATATGAGTAACGAAAGCAAGCGCTGTAAGGTGCACTATACAGGAACATTCAACGATGGAACAAAGTTTGATTCATCTTATGATCGCGGCGAGCCACTGGAGTTTGTATGTGGTGCAGGCATGATGATCAAAGGATTTGATGAAGCGGTGAAGAATATGAATATCGGCGAGATCGTCGATGTACATCTGATGCCGGAAGAAGCTTACGGTATGCCGGATCCGGCAAATGTCATCACAGTTGCATTTGAGGATATGCCTGGTTCTGAGAACTTAGAAATCGGCAATCAGGTTTATCTGACAACTCCATACGGACAGCAGTTTTCGGTGAAGGTTGTGGATAAAGACAAGGAAACCATCACCTTTGATGCCAACCATGAGATGGCAGGCAAGGAACTGAATTTCAAGATTGAGCTGCTTTCTGCAGAATAAAGATCATAAAAAGCGTGGACACGAAATGTATCCACGCTTTTTTAATGAAATAACGGGAAAGGTAACGCAAAACGATTGAAAAAGGACGGAAAATATGTTACTGTCATCTCGTTCGCTTTTTGCGTTTACTGTGTGGCCTGACTCGATAGCAGCGAGATATTTACGATGCCGCCATGTATAGTTGCAAAAGGAAAACGACTATGGAAACAAATATGGAAAGGGTAGAGGGTAGGTTATATGAATAGAAAACATCCAGAGAAGCGGGGATCTTTTTCCGGCAAGCTTGGCTATGTGCTATCGGCGGCGGGCGCGTCGGTCGGCCTTGGAAATATATGGAGATTTCCGTATCTTGCTGCAAAATATGGCGGAGGTATCTTCCTGCTTGTCTATATTGTGCTGGCATTGACGTTTGGATATACGATGATCGTTGCGGAGTCCGCGCTCGGACGTATGACGCAGAAAAGTCCGGTTGGTGCGTTTCGTTTCTTTGGTAAGAAGAAATGGATATCCTTCGGCGGCTGGATTAATGCAATTATCCCGATTCTGATCGTGCCATATTATTCGGTCATTGGCGGCTGGGTAATCAAATACTTAGCAGAGTATATCCGTGGAAATGGGGCAAAGCTTGCGGAGGATGGATATTTCGGATCATTTATCTCAAACGGTGTTTCAGCGGAGTTTTGTTTTGTCATTTTCTGTCTTGTGACACTTGCAATCATCTATGCCGGTGTACAAAACGGAATCGAACGTGTATCGAAGATGATGATGCCGGTTCTTGTTGTACTTTCCGTGGTGATTGCCATTTATTCGGTGACAAGACCGGGAGCCATTGCGGGTGTGAAATATTTCCTGGTTCCGAATGTAAAGAACTTTTCGTGGATGACAGTCGTAGCTGCGATGGGGCAGATGTTTTATTCGCTGTCGATTGCCATGGGTATCCTGATCACATTTGGTTCCTATATGAAGAAGGATACGTCCATCGAGGATGCGACGCGAAATGTAGAAGTGTTTGATACGGCGATTGCAATCATGGCAGGACTTATGATTATTCCTGCGGTGTTTGCATTTTCCGGCGGAAATCCGGATACGCTGCAGGCAGGCCCTTCGCTCATGTTTATCACGATTCCGAAGGTGTTTGCGAATATGGGACTTGGAACAGGCGTCGGGATTTTGTTCTTCCTGCTTGTGTTATTTGCTGCACTTACAAGCTCAATTGCCTTGACGGAAAGTGCTGTTGCGACATTTGAGGATGAGCTTGGCTGGGGACGGAAGAAATCAACGGTTGTGATCGGATTGATTATGATTGGACTTGGAACGTTATCAAGTCTTGGGTATGGTCCACTTGGATTCGTGAAGATACTCGGAATGCAGTTTTTGGATCTGTTTGATTTCCTGACAAATTCCGTGATGATGCCGATTGCAGCATTTGTGACAAGCCTGCTTGTATCACGCGTTGTCGGAATTGATAAGATCGAAGAGGAAATCCGCCATGGAGAAAGTAAGTTCCGGAGAAAGAAGATATTCGTCGTGATGATAAAATATCTGTGTCCGATCTTCACGCTGATTATTCTGCTTAGTTCCGTGGCAAATGCATTTGGCTGGATATCCATGTAAAAAGAAAATACGATGATGAACGTAGCCAAATAGATGATTGCGGAACGTGTTTCCGTGTAAATCAGAGGTAATCGGATATGGAGCCAAAACAGGAGCAAAAATTGATATCCCGTGCAGATATCCTGCTGATCGTCGGAATTCTGATTCTGGCGATGGCAGGACTTTTTGCGTGGAAGAAATTGCAAAAGTCAGGTGCGTATGTTGATATCATGATTGATGGTACATCTGTCAAAACATTGCAGTTGAATCAGAATGTAAGCTACGAGGTAAAGCAGCAGGCGGGTGTTAATACGGTCGTTGTGCAGGATGGCAGTGTGACTGTGCAAGATGCAGACTGTCCGGATAAGATCTGTGAGAAGCACCGGGCAATCAACCGGACCGGAGAGACGATTATCTGTCTGCCACATAAGCTGGTCGTGGAAATTAAAGATTAAGTGATTATTGAAAAATGAAAATGTCAAACAGTATGGGGAGAAACTATACATGCAGGAAAAACAGCCGCAACTAAATAAAAATCATAAGATCGCGCTCTGCGGTGTGCTGATTGCGCTTGCCATGATCTTATCGTATCTGGAGAGTCTTGTGCCAATCCATATGGCGGTACCCGGGGTGAAGCTTGGCCTTGCCAATCTGGTTACAATCATCGCACTGCAGAGAATGGATCTGAAATCGACGGTTGTAATCTCGGTCGGACGCATCATCCTGTCGAACGTTCTGTTCGGAAATATGGCGGTTCTTCTGTATAGTCTGGCCGGTGCGGCATGCAGCATCCTGATCATGACGGTGCTTAAAAAATGTCGGGTGTTCGGGCTTGTAGGAATCAGCGTTGCAGGCGCGGTCTTCCACAATCTGGGACAGATACTGGTCGCAGTCTGCGTGATGGAGAATGTCCGTATCTTTTATTATATGCTTGTCCTTTTGATTACCGGAACTATTGCAGGCATGGCAATCGGACTGTTGGCATCATTTCTGCTCAAAAATATACGGTTTTAGGCATAAAAGTTGTGAAATTACGGACACATTTGTTGATAAAAATCCTCACTTGTATTAGAATAATAGTAAATATTTTTTAGAGTGGGGTCAGTACGATGAAACTAACTTTTAAAGGAGGCATCCATCCATACGAAGGGAAAAAACTTACGATGGATAAGGATGTAATTGAATATGTCCCAAAGGGAGATATGGTATATCCACTGAGTCAGCATATCGGTGCACCTGCGAAGGCGGTTGTCAAAAAAGGTGACCGTGTTTTGGTAGGGCAGCTGATTGCAGAAGCCGGTGGATTTGTTTCTGCAAACATTCATTCTTCTGTATCCGGAACAGTCAAGGCCGTGGAACCAAGACTGACAGCATCCGGTTCTAAGGTCAATTCGATCGTGATCGAAAATGACAATCAGTTTGAAGAAATTGAATATGTGAAAAATGACAAACCGCTTGCGGAGCTTAACAGGGAGGAAATCCTCGAAGCAATCAAGAACGCAGGCGTTGTCGGCATGGGTGGCGCCGGATTCCCGACGAATGTCAAGCTCTCACCGAAGAATGCGGATGAAATTGATTATATTATCGTGAATGCATCTGAGTGTGAGCCATATCTGACATCGGATTACCGTCGTCTGCTCGATGAGACGGACAAGGTGATCGAGGGATTGCGTCTTGCACTTGCAATCTTCCCGAAAGCAAAGGGAATCATCGCGGTCGAGGATAACAAGCCAAAGGCAATCCGGAAGTTGAAGGAAGTGATTGGAAATGATCCGGACATCAAGGTCAATTCCATGAAGACCAAGTATCCGGAGGGAGCAGAACGTCAGCTCATCTATGCAAATACCGGACGGTATATCAACTCGAAGATGCTTCCGGCAGATGCCGGCTGTATCGTACATAATGTAGACACGGTGTATTCTATCTGTGAAGCGGTACGACAGGGCAAACCATTGATTCAGAGACTGGTGACTGTGACCGGTGATGCGATCACAGAACCATGCAACTATCTTGTACGGATAGGTACAAGCTTTGCGGAGCTGATCGAGGCAGCAGGTGGATTCCTGCAGGATCCGGAGAAGATCATTGCCGGAGGCCCGATGATGGGAAAAGCCATCTATGATCTGAATATTCCGGTTACGAAGTCCGCATCGGCAATTCTATGTATGACGAAGGATGAGGTCTCAGAGTATGAGCCGAGTAACTGTATCCGCTGTGGCAGATGTGTGGAGGTTTGTCCGGGCAGAGTGATGCCGAACAAGCTTGCGACACTGGCAGAACAAGGCGATCTGGAGGAGTTCCAGAAGTTAAATGGTATGGAATGCTGTGAGTGCGGCTGTTGTTCGTATGTATGTCCGGCGAAGCGTCATCTGACACAGACGATTGCCGGCACAAGAAAAGCCATCTTGGCGAATCGCAAGAAATAGGAGGTGCGAGAAAGTGGAACAGGAAAATTTGAAATTAAAGGTCTCTGCTTCCCCGCATGTGAGAAGCAAGGCGACAACATCGGATATCATGTTTGATGTTGTGCTGGCATTGGTTCCGGCAACCGCGTTTGGATTATATATTTTTGGCTGGTATGCAGCTGTGCTTGTAGCAGTCTGTATTGGAAGCTGTGTTGGGTTTGAGGCATTGTATCAGAAGTGCATGGGTAAGAAGGTGACCGTTGGAGATTTCTCCGCTGTCGTAACCGGATTGCTGCTTGCGCTGAACCTGCCACCAAACCTACCGATTTGGATGGCAATTGCGGGTTCCGCATTTGCAATCATCATCGTAAAGCAGCTCTTCGGTGGACTTGGACAGAACTTTATGAACCCGGCACTTGGGGCGAGATGTTTCCTGCTGCTGTCGTTCTCCCGTTATATGACAAACTTTGTATATGATGGTATTGCAACTGCAACACCACTTGCAACATTGAAGCTTACCGGTATGGTAAACCTGCGCAGCATGTTCCTTGGATATACTGCTGGTACAATCGGTGAGACATCTGTCTTAGCACTGCTGATCGGTGCAATCTATCTGCTTTGCAAGAGGGTAATAAGTCCAAAGATTCCTTTGATTTACATTGGAACTTTTACAATCGCAGTTGCAATCTATGCAGCAACGAAGGATTACAATGTACCGGTTTATGTGGCTGCACATTTGTGTGGTGGCGGTCTGATGCTTGGTGCATGGTTCATGGCAACCGATTATGTGACAAGCCCGATCACTTCCTCCGGAAAGGTAATTTACGCAATCGGACTTGGACTTTTGACATTTGTACTTCGTATCTTTGGAAGCAGCGCCGAGGGCGTATCTTATTCCATCATCATCATGAATCTGTTAGTCCCTCTGATTGAACGCGCAACCGTTCCGAAGGCGTTTGGTGAAGGTGCTGAGATCAAGGACAAGAAACAGGCAAAGATTGAGGCAAAAGAGGCAAAGAAAGCTGAAAAAGCAGAGGATGCTTCGGACGGTGATGACAAAGAGCCAAAGAAGAAAGACAAGATGGATGTCAAGGGTATCGTCGTTGCAATCATTGCAATCTGTGTGATCACAGTTGTGATGGGGGCAGCACTTGGCGGTGTCTATAGTGTAACAAAAGACCCAATCGAAAAAGCACAGGAACAGGCAAAGAACGATGCCTATGCGGAAGTGCTTCCGGAAGCAACACGTATTATGAGCGTGGAAGAGGATGGCAATGTTGTAAAGCAGATCAATCCACTCCTTGAATCGTATGGATTTGAGGATGTTCATATCGATGATATCTGCGTCGGCGGTGATGATGAGAAGAATGAACTGGTTGGTTATGTAATTCTCATTACAAGTACGGCAGGGTATGGCGGAGATATCCAGATGGCAATCGGAATCAATACCGAGTATCAGATCACCGGTATTTCCTTCCTGACTTTGAACGAGACAGCAGGCCTTGGTATGGAAGCAGATACGGATGAATTTAAATCACAGTTTATTGGTAAGCAGGTAAATAAGTTTGAGTATACAAAGACTGGTTCGACAAAGGACAGTGAGATCGATGCATTGTCCGGTGCGACGATTACCACATCGGCAGTGACAAATGCAGTCAATGCGGCACTTCGTACAATTCGATTCCTGACAACAGGAGGTGCACAGTAATATGGGAAAGATAGCAGAACGTTTAAAGAATGGTATTATCACCGAGAACCCGACCTTTGTCCAGATGCTTGGAATGTGCCCGACACTTGCGGTTACATCCTCAGCAATTAACGGACTTGGCATGGGACTTACAACGATGGTAATCCTGACGATGAGTAACTTCATGATCTCCCTGCTCCGGAAACTGATTCCGGACAAGGTGCGTATTCCGGCATACATCGTTATCATTGCTTCGTTTGTAACAATCGTACAGTTTGTATTGCAGGCATATATTCCAAGCCTGAATGACAGTCTGGGAATCTTCATTCCACTGATCGTTGTAAACTGTATCATCTTAGGTAGAGCGGAAAGCTACGCATCAAAGAATCCGGTAATTCCATCCATCTTTGACGGTATTGGTATGGGACTTGGATTTACAGTCGGACTGACGACAATCGGTATCATCCGTGAGATCCTTGGCTCCGGCAGTATCTTCGGATTCGGCTTTGTAAAGGCTGTTGAGAATTTCGCTGAGAGTCATGCAAGTGAGAAGGTATTCCAGATCTTATCCGATCAGGGACTGTTCCAGCCGGCAAGTATTTTTGTATCGGCACCGGGGGCATTCCTTGTACTGGCATTTATCATTGCATTTATCAACCGACGTCATATCAAGAAGGCAAAGAAGACGGGCGGGAAGGCAGAGACATGCAGACTGGCGGATTGCGCAAGCTGTGCAAATGCCATGTGTGCAGGCAAAGGAAAGGAGGAGTAGGATATGAATATTATTTTATTAGCGATATCCGCTGCTCTTGTGAATAACGTTATCCTGAGCCAGTTCATGGGTATCTGTCCGTTTTTAGGAGTTTCCAAGAAGGTAAGCACCGCAGCCGGTATGGGTGGTGCGGTTATCTTCGTTATGACGATTGCTTCGGCAGTGACAAGTGTGATCTATCACTTCGTGCTTGTACCGCTTAAACTATCGTATCTGAACACGATCGTGTTTATCTTAGTCATTGCAGCACTGGTACAGTTTGTGGAGATGTTTTTAAAGAAGACGATTCCATCGCTGTATGAGGCGCTCGGCGTATACCTGCCACTGATCACAACGAACTGTGCTGTGCTCGGTATCGCTCTGAAAAATGTGCAGGATGGATTAAACATCGGAGAATCTATCATCAACGGTATGTTCTCCGCAGTCGGATTTGCGATTGCGATTATCGTAATGGCAGGTATCCGGGAGAAAATTGACAAAAATGATATACCGGAAAGCTTCAAAGGCGCGCCAATCGTGCTGATTACAGCCGGACTTATGGCGATTGCTTTCCTTGGATTAAATGGGTTAATTTAAAGGAGGGTATAGAGCATGGGAGCAGCGATTTTGTACGCAGCAGTCGTCATCGGAATTGTCGGTATTTTAGCTGGCATTCTGCTTGGCGTTGCAAGTGAGAAGTTTAAAGTAAAAGTAGACGAGAAAGAAATCAAAGTGCGTGAGGCACTGCCTGGCAACAACTGTGGAGGTTGTGGATATCCGGGCTGTGATGGACTTGCGGCAGCAATCGCAAAGGGCGAAGCAAAGCCGGATGCCTGTCCGGTCGGTGGTGAAGCCGTAGCGAAGAAGATTGTAGAGATTGTTGGTGGTGAGATCGATAGTGTCAGACATGTGGCACATGTGAAATGTGCCGGAACATGTGAGAAGGCAAAGGATGTGTACGATTATGTAGGCCCTGAAGATTGCCAGATCGCAGCGAATGCACCGGGCGGCGGACCAAAGGGATGCAGCTTCGGCTGTCTCGGTTATGGTTCATGTAAGCGCGCCTGCCAGTTTGACGCGATCTCCATCGTAGATGGCGTAGCAGTCGTGGACAAGGACAAATGTAAGTCGTGTGGACAGTGTGTACTTGCCTGTCCGAGACATATCATCGAGATGGTACCGGAAGATGCAGGTGCTATCGTCGAGTGTAATTCGAAGGAATTCGGTAAAGACGTAAAGACGGTTTGCAGCGCAGGCTGTATCGGCTGTGGTCTGTGCCAGAGAAACTGTCCACAAGGCGCAATCACAGTGAAGGATCACCTTGCGGTTGTCGATTACGAGAAATGTACCGGTTGCGGCACATGCAAGGAAAAATGCCCGGTAAAGATTATTAAGTAGGAATAATTGGATATTACGAAAGGGAAGATATGGAAAGAGATTACGTTATTATCACAGATTCATCGAATGACCTGCCTGCCGGTTATGCCGAGGAACATGGCGTCGTGATCATCCCAATCAGCTTTGAAATCGGGGATGAAGTATTCGATGGAAGGGAAAAGACACTGACAAATAAAGAATTCTATGATCGCATGCGTGCAGGGCAGGGAACAAAGACAGCAGCGCCGAATATCAATGATATCGAAGAGGAGTTTGAGAAAGCACTGTCCGCTGGAAAAGACGTATTATTTACCTGTCTTTCTTCCGGTATCAGCAGCACGATTAATAATGCGTTTATATGCAGGGAAGAGATGCAGGAGAAATATCCGGATGCGGAGATCTGTGTATTTGATTCTATCTGTGCGAGTGGTGGACATGGACTTTTGATCTATCATGCGATTGAAAACAAGAAAAAAGGTATGTCTGCCAAAGAAAACATGCGGGCGCTTGAAGAATTGAAGCATCATATCGTGCACAAATTTACAGTGGATGATCTGACCTATCTGCAAAGAGGCGGACGTATCTCGAAAACAGCAGCAGTAATTGGTGGCATGATTCAGTTGAAGCCGGTTCTGCATGTGGATACAGAGGGCAGACTTGCGGCTGAAAGTAAGGTGCGAGGACGCAAGAAAGCCTTAAACCAGCTACTTACAGAGATGGATACCTGTACAGGAAGTTATGCAGATAAGCAGGATGCTGTGCTGATTTGCCATGCAGACTGTCCGGAGGACGCGGAATTTGTACGGGCGAAGGTAGAGGAGAAGTATCATCCGAATAAGATTATCATGAGTGAAGTCGGACCAATCATTGGTGCGCATGTGGGTCCGGGAACGATGGTACTTATTTTTGAAGGTGACAAACGATAAGCTTGCGCATATACTAACTATAAAAAGCGAAGGTATGCGATGCGCTTTTTGGAATTAAAAGAAAAAGAAGTTATAAACTGTAAGGATTGCAGGCGGCTCGGATATGTTGCCGATGTTGAGTTTGATTGTGAGACCGGGAAGATACTTGCAATCATCGTACCGGGACCGGGTAAACTATTTTCGTGCTTTGGTTCGGGAACAGAATATTACATCCGGTACTGCAACATCGTTCGTATCGGGCCGGATATTGTTCTGGTCGATATCGATGCCTGTGATATCCATAAGATTATGGGAGAAAAACATTAGAAGAAACAGAGAGGTAAAGAAAAATGAAATGTCCATTTTGTGGAGATGATAATACACGTGTCATTGATTCAAGACCAGCGGATGATAACGAAGCAATCCGCAGAAGAAGACAATGTGATGAGTGTGGAAAGCGGTTTACAACCTATGAGAAAGTAGAGACAATCCCATTGATTGTCATCAAGAAAGACAAAAACAGGGAGACATACGACCGTTCGAAGATTGAGTCCGGACTGGTGCGTTCCTGCCATAAGCGTCCGGTATCGGTAGATCAGATAGAAGCTTGTGTGGATGAAATCGAAAACCGCATCTTTAATCTGGGTGTGCGTGAAATCGAAAGCAATAAAATCGGAGAGATTGTAATGGATCAAATCCGTGGATTGGATCAGGTTGCGTATGTTCGTTTTGCTTCTGTTTACAGGGAATTTAAGGATGCAGATACGTTTATGAGTGAACTAAAAAAGCTTCTTGCAACAAAGTAAGGAAGCCTGTGAGGGATAGTATGGATTATATCAAGTTAGTCGGGGGTGCCGAGGAAGAAATCATAGAGAAAAAATCCCGTTTCATTGCACAGATTGCCCCGGTCGAGACAGAAGAAGAGGCGTATGCATTTATCGAGAAGATCAGAAAAAAGCATTACGATGCAAGGCATAACTGTTTTGCTTTTTCCGTGGGTACACAAATGCCACTGCTTCGGTTCTCAGATGACGGAGAACCACAGGGAACGGCAGGAAAACCGATGTTAGAGCTGATCCAAAATTCAGGAATACATGATATCTGTGTTGTTGTGACGCGATATTTCGGAGGTACGCTGCTTGGAACCGGCGGACTCGTCCGGGCATATACACAGGCGACGAAGGAAGCGTTAGAAGCATGTACGACAAAACGGATGCAGCAACTGCTTCCGGTTTTGATTCGGACGAATTATACGGATATGGGAAAGATACAATATATCCTGAATACAAGACAGGTCACAATTATCAACACGGAATTCGCAGAAGATGTGATGTTCACTGTGCATATTCCGGTTGCGGATGCGAAAGCAGTCTTAAAAGAAATAACCGATGCAACAAATGCGAGAGCGCACATCGAAGAACAGGACGAGATCTTTGGATGATCTCGTCCTGTTTGGTTCAATACTATAGAATATATCCCAGAAAGAAAAAGACAATTGCAATCAACAAAAAGAGTGGAATGATCTTTGCAAGTGTCTGGCTCTTTTTTACAAGAAGTGACAGGATGCATGTAAAAAGAAATGCACCGGCACTCATAACCATAACCGGGACAAGTGTATCGGTTCCGTAGGTAAGCAGATTACAGAAAAGTCCTGTCACGCATACAGGAAGAATCGATGAAAAAATCACAGAGCACAAGATCCCGGCTCTTTTTTTCACAGGCAGGACAACATAAATTCCGCGTTCCGTATCCTGCAGGTACATCATAAGTCCAAACAACGCACAAAACAGGACGAGCAGACAGGTACATTCATAGATTGGAAGGGAAATGTGATACGTGTTTTCTCTGTAATCATAACTCCCTTTTGTGACCGATGACATGCGAAAGATGGAGTCACTTTCCATATATGTCTGCATACGGTTTTTTAATTCTTTGGAAAGCGAGTCATCGCCAATCGTATCGACTAGTATCTGTGGCGATGCGACTTTGAAGATATAGTGAAAAAATGTTTCACTGATCGCAGAGGAAAGCGTACTGGCAGGCGTTTTAAAAAGCGAAACTTTCGGATCCCCCGTACCTTGAATGTAGCCATTCCAGAAACCTTCTGGTACAACAAATCCACACTCCGCTTTTCCTGCCTGTACATCTTCGATGACATCCTGTCTGTCATCCACATAATAAAACTGATAGAGAGAGGCACTGTCCGCAAGCTCTGTCTGGAAGTTTTTAGTATAAGCGCTTGTATCGGCAAGGCAGACCGCCACACAGATCTGTGTGGACTGGCTTTTTGCCGGAAGCAGTTTGTAGATTCCGGTCAGTATAAGCAGGACACAAAGTAATCCCCAGTACAGTTTTTTATGAAATATTCTTTTTAATGCAACAATCAGACGGTTCATAACGATTCTCCCAAATGATTAATAAAGTGCATGGATAAACATCTGCAGGATGTACGTACCCGGCAGAAAGTCCTGTATCTGACGGACTGCTTTTGGAAGCATGGCATCCGGCAGAAGTCCACCACCACAGTAGGCAAGGACTAAAACGATAAAAAGCAGGCAGATGTTTGCGGAAAATGTATTTTTAGCTCCGCTTGCAATTCCGGCAATCAACAGAGCAATCAGAAAAAGTGCAGGAATAATCGTGAGAAGCCCTGTTATTGTAAAGTGTTTTGTCCACATGGAAATCCCAATATAACACGGGAGAAAAAGCAGGTACAAGGCAACGAATGTGCAGATAAGATTCGAGATAAAAATCGTGCCTTGCTGCATATGGTGAAGCTTCATGCATTCGCGGATGCCGCTATTTGTTCCCTGCAGATATGGAATTAAGACAAATGCAGAAAAACAAAGACTTAAAATCACAGCAAATGCTGCATAATGCCGGGAAAGTGGAACCGCTCCTGCATTTTCGGCTTCCACCGTTTCCATATACTCTGACTTGTTCATAACACGGTCTAAGTAGACGAGGTTCACACGATCGGAAAGCTTATGGATTTCCTCCTGCGAAAATTCATGTGCCCGTGTCGTATCGAGCCCGCTATAGATGCCAGCCTGTGCATTTCCGAGCAGCCCGGCATAGGATAGGAACAGTTCATTTATGATATAGGATGTGATGGATGTATTATCATAGACGACGATATCCAAAGGGACATTTGTGCTATCCATAATCCCTGCGAAAAACTGTTCCGGTACGATGATCAGGTACAGGATTTCGTGGGATGCCAGTTTTGCATATCCGTCCTCAACACTGCTTACCTGTTCAAGCTGAACGGTTTTCTGCATGCTGTCCAGATCCTGAAGCATGCGGATGCCAAGTTCATTCAAATCCCGGTTGTCGTCTTCCGGCAGATAATATCCGATTGTAACAGCCGAGAAAATCTGTTCCTTATACAGATGCTTTGACAGATAAAAACCAGCCGCTCCTGTCAGTATAAGAAGCAGAAGCAAAGCAAGAAACATGTGTGGCAGATAATGAAGCAAGCGTTTCATGTTGGCACGTATGAAATTGAAAAACATGTGTATTCTTGACATTAAACCCTTTTTAACTCCGCAGTAAATCGATATAGCTTGTACCTTCCGGCAGTTTGGAGGCATCATACAGACAACCATCTTTCAGAAGGTAGACAGTCCTTGTAAACTGAAATACCGCTTCTTCGTGTGAAGCAATCAAAATAGAGTTTCCAAGGCTTAAATAATAACGCATAAATTGCATGGCATCCTGCTTGGCAGGTAAGTCAAGTGCTGCAAATGGCTCGTCCATCAAAAGAAGTCTGGGGGTGTCGAGCAGGGCACATGCGAGACTCAGACGTTTTTTCATGCCACCGGACATGTTTTTCACGGGGGTGTCCAAAAATGTCTGGATTCCAAGTTGTGCAAGCGGAGGTGTCTGCAATGCCGAAAGAATCTCTGATTTGTGTTTGTTTGTCCACATGCGCAGATTGTCAAGTGGTTTTAACTCATCATACAGGGGATTTTCCTGTGGAACATAGCCAACCTGCATACCTGGCAGACTCGCATATTTTTTTGCGATGCAGGATAAAAGGGTGGATTTCCCGGAACCATTTACACCCAGAATTCCAATTGCACAACCATCCGGGATCGTAAATGAGATATCTTTTAAAACCTGTTTTTTTCCATATGATTTTGAAACATGTTCAACTTGAAACATAATAACTCCTTTCAACGGTCTCGGGATGGACATATGTGGGCACTGCAATATGTTTAATTCGTCCAGGTCTCCTGTTCTGAAAAATAAGATAGCATTTTTGGGTAAAATATACAAGTGGAAAGCAGGGATAAGTGGATTTTCTCTATGGACTTTGTTTCATTAATTTGGTATAATTTTAAATAAATATGACGTGGTATTTTGCTGGTGCAAGATAGTTCAAAACAAAGCATGAAAGCCGCAGTTGCGTGTGCGGTTCACAAGATGACAGAGAAATAAGAACCTGTAAGGAAAGACAAGAGGGATATGAATATGAATGGAACAAGATTAGCAAAGAAAAACGATCTGGCAGTGAAGGTGATGGCTGCATTTGCAATCGCAAAAATTATTGTGTTGATAATTAACCACAAGGCACAGAAGGGTTTTGTGCCATTGCTTGTGCTGTTTGCGATTTTTGCGGTTGGAAATATTGTATTTCAAATCATCAATGACCGCAGTGAGCTTACAAAGTTTACATCTGTGACCGTGTTTTCTGTGCTTGTGATTGTTTCAAGCTTTATTTCCGGTTCTGTGATGGACGCGCTGCCAATCTTTATCGCGATGGGCATGTGCATCATCTATATGGATACACTTCACATCCGCTTGACGTGTGGCGTATCGACGCTTGGTATTTTAGTTGAGACGATTGTGCAGATTGCAAAGCATGGATTTGCACCATCTGTTACATGGGTAGAGATTCTGCTTTTAGCAGCGATTTTCACATTTGGTATTCTGATGGCTTGTAACATCACTTTGCGGGAGCAGGAGACAGATCGTCAGGAAATCGAGTATCACGTGGCATATCAGGAAGAAATCACAGAGAATATGGTCAAGGTTGTGGACAACGGAAATGCACATATCGAGCAGCTCCAGTCCAAGCTTGATAACTTCCAGGCTGCGACAGCGAAAGTTACGAAATCCGTCGATGCAATTTCGACCGGAGTTACCGATACCGCAGAGAATATGGAAGTATCGACAACGATGACACAGCAGATTCAGGAGATCATCGACAATCTGATCGATGTCAAGGACAATACTGTACAGTCAACGCACCGTGCAATCGAATCTGTAAAGTCCGGTTTGAATATTATTGAAAGTCTGAAAGACAAATCAGATGACATCAATGTAGCCAATGAAGATGTAACCCGTGTATCGGAAGAACTCTGTGAGAAGATCCAGTCTGCAGAGGAGATTACACAGATCATTTATCAGATTTCCAGCCAGACAAACCTCCTTGCATTAAATGCAAGTATCGAGGCAGCACGCGCAGGAGAGCAGGGACGTGGATTCGCGGTTGTTGCAGATGAGATCCGTAAATTAGCGGATGATACAAGAAGCTCCATCGACAGTATCACACAGCTTCTGAAGGGCGTGACAGATCTTGCCAATCACACATCCGATCTGGTTCGCAGAAGTGTAGAGGCGGTATCGGAGCAGGCAAAATACATCGAGGCGGCAGATGGAAGCTTCCAGACAATTGCCGGGGCTGTGGAAGAGTTATCCGGCGATATGAAGCAGCTTGATAAGTTGTCCGGTAATCTGGATGCATCGAACAATTCCATCATTGACGGACTGGCAAACCAGCAGGCAGCAAGCGAGGAGATTGCAGCAAATGCGCAGTCATCCGCGAATCTGTGTGAGAAAAACTTAAATGAATTAAACGGTGTGATTGATGAGTTAAATGAGATTGCGAAGATTATCGGAAGTCTGCGCGCAGCGGATTTAGAAGAGATCAATAAGATGTTAGATGAGACAACCGTTCAGACTGTATCTCGTGACACAACCGATTATTCAGATTATTTTTCAGAGGATGATGGACAGGAAGCAGAGGCTCCTGCGAGTGCATCCGCAGAGAAAGATGACGCAGAGGAGTCCGAATCCGAAGAGACAGAACCGGCGGAGACAGATTCAACGGAAGAGACAGAACCGGTGGAGACAGATCCAACCGAAGATGCGTCGGAGGAAACATGCGAAGATTCTGAGGATACACAGGCTGGGATAGATGAAGCATATGAATCCTGGGAAGATGCAGAAGACAGCGGAGAAAACAGTGGAATAGAAGAAAACCGGGATGAAGAAGCAGAAGAAGATGAAGAGATAAGTGAAGATCCCGAAACGGAAGATGATACAGCATATGATGCGGAGACAGACGAAGAGGACTCTGATCAGGAATAATCAGTAGTCCTCCTCGATGACCTGAAAGTCAAGATAATCAAAATCAATGGATTCAATGAAATTATCCTGCGTGAACCGGGTTCTTGCATGACGGATAAAATCCTGCTGGTTTGATTTCAACCAGATAGGTTTTGCCAGATCAAAGGTGTAGCATAGCTCGTCAAGGGCGGCATACACCTTTTTTGTACGCGTCATGGTGTAGTCCTCGATGCAGACGGTATGGTCTTTGACGAGACGGTTATCTTTCATTATTTTTCCCCAGATGCGGAACATCGTATCACCTGCCTTATTTACATAGTTATTGAAGTGTATCATTCTATAATTATATTGGTCATAGGACAAAAAAACAAGTAAAATAGCAAACGATTTATATAAAGGAGCAACAGTATGAGTTACAAATTGATTACCAAAGATGGAAGCGCCAAGCGTGGCGAATTTACGACACCGCATGGTGTAATCCAGACGCCGGTATTTATGAATGTCGGCACAGCCGCTGCCATCAAGGGGGCGGTATCAACTGAGGATCTGCAGACAATCGGAACACAGGTGGAGCTGTCGAACACGTATCATCTGCATGTAAGACCGGGGGATGAGGTTGTGAAGAAGCTTGGCGGACTGCACAAGTTTATGGTGTGGGACAAGCCGATTCTGACAGATTCCGGCGGATTTCAGGTGTTCTCACTTGCAGGGCTCAGAAAGATTAAAGAAGAGGGTGTAACATTCCATTCGCATGTTGATGGACGTCTCATATTTATGGGACCGGAGGAGAGTATGCAGATTCAGTCAAACCTTGCATCTACGATTGCAATGGCATTCGATGAATGTGCACCGGCCAAGGCAGACCGTTCCTACATCCAGCCATCGGTAGACCGTACAACACGCTGGTTAGAGCGGTGCAAGCGGGAGATGCAGAGGCTGAATAGCCTGGAGGATACAATCAACAAACAACAGATGCTCTTCGGTATCAATCAGGGAGGCGTTATAGATGATATCCGTATCGAGCATGCGAAGCGGATTGCAGACATGGATTTAGACGGTTATGCAATCGGCGGACTGGCAGTTGGAGAGACACATGCGGAGATGTATCGGATTATCGAGTCGGTTATTCCGTATCTGCCGGAGAACAAGCCAACCTATCTGATGGGCGTTGGTACACCGGCGAATATACTGGAGGCTGTAGAGCGTGGGGTTGATTTCTTTGATTGTGTATATCCATCCCGGAATGGCAGACATGGTCATGTCTATACAAACCATGGTAAGCTGAATCTGTTCAATGCAAAATATGAACTGGATGAGCGTCCGATCGAGGAAGGCTGCGGATGCCCGGCGTGCAAGAAGTATTCGAGAGCCTATATCCGCCATCTGCTCAAAGCAAAGGAAATGCTTGGAATGAGATTTTGTGTCTTGCATAATTTATATTTTTATAATAATATGATGAGTGAGATTCGGGAGGCAATCGAGGAACATCGTTATAGTGAATATAAACGACAGAAATTAGAAGGCTTTCAAAATCAAGAATAAATAAAAGGAGTTTTAAGACATGTTATTAACATTATTGGAATCAACAGCAACAACTGCAAAGCAGCCAGGTGGACTGTTCTGGGTCATCTACATTGTAATCTTAGTCGGATTCATGTGGTTACTGATCATCCGTCCACAGAAGAAGCAGAAGAAGCAGATGGAAGATCTGCACAAGGCAATGGAACCGGGCGACAACATCATGACCACCGGTGGTTTCTATGGCACAATCCTTGATATCGTGGATGATACAACGGTTATCGTAGAGTTCGGTAACAACAAGAACTGCCGTATTCCGATGCATAAGAATGCAATCGCTGAGATTGAAAAAGCAGGTTCCGCAGTCGTAAAGGACGAGGACGAGGATACACCGGTAAAGGACGAGAAAAAGGAAGATAAAAAAGCAGATAAGAAGCTTGGAAAGACAAAGGAATAATTAGGATTTGCCGCGGGAAATGCAGGCACTAGCCATGTTTGCATATTCTACAAAAAAAGACAAAAAAGGTGTAGACGAAATTATGACTTTGTGAGAAAATGTAGTTGATGGTGTTTTGTATGCAAGAAACATCTCTCTATAAAATTTTAATATTGAAAGGAGTTCCACAATGATTTACACGAAGGAAGTTGAAAACATGTGCCCAGTAGCCAAGGGCGCAAAGCATGAGCCAGCTCCTATTCCTGAAGAAGGAAAGTGGGTACACTCAAAGAAGATTGAAGATATCTCTGGTTTTACACATGGTGTTGGCTGGTGTGCACCACAGCAGGGTGCTTGTAAACTTTCACTGAACGTTAAGAATGGCGTAATTGAAGAGGCTTTGGTTGAGACAATCGGTTGTTCCGGTATGACACATTCTGCAGCTATGGCAGCAGAGATTCTGCAGGGTAAGACAATCCTTGAGGCTCTGAACACAGACCTTGTATGTGATGCTATCAATACAGCTATGAGAGAGCTGTTCCTTCAGATTGTTTATGGTCGTACACAGAGTGCTTTCTCTGATGACGGTCTTGCAGTTGGAGCAGGTCTTGAGGATCTTGGTAAGGGCCTTCGTTCTCAGGTTGGTACAATGTACGCAACTAAGGAGAAGGGTGTTCGTTACCTTGAGATGGCTGAGGGCTATGTAACAGGTATCGCACTTGATGCAGACAACGAAGTAATCGGATACCAGTTCGTTTCTCTTGGAAAGATGACAGACTTCATTAAGAAGGGTGATGATCCGAACACAGCATGGGAGAAGGCAAAGGGTCAGTATGGCCGTGTTGCTGATGCAGTGAAGATTATCGATCCTAGACAGGAATAAGAGGAAAGGAGAAACGACAATGGCTTTATTTGAATCATATGAAAGAAGAATTGACCAGATTAACGCTGTATTGAACAGCTATGGTATCAGCTCTATCGAAGAAGCTGAGAAGATTACAAAGGACGCTGGACTTGATGTTTACGATCAGGTTAAGAAGATTCAGCCAATTTGTTTTGAGAATGCTTGCTGGGCTTACACAGTAGGTGCAGCTATCGCAATTAAGAAGGGTTGCAGAAGAGCAGCAGATGCTGCAGCAGCAATCGGTGAAGGACTTCAGTCTTTCTGTATCCCGGGTTCTGTTGCTGATCACCGTAAGGTAGGTCTTGGACATGGTAACCTTGGTAAGATGCTCCTTGAGGAAGAGACAGAGTGCTTCTGTTTCCTTGCAGGACATGAGTCATTCGCAGCTGCTGAGGGTGCAATCGGTATCGCAGAGAAGGCTAACAAGGTACGTCAGAAGCCACTTCGTGTTATCTTGAATGGTCTTGGTAAGGATGCAGCTCAGATTATCTCACGTATCAACGGATTTACATTTGTTGAGACAAAGTACGATTATAAGGCAGCTAAGCTGAACGTAGTATATGAGAAGCCATACTCAACAGGTCTTCGTGCAACTGTTAAGTGTTATGGTGCTGATGATGTTCAGGAAGGTGTTGCAATCATGCATCATGAGAATGTTGGTGTATCTATCACAGGTAACTCAACAAACCCAACACGTTTCCAGCATCCGGTAGCAGGTACATACAAGAAGGAATGTATCGAGCAGGGTAAGAAGTACTTCTCCGTAGCATCCGGTGGTGGTACAGGTCGTACACTTCACCCAGATAACATGGCAGCAGGTCCTGCTTCTTATGGTATGACAGATACTATGGGACGTATGCACAGTGATGCACAGTTCGCAGGTTCTTCATCTGTACCGGCTCACGTAGAGATGATGGGTCTGATCGGTATGGGTAACAACCCTATGGTTGGTGCTACTGTTGCAGTTGCAGTTTCTGTAGAGGAAGCAGCAAAGGCTGGTAAATTCTAAGAAAATGGCGTAAATGCTAGGTTTTTAGAAGCAGTCAAAAGTGATAAAAAGTGGTAAAATGCATATCGTTTGACCACTATTTGACCATTACTTGACTACTGTATTTGACTACTGAAACAACAAATATATGGGAACCTTTCATGATTGATTGGTTCCCTTTTTATTGCATTTTTTCTAAGTCTTCTCTAAGCCACTCTACATCTCTTTCAGTGTATGTGGATTCGGTTATATTTTTGATACTTTTCCCAAAACGCAAATCTGGGTTCGCAGAACAGAAATAAAGGGGAAAAACCCACGGCGTGGGCGTAGGCGGAGAAAAGCAAGCAGAAAAACCCAAACCGGAAGCTAATCGGAAAGATACGGAGATGAAACTGGGTGTGAGGGAGAAAAATAAAGGGGAAAAACCACGGCGTGGGTGTAGACAGAGAAAAGCAAGCAAGAAAACCCAGATTGAAATCATTCTGGTAACAGGAAAAGTGTTTATGGACTATAAATTGCAAGTTATGTTTGATATAATATTATTAGTTATGTTCAGAGGAGGAATACAAAGGAATGAGCAATATGGTGATAGATACATTATGGGATGATAATCCTATAGATGTTTCAACGGAAGTGAATTTCATTTGGAGCATTGCAAACAAGCTGAGGGGAACTTATCAGAGTGACAAATATAAGGACGTAATAATACCTATGGTAATAATACGTCGTTTTGAGTGTGCTTTAGCTGATACAAAGAAAGATGTAGTAGATACATTTAAGAAGAACCCCAATTATCCAGCGAAAGCAATGTATAGGATTTCAAAGAGGCAGTTCTATAACACATCAGAATTTACGCTTGCAGAATTAGTAAATGATTCAGACCACATAGCAGCCAATTTCCGCAATTATATTAGTGGTTTTTCTGCTAACGTGCAGGATATTATAAAGAGTTTGGATTTTGATAAACAGATAGAAAAAATGGATAAAAACAACCGTTTATTATCTGTGGTAAAGGCATTTAGTGAATTAGACCTTAATCCGGTGACAATAGACAATATAAAGATGGGATATATATTTGAAGACCTGATTCGTAGATTTTCTGAAAATGCTGAGGCTGGTGACCACTATACGGGTAGGGATATCATAAAGCTGATGGTTAATATATTACTTGCTGAGGGATGCGATGATATCTTTGACGATGGAAAAATTATCACTGTATTAGACCAAGCCTGCGGAACAGGTGGTATGTTATCAACCTCATACAACACGATAAGAAGATATAATCCAACTGCTGATGTAAGACTTTTCGGACAGGAGATAAACCCAGAGTCATATGCTATATGTTTAGCAGAAATGCTCATCAAAGGTCAGAATGCCGAGAACATCAGATATCAGGATACTATGAAAGGTGACTGTTTCAAAGAAACGAAGATGAGATTTGTAATAGAAAATCCTCCATTTGGAACACCTTGGGGTGGTAAAGATGCCGCAGAAGGCGTTGAGACAGCCGTTAATGATGAATACTTGAAAGGATTTTCTGGTAGATGGGGTGCTGGATTGCCAGGTTCAGGAGATATGCAGTTACTCTTCGTTCAGTCAGCCATAGACAAGATGGATTACAAGTTAGGGCGAGCTGCTATCGTAGAGAATGGCTCACCTTTGTTTACAGGTGGAACATCTTCAGGTGAATCACAGATTAGAAGGTGGATGCTTGAGGAAGACTTGATTGAAGCAATTATAAGTTTACCTACAGATTTATTCTATAATACGGGCATTGCAACCTATATATGGGTATTATCAAAGAATAAGAGAGCAGAACGTAAGGGTAAAATACAGCTTATTGATGCGTCAGGTATCTTCCATAAGTTACGTAAGGCATTAGGAAATAAGAGAAATGAGATAACACCTGAGGATAGAAGTGCAATAACTAAATTATATGCAGAGTTTAAGGAAACAGACTGCTCTAAGATATACAAAAATGAAGAATTTATGTATAGAGAGTATGTTGTTATGCAGCCTTTACAGAGAAGTTATGCGATAACAGGTGACAGAATAACTACAATGTTAGCCAAGGGTAGCTTATCAGGTTTGTATGATGAGGCTAAGGTAAATGAATTAGAAAACAAAGAGGAACTTACAGGAAAAGAGATAAAGAAACTGGAAGAATACCAGAACAATAAAGTTGTATATGATGCCATCATAGAGGCTTTGAACAAGGGTATTTCAGACATAGTATATAAAAATCCTACAGACTTCCTTCCGGTATTAACAAATGTATTATCTATAGCAATAACAGACAAGAAATTGATTGAAAAGATATCTGATGGATTATCTGAGATGGACAAAACAGCCGATATACAAAGGGATAAGAAGGGTAATATCCTTTATGATAAAGAGACAAAGGACACAGAGATAGTAAAGTATGAGGAGAGTATAGAAAATTATATGTCACGTGAAGTTCTCCCACATATACCTGATGCACAGTGGTTCTTTGAAGAGAATTTATCAGCTAAGAAGCCTGTAATAAAGACAGGAGCGGAGATCCCGTTCACAAGATACTTTTATAAGTATCAGCAACCAGTACCAAGTGAAGAGTTAGAGAAACAGTTCGTAGAGTTAGAGAAATCTGTATCAGAGCGTATCTCTAAGCTATTCGGTTAAGTTAGGTGGTGACTGATATGAGAGAAATGAAAGATAGTGGTGTTGAATGGATAGGTCAGATACCAAAAGATTGGGAAAAAACGAAGATAAAAACTGTATGCTCTTTTGTAGGGAGTGGAACAACCCCTGCAAGTAATAGAATAGAGTATTACGATAATGGAACTATTGACTGGATTCAAAGCGGAGATATTTATGGCAAAAATAATATTGACGAAGTAAAGACAAAAATTACTACTTTAGCACTTAATTCCAATACTTCACTTAGAATATATAAAGCTCCATTTATTGTAATGGCAATGTATGGTGGGTCAGTTGGTAATACAGCTATATCTCATATAGATGCTTGTACAAATCAAGCTTGTTGTTGTATAAAGACTAACGAGAATGCGAATCTTTCATATATGTATTATTGGTTATTGTTGTGTAAAGAAGATTTTTTGATAAGAGCAGAAGGTGGAGGGCAACCTAATATTAGCCAAGACAAGATAAAGAATCAGTATTTTTTGGTATCTAACTATGCAGAACAGAAGAAAATAGCAGATTGTCTAGATGAGAAATGCTCAGAGATAGACACACTTACTTCAGACATCCAGAAACAAATAGATACACTCGAACAATATAAAAAGGCGGTTATTACGGAGACTGTAACAAAAGGCTTGAATCCTGATGTAGAGATGAAAGACAGTGGTGTGGAATGGGTAGGTAAGATACCTAATCATTGGAGCATAGAAAAGGGCAAGTATATCTTAAAATATATGCAAAAACCGGTAAAGGAAACAGATGAGATAATCACTTGTTTTAGAGATGGTGAAGTGACATTGCGGAGCAATCGTAGAGAAGATGGATTTACTATATCTGATAAAGAAATAGGATATCAAGGGATAGACATAGGTGATTTAGTTGTCCATGGAATGGATGGATTTGCTGGTGCTATAGGCGTATCAGACTCTAGGGGAAAAGCGTCACCAGTTTTAAATGTTTTAGATACTGAAAATAACAAGAAATATATAATGTACTATCTTAGAAGTATGGCTTATAGTAATGTGTTTCTTGCAATCGCAACAGGCATTAGGGTTCGTTCGTGTGATTTGAGGTGGAACAAGTTAGCAGAGTTATTATATCCTGTTCCTCCTATTTCAGAGCAGAATAAAATTGTTGAATATATTGATAATATACTACAAAAAGCAGATGAAATTATAGCAGATAAAAAGAAACAACTAGAGGTAATCACAGAATATAAGAGGTCACTAATATATGAGTATGTTACAGGAAAGAAAGAAGTGATGTAGGTGGCAACACATAGACAGCACTATGTACCACAGATGTATTTGAAGAACTTTGCAAGTGATAAAATGTGCTATGTCCTTGATATGCATGGTACAGTTCGACAAAGAAGTATAAAAAGCATATGTTACGAGGATGATACATATGAATTGACTACTGTAGACGGAGCTGTATGTAATGAGAATACATTTGAAAAGATGTTCGGACAACTGGAAACTATATATGAACCATTTATAACAGAGTTGATAAGTACATTAGATTCAAATAAGTCGCTTAAGGCATTTCTCAGAAAAGACAAAAATAGAGAATCATTGATAATGTTCATGGTTTCGATGCTATTGAGAAACCCCATTGTATTCGAGCAAACCCAAGAGGCAGGTAGAAAATGTGGTATAGAATGGACAAAAGCTCAAAGTAGAAATAATGCAATATTACATAATGCGTCATTATTGGAAGGTTGGAGCAAGAAGTTACATAAGAAACATAAGATAGTTGTGTTAAAGAATATATCAGATGTGGATTTTGTTACAGGTAGTTTCCCATGTGCCATAATGTCTACAGATGAAAATGGTGATACAGTAAGGGGAACTCTTGTGTTATCTCCAAGATATATGGTTCTTTTAATTGACAAGAAGATTAGGGAATTTAAAGAAGACAGTGTTGTTTCTGTTAATACTTTCGTTGTAGATGAATATAATGCAAAAATAATAGGCAATAAGGCAAACAAATATGTAATATCAAGGGATAAAGAAACTTTAAAGAGATACGAGTATATGTGGGAGAGAAGAAGAGATGAATAGTATACTGAGTGAGAAAGAATACCAGAAGTTCATACTGGAACGTCTTGAACAAGATAACGGATACATAATAAGAGACAGCAAAAAGTATGATAGGTATTATGCTGTAGATCGAGAGTTAGTATTTAAGTTCTTGAATAATACACAGCCAGACAAGATGCAGATTCTTGAGAAGATATATAAGGGTGATTTGGAAGAAACAGTTATAAACTATGTCAATCAGGAAATCACAAAGACAAGGGGTAGTTTGCTTGATGTATTGAAACATGGAGTTGATATCTCCAATCAGCACCTTGAGTTAATGTATACTAAGCCTGCAACAACATTCAACAAGGAGTTACTTGCCCTCTATGATATGAATATCTTCTCTGTAATGGAAGAGGTGTGGTGTTCTGATAAAGAGAGGGTAGATGTAGTTATCTTCCTTAATGGATTTGCAGTCATATCATTTGAATTAAAGTGTAATATGGCAGGACAGTCATACCAAGATGCGATATATCAGTATAGAACAGACAGAGACCCAAAGAATAGACTGTTTCTATTCAATGCTGGGTGCTTAGTAAACTTTGCAATGGACTTGAACGAAGTCTATATGTGTACAAAGTTAAGTGGTCAGTCATCCTTTTTCCTGCCATTTAACAAGGGTAATGGTGAAGGTGTAAACTCCGGTGCAGGAAATCCAGTATATGAAGACAGATATAGTGTCTATTATATGTGGGAAGATATATTAAAGAAGGACACATTGATAGAGATAATCAGTAAGTTTATGTTCCTAGAGACAAAGGATGAAGAAGATGAGCTTACGGGTAAAATTAAGCATAAAGAAACCCTTATTTTCCCAAGGTATCATCAGCTTGATGTAATACGTAAGGTGCTTGAAGATATCAGACAGAATTTGACTGCTCAAAACTATTTGATACAGCATAGTACAGGTAGTGGAAAAACCAATAGTATAGCTTGGCTTGCTCATAGACTGACATCTCTACATGATTCAGAAAATCGAGTTATCTTTGATAATGTCATAATAGTTACAGACAGGGTAGTAGTAGACCGTCAGTTACAAAAGGCAATCATGGGTATGGAGCATAAGGCAGGTCTTATCAGGGTAATGGACGATAAATGTAATTCAGAAGACCTCGCTATTGCAATAAATGGTAATACCAAGATAATAGCCACCACTATTCAGAAGTTTCCTTACATAGTAGACAGTGTAGCCGGATTAAAGAACAAAAGGTTTGCAGTATTGATAGATGAGGCACATTCATCTACTTCAGGTAAGGATATGGCAGCCGTTACTATGGCTCTGGGTTCGGGAGAGGTAGATATAAATGATACAGATACCGAAGATTTAGTTTTAGATGAAATAGGCAGACATGGTAAGCAGGATAATGTATCATTTGTTGCATTTACTGCCACACCGAAACCTACAACATTACAGTTATTTGGAAGGGTAAATAAAAAAGGACAGAGAGAGGCATTTCACATATACAGTATGAAACAGGCAATAGAAGAAGGATTCATACTTGATGTGTTGCAGAACTATACTACATATAAGACCTTCTATAGAATCAATAAAGAGATAGAAGACGACCCAAAGTTAAAGACGAATGCTGCAAAGAGACAGATAGCCAGATTTGTAGAATTACACGATACGAATATAGCACAGAGAATTGAAGTAATAGTTGAACATTTCCGTAATACTGTAATGCAAGAGTTAGGTGGTACAGCAAAAGCGATGGTAATTACCGCATCAAGACAGGGTGCAGTTAAATATAAACAGGCATTCGAGCAGTACATTCAGAAGAAGGGGTATGATATGAAAGCCCTTGTAGCATTTTCAGGTAAGGTAAAGCTACCTGATGATGACCATGAATATACTGAGGTGGGTATGAATGGTTTTTCAGAAGACAAACTTACAAAAGAGTTTGACAAAGACGATTATCAGGTGTTGCTTGTAGCAAATAAGTATCAGACGGGATTTGACCAGCCAAAATTATGTGCAATGTATGTACTTAAGAAGCTGAAAGGGGTATCCGCAGTTCAGACATTGAGTAGACTTAATAGGATATGCCCGCCTTATGATAAGCACACATTTGTACTTGATTTTGTGAATGAATATGAAGACATACAGAAAGCATTCGCACCATACTATACGACTACTCTGCTCAGTAACTCGGTAACTCCAAATGCTGTATATGATTTGGAGGCAAAGGTAGATTCGTATGCATTGATAGACCCAGTCGATGTAGATAATACAATACAAATATTGTATGAGGATAAAGTGACAGCAAAGCAAAAACAGAGAATAGCATATTACTTACAAAAGAGTAAGAAGATGCTGGATAATTACGATTATACACAGCAGAAAGAAGCTGTTACATCAATGCGAAGCCTTGTAAGATACTATGAGTTCCTTCTTCAGGTATCATCATTTGAAGATGCAGAACTTCACAAGAAATACAGGTATATTACATATCTGTTGGCATTTATCAATATAAAACATCCGGGCATGGGATTTGACTTAGATGGTAAGATAAAGGCATATGATTTCGCACAGAAGAAGGGTAAGGAACATAAGGGAGAGAAGGTAGTATCATCACCTGTTGTTAAACTCCCAACAGCGGAACAGTTTGGACTTACTGAGGACAAGGAGAAGAGACTATCAGAGATAATAGATGAGATAAACAGCAGAACGGGTAAGGAATATGATAGTGATGTAGCTATCAAGGCAATGCTACAGATACGGGATATTCTCTTAAAGTCAGATAAGTTGAAAGCAAGTGCAAAGAATAATACTGAGAAAGACTTTGAATTTGCATATTTTGATGATATAGACGATGCATTGATAGAAGGGTTAGAGCAGAACCAAGACTTCTTCAGTCTGTTATTAAGTAATGATGATCTAAAAAGAGAAGTGTTGGGAATATTCACAGATGAGATTTACAAGAGTTTGAAAAAAGAGTAAATCTGATATTGGACACACTATAACATTGATGCAAAAATTATATTTTTGTAAATATAAAATATTTTTGAGTATAAAATGTATGATAATTAGTTTGAATGAAAATAAAAATGTTTTAGTTTATAATATCAGAAAGGTAATAATATGGATACAAATTATTTCCGTGATTGGAATACTTTAGGTAAAAGGCGTTCTGAAAATCAGATTATTGGGGAGTCAGGTATTGATATATTGAGATCCTTATTTCCTAAGGAGTGGGTAATAAGGGAGTACACCGCTGATTATGGAATTGACTTAGATGTTGAATTATTTGAAGAATGTAATGATGGAGTTTATATTACAAAGGGTGAACATATACTTTTTCAAGTTAAGACAACTAATGATATTGAAGTAAAAGATTTGAAGGTTTATTCTAAAACAAATTCCGATAATTGCATATTTAAGGTGGTCAAATATCCTTTAGATACAGCGTTGTTAGCTACAGTGGAAAAGATGGGAAGTGCAGTTCCTGTTTTGCTTTGCTTAGTGGATAATGTAGAAAGAGAGGGATATTTTGTATGCTTGAATGATTATATTGATAAAATATTAATATCTCAAAAACCAGATTATGATAGGCAGGGAACAGTTACTATTAATATCCCAATAGAAAATAGGATAAGTAGTGGGAAATTTGCAATTGAATGGTATGGGAAAAGGGCAAAGTTATATTCTTTCTTTAATTTAGTAAATTGTCAAAAGAGGGATTTATTGTATACGCCAGATTGTAATCTGGAACAAATGGTTGAGATATTTTTGAATAGGATATGTCGATTAGATATATGGTCGGATAAAATGTTAGAGTTATTTAAAGAACAGATAGATTACTATATAGAACATCATTCTACAAAACAAGCAGATATAATAATTAATGATGCAATAGAAAGAGGGGAAAATGTTGACGAACCCATTTGGGAGGGAACGTATTGTATGGGAGAAGTATCTTTTCGGCATGCAACTCAAATACAGGAATTGCATAGGTTATGGGATCAGATGTGTATAATATCAGATATGTATGAGACTGATTATCGAGAAGCGTATCTTCCTACATATTATTGGTTTATAGTTAGTAAGTAGTAAAAAATATATTTGAGTATTTATAAGTACTAAGTTATTTGTTTTTTTATTAACATAGTGTTAAGCTAGACAAAATTCATTATTGTAGACTGAATGGTATCACTTTTATAATAGAAGGAAAATTGTTTAGCCTTGTTGTAGCTATTGGACGAAAAGCCACACATGCTTGATTTATCTTGGATTTACTGGGGGATTGTTTATGTTGAGTTGAAGTGGAAACGAAGTCGCATTGCGAACGAGGTAACAATCCTTTGTATATTTGGGAGGAGGAAAAATATGTCATTAAAGTTAAAAGATGAAGATCCCACAAAACGCATGAAAGATATGCAGGAAGAATTAAAAGATCCTTCACTGGGAGAGTTCAGTGATTTAGAACAGGATCCATATGTCATTGAATCCAAAAGGACAACTCCAATCGATAAGCCTGTTTATCAACCGGATGGAAAGCTTTCATCTGCAACAGATAGAAATCCATATATTTTGTCAGAGGAAAAACAAGCGCGAATCTTTGGAGAAGATTTAGGAGACAAAGAAATAAGAAAAAAGTCTGTCCGTAAGGAAGTGATGATGGTTATGTTTGTTGGACTGGCTTTGCTGTTTGCAGGACTTGCGGCATATGTACATAATGATCTGTTTTTAAGAAAAGCTGAGACCGTACCGGGTATTGTAACAGAAAAACGTATGCATAGAAATCATGCAAGCTGCACCATCTTTGTGGATTATGAAGTAGATGGAAAAACATATAATGAGATATATGTGGGTGATGGATATAATATGCAGATAGGGCAGATGGTAACGGTATATTATGATCCGGAGAAACCAACCAAAATAACGGATGGAAGGAAAATCCCGACATGGTCTATCTATCTTGTTATAATAGGAGGGGTTTTCTTCCTGATTGGCGGCTATCTTGTATTCTGGATGAACCAGAATCCGGACAAGGGAATTGAGATTTATAACAGGATATTCAAGAAGCGTGACAAATAAACAGGATCTGTGTGTAATAGAAGAAGTTTTGTAAAACTTTAAACTATAAGTACATAGATAATTAATCGATTCCTTAATGAAAATTGTATTATTGTACAGAAAATGTATGAAAAATGCAGAAAAATGTAATGGTGATTTTCAGACATACATGGTACAATATTGGTTAGATGCAGGAATGTGAATTTTGCACTAAAGAAAATATGCGATCTGAGTCGCATAGCAATCAATTAACTTGTTGTTAGGGAGGGTTTAAGTATGTCAGGTTCAACAATTGCTATTATTATCATTATCGTGGCATTGCTGGTCATCTTATTTACCAGTTATGTCAAATCACCACCGGATAAGGCGTATATTATTTCCGGTTTAAGAAAGACACCGAAGATTCTGATCGGTAAAGCCGGTTTGAAGCTTCCGTTCTTCGAGCGGAAGGATGAACTGTTGATCAAGCAGATCAGTATCGATATCAAGACGGGCGATTATGTTCCGACACTGGATTTCATCGGTGTTAACATTGATGCAGTTGCGAAAGTTAAGATCCGTACGGATGAAGAAGGTATGCAGCTCGCCATGAAGAACTTCCTGAATATGAAGGAACCGCAGATTATGGAAGCGCTGGTGGATTCTCTGCAGGGTAATATGCGTGAGATCATCGGTACGATCAGCCTGAAGGAGTTATGTAACGATCGTAAGTCCTTCGGTGATCAGGTGCAGGAGAAGGCGCAGGTGGATATGAATCGTCTGGGTATTGAGATTATTTCCTGCAACATTCAGCACGTAGAGGATCAGAATGACCTGATTATCGCACTTGGTCAGGATAACATGGCAGCGATCCAGAAGAATGCAAGTATCGCCAAGGCAAACGCAGACCGTGACGTAGCGATCGCACAGGCACAGGCGAGAAAAGAAGCGAACGATGCGAAGGTATTGTCCGATACGGAAATTGCTGTTAAGCAGAACGAGCTGTCAATCAAGAAAGCAGAATTAAAGACAATCGAAGATACGAAGAATGCGGAAGCAGATGCAGCTTACGAGATTCAGAAGGAAGCACAGCGTAAGACAATCGAGGTTACAAAGACCGAGGCAGATATCGCACGTCAGGAGAAGGAAGTTGACCTGAAGAAGAAGGAAGCCGAGGTTATGGAGCAGTCTCTGGATGCGGATATCCGTAAGAAAGCGGAGGCAGACAAGTTCGCTAGACAGCAGCAGGCAGATGCAGAGCTTTACAAGCGTCAGAGAAATGCGGAGGCAGATAAGTTCGAGAAGCAGCAGGAAGCCGAAGCGAAGAAGGCACAGGCAGAAGCAGAGCTTTTCGCAAAGCAGCAGGAGGCGGAAGGTATTCGTGCTGTCGGTGAGGCAGAGGCGAAGGCAATCGAAGCCAAAGGTCTTGCTGAGGCAGAAGCCTTGGAGAAGAAAGCCGAAGCGATGAAGAAGTATGGTCAGGCAGCGATGGTGGAAATGATCGTGAAGGCATTGCCGGAGATGGCAAAGGCAATCGCAGAGCCACTCTCTACGATCGACAAGGTAACGATCATTGACGGAAACGGTGAAGGTTCCGGTGTTGGTTCGATGGGTTCGTATGTGCCACAGGTACTTGCGAAGACGATGGAGTCTGTGAAGGAAGTGACCGGTATTGATATCGCAGATATCATGCGTGCAAGTACATACGATGCGAAGGTTAACAAGAATGTGAACATCACGGGCTTGGACGGAATCAAGGTAGAAGCTCCTGCAGAGGCGGGAACTTCCGTGGATGCAACTGTGGAGTAAGATATTGTGTAAAACAGAAAACTTTTAAGATAAAAGAGGAAAGGTACTTTAACTGGTGCCTTTCCTCTTTTTCGATACTATTTCATTCACTGTGAAAGTGAATGAAATTTGATTCACGATATCCTGCAGTTCTATCACGTAAAAAAGCAGGTAACGGGAATCGAACCCGCCTATCCAGCTTGGGAAGCTGGTGTTCTACCAATGAACTATACCTGCAATAAAATAAATATAGTACAGACAGGCACGAAAGTCAAGCACCGGATTGCCCGGAAGAATGTAGCAAAAAAGGGTTATTGTAAATCACGGATTCCTATATTATAATATTTTATTATGCTGAAATCAGAGCTGGAAGGAGTAAGGTAAGAAATGTCTTTTAACAATAATACAAAGACAGACATTCAGATAAGAAGATTCACATTTCGGATCGTCATTGTGTTTTTGCTTGCCATTACAGTTGCAACAGGAACCATTACTTTGATCCTGACAAGAAAATCCTCCCGGGAAATGAAATCAAAGGTTGTAAACCTGATACAGGCAAACACCCAATTGCAGATATCAAATCTTAATCAGTATCTGGGAAGAATCGAAGATACCGCAGCATTGCTGTTCTCGGATGATATCTATTGTGAGTATGATGCAACGAAAGAGGGGCAGGATGCATTCGAGAAGATACAGCAGGAGACAGCGATTGAAAAACGTTTACAGGATATTAATATTCTTCAGAACTTCTCTGATTTTGGAATTGTATACGCAGATGACTCATCGCTTGGTTCAATATCGAATACGACGCTCGAGTTGTTCCCGGATGGTGGACTATATGCGTATCTGGAAGGGCATATTACGGACGAGAGGAAAGAATCCGGCTGGTTTTTCGATTATGAGCGGTGCTATGACAGGCTGTATTACGTAAAAAAACTGAATGCGCATGCAATCATTGTGGCTGCATTTTATAGCCGGGAACTGAGCCAGTCTTTTACAGATATGGAGGATGTGCCGGGGATGCAGAGCTATCTTGTGGATTCGGCGCATTCAATCGTCTATGCTGAATCAGGAGAGATACTTGGACGGAATGCCGAAGAAATCTGGAACGATCTGCCGGATGGATATAGCAATTACTGGATTATAGGCGACAAGGAAGTTGTAGTAGTTGGAACCTGCAAGAACGACTGGCAGGTAATATGTGTGGCTCCGGAGAATGTGCTATTTGCAGAACAGCTTGGAATCACCCGGTTTGCCATAATTGTATATATTATTATGCTTGTGGTTACTATGACGGCGGCAGGAATCCTGTATTCACAGGTGGCAGTAAAGGATGGCGTGCTTTCACAGATCAGGCAGAAAGCAGATTACGATCAGCTGACAAATGTGTTGAACAAGCAATCATTCCGCGATCTGGTAGATACAAAGCTTGGACATGCAGGGGAAGGAACAAAGCATATCTTCATGATGCTTGATATGGATAATTTTAAGATGGTAAATGATACATATGGGCATCAGGAAGGGGATAAATTCCTTAAGAAATCCGTCGTAATCTTCCGGGAAAATCTTGGAACACAGGCAATCATCGGGCGTATGGGCGGAGATGAGTTCGCGGTGTACATTCCATTTGAGCATGAGGAAGAGACTGTTATACGGGAGGAGGTTGCCCGGAGGCTGGATGCACTTTTGGCTGCATTTCATAAGCAGTTTGATACACACTATGAATCGTGTAAAGTCTCACTTTCAGCAGGAATCTGTCTGAGAATTGCGGGAGATGGAATAAAACTTGGATTTGAGGAATCTTATCAGATGGCGGACCGTGCGTTATACGTATCAAAAGAAAACGGAAAACATCAATACAATTGGTATGAGGATTGATTGGCAGATATGAGGTACATGGGAAAAATGAAAAATAAATATCGTGGAATCAGCATCTGTCTCATCGTATGTCTGATTTTCTTATCCGGATGTTCCGGAAAGAGCAAACCGGTAGTCTACGAATCTACGACGGAGATTTCTTACTCCTGGTGGGGAAATGATGACCGGCATCGGTACACACTGCAGGCATTGGATATATTTACAGAGCAAAACCAGGGACAGATAGAAGTGCAGGCAAACTACGGAAGCTGGGGAGGATATGAGAACAAAATGCATATTTATATGCGCTCCCACAACGCACCGGATGTGATGCAGATTAATTATGCATGGCTGTCAGAATATGCAGATGAAGAAACTGGTTTTTATAATCTGTATGATCTGAAAGACATCATTCATCTGGAAAATTACACCCCGGAAGAACTTGCTTATGGGGAAATCGACGGAAAACTGTATGCCGTTCCGATTTCATTTAATACACCAATGTTTTATTTTAATAAGACGATTTACGCATCGTATGGCTTGGAGATTCCGAAGACGTGGGACGATCTTTTTGCAGCGGCTAAGGTTATGAGCCGGGATGGAATCTACCCGCTTGGAACGACAAAAAAACAACTCTTTCTGATGTTGGTTGCATATCTTGAACAGATAACGGGAAAGGAGTCCGTAAAAGCAGATGGGTCATTGCAGCTGACGAAAGAGGATATTGCATTTATGCTTGATTTCTACAAGCGTCTGATTGATGAAGATGTGCTGATGCCAATCGACTCCTTTAATCGAAATGCATTTTCAACAGGAAAGGCAGCGGGGACGCTTGCGTGGATCAGTGATGCAGCAAATTATTGTACGCCATTGGAGAAGAACGGCTCGGAGGTTGTTGTAGGCGATTATCTGCAGGATGCGGCTGCGAAGAAATTCGGATGGTGTGTAAAACCGGCTACGATGTATGCCATCAGTGCAACAACGGAGTATCCGGAGGAAGCAGCAAAGCTTCTGGAGTTTCTGCTTAATAGCAGGGACATGGCACAGCTGCAGGGAACCGAAAAAGGAATTCCAATCAGTGACGCGGCAAAGGCAACACTGCAGGAAACACAAAAGCTCAGCGGTTATGAGAAACAGGCAGATGACATGCGTGAAAATTACGCTGACCGACTGGAGATATTGCAGCCGGTATTGGAGAACGAAAGCGTCTATGACGGATTTAAGGTCAATGCGGACTATTATATCTATGATAAGCTTTCCGAAGATGAAGTTGTAGAAAAATTATATGAAGCAATTTACTGATATCGGGAAATAAATCCAGCGTGATTTCACGGATTATTACAGAAGAATACAGAGAAAGAAGGATGAACAAAGTGGCATATAAAAGCGTAGATGAGTTAGAGCATTTCCGGTTTGACGATTGTCAGATCGATACATTTGCAGTGACAGAAAATGGTGTGGAGCTTATGGTAGAAGCACTGATCGTAAAGGCGGACAACAGCCAGAATACAAACTATACAGAAAGCTACGCCGGTACGACGAAGATTCGGATTACTGATGGAAAACTGATCCGGTGTGTGCGCGATGGTTATAAGTATTATGATGCAAATGATGTGCTGCAGTCCGAGGTTCCGGATTATGAACTGTCTGTTGCGGAAACGACGGATTTTCCAAAAACCTGTGAAGGGGCATATCTCTTCGAGATGAAGCAGGATGCAGATGGATATGTGCTTGGAATCGAATTTGTGGATCCGGAAGATCAGACGGTCGGTAATTCCTATCAGGTTTATGTGACGGGTACGCAGGTTGCAATGCTGTGGGAACAATATATGAACCGGGTGCAGTCATAACGGAGGCTGGAATGACTGCGGGATGAATATTATAGATAAAACTATCGTGCAGGTAAGTCGTTTCGGTATTGAAAATGTAGAAATTTTTCCGAAATCAATGGAAAAATGTAGCAAAATTTATAATTGACAATTAAAAAAGTATAAGTATAATATTGGTAGTACCAAAGTGGTGCTACCAATTTGCTTTTTATAGGAGTTAGAGAGTCATTATGAAATACTTACGACAGTTTCTGTTAATTTTGTTTATCTCCTTTTTAGGAGAGTTGCTAAAATACTTCCTGCCATTGCCGATACCGGCAAGTATCTATGGAATGGTGATTTTATTTGCCGGGTTGCTCAGTGGAATCATTAAGCTCGATGCAGTGAAGGATGTCGGGAAATTCCTGATCGAGATCATGCCGGTCATGTTCATCCCGGCAGGCGTTGGACTGATGGCATCGTGGGGAACATTGAAGCCGGTGTTAGTTCCGGTCAGTGTGATCACGGTTGTGGCACTCATTGCGGTTATGGGGGCAACCGGACGCGTATCCCAATGTGTGATCAAAAGATCCAAAGCAAAAGAAAAGGCAAAGGAGCAGAAGGCATGAAAGAGTTATTCCAGACGTCCATGTTTGCAGGTGTGACACTCAGTCTGCTTGCATATCTGGCAGGTTCATTATTAAAGAAGAAATTTAAGCTTGGAATCTTCAATCCATTGCTCATCTCAATGATCCTTACGATCATCGTACTTGTATGTGCACATATTGATTACGACACATACAACAAGGGTGCTGTGTACTTAAGCTGGTTTCTGACACCGGCAACGGTCTGTCTGGCAATTCCGCTGTATGAGCAGTGGCAGTTATTAAAGCGGAATGTCAAAGCCGTGATGCTTGGAATCACAGCCGGTGTGCTTACGAGTCTGACAACGGTATTTGTACTGTCGAAGCTCATGGGACTTACCCATCAGGAATATGTCACGATGCTTCCGAAGTCCATTACGACAGCCATCGGTATGGGAGTGTCGGAAGAACTTGGCGGTTATGTGACGATCACGGTTGCAGTCATCGTAGTAACAGGTGTGATTGGCAACATCTTAGGCGAGTTCATATGTAAGCTCTTCTGTATTACGGAGCCAATCTCCAAGGGACTTGCACTTGGGTCTTCATCCCATGCAATCGGTACAGCCAAGGCAATCGAGATGGGAGAAGTGGAAGGCGCGATGAGTAGTCTGGCAATCGCCGTCACCGGAATCCTGACCGTTGTACTCGCATCCGTCTACGCGAATTTCATGTAAGGAAGGTAAAGAATATAATTGATAATTGCACATGGTTAAGAATATGTATATGCATTTGTATGTGACTAACAATTCACAAGCAGACCGTTGAAGCACGCTGGTACTTAATGAACGGCAAACTTGTTTGACGTGAATTTAGTACCACTGCGTGATGAACCGAGCGAGAGCGTGTCTGCGTTGAAATGTTAGTCACGTACAAATGTAGTAGAATTTAACCATGTGCAATTAGGAATTAGGAGGTGTTCGTTATGATTATTACAATTGGTAGAAAATGTGGCTGCTGCGGCGACGAGATCGGTCATGCATTGGAACAGATCTATCATATTCCATTTTATGATCGGTCGGTCATCTCAGAGCTTGCAAAAGGGTATGGAACGTATGACCGGTATCCGGATTTCTATGGGGAAACCCCGATGGATACATTGATGTACACGATATCCCAGACAGAGAGCGAAAGCGTGTTTTATGAGACGCCGAAGAAAGCATTGACCGGAATTCTGGAAGGAAAAAACTGTATTATTTTAGGCCGATGTGGTGATTATGTATTTAAGGACCGGAAGGATAAGCTTGCCATCTTCCTGACCGGGGATGATGCGATGCGGATTGAAACGATCGCGAAGAAACATGGAATCCCGGAGCGCCAGGCGAAGAAGCTTGTACAGGCAACCGATGAACGCCGGGCGGCATACCACAAATATTATACCGGGGAGACATGGGGCATGGCAGAAAATTATGATTTGTGCCTGAATGTCTCGAAGCTTGGCACGGCAGGTACGATCGCAATGATTGAGCAATATATCAGACAGACTGGATTAGAGTAGGTGATGAGAAAATGGAGAAACAGACAACACAGGAATATGAAAAAGCAATCGCCTATATTATAGACCGGATCAAAGAAGGGTCACTGCAATTAGGCAGCAAGCTTCCACCGGAACGAAGGATTGCCGAGGAACTTGGCATCGGCAGAAATTCCATCCGGGAGGCAATCAGCATCCTGCATGGCATGGGACTGATCGACCGGGTACAGGGTTCCGGCAATTATGTGTCAAAGCATGTCGGCGAGTCTATCCGCCAGTCGCTGACCGTGATGCTGGCACTCGGAACGATCACGAAAGAGGAAATATTTGAATTCCGGCGGGTGATGGAGAAAGCGGTCTGCTCGAATCTGATTGCGAAAGGACTTTCCTATGAATATGAGTCAATCTTAGAGACAAAGCTGGAAGAGATGAAGCTGTTCGAGGGCAAAGATCTGACCGATGTGGACAAGGAGTTTCACGATACTCTGATTCAGGCAACCGGAAATCATCTGTGGGCGGTTTTAATGGAGGCTGTGACCGACGCATACCGGGATTGGATCAACTACGTGATCGAGCTTGCCGATGAATCGGTGCGGGAGAAACTGCTGCAATGCCATGAGGACATTTACCAGAATCTCGTACAGAAAAATGAGCCAGCCATGCTTTTGGCGATTGACAGGCATTATGATTTGATAGAACAGATGGTTTAATTATGTTAAAAATGCTAAAATAACAATCTGTTTTGGTTGTTTTTTTATAGAAAAAAACGTTTTACTTTCGACAAAAAAAGGTATACACTTTTCCTTGGGTAGAAAGGATAAAACGAGAAAAGGAGATGGTTTTTTTGGAAGATCTTGCAAAAGACCTGATGGAAGAACTGAACTGTGAGACCGTCTTTACGATTCCAATCTTCGGTGGTATCGACGTATCGGAATCTGTGGTCGTAACATGGATTATCATGGCAGTGCTAGTTCTTGTGGCAATCATCCTGACAAGAAACATGAAGATTGATCACATCAGCAAACGTCAGGCAATCGCAGAGACGATTGTTACAAAGCTGACCGGTATGGTGGAGGATATGATCGGACCGGAAGGAAAAGCGTATGTCCCATATCTGACAACCGTATTGCTGTATATTGGTGTATCAAACATCATTGGATTGTTTGGATTCAAGTCCCCGACGAAAGATTTAAATGTCACGATCGCACTTGCGGTTATGAGCATCGTCTTAGTTGAGGCGGCAGGTATTTACCATCTGGGTGTGAAGAAATGGCTGCACAAGTTCGTAGAACCGATTGCAATCGTTACTCCGATCAATATCTTAGAGGTATTTACACGGCCATTGTCACTGTGCATGCGACTTTTTGGTAACGTGCTTGGTGCATTTGTAATTATGGAACTGATCAAGATGGTTGTTCCGGTTGTTCTTCCGGCAGTCTTTTCTTTGTATTTTGATTTATTTGATGGATTGCTGCAGGCATATGTATTTGTATTTTTGACATCACTGTATATCAGTGAAGAGATTGAACAATAAATGAAAAGGAGATAATTAGTATGGGTACAATAATCGCAATTGGTGCAGGTATTGCAGTTTTAGGAGCGCTTGGCGCAGGTATTGGTATCGGTATTGCAACCGGTAAGGCAGCAGAGGCAATCGCAAGACAGCCGGAGGCAGAAGGTAAGATCAACAAGACATTGATTCTTGGTTGTGCACTTGCAGAGGCAACCGCTATTTACGGTTTCGTTATCGCACTTATGATCATAGTAATGTTGAAGTAATCACAGGAAAGGCAGGGTGGTAACATGCTCCGAGTAGATTGGAATTTATTACTTACCATAATCAATCTGCTGCTTTTGTTTGTGTTGATGCGGATTTTCCTGTTTAAGCCGGTACAGAAGATCATTGCTGCGCGTCAGGAGGAAGCGGACAGACAGTTCAAGGAAGCGGACGAGAGCAAGCAGGCGGCAGAGGAAGCAAGAAAGCAGTATGAGGCAAGTCTTGCAAATGCGGAAGAAACCAAGAAGCAGGTGCTTCAGGAGGCAAGACAGACCGCAGATGCAGAATATAAGCGGATTGTATCAGATGCTGAAAAGACCGCAAAGCAGGTAAAAGAAGATGCAATCACAGATGCAGAGAACCAGAAGGCACAGATTTTGAAGAAAGCAGAAAAAGAGATTGCCGATATGGTTGTCGATGCAACGGTTAAGGTAGTTGGAGAGAAAAAGGGTGCAGACGTGGATAACGCACTGTACGACAAATTTTTAGATAAAGCAGGTGATGAAACGTGATTCGAGCAGCAAAGGACTATGCAGCGGATTTGAAGCTCGTTGAAAACGCAAAGTCAAATCTGCAGAGCGTAAAGGATATTTTAGAGGCAGTTCCACAGATCGGTGTGGAGTTTGATGATCCAACCGTATCACTGGAGAAGAAGCATCTGGTGATCGACCGGGTATTCCCGAAGGAGATCCGGAACTTCTTAAAAGTGCTGTGTGACAATGGCGATTTTGGATTGTTAGATGAGATCGAGCAGGCATACATGGAGCTGACGAAGACACCGGAGAAGGTGGAAGCGCAGGCAGAGCTTACGTATGTGACACCGCCGACACCAGAGCAGATGGAGCGGATCCGGTTGTTCCTTGCGAAGGAATGTAACAATCCGGACATCAAGATCGTTGGTAAGGAAGATGCATCCATCAAGAGTGGATTCATCATCCGTGTTGGAAATAAAGAGTACGACTGGAGTGAGCAGGGACGTATCGACCAGCTGCAGAAACATATCAACCAGTCATTAGCAGGCAAGAAGCTGGCAACCGTCAGTGAGGAGAGCATCATTTCCATCCTGCGTGCCGATATCGCAGATTTCGAACTGCAGGCAAAGGATAAGGAAATCGGTGTTGTAAACTGGGTTGGTGATGGTATCGCGAACGTCGATGGTATCGACCATGCATTTTACGGAGAAATCGTTCTCTTTGATTGTGGTGTCAAGGGCATGGTACAGGATGTAAGACGGGATGAGATCGGTGTTATCCTGTTTGGCCGTGATACAGAAATCAAGGAAGGCAGCCGTGTCGTTCGTACCGGCAAGATGGCCGGTATCCCGGTTGGAGATGCATTTCTTGGAAGAATCGTAGATGCGCTTGGTGCACCAATCGACGGACAGGGAGATATCGCGCAGGATGGTTACCGTCCAATCGAGAACCCTGCACCAAGTATTGTAGATCGTAAATCCGTATCGGTTCCTATGGAGACCGGTATTTTGTCCATCGATTCGATGTTCCCGATCGGTCGTGGACAGCGTGAGCTGATCATCGGTGACCGACAGACCGGTAAGACATCGATTGCGATGGATACGATCCTGAACCAGAAGGGCAAGGATGTTGTCTGTGTCTATGTTGCAATCGGACAGAAGGCATCGACAATCGCGAAGTTAGTGAATACATTGAAGAAAAATGATGCGCTGGATTATACGATCGTCGTTGCAGCAACGGCATCCGATCCGGCACCATTGCAGTATATCGCGCCATATGCAGGTACAGCACTTGCAGAGTATTTCATGTATCAGGGCAAGGATGTTCTGATCGTCTATGATGATCTGTCCAAGCATGCGGTTGCCTACCGTGCAATCTCACTTTTGCTGGAGCGTTCACCGGGACGTGAGGCATATCCGGGTGATGTATTCTATCTGCACTCAAGATTGCTGGAGCGTTCTTCCCGTGTGACAGCCGAGGCAGGCGGCGGAAGTATTACCGCACTTCCAATCATTGAGACACAGGCAGGCGATGTGTCTGCATACATCCCGACAAACGTTATTTCTATCACAGATGGACAGATCTATCTGGAGAGTGAGCTGTTCTTCGCAGGTCAGCGTCCGGCTGTCAATGTCGGACTTTCCGTATCCCGTGTCGGTGGTGCGGCACAGACAAAGGCGATGAAGAAGGCAGCCGGAAGTATCCGTATCGATCTGGCACAGTATCGTGAGATGGAAGTGTTCACACAGTTTTCTTCCGATCTCGATGAGAACACGAAGAAACAGTTAGCACATGGACGTGCGTTGATGGAGCTTTTGAAGCAGCCGCTTGGTCGTCCGTTTACAATGGCAGAGCAGGTTATTACATTGGTTGCTGCCAATGCACATGTATTCAGTGATCTTCCGGTAGGGAAGATCAAAGCATTCCGTCTTGGACTGCTGGAGGATTTTGCAAAGAATCATGCAGATATCATCGGACGTCTGGATTCCTCAAAGGATCTGGCAGATGATGTGAAGGATGCAATCATACAGGCAGCAAATGAATATAAGCAGAGGAGCTTGGAAGACGAAAACGGAGGGAATTAAATGGCAAATGCAAGAGAAATTTCCACACGTATCAAAAGTATCCAGGACACGATGAAGATCACGAAGGCGATGTATATGATGTCTTCGATGAAGCTTCGGAAAGCAAGACAGAAGCTGGAGAATACCGAGCCGTACTTCTATGGATTGCAGGAACAGATTGCAGATATTCTGTTGCATTTCCCGGATATGCAGCATCTGTTCTTTGATAACCGTGGCAAGGATCTGATGGAGACGACCAAGCGGCGTGCGTTTATCGTCATAACAGGCGATAAAGGTATGGCGGGCGCGTATAACCATAATGTGTTAAAGGAAGCGCAGAAGCTGGTCGATGAGGCGGATTCCTACCGTTTGTTTGTAGTCGGAGAGTTAGGACGACATTTCTTCTCTTCGCAGGGATATAAACTGGAAGAGGGATTCTGTTATTCGGCGAACAACCCTTCCATCCATCGTGCGCGTATGATTACAGAGCGCATCGTGGAGTTATATAAGGAGGAAGAATTTGACGAGGTATATGTTGTCTATACGAAGATGGTAAACAGCATGAAGGAAGAAGTCGAAGTGCAGGAGATCCTGCCACTCAAGACGCATGAGTTTATCAAGAAGGAGCTGCTGGAGGATTCCCAGAAGGGACTTGGAAACAGCGACCGTGAGGCAGCAGAGCAATCCGATGACTGGTTTTTGATCTATCCATCTCCGAAGAAGGTTTTGGAGAAATTGGTGTATAACTATGTAACAGGTTTTATGTATGGTGTTCTTGTTGAGGGCTCGGCAAGTGAGGAAAATGCCAGAATGATGGCGATGCAGGCGGCAACGGACAATGCACAGGCAATGCTGCATGAACTTTCAATCGAGTTTAACCGTGTGCGCCAGGCAGCAATCACACAGGAAATCACCGAGGTGATCGGTGGAGCCAAGGCACTCAAGAAGAAAAAGAAGAAACAAGCGAGGTGAACGATCGCATGATGGAAAATAAAGGTAAGATCGTACAGGTATCCGGACCGGTTGTCGATGTCGAGTTTGCAGACGGTAACCTTCCACGGATTAAGGATGCCCTGTATGTGATGAACAATGGAAAGAAATGCGTCATGGAAGTATCCCAGCATATCGGCGACAATGTTGTCCGCTGTATTATGCTTGCTGCGAGCGAGGGCTTGTGCAGAGATATGGAAGTGACAGCAACCGGATCCGGAATTCAGGTTCCAGTCGGAGAGCAGACATTAGGTCGACTGTTCAATGTACTTGGTGAGACATTGGATGGAAAGGAAAGTCTGGAGAATGGCGAGCATTGGTGTATCCACCGTGAGCCGCCAACATTCGAAGACCAGAGCCCGGTTGTTGAGATGCTGGAGACCGGTATCAAGGTTATTGATCTGCTTGCCCCATATGCAAAGGGTGGTAAGATCGGTCTGTTCGGTGGTGCCGGTGTCGGTAAGACCGTCCTGATTCAGGAGCTGATCCATAATATCGCAACGGAGAGTGGTGGTTATTCCATCTTCACCGGAGTTGGAGAGCGTTCCCGTGAAGGTAACGACCTGTGGAATGAGATGAAGGAATCCGGCGTACTTGATAAGACAGCACTGGTATTCGGACAGATGAATGAGTCACCGGGTGCCCGTATGCGTGTGGCAGAGACGGGACTTACGATGGCGGAATATTTCCGTGATGTAAAGAAGCAGGATGTGTTGTTATTTATTGATAACATCTTCCGTTTTGTACAGGCAGGTTCAGAGGTGTCCGCATTGCTTGGACGTATGCCTTCTGCCGTTGGATACCAGCCAACTCTGGCAAATGATCTGGGTGAACTGCAGGAGCGTATCGCTTCTACAAAGGATGGTTCTGTAACATCAGTACAGGCGGTATACGTACCAGCCGATGACCTGACAGACCCGGCACCTGCTACAACATTCTCTCACTTGGATGCAACGACTGTATTGTCACGTAAGATCGTAGAGCAGGGTATCTATCCGGCTGTTGATCCACTGGAATCAACATCGCGTATTTTGGAGGCAGATGTCGTCGGAGAAGAGCATTACCGTGTCGCACGTGAGGTGCAGGAGACTTTGCAGAAGTATAAGGAACTGCAGGATATCATCGCCATTCTTGGTATGGAGGAGCTTTCCGACGAGGATAAGCAGACTGTCTACCGTGCGAGAAAGGTACAGCGTTTCCTGTCACAGCCATTCCATGTAGCTGAGAACTTTACAAATGTCAAAGGTGTATTTGTACCAGTCAAGGAGACAATCCGTGGCTTCAAGGCAATCTTGGATGGTGAGATGGATGCGTATCCGGAGGCAGCCTTCTTCAATGTCGGTACGATTGAGGATGTAAAGAAGAAAGCAGAAACCCTGTAAAGGATAGAAAGGGGACGGCATATGAATACATTTTCACTCAAAATCATAGCCTGTGACCGGGTGTTTTATGATGGACCATGTGAGATATTGAAATTCCCCGGCTATGATGGACAGATGGCGATTCTGGCACATCATGAGAAGATGACGACGAATATCGAAGTCGGTGAGCTGCATTTCCGGACACCGGATGGAGAAGAGCATGTGGCAATCTGTTCCGACGGACTTCTGAAGGTAAAGAATAACGAGGTTGTCGTACTTGTCTATTCGGCAGAAAAACCGGAGGAAATCGACGAGTTCCGTGCACAGGCCGCGAAGGAACGTGCCATCGAGCAGATGCAGCAGAAGCAGAGTATCATGGAGTATCACGTATCCCGTGCTTCGCTTGCGAGAGCGATGGCGAGACTGCAGGGACACGACCGGTACGAAGTGAAGTAAATCAAATCATAGATCAGAATAAAAAGAAACACCCAACTGTTATGTGAAGCAGTTGGGTGTTTTTGACTGTATATTTTTCGTGAAGTGGCATTACTCCCGGTTCTTCAGTGCCTCTTCCATAGGAATCTTCTGAATCTTCTTATACTGCAGGAAACTTAATAATCCGTAACATACAATATCCCAGATCACAACCTGAACATAGATAGATGTTCCGATATGAACATTTTCCAGCCAGATATCAAAAGTCCGGAAGAGATAGACAATCATTGTCTTCAAGATGACCGTAGAAAGCGGCAGACTGACTGCTACACTGACAAGGACAGCTATCGCGGTTGAAATAATGTAGATTTTCCCGATTTCTCTGTTGTTGTAACCGAGAATCTTCGTCAGGGAAATCGATTCCGCATTTTTCTCCAATACAATCTTAGAGAGCAGGTAGATAACGATGACGAAGATAATAAGGGAAAGATATTTCATCAAAGGCATCATACGTCCCATCGAATCATTCATCTGGTCACTTAACTTTGAATAGTCCGAAGGTCCCATCGTACTGTAGATGAAACTGTCATCTAAATCATCCAGCGCTTTGTCAGAGAAATAGCCTGTGAAATAATCCGCATCTTTCCCGAATGTGTCATTGTAATTATCAATGCTCATAAATACGGAGAAGGCCGCCGGGTAATTGAAGCTGCCGGCAATTCGGAAAGAATATTCTTTATCGCCGTATTTTTCCGTTATTTTAATCGTATCGCCCACTTTGTAATCGTTCAGTTTCATGAACGATTTAGAGATGATTATATCACCTTTTTCCGCAGGCATAGAAACCTGTGTCAGGTACTTTGAATTGTCTGCGATTCCATATACAAGCACTTCTTTTCCGTCATCATCCGCAAGCGTAGTCAGACAGTATTTTTCAGCAGATGAATCGTCAAGCTCTATCGGTGCTTTGAGTGTATATTGATAGTTTGCAATCAGGTGGTCAAGCACATTGTCTGTCTGGTCATTTAGGATTGGAAGCATGCTGGCAGAGAAGATAAACAGGATATTTGCCATCAGGATACCAATCGCCATTGTGATATAGTTGGAGCGGTTCTGCAGGATTGTACGAATCCGGAACCTGGTCAGAAACTTGAAGTCCGGAAGCTTTGTCACATGCTTTTTCTTATGTTTTGACAGATCATGCCGCAGGAAGTTAAGCGGTGACAATCCAAGCATTGATCGAAGCGCAAGGTAGTTGATCACTAACAGGATTGCAATCGGAATCACAGTCGTAAGCAGAAAGGCGTTTGCATTCCATACAACCTTGAATACAGGCAAAGAGTAGGAATGGTAATACAAGTCCTCCATGAATTTGCGGAAACAAGTGTAACCGCCGATATTTCCGATTACTGCGGCTGCAAGGAATACGTACGTGGGTGCAGCCATGTAATGCCGGATGATTTCGCCTTTTGTATAGCCGGAAGCACGCAGGGTTCCGATGGCACCGGCTTCTGCTTCAATCGTGCTGAAAGTCATAAGTGCGAAGATAAATGCAAGCAGTGCTATCATGATATAAAGCATCATGACCGTGCTGTTTGTATCGCCATCCATATCTTCCCTTGTAAATGAGATTGCTTTATTGTTCTGCCGCATCAGGAAATCAGTCAGATAATTTCCCTGTGGAGCGAGCTGTTCGGACAATGTATTCATCAGGTCTGTGCTTGCGTCATAAGAAGCCCGGTCATCAAGACTTCTGTCCGAAAAACGATAAGCAAAGCTGTAGGTAAGCTTGCTTTCGGAGAATTCCTTGAAATAATCTGCAGTGACAAATCCCATGGTAAATGTCGTCGCGCTGAACATCGAATCAGAGTTATTCTCGAACAGACAGCTATAATCCGGGACAGCAACTGTTCCGCAGATCTTTAAATCCTTTCCGTCAAAGGTGAGGGTGTCACCGATTTTAAGATTGTTGTTTTCTGCAAAGAGACGGTCGATGGCAAGTTCTCCGTCCTTCTCCGGTGCGTGCCCTTCAAAGATCGAATATGTATTCAATGCCTCACGGTTTTCGTAGAGACGGATGGAATAATTGCTGTTGTCTTCAAAGGTGTAATCAAAATTATAGAAGTACTGTTTGTAGATGGTTGCATTTGCTGTGCCTGAATCTGCCTGATCAGCGATCTTCTGCAGTTCGGCCACAGAGATTTCACTGTTCGTAGAGAAATGTCCATCCTCCAATTTATATGTCTCGATACCATCGTCGTAGGTGTGCATCATGCTCAGCGAAGTAACCAGCATACCACTGACGATTGAAATCATAAATGTCAGAAATAAAAAGATGGATATGTATTTCCCTTTTTCTTTTCTGATATCCCGAAGGATACGTTTGCGTAGTGGATTTTTGATTGTTTTATCAGCCATATGCATTCACCTACCAATCTAATTCCATCGCCGGTGTCTTTGCTTCGTTTGTATATTCTTTCCGGATCATACCATCGCGGAGCTTGATCACACGGTCTGCCATGAGTTTGATGGCATCGTTGTGTGTAACGATGATGATGGTATTTCCGTATTTCCGGTTGACGTCCTCAATCAATTTCAGAATATCCTTGGAGGTATTGTAATCAAGGGCGCCGGTTGGCTCATCGCAGAGCAGCAGATCCGGATTTTTGACGATGGCACGACCGATGGATGTACGCTGTTGCTGACCGCCGGAAAGCTGGTTTGGAATCTTATCCTTATGCTCCCAAAGTCCAAGAGTATGAAGCAGGTCATCGACATCAAGTGGGTTGCTTCCGAGGTAAGCGCCGACCTCGATATTCTCCTTGACTGTCAGGTTCGGAATCAGGTTATAGAACTGGAATACGTAACCTAAGTGTTCACGTCGGTAGAGCGTCATCTGCTTTTCATTCATGGCAGACATGGCAGCACCGTTGATGATGATCTCTCCCTTATCATAGCTTTCGATGCCGCCGATGATGTTCAACAGGGTAGACTTACCGGAACCGGATGGCCCGAGCAGGACGCAGATCTCGCCTTTCTCAATACCGGTAGAAAGTCCTTTTAAGACTTGTACACGGTTGTCTTTTTCACCATAGAACTTTTCAAGATTGTTGATTTGTAAGAACATGATTTTCCTCCTTTTAAATCATTCACATGAAAACATATGAATATATGTTCATATATAAAATAAACGTGTAATACAGGTTTGTCAAGCGTATTTTCGCTTGATTTGATAGATGTTTTATGTATTTGGTTAATTGACGTGGTTATTATAATACAAAAAGTTAGTTAAGACAAACTATTTATGCGGAATTTTTGAGCTGTTGGGAAATTTTCTCATTTGTGGGTGGCTGGTTGGGTAAAAAAGTCTAGAATCGGGAAAATGCTCCAATGGGAAGAGTGAGAGAAGCCAGCTAGTTGGAGAGAAAAGCTGGGAAACCGGGAAAATACTCCAATGGGAAGAGTGAGAGAAGCAAGCAGGTTGGGGAGAAAAGCTGGGAAACCGGGAAAATACTCCAATGGGAAGAGTGAGAGAAGCAAGCAGGTTGGGGAGAAAAGCTGGGAAACCGGGAAAATCCCCCAACCGGAAGCTATAGAGAAGCAAGCTAGTTGGGGAGAAAAGTCCAGAAACGGGAAAATACTCCAATAGGAAGAGTGTGAGAAGCAAGCTAGTTGGGGAGAAAAGTTTAGAATCGGGAAAATACTCCAATGGGAAGAGTGAGGGAAGCAAGCTAGTTGGGGAGAAAAGCTGGGAAACCGGGAAAATCCCCAACCGGAAGCTATAGAGAAGCAAGCTAGTTGGGGAGAAAAGCTGGGAAACCGGGAAAATCCCCCAACCGGAAGCCATAGAGAAGCAAG
>CAKREY010000004.1:0-127674 GCA_934318045.1 uncultured Lachnospiraceae bacterium
AAATAATGATTTTGCCATTGTCTGTTACCTCCACATTCTTTTTTATTTTGAATGTCCGCAAAATCCGTCCTACATCTGCCGAACTGTCGCAGGGGTCATTACGCCGCTCCGACTGACACTTTCCACAAGCTGCTCCATATCCTCATTCATCAAAACCTTGAATGGGTGGTCTGGGAACTCGTCAATTTCAGAAATGGGTATCTCTCTTATCTTGCTTAGATTCGCTTCTGCTCGGCTCTCGTCCGTTTCAAAGAGGTCATCGTATGCGGTCAGCTCGATTCCTGTTCTTTTGTTTCTCGCCAATCTCTGCTACCTCCTTTCCAAACTGCTCATAAGCAGCGGCTACCTTGCCGCCCTTGTCGTAGGCAAAAATACTTTTTCCCTCTGCGGTAGCTTCTACCGCACGGATAGAGTGTGGTATCTGGGCATCAAAAATTTTAATTTTCTGCCCATAAGCACTCTTTACCGTTGCGGTAATCTCTTTAGAGATGTTCGTGCGTGGCATTACCATCGTCATTAAGATGCCGTCAATCCGCAGATGGGGATTGATTTGCCGCTTGACTTTAGACGCGGAGCGAAGCAACAGCTCTAAACCCTTTGCAGAAAGATAATGGGGCTGTGTCGGGATAACCACGCTGTCAGCCGCCGCAAGTGCATTGATTGTGAGCATACCCAAACTCGGCATACAATCCACAAGAACCACATCGTAATTCCTTTTCACCTCATTGATGCAGGTTTTCAGCACGCTTTCACGGCTTATGGCATTGATGAGCCTTACTTCCAATCCCGACAGTTCAATGTTGGACGGGAGCAGGTCAACGCCCTCGTCATGGTGCAGGATGCTTTTGGAAACTTCGACGGATTTATCATCAATAATATCCTGCATAATGGTTGAGAGTGTATTGGGTAAATCGTCTGGTCGGCTGTAACCGAGCGACATCGTTAAATTTGCCTGTGCATCGGCATCAATGAGCAGGACTTTCTTACCCTGTTGTGCCAGAGTTACTCCCAGATTTACCGCCGTGGTGGTCTTGCCGACACCGCCTTTCTGGTTTGTCAGAGCGATTACTTTGCAATTTGACATAGGTGCGTCCTCCTTTCGCATAGATTTAGCCACTTTGTCAAGGTGGCTATGTAAGAGTACCAGAGAACGCAAAAAAGCCGCTTACTCTTAAAAACAAATAAGAATAAGCGGCTTCATAATGATATGCCTTAGACATAGTCAATTTTCATTCTCTTGGCGGGTGCATTTTCGACCTTGAATATCGGTTCGTCAACGCAGTCCGTATATCTGCCCTGCTGAATAAGCTGATTTTTCAGTTTCACAAGGCTATGTAAAAGCAATGTTCTTTCTTTACGGTTACATACAAATGATTTTTATTTTGTTTATATCAAGTATCTATACTAGAAAAATGTTCAACTACTCTTTTTCTAATACCAGTTGAGGAACATTTCTTGATACGTGGAATATAAATAGTGTCCACCCCTTTCGATTGTAATTCTTTAGTCGCATTAATATATACCTGTTCATCCAAATGGTCATCTCCCGCAAACATAACATTAAAATGATACTTTTCATATGCCCCTACTTTATCCAAGTCAGTCTCCTCAACGACTTCATCTACATATTTAATAGCTCTCACTATTTCAACTCGCTGCTCATATGTTAATATGGACTCTCTATGCTTTCTTTCCCGCATAAATTCATCTGTCCCAACCGCAACAATTAAATATTCACACTTATCTTTTGCTTGTTTTAAAATATCAATATGACCATCATGAATTAAATCGAAAAAACCACATATAAATCCTATTTTATATTTCTTCATTTCAATCTCCATTCCACCTATCTTATCAATGCTGAAATTTATGTTATTTATTCATATGATAACAATTATTAAATGCTTTTAAGGATTCCTTCACAATCCTTTCCATTTGATTAGTTGTCCTTATATTTTTAATATCCTTTCCCTTTTCCACACATAATCGACAAGGACTCAACATACCATCAGCACGTACTGTTAAACTCATCATTCCTGTTGCACAAGGCTTTACCTCACCTGTACGAACTTGCTCTGATGTCAAAAAATACTTACAAGAAGTGCAAAAATCACTAAAAGTACGTCTTGGTGTAAGTGAATTTGAATCATTATTATGGTCTACAATTGTTAATGTACATTTTTCATCATTGTCCGAAACAGCGATAAATCTTCTCATTTGAATGCCTTTATTATCATTTAAATATATCTCTACTTCTTCATACTCTCTTTCTTGCATTTTTTGTATAACATCATTCAAAACTCTACTAATATGCCTTTTTTCATCCTCAGATTGCTCTATTTCTACGTCCCCACCAAAATCATTTACAGTCAATATTTTAACGCCTACTAATCCAAGTTCTCTCGCAAAATCGAATATTTTTATAATATCATCTGCTTCACATAAATTAACTTTTGTAGCTACAACATTCAGTTCAATCTTAAACCCATTTGTATTAGCAAATTTAATATTTTCAATTATCGAATCAAATAACCCTACACCATTCTGCCCTGTTCTCGAAATTTCACAAAAGCGTTTTGTTTCTAAAGTGTCAAGACTGATTTTAAGCAAAAGTTTCGAGCGAACCGCATCCCATTCTTTTGAATTAGACATATATGCTTCTTTTAAGAAAATACCATTTGTGCAAAAAACAATTTTCTTATAGTCTTTTGCGGCATCCAAAATAGCTGCTGTTTTTGAACGATTTTCTTTATCATAAAGAGGTTCTCCACCAGTTATCCTAAGAATTGGCTCACCCTTCTCCTTAACTTGTTTTCTAAAAACAAAAACTAATTTTTTTAAGACATCTTCTGAAAGACAATCTTCTCGTTTAATTTCACAAAGATTTTCTCCACCTTTAGGACAATAAATACAATTCATATTGCACAAACTTGTTACATTAATAACCAATGAAGGTTGAACAGAGAATTTTCCTGTGAGAAAACTATATTTTGCAGGTATCTTTGCAGGCAAACTGCGTTTTGCTTTCTTCCATTGATAGTCAAAAAAGGCACTATATGTTTGATATGTAGATGTACTATTCTCAAATTGATATATAGCAGTATTAACACTATTTTTATTTGGTTCATAATACCCTAAATATAAATGATCCTGAGTAATAAGCAATCTAAAGATTAAAGTAGTGTCATGGAAACGAATATCCACATTATTAAAATTCTTATAATCTTGTTTCAAATCATTTACTTTTTTGTATGTATCTTTCCATTTCTCTTCACATTCATCATCACTTCTGAATTCTGGAATATCCTTTAACCTATGTCTAACTTCTTCTGAAAAAGGATATGATATCAGAAACTTAATTTGAATATGAGGATTACTCTTTAACTCTTTAATGATAACATTTATTTCTGGTTCTCCAATAAATGTTGCTCCACGAAGTCCATAAAATTTTAAAAAACCTCCTTTCTGTATATCGCCCACTATATCATTATGAGCTTCAATAATATTCGCATATGTATTAGACACTTTACATGACCCTACTGAAGCTGCCTTAATCTTTGCTTCTGACATGAAGAAACGATATTCTTTATCTATATCATATACAAATTTATTAGACTTTTTGAAAGAATACTTTTCTCCCCATTTATATGGCGTAACATATACAAATCCATCATCGTTCCAATTATAACTTATTACTCCAACATCGGAATAATCATCCATAAGTTGAACTGCCGATTTTCCGCATATTATACATGGTATTTTATTAAATATATCATCATATTTAGCAATGAATTTTATCTCTTCTTTATGTGTATCTCCACATAAATATGCTCTAACACCTAGGGTCTCAAAAATTCTTACCATACGTTCTCTTTGTGAGTCGCAAATACTATAAAAATCATGGTGTCCTAATACAAGTGTTGGCAAGTCATTATTTATAGTAATTTTACTTAATGCATTTATATCAATGATTTCATCATGACCTTTATTTCCATCAGAAATCAGAGCTGTATTAAGTATTAAAATATTAATCCTATTTTTCCATGTCAGACACATTACCTCATCAGGATTAGTAACTCTTTCATCTGTTACTTCATTCCCATAAAACTGTTTAACAAACTTTGAATAGCTTTTAAAAGCTGCTTTTAAGTTTTGAGATTTTTCTAAATATTCCTTATATTTTTCAGGATTCTCTATATCTCCTACAATCGCTTTTATGGATTCTTTACGAAATTCATAATCTTCAACATCATGATTGCCAGGTAATAAAAAAACATCCTCCTTCTTGACATTAAACAGTTTAAGTATTTCTTCTAAAAACCGTAATGTTTCAGAATAATCAAAGTTTTCTTCATATTTCTTATGTCTATAATCACCCGTTATAACAATAAAATCAGGATGCAGTCGTTCAGCAAGTTTTCGATAACTATCCATCATTAAATTCCAATCAACAGATTTTAATATATGTAAATCAGAAAATTGCAACCAAGTTATATGTTTATTATTTGTCATTGTTATCACCCTCCACTTGTTTTGACATTTTATATTAATACACCCCTACTAAATCGGCAAGTATTCCCTCAATGCTACAAGGTTTCACATCAGGAAACTGTGTATTGATTGTATATACATGCAACTGACAATAATACTCAAAGGTAAAAATCAAAGGAAAAACACCAAACATTTCTAAGATACCATCAAATCATACGAAAATGCTCCAACGCCTCCCTTATAGCTGCTTCTTTCTCTGGTGGGCATTTCGGCTGTCTAGAATTTTCCGATTTTGGCAAGTTGTAATTTGCCCTCTCAATTATACCACACTTCTGCTTTATCTGTGCAATATAAAGATTACTTACCTTTAGTCCGCTATGCTCCAAGACATAATCCTTGATTTCCTCATAGGTGGCTTTGCTCTCCGCAGCCGTCCAATCAAGCTCGTCCATCTGAAGCTCCACCTCGATATGTTGGTCTGCATGAAGTTTGGACAATAAACATACCGTCTCACAATGTTCCGTCCACGGAAATAAATCCACAAGCGCAATCTTCTCCACCTGATACATCCGCTTGCTCTTCAGGTATTTCAGATCCCGCGCCAGACTTTCCGGTCCACAGGAAATGTACACAATCCGTTTCGGTGCCAGCTTACAGACGGAATCAAAGAACTCCGGTGTACTGCCACTTCGCGGCGGATCTAGGAATACAACATCCACATCCGTTCCGGCTTCTGCCATGCCAACCATGAATTTACCTGCATCACCATCATAGATCCGGACATTCTTACAATCGTTTCGTTTCACGTTCGTGATGGCATCCTTCGCGGCTGCCTTGTTCAGTTCGACGCCGATCACCTGCTTCGCATGGTCGCTTGCCACGATTCCGATCGTACCGGTTCCGCAGTAGGCGTCCACGACCACCTCTTCGCCGGTAAGGCTTGCATATTCCATCGCCTTGTTATATAGAATCTCAGTCTGCACCGGATTCACCTGATAGAAGCTTGTCGGCGAGATCTTAAAGGTCTTCCCACACAGCTTATCCTCGATAAATCCTCTGCCGTACAACACCTGATTGCGCTCGCCAAGCACCATGCTCGTATCCTTGTCATTGATATTCTGCACGATCGTCGTGATCTGCGGATGCGCCTTGACAAGTGCCTTCGCGAAATTCTTCTTCGATGGGAAGATCGGCGACGCTGTCACAAGCACAACCATAACTTCTCCGGTCGCATGTCCGGTCCGGACCATCACATGACGCAGCAATCCATACCCACTATCTTCATTGTAGACAGTAATCTTAAAGGAACGCAGTAACCCGCGGATCGTCTCCACAACCTCCTGTGCCAGACGATTCTCGATCTTACAATCATCCACCGACAACACCCGGTGCGTTCCCGCTTCATACACGCCCGCCAGAATCTCACCGTTTTTCTTATGCTGGAATGCCGCATTGACCTTGTTCCGGTAATGATACGGCTCTTTCATGCCGATAATTTCATCCACAGAACCATATGGAGCAAGCAGCTTCTTCACCTGATCGGTCTTGATCTTCAACTGTTCTGCATAAGACTTGTCAATGTATTGACAACCCCCGCATTTCTTGGAGATGGGGCAGACGGATTTCTTTCCTGCACACTGATTTTCACTTACATGTATATTCTTCTTAGATTGTTCACCACTCTGCTTGTATCTTCCCTGCTTTGCCATCATTTACTCCTGCTTCATCTGTCGTTCGGCTTCATTGACACAGTTTACTGCATTTAAGCATCTCGGATAACCAATGTATGGCAGACTCTGCGAGATCACACGCATCAACAATTCCTTGTCATTTCCGATCTTCATGTTGCCTTTTGCATGTGCGACCACCTGCATGTCACACCCCCCCTGGGAAAATAACAGACAGAACGTGACCAATTCCCGCTTCGCAAATGGCAGGCGGCTGCCCGGATAATCATTTCCAAAATAATTTTCCTTCAGCCATTTGTTGATGTGGCTGTCCTTCCAGACTTCCTTCATATGCTCCTCGAAAAGTCCGACTTCTTCCTGCAGATTCTCTGCATCAGAGGCTGCTTTCTCTGCTTTATCCGAAGCTGCATCCTCCGACTGTTTCTTCATCTTTTCATCTGCATCCTTCTCTAACCGTTCCTGTTTTGTCATCCCCAGACGGTTTGGCTTCGCTGTCGTCGCAATCAAAGGCAATTCGATTCCCTTTGCTTCCATCACTACATTTGTGGCAACCAAAAACGGCCAGACTCTGCCCATACCAAGATAGTCCACGGACTGATACACGATCTCCTTAATTACCATCGGTGACAGACCGCTGTCCAGCGCCTTCGCCACGATCACCTTATACGCATCCACGCCCTGACATCCGATCAGGGAAGCGAGAATCGACATATACCGTGTCTCGTCATCCAGCTTCATTCCGTTCTCATTTACAATCTCCGTAAACGCAAACCGCTCAAAACGCTCCATAAATTCTGCATCTGTTTCATATAAATTCATAGTAAAAACTCCTTTCCTGCTCTACAATTTTTCATCCCCCCCGCACACGCCAATGTACTTTTTTATTATAGCACACTCTTTCCATCCATGCAGTTTTTCCACGAAAAAAAAAGTATTGCTCCCAGTCCGGAAACCATCTCCGAAAGCAATACTTTTTCCCGTTTATTCACTTATCTCCCACGGTACCTCGCCACTGTCTGTAACATCTTCTCTGAATTGAGCGGCTTGATCAAATGCTCGTTCATACCAGCGGCTTTTGTCCGCCGGATATCCTCGGTAAATACATTGGCTGTGAGTGCCACGATTCCAACCGTCTTCGCATCCGCACGATTCTGCCCACGGATGATCCGGGTTGCCTCGAGACCATCGATGTTCGGCATCATCACGTCCATCAATATTATATCATACGTGTGCTCCGGTGCATCGAGAAACGCATCCACCACCTGCTGCCCGTCGATTACCTCACGTACATGCGCACCGGCATCCTCCAGTATGAATTTTACGATATCCCGGTTTAAATCATTGTCCTCGGCGAGCAGAATCTGCATTCCACGGACATCTGCCAGGTTCTCAGTAGGAAAATCCGTGCGATCTTCCTTCGCTACCTTTTCAAATGGGATTGTGACAATAAACCGGCTGCCAACATTTTTCTCACTCTCTACATAGATGCTTCCACCCATCAGATCAAGCAGGTTCTTCGTGATCGGAAGCCCAAGCCCGGTTCCCATATAATTACTTCTTACTTCCTTGGATTCCTGCACAAACGGTTCAAACATATGCTCGATAAATGCCGCATCCATGCCAATGCCGCTATCCGCTATCACAAACTCATACGTAACCTGATTCGATGTCTCCTTCACGATCCGCATGGAAAATCTCACAGTTCCTTCATAGCGATTATATTGGATTGCATTTGTCAGAAGATTCAAGAAAATCCGTTTTACATGCACAGTGCTTCCATAGATACTCCGCTGCATGTCTTTTGGATCACTCTCAAATTCGAATCGTATCTTCTTTTCCTGTCCACGCACGCGAAGCAAATCAAATATCTCCCGGATAGCCTCCGTAACATCCATCTCTTCCTTTTCCAAGACAATCGAACCTTCTTCGAGTTTACTCATCTCTAACACATCATTTAACAGTGACATGAGATAATTGGCCGCTGTTCTGGCACGTTCCCGGTTTTTCTTCATCAACTCGATATCATCCGAGCACCGGTCATTCATATCAATGATTCCGATGATCCCATTTAAAGGCGTGCGGATATCATGTGACATCCGGGCTAAAAACTCGGATTTTGCCACGTTTGCCTTCTGTGCCGCCTCAAGTGCCTGCGCCATCAGCTTCATCTGTTCGCGTTCCTTCTGTATATACCGCAGTGTCTCCCGGATATAGCTGATATGGATACCGACATCCTGCATCAGCTTCGCCGTCATATCAAGATATGGCGCTTTCGGATTATCAAGCCCGAGGAACCCATTTAACTGATTATGGGACATGATCGGCACGGCAATTTCCGTGTGAATTCCATGTCTGCGGAGGTAATCACACTCAAACGGCATTTGCGCTTCTGCCTCCTCAAGATCCGAGATCAGGATACTTTCCCCCTGGGCAAACCGGCGTTGCCAATACGGCATATCCTGCACATCAATCGTTTTCTCCATACGTTTTGAATGCACACGCGTATCCTCTGCACACCAGTCAAATGCATTCTTATATTCATGCCCCGATGCTGCCCAATCAAAGATATACACGTGCTCTGCCTGTGTATACGCTCCGATTTCCTCTAACAACTGCAGGATCCGGTCATTCAATTCCTGCTCCGATGCTGCCTGATTCATGTGCGCAAGCACAGCGAATATTGAGTCCATACCCATGACCTGCTGTCCATATTCTTCACTTAATGTCACTTCCATATTCCCTGCTCCCGCCTTTCATTTTTATTCGTTGGCAATCGCAAAAAAAGAAGTATTGCACCATCTGCGACAGGACAATACTTCTGAATCTTCATCAATACGATCGATCTCTCTATACGTTCGTGCAACTGGCTGCCATCTTACAGGCCCTATAGCTTTGCGTCACAGCTTTTCAACTGCTTTGCCAAATATTTACTTATAACAACATTTTCAACTGCTCAAATTTACAAAAATGATAACATATACTATTTTTCTTTACAAGGTACAGATTTACTAAAAATACGTTTAAGATTTGTTAAAAATGTATCAAAAACATGTCGCCTTTTTATCATTTTTTTTACTCATTTGCAACATTGCATCCCCCACGCATCTCGATTATAATATCCTTATATTACTTCGAAAGAAAGCGGGGAGCTACAACTATGAAGATCATTTATTGCAAATGGGGAAGTATCTGTGAAAAAGGAATTGCAAATGCGATGCAGCGGCTGGGCATCACGATTATTACAATGAATCGAAAGTTCGAAAGCGTCGACTACGACAAAGGTTATCTCGAAGCACTGGCGGATCTGATTCAGAAACATCCGGACGCATCCTGCGTATTTACCGTGAATTTCCAGCCAATTATCGCACGCTGCTGTAAGGTTTTCAAACTCCCGTATCTCTCCTGGACGGTCGACTGCCCAAGCTTCCAGCTCTATTCCGAGACGATTGCCTACCCAACAAACCGGATCTTCGTCTTGGATCGTATGCAATGGGAGAAATTTTCACCCGCGAATCCAGACTGTATCTTCCATCTGCCAATGGGCGCAGATGTTGCAACCTGGGATGCAGTGAACGTAACTGCCGACGATCATCGCAGATACGACTGTGACATATCCTTCGTCGGTTCGCTGTACTCTGAGAAAACCCGCTATAACTCGATTGAGAAAGACCTGCCGGATGCGATGCGCGGCTATGTCGATGGACTGATTGCTGCCCAGTTAAATGTCTATGGTTACAATCTGTTAGAGGATTCCATCACCGACGAATGGGCACAGGAATTCAAGAAATATGCCGATTGGGCACCGCTTGGCGAAGACTACGCAGAAGATGTGAAAGGCATCGTCGCCGACACTTACCTCGGTTACAAATGCACCGAACAGGAACGCATCCGCACCTGCAATGCAATTGGCGCGCATTTTGAGGAATTACGGAAACAAGGGATAAACTATCAATTTGACCTGTGGACGCTGACCGATACCTCACCATTAAAACACGTCAAATACCGTGGCGGTGCAGATTCGAACGACATGATGCCGCAGATCATCAAATGCAGCAAGATCAACCTGAACATGACGAACCGCCCAATCAAAACCGGACTGCCACTCCGTATATTTGACCTGATGGCATGTGGCGGCTTCGTACTGTCGAATTATCAGACTGAAATCCCGGAGATTTTCGTCCCGGACGAGGATATCGTCCTCTATGACAGCATCCCGGATATGCTCGCAAAGATTGATTATTATCTGGAGCATGAGGAAGAGCGGGTACAGATTGCAAAGAATGGATACGAGAAAGTGAAAGAATATCATAGCTATGATATGAGAATTGTGGCAATGTTAAAAGCAGCCGGGATTATTTAATCCCGGCTGGTAGTTATTGATCCGTCAACATTGTTCTTTGAAAATCGGAAGATCAACCGAAGATATCACAGGTATCCCATAAAAATCTGCCATATCCATATGCTTTACATTATCCAGGCTGCGGTTTGTAATATACGCATCGCTCTGTGCAAACAGCCCCCGTTCGTCCTCCAGATTGCCCACATATACATTCACATAACAATCCACATCCACATACTTCTCAAACAACCGATCCAACACAGCGAGCTTGTCCGGAACAAATGCATCCTCTCTCACATACAGCAGCAATTCACAATTCGTATTCGCATAGGAGCTTACGAATGCATCGATCACGCGCGGATAGGTCGGATAATCCTGTTCAAAATCAGGAACATACAACAACCGTTTATCTTCACCGGTCAAAATCTTTTCAATTGGATTGATTTCGATCTGCGGAATCCGGGCGATTTCCTGTTCCGCTTCCGGCAGATACCTTTCTATAAATGGGTCTATCTCATCCAGCAACAGCTCCGATGCCGCACGGACTTCCTCTGCAGTCCAGTTCCACCAGCGGATCTTATTGAGTGCAGCAATCTGCTCCGGCTCGAACCGGTATCCTATCACCTTCGCCGGATTCCCGGCAACAATCGCATACGGTGGTACATCTTTCGTAACCACAGTCCCCGCTGCCACAACCGCTCCATTGCCAATCGTGATTCCCCCAAGCATGATCACACCATTTCCGATCCAGCAGTCATTCATGATAATAACCTGACCTTTGCGACGGATGAGATGCGGACGCTGATATGCCACACCACTTATCCGCCCCTGGCAAACCCGCTTGTAATCATGGTTTAAGTCAATGATCATCTTGGTATCTCTTGCAATAGAAGAATAACGTCCTACCTGGACATTGTACAACAGATCCTGATCCGGATTGGCTTCCACCTGCGTTTCTTCTATATAGCTGTCCCGACCGATACACAACATCGGCAAATTTTTATGTTCTTCAAATAAATTATTCCAATAAACAGTATCTTCCGTCACACTGTATTGTGGAACATTTAATGTAATCGACATACTCCTGCCTCCTGCTTTTTTACAAAGCTACATCGTCCCATATTCCTTCAATAGCTTTTCCCGTTCCTCATAATAATTCTTGAGATTCATGAATCCATCATCATGAATACACCACGGCGTCTCCATATACGGAACCACAACCTTATACCCATGCCGGATAAATTCCAGACTCTGTGATACATCATAGAAATCCCACTTATCAAACAAATCGTCACGCCACGGAATATCGTATTGCGTAGCCATCAAAAGTCCATCGATAGCCTCTACCTCGATGACACCATGTTTTGCTTCTTCCGGATATTCGTAATCAAACATTCCCATCGCACTCACATTACACGTATACAATGCCCCTACACGCCATGCCCACCAGGGGATTTTATTCTCCGGTAAGTGTGGGGTTCCGACCATGCCCACCATACCAATCTCAGTTTTTTCAAATATATGCAGCAATTTCGCGATAAAATCCGGTTCCACAATCATCACATCCTGATGCAGATACACCTTGTATTTTGCATCACTGGCGCGCATTCCCTCGTTATACCCGGAAGTCAGACTTTTCGCATCCTTGATGCTGATCGCATCAACCTCATACCCTTGCGGCACATGTAATTTACTTATAAAATGCATTGCTTCCGCCTCATATTGTGCATTATTTGTACACATGATGAAGCATATCTTTTTCTCGTTCATCTCTTACCCTCTTGCAATCCACATATTTGCCACGAATCAAACAGACCTGTTTCATTGTCTCCATCTACAGATTTAAGCCTATATCCTTTCTTAATCTGTCTATCATGGTTTCCGGTTCCAGGCAAGAAATACGAACCAGATTCCGTAACAGCTCCGGCTGCATATCATATTGTGCTACGAAGCTTCGAAGCAGTTCTTCTGACTCTTTCTCCTGCAAAAATACAATTTCCCACAAAAGGAATTTCACCTGTTGTACAATCGCTATCAGATTCTCCAAATCATCTGCAAGATCAAACAATGTCCACACTTCGCCGGCATTCTTCTCTGCCTGATAAATCTGTGTGAAAATGATGATCCATGCATACGATGTATTCCATTTTGCAGCATTTTCTGTCATCGCATCGTCAACAAGCTTTTCAATCAGTGCGTAGCTTTCCGCACTATGCATCTGCAGAAGCTTATCAAAGATCTCTATCTTTCTATCTATCAGGGCATCGTATTGCTCATGCCATTCCCGCTCTTCCTGCGCCAGAAGCTTTGCATAAGCTTCCGATCCTTTATCAATTTCCAGTTCTTCCTGCGTCCCCATGTTCTGTCACATATCCCTTCTGTCTTTTATCCGTTTCCTGTCAAATTGCGTTCATTCATCTTCTTTCACTTTATCTGTATACTAGCAGAATGTCAATTAAAACCTGAAATCTAACAACAAAATCGCCGCCGAATCATGGTTGTGCTTGACACCTCCCGCAATCCCATCCATAATGGAACTATCAGAAAACGGAGCGTACAAAACATGCCAAATCTATCCATATGCATCATTACGAAAAATGAATGTGAAAATTTAAAAATATGCTTAGACCGGATCAAAGATCTCGGATGCGAGATCGTGGTCGTGGACACCGGTTCTACGGATGACTCCAGGAAGATTGCATCTGTAATTACCCCATGTGTGTATGAGTTCGCATGGTGTGATGATTTTTCTGCTGCCCGGAATTACGCGGTGCAAAAGGCTGGCAACGACTGGATTTTATTCCTGGATTCCGATGAATTTGTCGATATGTTTGACATGTCGAAACTGCTGGAACAGATGCAGACCATGCCTGCTTCCATCGGCCATATCCATATCAAGAGTCTGTACGAAAGCGATGGGCAGATGATGAGCAGTACGGAACCGATCGCACGTCTCTTCTCCCGCAGGCTATATCATTTTGAAGGGCGGATCCACGAGCAGATTGTCCCACTCGATACATCCACAGAGCCGGATTATTTTGATGCTCCAATCTATGTCACACATGTCGGCTATCAGGGCAATGACGCATACCGCGCCGAAAAGGCGGATCGAAATCTCAAGCTTTTGCTACGGGAATTAGAAGCACAGCCGGATGACCCTTACACGCTTTACCAGATTGGCAATTCTTATTTTTATTCCAAGCAGTATGCGCAGGCGATTCCTTATTTTGAACAGGCGATGGAACTGCCACTTGACACGAAGCTTAGCTATGTTCACAGCATCATCAACCTCTACGGCTACTGCCTGATCAACATGAAACGATTTGCAGATGCCCTGATGTTAGAGGCGGTCTATGACGATTTCAAGGGGGACGCAGATTACCTGTTTGTCCTTGGTTTAATCTATATGAACAACGCACAGTTTTCCAAGGCAGTTGAGAGTTTTCTCGCAGCCACGCAGATTCCGTCCTGCGTCGTGGATGGAGTTAATTCCTATTCTGCCTTTTACAACGTCGGCGTGATTCTGGAATGTCTGGGAGACAAGGCGAACGCGATCTCCTATTATGAAAAAGCCGGCAACTATACACCTGCTCTTGCCGGAATCGAACGATGCAAACAAGTGTAATCCCTTAAATAAACCTGAATACAATACAAAATGTACAAAAAGTTTCAGAGGAGTATCTACGTCATGAAAATTATTTTTTGCAGACATCATAGCATATGCGAACCGGGCATATTAAAAAGTCTGACCCGGCTTGGTCATGATGTCGTTGAATTTATGAATGACCGGGAGCCACAGGACTATGACAAAGATTACATGTTCCGTCTAGCCACTCTCATTCAGCAAACTACAGATGTACGTGCCATTCTTTCTGTCTGCTTTTCACCAATTATCGCACGCGCAAGCAAGCCTTTTGGTATTCCATATATTTCCTATACCGTGGATAGCCCTTGCTCTACCCTTTACTCAAAGACGATGGAATATCCTCACAACCGTCTGTTCCTGTTTGACAAGCTGCAGCTTGATAAATTCGGGCACCGCAATCCGGGAAACTGTTTCCACACACTACTTGCATGTGATATCGAGCATTTTGACAACGTTACAGTATCTGACGCGGATATGAAAAAGTATGGCACAGTCGTTTCCTTTGTTGGTTCTCTGTACTCTGAAAAAAACAGCTATGATAACATCTCCGATAAGCTTCCTGCTTATATGCGTGGATATGTGGAGGGACTTTGCTCCGCCCAGCAAAATGTCTATGGCTATAATTTTATTGAGGATGCCATCAGCGACAAATGGGTGTCAGATTTCGTAGATGCTGTTGGTTTCAATCCGCTCCCGGATGATTACGAGGCAGATTTAAAAGGAATTATCGCAGACACGTATCTCAACTGCCGGTGCACGGAATTGGAACGGAAGCATACACTGGATGCTGTGAGCAGGCATTTTCATGTTGATCTGTATACGCAAAGCGATTCTTCGATGCTCCCACATGTACAAAACTGTGGTATTGCAGATTCCGAACGTGTGATGCCGAAGATCTTTAAATGCAGCAAAATCAATTTAAATATGACACTTCGCTCCATCAAATCCGGTATTCCTCAGCGAGCGTTTGACATCATGGGATGCGGCGGGTTTCTCATGTCCAACTATCAGCCGGAACTTGCAGAATATTTCATACCCGGGGAGGATCTGGTACTCTATGACAGTGTCGATGATTTGATCCAGAAGATTGATTATTATTTATCCCACGAAGAAGAACGGTTACAGATTGCCAAAAATGGATATGAAAAAATCAAGCGCTATCATACCTATGATACACGCCTGACCGAAATTCTAAATACAGTTATATCTGACTGAATCTATCTTGTATCAGTCAGACATAACTGCATAAATATTCCATTACTCATCTGCTAAGATCAACTGCTTCACACGTTCAATTCCTTTGCGCAGATCATGTGACAGCATGAGATTCCGCATCTCCGCACGAATCTGCGGAGTCTCTACGACAAACCGGAAGGTCTTCTCCAATGTTTCATCACTCACCTGATTTCCCATACCAAGATTCAAGAAACCATTGTGCATCTGGGCAAATGTATGCTTCGTCTCGCGCTCGTTCTGTGCCAGAACAATCGCAGGCACGCCCATCGCCGCAAGCTCATACACCGTTCTTCCCTGTGAGGTAATCGCCAGATCCGCATCGGACAAGGCATCACTCACTCGCTTGATATCCGTTACCACCTCGATCTTGCAGGCTTCATCATCCGACAGCTTATGCAAATGGTTATCATATCCGGCGCCAAGTACGAACCGGAAGCTGATGTGCGGAAAATCCGCATGCATTTTCTTCGCCAGATTGTACGCGCGATAGGTAAAATCCGAAGGATCACTGCCGCCGAATAACACAACCACCTTCTTAACCTGCTCATGGTACTTCGCACATGGTGCAATCAGGAATTCGTCCTTCAGGCAGACATATTTTTCGCCCCAATAGTAGTTTTCACCTTTGCTATCGTCCTCATACAATGCGTTGATCGTTGCATCTGCCACATCGGCGCCGGAGCCAATATCCTCCAATGTCACAACGCGCTTTGCAAGCTGTTTTAACTGCAGGATATATTCCCGTTCGGTATTCAGACAGTCATGGACAATCACATCCGGCTGCCATTTTCCTGCAAGTGCATAAAATTCCTCATCGCTGCCAACCGACTGGACATGCATGTGGGAATCCAATAATTTCTGATAGCCCTCTGTCCGGTCTTCCCTTGTCACAAATAAGATCTCATGTCCTGTCAGACTATACGCAAGTGTCAGACAGCGGTAGATATGTCCCATGCCAAGCTCCCGGTATCCATCTACCCGGAACAAAATCCGTTTCTTCGACAATTCCTGCTCGCATACGATCCAATCTGCATAGCTGTCAATATCAATCGCCTCTTTCTCCGGCATCTCATAAACAGATGCATTTGCCCCAATCCGGTTGTTCTCCGACATACATGCCCGTCTTGTGATCAGAAATGCACCCGCCTCCAGGAAATTCGGCGGAAGCTGCTGACGGTTCAGACGTTTCTCATAATTCGGAACACATCTGCCATCCTTCGTCGTCCAGGAAAGGTGCGGTTTGTTCACTGCGCTGATATAAGTGTCAAAATCGCTTTCCAAGAATGATTTCAACGCGCCATCCAATGTCTCCACCGTCAGAAGCGGCGAGGTTGCCTGTAATGTTACAACCACATCGTATGTTTTCCCGGTCTCCTGTTCCATCCGGAGCACGGCGTCATAAATCACCGGATCCAGTGTCACCGCATCCTGTGCCAGTGCACTATTACGGTTCATGGCTTTTGCGCCATACATCGCAGCGATGCTCAAGATTTCTTCATCATCGGAAGACACCACCACATCATCAATATAAGAGCACGCAAGTGCATTTTGAATGGAATAATAAATCAAAGGTTTTCCGTGCATCAGTCGTACGTTTTTTCTTGGAATTCCTTTGGACCCGCCACGCGCGGGGATAACTGCGAGTACCATTTCCTGCCTCCTTATTTTTCATCTGCAAGTGTCTGAGTTTCCGTTCTTCTATATACCATACACATCACTGTGCGGCATATATATTATCTACACAGCTCTCACCCACCTGAATCACGCTACTTTCGATTGCGAAAATATCTATACCTTGCTATAATTTTATCAGATAAACCCGAAGAGTACAACCGCATGGTGCAATGCACAGAAAGGATGCTATATGAGTACAATTATTGACCGCGCGCTGGCAGGCAAGTTCGTCCTAATCGCAGAAATCGGAGTAAATTATTATGACATCGCAACAAAGTTTGGCATTTCATTGATGGACGCCGCAAAGCTGATGATCAAAGAAGCGAAAGATGCCGGTATCCACGCTGTAAAATTCCAGAGCTATAAGGCTGGCACACTGGCTGCAAAAAACTCCCCTTCTTATTGGGATACCACGGAAGAGCCAACCACCTCCCAGTATGAGCTTTTTCAGAAATTCGACCATTTCGGCGAAGCGGAATACCGCGAATTAAAAGACTTCTGCGATAAGCTCGGAATCGAGTTTTTGTCAACTGCTTTTGACCTTGCTTCTGCAGACTACTTAGATTCCATGATGGACGTCTACAAGATTTCTTCGTCTGACCTGAACAACCTGCCATTCGTCGAATATCAGGCGCGAAAAGGAAAGCCGATGCTGATCTCTGTCGGAGCTTCCAACGAGGACGAGATTACCCGTACCCTGTCTCTGGTTCGAAGTGTCAACGACCAGCCAATTGCACTGCTTCACTGCGTGCTGGAATATCCGACACCGTACGAACATGCAAACCTGAACAAGATCACTTCCTTAAAAAAAAGCTACGCAGAAGATCCCATTTACGCTGACAAAAATGGTTCTCCAATCCTCATTGGCTATTCGGATCACACGAAGCCGGATACCTGCGCCGATGTGATCAAAACTGCATATAATCTTGGAGCTGTCATCGTAGAGAAGCATTTTACATTGGATAAAACACTGAAGGGCAACGACCACTATCACGCGATGGACCCGGATGATGCGAGAAATATCCTGAAGGGGATTGCATTCATCGACACCCTGCGTGGCAGCTATGATCTGAAATGTCTGGACTCCGAGGCATCTGCCCGTTCCAACGCCAGACGTTCGATCGTCACCACCTGCGACATCAAAAAAGGCGCGATCCTCACACCGGAGATGCTTACTTACAAGCGTCCCGGCACGGGAATCCCACCTGAAAAAATGAATGAAATCATCGGAAGAACTATGGCTGTTGATGTCAAAGAGGATACAATCCTGCAAGAAGGGATGCTTTCGTAACATAACTATCGAAAAAATCTCCCATTTTAATATTTTTCTATAGAAAAATATTTTAGTTTTCTATTTTTTTTGCAAAATACACCCCAATCTGTGCAATCAATGTAAGTGCCTGCGCCTTTAGTTCCTGCGGAAATGCCGTCAGGACAGGCGCGGTCTCAAAGCTAAGCACCTGGTCAAATCCAATCTTACGCAATCCCCGGATAAACCCTTCCCAATCTGTGGACGTCACATTCTCACGCGCTCTGGTGAATGTGAACGGAATCTGATGCAGATCAGCCACTCCGTCATTGTCATGGATATGCAGAACTTTAAGCCTTGAACCAAGCGTCGTCAGAAAATCTTCGAAATCAAGTCCAACCAGATTTGCATGTCCGGTATCAAAGCAAAAGCCTAACACCTCCGCCTGATACCTCTCATTCATCCGGTCGATCCGCGCAGCCGCCTTCCCGGCGTCACAGCAAGGGCCTTCTACCAAATGTCCGCCGATTCCACCATACAGATTCTCGATGCAGATCGTGATTCCCATCTCCTTTGCCAGAGGGGCTATCGTATCCAGGAAACGTTCGGTATAATCCCATTCCGCTTCTTCCGAGCCAAGGAACCGCGCCAGCTTAAACCCATGCACGACAATATTTTTACATTCTAAGAAATGGCAGATATGCATGCTCTTCACCGCCATTTCCTTCTGCAGGAACTCATTGATTTCTTTCTTGCCATTCGGGACATATACCGGATATGGCATGTGCATCTGATTGATCCGGATTCCCACCTTCTTCGCGCCTTCCTTATGTGCCGAGAAAAACTGCTCTAGTTCCTGGATTGACTGACTAAAAAAAGCATTTACCTTTCCCTCATATAAATCCTTGTTCGTCAGATAACTGTTCAAACTAAAATCTGTACAGGAAAATCCAGCATCCTTCAGCATCCGGAATCCTTTCTCCGGACACGGATCCTCCACGATATTCCTGCTTTGTACACCAATCTCAAGCATTATTTTCTCCCTTCATCCGTCAACCGCTCGAAATGAAACTGCGGCAGATACTCATCATTGAAATAAACGATCGGATTCGGTAGTCCCATCTTTCGAAGCTGCTGCTCAATCTCGCGGTAATAGATATTACAGATAAAGACTGCGGTATCCTTGTCCAGTTTCTTCAAATCCTCCGGATTATGAATCTCCAACCCATCGAGTCTGCTTCCCCATAAATGCGGGTTATTATCACAGGTATAGAGCGGCGGGTACTTCTCACCATAACATTTCAGATAATTCCGGCACATATTGCCTGCTCCGAACAGCACGCGGCTCTCATATCGGGCAAGCGTCGTCTCGATCCCGATCTGCCAGCACAGATAATCTGCCACCTGCCTTGCGTACCGCAGCAACGCAGGACGAAGTAATGGTGATGTGGCAGATGCGGTATCCTCCAGATTCAGGATCAAAATTCCATCAAAAGCAATCTTCCTCAACCCTCGGATTAACCCAAGCCAGTCCGTCCGCGAAGCCTTCTCACCCGCTGCTGTAAACGGAAGCAGTGCCTGCGCTTCGCTTCCTTTTCCATCCTGCAAGATCACCGCTTTCACCCGATTCCCAAGCGGCGTAATATATTCATTCAGATCCTGTCCGCATACATTGCAGACTCCCATATCCACGCAGAATCCAAAGCGCGCTTCTCCTGCTTCCGTATTCAATGCATCAACCCACGCCACAGCTTCCGCCGCATCCGAGCATACACCCCGTATCAGATGTCCACCGACATTCCGACACATGTTTTTCAGCAGGATCTTCACATTATGCATTCTCGCTTCATCGAGCAAGGACAGATAATATTCGCGGTTGACCGTCCACAATGCATCTTTTTCTACGTCCTCCACGATCGGTTCGACAATCCGGTACTCACATGCCGCATCGCCCCACGCATCCGTCTCATCCTCAGAAAGTCCGGAGATCACGCCCTGATCCAGAAATCCAGCATCCGCAATATCCATGATACCCTGTCTTGGACGATCCTTATCTACAATTCCTTTTGGTGAACATACTATCCTCATGATTTTCTCACTTTCTACATCTATCCAAATATAATTTCACAATACTGTTTTACACGTGAATCCTCCGGTACATACACCAAAAGCTTATCCAACATGTTCTTCCATAAATCATTGTTGTTTTCCACAAATTGTTCAAACAACTGGATTCCCCATTCTACATCAAATTTTCGTTTTTTATCTTCCTGATATCCAGGACGTGCAGAATCAAAAAAGCGAACCTTATCAAAATATTTTTCATCCGCCTGTTTTGTAATAATCCGAATAATCTGATCATACGTCTCCCGATAAAATTCCCGTTCAAAATGCGAAGCATTCCAATTATCCCATATATTCGCGTCTCCTATAAAGTACCTTGATAAATCAATAACATATGGGTGATATTTATCAATGATATGTTGTTCCAAATTAAAACAATTCACATTATATTTTTCATGACACTGAAACGGTTGTTTACATTCTTCCGGAATTAATCCAACCTTCCCATCTTTATATAACATCATGGCATTCGTCCAGAAACGATTTAATATAATATGATCCGCATCAAACTTTTGCATAATCGTATCGAAAAAACGATCCACCATTCCATACAATACCCATGTTGGAAACTGGAACAAATTCCATGCCTGTAATTCTTCTTTATACTTTTTACCAAGCGCTGTACCACAAAATTCATTGGCCTGTGTTCCAAATGCAGTATCCTTATATGAAAAAATATAATTATGGAAATCATAAAAATCTACAATCAGATATTCTGACTCTCCATCTAACAAAAGTGGAACTGTCTCCTTCATCAGCTGCTGTCTGAGAGACTTCACCCGCGTTTTGTCTGTCAGCTGTTCCTCTGTAATCGTATCAACTTCTTCTCGTGAAAAAGGTGCCGGCAACATCGCCAGTGCAGGATTATGCTTATCCAGAAAATACTCTAACTCCAATCCAAGCTTCTCTCCCTGGTAAATCCCATGTAAATCCTGTATTCCATATAACAAAGAAACTCTTGAAATACAACTGCCCAAAACTGAAATCTTCATACCTTTTCTCCTGTTAGTCCAATCTTTTTCGAATCTCCGTCGAACTGATTCCCTTCGTATAATCAAAAAATACGAGATCTGCGCCATGCTTGTTCAAATATTCCTTCTCTGCAAGCCAGATTCCATCATCACCATGATCATCGCCCGAAAACTGCGCATCGAACTGAAACATCTTATACGCATCCCGGATTCCTCCAAACCCTGTCGGAAGTGCTTCCACCTGATCCGCATACCGGCATGCCTTGACAACCTCGACACGATCTTCACAGGAAATCACCGGATACTTGTTCTTCTGCCGATAACAATCTTCATCCGACACCACACCTACGATCAGATAATCACACAACTCCTTGGCTCTCTGCAACAGTCGCACATGTCCTGTATGGAACATGTCAAATACACCTGCAACATATCCGATATGGTATTTCTTTTTTTCTACTTTTTTTGCATTGTCACTCTTCGTGTTTGCATCTGAATCTGCCTTTGGATCAATCGGCTCCTGCCTAAATGCCGGTTTAGCATAAGAGCGGCTTGTATCAAAGATTCCATAATCCGTAATCCCCATTGATTCCAACTGCTTCGCTACGGATACATAGCTCTTGATACAGATTAAAACCTTATAGTCTTCTTTTGAAAGTTCATTTAGATATTCCGGAGATTTGATTTCATAGCCATCCAACCGCTGCCCCAAGCGATCCTCATTGTTGTCCAGAATACATGCAATCTCATAAGATTTTCCATACATGGCAATAAACCGCTTTGTAAATGCGCCAGAGCCAAAGAGAATCAGCTTCCGGTCTCCCAGATTGCGGAAGATATCAACAAATTTGCGCTGGTATTCCTCTTCAGAGTAGTTCATGCGCTGTCGGTTCGCATTGACGACTTCCGGGTTGCGGCGGTACGTTTCATGATAAACCTGCAATTCCTTTTCTTTCCGCAGCGTACTTAAGAACTTCCATTCCATTTCCTGCCAATGTTCTAGTTTTGCAGTCAATCCATAACGTTCCAGCAATTCCCGCATAGGCAAGAGCTTTTCAAACTGAATATTTCCAGAATAAAAAGTGGAAATCATGCGATAAATAACCATATTAGCGGGGTGATTTTCTGCACAGAATTCCTGATCATAAAACATAAACCCGCCATCTTTGTAGAAACTGTTTAACGGCACCATATCTACATATGCTTTCTTCAGGATTGCTCCATTTCCATCTCCACGATCCGGTGAAACAATCTCCGAAGACTGTAAAATCAAATCACGAAAACGATCCATCGCCTGAAGAAAAGCTTCTCTATCCTGTTGAATCAATCGTTTCAGATATACCTGTCCAACTTCCGCCTCTATATATGGCATAACATAACTTTGACCATCCAGAGCCGCTTCTACTACAGAAATCCCATGTTGTTTCAAATCCGCGGCATTCGCTATTAACTGTTCTAACCGATGCTGCCCTTCTGGATATGCAGCTCTTTTTTCGACAATCCCAGATTTATGTATAATTGTAAATAACGCATCTTCTCTCCCGCGTTCCAGAGACGCCGTTACATGGTCGACATCTGAAAGCGCTCCATCCTTAGAACATTCTATCAGATATGCATTTGCCATTGAATGGAACATTCCATTCTCTAACAGGCCTGCATATAAGGCTTCTTCCTCCAGGAAAACAGAATCCGGATAGTTATATGTCGGAAACACCCGATTTGCCAGATCCTCGTTCGGCAGATAGTCTTCTGCAAAAATCAGTGAAGGATTATCTAAATCTGACAGAATCGAATAAAACTGATAGGTATCAAATCCTGCATCTCGAAGCATCTGCTCCCACTCGGATTTTGAATACATCCTTCCATTAAATGTATCTTCTTTCTTCGAATATGCCCGGCGATAATTTTCAATCCCATCAAAATTCCGTCCCGTATATGGATCTCGATCCCCGCAGAAATATCGGATTCCAAGGCGGTTATTAACACTTAGAAGGAGTTTACCTGTTGGGGATAAACAGCTATATATACCTTCTAATATATCACTCGGATTATCATATACCTCTATATCATTTCCCATAACTATATAATCATATTCATTGACTATACTTGAACTATTATCAAAGATATCTGAAAATGTTTTCCAATCAACTTTTAATTTCTTTTCTAACAAAACGGAATACATCTCATCATGTTTCCCGTCATTGTACGTTATATAAAGCACATTCTCTCCGACGCCAAAATCATACCATTGAATCAACCCTTTAGGTATCTCCTGAATTAATGTCTCCTCTATCATCGCATAGAATACTCCTCATTTATCTGTTCTGAACTGCCAGTCTCTTTGCTTCCTTTATGCAATCTTCTATAGAACAATATGTCCATCTTCCATAACGTCCCAATTTATACACATCCTGCTTTTCAAGTTGTTTTAAAACCCATGATACTTCTTTCTTTACTCTTTCTGTTATATGAACATACGCAGAAGGTATAACAATCGAATTATAGCCAATCAATTTATGATCTGAAATAATTCCACATTCTTTCAAATTCCTAATTGTCTTTTCCAATTCTACATCTATATTAATCTCTTCATCAAGTTTATATCCTATTTCAACATAAAGGCTCAGTTTACCAGTTTTCAAAATATTATCATAAAATCCAACCCTGTAAAAATTGATATCCTTACTCGGAAAATATATCCAATGAACATCGTCAATTCTTGATTTTTTGTCAAAACCCAAATTAAAAACTAAAACCTTATTTGCCTGTAAATCTTTAAGAACTTCTTTATATTGACTTAATCCATTCATCATTAAAAAAGAGTTTAATGGCATTGAACTGATGAGTCTGTTGTATTGGATTTCTTCCTTATCCGTTTTCAATATATGTTGTTTCAAATCAATATCGCGTATTTTTGTACCATACATAATTTTATCTTGATCAACATTTTCTAAGAGCGCATTTACAAATGTAATCGCCCCCCTTTGTGGATATTCAAAAGAATCATTATAAGAACAATATGTATGATTCCGAAAATTACGAACAATTTCCTCCTTATCTGCATAAGGGAAAAATCTTCCCATAGCATTTTTATCTAGCACGTTTAAATTACATGCATACAGTTTTTCATTATATGGTTTTAGGAACTTTTCCGTAATTCCCCTTCCGAACTTTCCATATAACATATCTTCAAAATTCTCATACTCTTCTTTTTCCTGTTTAGTAAAAAGGTCATATAAGCAATCAATAAATTCTTCTTTTGGTAATTGATGAATATTCATTTGAAATGGATAATCAATATACTCGCCTTTATAATATATTTTTGTATTCTTTTTCGCTATAACAATTTCACCCGCATCTATCTTACTTTCAAAAAAATTCTTGATCTCCGAATCTGAAAAATGGAAAAAATGTCCGGCACAATCCCATACAAAATCCTTATAATAAAATGTTTTACACAATCCTCCCGGTACTATATCTTTTTCTACAATAAGATAGTCTGTATTGCAAAAATTAGCATATGATAACCCACTAACTCCCGCTCCTATTATCGCTACATCTACTTTTTTCATAATATTCACCCACTATATATATACATATGCTGTACACAATTGTTTTCTAATTGTTTTTTTATGTCCTGACTATACTTTTTATTGGCTATAATAAATTTTTTTTCTGCACTTTTTTTCATCACCACTTGAGGTGATTCAATCTTCCATAAACCAATTTTCTTTCCCCATAATATAGAATTATTATCACAGATTGCCTCAATGACTATATTTCTTTCAAGCAATTTCTCAATAATTTCATTACCAAGATTTCCACATCCAAAAACAATCACGTTGTCTCCATTTATATACTCTAGCATTTTATTCAAACTTCTTTGATTCTGCAGTTCTTTATCTCTTAATCCACTTGCATATTCTCCAAAATTATTACATAGCAGACGAATTTTATTCCTCAACTCTTTGTCTAAAAGTTCTTCTACCTCATCTATATTTATCACATGATTGGTCAATATCTGTTTTGCCCACCTATAATATATGTCTAACTTTATTGATTTGTAATCAAATTCATTATTTTTCAATATATAATTTATTTCACAAAGTATTGCTTTTGAATATCGAGCCCAAAAATATTTTTCCTGTACTCTCGATATTTTTGAACATATATTCAAGTCATCTAGCAATCTAACATATTCTTGATATGTAAATTGCATCCCTTTTAACGATGTTGTAGAATTTCCTTGGCGAAATAAACGATAATAATATAATGGTTTATCTATGAACATACATTTTGTTGCATATACTGTTACCAAGTGTGTAAATCCAATATCCTGATATGCCGCTCCGGCAGTTTCATTACAAAAAATTTGATTGTTCAGTAGAAATTCTCTATTATACAATCCGCGCCATATGTAATAATCCATACCAATAATCTGTGGCTGTTCTTTACTCGAAATTACAGAATTATTAATATTTGGTTCTTCATCCCCAAATTTCATTTTATTTAAAATATTTATTTTTCCATATGACTTAACAGATATTGCACCTGCTTTTATGTAATCTAAATGATTTTTTTTTACCAACGGATAAAGTTCACTAAACATGTTCTCATCAATATAATCATCTGTTTCTATGATCGCTATATACTCTCCTGTTGCCTTCTTAATTCCCATGTTTACCTGATATCCATAGCTTTTTTTATCACTCTGCAAAAGCTGAATTCTATTATCACGCATCTTATAATCTTCTAACTTCTCATAAGTTCCATCCGTTGATCCTGCATCAATACATAGTATTTCTATATCCGCAAATTTCTGATTAAGCACGCTTTGAATACATTCATCAATATATTCCGAAACATTTAACGATGGCATAATGACAGATATTTTTACACTCATGCTTTCTCTATTCCCTCCAATAAAATCAACCAGCCTAACTGTTATAAATAATTTTACAATCCATTACGTTCTTATCTATTAGCTGTTTACGCAATATCATTCCGTCACTCTTTACCGCAATAAAAAAAATCGCATTCTTTACCTTAACTGCACGCTCCACTGAAACAATTTCCACATCCTGTAGCTTCGTTCCCTGTCGTTCTCTATTGTTGTCACAAACGTAACAAGGACGTATTTCCTGCCGCATTAATATATGTACCGCCAATTCACCATATTTTCCTGCTCCAACAATCACTATTGGCGCATTTTCTTCCAGCTGAATCATCGGTATCTTGAATAGCAATTTCCACAGGAAGAAATCCAACCATGAGTTTTTTGAAAAATACTTCATAAAATCGTTATTATACGCATACAACTTAGTAGTTTCTTCTTTCATAATTGTCTTTACGTCATCGAGATCATCTAGCAATAATAATGTATCATATTGAAATTCCAAAGTATTGCACAAAATATTATAAATTGCTTGTTTTTTTTGAATATCTTGCTTCTTCAGAAATCCCGAGATATTCCTTACAACATCCTCAACGACCCGAAATCCGTCTTTTTTGTGTCTTATCCTTCCTATATTGCTTATACTTTGTCCTTCAACCCCAATTCGATATCGATAAACATTTGTTTCATACTTTATAACAGAATTTGCATACAATAGCATATAACAAACAAATGCATCATCAGAAAAACTACATTTTTCTGGTAAGCAAAAATTATTATCCTGTAACAAGCTTGTTCGAATTGTTGCCTCTGCTGCATGCAAATTTTCCAGCAAATCATATGTCTTTCCTACTAATTCATATTTACACCCATATTTAAAATAATGCCGATTTATATCCGTGGTTTCCCTTGTAGTTACTCTTTTATATGGTGTCAAAACCAAATCTGCGTCTTCATTTGAAAGCTTTTGCAAATACTTTTCTAGCGAAATGGTATCATACCAGTCATCTCCATCTAACATCCGAAAATATTTACCGGTTGCATGTCTTATGGAGTAATTTAAAGTAGATCCGTGTCCACCATTTTTCTTTTGTATTACATGAATGCTCTGTGGATACCTCTCCTCATATTTTCGCGCAATATTAGCTGTTTCATCTGTCGACTCATCATCCACAACAAATATTTCCAACTTATCCAGCCATTCTTTCTTACACAATAGGGAATCTAACGTCTTGCCAATATATGATTCTACATTATAAGCGGCTATTGAAATTGTTAATATCTTTTGTGGCATATTTCTACGTTCCTTTCTTACACTAATTGTTCTGCTATTGGAATAGGATAATTAACCGCATCAATACCATGACATCTATGACACATATCTAAATACCCTTTTTCCGAATATCCAAGATTAAACTCTAATAATATCTTTTTATAATTATCATCATTTAATTGATCCAAATCCAGATAATCATCTTGCCCCTCATTAAAATGCAGATTATCAGATACACTTCTAGCCATCACACAAAAATACAGCTTATTGCCTCGCACTTCTCTGCATGGAGTTAAGCATCTGTCAAATGTTTTTGTTAATTCAATTTCATCCATATCTTTATTCAAATAGTCAAACCCATAATCAATCCAATAGCCATCCTCTTGTGCTAAATAATACTCAATTTGGTATGTTTCCAATGTTGAAATCAATCTTTTATGAATTTCATATAGTCTTGGCAATGTCTTTGCATAATTCGATATCCGAAACAACACTTGATACTTACTACTTGCTTTTAATACTTCCTCATTTGGAACAATTGTTCCATTTGTTGTTATGCTCAACGTACCAATTTTTTCTCTATATCGTTCTCCAATATAAATGATAACTTTTGCAAGATCTCTATATAATAATGGTTCTCCACCTATTAGCACAAGCTCATTTATATAATCAACTTTTGAAAAAAATTTATCTGCACTCTGACAAGCCTCCAAATATGATAGATCTTTCGAGGCACTACTAACATTATAACAAGCATGAGCACATTTTTTACATTTCAACGAGCACTTTTCAGTTAGTGTAATTTGAGCTAATTCCATATATATCTTATTTTGATAATATCCATAAATGAGCGGAAGAATTTTATGTCTAAATTCATAGTTATAAAAGAAATTCTTACCATGTACCATATGATTTCTTTCTAACTGTACAGCAATCTCATTGGCATATTTGTCAGAAACAGCAATTACAATTGCCGGGTTTTTATGTACAGAGAGATAATTTTCCAAAGAAATAATCAAATGATCCAAAATATAATCGCCTTGCCGTTTCTCACTATTATCTATAATGCCTCCCAATAATCCAAGTGTATCAAGGCATCGTGCCATTTGCTCTCCTAGCTGTCCAGCTCCAAATACATATATTTTTTTATGAAATTCTTCTGAAAAAGTTGTCATAAATTCATCAAATTCATGCCCTTTGTTTTTCCATTTCATGTTTTTTCTCCCGTGTATACGATTTTATAAAATTTTTATTATATTTTTAAATCCTAAAGATTTCGCAGTTTCTTCCATATTTTCCGCATAATTCAGCGAAGCTATCAACACAATCGCCGAATCACAGTACTCTATCAATGTATCAATTTCAAAAATAGAACATCCATCATAAACGGTTCTATCCCCTAATTTCGTAACCGCAAAACATGTAACATTTACCGCCCGCTCATCCAAAAGTTCCTTCAATGAATTTCCAACTTGTCCAGCTCCATATATTATAACATGCTTTTTTTCTCTAATTTTCTGCATAATTTCTGGTGCTAATTTGTATGGAAAAAAACCACCATACAAAGCGCATGTCATAAACTGAAGATTTTGAAATACATCGATATTTTCTTTTATTAACTTTTTATCAAATGCATCAACTGTTCTGAATTCCTGAATAATTTGTCTACAATTGATCATCAAAAAAGAATTCAATTGTTCCCGTACTTCTTTTTCATATTCATTCTGAATCTCACATACTTCTTTATGAATAGTCAATTTCCCCAATAATCTATTAGTCGACAACTTTGTGCTAGTAGTTATCGAATTTTCTCGTCTCTTGTAAATATGGCATTGTAACGGAACACAGCATACTTTGTGTGCTTTTAAAATTGCTTGAAGTGAAAATAAAGTGTCCTCATGAAGCATCCCTTCTCTAAAATGTATATTTTCTTCTTCTAAAAATTGCCTCCTGTAAAACTGTCTACACACCGAATGATCAAAATCTCTTCTTTTCATAAACTCAACAAACAAATTCTTCCCTTGTATCGGTTCTTCCGTATAATATAGATGCTCCGATTTATACTTTGAAAAATCTTTTATCTTTTCAGATTCTAAGATGTGTTTTGTATTAAAATACAATATATCTAATTCATATTTTTTTGAATAGATATATAATTTTTCAAGAGCAAAATTCTCCAACATATCATCCGAATCAAGGAAAAATATATATTCACCCTTTGCAGCCTTTGCTCCTACATTTCTTGTTTTTGCCGGACCTGAATTCACTTTATTATAAAGCACATTTATCCTTTCATCTTTGTTTTTTACCCTTTCTAATACTTCTGCCGAAGAATCTGTCGAGCAATCTTCAACACAAATTATCTCAATATTGGAGTACGTCTGATTTAAAACACTCATCAAACAATCTTCTAAATACTGTTCCGTATTATATACAGGTATTATCACCGAAATATCTACCATAATTTCCTCGTTTTCCATTTTCCCTATATTTTTATATTTCTAATCTTGGTTGAACACGTTTCAATATTTTACCCGCATATTTTTCTCTTAAACGGTCACTTTCCTGTTTTATCCCTTCTCCACCCCAGTTTCCAGAATAGTGATGCAGAGAAAACGTATTATGCGTAATTTGTCGCACTTGCGTATACATACGAATGCCACATAAAAATTCTGTTGGCAATATTACCATATTCCCATGATCCAAAACTTGAAATGTATTATTTCTTACTAATCCATACTTATCTAGTACAGCTGATTGATGAACCGTACACGGAATCATATCAAATTCACCTTCATGTATAGAATAAGAATCATACTCAGACAGGAAATCTCTTAAAATTGGATTCCCCTTCTGAGCCCCCATTCCTAATCCCGAATTAATCATTTGAGTTGTCTCAAAACCCATAAAAGCAGAAAACCGTCTCAACTCATCCATATTCTTAATTAACTCCACATCTGTATCCAAATATATGCCACCAATCTTATATAAAATATCAATTCTCGCATAATCGGATACAAACGGCCAATTTTTATTTTCATATGCCCATCTTGTATACGAATGTGCATACACATCATAATTTTTTTCATTCCACTGCATTATTTCATAATCCGGGCAATACTTTCTCCAAGTAGCAATATATTCTTTATACTGATCTGGTAATTCATTATTTCCAAACCAACAATAATGAATCACCTTTGGTATTTTTTCATCTTTACTTAATAAACCATAATAACTCTTCATATCTACAGTACTATCATAATAATCATCAATAAAATTCAATATTAAACATGTTGTTCCATCTAGCTTATTAACCGAATCTAATCGCTCAATTATTTCGCCATATCTCATAGATATAATTAAAATAACATCCTCTTTCGGATCAATTTCCCGCTCAAAGTCATCAAAATCAATAACATCCTTTTCTTTCCCATTGGGAAATACATACTTACAGTTACATTTATTTGGATCACTATCTACCAACTTATAAATAATTTCTGACAAAGAAAACGTTGATACCCTGTAAAGAGAATATGTTTGTAACTTTTTAGAGACACCATACCCATATATTCTTTTACTTTTCGATAATTCATATAAATCATCAATATTACAATTTATAATATTAACCACAAATGTTCCCTAACATTTAACCTTTCTTAAATTTCATATACCATCATTATTTATTGTATTCTTCAATAAATAATCTTCAACCGCAAAAATAGTTGTTTCATCTAATTCCATTATCTCATCCACACCATTTTCCGTCAGTTTATCTACATATTCTCCCTTTGCCCGATACCGCTGGAAAATGGTAATCAATACTGATGCACTTGAAAGGATTTTGCATTCACTCAAATGCCAAATTTGTTTTTCTCTATCTTTTTTTATTTCTTGATCATCTGATACAACAAATCCTTCAACGTTTATTTTTTTATGTTGACAATAATCATAAAAAATACCCCCTATATCTCCTGCACCATAAAAAATTATTCTTTTATTATTTCGAAGAAACCTATCTAGTTTTTCTAAACACTCCTTATAAGTCACTTTTTTTTGCCAACTATAATCTTGGGGCATGTATTCAGATAATATTTTATTTGTAAATGTAGTATCATAATTAAACCAACCATGTATTGCCATTGGCATTTTTTTTTGATTAATATAATAACTTATTTCTCCCAACGGTTGATCAAACGCAAATTGTGCTGCAATATCTATTGGTGCTATTCTATACTCCTTTGGATTATTTTCCCCGTAATCCGAGAAAAAAGTATCTTCATTTTTCCCCTCTATCAAATTGTTTTTCATTCCATTATTTATCGCTTTAATTGTCGCCCTAACATTCCTTAAAGAAAATCCTCCATTTCCCACATATAGCCTTTTTTCCCATGGCTTATGTTTCGCACAAGGTGCCCCTATGTAATCATAATCTAATGATACATATTTCATTAATTGATTAGACACAACAAAAACGTCTGTTTGGCAAATAAGTATTTCCATGTATTCAAGAAAAGCACTATAAAACTCTATAGATGTCATTAACCTATTATACCCTGAAAAGCCATTAAAAAAAGACGATTGAAAATATACTATTTTTGCTTTTGGCATTATCTGTTTATATATTTCATCCTTTATCCCATATGGAGCAACATAAAATATGGGAAATTCCCCCAATATAGTATTTATACGATTTAATGAGATTATTTCTTCTTGACACAAAATATTTTTATATATTGGAATTACTATAGCTACTTTTTTCACCTATATTCCCCTTCTATTAATTTTCTAGCAACCGCCTCTGACCCTTTTCCATCTTCTTGAACATTATTATCCATAAATAATTTTATTATCTGCTTCCTATAATTTTCTTCATCAAAATTCATTATGTCATTTATCAATTGTTCATTGCTATCTGCCAGTAAAAAGGGCAATTGGGCCAAATTCCACAACAATTTTCCACGTTCCTGCTCATATGTGTCATAATCGTCACAATACAGAAATATAGGAATTTCCATTACCGCCGCATCAAATGCTGCACTCGAATAATCCGTCATAAATGCATCACAGCCTGCCAGTATTTCATACATATCATCTTCCCTGCTCACATCTACGATATAATCACTCTTACATCCACTTTGCATATGTCTTGCCACTAACTGTGGGTGCAGTCTCAATAAGATATACCATGTTCCTCCAAATCGTTTCTCCAATGCATCTTTGACCATCTTATAATCTGGAAAATGATCTCCCACTTCAATACTGCGATTTGTCTCTTGACTGCCTCCTCGAAATGTCGGTGCATACATCAGAAAATGTATATCTTCCACATGCTGATTTTCAACCGATATCTCCTGTTTCTCACATATCTGTCTTTTTACAGCATCCTTAAATCCCGGGGTGTTCTTTGCTTTTACAAGAATATCGCATCGCGGCGAACCTGTTCGAAGTGTCTTCCCATTATAAAGAGAACCGGTCGGTAATGTCTTGTCATACCAGTCTGAATTTGACAACCAGTAATCCACTAGATCGGAATCATGTTTACTCACCAGATACGCAATTTTTGAAAAGGATGCGCCTCGATCAAGGCAGGTTGGTTTAAACCCTAACTTCGCATGCCATGTCTGAATATATATCTGTCCTTTTCTTTTTCTGGCTTCCAACTGTTTCCTACTATTGTCAATCCAGAATCCGGCTGTTGATAGCTGATACGCCCGATTCCATAACGAATTATGAACAACCTGTATCTCCTTTGGAAAGGATTTTGACATGTCATTTACAAGCCAGACCAGTTTAAAACGCTTCTTTCCATCAGATTCCTGCTTATTTCTACGAATCAATTCTTCCGCAATATACTTTGGATTACAACTATATCCCGTTGTTCCCTCTATACAGCAGAAAACTATTTTATTCTTCTTGATAGGAAAGATCCTGCATATATAAAAGGCTATGCTTTGAAATCTTGCTTTCCATATTCTCTTTCGTATATATTGTTTTTCTTGATTCATCGTTCTCTCCAGGTAATTATTTATTCATCTGCAGAAATGATTCCAATGTATATCGGAACGCATCATTTAATCCAACCTGTGCTCTCCATCCAAGCTCCGTAATTCGTTGTATATCCATAATCCCTAATTTGAATGGTAAGTATTTTAACTTTTGTTCTGTTTCATTTGCATACCGGACCTGCACCTTTCCTTTTGGATCCAGAGATGCGATCAGTTGTGCCAGATCACGAATACTGATCAGATTATTCAGATTCGCAATATTATAATAATGCTCTGTTCCCTTAGTGAATGCCAATAACATCGCCCCTATGGCATCTGCAACGTATGTATATGTACGTTCTGCACTCCCATCGGACTGCAGTACTATATCCTCTCCATGAATCACATTTCGAATAAACTCTGAAAAGGCTCTTCCATCGTCCAATACGATTCCCGGTCCAAACGTGTGGCACAGACGTACTCCTATATACGGAATATCATACTGGGCCTCATAACTTGCGAGCATAGTCTCACACATTCTCTTTGCTTCCGGATAACATGCTCTTGCATTGTCACAATGCATCGGTCCCATATCATCCTCTTTTATTCCCTGCTCCGATTTCCACTCTCCATAAACTTCTACTGTCGACACATATAGTATCTTTTCAGCTTTCTTCTCTCTGGCGAGTTCCAACACGTTTCTGGTTCCCTGTATGTGCCCCCACAATGTATCAACCGGCCAGTTTGTAAAATCCTGTGGACTTGCGGCACCTGCTGTATGAAAGATATAATGAACCGGTCCATCCCAGCGGATTGGTTCTGTAATGTCCTGCACAATTGGATGAATATTCGGAAGCTTTAATGATTCTCCAAATACATCCTGCATTTTTTTCTCATTCCTGGCTAAAGCAAGAATCGTCACATTCAGATTCCAGTCGATATCTGCCTTATTGATTGCTTCCACAATATACATGCCAAGTCGTCCGGTTGCCCCTGTCACAAGAACAGTTTTATTTCTAAAAAGTTCCCAGTCTATCGGGTTGTTCAATATAATATCAATATCTCTTTGTTCTACCATACATCATACCTCTACAATCCAAATATATATTTATTCTCTTCAAGTTCCAGAATTGCCTTTAAAAAGTAAAAGTCTTCCGGCGTCGTGATTTTGATATTCGCTCCCTGATCCTTTACAAGATGCACCTTTTGTCCTGTCTGCGCATATACCATAGCGGCATCCAGAAGCGGCATTCCATTTTCCTCCATTGTTGGCAAGTTATGATAAGCTTCCTGGATTGCCCCCAGTCGAAATGTCTGTGGTGCCGTCATAGAATACGTATCCGCCCGTTCTTTAAATTCTGACATTCCAATATCTTCATTTTTTGTAATAACTACGGATTCTGTCACAGGACGAACAGTAATTGCGCATCCATACTGTTTTGCCACCCGGATATTCTCACGTATTGTTGTCTCGCTGACAAGCGGTCGAACTCCATCATGAATAGTCACAATATCGTCTGCCTGTCCCCCAAGCCCCGCAACACCATCCAATCCTCTTTCTAAGCTGCTCTGTCGGTCACTTCCGCCAACTACAATTTTTGAAACCTTACGAATCTGATATAGATCTATCAACCGTTGCATTTCGTCAATATAACCACCATGACATACTACAACCACCTGATTGATATCTTCACACTGTTCAAACTTTTCCAGTGTATAAATAATAATAGGTTTTCCCATCAATTTCAGAAACTGTTTTGGTAATCCGCCATTTCTCATACGTTGTCCTACTCCAGCCGCCAGTATAATTGCATAGTTCAAACCACATACCTCCATCCTATATATGAACAAAAACCCCCGCATAATTCTATGCGAGGGTCTACTGTTTTCCTAACTTCTTCTGTATCCGCGACTCCGTTCGCACAAGAGCAAATTCCGTTTTGCTCACATTATACGTAATACGTCATATATTATATCGGATATCGCTATTAAAATATTTAGTTATTTTCAACAATTCCAATCGTTTTACACCAGTTCCGATGCACGTTCCGTTAATCGATTACAGATACACTTCTGGTTCGTTCAATATAATATCCGTAATCCCCTGTTCCTCTAATGGTTTAAAATCCAGTCTGGTTCCCGTCGGCTTCTCCGGATACAGATGTCCGGACATCCATGCACGAACTGTAATTCCTTTCAATTCTTCTTTCGGAACATCGATTCCTCTCCAGAACGGATGCACCGCCACCGCTTTACACCCGCCTTTGATCTTATACAGGCAATCGGATACATGCACATCCAGGATTCCAAGCTCTGCTTCCGGATCAATCCCCGATAATTTCTCCAATGATTTTGCATAGAATGTAGAATACACGATATGCTTCTGCAATCCTCTTTTGTGGATCAAGTCCACTATCTTCTCTTCCATGCCCGGATATGGATATACGGAGTTCTTCAATTCAATATTTAACTTGAATGCGGCATCCTCGCGCACTTTATCCTGAATCAGCTCCAATAGTTCTTCGATACAAGGGATCTGTTCGTTCTTTCCATCTCCGGCATCAATGTGCAAATGCCTTAATTCCTCATACGTATAATCCTGCAGGAATCCAGTGCTATCTGTTGTGCGGTCTACCCTCTCATCATGGAAAACCATCAGATGTCCATCCTTCGACAACTGAATATCCGTCTCGATTCCCGAAAGCCCAGGAATTGCACACGCCTTCTCAAAAGCCGTCATCGTATTCTCCGGGTAGTTCTGACTACAGCCTCTATGTGCCCATATCTTCATCATCATTTTCTCAAAAAGTCCTTTCATATTCATTCTTTTTTCTTTATAAAAAAATATCTTTATGTTATTATAAATCAAATACTTCTTGTAAGAAAGGCGAAAATCATGGATTGTACCAAAAAACCGCTTATCACATTTGCCATGTGTACTCATAATGACACATCACTTCTTGCATATTCCATCGAATCACTTCTTCATCAGGATTTTAAGGATTGGGAACTTCTTGTTTTAGATAATAGTACAACCAGTGAAGAGCCTTGGCGCATTCTATCGAACTATGCGAATTACGATTCGCGAATCAAAATCTCCCGAAGCGAAGAAAATGTTGGCTGGGCAAAAGGAATGTCCCTGATATTAGAAAAAGCCTCCGGTAAATATGCCACCTTTTTAGCCGCGGATGATTTCATCGAAGAAGATGCATTATCCGGACTCGCAAAAGTCATGACGGAATCTGCTCCGGATATTATCTGGGTTGGCTACCGGTCCTGTGTGTTTGAAGACCAGAAGCTTTTTGAAGTGGCTCGCAGCATACCGGAATACCGGATATATGCGAACGCCCACCGCAGCGCATCTATTGCAGAACTTATGCAGACCGTATATTACAATTCGTTGTTCCATTATATGAATGTCGATTTTTTGAAGAAGAACCACATTGATTTCTTCTCACCATACTATTCAGATTGCGGCAGCATGACAGTTGCCATGTGCAAAGCAACGCATATGATTACCTATCCGGGAATCATATATAACCTTGTATTGAACACATCACAAACTGCCGGACACTATGTCATGGATAGTTACAAAACCATGTTTGCCGTACAATGGGAAGCAATTTCCGAGATACACGTCAAGGAACACGCTTCTTATAAGTCCCGAAACTATATAGCAGAACGTATCGGGCGCAACTACTTTGCCAATCTCGGTCATCTGTGTTCCAGACGCTGCCGAAATCGTTATATGAATAATATATCCATCACAATGAACGAATTAGCGAGTCAGCTCATTGAAGCGCTCAGCAACACCAGCCTCCAGAACCTCCACTACTATATGGGGGAAGCTGCCGATGAATCATTGCTTTCTCAACTGCAGCTCTTGGAATTCAGCCCGGAAGATATCGCAGATACCGATATTCAGACATATGTATACCATTCTTTTGCCTGGATTGCACCTGTTATCTTACTTACTCAAGCCCAGAAAAAGAAGAATGTTACGATTGAAGAAACATTATCCTATCTTTTAGATTTTCTATTGAGAGATGAGAACAAAAGCTGTATGGGGTTTGGATATATGTCAAAGCTGATAGAACAGTGCAGTGATGCGTATATTGAGGCTCACGCCAATTCTATCCAACAGATTATCGACAAATATAACCAATACACAAACGCCCTGCATTAATATACAGGGCGTTTCTATTTTATTCTGACTATTCTATTTTCCGTCCCTGTTCCATCAGGAATTTCTCCATCATATCTGCCATAAAGATTGATTCCTCTGCCGTCAGCTTGAAGTTGCTGCTTTCATTCCCACGAAGCTTCGTCAGGAAATCGCTGATCTCGTAGCGGAGTCCATCTCCCAGATACATATCTGAATACTTTTGTACATGGGATGCATCCTCATAATGTACCTCGAAATATGACGTTTTCCACCACGGGGCTTCTGCCACGATATATCCTCTGGTTCCCGAGATCAGCAATCGTCCTTCGGACTTTACGCCCAGACCACATGTAAGTGTCGCCAGTGCATGTGGATAGGTAAAACTCAACTTTGTAAATACATCCAATCCATTCTCGCCACGTAAGCTCTCAAAACGATAATTCGTATATGCTTCTCCTAATAGTTTTAACACAGGAAGCATAATATAACTACCAAGCTCCGTGAAACTTCCGCCATACACCGTGTCTGTCAATTCTCTTGTGTCAGGTTTCTCCAGTTTCGTAAAGCAGGCTTCAATATTCCGGATCGCGCCGATACTTCCACTGGCAGCGATTCCAAGCAGCTTATGAAATCCGGGACAATACGCCGTCTTTACCCCTTCGAACAGGATCAGTCCCTTTTCTTTTGCAAGCGCAAAAAGCTCCTCTGCCTGCTGCCTTTTCAGCACCATCGGTTTCTCACAGATCACATGTTTTTCATGCAAGAGCGCATCTTTGATATATGCATAATGTGTCTCATGTGGTGTGGCAATATAGACAACATCGACATTCTCATAGAACGAAGCAAGATCTGTATAACCATTGATCTGCCATTGATCCGCGAACGCGCGCATACTCTCCTCATGCGGATTATACACACCCTGTATACTCACACCACTTACCAGCTTTGATTCGACAACAAAGCGTGAAGCAATCCGCCCGGTTCCGATGATGCCGATCCGCTGGATATGGCTGTTCTCCTGCCGGAGCATCGTACTCGAGATATCTTTCGTACGATCCAGATACACAACCTTGCAGTAATCCTTCAGATAGTCAAAGCTTCCCACCCAGTCTGAACCAACCGTAAATATATCAATATTATATTTCTTGATATCCGTAAATTTCTGACCCGGTGCCTCTTCTATGATAATCTCATCTGCAAACCCGGATTTTCTCACATTCTCTATCCGGGTCACCAGAGAATCCACTACATTTAATTTTCCTCGTGCCTTGTCATATTCCTCGGTTGTCACCCCGACGATCAGATAGTCCCCCAACGCTTTTGCACGTTGCAACAGCCGGTAATGTCCCTCATGGAACAGATCAAAGGTTCCGTATGTAATTACTTTTGTCATATGCCTTCTCCTCTGCATACACAGTTTTTATATATGCTTCTACTCACACAACTCATCCATCATAGACGCATGAATCTTCTGTCCACTCCTGCCATCCGCATACATCGCAATCTCACCATATGCTTCCAGACATGCCTGTCGGTCGAACGAATCTCCTGCACCCTGATTCTCCAGCATCTGCGGCAGACTGCAAATCGCGCGTTCCTCACAGCCATACCGAACCCATTTGGATAACTTCGCATATCCCGGTGCATGCAGCCATACATCCGATTGTTCATAAGCGATAGCCTCTTCTTCTACACTACCATCGAGAAGATTCAAACGATACAGTTTTCTCATAGGTTCATGATAGAATAAAGCGTGCACTTCGTCAAGTTTTCGCACAAATCCGCCATTTCCGCCAGACATGCAATAGCTCTGATCTTCCCGGAATGTAAGGTCTAACTCCGTATGAAATGGTTTTACTTCGCCTGTTTCTGTATCAATACACACAAATTGGTTTCCCAAGACCGGTGCCAGCACAACCTGCTTTTCTCTGCGTGTCATACTTCCAAATGCGCGTTCCATGCACGTCTTGCCTGTTGGATACTGATTGCAGACAAATCCCGGCACACGACAGTTATAGGTAACTGTCTCTCCTGTCATCGGATTCCACTGTACGACATTCGTTCCTGTATACGGAAACATCCATATCGTATCGCCATCCAACTGCAGCGCACAGGCTCCTCGATAGTATCTTGCATCGACTGACAATACCTGCAATTCCAACGTCTCACACTCGATTGCAACAACCCGGTTATCAGCCGGATTCGCCAACATCAGATATCCGTTCCAGATTCCGTTGCCGCCGACCCGGTCTGCCCCTGCATGGTTTGATACAAGGAATTCCTGACAGCCATCGACATAGTCGATTGCCTGCGTATCCATATCAAACCGAACAATATACGGGTATTTATATGGAATTAAGAATGCATAGTTTCCTTCAAACCATACATTTGCAAATGCGCCCGGCTGACTGATTTTCTGTTCTAATTTGATCCGTGTAATATTTCGGTTGTCATCCATTGCCAGAATCTCCTGTGCATTCGCAGGGAATACATATACATACCTCCCATGCTCAACCGCCATCCGATAATAACCACCCGAAGAGTATTCCGAAAGCTTGCAATAGAATCGATAGCCGCCAGCCTCCAGATGATACAACTGATTGCCCGGTGTAACCTTCCATGCATCCTGTCCCTGTGGATGATATGGTGTAATCATCTCCTTGCTCCAATCTTCGTCCATCGGTTCTCTGTGAATATAATTATCAAGCAGATACACCGGTTTCCCTGCGATTCCGAAGAGGGCAGTCACGGAAGTTCCTGCATCTCCGATATAGCAATCGCTCACCGCAATCGTCTTCTCTATATCCGGTGTCGTATCATAGATTCCCCAACCCGCTGTCAGGAAATCCTGTTTCAACCGCTCATATTCCTCTTTGTACTGGCTTCTTGCTGTCGTAAATGTCTCATCCAGAAGCGGATGCGGACGCCATAACAAACAGGCATCCTTCCTTCCTGCAAAGCAATCAAATACATACCGAAGTTTCTTCAGAAACGCATCTGTATCTGCCAGCATACCGCCTAGACTGGTGTTGAAGAAATACACGGTTTTTCCATTCATCTTGTCCTTCCAGTCTTCGGTCACTTCCGGTGGATTCTCACACAGCTTCACAACCCGATCAAACTTCGGAGACCCAAGTGCCAGAAGCTTCTCCCTTGGGATACATGCATCGAAATAATCCTTATGTCCCTCTGCCTGCACAATAATATAATCCGCTGACAGATATGCCTTGCACAGTGACTGTGCCTCACTCATCCCACCCGAGGTTGCATAATACGGCACATATACCAGTTTGTCGGTATATGCCTTTAATCTCGCAGAATAATAATCCGGATCGATACTTGTCACATGATTCCCATCATCATACGGATTATGTATGTAAATAATATCTGCATTTCGACTCGCCAGATCAAAATCTCGATAATCCGTAACCGGCACATACTCCGGGAACTGTGTGCCTTCGTAATGATAGGTTGTGAGTCTTCCGTGCGAATCCTTGTCATAATACGGAATCGGTACGACATAACATTCACACCGGGAATCTTCCTTTGCTGCCAGCCAGATGCTTTCCAGACTGTCCCACATACTTACTTTGTATGGAAGAAAGACAATTACCTTTTTCCCCGATTGCCCATAATTCCACGAACGGTCTCTATACAGGCATTTTGTAAAATAAGAAAGATTTATCACATCATCCTCTTTGACCGCTTCCGGACACAGCCCTATTTTCCCTATGTGAAGTGCACCGTCCAGATAATCCGTCAACATATTCCCGTCGAATACGCACGTATATTCTGTTCGGCTTGCGCCATCTTGAATCACAAACTTTTCGGTCGCCATGTCATGTCCGGTATAGGCATCTTCACGCATTTTTTTTGAATAGCTATAACGCACCGGCTCTGTATAACATGTCATATCCTCTAAATCAAAAACTATCGTATCGCAATTATTCCCCTGTAACACAAGCTTTCCGTCGATGATATTCGCATCGGAAGGTCCCCACTCTTCGTACGTACATTCCTGTGGCATCGGATATTCCACAACATCCTGTCCGTCCCAGCGCAATAATGCATCCTGTCTCAATGGCGCAAAATAAAAATATGTTCCGTCCCATGTACAAGCGCTGATCGGTTTTGCTATATCGCTAATCCAGATCCACGCATATGCTTCTGTCTTCAGATCAAACTTTAAGATGCATCCGGAAAAAATCGCGGGAATATACAGAACATCACCCACTCTTGTACAGTTCCCGGCGAGCTGGCAGTTTTCGTTCTCTGATATCTGTCTGAAATCACGATAGACATTTTCGAGATACCGCACTTCATAGTCTGTGCAATCCAGATTGATAACTACAACACACTTATAACAATCCGGGAACAAAAATAACCGGTCTTCATAAATCACAGATTTGCTAAACTTATAATTCTGCTCCTGATTTCTGATTTCTATTTTTTTCCATGTTCCGTCTGCAATCTCATACACCCAAAGTGTTTTTGCGATTGATGGGATCAGTATCAACCTGCCTTTATAGTATTCTAACTCCATGAAAAGTCCTGTTTGATTCATCTGTTCTTCCGGAACGCTGCTGATTACCGCGATGGAGCCGTCCCGTATATTCATAGAACAAAGCAGATTCATCTCATCCGGAAGGAAATACATGATGTCATCTACGATTTCATATGCCCGGATATGGAACGGATAATTTCCCTCTATATCTTTCTTTATCTCTAGACATGGATTTCCAAAATAATCCCTTCTCTCACCTATTTTCTGAAGCATGACAGGTTTTCCAAGCGTCTCAGCATACCGTGACACATACCCCGCGTCCCCGTAATACGCATCTGCGATTGCAACCTGTTCCTGATAAGGCAGCTCTTCCTCATAGATTCCCCATCCATCTGACCTGTATCGATCAACGATTGCCTTATATATTGTATATATTTCCGGCTTCAATGCAGCTAACACATCTTCTGTGACAGAATTATGTCTCCACATAAATGTCATATACTCCGCCTGTTTTTCAAAAAATGCAAGCACCTGCTCTACCTTCTCTAACGCTTTCTCTGTTTCCTGAAGCAGAGAGACTGCAGAAATATCGTATAACACAACCGGTTTCTTTTTATCCGCTGCGTCTTCAAGCAGAATTCTTGTTTTACTTGCTGATTTTTTATATATAGATTCCGTATCTTCTTTGCTTGCAGGTATCTTACGTACAATGATTTTTTCTTCCCATATATGCCGGGTATCTTCACCAGCAAACTCTGTCAATTTCTTGATATAGGCACCTTTTGTCTGCCGGGAAGGCAGCCACACCTCATCCGCAAGTACTACGCCCGGAACCGTGCAGAAATAATCCATTGTCTGATACATCTTTCCATCATCTGTATCACAATTATGCATCGTAAACCACGGAATATAGACAAGCTTGTCCGTGAATTTCTTCAGATTTCTCGTATAGAAAAACGGATGCACACTTGTCGTATAATTGCATTCATCATACGGATTCTGCGTATAGATGACATCCGGAAGCTTATGCTCAAAATCATATGCATCATATGGTGTCACCTCCACATAATCCGGCAAAAGTCCGCTTTCATCATGCATTTCACCTAATCCGCCCAAGGCAGACTTCTCATAATATGGCGGCAGAATAACCGTAACATGACACGTTTTATCTGCTCTTTCCTGTTTCCACAACGATTCGATATTTTTCCACGTGCTTGCACGATATGGGAGAATCAGAACTTCCCTTTGTATCTGTACCTGTACGTTCCTATCATAGGTTATAATTTCTCTTTCGCCCCTTTTTCCACAATCCGGACGCACAACCGGATTCAGATCATTCGAATCAAATACATACTCAAACGGATACTCCGACGCTGTTTCTTTCACCTGGGATACCTGACCTTCAAAGCATGGATAATCATGCGATGCACCGCCCTTAACAATCCTCATATAATCGCTATATTCAACCTCGAGCATCCGATTGTATTCCGCTGATATCCACAAATCCATCCCTTCATACTTCACTTTGATCGCATTTTGAAAACATGACAGCGGATAACATTTCGAACCATCCTTGCCCCACATATACGCAAGCATTACCTTGTCCGCGCAATCCCCCGGTCCATATAGCGCGCATGCTCCTTCAATTGCCTGTAACAGTTGTTGGGTCAGTTCCCCATCTCGGTTGAATTTCACCCCTGCCATCTCTTCTAATGGCTCTAACACTGTATTTAACTCCTCACGATCCAGTGCTTCATCTCGCAAAACACTCCAGGCTCCAAGCATCGCCTGCAGCAATTTCTTATGTGCTGCCTGTTCTTCCTTTGTCGGAGCCATATAATCAATCGGGAAAATATCGATGCCGGTAGCAATGTAGCATTGGTGATATTTACGCAAAAACTCATCCTCAAAGCATGGATTCATGCTGTTCACAACTCGCGTCAGCAAATCATCATATACATTATGACAGCTTAAAACGGCGTAATTCTCCGGTAATTCTTTCTCTGCCACCTCCAGAAAACGCATATAATCATCCCGCAACATACAGATGTCAAAATCATCATCCCACGGAATACATCCACCATGCCGCACGGCTCCAAGCAATGTTCCATAATCCGCAAACCACCGGATATTGTGTCTCTCACACACCTTGGCAACATCTGACATTACTTCCAGATTGGCCGCCCAGACACGCTTCATCAACCCTGACACATAAAAGTCTTCCCTTATCTCATCGTCAAAATATTCATGTGAAAACTCCATACATATACCCCTTAATTTTCATCAGTCGTTTGTACATTCACGCAAAACCTTATCAACACTTGTTTGCGTAATTTCCTCTTCTAACAGCTTCCCGATCTGTCTTGCAATCGTTATATGATCGATTTCCCGTTTCCCTATATAATAAGGATTCTTACGTATTTCAGGGACAAATTCCAACACCGTATCTTTTAAATCCTGTATCTTTTCCAAAGAAATCAGCCCTTTATTCCCATATGCAATAAAACATTCTACAAACACCTTTTCAAAGAAATTATAATCTATAATATCTGCAAACGGCTCATAGAATCCCATGCGTTTTGTTTTTTCCAACAAATATTTTTGTACTTGTATGCGATCCAAAATATTTTTGTTTTGGCCTGTTATGCTTCCTGTATTTTTAAACCAGCAATAATATTTTTTCTCGGTTATGTATATTTTTTTACAGACAAGCATCATCAAAAATCCAACATAATTATCTTCGTAACATAATCCTTCCGGATAAAAAATCTCCCATTTTATAAAATCTGACTTCTTATATATCTTGTTCCACGCATATACATTCGTTCGATATTCTCCCAGCACGATAGAACGAATATCTTCTCCCTGTATAGCAACGATTCCACACTCTGCTTCTTCTGATTGTATTTGTCTGTCTGGATATTCTACGCATCTTTTAAATCCGCACATTGCAAGATCACACCCTTGCGCAATACCATTTACATATAGATCCTCATACATCTCTGGTTGAATCCAATCATCTGAATCTACGAATGCAATGTACTCCGTCGATGCATGTTTTATCCCTACGTTTCTCGCATGACTCAGTCCTGCATTTTGTTCCAGATCGATGACATGAATATTCTGCGGATATTGCTTCTCATAATTCCTTAAGATGTCCAGTGTATGATCCGTTGACGCATCATTTACCAAAAGAATCTCCATCTTATCTAACCCAAGTGTCTGATGAAGAATACTCTGAATACAGCGTTCTACATATGCTTCCACATTATAGCAAGGAACTATCACACTTAATACTGGCTTATATGTCGGCAGCACTCCTGTATTCCTGTAATAAATCCACATGATCCGGGCAAATTCCTTCTCTGAATCCAGATACTCCCCTGCAAGCTTTGTTGCACGCACGGACATGGCATTATACTTATCCGTATCTATCATATACGCCAAAATCTCCCGCTGCATCGCTTCATAATCCTTGCAGCAAAAATCCTCCCCTACGATACCGGCAACGTCCCCATAATCAACAGTTACCACCGGCAGTTCCTTACTCATCGCTTCTACAACCGATGTTCCTCCGCCCCGGCGGATCGGATTTACGTATAAATCAAACTGTTCCACAACTGATAATATATCCTTGGCGAATCCCACATTCACCACATGTCCTGTAAGTGCCGGATGTCGTGACATCTTCTCTGCAAAATCAGCACACCCTCCGACAATTCCGACTTGTAACTTCTTGTTTTGTGGTGTTTTTTCCACACACTGTTCTAACATGCAAAGGAATTCATCTGTAATTTCCTCCTTCAGGCGTCCCCCAACGACCGCGAGTGCAAATGCATCATCCTCTATACCGATTGATGCTCTTGTGATTGTATGCGTCTGTGGTTTCAAAGAAAACGTAAACTTTCCCGGGATAATATGTTCTCCGGATTTCCCCATACGTTCCAGAAGCGCATAGCTTTTTTCTAACATGTTCTGATCAATCACCTGATAATCTGCCAATGTCATTGCCAGTCCCGATTGTATCGTACCCACTGTGATAACCGGAACGAATTCATTCAGTAATCCTGCGATCAGACTGGTGCCCCCAACCAATACAATGGACGCAGGTTTAATTGCCTGTACAAACGAAATCAACTCCAAAATACCATCTTCATCCGGCATAGTTTGGGCACATTGATAAAAACGGAACGTCTCTCCCTGCCATGACACACGATCCTGTGTTGAAAGTTCAGGTATATAATTCCCAATACTTGCATTCTCAAAATAAATACAGTTCGCCGGGGATAACAGCTCTGCAGTATTTACAAGCATGACGTCCTGTCCAAATCTCTTTTTTAAGACATAACACCGATCCAACGCCGTCTTTGTCGGTCCATGTTCCGCTGTCAGATACTGTTCTACCAATACAATCGATATGCCTTTATTCAGCTCCGATGCTGCAATTTTTTTGAGTGGGATATTTAACTGCTCTTTACACGCCCGCAGAATATCCTCGAGCAATCCCCATGCCATCCGAACGATATCTTCGGTATTGCAAACCGGATATTGAAATATAATGGAATTAATCTGCTGAAACAGAAAATATTTCTGTTTATAATCGAGCTCATATGCCATCTTGACCATCATGATCAGGTTCTTCAGCATCATCTCGTTCGGATAAACGGCAATCGCGAAAGAATATAACCAGATGTTCGTCGTAATGCTGCTCCCCTCTTCCCGCAAAATGGCATCCGCGATTTCTTTTCTCACGGACATCTCCTGTGATTTCGCCATTTTTATCAACATCTCATTATCATCCGGGCTGATGGTTCCCTGCCGCAACAAATTGATAATTTTTTCTTTTAACTCCATAATATCCATCTTGCTATACCCCCTGTAATTCCACCCTACTCGTTTGCAATCTCTGATTCTACTTTTGCAATTTCATCTATGATGCAATCCGTACTGTCTGCAATTCCCTGATACAATTTTGCACTGTTCTTGTACAGCCGAATCGATTCCTGTATATCATCCTGCAATGTCTGATATACTTCTTTGCCAAAATCATAATTTGCCTGTGCAGAGATCTTTTTCACCAAAATATGTTCTTCCATATCTGCATAATAGGCATCCAATTCCCGATTGCGCTCATTAATCTTCTTTAGCACTTCTTTATCGAATTTGCCGGTTTCAAGCATATGCGCCGCCAACGTACAATCCTGAGCACCTACTGCCATCTTGTCTGTAAGAGTCTGGACATGTTCCCGCATCAACGAAAGATTATCCAACACCTTTTTCTTTCCTTCTTCTTCGAACAAACGAGGGACAGCCTCTATCCGTCCTGTCACGTCATATCCGACAGTACAATAAGTATCAATCGCTTCCTGCAAAGTCATAATCCTTGTATGCTTCTTAAACGCGCCACCCTCTGTCGCATCTATAAAATCTATATCCGGATTCCGGTATGCCAGATCCTCGATACTTCGGATAAAGGTATAATAATCTTTCTTTGTCAGCACATCATTTCCATAGATGTCTTTCACATATAAGGTCGGACTGTTAAACGATGTATTCTGATTCAAATTCTCTCCATCGGCATACTGCTTATTTCCTGTCATGGCCAGATCCTGTCCGATCATGATGATTCGCTTAAATCCCCACTCTTTGGCAAGAGCCATCGCGTCGAGTGCAACCGAACCGCCTGCAAATACCTCTGTAATCGAAGATCCTTCCTCCCGGAACATCCTCTGCCATGTTGCGGAATCCGATGAATAAAACACCAGATTCTTTGATTTTACCATATCCAAAACCTTCGTATTTGCCGTCGCATCTGCAAGCAGAAAAACGTCCGATAAGCCTTCCGCTGTAAAGTTCTTAAGTTCTTTGTTCGTATCCACAGTAATGGCAAAATCCGGAACGATTCCATGTGCCATAACCGTGTTGATTGCCGAGTCAACGACAATCGTAACCGCTTTCCCCTTTACCTTCTTTAACAAATCCACATTCTTTTTTAATGATGGTCCTGCAGCCACAATAATCGCAGGGATATCCTCTGGGAAATAATTTTTATACTCTGCCCCACTCCGGCAATCCGGAAGGAACCGCATATTCCGCACACTGGCAAGTCCGATTTCCTTCCCCACCTTAATCAGAGTGTTCGTCTGTATCCGGTAATACTCATATTTATCCCGTATTACCTGCCTATAATGGTCATACGATTCCGGAAATACTTTTTGATACACCGGTATTGCCATATAACGGTTCGTAAACTCGTTTGCCTCACTGATATAATCCAGCAGAAATTCTGCAAAATCATCTGCATTGTATGGTTCTACGACTATATGAAACCGCTTATCTGCCAGAAGCTCTGTTATATCAATATTGTGCATAACTGCAGAGAAAACTTCCTTGCTCGGCTCATAGACATAGATTGCTACACCTTCTCCATTTTCTCTAAGGTATGTTCTTGCAAAGCTTCCATTTGCAAGTCCAAACATACACAAAAAGGCGTTCTCCGGCATAGTAGCGTATTCTGACATGAGTTTCTCTGCTTCTTTGGCTGGGTTATAAGTAGAATTCATATAATTGTCTTTGCCTTCCATATGGCAGCCGACAATCCATTCTCCATTTTTTGCCTGTGTAGCAAAAGCAAACTCATTTTCTTCCAGACTGCTATCCCGGGAGAATGCCTCCCAGAGTGTCTTATGATGTTGTTCTAATGTATTTAGGTTGTTCTCATATATGGTTTTCATCGTATACCTCTCTATATCGAAACTCTAACTACATTTTATAATAAATCAAGTATCTCCACAAGTTCATATGTGATCAGATCTGCCATCAAGGTTCCGTCCTCTTCTTCCATCGCTGATAAAATCGGCGTCAACGCATCTGTGATTAACCGCTGCTGTAATCCCTCATCCTGTATACCTGACGCAATTAACGATAAGTTTGGAATCACACCATTCATTGCAGCTATCCCATCCGATACACGTCCCTGATATAAGGTATCTGCAATTGTAAGCAATGTTTCTTTTGTATCTTGTATTAATTCCCGTTCCATAAAAACCTCCTTATACAAAATATGGCTGACCCGCAAGCGAGCCAGCCAATAAATTGTTCAATAATATGAAATTACTGAAGTAATGAGAGTACACCCTGTGTAGACTGATTTGCCTGAGCCAACATAGACTGTGCAGCCTGCTGAAGAATATTATTCTTCGTGTAGTTGGTCATCTCTGTAGCCATATCAGTATCACGAATCTGTGATTCTGCAGATGTCAGGTTCTCTGAGTAGTTCTCGAGGTTATCGATTGTGTACTCAAGTCTGTTCTGCTTAGCACCAAGCTCAGATCTTGCTGCAGATACAGTCTTAATAGCAGATGTGATAAGCTTCATAGCTGCAGATGCACCACTGTGTGTGAACATGTTCATGTGAGTCTCACCATTCGTACCAGTAACTTTTTTCGCAAGACCTGCAGAAGTCTTAAGATCTGCGATTTTAGATCCTGATACACCGAAGAGCTTAGAAGCACTCATCTTCTTGATTGTAATCTCCATGTTCTCGCCCTTAACGGCACCAACCTGAAGCTGCTTTTCAGAGAAGTCACCATTCAAAAGCTTTGTGCCGTTGAATGCAGCCTTTGTAGAGATAGAATCGATCTCCTTAGCGAGCTCGCCAATCTCATCCTGAATTGCCTTACGATCTACAGATGCGTTTACATCGTTGGCTGCCTTTGTAGCAAGCTCACCCATACGCTGAAGGATGCTGTGGATCTCACTCATGTTTCCTTCTGCTGTCTGGATAAGAGATACGCCATCCTCAGCGTTCTTAACTGACTGGTTAATACCTCTGATCTGGTTTCTCATCTTCTCACTGATGGAAAGACCTGCTGCGTCATCAGCTGCTCTGTTAACCTGATATCCGGAAGACAACTTCTCAGTTGACTTAGATACTGCCTTAACATTAGCGCCCAACATTCTGTTTGTGTTTGCTGCCTGCAAATTGTGCTGTACTACCATAATAATTCCTCCTTGAATTTATTCCCGCATCCTTGCGAGAAGTACTGGGGCACCGCCCCGTGAATAGTATGTATGTTAGAACCCGCTCTGGGTAGTAACCTTGGTTGAATCTGTAGGAACTTGTCTTGTTTGTTCCTTACACCTTATATATCGGACTGGAAATTATATCCTTAACCCTTTTTATAAAGTTTTTTTATTTTTTTCTGTCATAGAGCAAAGAGTCATTCACCATGCCGTTTGCCATAGACTTATAATACTTATTTGCCACCGTTTTGGACTGTTTCATCTGGCGCACGCCCTGGAATTTCGCAGAGAATACCTGTTCCATCACTGCCCGGTTCCGCTCCTCCACGGCTTCGATCTGCATACCGAGATCCACACAGGTACGAATCAGATTCTGTATTGCAAGCAATTCATCTCTGTAAGCCACCGGATCCCGCTGGATCTCAATCCGTACACGGTCATAGACAGAAGAAAACCCTTTATCGATTTCATTGAGGTTGTCAATCAAAACATCCTTCTTCTCAACAAGCTCCGAAAACTGTTCCTCGTCAAACTTCTCCGCCGTGGCAATCACCGACTGCTCATTTGTAAGCTTCAAAATCTCTGCCAGATATCTCTGTTTCCGTTCCAGTGATTCACGCATGATATTCACATAAGTTCCGGTCTGATCCATATCTTACCTCCTAGCTCAGTGATAGCTGCGGTCCTTTGGCTTTCGTCATAACTTCCTTCCACACATCCCGCATGCCGTGAAGCTCTTCTAACGCTCTCTCCAGAAGCTCCATGTCTTTCTTCATGTTTGCCTCCGTCAAAAGTGCAAAGATATAATCATACATACGCTTGAAATCCTCGGCAACCGGATATTTCATATTCAGTGTCGATGTCAGTTCCACGATGATATTCCGGCATTTCTGGATGTTCGTATTTACTTTCTCATAGTCTTTCTTCTCAAGTCCCACAATTGCGATATTGCAGAACTTAACCGCGCCTTCGTATAACATCAACGTAAGTTCTGCCGGTGTTGCTGTCTCGATACGATTGTTTCCATATGCCTTTGCTGCTATGTTATATGCCATTTATATAACTCCTCCGTCTATTTATGATGCACTTCCGAACAACGATGACAGATATGACTGCTGACTCTGCAGCTTTGCCATCGCAGATTCCATCTTCGAGAACTGATCATAATACTTATCTTCAAGATTCTGGAGCTTTTCATCCCACTTATCGATGTCATCATCATAATCATCGATCTCACTATCCAGCGTCTTGTCATTGTAGAACGTCTGTGTGCTTCGCACACCTTCGATACGTGTCATGGATTTCCGCAGATAATCATACATCTGTGTACCAACACCGGAAGTGTTTGTTGACCCGCCAATCACCTGTCCTACGATATCACTTCCGCTTTCCAGCAGATTCTTCAAAGTATTCGTCTCAGAAGAGTACTGGTCATCATCCTCATCACCGAGGATATGAAGCTTGCCGTGCTCTGTATAATCACCGGTCACAATACCAAGGGAAGCCAAAGTCATCGTCTTCGTACTTCCATCTTCCATCGTTACCTGCACGCCCCGATTCAAGGTCGTACGCATGCCGGAAAGCAGTGTCTGCAATGTAGAATCTCGGCGCAGCAATCCCTGCTTTGCCTTCTCTTCCCACTTCTCGATCTGCGTGTCGGACAGCTTGCTTCTCTCATCCTCTGTTAAGGCATCATACCCTGCATCTTTTTCGTTATAATATTTATTCATCTCGTCAATCAGATCGTTGTATGCCTTAACAAATTTTTTCACCGTATTGTAGGCACTGTCTGTATCTGCTGCAACTTCGATATTAACTGCAGAGTCTGTCTTTGCCTTTGCTGTGATCGTAAGACCGTTGACTGTCAATGTATTACTGTCACTCGTGTATTTTACTTTGTTATAGTAAATAATCGCATCTCTTGCGTCTACCTTTTCTGCCTTGCTTCCAAGTCCTAGAGCTTCCAATGCACTGCTGTCACTGGATGTCAGATTGAAATCATTCGCAGCACCGGTCTTCGACGCATTGAGATAAAATCTTCCATGGGATGCATCGAAGCTTGCAGAGACACCCATCTTAGAGACAGCTGTCGTAAAATCATTGATCGTTGACTTGTCATCTACAACAAAATCCTTGCCATTGACTGAGAATGTTGTTCCAACCTTAATACCCAGATCTGCAAGCTTGGTCGAGGTTGAGATATCGGTACTTGTAAAGTCCTGCTTTACCTTTGCTGTGAAGTCGGCACTCATTGTATTGCTGTCCGCATCACCCTTCTCATATCCAACTTCTCCGGACATGCCAAGTGCTGCGCTTTCGATCGTGTAAATCTCCCCGACCTTTGTACCATCATCCAGTGTCTTTTCTGAACTATTTGTAAAGACGAGCTTACCATCTTTGAGACTCGCCTGAAGATTCTCATATCCGGAAGTAGCTTTTAGCTTTGCATTCAATGCACTGATGCTTTCGACTCCGTTATCTCCGCTTCCTCCAAGCTCGAGTTCGAGAGCCGGAATCGTATCGTTTCCTGCGGAGATCGTAATCTTCTGACCTGCAAGACCAAGATCTGCCCCCTGCGCATCTACCATGTCCGCAAACTTCGTAGACAGACCGGCGTCATTATAGGTTGTGTAAGACTTGCCATATGTCTTGATATTGTCGCCTGTCAGATATGCAGAAGATGCTGTCTGCTCTACAGATACTGAATGTGTACCGTTTGTAGCACCCGCACCTGCCTTGACCGTCACCTTGGTCTCATCACTGGCTGTTGCCTTCTTGGTCTTATAATTACTAACTGACTTGAATGCAGAAAGCTGTGTCTTGTAGAAGTTATAAATCTTCGTATTGAGTCCGCTCCAGATCTCCTTCTTCCACTCGACATCCTGCTTTTTCTGTTTGATTTTATTTACTTTTTCAGAGCTGGCGCTGACCAGTTCTTTCACCATGCTCTCGGTATCCATACCGGATACGAGACCTGTCATACGCATTGCCATAACTAATACCTCCTAAATCACTCACTTCGCTCGTGATGGGGTTCTCCTCTAACGACGCTCATCAACCAGAAGTCCTGCCATCTCCCATGCCTTTGCAAGCATATCGAGTGTCTTCTCCGGCGGAATCTCACGGATGACTTCATCGGTGTCACTATCTGTAACGGTAATCGAAATCCGGTTTGTATCCTCATGATACTTGAAACTAAGCTGGGTATGATGCATTGGGTTTGCCTGTTTCACTGTCTTGTTCAGATCATCGACTGCTGCCTTGATCTTGTCCGGTGCAACTTCCTGATCCGTCTGTACCGCACCTCGATCCTGCTGCTGTCCCGGCTGACCGTTGTTATTGCTGTTGCCCTTTCCGCCAACCGGTGGTAAGCTTGCAACCTGTACCTGCTGCTGTCCGGCAGTACTGCCTGTGTTCACATCCACCGTCTCAGACTGCGGACGTGTCACTCTTGTGTGTGAACTTACATTTAAGGCTCCTACGCCTCCGATTCCATCCATTCCCATAATCTATACGCCTCCTTGCGTGAACCTTGTATGCCTTCCATCCATGAACGGCATACGCCTATAGTTTCCTACTAGTTGTATCGTCAACTAATCAGTCATACTTTACCACTTTATAAGAGTTTTTTCAAACTTTCTACGTCGAGGTTTGCCACAGCTTCGCGGTTTTCTTCCTGAATCTGTGCGTATATTTCCTTGCGGTAGACAGGCACGCTCTTCGGTGCGGAGATACCGATCTTGACCTGATCGCCCTTCGCCTCGAGCACAGTGATCTCAATGTTATTGCCTATCACGATAGATTCGCCTTGTTTTCTGGATAGTGCTAACATATTACTCACCTGCCTTTTCTTTCATCTTCTGGATTGCCTCGTAGGCATTGAATTTCACCTTATAATCTTCGTTCTCCACGATCACCTGGATGGCTTTTCTGCCCTCTGTGTTGATGATGATCGGAGCCTTCAGGTTCGCTGTCATCTTCGTTAAGTCCGAAGGAATCGACAATGTGACAAACATCAGAATATCCGCATCTGCCGGATCTCCGATATTCTTCATCAGCTCATCCTCCACGATCGGTCCGTAATCTTCGATTAGTTCGGATGGATGGATAATCGGAAGTGCCAGTGCCGGCTCCTCCATGGACTGTAACCAGCTGATCTTCGAACGCTCCTCGCGGTCGCTGTCATAAATAATTGCAAATTTCTTTAGATTCTCGAAACCAATCAGTCCCATCGGGAACTCCAGAATCTTGTCCTCCGCGATGTCGACTGTACCAAATAATCTTGTTTCTGCTACCATATTTTACCCCTCCTACAAAATTCGGAAATCGTTTCTCATTATTACAATAATAACGATTTCTCCGTTCTTCGAACTCTCGAAATCGTAACATACATGCGCATTCCGGGCTATCGCCCTACATGCTTATGTCTGTTTATCCGTCATATAAATAAGCAGCTCCGCCTGCAAGCAGTCTCGCTGCTTATTTGCATGACGGAATTATTTTCTACAAGTAATCCAACAGCGATGCACGGATCAGATTGCTCGTAGCCGCAAGTGCCGCCTCATATACGACATTGGCTTCCTTGTAATTCAGTGCCGCTTCCTCCGTGCTCACATCCTCATTTTCTGATTTCAGATCCTTGAATGTGCTGTACTGCTCCGTCACACGTGTCTTGATCATGTCAAGCTTCGTCATGCGGCTTCCGACATCGGACTGGATGGCAGATACCTGATCCATATACCCCTGGAAATTCGTGATATTCTTCGCAAATGTCTTTTGCATCGTCTCTTTCTTGATTGCAATCTCGACATTGACATCTTCGAGCATCGCATTGATCTGCTTTACCGCAGCATCACTCGATGCATATTGATTGTCGGTAAGCATATTTTTTAACTGCTTCTGTGTCTTCTCGGCTGCGTCGAGTTCCTGCAATGTGTATATCAGATCGTTGATGTTGTTGCTCATGTCATCGTTGATGATCTTTTTTCCTTCGGTATTTACCTGCAGGCTCTGGCTGAAATTCACTTCATAGTAGATTGCCTGCGTCTTGTCGTATGTATCGTACGAAACCGTCTTGGTCGTACCGTCACTCTGCTTCGTGTACTGCGTACAGTCAAAATAATGTTCCGGACGAAGATCTCCTGCTTCGAATTTATTTTTCGCGTAGTCAACTACGATGTCATCCGCCTGCTTCAAGGTGTTATACACATTCTCACCAAAGATGATCTCGCCGGTTTCCTCGATGATATTGATGTCATCCGGGCCAACCTTATAATAGGTGTCTGCGTCGGAAGTTTTCTTCACCGTCTGCTTGAATTTTGATAGATCGATCGGCTGTTTGGCCGCATCGAGGGCTTTAATATTGAGTGCTGCGTTGCCCTGGCTGTCTGTCTGGCTGATCTTCTCATATGCCAGATTCAGGCGGTACACCTGCTCTTTGTTGATCTTTGTATATGTTTTTGTTCCGTTGATATAATCATCCACCTGTGTGGAATCCACACCATTTAATACAACCGTCTTCGTATCCAGATTGTCTGCGTTTAAGTGCTGTGTAATCTTGTAGGAATACTTCGACACATCATCCGTCTCATTGAACGCAAGCGACCGGTCTGTCTTGTATCCTGTGAAGATATACCGTCCGGCGTAGGTGGAATTTCCCTCGCTGTTGATCATATCCTGCATCTCTTTTAATACGTCAATGATTGCGCTCCGGTCCGATGTATTGAACGAATCCGTGGAACCTTGCGTGCAGTAACTCTGGATATCTTCAATCCGCTTCGTGATATTGTCAAGCGATGTCGTCGTGATCTTGAGCCACGACTCGGCATCGCCGATATTCTTGTTCTTGTATTGCTCGAGCTGACTGACCATCGTCCGGAGCTTGAGTGCCCGCACTGCTACAACCGGATCCTCGGACGCCTTTGTAATTTTCTTTCCTGTCTCCATCTGCGTTGTACGGTTGTCGACATTCATCATCGTCTTCTGCATATTCCGCAGGGAATTGTTGGATATCATCTGATTTGTTATTCTCATGTTACTGCCTCCTCAAAGTCAAGGCTTTTACACGCCTGTTTCATTTATCAATTTGTCATATACTTCATTTAGTACAGATATAACCTTTGACGCCAGCCGGTAAAGCTCCTGGAACTTCGACAGGCTGCTCGCCTCCTCATTCTTATCTACGCCTGATACCGATGCACGCTGATTATCGATTGTATACCGGATATCATCCTGATTCGCTGCGAACACTTCGTTCTTCTTCGTGTCGACAGCCAAATTCGTTGTAAATGCCTGCATAAACTGGGATACATTTCCCTGCTGGAACATCTTCGGATCGGTCAGACCCGCCATCATCTTCTGCAGGATTTCCTGTGCTTCTACATTTCCCTGCTCGATATCTTCTTTATAGGATACAACAATCTTCTTCGGGTCAACCTTCCACTCGGAATTCAGCTCCCAGTTAAGCCCCGTCAACCGGTAATAGCTGCTGTCTGCGGATGAAATCGTTCCTGTCGTACCGGTCGCCATGCTGTCCTTCAGTACGAAATCGCCGCCGGCCGGATTTTCTGCTGTAAATGCATCGAGTCCCGCCTTGCCTTCAGCGTCCACGCCGGAGCTTGTCAGGTCATTCATATATTTGGAGAACACCCGTACCAGTTCATTGAACTGCGCCTGGTAATACGGAATGCCCTTCGTCATGTTTTTCTCGCCAATCTGGGCATATGCGCCGACGATTCCGGTCTGTGGGAAAACGGCTGTCACTTCCACATTCTTCTCATCCATCATCGTCATGTTCTTGAATGTAAAATGGTTCAGGTTGCCATCTGCATCATAGTCTGCTGTAAAACCATCGTAGAGATACCGCTTGCCGTTTAATGTGATCGTACCTTCGCTCGGGATGTTTAAATTCTTGACAGCCACCGGTTTTGCGAGGTCCACCTGCACTTCCGCCGGTTTGTCAGAGACTGCGGTTGTCGTCCCTGCGAACAACTCGCCATTGTTACCATCCCGGATGTTGATGAGGCCGGCGATTCGTCCGGTTGTATTTGTCGCATCAAATCGTTCCCCGGCTGTGCCATCGGAATTTTTCCAGCAGATATCGACAAGTCCATCCTGATCGTTCTGGTTGTATTTCTGTTCCCGCGGAACGACTGTCAGCTCATGAAATCCAAGCTCATCTACGAGGATTTCGCCATTTACCCGGATACAGATTGTCTTTGCATTCGACTCCACCTGATCCGTACCGACGCCATACATGATGGAACGCTCGTCCACATCCGCATTTACATATTTGGTCAGGTCATCGATGCAGACGCCACGCTTGTCGCGCAGATCGTTTGCATTTCCGCCCTTCAACTCGATTGTCATGATCTCCTGTGTCAGCTCATAAATCTGTTTGGCCAGGGAGTTTACTTCACTCACCGCCAGCTCCACTTCGTCATTGATCGTCTTCTGTGTGCTCTGGAAATTGCTTGAAAGTTCATTTACCATATCCGTGAAAGAGTCCGCGGTCAGGGCAAATGAGATACGCGTCGTATAATCCGCCGGCTTTGTCGAGAGGTTCTGCATCGCATTTGTAAGCTCGGACATCCATTTTGTGTAACCGGCTTCCGATGTCATCTCATTCATATAAGTCTGGAGCTGGTCCAGGTTTGCGTGCTGGGTATCGTACTGTGTATATTTTGCATTGGCCGACCAGTATTTTGTATCATAGTAGATATTCCGTTCCCGTTCGACTGCAGAAGCTTTGATACCGGTACCCATCATACCGTATGTTTTGTTCAGCCGGAGTGCATCCGACGCCGAAGCTTGTACCGTCTGCTTGGAATATCCCTTCGTGTCGGCATTTGAGATATTGTGTGCAGTTGTATTTAACGCTGTCTGAAAATATGACAGTCCGGAAAGTCCTGTATTTAATCCTAAAAATGTGGAAGGCATATTCCCACTCCTTTCTCTTTGTCCGCATCAGGCTGCCTGCATGACTATGCGCCAAGCCGTTCGATCAGATATTGGATCATCTCGGATACGGTGTTGATGTACCGGGAGGATGCATTGTACGCATGCTGGAATTTGATCATACTTGACAATTCTTCATCCGAAGATACACCGAGCAGCTGCTGTCTGGCATTTCCCGCATCATTGACCGCCTGCTCCCCCGTCTTTGCCATCGAATCATACGTATATCCGCGGTCTGACAGATCGTCGATCATACCCGCGTAATAATCCTTGTAATTGCAGGACACAAGGGAATTCGGGCTGACGGTCGCGAACTTCTGATTCCATTTGTCAAGCAGTGCATCTGCCACAGTCTGTGCCTCCTCACCCGATACGCGGGAAAGCGGCAGAAGCGACGGGTTCTGCAGAAGCTCCTCATTCACTTTGATATTTCCAATCGAATATAATGAATAAAAATCATCCGGGTTTTCTTCATTGTAAACCCTGAATGTTCCTGTCGTGCCATCCGCAAGTGTCAATGTCTTCTCTGTATAACGCGGCTGGCTGTTCCGGACAAAAAGCTCGGTTCCCGGGTATTCGTTTCCCTGTCCCATACCGATACCGGCAATGTCCGTGTCGAGCACCTGGACTTTACTTCCATCGGCAAGCGTCACGGTCTTGTTCGGGCATAACGTGTCGTTCATCTGCGTGACGATCGCATGTACCATCACATCGAACTGTGCCTCGAGATTTGTCACGGTATATGGTTCTACGTATGTGTTGAAATACTCCAGGTCTTTCGAGTACTGGTTCATCTCTTTTTCGTATTTTTGTACTGCTGTCTGATACTCTGCCGGATCTGTGAAATCTTTCTCGAGCGGTTTGTCCGGCTTCGTCGGCACATCCGTATAATTGCTGATGAAATATCCGCGCGACATCATCAGTCCATGCAGAGAGCCGATATCATCACCACTGTCGGCAGTTGGCACCCGCCGGATATCAAACAATGGCGCTTCATCTTCCCGCCAGACCGGCATCAGGAAATCTGTCGCCGAACTGGTGAAATCATATTGGTTTGCGTATTGCTTGTTCTCACAGACCTTCTGTGTCTCGAGCTTGTAAGTTCTTCCAAGTGTGACCAGACACCGGCCTTCGATGTAGACTTCAACGGTTCCGTTCGTGTTCGCAACCGTCTCGGTGTTCACGAGCTTGGACAGCGTATCAAGCGCCTGGTTTCTTTTGTCTTTCAGGTCATTTGCATGCTCGATATTTGCAGCTTCAACTGCAAGGATCTGCTGGTTTAAATCTAATATCGTATCTGCCAGGTCATTGATCTGCTTGACCTGGTCCTTAATTTCTGTATTCAGATTGCGCTGATACTCGATCAGGCTCGACCGCACCGTCTGCACACGGTCGACAAATGTCAGCGCATTGGAGATAAAGGAGCTTCGTGTCACGATACTGTTGCTCTCTTTCTGCAGCTCCTGCAAAGATGTCCAGAAATCGCTCAGCGTTGTGTTGAAATCCTTGCCTTCTAACTCTCCAAAATAATTTTCTATCTCAGAAACTGTCTCATATTGTGCCTTGTAATAGCTCATCCGTCCGCTCTCTCTGCGGTATGTTTCATCCGCGAACTGGTCGCGCACCTGCCGGATCTGTGCTGTCACAACGCCCAGACCAACACTGTTTGTATAGTACGAGCCTGTCGACATTTTGTTATAAGACATATCTGTCAGGAGCACCTGTTGTCTGGTATAACCCTCAGTCTGTGTGTTTGTTAAATTGTGTGCGGTTGCGTTCAACGCATACTGGCTTGTCTGAAGTCCGGTCACGCCAACCGCCAGTCTTCCCATAGTTCCTGCCATCGCTTATGCTCCTTTTTATTTCCGGTTCGTTCTGTGCCACGTACCGGTATCTGTCCTGTCGCATCCGGTTAGTTCTGTACGTCGAACCGTCCCGGTTGTTCTCCTGTTCCCGCATATGCAGCATTCCCTTTGAACATATCGCGGGAATACTCTGCCGTCTCCGGCGCGCGGTTTAAATTCTGCACGAGATTGATATTATATTCGATCATCTCAAGTGCTTCCTCGATCAAAACTTTGTTGTGTCCGTTTACTTCCCGGACTTTTCTGGCGAGCTTCGCCAGTTTTTCGTTGATGGCAAGCAACGGGTCGTGAAAATCAGGCTGTCCCTCCAAAAATGTCACAACATCCATCACTTTCACATCCTCCGGCCGTCTGCCTAAGATATTGGCGACGTTTCCCATCGTCTCGCGGCGGCGGTGTTCTACGCTGGCGAGTGCATCTGCAAGCGCCTGTTCTTTCTGTGTCGTCTCACCGAGACGGTCCAGGCTGTTCGATACGATAGCCGATGTCTTCTCCATCGATACCTGCAGCAGCTGCTCGTAAAGCGTATACTCTTCGTTCAGTTCGGTTATCAGATTCTCAATTATACTTGCCATATCCGTTCCTCATCTTCATCTCTTAGATGTTCTTGCTGCTATAAGCATCCAGCAGTTTCTGTGCGAAATCATCTACACTGACTTCATATGTGCCATCTGCCATCCGCTTTTTCAGATCCTGGATCTTTGACTCCCGTACATCCGGTGTATTTACAAGTGCCGTCTTCGCTGTCTGCATATCTTTTCCCATGCTCGAAAATGATACCTGATCCAAAAAGCTTCCTGTGTTCGCTGTATCGGGGCTCTTTGTCTTTTTTGTTTCGGTATTGCCATAAATCTGGCTGATCATGTTATAAGTTCCTATCCGCATCGCTTCTCCCTCCTTTTTACATGGAATTTGCAATTCAAAAAATGATTTCTCACTTAGATTATCGGAAGTTTGATCTATATCATAACCCTTTATCTGTAATTTTTAACGCGTTCCTGCCTGTCAGTCAGATGAACATCCGCTGTCCTGTCGATATTTCCGCACAACATCTTCGTGCACAAAAAAACCTCCCGGTCAGCAAATGTCTGGCCGAGAGGTTTTCATCCCATCTACACGTTAATCCAAAAAACGCATCTTGCCCGTTGCAGTCTTCCGGATCGTATTTTTTTGTTCCCTGCGGTATGCGTTGTTCATCGCATCTGCAAGTCCGCCGGCACATTCCTTACAGAATCTGCCACTGTGGATCATCCTGCCACAGCGTTCGCATTCAAGGCCGACCAGAGAATCATCTGTAAAAGAAAGACGTTCCTCCCGCACCCAGAGTTTGATCTGGCGGATAGATACACCGCATTCCTCGGATACCCGATTGATATTCTCATGTGGATGTTCCTCAATGTATTTTCTCACTTCCTGGAACTTCTCTTCCATTATTTCTTTGCACGCCGGGCATAATTTCTCACCCGCAATATAGTTAAACAGTTTCTTGCATTTTGAGCAATTCATCAATTCCATAATTTCTGTCTCCTCCGTTTCTTTCTGTTTCCGCCTCCGTCGTTTCGCTCCCGGTATCGTTCGTCTCCGCCGGTTTCGCTCCCGGTATCACCGGCCAGCCCCGATTGCCACGCTCGTATAATAGATATCCGGGATTCCGGCCGCATGCAGGATTTTGGTACACGCTTCCACCGTCGCGCCGGTTGTATAGATATCATCTACCAGCATCACCTTTTTATAGTTTACTCTTTTTTTCGAGCATTGGAAAGCCATTTTCAAATTCTGTTCCCGGTGTTCAGGATCTAAGCTTTTCTGCGGTTCGGTATTTACAACCCGCTGTAAAAGCCCGGCGTCAACCGGAATTGCAAGCCTCGCCGCCAAAACATCTGCCAGAATCTCCGCCTGGTTATACCCGCGTTTTTGCAATTTCCGCTTATGAATCGGAATCGGGACGAGCGCATCGATCCCGAGGCCAAGCAGTTTTTTGCCATGTCGTTTTATAATCTCATTTGCATAAAACTGCGCATGGTCCCGCTGATTGTGGTATTTGAATGCAGCGATGCTCTCATCGAGCGGATATTGGTATTTCATCGCCGGATACCCCTGTATAAAGCTGCGTGTATGCCGGGTGCAGTCCGCGCACAATTCCTGTTCTGTATCCGTGATCTCACTGCCGCAGCGCAGGCAGACCGGATCCGACGGGTATTCAATCATCGGGCGGCACACCGGGCAGATGTAATCCGTGGAATCCCCAAGCACATCTCCACAAAGTGCACAGGTACGCGGATAGATAAAATTAATCAGTTTGTTCCGTAGATTCATTCATTTCCTCTAGACGGAGTGCAAATGAAGTATAGCGCTTCTGCTCCTCCGAATTATCGATCATCTGATTTACCAGGTTGACATCTCCCACGATAATCACAAGTTTTTTGGCACGTGTGATCGCTGTGTAGATCAGATTCCGGTTCATCAGTTTCCGGTTTCCACCAAGCAGTGGAAGAATCACCGCCGGGTATTCGCTTCCCTGCGATTTGTGGATTGTTACCGCAAATGCATGCTCGATCTGGTCAAGTTCCTTGTAATTATATACACTCGTGCGCCCGTCATCGAAAAGGATCGTCAACTCCTCATCGTAGTCGCTGATATCTGTAATAATTCCCATATCGCCATTAAATACGCCGACGCCTTCATCCACGACATAGCCATATCCGGTTCCGCTTTTTGACTCTCCGTAGACTTTCCACTCCTGCTGGTAATTGTTTTTGATCTGCATCACCTTGTCGCCCTTGCGAAATGTCACGTCTCCGCGGATATGCTCCGGTTTTCCCGACGCTTTTGGATTGAGCGCATCCTGCAGGCGCTGGTTCATATTTTCCACACCGACTTCGTATTTGCGCATCGGACACAAGATCTGAATCTCCTGTGGAGAAAATCCATAATACCCGGGCAGGTTCTTCATCGTAAGCGTCTGTACTTCCTCGATTACCTGCGTTGATGTGCGCTGTGGGATAAAGAAGAAATCCTTGCTTTTGTTCGTCAGAACCAGATGCTCTCCTTGCTGGATCTTGTGTGCATTCAATACGATATCACTGCCATCTGCCTGCCGGAAAATCTTGTTCAGTGTCGTCACCGGGAAGCATCCGGACGCAATGATGTCTTTTAATACATTGCCCGCGCCGACCGGCGGAAGCTGGTTGATGTCTCCGACCATGATGAGTCTCGTCCCATACGGGATTGCCTGCACAAGCGAATAAAAAATATACGCATCCACCATGGACATCTCGTCGGCTATGATTGCATCACACTCGAGCGGATTGTCCGCATTTTTTGCAAAATGCATGCCATGGTCATCCTGTTTTTGGGCATCGTCGTCCATCGCACCGCTGATCTCCAGCAATCGGTGAATCGTCTGTGCCGGCCAGCCCGTCGACTCGGTCATCCGCTTTGCGGCGCGTCCGGTCGGTGCGCACAACTTGATCTCCATTCCCTTCTTGGAGAAATATTTGATGATGACATTGATGATGGTTGTCTTTCCTGTTCCCGGCCCTCCGGTAATCACAGCAACACCCGCCTCGATCGCCGCCTTCACCGCATCCCGCTGCAGATCGTCTAACGAGATTGAAAGCTCCTCCTCGATCTGGCGGATTTCTTTTTCGAGTGTATCCTGTTCCATGTCATAGCGAAGCTGCAGATCCGTGAGCATTCTGGCGGTCTTCATCTCGATATAATAATTCGATGCAAGATATACCGCATCCACTTCTTCGATCTGTTTGATCATGATCTTGCCAGCGATCAAAAGCTCCATCAGCTGGTTTTCTAACAATGTGGTCGTCTGCTCATAGATACCTTCGATATCTGCCGTCACATCCCGGGTCAGTTCCGCACACCGGTACAGCAGTTCTTCTTTTGGCAGATACATATGACCTTCTGTCCCTGAATTGTTCAATACATACAGAATTGCGGAGCGCAGCCGAAACTCGGAATCCTGGTCGATTCCCATCTTTCTTGCGATTTCATCAGCGATCCGGAATCCAACGCCATTGATATCTTCAGCAAGTTTATATGGATTTTCTCGCAGAATATCGTAGACTTTCGCGCCATATGTGTTGAAGATGCGGATAGCAAGATTGACCGAGATTCCGTATTGCGACAAAAAAATCGCCACATCCTGAAACTCTTTTTTCTCCATATAGGAAACCGCAATCGCCTGTGCCTTCCGGGCAGAGATGCCGTTGATCTCTGCTAAACGCTCCGGTTCCTGTTCTATGATTCGGAGCGTGTCGTCTTTGAATTTTTTGACGATACGTTTCGCAAGCACCGCTCCGATTCCTTTGACGATGCCCGAACCAAGATACCGCTCGATTCCTTCTGTATCTTTTGGCATCTGGATCTCGCAGGAGGTGAACTTGAATTGGATGTCATATTGGGGATGATTCACGTATTCCCCTTCTGCAATCACATAGAGACCTTCACCGGCGCCCGGCAGGGTGCCAACAAAGATCTCTTCTCCATCCTCACCTTCTACATGCATCACGCAGTAGCCGGTCTCGTCGCTTTTGTATATGATTTTTTCTATGTAGCCCTCTCGCGTCATTTCTGATTCCTATTTGTTTTTATTTGTCTGTCTATACGGATGTGCCGGTCTTGTCTGCCTGTGCAGTCTTGTCCGTCTGTGCAGCCTTCTCTGCCTGTGCAGATGTGCCCGCCTGCTCCATCTCATGCAACTGGGCAGGTGTAATCGCCTGGCTCTGTTTTTTCATGGATTCATAAAGCTGCTGTGCAAGTCCCAGTTTTCCCTGGTCACTCACCGCCTTTGCGTACTGCTGTGCCTGCAGATCCCTGGCATATTCCGCATATCCGTCTTCCTCGTCGTCCTCGGATTTGATCATTTCCTGCGCTTGTTTGAAGAACTGTTCCACCATGTATGCCTCGAATTCTTTGCAGGCAGAGAGCATCTCTTCATCGGTTGCTTCCGCAGAGGAGCTGTTCTTGATCTGGTTCGTCAGGGCGTTTGTCTGTGACTGGGAGATATAGGATGAATAATCTTTACTTGTTAGGTTTGTAATGTTATCCATTCATGTTTCCTCCTATCGTAGGTTGTTGGCTTGTTGCATCATTTCGTCGGATGCCTGGATTGCTTTGGAATTCATCTCATAAGCACGTTGTGCAACAATCAGGTTTACCATCTCGTTTGCAACATCAACGTTTGATCCTTCTTCATAATACTGGTGGGTTTTCGTTGCTGTCACGTTTGCGTTTCCATTTTCTGCAACCGCAGCACCACTTGCGACTGTCACAGAGTAATTGTTGCTTCCTTCTTTTGCAAGACCGGCTGGGTTGTTGAACTGGTAAATACCAAACTTCACCGGTCTGCCGGCTGCATCTTTCAGTGTCGCCGGGTTTCCGGTTGCATCCGGGAATGCAAGCGTACCATCCTGATTCACAACCAAATCAGTCGCAACACGATTCTTCGGAAGGATGATTGCATTTCCATACGCATCTAACACTTCGTTTCCGTCGGTCGTGCAGAGCATGTTTCCCTGTGCTACCGGCGAGATGATGAATCCGCCATCACGGGTATATTGCAACTCGCCGCCTGCCGTCCGGATCTGGAAGAATCCGTCTCCCTCCAACGCCACGCTGAACGGGTTTTCTACATGGTTTAGGTTTCCTTCTGTAAATGAACTTGTGATCGCTGCTACGCGGCTGCCAAGTCCAACTTCCGCTGCCACCGGTTTGTTTTCTCCTGCATTGTTTGTCGATTTCGACTGCAGGTTCTGATACAGCAGGGATTTAAAACTTGCCTGCTGGGTTTTGTATCCGATTGTATTGATATTCGCAACGTTGTTTGCGATTGTATCGACGTTGACCTGCTGCGCCCGCATGCCGGATGCCGCGGTCCAAAGTGATCGCATCATATCACGTATCCTCCTCATATGGAATATAGAATCCTCTTCTATACTCTGCCGATTTCATTGACTGCCTTATCAAGTGTCTGGTCGATTGTCTTCACCATCTTCTGATTCGTCTCATAGGCTCTCGAAATCGCAATCATATCTACCATCTCTGTTACCATGTTAACATTTGACATCTCGATATATCCCTGTGTCACCTTGGCATCTGCTGCTTTCTGCACTGCGCCGTTTACCGGCTCGTACATGTTCTCGCCATAGCTTGACAGGGCATCATAACTGTCAAAATCCACAAGCTGCAATTTTGCAACGTATGTGTTGCCCGAGTAAATCTCGCCAAGTTCATTTACACTGATCTTCACGAGATTCGCGTTCGGAATCTGTATACGATTACCGCCTTCCGCCAGCACATAATCGCCATCCTTTGTCACAAGATAACCGTCCCTGGTTACAGTGAAATCGCCATCGCGCGTATAACGCGTCGTTGTCTGTCCACTCTTGTTCGTCGTGCTGATGGTAAAAAATCCGTCCCCGGATAAAGCGAAATTATACTGATTGTCTGTCTGTCTGAAATTTCCCTGGGACATATCATAATATGTCTCGCCGATCTTCACACCGAGCGCAACGCCTCCGATTCCCTGTTTCAGGTTCGGTCCGACTGTCGGATCATCAATCTTGACTGCAAGCTGGCGGTCAAACGACTGCGCAGTGACGTCAATTTTCTTGAATCCGGTTGTGTCTGCATTTGCCATGTTGTTCGTTACAACATCCATCCGCTTTTCTTCGTTGCGAAGTCCGGTCCAGGCTGTATACAACCCTCTTACCATCTTCTACCTACTTTCGTTCACTCAAAAATTCAATATACTTTCCTGTGCCGATCGCCACTGCAGTGAGCGGCTCCTCTGCTGTCATCGTCGTGATTCCGGTATTTTCCTCGATCAGATCCTCCAGTCCGTGCAGCAAAGATCCACCGCCGGTCAATACGATTCCACGGTCGGAAATATCTGCCGCAAGCTCCGGCGGTGTGCGCTCCAATACAGAATGCACGGCATCCACAATCTGGGATGTCACCTCGCGCAGCGCTTCCTCTGTCTCATCGGAAGATACGGTCACTGTTTTCGGAAGACCTGTGACCAGGTTTCGTCCACGGACATCCATGGAGATATTCTCCGGTCGTTTGTAACAAGTTCCTATGTTAATCTTGATTTCTTCTGCGGAGCGTTCGCCAATCAGAAGATTGTGTCTCTTCCGCATAAACCGGACAATCGCATCATCAAAATCATCGCCCGCAACTTTGATGGAAGACGATACCACTACGCCATCGAGCGATATCACTGCGATATCTGTCGTTCCGCCGCCGATATCCACGATCATATTTCCACATGGTCTGGAAATGTCAATCCCGGCACCGATTGCTGCTGCCACCGGTTCCTCAATGATATACACATCTCTGGCACCCGCCTGATACGTCGCATCTTCCACCGCACGCTTCTCTACTTCCGTAACGCCAGATGGCACACATACACTGATGCGCGGTCTTCTGCCAAAGAAGCTTTTTCCAACTGCTTTCTGTATAAAATACTTCAGCATCTTCTCTGTCGTCCTGTAATCAGAGATAACACCCTGTCTAAGCGGTCGCACCGCAACTATATTCCCCGGTGTTCTTCCAAGCATCAGCCGTGCTTCCTCACCGATTGCCTTGATCTGCTCGGTGTCCCTGTCATAAGCGACAACGGATGGTTCTTTCAGCACAACGCCTTTATCCTTCACATAGACTAATATACTGGCTGTTCCCAGGTCGATTCCAATGTCTGAACTTGCCACGTCTTGTTCCTCCTTAATATATATCGGAAATTTCCTAATTATCCTTAGCTTTTCTCATAATGATCATCGTTGCGGCACCGCCCTGCAGCCATTCGATCGGCACTTCGGTGATGTCCATGATCTCATCTAACGCCGGTACATAGCTGCACCAGTTGCTTATCTTTCGGCTCGCTATCTGCTTTCGCATGCCATCCATATTCTCAAATTTATCCCGCAGATTCTTCAATATCTTGCGGCTGTCACCGCCGGTCAGGTCGTATCCGAGCATGTCATTTAATGCTTTGTTTGCAAAAAATACATAACCGGTATACAGATCGCGGATAAAAATCCCCTCATGGAAACTATTGTATGTCTCTATCAGATGTTTATTCACGTTTCTGACATTATCATCCCCGTCTGCATTTTCCAGCATATTCTGAATCAATAACGAAATGCTCTGCGAGAACCGGAGTTCTTCCTTTGTCCAGACACGTTCGCTCTTGCTCTCTGCAAATATCAGAATGCCATACAATCTGCCTTCGAGATAAATCGGATACGCAATCTCTGCACGGAAATTATACCGCATCAGGTTGATCACATCCCGCTGTGTCATGTTTGTGCGGTCCAGCATACAGCATCCATTTCCACGTTTGATTGCATCCAGCACGAGGTACATCCGCTCTGGCAGAAGCGTCACCACATCCTCGCCCGGCATGTCACCCGACACATCAAAATAGCTCCGAAGCATATATGTCTTCGGGTGATTCTTGTCAAATGTATATAAAAACATGCGGTCAAGATCCATATGAAGTGCCACCTCGCGCAATGTCTCCGCGATTACCTGGTCCACATCTTCGCTTAGCTTGCTGCTGATCTTTGAAAGCGCAACATTCACGATACTCTGTCTTGCCAGCTCCTCGCGCAGTTTTTTGCCCGCGCCGCGTGATTTTGCAGACTCGACAATCGAGTTATAGCTCTGCAGCAGGAAGTCAGATACCAGCTCCGCAGTTGACCAATGCAGCTCACAGATATCCTCCATCCGCTTGGAATCCTCTGGTGTATAAGATCCAAGGACCCAGAATCCCTGCAAATTGTCACCTACACAGATTGGTGCCATCGCCAGTTTTCCTTCTCCGCCTTCCTCTCTGTCAAACAGATGCGGTTTCATCTCGGAGAGGATTTGTTCTTTCATCGTCTTGAAATATTCTTTGTATGCCGGTGTCTCAAACAGATCGTAAAAATCGCCAAGATCCGTTGCCGGTCCAACCGGTGTGGATTCGACTTTTCCATTTTCATCCACGAATACAGAATAAAGGCCGGACAACTTGGAGAACCCGCTCATGATCATCTCCATCTTCTGAATCTGCGGAATCATCCCCGGATTATCCAGTTTGCTGATCAAAAGCGAACTGTCCCTCGATATCTGCATCTGGTTTGTCGGTTTCTCAATCGCTTCCTTGATTTTTTCCTGTTTTTCTTCTTGCCGTTCCCCGGAGATATCCCGGATGTAAAATTCTACTTCGTATGTATTTTCTTCCTCGGACACTGCACCGATACAAATGTTTGCAACTGCCTGCCGCAGTTTCCCATCATCTCCGACCATCCGGTATTCGTGCTGGTAATCCTGCACCCGGTTTTCGATTGCCCGCTGGATTGTCTTCATGACCTTCTCCCGGTCTGCCGGAAAGATATAATCCTCCGACAGTTTTAATCCTTTGTTTAAAAGCTCGACGTTCATCCCCATCGCCGATGCATTTGGGGATATATAGACCAGGCTTGATCCCGGCAGTCCCTGGATGTAGCGCTTGACAAGCACAACGTATCCGGTTTTTTCAATTGCTTTTCTAAGATATTTGTTCTCGATTACCATAGCCCCTTCGCCCCCTTCGTACTTTTATATGAATCAATAAGGCTGCCACACCCATGTGACAGCCCCTTTCTATACTGCTTTCAAACTTCTCTGCTCGCGTATTAGTTTCCATCCGTCTCCGAGAATGCCTGGCTCGCAACTTCGATTGACTTGTCAACGGCTTCTGAAACATTGCTGACTGCTTCGCTCATCTGTGCATTTGCGCTTGTAACTGCCTGCTCTACACCATCTAATGCGGCCTTCATCTGCTTCATAAATTCATTCACGCTCTCGCATTCCCGTTTTACGTTCATACGCATCGTATATGCGTCTGTGCTTGCTTTGCTCCGCATCTCCTCGCAATCTGCAGCCGCTTCCGCACGCATATTTGCGCAAGTCTCTTCTGTGTGGTCATTCAATGACTGGCAGGCAGCTTCTGTCTGTGTACGGAGATTTTCTGCCTCTTCTCTTGCCTCACGTTTGACGCGCTCACTCTCTGCATAGGCAGATTCCTTGCGCTCCTGACATTTACTCTTTGTCTCTGCCTCAAGTCTCTCACAGGCAGCCACAGTTTCTGCATGCATACGCTGGCACTCTGCGGTTGTCTCCTCTGACATCTGGCGGCAGGCATCACTCGTCTCCTGTGTCTGTCTGTCACAGTCTTCCTCTGTCTTTGCGCGGAGTTCCTCGCACTCTTTCTGTGTCTGCTTTGCCAGCGCATCTGCGCTCTCCCGTGCTTCAAGCAGTGTTCTTGAAATCGACTCATAGCGGCTGGCGGACTCTTCATCACGCTTTTTATAATCTGCCATCTTATCGCGCAGCTGCGTCACTTCCACCTGCAACTCATCATTTACCTTTTTCAGGTTGTCAATGGTACTCGATGACTCATTTAGGTTTACTTCCCGCATAGTGTGCAGATTCTTCACTGTCTCGGAAAGCTTCAATACGTTTGCTTTTAATTCGGAAACCTCTTTCTCGTGTTCTGCTGTTAATTCGTCTATATAATTTTCAACTGCTTTTTTGTCATATCCACCAAACGATGTGGTCTTCAAAGTAACGTCCATTCTATAATTCTCCTTTCGAATGTCTATAATCCAATATGTTTCTTAATTATACCATAAGAATCTCGTTTATGCACCATTTTTTTGCATGGGATTTTGATCTATATACTAAATGTTTTAACGGACGTTTGAATTGACGATCATGGTTTAAATCCATGCTCGCCAATCCAAACTGTATTTAATAAAAACTATATGTATATTGATATTTACTTTCACTTTATGATACACTAAGAAAAGTGTTTAATATTAAATTAATATGAGGTGATCTATAAATGAACTTTGTCATGAAACATCGTGCAAAAAAATACAAACGATTCTCTCTTTTGCCAATCTGTATCCTGTTAGTATTTTCCCTGACCGCTTGTTCGGCGAATGTAGAGAAGCGTTACCAGACCTATATCAAAAGTCTGATTGCAATCAATTATCTGGGGGCAACGAAGGATTATATCGAAGCTTCCGGAGCAAATCAGGAAGATGCGGATGCACTCTACCAGTCAAACATCGATCTGCTGACTGATAACATTCTCACCTATTACAGTGTGAAAATCGACGATGCACCCGAGATGCGGGAGCAGTTTGAGACACTCGCAAAAAACATCTACAGCAAAGTGAATTATAAGGTAGATAAAGCAAGAAAATATGGCAGCGTCTACGTCGTCGATGTTACAGTCTATCCAATCAATCTGTTTGCCCAGACTTCTGCCGATGTGACAACTTATGTCACCACATTTAACGATGCAGTGAAAGCCGGCACCTACAATGATTATACGTTAGCCCAGTACGAGACAGAATTTGCGCAGGGGCTCATCGATATCTTAAATGCCGGTTGTGAAAACATGACCTATGCCGACCCACAGGTAGTAACCGTAGAAATTATCGAAGATGGAAATAAATACTATATCAGTGACCGCGACTTCATGAAGATTGATGCCGCAATGATCAATTCCGCAATTGTGACCGAGACAGCAACATCGACAGATGCGGAATAGTTTATAAAGACAACGAAAAAGAACAGGGCTGCGATTCACGTAGCCCTGTTCTTTTTCATTGTCTTCATTTTATCTCTCTAGCTGATCATTGCTCCGGCCGGCATATCCTTCTCTGCGGTAAGCAGTGCCAGATTCCCATCGAAATCCTCAGCGCAAAGAAGCATACCTTCGGATAACACGCCTGCAAGTTTTGTCGGCTTCAGGTTCGTGATAACAACAACCTTCTTCCCAACCATCTGCTCCGGTGTATAGTAATGCTTGATTCCGGATACAATCTGCAAGGTTCTGCCCTGTACCTTTACCTGGGAGCAAAGCAGCTTCTTAGACTTTTCAACTTCCTCGCAGGAGATGATTTCACCCATCTGCAGCTGCATACGGCTGAATTCGTCGATTGTGATTTCTTCTTTCACAACGGCATCGAGCGTCGGAATCTCAACTTTCTCTTCCTTCTTTGCCTTCTTCTCCGGCTTTGGCTCTTCCTCAACCACCTTGGATGGGAAACGCTTCTCGATCTCCTCGAGCATCTTCGGTGCATCGATTCTTGCGAAGAGAATCTCCGGCTGATCCGTTACCTTGTTTCCGGATGGATACAGACCAAAGTTTGAAAGCTCTGTCACGCGACGCTTCTCGGCATTTAACTGCTTCAAGATCTTCTCGGAAGTCTCCGGCATATATGGCTCAAGTAAGCTTGCACCAATCACGATGCTCTCTACCAGATTGTATAAAACCGTATTCAGACGATCTGCATTTTCCGGATCCTTGGCAAGTGCCCAAGGCATCGTCTCGTCAATATACTTGTTGCAACGCTTGAATAAAGCGAAAATCTCTGTAATTGCATCTGCCACACGGAGCTTGTCCATGCATGCATTGACTTTGAGTCGGGTGTCTGTCACAACCTTCTTCAAATCATCATCCACCGGCTCATGTGCGCCTGCATTTGTCACAACGCCATCAAAATATTTATTGGACATGGAAATCGTACGGTTCACAAGATTTCCAAGTGTATTTGCAAGTTCTGAATTGATACGCTCGATTACAAGTTCCCACGATACCACACCATCGTTTTCAAATGGCATCTCATGCAACAGGAAATACCGGACTGCATCCACACCGAAATATTCCACCATGTCGTCTGCATAGATTACATTTCCACGGGACTTACTCATCTTACCATCGCTCTGGATCAACCATGGATGTCCGAAAATCTGTTTCGGAAGCGGCAGTCCGAGTGCCATCAGCATGCAAGGCCAGTAAATCGTATGGAACCGGAGGATATCCTTGCCGATCAGATGCAGATCTGCCGGCCAGTAACGATGGAACATCTCGTCGGAATTTCCATCTACATCATAGCCAAGGCCGGTAATATAGTTTGACAGTGCATCAATCCATACATACACGATATGTCCCGGATCGAAATCTACCGGAATTCCCCATTTGAAGGAGGTTCTTGATACACACAGATCCTGCAGTCCAGGAAGCAGGAAGTTGTTCATCATCTCGTTCTTACGGGACTCTGGCTGGATAAAATCCGGATGTGTGTTGATATGTTCAATCAGTTTATCTGCGTATTTGCTAAGCTTGAAGAAATAAGCTTCTTCTTTTGCCGGCTGAACTTCCCGTCCACAGTCCGGACATTTTCCATCTACCAGCTGGGATGGTGTGAAGAAGGACTCGCAAGGTGTACAGTACATGCCTTCGTACTCGCCCTTGTAGATATCTCCCTGATCGTATAATTTTTTGAAAATCTTCTGCACCTGCTTCTCATGATAATCGTCCGTTGTACGGATGAATTTGTCGTAAGAAGTGTTCATCAGATCCCAGATACGTTTGATCTCTGCGGATGTCTCATCCACGAATTCCTTCGGTGTGGAGAGATTCTCAAATGCTTTGATCTCAATCTTCTGACCATGTTCGTCCGTTCCTGTCTGGAAACGTACGTCGTATCCGACGTATCTCTTGTATCTGGCAATGCTGTCTGCAAGTACAACCTCATACGTATTGCCTATATGAGGCTTACCAGATGTGTATGCGATTGCGGTTGTAATGTAGTACGGTTTTTTAGGCATATGAAACCCCTCCCTTATTTTTCTTGATTGCTTTTAACCCACTCTTAATTTAAATTTCTGGACGTCACGCTCGTCATCGACGACCTCGATCTGACCGCCAAGTCCACGGATCTTTCCATCGAAATCTTCGTAACCACGCAAAATATACTTGATATCCTCGATGGTGCTAAAGCCATCTGCTGCCAGCGCTGCAATGACGAGTGCGGCACCTGCCCGCAGATCCGGTGCAACTAAGTTTGCACCTGTATAACCATCCACGCCGGTGATCACTGCGGAATTTCCTTCTACTTTGATGCGTGCTCCCATGCGGGAGAGCTCGCTTACGTACTTGAACCGGTTCTCGAAAATACTCTCCGTAATCACGCTTGTTCCCTGCGACAGTGCAAGTGTCACCGCCATCTGCGGCTGCATGTCTGTCGGGAATCCCGGATATGGGAGTGTCTTGATCTGTGTTGCTTTGAACCGTCCGTCTGCCATGACACGGACTGCATCATCATATTCAATCACACGTGCACCGATTTCATTTAATTTTGAAGAGATTGCCTCTAAGTGTTTTGGAATTACATTTTTGATGAGCACGTTTCCCTTGGTAGCTGCCGCCATCGTCATAAATGTACCCGCCTCAATCTGATCCGGAATAATCGAGTATTCGGTTCCTTTTAACTTCTGCACGCCCCGGATACGAATGACGTCGGTTCCGGCGCCCTTGATATTTGCGCCCATGCTGTTTAAAAAGTTTGCGACATCAACGATGTGCGGCTCTTTCGCTGCATTCTCAATCGTTGTCTTGCCTTCTGCAAGTACCGCTGCCATCATGATGTTGATGGTTGCGCCAACTGTTACCACATCCAAATAAATGTGATTTCCAACCAGCCGGTCTGCCTTTGCTACAACTTTACCGCCATTGACGATATCTACGGTTGCACCAAGCGCCTCAAATCCCTTGATATGCTGATCGATTGGCCGCAGTCCGATATCGCAGCCACCCGGCAATGCAACCTGTGCATAATTGTACTTGCCAAGCAAAGCGCCAAGCAGATAGTAGGATGCCCGTATCTTCCGTATATATTCATCATCCACACATACATCCTCACCTGTTTTAATCGTTCCGCCGCAAATGGATACTGTGTGGTTGTCAATGTATTTTACTTTAGCGCCAATTGTCTCGATTGCACGAAGTAATGTTTTGGTGTCTTCCACATATGGTACATTCTCAATAATACATTCTTCGTCTGTCATGACCGCTGCTGCAAGGATTCCGAGTGCGGCGTTTTTCGCACCGGCAATTGAAACTTCTCCTTCCAGAACATTGCCGCCTTTTATAACATATTTTTCCATTTCACACCTCTGTGCTGCCAGTTATTTTTACGCTACTAGCCCATAATCTTAATAATTATAACACATTCCATTATTTTGTAAAGCACTTACTTATCTGCCTCACAATAAATGCAGCGGTAAATACGGTTTTTTTCATCCGCTAATTTAAATATATGCACAATTCCCGGTTCTGTCGATGTAATACAGCGAGGATTTTTACATTTTTTCACATTTACCAGTTTCTTCGGTAAAGCAAGCTTCTTTTTCTCGACTGTCTGCCCGTCCTTGATGATGCTGACTGTGATGTCCGGATCGATGTAACCGAGGACATCTAAGTTCACATCGTATTCCTTGTCGATCTTCAGGATGTCTTTCTTTCCCATCTTGCTGCTCTTGACGTTCTGCAGGATGGCAACAGAGCAGTCGAGCTTGTCGAGTTCAAGGTCATGGTAGACCTGGAGCGCCTTGCCTGCCGTAATGTGATCGAGCACGATACCATTTTGAATACTATCTATCTTCATATGATTACCTCCTTCATGCAAATCGGATTTACCGTCTAGCACGTTGTTATATTCCTGCGTGGTTTCCCCCACGGGTTACTCCGGAATCTTCGCAAGCTTATCCGCAGACAGGTTCAGCTTCACTCCATTTGCCTTGAGCAGTGTCAGCATCAGTGCCATACGCACGAATTTTCCATTCATAACCTGGCGGAAATAGCAGGCGCGCGGATCGTCATCCACTTCAACCGCAATCTCATTGACACGCGGAAGCGGGTGCAGGATTGCAAGATCCGGTTTTGCATTTCTAAGCTTCTTTCCATCAAGAATATATGTATCCTTCAATCTGACATAATCTGCCTCGTTGAAGAAACGCTCCTTCTGCACTCTTGTCATATAGAGCACATCGAGTTCGCCCATCACGTCTTCCATCGACTCTACTTCCTCATAAGGAATATTCTTTGCCTCGAGCACTTCGGAGATAATATATTCCGGCACTCGAAGTTCCTTCGGTGCAATCAGGATGAATTTGATGTTCTCATAACGGGATAATGCCTTGATCAGCGAATGTACGGTACGTCCAAACTTCAGGTCGCCACACAGACCGATCGTGAAATTATCCAGTCTGCCCTTCTCCCGCAGAATTGTCAACAAATCTGTCAAGGTCTGTGTCGGATGGTTATGTCCGCCATCACCTGCGTTGATGATTGGCACGCTGCTCACCATAGAGGCACGCATCGGTGCACCTTCCTTCGGATGACGCATTGCAATGATATCTGCATAACAGCTGACAACTCTCGTTGTGTCACCTACGCTCTCACCCTTCGTCGCAGACGAAGAATCAGCCGAAGAAAAACCAAGTACATTTCCACCAAGCTCCATCATTGCTGATTCAAAGCTTAGCCTTGTTCTTGTACTTGGTTCAAAAAATAACGTTGCAAGTTTTTTACCCTTACACGCTTCGCTATATGCCTCTTTGTCGCTGATGATATCCTGCGCCAGTTTCAGCACACCGTCAATCTCTTCCACGGTCAGGTCTGTTGAATCGATTACATGTTTCATTTCTTGTTTCCTCCATAATTATTACGCAGATACCGATTGCCCAGAAGTAATCGGTACATCCGCGATATTATGCTGTTTCTCCGGGATTGCACCCTGTGCATTTTTCCTGTTGCATCCGGGCATCCGCAATCCTGTACTGTTTCACGGCGTGTGACCATCTAGTTCTTAAGCTTCCGGACATTGTGCCTCTGGAATATCTCATCGATTGCAAACCGGTCTTCCCGGTTGCAGACGAGGATATACGTCTTCCGGTTCGCCCGGAGCTTCAAGACGATCACATTGCTGTCCTCCCCCTGGTTTTCCAGGAGGTAAGACCGCATGAATTCCCATTCAATAAATGTACTTCCGACCAACGCGCCATCTTCTGTGATACCACTCTGTATCCGGGTGGACAACACGATAAACAGCACAAACATCAATACCGCAGGCACAAATATATAGATCTTGAAATACACAAGAACTACAAGCCCTACGAGTCCGAGATTCGCATAGACGACCTCGGAGATATTTAATTTGTGATGCAATCTGCTTTTTATGATGATTCCTGCCTGTTTCTTCACCGCTGACACACAGACAAGCACGCCTGTGCCAAAGCCAAGGAACAACACAAATGCCAGTACCGAAAGCCACACATCCATATATTATACCACTTAGATTCCTTTTATCAATGTATACATGACAGCTTTTTCTGCATGTCTTCTGTTTTCTGCCTGATCCAGGATATGATCCAGATTTTTCATCTCCACTTCCTTCGAAATCTCGAAGCCAACATGCATTGGCATGTCGTGGAACACAAGCGCATGGCTGCCCTCTAAGAACGCGTCATTTAACTGATATGGCATCATCTTATCCATAAGCTCCTTCTTCTTATCCTGGTATGCAGGATCATTGAAGAACTCCATGTCGAGCCATGTGTCGGTATAGCAGATATCCATATTCTTCACATACTTCTTCACTTCGTCCATCGGCATGTCCGGATCAAGCTCCACATAGTAGCCGGTTTTCTTTGCTTCCTCATAGAAGTCCGGGCCGCAGGCTGTCTCATTTACAAGCGGAGTCAGTCCGTACAAGGTTCCCTGCTTCATCTTCGAGAAGAATTCAACCAGTGAATTAAATACGTTGTTCTTTGCACCGATGTACAGGAACTTGACATTCAAGCTGCCAAATTTCTCGATAATCGTCAATGCATCTGCCAGAATCTGGCATGGATGATACGAGTTATCACATCCGTTGATAAATGGTACAGTTACATTGTCTCCGAACAGCTCGACGGTCTCGTTTTTGACGAGACGTGCCATAATGATGTCCACATTCCGACATACATACTTGATCTCCGAAACCGGCTCGCCAAGGACAAAGTTACTGTCTCTCCAGAGCTGGTTGTAGTAGGTTCCGCCAAGCTCTGTCATACCCGTCGTAAAAGAAAGAAATGTACGGGTACTTGTCTTCTCAAACAATGTGTAAAGCTTCTTGCCTTCCAGTGCGTGGCTGTACTTTTCCGGATTCTTCTTCATATCCAGCGCAAGGTCAAGAATCTTCTGCAGCTCTTCCGCTGAGAAATTCTTGAAGTTCAACATATTCTTCATGATTTTTATCCTCTTTTCTTATCACAAATGCAAGGCACACGGGCATCGTCCGATATGTATGCCCGTGTCCCGGGATTTACTATATTCGTTCCCACAGATATCCTACAAATATTTCTTCAGATCGTCCACCTTATCGGTCTTCTCCCATGGAAGGTCGATATCGGTTCTTCCGAAATGTCCGTAAGCAGCTGTCTGCTTATAGATTGGTCTGCGCAGATCAAGCATCTTGATGATACCTGCCGGACGCAGATCGAAGTTCTCGCGGACAATCTCTACGAGTTTTTCATCTGCAAGCTTACCCGTGCCAAATGTATCTACCATGATTGAGGTCGGTCTTGCAACACCGATTGCATAAGACAGCTGGATCTCGCACTTTTCTGCCAATCCGGCTGCCACGATATTCTTCGCTACATAACGAGCGGCATATGCTGCGGAACGGTCTACCTTTGTACAATCCTTTCCTGAAAATGCTCCGCCGCCGTGACGTGCATATCCACCATAAGTGTCTACAATGATCTTACGTCCGGTTACGCCGGAGTCACCATTTGGTCCACCGATGACAAAACGTCCGGTTGGGTTGATGAAGAACTTCGTCTCGTCATCAATCATATCCTGTGGAAGAACCTGATCAAATACATATTTCTTGATATCCGCATGGATCTGCTCCTGAGATACATTCTCGTCATGCTGGGTAGAAAGCACAACTGCCTCTAATCTGCAAGGCTTTCCGTTCTCGTCATATTCTACGGATACCTGTGTCTTGCCATCCGGTCTTAAATAAGGCAGTGTACCGTTCTTACGAACCTCTGTCAGCTTTCTGGCAAGCTTGTGTGCCAGTGAGATCGGATACGGCATAAGCTCCGGTGTCTCGTTTGTTGCATAACCGAACATCATACCCTGATCGCCGGCACCGATTGCCTCGATCTCCTCGTCTGACATATGATTTTCCTTCGCCTCAAGTGCCTTGTCCACACCCATTGCGATATCGGTTGACTGCTTGTCAAGCGCTACGATGACGCCACAGGTATCACAGTCAAATCCGTACTTTGCACGGTCATAGCCGATCTCACGGATTGTCTCACGCACGATTGTCTGGATATCGATCTGTGCCTTCGTTGTGATTTCTCCCATAACAAGTACCAGTCCGGTTGTTACAGCTGTCTCACAAGCGACACGGCTCATTGGGTCCTGTGCCAAAAGTGCATCTAATACGGCATCACTGATCTGGTCACAGATTTTGTCAGGATGGCCTTCGGTTACTGATTCTGAAGTAAATAATAACTTCTCCATTTGTTCCTCCTTTTAAACTCGCTCACCTTATGATGAAATATGTAAGTCATGGCTATATACGATGTCTATTATAATAATTTCACACAGACATTTTCATCATCGGTTCGCTTTACCTTGTGTATATTGTGGTTGTCTCTTTATCCGCGGCAATTCATAAAAATAAATCCGGCTGCAAGCAACCGGATTTGAAAGTCGTTATCAAATCTTCTTATTGCTCGACAACTTAATCTAAGTATCGCTCAGGTCGGCACCTTCCGTCTCCGGGGTTGCCGTGGCTTCTTCGTCCCTTATGACTCCACCACTCTGAATAAGAGAGACATGTCTAAAATATATCATAAATTTCTAATTGTCAATGGGTTTATTTGCTATTTCATCGTATTTATAGGGTTGTCTGCTATTTTTCGTCGTAGCTGCACATGTCTTCACGCATTTTATCCCTGCAGCTTCTGCGCATCCTCTCTACCGCTATGCTTTTTACGGATAGCACGAAACAGCATCGATACAAGCATCAAAAACAGCACACCCACTGCCGCGCCGCAGCTATCGAGCAAGACATCCTTTGCCTGTCCACTGCGTCCGGGCACAAACAACTGGTGAAATTCGTCGGTCATGGCATACACAGTGGCAGTCCCCCACGCAAGGAGTGCGGCCAATATCCTTTTTCGGTCCGCATCGCACCACGCGCCACACAAAAGCATCGCAAATACCGCGTATTCTGTTGCATGTGCAAGCTTCCGAATCGGGTGATCGACCTTCGCCGCAAATGCAAGCTGCTTTTCTTCCGGCCAGTTGTCAAAATCCCAATGAATCATCCGGCCAAATTCCATCCCGACAGTATAGCTGTCCTCCGTCGATTCCTCGCCATCTCTGGCAGAAAAGCAGAAGATCATAATCGCAAACAATACAGATAAAACAACAAATACGAGTTTTCTTTTCTTCTGGTTTGATGTGTGTGTTTGCTGTTTCATCCGGCGTTTCTTACTGGATATGTTTCTTGATTGCATCGGCCAACGCTTTCTGGGCTTCCGGTTCCGTCTCACCCTGCTTCCAACTAACGTTCACATCATCCCCTGCATGACGTGGAATAATATGCATATGAAAATGATGCACCGTCTGTCCAGCCACTTCTCCGTTGTTCTGTACCACATTCAAGCCTTCACAGCCCGTCTCTTCCTGTACTGCTTTGGCAACATCCGTAGCAAGTGCAAATACTTTTGCAGCTGTCTCTTTATCGATCTGATAGATATTATCGTAATGTTCCTTTGTAAGGATCAATGCGTGTCCGCGGTTTGCCGGTGCAACATCCAATATCACACGGCACTCCGGTGTCTCATATACCGTTGCTGATGGAATCTCTCCATTTGCAATCTTACAGAAAATACAATCGTCTTTTTTCATATTCGTCTGCTCCTTTTTTTGTTCCAGATATTTCAATCTTCCTTAATTTCCCTATGCAACCATATGTATGATACCCTTTTTTCCTGTTTTTGTCCAGGTGTGAACCAGCTGTGTTTTTCCCACGTTTTTCCCATATTTCAGGCATCTGCCCGGTGCCTGCACGGATTACGATGGTCTCAAATCAGACCTGATATCCCCGGGTTTCATAGTTTACACCCTGTATGCTCTCGTTTAAGGTTCCTTTCCCATATGTAAGTCCGGCATATACCTGATGCACGTTCTGCATCACCGCATCTTCCGGGTCCACCTCATGCAGACGTACAAATCCCGTGCGCAGTTTTTTCATCATCTGTACACACCGGTCAAGCTCATCCGGCTCCCGCCGGATTTGCGAACGAACTAACTTCCCATAGATAAACCGGAAGATCGCGATCACGTTTCTTCCGCATACACTGTCCTGCGAAAAACACCCAATCAATTCCTGCATCGTACGTCGTGCCTGCTCCATATTGAACAAATACCGGTCTTCTTCTTTGTTCTTGTATGCTGTTTCTGCATCGTCCACATATAGTTCAAACATATCGCAAAGTACCAGAATCAATCCACTATGATTTTCCTGGCTGATGCGTCTTGTGAATTCCTGTTTTTGTTCCTGTGTCATGATGATTTCCTCTTATTTTCCACTTTTCTCCCCAACCACCTGCTTCCAATCAGCTTCCGGTTGAGAAGTTTTCCCGATTTGCCTGTTTTCCCAGGAATCTACTACTGCAGCAGCTGTAAGATAGATTCCGGCCTGTCATTTGCTTTCTGCATCATGGAGATTGCCGCCTGCGACAAGACTTCCTGCTGCGTATATTCTGTCATCTCTTCTGCCATATCGGTATCCATAAGCCGTGAATACGCTTCTGTGATACTCTCACTCTGCACCTGCAGATTTGAATGTACATCTTCCAGTCGGTTTTCATATGCACCGAGTTTCGAGCGGGCATTTGACACTTTCTTGACAGCCTCATCGATTGTCTCGATTGCATCGCTCGCATATCCATGTGTATACATCACGAGCTCATCCACGCCCAATGCGGAAGCTGTAAGCGACGGAATATCGATTGCGAGCTGCTCGCCTTCGTTGGAACCATTCTGAATTATCATCGTTCCGGCAGATAATACTTCAATATCTGCCGATACTGCGCCGCCATTTTCTGCAACCGTCCCCGGCGTCAGATCGATTGTCATGGCAAACCCATTCCGGTCCACAACCTCAACCTGGTTTCCATGTGTTGTATAGGTAGCTGTTGTCGAAAAACCACCATCTGTCACTTTCAGTGCTGCCTGACAGTCGGTTCCTTCAGTCGTGCTTCCATCTGTCACCCCAAGCAATGCCGCAAGATCCGGGTTGTTTACGGAAATCTCGATTTTTTCATCGCTGCCATATCCCATCGACCGGAACATCACGGGTGCTCCACTGTCAAAACTTTCTTCCTTTTTTCCATCCTGGGATGCAAATACATCGATATTGATTTTTACAAGACTCTCCTGAAGTTTTCCGTACACCTGCTCCATCGTCATTCCTTCTTCGATAGAAACAGAGAATCCATTTACCTGCAGAGTTCCTGCCTGCGCGCTTGTAACTGTGGCATTTGAATATGTAAATCCGGTTGTAAGAGACGCCTGCGTCGCATCTTTTGTCACATCCAGAGAATACACACCTGTCTCAACTTCGGAAGAAATATAGCTTGCTTTCACGCCGATTACACTCGACAGGGAGCGTCTGGTCAGATCTCCGTTCAAAAGCTTCTGTCCGTTAAATGCAGTCGTATCTGCAATCTGTGTAAGCTCCGCAGCAAGCGAATCAATTTCCTCCTGTATCGAATCACGGTCAACTTCATCATTCACGTCGTTTGCAGCCTGCACCGCAAGCTCGCGCATACGTCCGAGAATGCTATGCATCTCCTCCATGCCGCCCTCTGCGGTCTGGATCACCGAGATACCATCATTCGAATTGAGTGCTGCCCGGTCTAATCCTCGAATCTGGGCACTCATCTTTTTTGATATTGCAAGTCCGGCGGCATCATCTGCCGGACTGGTGATCTTATTTCCTGAGGAAAGTCTGGACATCGACTTTGCTACTTTATCATTGATTTTTCCAAAATGTGTCGTGGCATTCATCGCCAGCGAATTGTAATTAATTCTCATAAGCTTCCTCCTGTTAGAATTTGCTATGTTATATATCGGAAAGTTTCGTCATCACCTTAACAAAAAATACCGCCGCTTCGCAAAGTTTGCGTGTTTCAACATTCTGTCCTTGCGCGCGTCCCGCATCCATCTTCCGGTTCTGCCCATTTACATTTCCTGCATCTGTCTGCCGGCTCTGCCCGATGGATATCCGGGCGCCTGCATATGGGCTGTCTGTCAGCATCGCATCAAGCATCCCGCTCTGTGATTGCAATGCAGGATTCCCATCTGTCGCATCCGCATGAATTGTGACATTCCATTGTCCCTCTGCGTCGACATAGACCATCGCTGTCATCATTCCAAACCGTTTGGACGGAAGTTTTATATCGACCGTGCCTTTCCCGTCCGTGCCTGCCTGCAACGTCAGATTCACCAGTCTGGTTCCACTCTCCGTGGAAACCGGGAGCTGGTAGCGCTGCTGCTTCGCCATCGTTCCTAAGATCCGGAACCCCGCTTGCACCAGTTTGAGATTCTGGAAATCCATCTCTGTCCGGCCCGTCTCTGCCTGTATATACATCTGCTCCACAAGCTGTTGCTGCAAATCCGCATATGTAAGCGACAAGTCTTCGCCACGCCCAAGCTGTTCGAGCAGATTGTCCGGTTCAAACGGAAGTGGGATTTCCTCCCCCGCCAGGGATTCGGCCATCGCTCCGGTTTCTTCGTCTATGGCATCCTCCGTCGTATGGTCTTCCACGTGCATGTTTTTCATCACTTGCGCGAAAAGGCTGTATATATCCGCAGTTTCCGGTGTATAGCCTCCATGCAGGATGATATCTGCCGCCTGTATATTCTGTGCGCTCTCTGTGATTTCCTGCGCTTGCAAAAATGCCTCCGCTTCATCAAGTGCAGTTCCTTCCGCAATCTCCTGCCACGGATTTTTCTCCACACCGTCTGGCGAGGAACGAAAGGCCGCTTCAATCTGTGCATCCATCCGGCTTCCACGCACATCAAGTGTGTCCTGCATGCCAAATGCTTCATCCACTGACACATCAATTCCTGCAGCTTTGCGGCTCCGTATCGCTGTAATCAGGTTGCGCACAGTCAGCCGGCTGCCATTTGCAAACAAATACCCAGCTTCCCTGTCTCCGGACTTTTCCAGTTTTTTCAACACGCGATATATGCCGATATATCCCGACCGCTCATCCTTACTGATCTCTCCGCGTTGTTCTACGTCCCGCAGAAAAGCAGCAAAATCATCGGTTTCTTTGACGCCCGGCTGATAATTGCGATCGCGCAATGTCTGATTTAATTCTTCCACAGACAGATCCAACGGATTGATTCCATCCCGGATCATCGACAATACTATGTTTGGCCGGCACGCTGTAAGCAGGTCATTGACTTCCCGGTCATACTGAATTACCTGCTGCAGATTTTCCTCTGTAATCGCAATCGAATTATATCCCAATATCCGGACCGCACGCGTATGTTCTGCGTCTGCCGGCAGATGCATGTCCTGCAAAATCGCATCCACATTTGCAAATGCTTTGTGTATGCTGTCTCCCATATCTGCTCTCGGCGATGTGCCCAGCGCATCATATTCCCGCTCCATCGCCGCAAAATCTGCAGGACGCCGGATCGTTTCAGTCACCGTCGCATCTGCTGCTACGCTTTCACTGCCTGTCACCGTCGCATCTATTGCAATGCTTTCGCCGCCTGCCATCGTCGCATCTGTGGACACAAGTTCTGCCAGTCCGTGCACGGAAATCATCCGCAGGCTGCCATAACCACCTGCCATCTGGCCACTTGCAAATCCACCTGGCAACTGAGTATCTTCCCTGACCAGCAGACCAAGTTTTGCTGCCGGAGCAGTGCCGATCGTCTGCAAATCACTTTGCACTTCTTTATATAGCACAACATTCTCTTCCGATGCAGCAACTCCATTTCTTGCAAAAAGCTCTTTTGTCATCTGTGTCTCCACATTTCGAAGCTTCGCTACAACCTGAGCCAAATCACGCGTATCAATATTGATATCCTGTTTTAACATCCGAACTGCTGCATTCTGCGTCATAGTCAACCGGATTTCCTCCAATTGACGCCGCGCGGTTATCTCGCGGAGTGATTGTTGTGTCATCGGATTTTCCGAATCCGGAGTCTGAAGCGGACGCCCAGATGCACTCTGACTAAGCGATGCATCTGTCGTTACATGCGCAGTTCCTGCCGCACCTGTCATATTCTGCCTTGCTGCAAGCATCGCTGCGATTGTGAGTGAGCGATTTTCACGAATCGCCAGGACTACATCATTTTCCGTAAGCGATGCCACATCCTCACAGAGCTTCCCTGCCATTTCCCCGATTGCATCTGCCTGTGTTTCTTCGATCTGATCCATGGTTGGAAGCGCAGTAATTGATTTTCCATTCTGCGCTTGCAATGCCATATATGCCCGCATGGAATCTGTTGTCACAGGGATGTCATTTGCGAGCATCAGCGAGGCGCCTCCCATACTCTTATCATCAACCGGAATTCCTGCCTGCTGGATAATATGCCTGCATTGCATTTGTATCGTCTCCGGCAATTCTTCCCATGACTGGTCTGTCCCGGAATCTGTCTCTGTCCCGGTTGCATCCTGCTGCCCGCTGTAATGTGCTTTGTAAAGCGTTTCCTGCGTGAGCGGCTGGCGATTTTTGAGAAGATATAAAATATCTTTGTTTTCCACGTTCAGATTTACATCGGTACCCGCAATCTTCGGACCGGTACTTGTAAATACAAGACTGGAAACGTCGCCTTTTTCGACCTTTGTCTGCGCAAAAATATTTGCCATCTGCTCTTTGTGTGACGCCTCTCGCATGGAGTTTACGATCCCCTCAATATCCGAAAGCGACGCTGTGGCAATATCCACACCCATCCTGCGCAGTTGCTTGATCTCTTCCGTTGTAAGAGAGCGGGCGATCTCTTTCGCATCCTCGCGCGCCTGCTTTTCATCATCGATTTCCTGCTGCTGTTCTTCCTTTGTCTTCTCCTGCTGGTCTTTCTGATATTCTTTGAAGTTGTCCATGACCGTCTGCGCATTCGTTTTCACTTTGGAACCGCGTTCATACTGCACCTGCTCAACCGCCTCAAACGTATCGAGCGTTCCTGTGGATGACATCCCCTGTTTCTGCTCGTACGTACCTATATTTTTTGTATAGGCACTGACTGCTTCCTGTGAATTTTTTATATTGATATTCTGCATACGTACTCCCTGTTTTTGTGTTTCCTGCTCTATATTCTATATCGGCACAACCAAGTGAATTATTAAGGAAAACCTGAAATGCGCTTGTCTCCCAGCTTTCAATATAAAAAACCGGCACAAACTGTGCCGGCTTTTCATCGCCCAATTTATTACGCTGTATAAATCTTCTCCGTCACCGTATGTGACTCACCCGGTGCGAGTTCTCTGTAGCCAGACTCTTCTGGCGGAATCGGCTGATTCGGTGCATCAATAATCCATGTACATGGCTCCGGACAGAAGTATCCTTTATCACCATGATCGTTCCAGATTACCCAGAACTTGAAATCCTTGCAAACTTCATAGCAGATTCGCTTGCCTGTTCCGGCGTCGGTTGCAACCGCACCATAAAACGGCTTGCCATCCAGACTTCCTTCCTCTGCGAAAAATACATCGTTATCAATATCATGCAGCACCGGCACCTGAGAACCTGTCAGATACTGTCTGTCGTGGTTTGTCTGTACCAGCATATCGCCCGTCGGGATGCAGGACTTCGAGAGTTCCCATTTCTCGCCAACCGGAATATACAAACGCATATCCAGACCATTTCCACCCTTCACAAACGGTCCGTTGATTGTCGTGTGATTGCACATACCATATGGCAGCTGTTTTTTTGATGTATTTGTCATCGTAAACGCATAATCCAGGCCTTCCTCTGACAATGTAAATGTAAACTCTGCCTTAAAGCTGACTGGATATGTCTCGAAGAACTCATCGTTCTCATCATATATATATTCTGTTTTCGCGATTGCTTTTTTGCCCTCTGTAATCACATCCACAATCTTATGCTCACGCTTGTGCAGGAAACCATGAATATGATTTCCGAGTGGATCATTCAATGGAAAATGATACGTTGCATCACTTACTTTCAGCACACCTCCTGCCAGACGGTTTGGCAGATACAATGTCGGAAGTCCATACACTTCCGGACTTTTCTTCAAATCTTCAATTGAAAGGGATTCATCATAGCGGAAAATCTCAATGTCATTTTCAACATCCTGCATACGAAGGACATTACTTCCTAAAAAAGGAGCAACGATTGCCTTGTACTTTCCGGCGGTCAGTTCGATTGCCTCTTTCCCTTTATAATCAATAATCTCTGCGGAATAACTCATTGTTTTTTCCTCCTTTTTCATACTGCAAAGCATGTACAGTTTCACTCAAAAATCCAATCTAAAACACATAAAATAATAACACATTGCGCATGCTATGTCTATAAAAAGAACGATAGACATGCCATCTGCGTATGATAAATATGAACAATCATGCAACCGTTTCCCACCTGATACAGAAATTCCGTTTTCCAGTATGGACTTCGTTCATCGCGATTTCTTCCTCGTTAAATTACAGATACAAATCCGGTTGCATTTTATAAAGGGACCGTTTTCACGGTCCCTGTTTTAATTTCTTCCATGTTGCAATCGATGCAGTTTCCCGCACGCCATAACTACAGCTTAAATCTAATCTGTACCGGTTCTTTCAACGACTGTCCACCGCGGGATTTTACATTTGTAGTGATTGTAAGCGAATAAAATTCATTTGTAGCATACGCTTCCATCGGTTCTACTTCGATGAGTTCATTCTTCGTATCGTATCGTATGTGTGTGCTAAGCCGCTGGTTCTGTGAATTTGTCACATACATCGTATCTTTGTTCACCGTATGAGGATCAAGCGGAATATTAAAGCGCACGCGCCACACAAAATTGCCCGTTTTAAATTTCAGATCCTGCTTTACTTTGTTTGCAAGCTGTGGTGGAATATCTTCTATATCTAACAGATTTTTCGACATGTGCAAATCCCTCATTTCTATTCTGACCGGCAAGCTTCCCGCGTGCACGTAACTTATTCCGTGCATCCGGCACGCATCCTAAAATTATTTTACCTTATCCAGGCACCTTTTACAAGCACCCATTTGTACAGCAGGTTCCCGCTCCCACGCTTATGGATTTATAAATGGTGTGCCCGGCGCCACCGTACCATCATAGATCAGCCCGGTCTCCGGAAGTTTCGAAGCATTTGCATCCACATGCATCGCTTCTACCTGCGCATGTGTCAGTTTCATATCCTCTGGCAGCTTCTTCCAGTCATCCTCATACCACCAATTCATTCTTCCAAAATACGACTGCACTGCATACCAGCCATCTTTCTGCTTATCGTATTTATAAAAGACATCCTGCGTTACTGTCTGCCCATTTGCATTTACAAATGTTTTGTTCCGGACGATGATATCCGCGGTCGGATGGTCTGCATAGGTCGCTTTTAGGTCGATACAGTTATTTTTATTGATATACCGCCCGTCTACCCATACATCTTCCATATATGCAACGCCTTTCCCTTTTCCGGCATATGCACTGACATATGTATACGCTCCTCCATAGCCAAACCAGCCTTCTGCTGCCACCTTGAGCCAGTTTCCTGTCCCGACTGCATCCTCAAACGGTTGCCCGGTCAACTGTTCTTTGTATGTCTTCAATTCTTCCGTCGATGCCTTCTCATATGCATGGATCTTGTCTGCCATCCTGTCAATATATGAGATCAGTGCACCGGCATTCTGATAGGATGCATAATCGCCCGCAGAGCCATCAAACTTAAAGAGTGTTTCTATATATTTCGAAAAGATCGGATCCGTATTTCCGTTTCCGGCACCACCATAGGAACGAGTCTCTCCGTTCCAGGTTATTTTTACTAGATAATGCAAATCTGAGCTTTCCACTGTACAGGATGGCTGCAGTCTCTGTGCAACATTTGCCATCACGCCAGGCACACCAACGGACGAAAGAACCATTGGATGCAGATACTCCAAAAACATGGCGTCATCCGTTGACTCAAACATCTCATAATGCTCATTTAAAGAAAGTTCCTGATATGGAGATGTCGCAAGCAGCGGATATGGATGTGCGGTATTTACTTTGGATGTATCCCGGATTCCTTTTGGATATACGGCATGTGTATTCAACACACTCTGCACAGCATCTAAATTATCAAAGAAATCCTTTGAAGGATCTGTATATTCATCGACCAGATAATCTGTGAGGTTTTTCACCTGTGGACAAGATATCGTAACCGATGTATCCTGCCAGCCCGGATTACTTGTAGAGGTCCAATTGCCTGATTTTGTAACCGTATACGCTCTCTGTGCCTGCTGCAGCACAAACTCTCCACCATCTGCACCCGCATCCGAAGCCTCGTAAATATATCCGCCCTTGACACGTCCGGTCGTCCGGTTTTCGTATTGTACATCAAAAAACCGGGTTGCCGTCGGGACAAGATACGCAATTTTGTCATTGGATGCATACTTGCTGTTTTTATCCTTAAACCCAACATACGAAGGATCCGGATTGTCTGTTTTGACATAATAATATTCATTTAATGGAGCCAGAAGCGGAATAATCTCATAAGAATACTTCGTTACATCCGGCACGGTTGAAGAAGTATTTCCGGGATTGTCCGGATTTGGGGTCCATCCTTCTCCATTATCCCCGTATGATCCCGCCGGATTATCCGGATATTGCATGCCCGGTTTATTCACAAAACCGGCAGGAGTTGTGGATACAATTCCCGCGACATTTCCAGGTGCGGAAGCATCTTTCTTCACCAGCACAATCTGGATTGCCTCTAACCGTTTCGCATATCCTGCTGTACCGGACGGAGTGCCATTTTTCACCCATCCAAGCCAGCCATACGTCTGTGCATGCACACGATAATAAACATCATAATATTCTGCAATCTCGCCCGTCAGATAGATCTGGATTGCTTCGAGGCGCTTCGCTTCCCCTTTGGTTCCGGACATCGTTCCATCGCTCTTCCAGCCCTGCCAGCCATAAGACTGTACATGTGTCCGGTATACTACGCTTCCGGAATATTGCTCATTGGATAATTTGATATTGATTCCTTCGAGACGCTTTGCCTGACCGCTTGTCCCTGCAACGGTTCCGTTGCTCTTCCAGCCCTGCCAGCCATACGTCTGCACATGTGTCCGGTAACTGATATTTGTCGATTCACGTCCATCCACATCCGCATCTGCTCTGCCATCTTTTGATACATATGCCCTACCGGAACGGCTTGTCACACCATGGTACGTATTTGGTACTTCTGTACCTTTTTTTACGATACAAATCTGAATCGCTTCGAGGCGCTTTGCATATCCTGCCGTACCTGCTGCCTGTCCGTTTTTCGCCCACGGAAGCCACCCATAGGTCTGTGCATGCACACGATAATAAACATCATAATACTGCGCATCCCCGCCGGTCAGCTCAATCTTGATTGCCTCTAACCGCTTTGCCTCTCCTTCTGTACCGCTGATCTCCCCATTTTTCACCCACGGCATCCATCCATATGTCTGGCAATGTGTCGTGTACCGGACACCCAAATCGCCACCTTCTACACGGATCCGGATTCCTTCTAACCGTTTTGCTTTTCCGCTTGTTCCGGAAACCGCACCATCCAGCTTCCATTGCTTCTCCCATCCATACGTCTGCACATGCGACATATAAAAAACGGATGGGCCTGCGGCCTTCACCTTGTACCCAGGTACCTGCACAAGCATCGTGAAAACCATTGCAAATGCAAGTATAAGCGCACATACTTTTTTCTTCTGTTTCATCCTAATCACCCTTTCTCTGCCCTATCTTTTTCAACGAATAACTCCGCCCAGTCCTGGGAATACTAATGCCAATACATATTTCACAGGAGTACAAATCATGAAGCATAAAATGAAGTTTTCCTATAAAAAACAGAAACTACTAACCTCTATGATTGTTGGAAGCAGTCTGCTCATCTGCCTGATAAGTCAGGCACATACATTGGCATCCATCCGTCCGCATCAGGAAGAATCCTGCCTGACCGGTGTCTTTCAGCAGAGTATCACCGAACTTGTTTCCTATTCCGGTTCCTGCCATACCATCTACGATGATTCGCTCTATGAAGATGAAATCGTCGTCACGCAGGAAGGCACCCCCGGAACAAAAAAGACAACTGCTCTGGTCACTTACCTGAACGGTCGTGCCATGTCCAAGGCAGTCATCGACTCCCACGTCCTCACGCCCGCGATTGCCCGCGAAGTGCATGTCGGCACGCAAGTGCGTCCGGACTATGTGCGTCCCGTCGATGATTATGTCATCACTTCCTATGTCGGTCCGCGCTGGGGCCGGTCGCACAATGGCATCGACCTCGCCGTCCCAACCGGCACTCCCGTCAAGAGCAGCACTGCCGGAACCATCATCCAATCCGGCTGGAATGGCGGCTACGGCATCAGCGTCTATGTAGACTGTGGCAATGGCATGGTCATCCGGTATGGGCATCTGTCCGAATCTTATGTTGAAATTGGCCAGACCATCTCCCAGGGAGAGACGCTTGGTTTGTCCGGAAATACCGGGAACAGCACCGGCCCGCACCTGCATTTTGAGATGCGGGTAAATGATGCTGTCGTCGATCCCCTGCTGTATCTCGATCTGGAATAGCCCTGCATGTCCGTTTCTTTCATTCTTACTGGATAAACGCTGCCATACCCGGTGTACCCGGCTGACAACCCGGTTCTCCCTGTCCCTTCGGAACAAGCACGATCTGGATTCCCTCCAGTCGTTTTGCCTGTCTGGCTGTACCTGCAATCTCACCATTTTTTGCCCAGCCAAGCCATCCATATGTCTGCACGTGTGTCAGATAATAGACATTCACTGCCGGTGTTGTCGTTCCACTTCCCGGATTTGTTCCGCTCCCTATTCTTCCAAAAACCGTTTTTCCAGCTCCAGTAGTTTCTTCTCTCTGTCTTTTATCTTCTTCGCAGGGATCCCTGCGTTGATACTCCACGCTTCCGAAGAATTCCGCACCAGGGAAAAACTTCCGAACGCACTGCCGGTCTCCAGCGTGACACCCGGCAGCACAACGCTGGTTGAACCGATGATCACATGTTTTTTGATATGCACCGGTGCCTGTTCGAGATGCTTATACGCATCCGGAACCATCGGATTTGTCAGACTCATTCCGGAATAATCATCACTGACTGCATATATGCAGACGCGGGACGAAATATTCGCAAAATCATCCAGCGTGATACCGCTCGTGCTTCCATAGAGCGCCGAATACGCCGCGATATGGATATAATTTCCAATCGTGATCGTTCCGCTCAGGATACAAAAATCATCCACGCGCACATGACTGCCGATGGTGATATGTTCCGCACCATAAATACTTGCTTTCCGGCTGATATGTACGTCCTCTCCAAACGATTTTAATCCAAGTTCTCCCAGTTCCTCTTCCGAATAAAAATTGCTTTTCAAACCAGCGCTCCCCTCCATTCAACGACTGCATCTTACCGCCTGCATTGCAAAATCAACGCGCAGATTCTGTCCACATCATCAAGCGCCAGGTCTGCATACATCGGAAGCGTCAGTACACGTTTGCTCACATGCACCGCAACCGGCGTTTTTGATACATCAAACCGGCCATGGAAGCAATCGAATTCATTTGTAAGCGGATAGAAATATTTTCTCGCGCCGATATCATGCTTCCCAAGATAATCAAACACTTCGTTTCTGCTTGATCCAAACACTTTCTCATCAAATATAACCGGGAAATAAGAATAATTATACTCTATATCCTCCCGCAATGGATTCAGCGTCAACCCATCCACACCGGACAGATTCTCTCTGTATCGGTCATAAACCACTTTCCGCTTTGCAATCTCTGCATCCACATGGCGCAGATTACACAGTCCCATCGCGGCACAGAATTCATTCATCTTTGCATTGGCACCGATGCCGTCCACCGTCTCCTGATCCCGGATTCCAAAATTTTTAAGCCGGTATAACGATGTCCCCAAATCCTTATCGCGATAGCAGGCTGCGCCGCCTTCAATCGAATTAAATACCTTTGTTGCATGAAAACTAAAGCAGGATACATCTCCGAAATTTCCCACAGTCTTTCCCTTATATGTCTCACCAAAGGCATGTGCTGCATCATAGATCACTTTTAAACCATATTTGTTTGCGATCCGCTCAATTTCTTCTATGTTGCATATATTTCCATAAACATGCACCGGGAGAATCGCAGAAGTCCGGTCTGTGATCAGGGATTCTATCTTTTCTGTATCGATTGTATAATCCGATTCCCTGATATCACAAAAAACAGGGGTCAGTCCGTTTCTAACAATCGCATGCGTTGTGGATGCAAACGTAAACGGAGTCGTAATCACCTCGCCCTGAATATTCAATGCCTGCAAGGAAAGTTCCAATGCCATATGCCCGTTCGTAAACAGCTCTATGTTTGGTACATCCAGATATTCACTTAGTTTTTTCTGGAACTCTACATGTTTCACTCCCATATTCGTCAGCCAATGTGTGTCCCACAATTCCCTGATCTCTTCGATATATTCATCAAAGTCCGGCATAGACGATCTTGTCACCAGAATTTTTCCCATAAAAGTGCCTCCGTTTAATCCTCTTTCTTTATCAATTTCAAAATCAAATTAAAGCTCTCAAATCTGAAAATTTTTGCTCCCAATATATATATTATAACACCTGTCACCACTTGTACAAGCAGCTTTAAATAAATATTGAAGGAAAGCATTCCTATCATATAAACGACACATCCCATCGCAAGCGAAAGCGCAAACGAAGGCAATATATCGACAAACTGCTCCCGGTACCGGTAATTCATCAGCTTTTTGTTTGGAAATGCGTTGATCATGGCATTAAACGGCATCGTTGCAAAATATGCGATAGCCATCGCAAACGGGCCAAATGGCAGTGCAATCAGAACCGATATCAGACCGACGATCTTTTTCGCCACTTCCAGCTTAAAGAAGATATCACTCCGCCCGAGCGCCTTGATTGCATTCAAATTGGCTGTAATGACCGGCCATAATCCATATGTCAGGCAGAAAATCTGCATATACGGTACGCAGGCAACCCATTTTTCGGATAACAGGATCCGGACGATGGAGTCCGCACAGGCTGCCATCCCCATAACAATCGGCCAGATGACAAAACTGCTTGTCTTAAGTGCTTTCCGGGTCAGTTTTTTTACCTGCCCGAGATCTGTCTGAGCTTTGGAAATAACGGGGAACAATACGCTGTCGATACTGCTGTTTATATTTACTATGATCAGACTCGGGAACTGTTCTCCTTTATTATAATACGCAAGATCCGAAGACGTATATTTCTTTCCTATGATCAGCTGCCGGACATTGTTATAGACCGTATCAAGCAGTGCCGCTGCAAGCAGTTTCCAGCCATAGGAAAACAACGTCTTTAACCGGCTTAGGGAAAACATCCGCTTCGGCCGCCATTTCACGGTAGTCCACAAAATGATCGTGTCCAATGTCGTATTAAACAACTGCTGTGTGACAAGTGCCCACACGCCAAAGCCCAGATATGCCATCGCAATTCCGACAACCGCTGCGCCGATCGTTCCAATCAGGGTCGAATAAAAAAACACTTTAAACATCAGCTGTCTTGACACATATGCCTGTTGTATATTTTTCACACCGGATATGATCAGTGATATTCCAAGCACCCTGACAAGCGGCACCAGTTCCGGACGGTCGTAAAATGACGCGATCAGTGGTGCACACGCAAACAAGCCTACATATAGGAGCAGGCAGAAAATAACATTAAAATAAAAAACAGAAGAAAAATCCAGATCATCTGCATCTTTTTTCTGGATCAGTGCATTTCCAAATCCACTGTCCGTAAACACCTGCAGGATTGCAATAAAGACAGTAACCATCGTGATGGTTCCGTAGTCTTCCGGAAGCAGGAGTCTCGCAAGTACGATTGAAACAACAAATGAAACGAGTTGTGCGCCAAACCGCTCTGCCAGACGCCATATTAAATTTGATACTATTCTTTTTCCGCTTTCGCTTTCGTTTTCCATAACTTATTTATGACCATTCCTGTAATATTCACTGTGCAGATTTTTAATTTGTTGCAGAAAAACCGAATCATCTTTCGCTTTGGGAACGGGCATTTCCGGATGCCGTATACCATCAATTTAAAGTTTCCGACCGATGGGTAATGCAGCCATTTTTTCAATGCATAAAGATTTACATTCCGGAAATAATGATTTGCAATGTCAACATCCATCCGATACGCACGAAGCTGTCTGTAATGACACAGTTCTGCATCCACAATCTCTTTTGTCATATTTTTTCTTTTCATGCGGGCCTGAAAACTGGTTCCCTTGTCCGTGACGCAGCGATAGCAGGACATGATATCTGCAAGATAATGAATTTTCCCCGTGCGAAACATATAAATCACCATACTCTTATCCCAATAAGAGATGTATTTCTGCAGATATTTTCCACGCCTGGTATCATCGATAAACGGATTCCGGAGCAAAAACGAAGACGTGTGCGGAAAATCCATGTATTCATTCAACTCTTCAATATCACAGGTTTTATCTATCGGCGAAAACAATCCTTTCTTTTCTCCGTCGTCATCAATTACCTGTGTCTGGTGTACGCACGCAGAATACGCCGGATGACGCTCAAGGAAATCCACCTGTTTCTGCAGTTTTTCGGGATCACACCAGTAATCGTCGCCCTCACAAAAAGCAATGTATTTGCCTTTTGCACGCGAATATTGATACGCACCACTGACATTTATCCCTTGGGAATATTGATTTTCTGTCTGGTAAATCGGTTTAAACAACGATGGGTAAGCATCTGCATACCGGCGGATAATCTCTGCCGTTCTGTCCGTTGATGCGTCATCATGAATCAGGATTTCATATGGATATGTCGTCTTCTGGTTCACAAATCCCTTCAATGTCTGCTCAATATATTTTTCATGATTGTACGTATTGCATATGATGGATATCATAATACTGCTCATATCTGGTACCTCTTTTTATTTGCTTTAAAACAAAAAAGCCGCTACAATCTGCAACGACTTTTAGAATAACTCTTTTTCCAACTGGAAGATGAAACTGTCGAGCAGCTGCATACGCTTTGTATATTCTGCTCTGGCTGCATCGGTCTTGCATCTCCGGATCTTCGGTTTGTTATTTCTATAATAATTTTTTATGCGGTAATACGCTTTCTTATAACTGGCTTCGTCTTCACAGGCAGTTGCCATCGAATCCCAGAGTACGCTGATGGCTCCGACTTCATCGAGCAGATCTGCGTCCATAACAATCTTGCATTCCAGGGACAAATCCGCATCGGAATCTTTATCTTCATGAATCATAATGATCTCACCGACACGTCGGATCGTCTCCGAATCAATTCCTATGCTATCCATGTACTCAACCGCCAGCTCTGCGCCAACTTCTCCATGTGGACGCTCGTCATCCCATCCGATATCATGAAGCAGGGCTGCAAGTACAATCACATCCAGATCTCCGCCGAGCTTCGACTGCAGCTTAATCGCCCACCGATACACACGCATCGTATGCTCAAACCGGCTGCGGAATGGATAATTGGAAGGACGTCCATTCTCGGAGGTCATCTTCTTCACATATTCAATTACTTCTGCATAATCTACACTCATGCTGTTGTTTCTGCCACCCGATTCTTTTGTTCTTCCCCAAGTTCAATATCATTTATCTATCTATAAAATGATATCATTTTTTTACAAAAATTACCACAAGTATTTTATATTTTTTAAACCGTGCGGCTGGTGTTGTGAAGCTCTCATAAGCGTTACCCCGGCAGTTAACTCAGTCCAGGCTGCCTCGCGGCGCACAGAAGGTTCTACTTAGTGCTGCTTCGTTCCCGACCTGACACGGTTCATAGATTTCTGTCGCGCAAGACCCAAACATCAACGCCACTTACCGAGGGCAGCCTCACAAGAAGACAACCCGAAACCAGCCATCACCCCCTCTGTAGCGGATTGAGGGTACAGGGCACCGCTATCTCCCCGGCTGCACGGAAATTTTATAACAAGTCCACGCATACCTATCGAAAAGTTTATTTCCTGTAAACTCCATATCGACAGATACTTCTTTAGTATATAAAAATAATTATGTAAAGTCAAGACATCCCATTATTTTCTTTCTTCGTTGCTGCCTTCTTTTTTGCACGCAGCTCCGCGAAAAAACCAGACATCATCGCAGAACATTCTTCTTCGAGGATTCCTCGTGTCACCTCCACCTGATGATTGAACTGCTTGATGTCAAGCAGGTTCAGGATAGAGCCGGCACATCCTGCCTTCGGGTTCATACACCCGATCACAACCTTCGGAATACGTGCCTGCACGATTGCGCCTGCACACATCTGGCAAGGCTCTAATGTCACATACATCGTACAATCCTCCAGCCGCCAGTCACCGAGCACCTTCGACGCTTTCCGGATTGCCATGATCTCTGCATGTGCAAGTGTCGTCTTGTCTACATTCCGCCGGTTATATCCGCGTGCAATCACCCTTCCATCATAGACGATCACACAGCCGATCGGTACATCGCCATTTGCGGCTGCCTTCTTCGCCAGCGTGACTGCCTGCCGCATATACCGTTCATCTTCACTCATTTTTTTCATATTGTATCCTTTTCTTGTGCGTTCCCATAAAATGTACTATACTGACACCATACCGGCAGGCTGCACTTCCATCATCATACCCATCCACCCTTACACGGCAGATTCCCGTATAATTCGCAGCTGCATGTAACAGAAAGGAGATCCGCATGGGACCACTTGTCAAATATACAAACCGTTTAATTCTGCGCGTGGAAAATGAATCCAAAGCAAAACAGGTCTTAGAGCTCTATCAGCGCAACCGCATCCCGTTTGAACAATACGAGCCGACCCGCCCGGCCTCCTTCTACACGAAAGATTACCATTGGTCTTCCCTGCACCGCGAATACATCGCTTATTCGATGGGAACATTTCTTCGTTATTATATCTACTTAAAAAACCGTCCGGACAAGATCATTGGAGCCGTCAATTTCAACATCTTCCGCACTGCACGGGAACCGTATGCGGAGATCGGTTACAAGATTGACGCCCTCTACCAAAACCGCGGTATCGCTTATGAAGCCTGTATGACCGCCATGAATGTCATATCCGGTGATTATGGAATCCACCGGATCGATGCGCGCATCCATCCGGACAACGCAGCTTCCATGGCGCTTGCCACAAAGCTGGGGTTCCGTCCATTACAATTCGAACCGCAGAGTGCCAATATCCTCGGTCACTATGTCGGTCTCATGCGCTACACCCGTCTTCTCTGAAACCTGTCCGGTTCCGCATTGCCAATCCCCGATGCGGAAAATGCGTCGTGTTCTGTAATTTCGGATACCCAGTAGCCGAAATTTCCCGTCAAAATCTTCGTTTTCTGAACCGGAATAAATACCCGGAACCCAAACATATTCGCCAGATACCGCTCTTTGTTCGTGAAAATCCCCGGCACTCCGATCACCCGCAGTTCTGCTTTGTTCATCTTCACTTTTCCAAGCATCAGATATTGGTATTTGTAATACCCATGCGCAAGGAAGCTGTTCACTGCGAGTTTCCAGTTCTCCATGTCCAGCTTTCCGATGTCCTGTGGCACAATCTTCACACCATCTATAATCTGACTTCCTGTTGTAAGCGGAACTTTCGGATACGTGGAAAGCATCTCCTGGTAGCTGTCCGCAGATTCCCCCGGCAGCAAAATCCGCGGAATCTCATCAACCTCCGGATTCTCATCTGCCGGCTGTACCCCGGACTGCATACGGATTTGCTCATCGGCAGGCTGTATCCCGGACTGCAAACCGGTTTGCTCATCGGCAGGCTGCGTCCCGGACTGCATACCGGTTTGCTCATCGGCAACCCGCACCTGCCTTAAGTCATACCGCTCTGTCGTCCAGGTACCGGCCAGGATTTCACCATCGTCGCACACAAAATACACACCCTCGTATTCAGGAAATGCCACCCCATCTCCAAGCGGATTGCTCCACGGAAGCTCCACGCTCGTCAGGATTGTATCGCGTTCCCCTGCTTTAAACTGCACCGACGCAAACGGTTTTGCCTGCCCGTGCCATAGCAGATACGCATAACACGTACACGCATACTCCTTGTACATTTTCATCCCCATTCGTATTCTTGTCACATCTGTATTCCGGCTGCTGATTCTCTGTACTTTGATAAATCCGGCAATCTCGCACCGCACGTACTCACGATACCGGTAAATATAAGACACCCATCTTCTCTGCTGCATCACATGCCTCGCTCCCCTTCCTGTTTCTTTGCAGAGATTGCAAGTCATGCTGCACGAATCTATCCCCATCCACCGTGCATGTCCACAATCTCCTGACAATACGTACTATATATGTATGCAGGAGCTTGTCTGTTTAGCACGAAATTATTACGACATCATATACGATTATACGACACCTGACTGCATATTCCACGTCCGGTTGCCAACACATCTCTGCTCTGCCTATTCGCACAGCAGATCGGAAAGCTCCGCAAACTGTGCAAGCGTCAGCGCTTCCCCACGGATACTCTCGGAAAGTTCCATCTTCCGGAGTGCCTCTACAACCGCGTCCTTGCTGATCGATAATTCTGCGGAGTTATTGATCCCGTTTTGTAATGTTTTCCGGCGCTGGTTAAACGACGCACGGATCAGCTTGAACATGAATTTCTCATCTTTCACAACGATTTTCGGCTCCGTGTGTCTCGTCAGCCGGATGACTGCTGAGCCAACATTCGGGCGCGGCATAAAACAGTTCGGCGGTACATTTGCCACGATATACGGTTCCGCATAATACTGCACCGCAAGCGACAATGCGCCATAGTCCTTGCCGCCCGGTCCCGCCTGCATCCGCTCGGCAACTTCTTTTTGCACCATGACCGTGATGGATGTCGCCGGGATATGATTCTCAAAAAGTCCCATGATGATCGGTGTCGTAATATAATATGGAAGATTCGCCACAACCTTCACCGGTCTGCCGCCGGTCAATGCCGCGATATCCACCTTCAGGATATCCTCATTTACGACTGTCACGTTGTCATACTCCGCAAGTGTCTCTGCAAGGATCGGAAGCAGGTTCTTGTCGATTTCCACCGCAAATACTTCTCCCGCCGCCTCGGCTAAATACTGCGTCATCGTGCCGATACCGGGGCCGATCTCCAGCACAACATCATCCTTCGTGATTTCCGCCGCCCGGATGATCTTCTCGATCACATGCCCGTCAATCAGGAAATTCTGACCGAACCGCTTCTGGAACGCAAAATTATACTTCTGTATGATTTCTATTGTAACTTTTGGATTGCTAAGTTTTTCCATTCTATGCTCCATTTCTCTACGCCCGGATTCTGTACATCCTGTGCGCATTCTCCCAGGTTGCCGCATACACCTCATCCACGGAAATCTGCTTGATATCCGCGATTGCCTGTGCCACATAAGTAAGCTTTGCGGAATCATTGCGTTTCCCGCGGAATGGCTCCGGTGTAAGGTACGGCGCATCTGTCTCAAGCACAATGTGCGACAGCGGGATATATGCCACTGCTTCCTTCAATTTCTTCGCATTCTTAAATGTGACCACACCCCCAATACCGAAATAAAATCCCATGTTCAAAAAGTCTCTCGCACTCTCCTTCGAATACGAATAACAATGGATCACACCGCCGATCTCCTCTGCATGGGATTCCTGCATGATCCGGATTGTATCCCGCGCCGCATCGCGGCTGTGAATCGCAACCGGAAGCTGCAACGTCCGCGCGATATCCATCTGGCCGGCGAACCATTTGTGCTGCAACGCCTTGTCTGTTTCTTCATAATGATAGTCAAGTCCGATCTCGCCGATTGCCACAATCTTGTCATGCTTTGCAAGCTCCTTCAGCCGCTTGACATTATCCGGATTCTCAAGCTCCGCAACTTCTGACGGAAAGATACCGACCACGCCATACAGGTTCCCGTATTTCTCTGTCATCCGAACCGTCTCTTCACTTGCACTGATATTCGTCCCGATGTTTGTCACCGCCTGTACGCCCTGCGATGCAAAACCTGCCAGAAGTTCCTCCCGGTCTGCATCAAAGCTCTCATCATCGTAATGTGCATGTGTATCAAATATCTGAATCATCTTTTTTCACCTTTAAGTTTCCTGTTTTGTAGGTCACCACGCACCACCGGGATGACCGTTTTTTATTTTACCCTACCGACGATATTCCTGCAACCCCGGTTTCTCTGCATCCCATATATCTATATTTCCGAATTTCTTTTGTTCCGCTATTGAAATCCCTTTGCAAATTCGGTAAAATAGGAATTAGGTATATGTTACAAACAAGGAGGAGCATATTTATGACGATTAAAGACTATTTAGATATGGAAGCACTTGATAATATCTTAGAGCAATGGGCAGCTGCAACACATATGATTGCGGTCGTTCTCGATGACGAGGGTAATTTCCTTTCCAACAAACTCGGATTTTCCAGAAATAACGTGGAAGCGTTCGGTGAAAGCATCGAGGTCGATGATGTCGAAGTCGCCACTGTCGTAGGCGGACCATTAGAGAAAGATACAGACGAAAAAGTTGTCGAGGCTGCTGCACAGACATTGGTTTCCGCAGTACAGAATCTGTTAGAAGCCGGCTACCGCAAGAAAAAATACGAAGAGGCGGTTGCTGCCTTCAATGAACAGATTGACGGAGCTGCAGCTTTGCTTAAGGAACTTGCCGGAAAATCCCAGGGCTTAAAGAAGATTGAGAACAAACAAAACATTCTTGCTTTGAATGCATCCATTGAAGCAGCACGTGCAGGTGAGGCCGGCCGCGGATTCACCGTTGTCGCTCATGAATTTGGCAAAATGGCACACGAATCCGGCGTGATTAACGACTCGATTCAGAAGACATTACAGAAGCTTGATTCCTTTGTGAAGAACTTTGAAGCGGAATAAAAAAGAGGAATTTGAGGATTGTGAAAACTTTTTCACAATTAGAACATATTTTAGACACATTTTATTGCTATAGTATGCATTGTAAGAGCTTTTCATATATTTGAATCCTCTCTCCCCTCAAACAAGTGGCGAATTAATTCCCTCCCCGGTTTTTCTCGCCACTTGTTTTCTGTTTATCACGATTCACTCACATTGAATTTAATTTGTGAAACACACATGAATTTGTGTATATTATACCCGCCTCCGTTTCTGCAAATATACGATGTATTGGAACTAAGAAGTACTAGATGTTCTGATATACATATTATACCGTACGCAACCGCCGCCAATTCGCCATCCGTGGCTCAGTGGCGGCTTGGTTGAACATCGTGTTCAACCATTGCTGCATACTTTCAGAACATCAAGAACTTCTAAGTCCCAAACATATCTATATTTACAGAAACGGAGACGGGTAAATACACAAATTCAAAGTGCGTTTTCACAGATAAATCAATATCATCAATGAAAGGAAATATATCATGATTAACGAATTCTACAAGGATATGACAGGAAAAGGTTCCGTTATCCGCCAGTTTTTTGACTATGCAAATAAGAAGGGCGCAGAGATTGGAATGGAGAATATCTATAATTTCTCCATTGGAAACCCTTCCGTACCGGTGCCACAGACATTTACCGATCGTATGATCGAACTGTTGCAGACCGAAGATCCGGTGAAGCTGCACAGCTACAGCCCATCGCTTGGACTTCCATCGACGAGACAGGCGGTTGCCGATTCTCTGAATAAGCGTTTTGGCATGAACTACACGATGGATCACATCTTCATGACGAGTGCGGCAGCCAGTGCGCTCGCACATGCGCTTCGCTGCGTGACAAAGGACGGTGATGAGGTTATCACCTTCGCTCCGTATTTCCCGGAGTATGTTCCATATGTGACAGGTACCGGTGCCAAGCTCACCGTGATTCCTGCCGATATTACCACATTCCAGATTAACTTCGAGGAGTTTGAGAAAGCCCTGAATCCAAATGTTCAGGCAATCCTGATCAACTCTCCGAACAATCCTTCCGGTATTGTATATTCAACTGCCACGATCACGAAGCTGGCGGATATCCTGCGTGCAAAAGAGAAGGAATACGGACATCCGATCTACCTGATCTCCGATGAGCCTTACCGTGAGATCGTATTTGCCGGTGTGGATGCACCATTTATCTCCAAGTTATACGAGAATACGATCTGCTGTTATTCCTTCAGTAAGTCTGTGTCTCTGCCGGGTGAGCGTATCGGTTACATGGCAGTGAACCCAGCCTGCGAGGATGCGAAGCTTCTGGTACTTATGGCTGGTCAGATCTCCAGATTTACCGGACACAACTGCCCGCCTTCCATCATCCAGATGGCTGTGGAGTCTGTGCTTGACCAGACAAGTGACCTGTCAATCTATGAGACGAACAAGAACATTTTATATAAAGAACTGACACGCATCGGCTACGAGATCGTCGAGCCGGGCGGAACCTTCTACATGTTCCCACGCGCCCTGACCGAGGATGCAAACGAGTTCTGCTGGCGCGCAGCCAAAGAGCTGAACCTGATCATCGTACCGGGTGACAGCTTCTTATGTCCGGGACATTTCCGGATCTCCTACTGTGTGACAACGGATATGGTCGAAAAAGCCATTCCACTCTTTGAAAAACTTTACAAATTATATAGATAATTTCCGGGATTTTCGGTATAATGAAGTTTGGTTTATAGGAGATACATAATTAGGAGGACAAAAATATTATGGCAGAAGAAGCTGGCTCTAGTAAAAAGCCAAAAAAATACACGGGGATCCTGCTTCATCCAACCTCACTTCCTGGGCCTTACGGCATCGGTGAGCTGGGTGCAAGCGCTTATAAATTTGTTGATTTTCTGGAACGTTCGGGATTGAACACATGGCAGGTACTGCCACTCGGACATACCGGATTTGGAGATTCTCCATATCAGCCTTTCTCCGCATTTGCGGGACAGCCGCTTATCATCAGTCTGGATCATCTGAAGGAGCTGCATCTTCTTTATGATGAAGACTTCCGGGATATGCCGGCATGGAATCCTGAGCAGATTAATTATGGTGAGTTGATTGAGTTTAAGACAGGGCTTTTGAAGCTTGCTTATTCCCGTTTTCACGACGAATCTTTATCTGATGGTATCCATGACGATCCGGAGATGAAGCAGGCATATGATACTTTCTGCGAGACATCTGTCTGGCTGGAGGATTACGCATTGTTCATGGCAGGCAAGGACTATCATCAGGGCATGCCTTGGTACATGTGGGAAGACAACCTGAAGAAACCAACCAAGAAGCAGAAGGAAACATGGGCAAAGAAGCTCGATACCGAGATGGGTTACTACAAATTCATCCAGTTCCTGTTTTATTATGAATGGACAACCTTGAAGAAATACGCAAACGATAAGGGCATTTCCATCGTGGGCGATATCCCGATCTTCATGGCTTGGGACAGTGTGGATGTATGGGCAAACCAGAGCCTGTTCCAATTAGATTCCAAGGGGTACCCAACTGTCATTGCCGGAGTTCCACCGGATTATTTCTCAGCAACCGGACAGTTGTGGGGCAACCCGCTATATAACTGGAAGAAGCATACCGAGACCGGTTATGAGTGGTGGCTGAATCGTATCCGTTACCAGCTGACACTCTGTGATTTCCTGCGAATCGACCATTTCCGTGGTTTCGATAAATATTGGGCGATCCCTTATGGCGAAGAAACCGCCATCAACGGTAAATGGGTGGAAGCACCGGGTGTAAACTTCTTTACACAGCTTGAAGCAACCCTCGGTTATCATCTTCCGATTATCGCCGAAGATCTTGGTGAGATCGATGATTCGGTTATCGAGCTTCGCGACAAATTCGGTCTGCCTGGCATGAAGGTATTGCAGTTTGCATTTGAGAATCCGGAGGAAAATGATTTCCTTCCACACAATTTTGTACGTAACTGTGTATGTTACACTGGTACACACGACAACGATACAACCCTCGGCTGGTACAAGCACGCATACGAAGCTTCCAAAGACAAGCTGCGCCGCTACTTCTCAACCGATGGTTATGACATCTGCTGGATCATGATCCGTGCGTGCTTCGGCTCTGTTGCCAACATGGCAATCGTACCAATGCAGGATGTATTATGCTTAGATTCCTGGGCGCGTATGAACACACCGGGTGTCGGAGAAGGAAACTGGGCATGGAGATACAAAGAAGACGCACTGACACATGAACTTGAAGCAAGATTATATGAAACCTGTAAAATGTTTGGACGATAAGAGGTGTATCTATGAAGACATTGGGAGTTGGAATCGTATTGATGGTGGCACTGTTCTTCTGTCTGCCATACCATCTCTACATGAAACAATTATGGAAGAAAAATCCTGAGAAATCATGGAAAAAAGCACGCAAGTTTGTATCCGGCTTCTTCCGGTTTGAACTGAAACTGTCCGGATGCAAAGTAAACGTCATCGGAAAAGAAAATATACCGCAGGACGGACCGGTGTTATTCGTCGGCAACCACCGCAGTTATTTCGACATTCTGATCTATCATGAAGCAATCGGCAAGCCACTTGGCTTCCTTGCTAAAAAAGAAATGGAAAAGATTCCGCTTCTCCCACTGTATATGCGGGATATCGGATGTCTGTTCTTAGACAGAGAAGATATCAAGCAGGGCTTATCCGTGATCAAGCAGGGAACGGAATACATGAAGCAGGGACATTCGATGGTCGTATTCCCGGAGGGAACCAGAAACCAGACCGACACACTTCTGCCATTTCGCGAGGGCGGATATAAGATGGCAGAGAAATCGAAATCCCCGATCGTTCCGGTATCGATCTGCCGTTCCGATCTGATGCTTGAATCCGCACCGAAAAGACGGATTCACAGCCACAACGTAACGATTGAATTTGGAAAACCGATATATCCATGCGAGCTTCCTCCAAAGGAACGCAAAGAGCGATATGCAGAATTTCCAAAACTCATACAGGATATGTATGATAAAAATAACATTTAGAGGAGGATTTGAACCATGCCTTGGTGGTTAATCATGATTATCGTCATCGTGGTAGCACTTGCACTTATGCTCGTGTTATACAAAGTCGGTGACAAGCTACAGAAGAAACAAAGCGCACAGAGAGAACAGATGGCGGAAGCCGCACAACCGATGAATATGTTGATTATCGACAAGAAAATGCTGCCGATGAAAGACGCCGGACTTCCGAAAATGGTGATGGAACAGACACCGAAGCGTTACCAGAAAGCAAAGCTTCCAATCGCAAAGGTCAAGGTTGGTCCACAGATTATGAACATGATCTGTGATGATGCGATCTTCGACGAGCTTCCAACCAGAGGCGAAGTAAAAGCGATGGTCAGCGGCATTTACATCATCAGTGTAAAGAGCGTCCGTGGCAAGAAGGTGGCTCAGGAAGAAGAAACCGGAAAGAAGAAGAAAAAGGGCAACTGGCGTACACGTATGCGGAAGCGTCAGGTTGAGATGCAGAAGCAGTTAAACGCAGAAATGCTCGAGAAAGCAAAATCCAAGGGCAAAGACAAACCTGTTGAAAAGTCCAAGGAAGAGCTTCGTCGGGAGAAAGAAAGAGCGAAGAAGATCAGTGACAAGATGTAAAAATCAACCGGCAAAATTGAAAGATATTATCGGTTCCTTTACACCGTTTCTGATTGCCGTATTGGCGCAGTATGTATTGAATTTCATCGATGTTGCAATTCTGTTCTTCAAGAATATGCGTTCCGATGAGAAATCAAACAGCGCAAATACGATTGGCAAGATTTTACAAATGGATTATAACCAGCCTATGAATCAGGCGTACCTCGTGCTTGCACAGCATATCGTATTTCTGATTTGTTTCGGGGTCTGGTACTACCGCATATTTTATCGGGGAAATATCGTTTCCACAGACGAATCTTTCGAAGATAATACAAAAGGACGCATGAAAAATATTTTTTCATGCGTCTGTTCTATACGGACTCCATTTTTATTGCTTGCCGGTGTTGCAATCCAGATCATGGTGGATGGAATCCTGAATCTGGTGAGTCCCCTCTTCCCGGATACATTTGCAGCCTACTACGACCTTGTATCCAAGGCGGTCGGTGTAAACCGTGCAGTTCCGATGATAATTGCAACCTTTGTGATTGCCCCGATTGGCGAAGAATTGTTCTTCCGCGGTGTGATCATGGGGTATGCGAAGCGCTACATGCCACCTGCCATAGCTATCCTGTTTCAGGGTGTGCTGTTCGGGCTGTACCATGGCAACATCGTACAGGGCATCTACGCATGCATCTTAGGATGTCTGCTTGGATTTGTGGCTTACAAAGCAGACACACTGCTCGCAAGCATGATCCTGCATTTCAGTATCAACCTGAGTGTACTGTTCATTCCATCCGTATGGTTTGAGGACTCGTTACGATGCAGTATCATTACGGCTGGCGCGCTGGTACTTACGGTGCTGTTCGTATGGCTTTCGATGTGGGAACGCAAAGCAAAGAAAGCTCATTTAAAAGCAAAATCAAACGAAGATTAAAAAGAAAAAATGCAAGCAACGTAAACGCTGCTTGCATTTTTATAACTTCCTGCGGTATTACATTTATCTAATCATCTGTAACTCATGCTTCATCCGCTAAATTACGCACATGCACCTTCATCTTCCGCTCCATCGGCGACTCATTTCCCATCTCCATCGTATATTGCAGTGCAAGACGTAAGGAAAACTCCTCTGCCAGAACGGCCGCCTCATAATCGATGCCCTCTGCCGTATGCAGGAAATGCTTCGTCTGCAGGGTCACCGGAATCGAACCATAGCCGGTTGCGTATTTCGTATGATGCGTTAACCCATGCTCATATACAAAGTCCGAGTTCAGCTCGCCACTCCGTGTCACACGGAGCCGGTTGCTGGAGAACAGCATCGTGCAGCGTGTCTTGTGTCCATCGCCGGACACATCCTCCACGTAGGTAAGCTTCATGCCCTGTTCCGTCATGCTTGCCAACGCGGTCGCCTGCGAGCGCATCACTTCGCCGGTCTCCACATCTACATTTTCAAACTCAATGACTGCTTTCATTATGGACGTTCCTTTGCCATCTCGATCAAAGTCTCTACCAGACTCTCAATCGAATATCCCTTATCCTTCCAGAGCATTGGGTACATACTGATAGAAGTAAAGCCCGGTAATGTGTTGATCTCGTTAAATACGACCTCGTTCGTATCCTTCTCTAAGAAGAAGTCTACACGGGAAAGACCGAATCCATCCAACGCATTGAAGATTGCAACCGCATCCTTCTGCACTTCTGCCTCTTTTCCATCCGGAAGGTCAGCACCGATTACAGTCTTAGACTCTGCATTGTTGTACTTGGCATCGAAATCGTAGAATTCTGCTGCCGCAAGAATTTCTCCCACGCGGGATGCTTTTGTACCCTTACCATAGCCAAGAACGGCACACTCGATCTCACGACCGACGATCGTCTCCTCAACCAGAATCTTGTAATCATGCTTTGCAGCTTCCTTCAGTGCAACAACCAATGCTGCACGGTCATCTGCCTTGGAAACACCCTTGGAAGAACCTGCCTTGGAAGGTTTTACAAATACCGGATAAGAAAGCTTTGCTTCCACGCGTGCTGTCACCTCGTCGATATCATCCAATTGTTCTGCCAGCACCGGCACATAAACAGCCTGACGAATTCCAAGTGTATCAACCACCAGCTTTGTATAGAACTTATCCATAGATGCAGCCGAAGCAAACACGCCACATCCGACATACGGGATATCTGCCATCTCGAACAATCCCTGAATCGTTCCATCCTCGCCATACATGCCATGCAAGACAGGGAAGATCACATCGATCGACTGTACCTTCATCATATCATCCTGCGAAATGATAAGTCCGCCCTTTGTATCCGGGGAAATAATTGCAGAAACAGGACTTTCCTTCCAGCTTCCGTCCTCAATGCTTGCGATATCTTCTACAAGCTTCCACTCACCGTCTTTCGTAATTCCGATCAGGAACATGTTGTATTTCTCAAGATTTACTGCTTTTGCGATTGTAACAACTGACACGCAGGATACTTCATGCTCGGATGAGCGGCCGCCAAATATAACTGCCAGATTCTTTTTCATGGTTTTTGCCTTTCTTTATGTATTATTTTTATCGCATTTTGCATAACCATCTACTCTTCCAATCAGCATTTCAACAATTACTATTCTGCGCAGACTCGCACGGGAAGCACCACATCGCTACCGCTCTGTGGTATGTCATCGAGCGCATCCTAAATATGAACCTACGGTTCATATGCGCTCTCTTCTCGCTCAGAGAAACACATAGCGGTACTAAATTCGCTGCACCAGCCAAATAGCTGGCACAGCTTATTAAGTACCGATGTGTTTATATGGTCTGCTTAAGAATAGTAATTATTGAAACGCATAATTCACATACCTGTAATGGTTATGCAAAATGCAATGAACATACTGATATATATTCAAACTTCTTAATCTCCATATCTAATTATTATAGCAACTTAGAAGGTATCCTGCAACCATTCAAGAATCTTTAATCTTACCTTAACGTTATCCCCTTTTGCATCCCGCTTCACAAATAATTTCTCATAGCTTTCTTCGTCGAGTGCCTGTGCAAGCTTCTCTGTATCTTCCGAATCGACAACCGCGCCTGCGTCCATCGTGTAGCACATCATCGGATACAGCATGCACCAGAAATTCTCACCTTTTGCCGCGCCGATATCGACGCGGAGTGCCCGGTAGGTTCCCGCCGGAAGCACCAGTTCGCCGTATTCTCGGATGGGGAATTCCTCTCTGACAATATACGCAGAGATTGTATAATCATATCCCGCCTCGTCTACAACCGCTCTCGCAGCCTGTCTGATATCCGGCAGCTTCTGCATGATATACCGCAGTGCTGCTCCATCATCCTCCACCGTTTCCAGACCATCTGCAAGCTCAGCCAGCACCGCATCCCGCACTTCGTATTTGAGTGCGAGATCTTCCTCGCTGTCACTGTTCGCCCGCACATGGAACCGCACGATCACATCCTCCGGACTCCGGATTGCATCCTCATAAACATCCGCAAAATCATCTGCATTACCGTACATACCATCTGCCGTCTCTGTACCACCTGCACTGCTTCTCGCCATACCGGCATCTCCAAACACAGCTTCAAGCTCTGCCTGATACTCATCACTTATTTTCTGACCTGCAAATAGCATTTTCATATTCCCCTCGCGGAACAGACTGACGACATCACGGACACTCCCGCCTCCGGCAATATGCAGCACACTCGTAAGTAAGATCCCGCCACATACGCCAAGCAGGATTCCGACCATCGCTCCTTTTAGAATCTTATACCCCATAACGAACTCCTCCATCGAAAGTTGATTTCGTTACAAGCTTTCCCTTCCGTAAGCAGCTTTAATCATTTCCCGCAAAATATATTTCGCCCCATCCGTTTCCATCATGACCGGAATGGATTTCGAGATTCCCGGCCGGTGCCCAAGCTCCAGCAAGAGCGGATGTATCTCCTGCCCCGTCATATCCGCCGCAATCTGCTTCATATGTCCGAAGTCCAACTGCCGCTCGTTCTCTATACGATACAGTTCTGCCGCCATCTCCAGACTGTCTGCCTGCACATGGTAGAGTGTCTGCCTGATGCTGTTTTCCCCTTCATACCCGGCAATATCCGCAATCACAAACGTAAACTGATACCCGTCCTTCGCTGTTTCCACCTGCATTTCCTGCACATAATCCCGGTATTCCAACGTTTCCTTTTTCTGCTCCGAGGCAGTGAAATCATTCTGTACAAACTGTCTGCCAAGCTTTTCATCCCCAATCCATACACTTCCAACTGCAGCCAGCACAGTCAGACAGACAAACCCGATTCCCCATTTCACACGTTTTTTCGTCTTCACCCACATGACGATCAGCGGAAATACAATGCCGATCGCAAGATCTGCATACAGGAAATACCGCATGCCATATTTTACGACCGATTCAAACTGCATTCCATATGCAAACAGACATGCAAATGCGAACATCACCGCGAATGTCAAGGCACGACCACATTTATGCTTCACTTCGCACAGCGAATACAGAAAGTCCCGCGTCTGGTGCAGATAACCGCTCACAACCGCAAATACACCGATAATCCAGAACGCCATCACCGGATAGTCAAGCCGCGCCACCGCCCCGCCCGGAAAAGATGCCGCTTCCATCACATTGAACGATGCCGTCGTGTCGCTTGCCGTCCAGCCATAACCAAGGATTGCCACGATGAACAGATACGCAAATACAATGGTAAATAAAATCCAGACAAGCAGCCAGATTCCCCCCATTCGGTCTTTCTCCTTCACGCATGGGCGGCTGTAGAGCTGCAATTCCAGCGGCGACAATGCCAGAAGAATTGCATACGCGCCCTTGAACACGCCCGATACCTCCGACTGTGATGTGATTCCCTGCATGATTGCGCTGATGTCAATATTGGATACCGAGAACACAACGATCAATATAAGTGGTACGACCATCCACCCAAACAAAAATTCAAACATCCGTCCGCGTCCTTCCATCGACTTTGACGCACCATACAATGTGATTCCGAGAAACGGCAGGAATATCCACCATACGGAGAAGCTTTGCAGCAGATACCGCTGCAAAATCATGGAGAAAAAGACCGCAATGAGTGTCGCACGCAGCAGATACCGTAAGGCATACAGCACATCTAATATACCGGCAGTCCATCCCATATGATTCCGGATCGCATTGATATAACCGCACGGAACAAAGTCTGCAAGAAATAACATCAACACGCCATAGAACACGACAAATGCGAGCCCGACCACCAGTGCCGGCACATGATATTTCCCCGCAAGCGACAACGTGATATAGGGAATCATCATCATACTGATCGTTACACATTCAAGATAACTCATACGAAACCACTGTCGTTTTGAGATTTTACCGTCTGTCAGATTCATGTCATTATATTTCCTCCTAAAAACATCCAAATCATACAAGACTAGTATGTATAATTTGGATATTTTTATGCTTAACTTAATGTATTACTCGTCTATGATGAATTATCAGCACGGACAATATTACTTCTATTATACATATAAATATGATTGAAATCTCATTGTCCACATATAACTGATCTCTACTTAACATCCCCCAATTATATACATTTACTATACTATCTCCCTTATGCCAAAAAACACTTGTTTCCAACACGAAACATATCCCTATTGTAATAGATGAATTTATAAATCCTAAAAGGAAAAATACAATTGAAGCTTTAAGAAAAAAATTAAATATTAATAATATACTGGCATATACCATTTTTACAGAAAATGTTTGCAGTAATAACGCACTAACAATAAAATTTATTACCATTACAAGCACTAATAGCAAGCTAACATCTCGAGTATAATATACTTTATACCTTAATATACTTCTAAAATAGATAATATTTGAAGACTTTCGTACATTATCATATCTCTCTGCAACTATAATTATACTCGCATAACATATTGCAATAAAAAAAAACCATATCGCAATATCCTTTGACGTATATTCTCGAAGATTTTCAGAAAAACCAATAAGATTAACTGATAATTGTTTATTTATCATTTTGTAATATCCCTTCTTCAATAAAAAAAGTCTTATCACATAAACAATCAATATCTTCCTGGTAATGAGATGATATTATAATCAGTTTTCCTTCTCTTTTTTTTTCATTGAGTATATTTCTCACTAGTATAACACCTTCCCTATCCAAACTATTCATTGGTTCATCCAAAATTAACAATTCCGGATTTTCCATAAATGCCTGTGCCAACGCTAACCGTTGTTTCATTCCTAGCGAGTATCTACACACCCATTTTTTATTCTCTGGATCTAACCCCAGCATCTGCATTGTTTTTTTTATTTCCTGTTTATCTATTTTTTTATTAATTTGCGCTAGCATTTCTAAATTTTTTTCCCCACTTAAATATGGTATAAAACTGCATTGCTCTATCAGCGCTCCTGTATTCTCTGGAAAATCTATATCCCGTCCAATTTTTTTTCCATTAATCCATATATCCCCTTCATCCGGAATTAGCAAACCACAAATACTCTTCATTAAAACACTTTTACCAGATCCATTTCTCCCAATTAATCCATAAATTTTCCCCTTATCCATTTCTAGACATATATCATTTAAAACTTTTTGTTTACTTAATATTTTAGATACATGTTGAACTCTTAAATAAGTCACTTTAATTCACCTCTATTTTTTTACTATTATTTATAATTATTTCAAAAAATAACGAAATTAGAATAATATACCATATAATACAAGTCCCAACAGTTAGATTTCCGCCAACGCCTCCATTGGATAAATTTCCTATATATGCATTATCGTATAATAGAAGGAGGGTCAAAAACGAATTTTTAAATTTTTCTTGCACTGAAAAATGAGTAAGGAAAATTATAATATCCGACATACCAATTAAGAAGAATCCTGCAACCAGTCCATATCCTACTCGAAAATATAAATTGAAAAACAAACATAACATAGCAATTAGCACACCCAGTAATACATGCAAAAAAAATGAAACCCAAAACACTTCAATAGGTTTTGAAAAGTATATCCAATCATTGAATCCATATATTGAACCAATATTCATATCAAAATACTCTGCATCTATTTGCGAAGATGCCAGAAATACGGGAGACCATGTATGAACATCTAATCTAGGGAACCAAATCAGACAAGTCAATACAACAAGAAGCTGAATTAATATAACCTCAGAAATTAAAGAGAATACTTCACAGAAAGCCCACCTTTTTTTCCCTAGTCTCATAATATACATGTCCATATATTGAGATGGATACAACATTGCTAACGCCATGCACATAATATACAACACAATACTAGATTTAGAATTAACAAATAATATATATGCTTCCTTTGCATCAATCATATTCTGGCTAATTACTTTATTCCCAAAAAGAAATTGCATTAATACCAAAAGTGCCACAAAACAAAAGATTACTTTTTTAGAAAATATTTTAGTTTTAACATAATTAACCATTTCTAAACTTTCTCCTCATCCCTAGCAAAAAAAGTATTGAATTTAAACATATTATAATTCCCATAACCTTCAACACATAAAATAAACCGCCCATTGGTTCAAACATTTTATTACTCGTCATTGTATTCCACACACACGGATTAATATTGGCAAAACAGCTATTTGAATAACCTATTAGAATTAAAATTTTTTGGACTAACACTGGAATTATCATCAATAGATATTTGTTTCTTATATAAAGGCATAATGCCAAAACCATCATTGTCCATGGAATTGTTGTAAGCACATAATTCAATAAATGCAACATGGAAGCAAAAACGCCTTTACCCTGCTCTGCTAAAGCATAATAGACAGTGCCACCATAAAGTCCCTTTAAAGTATTATCGGCATCATGCATAATAGGACATCCCAGTATATTTAATGCTAAATAAAACAGCAAACTCCCTGTTGTAATAATATATATGCCCGAAAAAATTGTTACTCCTATCTTACTGATAATATATTTTATTTTTGTTGTTCGCATAATTTCCAAGCTATAGTATCCATCTGCCAGTTCTTCACACAAGTATCGACTTACTGGCACCGCAACTAATACAGGCATTATATAATCCGTAATTCCAGAAAATAAAGATGAATCAAAAAAATAAAAAGCGGTCTCCGGCATTTTATGTTTAAAAAACAGCGACAAATTAAATATTGCTCCTGAAAACAAACTTATTACTACTAGCAGAATAGAAATATTTGTATCAACTCGCGTTATGAATTTTTCTAAGCTAGTTCTCATCATAATATCCACCACTATTCACATCTATTTTTATTTCTACTGTTTCACCCTCTCTTGTAATATATACAACAAGTACTGGTATTAAATAGCAACATTGCTTTCCAATTTGCATAAAATATTTAATTTGACAGGAAGAAATGTCTAATTCATTTTCATCCAACTGTTCGATCGAAATATTATTTAATACTGCATAATACATTACTGCATACCTCACAAGTTCATCAACACTTAAACTCTTTTTATATTCATGTAGTTGCCGTAGATTTATTGGTATACCTTCGACATTAGAAATTGGTATTCTATCACAATAAATTTTAGAACCTACGTATGTGATATGCGGATCCTTTATATTTCGTGTAGTTCCTTCTGACAAATCACAAGAATAACTCCAAACAACTCCATCTAAACATATTAATGAGTCATCATACATACTTATATTTAAAGATATCGTTGATGAATTTGATTGGCATCCAGTTAAAAATACTAGTATTAACATAATTGAAAGCAAAAAATTCTTTTTTTTCATTATGGCACCCAAGATCCCGCTATTTTTGTATTCCTTGGATTATTTTTACTGCTTATAAATTTTAATACATAATCTCCGTATAGTATTTAACAATTTTCTATCTCCATATATCATTTTTCATATTATCCTATTAAAAGATATTTCATTCAACCCAACTAACAAAAAACGACCTTAATTGCAGCTTTTCCGACTTAAAATGCAATTTTAGGTCTTTTCGATAAACTTGAAATAATTTATAATATTGAATGGGGATATATTTGTTTTCTATCATGTACAGCTTTTGAAGGAGAATTCTAATGCAAACTATTTTAATTGTTGAAGATGACATAATACAATTACATGTTCTTCAAACTTCCATACATCAAGCCTATCCTAACTGGACAATTCATACCGCAACAAATATAACTGCTGCTCAATCATTCTTAGATTCTTCTTTAAATGAAAATAAATTTTATTCTATGTTCCTTTTAGACATTAGCTTAGTGGCTGGAACTTCTGATGAAAGTGGATTTGAATTAGCAAAAAACATACGTGCATGTTCTGTGTACTTCAAAACACCTATTTTATTTTTAACTTCCTTTCAAAATAAAACCAACTTTGCATTATCTACATTTCATTGTTACAATTTTATTGTAAAGCCCTATTCTACCAATGATATTCTCTTTGAAATAAGGCAAATGTTATTAACAGGTTTCTTATCAAATAACTGTATTATAATTACTGATATTTATAGAATAACAAGAAGAATTTTATTAACTGATATATTGTATATAGAAGTTTCATCCCATTTACTTATTTTACATACTAAAAATGGTAATGTTGATACCAGAGATTTATCAATGTATGAAATACAACAACTGCTCTCTCAAAATTTTGTTCGATGTCATAGAAAATTTATTGTTAATATGAAGTATGTGGATAATTATGACAGGAATAACAGATATATACGTATAGGTACTGTTACATTACCTGTGAGTCGGGGATACAAAGATTCTTTTGAAGTAAACTTAAACAAACTAAATTAGGAGATTAATCTTGTCATGTTATATGTTTTGCCCTTTATTCTAGAATTTTTATCTTTCTATACCACTCTACACGGATTCTTAGAAGTGTCTAAGAATCCTAAAAAGAAAGATATTATTTTCTTTGTATTTTTCATGTTCCTTACAATATTGAGTAGTAAATATTCCATCACTGCCTGGATACTTGGACAAATTTTCTATTGTATTTATACACTTACATTCAACAATAAAGAGTTAATTAATACTCTGTTATTATACATAATTTCCTATTGTACTGTAGTCTTTTCTCAACTTTGTATTGTATTTATTATGCAATTTTTTAATGTGAGTTATAATCAAAAATATATGCCTTGTCTTGGAAGTGTCTGTACATTAATTTTTTTATTTTTTTTATTTCAATTCTCTAAATATAACCATATTTTTATTACTTTAACTAACACTGCTTTTTTATTTAAAATAATTATTATAAATACATATATCGTAATTTCTGGAATGTTACTATTCTTAAAAATAAATGCCGCCACCTTTTATAATAATATTGCGGTCATCATTTCATTTTTAGCAATATTAGTCGCATTTAATGCATGCCTGCTTTTCTATGAACAGCGCTTAAATTTTGAAAAACAAAAAGTTTTATCCTATCAGGAAAATTTACCACTATACCAATCATTAATTGATGAAATACGATCAAACCAACACGAATTTTCCAATCGAATACAAAATTTAGAAGCACTTCCCTCTGTCTGCAAAGATTACGAGAGTTTATCAAAAGCCCTCTTATCAAACACAGCCTCATATCACAAACCATTGTGCACATATCCTTTATTATTACTAGATATGCCTTTATTAGCCGCAACTCTTTATAATTTGCATACATTGGCAGACAACAAGGGAATTATTTTTCACTTTGACATTTGTTCTCAGCATATTGAAAGCAAAGCACCTGAATATGAATTATCTGATTTTATTAGTATACTTATACACAACACTCTAGACGTCTGTGTTAAAGGAGATCATGTCTATATACAACTAGTTAGTTCAAATCACAATTTACATTTTGAAATACGAAATCCAGTATTGACTAATTTTAATACCTATGAGTTATCTCAATTTTTTCAAAAAGGTTACACAACAAAAACAGATAAAATATCTCATGGATATGGTCTTTATTATTTATCAAATAAAATCAAAAAATATAATGGAATCATTGGTGCCGAGTGTATATCTTTCGAAGAAAAAAATTGGATTTTATTCCACTTTGACGTATAGAATATTTCCCCAATTAATATTCTTTCTTGTTTTTTATTACTATTTTTCATCCTCCCGCAACCGCACTCTCGCATCTTCCCGTGCGAAGATCGGGCGTTTCCGCATCCACGAGATTGGTGCCCGCAGTACAAAATCCTGATTCGCATAGGCGCGCTTGCCATTTCCGGCGACAATCGGATACATATACGGGATTCCGAAGCTCATGAGCCCCGACAGATGCACCGCGATTACCAGAAGCGCCAGAATATATCCATACAAACCCCAGATGGCAGACGGAATGATCACGAAGAATTTGAGCAGGCGGAACGCCGACGCGAACTCTTCATTTGGAATTGCAAAGCTCGCGATTGCAGTCAGTGCCACGACGATCACTACCATCGTGCTCACGATGCCCGCCTCCACCGCAGACTGCCCGACGATCAGGCCGCCCACGATACCAATCGTGTTGCCAAGCGGTCCCGGCAGACGTATCCCCGCTTCACGCAAAAGCTCAAACAGAAATTCCATCAGCAACACTTCCACAATCACGGGAAATGTCACCATGCTCCGCGCTGACGCGATCGCATACAGAAGCTTCGTTGGGAGAATATCACTGTGATACACGGTAATCGCGATATAAAGTCCGGGCAGGGACACCGCCAGAAATGCCGCAATATACCGGATAATGCGTGCGAACGTTCCGACCGCCCAGCGATTGTAATAATCATCGGATGTCTGCAGCAGCATGTTCAGATTACACGGCGCCAGAATCACCTCCGGCGAATTGTCAAATACGATTGCCACTCTGCCTTCCGTGATACCTGCCGCCACCTTATCCGGTCTGGTTGTCGACTGAAATGTCGGAAACGGAGAATACCAATTCTCCATCAGGTGCTGCGCCATCCCGCTATCATAGATGGCATCAATATCATAGCGATGCATGTCCTCCCGCACCCGCTTAACTAACTCCTCCGACGCTACATCTGCCAGATATACAAGCGCATAGTCCGTCCGTGTACGCTCCCCAATCGTATCCTGCTCCACACGCAATTTTGCATCCTTGATCCGCCGCCGGATCAATGCGGTACTCTGCCGAAACCCCTCATTAAAGCTGTCCTTCGGTCCGCGCATACCCGCTTCCGTATCATTTTCAGAGATTCCCCTAAGTGGTAATTTCTTCGACGACACGATCATTGTCTTCGCATACCCATCAATGAAGATTGCCGTATCGCCCTTCAGGATTGAACCGACGGTTTTGTCAAAGGATGTTTCCTCCTTGATATCCGCCGTCTGAACCTCCTGATATAAGATGCTGTCCCAGACATCCTTCGCCGAGTTTCCACGCCATTCATACGAAAGCGGCTTCAGGATTGTCTCCTCAATCATGCCGTTATTCGTCAAGCCATCGATATATACAACATGCATATACACCATGCCCTCCGCCCGCTCCATCGCGAAAGACTTCTGCACTACATCCCCACAGTTTTCAAACAGGATGCCGAGCACCTTTTTATTCTCAGCTAAGCTCCGCCGTAGAGGCACCTTGAGCTTATTGTTATCATCATACAGATCTTCTAAGTCCATAAAAAACCTCCAAACTATACATAAGCTAGTATGTATGGTTTAGAGGTTTTTATGCAGAACCGCATGTGCCGTTGCTGTTTGTCTATCAAAGGAAAGTTCAAACTCTCCATCATATTTTTGCACGATTTTACGTATATTATGTAGGCCAAATCCGTGCCAATCCGGATTCTTCGCTGTCTCGGTAGATGATTCCCCGTCCGGCAAAATCGTATTTACACAGTCAAAAAAGATCAGCTTCTTGTATGTTCCAATCGTAAGATGAATCTTCCGTTCTCCAATATCCGGAGGTATTTTCTCGACGGCTTCCTTCGCATTTTCCAGCATATTAGACAGGAAAAAGCACAGATCCAGATCATCAATCCCAAGCTCCTGCGGCAGCCGCCCCTGATATGTAAACAGAATCTTCTCCTCTGAAACCGCGGCTCCAAGCACGCCTGAAATCACGGCATCCACAAGCCGGTTTTGTGAATATATGCATGTCGGTTGTTCTGCTTCCATATGATTCCAGCTTTCAACCATTGCAGTTGCCCGTGCAAGCTCTCCCTTTTTGAGCAGATCCTGCACCGTCTGCATCATATGCCGAAATTCATGCTGTCGGGCGCGTGTCTCCTCATTTTTCTCATACAACCGTACATAATAATCTCTTGTCAGCTTCTGTTCCCGCTCAAACATCCGTATCTGTTCCGCCTGCCGGTCACCCTTTGTTTTCAGCTTTCCGATGTAGATCAGATACGCGCATACAATGACCGCTGAGCCAAACAGCATCATAAGTACGACATACGTCTCACCTGCCACATTCCTGACCGCTCCATCCCCTACGATATAGGTCAGAAATAAAACCTGAACTGCCGCAAGCATGCCTCCCGCGAGCAGCACCCAGAAATTACGGTTTACAAGTGTCCATACATGGGACTTATTTTTCTGCATTTTATAGAGCAGCACCCACAAAACAAGTCCCGGCAGCGAGCAGATTCCGTCTAAAACCAGATCAGAAAATCCAATGTCATTGACACTCACATGTGCCAGAAGTGCAATGCATACATACAGAATCGAATCTACAACCTCCACAACCATATAAGACAGAGCATACGCTTTTATGGATTCCCGTATAGATTTCCGTTTCCAGATACAAAATGCAACACCATTTAAAATCGGAAATAGCACATTCGTGTTTTCGTGCAGGAGTTCCATTTCTATGAATGTCCCCAGCAGTACCAAACCACCTGCCCATGCTACTGCACTCAGATACAGCTTTTGCTCCTGCTTCTTCCTATAATAGCCAAACACACACGCAGAAACCGTCGTCACCTTCATCAGCTTTATGCAATTGATCAAAAAATATACTCCCAACATCCCTATAAGATTCTTTCATGTTCCCGTGCATATGTAATATATTCCTGCCGCAGCTTCCGCACCTTTCCGTTTGGTATGACAAAATGCGTACCATCCTCCATATACAATGACGTTTTCCGGATGTCCTCCACATACGCATAATTCACGATCACAAATCTCGATATTCTGCAAAATCCCTGTTCCTGCAGAATCTGCTCCCACTCTTTCATTGTATACGTTTGCAGTGCCTGCACGACTTCCCCGCGCAGATAAAAGGTTATCTGACTATAATTATCCGCAGACTGTATATATAGTATCTGCGATACATCAATCTGCCATACTTTTTTCTTCCATGTTACGTCGATCAGTCGTTGATGCTCTCTCTGAAAGTTCTGCAACACCTCTGTCAATTTGTCCCAATTTCCTGTTTTTCTGACAAATGCGATCACATTTCGCCCAAATGCCGCCTCCATCATTTCTTCATGCGACGTTACATAGATAATATCTGTCATTCGCAGCTTCGAAGCCATTTGCTCACGCAGCTCCAACCCGGAAAGCTCCGGCATCTCAATATCCAAAAGCATAAGTGCTGGCTGCACCGTATGTGTCTGCAGGGATTCCGCTAACGCTCTGGCATCGGAAAATCCCCGTACCTCGGTTCCTTTTACCATCACATTACGGCAGACATTTATCATCTCATTTAAATTCTCAATATCATCATCACAGACTATGACCTGCATCGTACCCTACCCTTTTATCCATAATTTTCTCTAGCTATTATATATCACTTTCCTTATTTCTGCTACAATACGTTGAAAAAGGAGTTTTTTATGAAATCTACAAATGATACATCCCTGATTCAGACCTATTTAGACTACTGCAAATACAACAAGCGCTTGGACGAAAAAACCGTCAAGGCCTACGCAATCGATCTCCGGCACTTTTATATGGCATTCCCGGATCAGCCTCTCATTTCCCGTACTCCCCAGACAATCGAAGTCTATATTTCCTCTTTACATACATTATTCAAACCCCGAACGGTCAAACGAAAAATCGCTTCTATAAAAGCATTTTATCATCACTTGGAATACCGCGATATCATCTCAATCACACCATTTGCCAAGCTGCAAACCAGATTCCGTGAACCTCTGATTCTGCCGAAAACAATTCCCCTCCACACGATTGAGCAGCTTCTCGCAGAAATATACACGCAGCATTTCAACGCCAGCACGCCCTATCAGCAAATGCACACGCTGCGTGACGCCGCAATCATAGAATTACTTTTCATGACAGGAATCCGAATATCTGAGCTATGTTCTCTGTGCAACAATAGTATCAACCTACATACCGGAACAATCTTGGTCTACGGAAAAGGAGATAAGGAACGACGCCTGCAAATCACAAACCCAAACGTTCTTTCCATACTAAGCAAATACAAATCCAGTGTACCTTTCTGCCCTGATCCGTATGCTCCTTTCTTCGTGAACCAGAATGGGACTCCCGTATCCGACCAGTCGATCCGCCGTATGCTCCGTAAATACTGCAAACTTGCAAACATTAACCTGCATATCACCCCTCATATGTTCCGGCATACGTTTGCAACCAGCCTCTTAGACGCCGACGTCGACATCCGGTACATTCAGGAAATGCTGGGGCACAGCTCTATCACAACAACAGAAATCTACACACATGTCTCCACGGCAAAACAGACAGATATTCTCACAAATAAACATCCAAGGAAAGATTTTCGGTTGGTTTGATGGGAGTGATTGATAATTTTTAGTTATCCGTTAGTTTAGGTGGACAATATGAGATTATCGGTCAGATGTTTTATTGATAATGTAATTAATTATTGTCCAGCCACCAAATGGGTATCGGATAATTTCTAAGTATTTAATATTTAAGGGAGTAAAGTGATGAGTACGATGAATTCAAAAGAGTATATAGAAAAGATGTTGGATAATATTTCAACAGATATAGAAGTTCTTTTTGTTGCAAATGTAGTTGATAAAACAGAAATTAAAGATTTACGCAAAACACAGGATAGTATATTAACAGAATACTTCACTGAAGATGAATATAATCAAATGTTGATTGCAATTCGTCAAAATGGGTATAATGTTAATGTATTTTTTGATGAAATTGATTTTATAAAATATATTATAAATCATTCGGACGATGTATCTAAAAAAAAATGTGTAGTATTTAATCTTGCGAGAAATGGAACTGGATTATGTAAAAAATCTTTAGTTCCTTCTTTTTGTGACGTATATAATTTACCATCAACAGGTTCCAATGCTTACATGACATGTTTAGGACGCCATAAATTTCACTATAATGCAATTCTCAGAAAAAACAATATAAGTGCTGTAAAATCTTGGCTTTATACTAAAAATGGATGGCTAAACGACATTGAACCTCCAAGCAATATGAAGTTAATTGCAAAACCTACATACGAATCTGCATCGCGTGGAGTGCGTAATTCTTCAATTTTTAACTTATCCTCTGATTCAGTTAATTCGTTGAAAGAATTATATAATGAATTTGAACAGGATATAATTGTGCAAGAATTTATTCCAGGATACGAGGTTCAGGTACCCATAATTATTGGAGAAGAACCATTAGCTTTGCCTCCTGTAGCCATTACTATGAATAACTCTGCAGACTTAGCTGAAAAAATCATTACCTATGAATTGGCTTTTTCAGAAGAATATAACTTTATAAATTTTTCTTCAATCAACAATACACTTTCCAATAAACTAATGCAAGAATCCATTAAAGTTGCAAAGTGTCTGGGAATGGAAAATTATGGAAGGGTAGACTTTCGTATTGACTATGAAGGAAATTATTATATTACAGATATATCTACCCATCCATATCTTATTAATCACAGTGCATTCGCGTTTGCTTTTAAAAAAATGTGCTTTAGCTATAAAGATATTTTTGCTTGTATCATAGAATTAGCGTACCATAAGTATAGTTAGTATTCTGACCAATATTGCAAATCGGAATATACATTTGCATTTTTCCATATATCAGGGAACGGTGTTTTTTCCTGATATATGGTTTTTTCAAAATATTGTAAATATTCGTCAACCGATGAAAAACATATTTTTTGTTCAAGAAGTATATTCAATACGTTATAATGTTTTTTTATGTAAAAATCATCCATTTTAGAAATTGTTGGAACTAAATAATTCAATTCTAAAAAAATTTTTTCTGCTTCTTGATAAAAGTTATTTACGATTAATATGTTTATGTAGTTTAAGCCTATTACAAAATGATAATACTCGTGATTTTGAGAATTTTGATAAAGTATTTTCATTTTTTCTATAATATCTTGATATTTGCCATCTAAAAACTCTAGAAGTAATCTGTTACACTCAAGTATCGGTTTTGATGGTAGATGTCCTTTTTCTAACAGTAAGGAGTCATACAGTTCTATCCCCTCTTGAAATGTGATATTTTTAGACAATACACCTACTAATATGTAATTATTAATTAACTTAGGTATGCCATATATATTCATATTAAAAGAGTTATTAAGAAATTCAATTCCCTTGCATGCTTTTGAAAATAAGCTTTGCCATGAAAGCTCTAAATCTGTTGTTGTTCCAATAACATACATTCCAACACCCAGAAAATTAGTAAGTGACATAATGTATTCTTTGCCATAAAAAAGACTCTTATTTTCAAAATAATCTAAACTTCTTTTTGTTTTTCTATATGCTACTTCATTTGAATATAATGCAGGAGAGAGACGTTCTACAATTCTAATTTCTTTTTGTAATTCCTCACAATTCGATATTTCTTGTTGAATTTGCCAAGTTATTGTTTTTTCAATCTTTTGTGCCTTTTCGTACTCTCCAAGTCGATTGCAATATAACAAAAATAGGAGTAAACCTATACGAATATGTTGTGAAAAATCTATCTCTTCCGAAAAATATTTTGTAAGTGTATGTTCGATTTCTTTGAAATCATTTATATTTCCAGTACGGTATTTTAATAGACATAATACATAATCTTTTTCTACGGAAACAATTGGATGGACACATATATCTGATGACTCTATTAAGTCATAATATTGCGTATACTTATTGTCATTCCTGTAATTTTTCAATGAATAGTTAATGTTTTGATAGACATTCCAATAATTGCCATATTCTTGCAATATATTCAATAATTCTTCACTCGGTTTTTTCCCCTCTATACACTGGCGAATACAATGAACTGTTAATAATGGAATTGCTTCCATAATATTTCCTGATTGCTTCATATGAAAATATCGTAAATAGAACTGGTAAGGTGCTATTTTTTCTAATATCTTTGCAAACTTATAATGGCAATCTGCACTTCTACCATTTAGTTTCGATACAAAGAAGTTATATAAGGTATCTGTAGAAAAAGAGTAATGATTTTGGATATCTTCTTTAGTTATGAATTTTTCTTCGCATCCCAATCCCATATAATAATCCAAAATGCCTATAGGTTCTTCCAATAACTTATTTAAAAAGTACAAGTTGAATTCTTTTCCTATTATAGTTGCAGTTTGGAGTGCATCTAATATTTCTTTTGTTATTTTATCAGAAGAAGTAATACGTTTATCTAATATTTGAAAAAGTTGTTTTTGCAAGGATTCAGTTCCTGTTAATGATGAAAGATCAATATATTCTTTAATATTAGCAATTAATCCTATATTTCCCTTGGTGATATCATATAATTCATGTATTATTTTATCATTGGATAGGTTTATTTTTTTTGCTTCTTCTGAAAAAGTTTTATAACTCAAATCAACATTTATTACTTCTTGATAATATTTACTTATTTTTATATTTAATGATTTTATGTTATTTGTAGCTAAAACAAATACTGTATCTTTTAAAAAACTACATTCAATATCATTTTGTAATGCTATTAGTTTTCCTAAAAGTTTTTTTGATTCTGAATCCCATTTTTCGACATCATCCGCTAATATCAATAATTCTCTTTTCTTGCTAATGAGAGCTATTCGATTCAAAATTTCGATTTCAGCTTCTGAAAAAGAAAATAATTGATATTGTAACTGATTTTTTTTATAGTTTATTAAAAAATCACTTGCCACCCCCAGTATCTTGTTTCTATCGCTAATAATTTCTGTTGCAACAGGAACTACCTGATTGTACTCACCAATTTTAGATACGGTAGAAAGAAAAACTCCATATTCAAGATTTTCTAATGCGGAGGTTGGTGTTAAGAATAAAATAATTTTATTATTTTCATAATATTTGTTGAGTTTCTTTAAAAGATGACTTTTTCCAGAACACTCTGTCCCGGATATTATGATTGTTTTTTCTAATTCTTCTATTTTCTTTTTTATTCTTCCAAATACAACTTCTATATACTTAAAGTCCATATGATGCTCCCAATCTATTTTTATAAAACTGTTTATTTATTGTTACTTAGAAATTATCCGATACCCATTTGGTGGCTGGACAATAATTAATTACATTATCAATAAAACATCTGACCGATAATCTCATATTGTCCACCTAAACTAACGGATAACTAAAAATTATCAATCGTATTTATTTTAAATAAATCCTACAAACTTGTCTAGTATGAATCCGCCAAACGAAAGTTTTTTCCGTCAATCGAAAGTTCTTAAATTTATAGTGGATTTTGACCTGCCTACAAAAACTTTTCCGCATTATCCACTAATCTGTATTGGAAATGAATTTCTGATCTAATAATTTAAAAACAATATTTTATAGTAAACATTTTGAATTCTTAATTTCTATCATTTCTTCTTGATTCAAATTTTTAATTTCTATCCCAACGAAATCATCTCCTAGAAACAATAAATTATTTAAATCATCAATCCTAAATGCATTTAGAACACGCGCTTCAATATCATCTTTTAATATTAAAATTGCATTTTCTGACTTCCAAAATTTAAATTCCCCATCTACGGTACCCTTTGTTACTTTAATCGCATATACATTATCTATATAAGAGCTTGCCTCATACGCACCAGTTTTCGGATCTATCCAATGAGTCTTTACCGCTGTGTCAATTCTTACATTAGCAACAGAAGCAGGTGGCTCACTCGTAAACCATCTTCCATACGGATTTTGAGTATTACCTGCTCGATACATTATTCTATCTTCCTGTAATACTTCCATATTGTATCTGCCACCATAGAAATTCTTTGCAGGTTGATTAGGCATTTCTGCTAACGGTCCTGGATTTTATAATATGCATCCTCACCTAAACATGCTTTTATTTTATTTACGTTTTCCTTCTCAAGAATATCATCTGCACTTATATATCTACCTATAAAGCAGCTTTCTTATTTCATCAGATGCGCTTAATAATCTTTTCCATTCTTCAAATGTTCTTACCGCTTCGGCACTAAGTAACTCTACGTTTTTTTCTAATTGCATGAATGAATTTCTTAACGCTATGCTTTTTTCTAGTATATCATCATCAATCATACCTTCATCCAAAAATAGATTTAATGTATCTTCATGCAGGAAACTAATAACATCTATCGAAAATTCTTCAAACAAATTATGTTTAATTGTATCATCACTCTCTGTCAACAAATAACTCCCACATTCTTGAATTGTTTTTTTAAAGTTTTGATATCTTTCTTCCAATGAAATCATCTCGTCACCTCTTGCCTGATTGAGTCCGAAAATATATTAAGCTCCAGATTTTTATAGTCTGGAGCTTAATACTTTTCAAATCTTTATTAATTCATGCAATATATTATATTTCTATTGTTGCATCAATGCCCACTCAAAAAAAGTTTTTCCTTCATTTTCGAAATTATTTACATCTCCATCCCTAAGTGCTTCTTCAGCTATACGACGAGCTTCACTTTTCTTATTCATGTGAACATATGCCAAATACTTTAGAACAT
>CAKREY010000005.1:0-123542 GCA_934318045.1 uncultured Lachnospiraceae bacterium
TAAATCTATACCAATCTCATAATTTTCAAATAGCAAGTTGTCGCTTGCTTTACATTCCATTCTGGTTAAATCTATACTATATGCCCTTGTCTCACTATACATGATTGGAGATCTTTACATTCCATTCTGGTTAAATCTATACGTGTTAGCGCACCACTAAAAGCTCGCTTGCATAGTCTTTACATTCCATTCTGGTTAAATCTATACGAATTTGCAAACATGTACTTTTTCATATGTGACTAGCTTTACATTCCATTCTGGTTAAATCTATACGGTTAACTACTCAAGTATGATAAGCGGGATCGCGGGCTTTACATTCCATTCTGGTTAAATCTATACGAATTGCCCGACCCAAGCACACAAACTGGGATTGCTTTACATTCCATTCTGGTTAAATCTATACTCGTAAGAAAGATTATGTATAAATATGATTGTTTTTCTTTACATTCCATTCTGGTTAAATCTATACCATATTTTTGTATCTGTGTCTGGTGGTTCTGGCAGCTTTACATTCCATTCTGGTTAAATCTATACGTTTAGTGTTGGTGTTTTTGCTGGTTGGTTGTTCGTCTTTACATTCCATTCTGGTTAAATCTATACATGTCATCATTATATTTATAATTACCTGAACTGTCCTTTACATTCCATTCTGGTTAAATCTATACCTTGAAGCAAGAGCAGTTATGGAAGATATTGTATTATCTTTACATTCCATTCTGGTTAAATCTATACAAGTAGATATTAAAATCATCAATGTTACATATTAACTTTACATTCCATTCTGGTTAAATCTATACCAATCAGCCCCAACTTCCTGCAAATAAGAAGTTTCCTTTACATTCCATTCTGGTTAAATCTATACCAAGTCCGGATAAAAAATCACCTAGAGGCACAGGAGCTTTACATTCCATTCTGGTTAAATCTATACGAACCAGCAACATCTAATTTTGATTTTCAGGATAAACTTTACATTCCATTCTGGTTAAATCTATACCGGAAGAACTAGCGGATATGGAAGATATCATGTTGAAGCTTTACATTCCATTCTGGTTAAATCTATACTCAATTGAAAATTGTTTTTTCGACATCAAACAAACTTTACATTCCATTCTGGTTAAATCTATACTAGTTTTGCCGATGTGCTTATATTTGTTATAATTGCCTTTACATTCCATTCTGGTTAAATCTATACGGAGAAGGCTTCGAAGTATGGCACAGTGTGAATGGCTTTACATTCCATTCTGGTTAAATCTATACTCGTATAATCACAGAACCTTAATATCAGCGGCTAAAACACCACCTTTTTGTCGACCTCGATATTATACATATTTAGTATATCAAATAAATCTAATAAATACAGACCCTATTTCTATATTAACTAAGTAATTACGTATTTTGTCGATGTGCAATAATTTTTTCAATATTTCAGGTCGACAAATCAAATAAAACGGGATGTTTTATCATCATTAAGACCAATAAATTCCTTTTTCAGCCATCGCTCATCACGGGAGGAAAAGAGAATAACGGAATCCACATCTTTGCGGATAAGCTGCTTTAATTCATTCTTCAGGGCTGTTATTTTTGGTGTACTGATATTGCCTTCAAACACCGAATGCTGAATATGCGTCAGATATTTTTTGCATACCTTAAATACTTTCGGGAGAATCTTTTTTCCTGCATCATCCGTGACAATATCATAAACAAGAATAACATACATGAGCAATCGCTCCTTTCCTACCACCATATTTCAAATCCGGTGTACTCCTTCTCTCCGGTCAAATGTTTGATCAGCTTGAAAATTTCAAGTCGTATTAAATATTGATAAGATACATACTTGTTCAAATCGCGATGTTTAATGGTTGTCTGCAGACGAGCATCTAACTCTTCTACAATCGTTTGAACAGCCGTTTTTTTGAGCTGTAAACCATTAAGTTCATTTACAAAGCTTTGCTCAGTTATTTGGTTTCGATTTAGTAACGAAAAGATTAATCGATCACCAATCAAAGGCTTGAATATTTCTGAAATATCCAATGCAAGGGAAAATCGTTTCGCACCTGGTTCATGCAAATAGCTAATCGTTGGATTCATTTGCGTTTTATAGATTTCTGTTAAAACCTTTGTATATATCAGTGAATTGACAAATGAAATCAAACTGTTGATCATATTATCTGGTGGGTGCATCACTCGTTTGCTGAAATCAATATTTTGGTCAATGATGGTATTCCAAGCCTGATAATATGTTTTCCGGATATTTCCTTCAATCCCCATAAGTTCGGTAATGGATTCCGTTTTCGGTATGTATTTTCTGTATTCGACGATTTGATCCATGTAAGGCTGTACATTTTTGCCGCGTCCATTGTAATATCTGAGATTTCGAAAGATGTTGTAGGAAGCAGAATTGATAAACGCTTGTGCAAGGAATAGTCGTTTTTCAGGATTTAAGTAATGCTCTACCTGCTGGGTTAATAATTTACCTGCAAGTTTCTGCTCTTTTGGATAGAAACTGCCAATATAATACTGATAATAGTTAAAAAAATGAACGGAAATCCCAATTTTAGACAGTAAATTTAACAAGCTGATATTCAGATTCATTTCCGAAAAAATGTAAATATCTGAAATATTCTCAATCGGAAGATCCCGTTTTTTTCCATCTTCTGAGATAAAACGTAACGTATTATCTTTTCTGGCAAGGCTTCCATTTGTAAAAATATAATAGGTTTCTTCCATGTATATCCCCTTTCATTAAATATAGCAAAGGTCATGATAAGCACATTTTTTGCATATCGTAGTCTCTTCTTTCGGTGGTGCTTGCTCGGAAGCTGCATAATCTAATATATCAGTTAAGACATTTTCTATAATAGGAAAATCCTCATCATTCAGTTCTACAGTGATACTTTGTTTTAAGAGTGGATAATCAATTTTGGCGCTGATATCGGTCACTCCACGTTGATGCAGATAATATAAATAATATTTTGCTTGCATGATACTTGCTTCTTCGATGCTTTTGCTCTTCTTAATTTCATGTAATACATGATTGCCACGCAGGAAATCAATATTGATTACGCCGTTGATCATGATGTGTTTGTTGTCTCGATCGTAAGAAGATGTATCAAGCAGTTTTCCGAGTTCCACATTTTCATTTCCGTCTTCCATTCTTATTTCGTGGAGATAATACCATAATTTCTTTTTACACACATAATAGTAGTAAATCATGATTCCACTTATTTCTTCCTTAGTCATAGAAGCTCCTTTCCTATTATATAAAATTGTTCCGAGAATTTTGAATCTGCTTTGGATGCCGGATATTTATAAATCCCATTAAATGATCATAATCGCAATGTACGATCGGAATAGAGGTATAGCGATTAATTTTAAAATATTTATGAATGCAATCGTTATTTTTCTTGTTTAAGAAATAACTAGGAATAGATACAATATAATTTCGAATATCAGCCATAGCATTCAGTCGTTCTTCCAAAGTATATTTCCCTGATTGGATGATATGATTTGCCTGTTCAAACACATGAGTATTAGATTTATAGACATCATATGGAATAATATCTATATTGTTAATATCACGTATAGGAATTTGATTTTTTTCGTTTAGATATAATTTACTTAATTCATTGTACATATTTTCGTAGTTGCGGGCATATCCGGATTGATTTAAGCGTTCATATGATAAATATTTGTTAATCAGAGTTTGTTTTTCACTTTCATTTAATACACCAGCCACAGTATCGATTGCTTCCTTGGAATATTGGTAAATATCTTTATCGACAAAATCATGATCTAAGGCAGAATCCTGCAATTGCGTATATACAAAGCAATTTACATGTTCAATGGATTTTAACCCTTTTCTGTTCACTCGCCCAAACCGCTGGAATAAAGAAAACAGATCCAATAATTCTGTGAACAAATAATCAAAATCAATGTCTAAGCTTGCTTCGACAACGGAGGTTGCAATCCATATTTCGTGCGCGTATGTGGCTGTTTTTCCTGTTTGTAGAATTTCGACCTCTTTTTTTGAACGATCCTGATGAGTAAATCGGCTATGAAGCAAATGAATATTGGCTATTTCGGCAGAATTTAGCTCTGTGTATAACCTTTGTGCGGTTTTAATACGATTACAGATAACAAGAATTTTGCAGCTCTCTTCCGTTCTCTTTTCATCCCAAAATCTTAAAATATCATCAGCATTTAAGGTAGAGTCTATAACTTTCACATTATGTCTGGGCTTTACTGTATCAATAAAGCTATTACATACTACATCTTCTCCCATAACTTCCTCCAGTTTCTTTCTTGCATATGGAGGCAACGTTGCGGTCAGAACTGCTACTTTTCCACCGAATTCTATGATCTTTTTGACGCCCAGAACCAGATATGCAAGCAGATCCGGTGAGTACATCTGAATTTCATCAATGATGATTTTCGAATATGAATATGTACTCAGTTTTAACTCATATCCATAATATTTCAAGACAAAATCAAATATCTGATCCAACGTTGAAATGGTAATTGGAAGCGATAATTGCTTACTTGCTGTCACATAAGTAAGCACATTATCAATATCTGTGTTGTCATCTTTATTTGTAAGATAATAGGTTTGTGTATCAGAATGTAGTAAGGCAAGCCGAGAATCGAGGCTGTGATTTTGCAATATAGTTTTTCCAATTCGTTCATACATGGCATTGATTGCTGTTTTTAATGGAAGAACAAAGATACATTTATTGTTTCCAGCCCACAATAATCCTGCCTCTGTCTTTCCGCTTCCGGTAGGCGCAGTTACAATGACATTTTTATCGGAATTTTCCTGCATAAATATCTGTAATTCATTCCAGGATGCAGATTGTTCCCAAGTGTGTAATAAATCGTTCAGAGAACCTGTAAGAAAATCGTTCTTATATTCACATGGAAGATGCGCACTTGCACTGTAGTCGCACTTGTGAAGCAATCCTTTCATAAGTGTCATTTTATTGTACAAATTTACTTTATCGATAGGGATGGATTGCATTGTATTATCTTCCTGCAATTGAATAAATTTATTTATAATGGTAAGTGCTTTTCGGTTTATGCTATTAGGTAAAACATCTTTATATTCCTCATGAAATGCATCTATTAATTGATTCGAATGCGATAATATATAGGCAAAGGATGAATTATTATAATGGTTATCATGATGGTATAAAACAGCATATAAAACGGAAATAAAATCTTCCGAATTACCGAAATCGTGGTCGTCGATAAATAACGCTGATAAAAGATTATGCTGTACCTCTGAATCAGGATCAAAGCGGATGCTTTTATTATGTAGGCGCGTCTGCATATGTTCATTCACCTTACCATAATCATGTTTTTCACAGGCATAATGTAGAAGATTGTATAAATCGTCAGAGATGTAACCAAGCTGAACAAGCCGGTTTGCCTCTTTCAGAACACACGTAGTGTGTTCTGATATGGTTTCTGCTACTCCATTTGTATCTGGAGATTTAGCCCAATAAGTATTCAGCAAATTTTGAAAATCGTTGTTGTCCATAAATGCATTATCTCCTGTGAGATTTTGATTCAAATTCCAATCTGGTTAAATTATTAATTACTATACAAGTGCTACAATATTTGAATTATCATCTGCATATATTCCGCTGACTGCATCAAATATGTTGAATTTTGAGACATAGCATACTAATTTTTTATTAAAGATACGTTTATTGTCTGCAAGTACATAATCTTTATTGAGTAAAAAATTAGTTCCATAGCCGGGGATTCCGTTTTGTCCATTCAAATTGATACTATCTGAATCAATAGCTTCTGAAAGGGCATTTGAAGGAATATACATATGCATGTCGCATGTGTAGTTATCATCAATTTCCTTTAATTCTGTATAACTGCACTCTTCTACATTTACAAAATCTTCGCTTCTACCAATTGATGTAAGATCATCGATGTGATCATAGATACAGGCAAGGGTATCATCATCTGCGTGAATATGTAAAATCAATGTGATTCCATAAAGTGTCTCGTACGTTTTCGGTGCAGTAGTCAGAGTACGAAAAAGAGATATAGGATATTTGTAATGTTCTCTCTCATACGTTTCTACATTCCTTTTAACATTCTTCTCTATGGTTTTCCACTTGGCTTCCTGCTTTGATAGCGCCTGAATCTTTGTCTGCTCAGTAGAAGGATTCAGATCCTTTTTCAAATCGCTTAAATACTGCCGGTGCTTTTTTACATGCTCAAGAAAAGGTTTTAATTTATCCTTTTTGTAAGCTCCTATCTTATCTGCCAGATCTTTGAGTGCACGGTATTCGTCTAAATATTCGGGATGATATACGTCGATATATTCTCCCTTGCGAAAATCGTTACCCTGCGATTTTTTTGCAGCAGCGACCTCCACATATCCATTTGATACAGTTTGACTGTTGCACATCTTGATAAGGATACCTCTGTCATTTTGCAGCGAATTTAATATGCAATGATCAAGATAGACTTCTTTCTGCATGCTCTGATAATCCCCTTGGATACTTATATCCATAGGATGATAAGAGGTAAATCCACAAGCCTTATGAAGCGCCCCAATAACGGTTGAATAAGGAGGCAATGGATATGTCATACGGTTATCAACGGTCTCTTCTCTTCGGTAATTCGCAGAAGTTTGTGTGAGCCTGATGCGTAGTGCTTTCATAAAAAATCCCCCTTACTATGCGTAATAAGAGTTAACCTGATCTTTAAGCTGCTTAAAGAAATCTTCAGTCTGCATAGCGTTTAATTCTCTGACAATGTCATTCTCATTTGCAAAGATACCGCATTTCAAAACGCCGGCATGGAAGTCTCCCTTCTCACTGTGCAGCTTTTCTTTGATGCCATCTTCAAGAATCAGGGATGCGTTCTTTACATTGACCACATTTTCGAAGAAATGTGTTTTTCTACAGGATAAGCCGCCAATCACAAATAATGGTTCAGCATTATCAAGATTTCCCTTTACGACCAAAGAAAGGTTGGCAATTGCATCTAAGATAGCATTTACACGAAATGCCTTTTCTGAATTATCAGCTTCTGCGTGGAAATTCTCGTCAACGCCGATCTTATCCAAATCAATTGTGATGCTATAAACCTTCAATGATTTGTCGTATTCATACTGATATGGCATGAGTCCTGTTTCTGCTGCATCATTCTGAATGCTGAGATTGTTGTTTTTGGCATGCGTGCTTGCCAGATATAAGTTATTATGGAAACGTAACTCATTGATGAAGGAATCAACCGCAATGGCGTCTGTCAAATAGAAGGAACTGTTCCGAACATAAGTCAATCCCTGTGTAGACATATAACCGCCTTCTAAGGCACGGCAATTGGAAGCATTTAATTCTTCCGTAACTTTCTTCTGCATTACCTTGTCCAAAGATGTCTCCAAGTCATCATACAATCCGGCTTGTACGCAGATTGCATTTTTCAGACTTTCTCTGCTACGCATAGCATATTCTTTTTGATTCTTATAGATTTTCTGGACACTGGATGCATTACCAAGTCCCTCACCATAATTACTTGTCATGTTGGCAACAACTGTTAATGTTAAAGCATTTTTCTTCATATTAGTTTTCCTCCTTTTCTTTCTTGCTGTATGGAATCATAGCATTTGTAAAACTGATTGCGATATCTGACCAATTGTCAGGGGTGTCAAGAATATCATAAATAGTAGATATTTCACCGTCTGTATAACCAGATAACTGAAGCATAATTTCGAGAACACGCTCACGATCGTGGGAAACCGTAGCATTTATCAATTTGTTCTTGTAACTTTTCACTTTGTTCTCTCCATTTTTCTCTTTGATTGTTTTTCCAATATAATACCCTACCTTTTTTGCTCGCTCAATTGTATCCTGCATAGTTTGGTTCACTCCTTTCCATTCCATATTGATTTGTACCAATGGTTGTATAATCTGAATCGTTCTGCTCTCTGTATCCATACGACTAAGCAATAATAGCTGTTCGAGAAGCTTGTCTAAATATGTATAATTTAAGCAACAGCGTATAAGCTCCTCCTCAACATTCAGCCAATAATTGTAGTTGTATTTATGTACATAGCGTAAATTATAGTTGTCGTATATTTTTTTTAATCTTTGCAATGCCTGCTTTCGAATCAGCATTGTATCAAAAGATTCATGTTCTCGATCTTTGCAAATAATCTCAACGTCGCAATTCAAGAAATCGTCTGAGTGTAACATTGCCTTAATCAGTTTCGTCTGGTCGCCATCGCGAATCACTCGGTTGTTGATAATCTGCTCTTCTACATCCATATTTTCTTTTAATTGATTATTACATTTGACAAGTGCCTCAATGGAAGTATTGCTGTTTACGAAAAAACCTATTTTCGTATAAGTAAATGCAAATGGTATAAAATCAAATTCGTATATATCGCTTGCAATAAATGTAGAAGTATCAAAATAGTACGAAGCCGCCTTACTTTTTCTTCCTTCATCAAGATCATAGCTAAGTAAACGACAATGTGGATTCGTGTCAGACATCAGTTTATTTGTGTTCGCAAAATTTCGATACATCGTTGTTTTATAACGAAATGTTTCTTTAATTATTTCCAGTCGATGTTCATCGATTAGATTAAGGATGGTGTCCGTGTTTGTCTCATCAAATTTTATGCCTTTAAATATCTTCTTCATAACGGTATTCGAAGAAGTTCCATTTAGGTAAGAATTAATATCATTTATATTATCTTGTGAAAATTTTTTGATATGTGTTAACAACGCTTCTACATTTCGGTGCTGAAATTCCCTGTCATACCAGTTTTCACAAAATAGTAAGTATCGTTCTTCTGTCAGATCTGTGCTGTTATATAGAATCCCCTGTATGTAGCCACATATATCGGAATATACAGCATATCGATCTTTATCCTCATCATTTGTATATGTATATAGCTTCTTGCCTTCCGTCTCTTCGATGAAATCAAAAAAACGAATTAAACCAACGATTGCCGCGGAATAGCGCCATTCGGTTGGAAGAAGCAATGTGTCATATAACGGATGTTCTATTGTTACTTTCATAGTCTGGTTACACCTCCTCCTGAGCGATTATTTTTGCAACTCCAAAGCCACTGGATCGGCGGGAACCAATTCCTGCTTTCAACAGATAGTCCAAAGCCGCAGAATTTCCAGTTAATTCAAAATCCCCAATGGAACATTCAATGTTGATTCCACAATGTTTCACGACGATGCTTCTGGCGTTTATTGGTATCATTGATACCTGAGATAAGCTCTCTGAGAAGCCGGCACGCTGTAATTCATATGAAATTACTCTCTGGCATTCTGACATAAACTGGTCTCTGGCTTTACAGGAATAGTACCAGTCTCTGTTTGTTTCAGGATTATGACTCCGAATGCACAATGGCTCGCTCATTTTGACTAATAATTTATTGCCTCGAACGACATCTTCTTTTAATTGGGTTATTCGGGTTAAAGTCATACGATTTTCCAATGGTAAAGGATATGATTTTCCCTTTTGTGCCGCAAATGCTGAATACAGAATAAATCCGGTTCTCGTATCTGGGGTGGAAAATACCATTGACATTTTCGGGCTTGTAACCTCAATATGATCTGATGTGTAGTTTGGCTGGTCAAAGATAGTCGAGAAACAAAAAGCTTTTTCTTTGGCTGGTCCATAGAAGTCGGGAAAGTATTTACCGTCGTTTGCATTTGACAGGCAATGCTTGATGAATGACAGAAGACTTCTACGATAGTCTACGGATAAGACGCAACTTTTTAGGTTGAATGATAATTGAAATCTCATTTTCAGATCCTCCTTTCGTTTGATTTATTATTAAAATATTTGTTTTAACCATTTGTATACATAATACACTATCACTTGTACAAAAAAACGGACTTGTAATCACTTTTTTGGATTTTATTTAAGAAAATTTAGATTATTATAAAATCTCCCCAATAATAATCCCCCACTAATATAAAATAATTTTACTACAAATATTTACAAGAAACAACAAAAATATCCATGGAACACAATAAGTTCATAAATACAATAAAGCCGCATATCCATAACAGATACGCGGCTTCTTGCGTGTCGTTAAAATAACTTTGGATGCAGGTTAATCAATCCCAAACTTTCGCTCCTCTTCCACCACATCCAGTTTCTTGACATCCATCCCTGTGATTTGGACAAATCGACGTCCGGCGAGGAATGCCACCAGCTCATCGATGGCTGCTTGTGATCCTTGTACTTCCATCTCGACATCTCCGTTATAGAGGTTCTTCACCCAGCCGGTAAGGCGCAACTGGTTTGCTTTGTGTTCGGAATAATACCGGAAGCCAACACCCTGTACGCTTCCATGAAATATGATATGTTTTCTGACGATATCTGTCATGTTGTTCTCCATTTATATGTGTTTTTCTTTCTTGCTTTTCTGCTTCAGAATCAATAATAATTTAATTATAAGACATTTTTCTTGCTGGTGCAATGGAATAAAAAAGAGATAATCATTCCAATAGAAATAATTATCTCTTTCCGCGTGTATCGTTATTTACATTACAGACACTTCTTCACATCATCCACGATCTGCTCCATGGTCAGGTGATTGTCCTTTAATACCTCGTTTACATCGTAGCGGTCTAGGAATTCCTTCTTGATACCGAAGTTCAATACCTTCATATCAGAAGCTCCGTAGAACCGGGCAATCTTCTCGCCGAAACCACCGTCCAGGATGCCATCTTCGAGCGTGATAACCACCTCGTGATTTGCCTTTAAGTCTTCGAGCATAGCCTCATCAAGACCGGTAATGTAATACGGATTGATAATCGTTGCTTCGATGCCGGTTGCTTCTTTCAGTGCTTTGGCTGCGTCGACACCGAGTCCGTAGAACGAACCAAGACCGATGATAGCGACCTTGCTGCCCTGCTTTGTAATTTCGTACTTGTTCAGCTTTGAGAAGTCCTTTGTGACAGCCTTACCGTCTGAGACAAACGCGCCGCCTGGTACGCGGATGGCAACCGGATGCTCTGTCTGGGCGATACTCCAGTCTAACATGGCAAGGTACTCTTCCTTTGTCGTTGGTGCGAGGTAGACAAGCTCCGGGATATTTGCCATCATAGGGATATCATAGATGCCAAGGTGTGTGACGTCGTTCATACCATAAATGGATGCAGAAAATGTCAGGATTGTTGCCGGATTGCCGTTTACACACAGATCCTGTGATAATTGGTCATAGGTCCTTTGGATAAATGTGCTGTATACGCCGTAGACCGGTTTTCCGCCGCTTTTCGCAATACCGGAGGCGAGTGCCACGGCTGTTTCTTCGGCGATTCCGACATCCACGAACTGTCTGCCTGCTTCCTTTCGCTTATCTTCCGTGAAGCCCATTACCGTCGGTGTGGCAGATGTGATCGTCACAACGCTTGGATCTTCCTTCATTTTCTTCATCAGGTAGTCACAGGTAACACTAGAATAATCCTCGCCGCCGAAATCAGCGATCACCTCGCCGGTCTCGATATCGAACGGCAGATGCCAGTGCCACTCTTCCTTGTGTGTTTCGGCGAGCTTGTAGCCTTTTCCTTTCAGGGTACGAATGTGTACCACAACTGGTTTTACGCTGTCCTTGACGCTCTCAAACGCCTTGATTAACGCCTGAATATTATTTCCCTCATGCACATACACATAATCAAGTCCCATCGCCTTAAAAAGGTTACATTCAGCCTGTCCGTTTGTCTCGCGCAGGAGCTTTAAGTTCTGGTAGAGGCCACCGTGATTTTCGGCAATCGACATATCGTTATCGTTCACGACGATGATCAGGTTGCTCTGCAGCTCAGATGCAAAATCAAGTCCCTCTAATGCTTCGCCACCACTCAGGGAACCATCCCCGATGATCGCGATCACATTTCCGCTCTCGCCTCTCACATCACGACCCTTTGCAAGACCACATGCTAAGCTGATAGAGGTAGATGTATGACCGATCACAAAATGGTCATGGTCGCTTTCCTCCGGGTTGCTGTAGCCGGATACATCGTCGTAGTGGTCTTCGTAAAGATACGCATCCTTTCTGCCAGTAAGCATCTTGTGTGGGTAGGTCTGATGGGATACATCAAACACGAATTTATCCTTCGGAGATTCAAATACATAGTGCAAAGCAATCGTTGCTTCTACCATACCGAAGTTTGGTCCGAAATGTCCGCCGTGGATGCTCGCACGCTTCAAGAGCGCCTGACGCATCTCCGCCGCTAAGCTTGTAAGTTCGTCATTTGAAAGCTTCTTCACATCCTCCGGACCGTTGATTTTCTCAATGTACATAACGTTTGTTCCTCCTAAAATTTCTTAGTATTTATCTCGCAAAAAAGGACGAATACTATCGTTATTCATCCTATCTGTATTTATTATACAACCTAAACTTAACTTTAGGTCAAGTAAAATTATATATAAATTATAAATCGTTACCGGATGATTGCGTTCATAAGAATCCCTTCTTATATCCTATAAGCGTCAAAAAAGTCCGTTTATCGAAGCCGCTTCAAAATTCCCTGGAAATAATCCGGAAGCTCAGCATGCCATTCCATATATTTTCCGGTAATTGGGTGGTCGAATCCGAGTACACCCGCGTGTAATACCTGCCCCTGTGTGGCAAAAGGCTTCTGCTTTGGACCGTACACCTCATCTCCGAGTAATGGATGATTGATGCTTGCCATATGGACACGGATCTGGTGTGTCCGTCCGGTTTCAAGCTCGCATTCTACGAGGGAGAAGTTCTGCTTTAACCGTTCAATCACATGGTAATGTGTCACAGCATGTCTGCCGTTTGGATCGATGGCCATCTTCTTGCGGTCGGTTTTGTGTCTGGCGATTGGTTTGTCAATCGTTCCCTCATCTGTGGCAAACTGATTGTAGACGATGGCTGTGTAGACACGGTGAATATCGTGCACCTTGAACTTATCAGATAGTACACGGTGTGCCTGATCGCTCTTGCAGGCAACTAAAAGGCCTGTCGTATCCATATCGATCCGATGGACGATTCCCGGTCGTAATACCCCGTTGATTGAGGAGAGGGAATCCTTGCAATGATACATCAGGGCATTAACGAGCGTTCCGCTTGTATGTCCCGGTGCCGGATGTACGACCATGCCCTTCGGCTTATTGACGACGATGATGTCATCGTCCTCGTAGACGATATCGAGTGGAATATCCTCCGGTTCAATATCTAATTCTTCTGCGTCCGGAATCTCGACTGCAATCGCATCGCCAGCCCGGAGCTTGTAATTGGATTTGACGGATTTGCCGTTTACGGTTATGAAATTGTCATCTAACAGCTTCTGGATATACGAACGCGACTGGTCAGGTATCTGTTCGGTCAGATATTTGTCCAGCCGCGTACCGATGTCTGCGGAAACTGCGTCGATTGTGTAATTGTAAGTTTCCATATTATTTTTTAGTTTCCTGGTTTTTGTGTGTTGTAGGCTCTGATTTCGAGAATAATGCATCAATCTCATGGTCGTGGTAGTAAAATGCACACAGTAAGATCAGCACAATCATGCTGACTGTCACATAGATGTCTGCTACATTGAAAACCGGGAAATTGATCAACCGGAAATCAAAGAAATCTACGACATAATGCAGCTTAATCCGGTCAATCATATTTCCGATTGCGCCGGATACAAGAACAACCAGACAGACGCGAATCGGTGTGAATCGCTTGTCCTTAGGAATCCTTGCATAGAAGCACGCACAGACAAGCAACACAAGAATGGTCAGAATCAGGAAGATTGTTCTGCCGTTTTTGAACATGCCCCATGCGATTCCGGTATTTTGAATGTAAGTCAGATGAAATACATTCTTGATCAATGGATGTGTTTCATATAGTGCAAAAGATGTGCGCACGATAAATTTCGTGATCTGATCGAGTGCAACAAGTAATCCGATACAAAAAATCGGTATGATATAGATTTTGATTTTCTTTTTTGTGTTCGTTTCCTGCATTGTGTTTATTCCCTGTATTGTTTTTGCTTTTGATGATAGATGTTTGGCTTAGTATTCATCCTGATATCGTTCCTGTAATTCTTTGAGTGCCAGAAGCATATCGTCCTCACTTACATCCATATCGATATATGCATGTCCGATTGTCTCCAGTAATATAAATTTAATTTTACCGCCGATCGCTTTCTTGTCATTTTTGGTATACGATACGATCGTTACAAAATCCGCGTCAGCCGGAAGCTTCGGTACATGGTATGGCTTCATACTGTGCAGGATATCGCGCAGCTCTGCCTGTGTAATATTTCCCTTTTTATAAGAAATGATACTGGCAAGTGCACATCCGATCAACACACATTCGCCATGCAGAAATTCAAAATTCATATATTTTTCGATGGCATGACCAAGTGTATGGCCGAAATTTAACAACGCTCGTTCGCCCTTCTCGGTCGGATCGTTCTCAACAACATTTTTCTTAACAATATTGCTTTCATAGATCATCTCTCCGATCGTAGGAAGATCAAGGGCGGCAATCTGTGTTTCATTATCCTTCAACCATGTAAAATAACTGGCGTTCTTGATCAGACCATGCTTGATGATCTCTCCCATACCGGAACAAAACTGGCGGTTTGATAATGTCTTTAACACAGACAGATTCATATACACCAGCTTCGGCATATGAAAAGCACCGACCATATTCTTGTAGGAGTCGAAATCTACACCGGTTTTTCCACCGATGCTGGAATCTACCTGTGATAACAGGCTGGTCGGAATCTGGATAAAGTCGATGCCACGAAGATAAGTCGCTGCTGCATATCCGGTCAGATCGCCGACGACACCGCCACCGAGTGCAATTAAAACGTCGTTTCGATCGAACTTTTCTTCAATCAGATGTGTATATAAATCACGGACCACATCCAGGTTCTTGCTTGCTTCGCCTTCCGGAAAGACAAAAGAAGTTGTATAGGTGCAGGCATCTTTGATAGAAAGCAATATAGCATCCAGATATAAGGATGCTACATGACTTTCGGATACCACACAGATTTTACGGTTACGGTAGCCAAGCTCCTGAATCTTAATTGCGAGTGCATCAAAGCTCTCTTCATATACGATATCATAGATTGGTAAACCGTTTTGATGTACAGTTAAATTATTCATGGTTACGCTTCTTTCTGTAGGTATGTAATATTCGATTAGATAAATTCAAATCCGTCATCGTCGGTTTCCGTATCATCCGCGTCACTTCCGTCGCCGATGCATGCCGAACCAGATGGCTTTGCTTCCACTTCTCCTTCTACATGCTCGTGATCTTCTGGAGGGACAGACGCTTTTTCATCTTCTGTCTCATGCATAGGTGCATCATCATGAATTGGATGAAGGATTGTTGGAATTTCATGTGAGGAATCACTGGATTTCTCATCCTTCGATGCGGAAACAGGCTCCGTCTTTTCCTCTGCTTTCGGTGTAGGAGCGGACTTAGGCTTTGGCTCCGATTTTGGAGATTCCTCTTTTTTCTTTGCAGCAGCTTCAGGCGCTTTTTTTTGCTGGGAAGCAGCTTCCCGTGCTTTTTGCACAGCAGCTGCAGCTTCCGAGCTGCCAACGGTCGCACGTTTCATACGTTTTCGATCTTCGGCAGAATTCGCTACTTTCAGGGAAGATTTCTTATCTTCAGAAGATTTATCCTTTACATCAAATGGATTGTAATCTTTTTGTTCCTGTGGCTTGAATGGATCTACAAAATTTTCACCGGCGCTCAAGGACTGTGTATAGACTGCACTTGTGCTTGTCACATCACTGCCATATCCGCCATTGAATCCGCCGAGCGTGGATTCATCCCGCATCTGTGGATCACCGGTATAGGCACCGAAGCCATCCGATACCGATTCGTTGGCAGGTTCCTTTGCTCCACCAAGAAGTTCAAACGCACGGTCATCAATCATGGAATCCGGATCGAAATCCTGTGCGCCGAGAAACTCAAACTGCTTTTTGAGAAGACTGGCAAAATTTGATTTGTAAGCCGCATATTGCGCCTCTAAAACAACAATCTGATCCTCAAGTTTCGAGAGGCGTTTTTCCGCGCTTTCTACAATATTTGCAGCCTGAATCTTCGCATCCCGGAGAATCTCTTTTGCTTCTTTTGTTGCATTTGTTATCGTCTCTTCGGTATCTTTTTCTGCCCGTTTCAAGCTTTTTTCCAAATGAGACTCCTTGGAACGATAATTCTGTAAAGTATCGTTTAATATAGAGACCTTCTCTTTTAACTCTGCATTGGAACGATACAATGATTCGTAACTCTCTGATACACTGTCAAAAAATGTGTTTACATCTTTTTTGTCGTAACCCAATCCGACATGGAATTTCTTCTGTTGAATATCAACTGGTGTAAGCAACTTTCCAACCCCCCTGTTCGTTTAGTATTGTACATATGGTGTCAGTGCATCCTGATTCACCAATTCCTCTCTTAAATCTCCCGATACTTCGATATCCTGCGGAGTCGCTATGAATATGTTGGATGAGACAACATTTAAAGCGCCACCCATCGCATAGCAGGCACCTCCGACATAATCAATGATTCGTTGTGCAACTGCAACATCCAATCCTTCGATATTGATTACGATCGTCTTATTGGCACGCAAAAAATCAATGACAGACTGTGCTTCATCGGTTTCCTGCGGTTTGATCACGAATACTTCGCTACGACTCCGAAACTCAGAACTCCGGCTATAATTCTGCCGCTGACTATCTTTAAAATCAACAAGCTTTCCGCTTGTAGCGGAACCTGCAGAACTCTGTGCTCTGTGAGCTGGTGCTGTCTGCTGGGATGATGCTTCATATCTGGAAGCCTGGGATTTTACTGATGCTGTCTTTGCGGAAGACCGGCTAAATGATGGTTTTGGTTTTGATGCACGGGATGGCTTCTCATCATAATCGTCATCATAATCATCGTCATCGTCGTAATCATCATCGTCGAACAGATCATCATCAAATTCGTCTTCGTCATCATCTATATTTTTTACCTTGAAAAAATCAAGAAAACTCTTTTTACCTGCATCCTTTGCCATAACCTTATTCTCCTTATATATTATAATTTCGCGCACCGAAGATGGCAGTTCCGACACGGACCATAGTTGCGCCTTCTTCTACGGCGATTTCATAATCATTGGTCATACCCATTGATAATACGTTCATATCAATATTATCAATGTTTTTGGATTTTATGTCAAGCGATAATTGGTACATTTTGTGGAAGTAGATGCGGTTATCCTCTGGATTTTCAACAAATGGTGCAATGGTCATGAGTCCCATGACATGAACATGTGGAAAATCTTTGATTGCTTCGATCAAATCATAGACGTCTGTCTCGTTGATTCCGAATTTGCTTTCTTCGTGGGCGATATTTACTTCTATGAGAACGTTTACGACTACGTTTTTCTTTGCAGCTTCTTTTTCGATTTCTTTTGCCAGATGGACGGAATCTACACTGTGAATCAGGCATGCTTTATCGACGATGTATTTGACTTTGTTTGTCTGCAAGTGACCGATCAGATGCCAATGCACAGGTTTGGAGACATGTTCATACTTGTCTGTCATCTCCTGCACTTTATTCTCACCAAACTCTGTGACTCCATGGGCAATCAATTCCTCGATGTCAGACAATGGTTTTGTTTTGCTGACAGCGATCACAGTCACGTCCTCTGGATTCCGGCCAGCGCGCACGCAGGCTTTTTTTACATTTTCTACTACGGTTTCATAATTTTCGTACAACATGTTTATCAGAACCTTTCTGAATGTATATAGTTTAATATATGACCTGATTTTCGGAGACTTCAGAAGCGTTTAGTACGATATGATCGTATGCTTTCAACTCATTGCCTCCATCAATCAGAACAAATTCGTCAATTGTTTTTATGATAGAAACCTGTCGGAATTCAGCAATTCCCTGGTTTGCGAAGTAAATACCGGTTAATGTTTCATATTCAAGCAATGAAGCGGCAATCGTTTCATTGGATGATATATCAAGTAATACATCGGAATCTTCGATGCCGTCCGGATCAATATATGCATATTTTTCATCCGTCTTATAAATCCTCGGCTTCATCTGCTGGATTGTTTCATTTCCTTTTTCGTCTTTTTGCTGGATGTTGATACGATTCTCCATCGTCTGGTTACTTCCAGCGGACAGATAACTAAGCGGTATCTTGTAAACATTTTTTTCTACGATCGCAGACTCCGGTATCTTGAGTCCACTGTCATCGGATTGTACAATCTCGACAGATACAAAACGCTGCGACAGATAATTTGACATGTATTTGTCAATCGCGATATTGATATATTTGCCATCAGCTCCCTGAATGATCGTGTATGGCATAGTTATCTTAAAATTTGAATTGTTGATCCGAAACGTAACATAGGTATTGCCTTCAATATCGGCAAGCTGATCATCGGTGATCGGAGCTACAATATTCCATTCTTCAGACGGGATGATTTTTACGACTGCGGACCCGGCTTCTGCCATATCACCGGATTTCATTGCTTTCTTATCATATCCGGCTTTGTCAAAATCAGATGCTTTGATTGCACCCGAAATCTCGTAATTTTCATATCCATCGATGTAATATGTGACAAGTCCGCTGTCAGGAGCATTCACAGTTGCGACTCCACTTTTGACGGTACCTGCCTGCTGCATCATGATTTCATTCATCAATTCAAATATTTTGTTGTTTGCATTTGTCTCAAAACTATAAGCATTATAAAAAGTGACATCACTATATGTAGACTTATAAGAGGAAAGCAGGTTACGGATGCTGGTATAATCGGATTGGGAAAGCATAGCCTGACTGTCGTCGGTGTTTTTTACAGAATTGGACAATTCGCCAGTCTGATCGATTGTGCATACAGTGGAATCCTTTTTCACTTTTTCTCCATCTGTGATGTAATAGCATATATATCCAGAGTTTGTTGTATTTACAACAACTTCATTCCGGATGGCGAGACCTTCCAATGTGATATCATTGCTGATATCGCCCTTGCTGACCTGATATATCGTGACAGATTTTTTGCCAAGTGACGTGATAACACTGATTACAACATAAAGCAAAACCGCCGCAATCACAATTGTTGCAGCGTTTGCTTTTATCTCTTTATTCAGTTGTACAATGCGGTGGTCTTGTTTCATGGTATCACCTGGTTTAATGATTGTAGATTTTTATAGTATGATATTTATATCATATTATAATTTGCATATTACATTTGATTCATATGCAGGAGGAAGCATAGATTCTTCCACAGCTGTACTGATCACAAATGTGACATTGTATTTTTCGGAAATCCGGTCAATCTCTGCTAATGCATCCGCAAGTTTTTCTGGTCCGATATTACACATCATCATAAAATTGTCCAGAAAAATATGAGTCAGATTATGGTTGGATGAAATTAATCCCTGAATAAATCCTATAAATGCATCCATAGACAGAATGTCATATTCGTGAAGATTTACAAGACGGATGACATTGGAAAGTTCATACATATGCTTGTTACTTTTATCAATATAGATAATCGAACCGCTTGTGCGTTTACTTTCGTTATTCGCTTTTTCAACCATTTTTCTTGTTTTTCCGTTTCCTTTTGCACCAATTATCAGTTCCAGCATGTCAATATCTCCTCCTTAGTCTGTGAAACATAGTAACCGTATAATTGCATCATATAAGTCTTCTTTGGATTTGCCGGATGATGCGACAACGACATAATCCTTTCCATTCTTTGTCAGATACATGGCAAGACAATTACCAGCACCGTCTGTCGTTCCGGTTTTCCAGGATTGTATCTCAAATGTTGCAGGCAAAGCAACATCCCCGGTGACAAAAAGGTTTGTGGCAGTCGTTTCTGTGTCAATCGCTGCCCCATTTGTATCATAATAAGAATAGGTATAAGTATCAAAACCATCAATCTCACGAAGAACCTGATGGTTATGGACTTCTTTTACAATGAGATACATATCGTATGCAGTGGAATAATGATCCGGGTCATCAAGACCATGCGGGTTCATAAAATGTGTGTTTGTTGCACCGATTTTTTGTGCTTTATCGTTCATCAATTTGCAGAAATTCGGAACATCTCCACCAACATATTCTGCCAGATAAAGTGCATAATAATTATTTGATTCCAGCATCAGTCCGTACAATAAGTCTTTGACACTGATTTTGTATCCTCTGTGCAGCTGTGCCGGTGCAACATCTTCAGCGGTCAGATCATAATTCTGCGTAATTTCAACCATATCCTGTAACTGAATGGTTCCTGCTTCAACGGCTTCTGCAACTACGATCGCAGTCATCATCTTTGTCATACTGGCAGGATAAATACGCTGGTGAACATTTTTGGCAGCTAACACTTTATGATCTGTGTCATCCACCATCAAAGCAAAATAACAGTCCGGGAAGGATGAAGCGTTAGTGTCTGCATCCCGTGCAACAATCGTATCATCCTGGACAAAATCAATCTGGTCCGATTGGTGAATCAGGTGATCGATGTCATAAGAGCCTTCCTTCAGGTCTGGATATGCAGCATTTGCATGGTTATTTACAATACACACAATGCTGATAAACAATGCCATCAATACAAATATTATTAAATTTCTTGTGAAGTATTTATTGTACATAATCGTTAGTGCTTAAATAATTCCCGCCAGTCAAGATCACCATGGTCAAGTGCTTTTATCAGAAGTTCTGCAGTTGCAAGGTTTGTTGCAAGCGGAATGTTGTGGATATCACACAGAGAAAAAATATTGTTGATATCTACTTCATGGCTTTTTTTGGTTTGTGGATCGCGAAGGAAGATCATCATATCCAGGTCATTGCTCTCAATCATGGAGCCGAGCTGCTGCTCTCCTCCGGTATGTCCGGCCAGAAACTTATGTACAGTAAGATTGGTAACCTCTTCAATCATACGTCCGGTTGTTCCGGTTGCGTAAAGCTCGTGATGAGACATAATCCCTCGATATGCAATACAGAAGTTTTGCATTAATTTTTTCTTCGCATCATGTGCGATTAAACCAATATTCATGTAAGGCCCTCTCCTTAAGTAACATTTATAGTATTAGTAGCTCGTTTTCTGCATACTGATGTTTAGAACAACTCCGATTCCAATCGATATACTTAACAGGGAACTCAGTCCATAACTGATAAATGGAAGAGGCAGTCCTGTGTTTGGTAATACACCGGTTGCAACACCAATATTGATAAAAGACTGATATGCAATCAGGCACCCAACCCCTGATGCAATCAACATACCTTTTGTGTCTTTTGCATTTCTTGCCACATGGATACATTGTAACACTATTAACAGTAGAATTGCAATAATTATTACACTTCCAACGAAACCGATTTCTTCTCCGATAACAGAAAATATAAAGTCTGTCTGCTGCTCAGAAATGAAATTTGCATCCTTGACAGTCGCGATGGTTGATGTGTTCAGGCCTTTTCCGGTCAACTGTCCGGAACCGATTGCCATTATAGAGTTATTCTGCTGTGTATAGTCAGAACCGTATTGCCCTGGATAGATAAATTGCAAAATCCGGTTTACCTGATATTGACGCAGCAGATGCTGGTCCGGACGTTGGATATACCACAGGAAACTTCCGGCAAGCGGAACAAACACAAGAAGGGCGATGCCGATAATCTTGTAGCTTAGTCCGGATAGATATAACATTGTGATCAGTACCAGAGCCAGGCAGATTGTGGTTGACAAATCCGGTTCGACTGCAATCAGCGCGAGCGAAAATCCTATCAAAAGTGCAAACAGACAGATGCCCTTGAATGTATTGATTTTCTTGTCTTCTTTCAGCTTGTCCAGAAGAACTGCTGTAAATAAGATCATAAGCATCTTGGAAAATTCGGATGGCTGAAACTGGATACCACCGCTTCCACCGATCATGATCCATCGCTTTGCGTAATTTACTTCCACTCCGAAAAAGATAACCAGAAGCAGAATCACTGCATTTGTGATGAAAAATACACGGTAAAACCGACAGACAAAATCATAATTCAGCAACGATACAAAAACCATGATGATGATTCCGAGTATGGCACCAATTGTCTGTTTGAATGTAAAGGAGCTATCGGCACTGTTAATCATGACAATACCACAGATCATGGCTATGATGACAGTGATAAGCAGTTTAAAATTATAATCTTTGAGACTGAATCTTGTGAACATCTTTATCCTTCTTTTTTAACCAGCCAAACAACCGGCTGTTTTTCTTCTCTTCTTTTTGTAAATCCTGCCCGCATATGCACATGGCAATGTGCATGTAGGCTTTGCCGGAACAACAGTTTCTGCCGGCAATCGGTGCTCCACGGTTGCTGGAGATCACGATATTTTCATCGTCATAAATACTCCCGATATGGTGTACGCCGAGAATCTCGGTGACATCGTCAACCGACATCATATCTCCACGTTTGACCATATCCGGACGCACACGGTTTATGACAAGGTCGATTCTTGGAATTTCGTTTGCATTGAGAATTCCGATAATACGGTCCGCATCCCTTATGGCAGATACTTCCGGTGTTGTCACAACAATCGCACGCTTGGCAGCTGCAATCGCATTTTTAAACCCCTGTTCGATTCCGGCAGGACAGTCAATGATGATATAATCGTAATTTGGTTTCAATTCCGTTACAAGTTTGATCATCTGTTCCGGTGAAACAGCGGATTTATCCCGGGTCTGTGCAGCCGGAAGCAGTGAAAGACCTTCGCATTGCTTGTCTTTTATGATCGCCTGCTGATAACGACAGTTTCCTTCGATGATATCTACCAGATTATAGACAATCCTGTTTTCTAGTCCCATTACCACATCGAGATTGCGCAGCCCGATATCGGTATCAATCAGGAGTACTTCAAATCCCAGTTTTGCAAGCGCGTATCCTATATTGGCGGTGGTCGTTGTCTTACCAACGCCGCCTTTTCCTGATGTAACAACAATCACTTCACTCATGATAAATCCTCCAGTCTATTTCAGGCTATATACAAATGTATCAGGTCTTCCTTTGCAGCCGGATGTCGCAAAGCCATGCAGTGTTCCAATCACGATAATGTTTCCTTCGGATTCTACACTGGCTCCTGATTCTACATCACCGACAATCACGATGCTGGCAGATGCCTGAATGGATTGTCCGTTTTTTAAATTGCCTATATAAAATAGACCACATTTATCATATTGTATAAAATTGTTATTTCTTTTTGGCTTCTTTTTTTTGACAGGAATTGTGTGTGCCTGTGAAGTACTTACACAAACTCCTTTTTCAAGCAGCGTTTCTATGATTCCTTTCTTTTCGTCCTCTGTCAGATTTTTTCCTTCAAAGGTAACAGAAATTGGTTTGATATCCGCATAATATTGACTGTTTTTTTCCAGTTTTTCCGCAAGACAGGTCTGTACCTGGCTTATGGATGCATCTGGTGAAATAATCAGCCGGATTCCAAGTTTGTTTCCCTTCATCATAACGGGACTTGCCAATCATATTCCACCTCACTTTGATCAATCTTGTGATGGTTCGGCATTGCCGCTCATCTCGGCGCCAACCAGTTTGTCCGGATCGTACATATACGCATAGATAAATCCAGCAAGTTCTCTGGCATTTGCGGAAGAATATCCATTTTGAATTACACAGGTAACGGATACTTCCGGATTTTCGTATGGTGCATAAGATATAAACAACGCGTGGTCAGGCTTTACTTCACTCTCCTGCGCAGTCCCTGTTTTTCCGGCTACATTGACATTGATCCGGTTGATCAATTCATCTGCACCGGCAGAATAAGCAACTACATTCCGCATGCCTTGATGCACAGCATCCCAGGTTGAACTTGCCAGTTGAATCTGATTTTTTACTTCTGCCTGGTTGTCTTTTATCACGGTTCCTTCATAATCTGTAATTTTGTCAATCAGTGTCAGATTGAAGCAGGTTCCACTGTTGGCAAGCGCTGTTACATAACGGGACAGCTGGACAGGTGCATAGTTGTTTTTTGCCTGTCCAATCGCACTTCGTACAGAGTCGTTATCTGAAATGTGCGGCGTTACTTCCGGAAGTTCCACACCGGATTTATCTCCAAGTCCAAACATCTCTGCGTATTTCTTGATTCGTTCGACACCATAGGCATCGTCATAGGTATGATCTTTGATTGCAAGATCATATCCGAGATTATAAAAGAACAGATTGCAGGAGTTTTGGATACCGCCTACGACATTTAAGCCTCCGTGTGCGCTGTTTCCCCAGCATTTTGCAGGGGGTGTGATTTTATCAAAAAGCCCATTACAATAATAGATGGAGCCGGTATCAATGACGCCTTCCGTGAGCCCTGCAATCGAGACAAGCGGCTTGTATGTAGAGCCGGGTGCTGTCAGCTGCTGGCTTGCGCGGTTGTAAAGTGGTGTTGTTTTGTCTTCCAGTAATTTGTTGTAATATGCAGTGTCAACTTCGTTTGTCAGATAATTGTTATCATAGCTTGGATAGCTGACATACGCTTTTACATCGCCGCTATTTACATCCGTTACGATTGCAGAACCGGAGCAGATGTCAAGTGCAAGCATAGCAGGCGTGATTTCCTGGCTTTCAATTTTTTTGCGTATGAAATCATAGGCACCATAATTTCCGGCCAGGTATTCCTGATATTCGGTATCGCCATCTACATTCAGGATTCCTTGATCATATAGAAGTTGTACGACTGCATCTCCGGATATCTCACCGGATTGTAACATAACTTTGATTACGAGTTTGTCGAATTCAGTGTCCTTTGATAAAGTTTCTATAATATAATCACATAGCGCCTGGTAGATTTCGTTATTGTCATAATAATCACTTTCTACATTTAAGGCAGACAGATCAATCGCTTCTTTGCTGATCGCGTATTTGAGGTAATGTTCCAGCGACGTTACATTGTTTGTATAATCGATAAATTCTTTATCATCCTTTTCAATCTTGGAAGTGTGGAATACATTTGTATCGCTTAACATCTCACATATATATTCCATATATCCCTGATAGTTCTCATCCAGTCCGGAAAGTGGCGTAAAATCTTTTGTTAAAATACGCTCGATAGAGTCCAAAGTTGATTTTTGCTGTGCTTCGATTGCCTGGATCGTTGCTTTTTCAACTGCGGTTGCATCCTTCTGTTTCATGTGGTCGAGAGAAAAAATATTATTGTTAAACAATCCAAAATACACATCTGTAATAGCGATGCTTGCATTCTCATCTGCTACTACATTATAGGCAGGTGTCAGATAAGACAGTATGATGGATGTAATCTCATCTTCGAGTGTATCATAACAATATTTCTGAAGATTGGAATCCAAAGTCAGATAGACATCGTTTCCGGCAGTTGCAGGCTTGGATTCGACTTTGTCAAGCACTTTTCCGAGGTTATCAACATACATGGTTTCAAGCCCGTTTGTTCCGCGCAGGTCCGATTCACAATATTGCTCGATACCGGTCTTTCCTATCATTTCATCGCCTGTATATTTTTTGTCATCGGAAAGATCCGCATTTTTTTCCTTCATTTCTTCATCTGAGATAGCACCGATATAACCAATGACATGTGCAAAATATTTTGCATCATTATAGCGGCGGAGTGACTTTACAGAAACACTCATGCCCGGAAGTTCATCCTCATGTTCTGTGATAGCCGCGTTGCTTGCTTCACTGATATTGTAGGCGATTGTTACAGGCATATATTGCTGATAACGGTTCATCCAGAGCTTGTATCGCACGCCGATGATTTTTAACTTATATTCTTTTTCATAAGTGTCGGAAACGTGAAATACTTTATCGCACAGATAGTTCATTACGTCATCTGCAGTCGCGTTTTTTTGTTCATCTTTCAAATCGTCAAAATTTGTCTGCGCATATACATCTTTCAGAAAATTTCGAAGCGGCTGGTCTTTCAAAGTGAATTGAAATTGATTTTCAGCATTCAGTTTAATCGGAAAGTCCAGGGTAAGGGTGTCACCGTTTTTTTCAAGAATCTGAATCGTATCATGGATGATTTGATTTTTTAATTCGTTTTCACTGATCCCTAATTCTTTTGCTTTTGTACTCTGTGCAGTATCGTTGCTGAAGATCACAGAATAAGAAAGCTCGTTATAGGCGATCAGCTTCCCATTGCAGTCAAAGATGTTGCCACGTACAGATTCTATGGACAGAGTTTTCTTGGATTTATAGACAAAATTTTCCATGTGCTCTTCGCCTTCGCGGATTTGCAATACAAAAAGCTGATGAACTAAAATGGAAAATAGGACGATGACAACAACTGTAATTGGAAACAGACGACTTTTTACGTAGTCGACGATCAATTCTTTAATTGAGTGTAATATTTCGCGTAACATAGATTATTCATCTTCCTTTAGACGTTTGTTAATAAATACATATAGTTTATAAATCAGGATGGTCAGCAATGCGGTACAGAGCATCTCGGGCAATATGACATGCAGAAGGTATGTCCCATAGTTTAGTTTGTTCTGTAATAAAAAACGGACAATGTATATAATCGTGTTAAAGAGAAAATCATCAATAATCACTACGATAAAGGGAAGTAAAACATCCTCGATCATATAGTTTTTGTGAAAAAAACCATTGATGTAACCGATAAACATATATAACATCATATAAGGCCCGAGTATGCCTGAAAAAAACACATCTACCAGCAACCCGCTGAACGCGCCTACAAGCAGTCCTTCTTTTCGCCCCCGCATCAGTCCAAATGACATGGTCAGGATCAACAAAAGATTTGGTGTAACAACACTCAGACTATGAAAACCAAACACAGTCGATTGCAACACAAAATTCACGATAATTAAAATTGTTAAAGTGATAATTCTTTTTATTCTTTGTTTCATAATAATCTGGCTATTTATGTGATATTTTTTCTTTCTTTGCTGTGATTACAAGCACATCCGTGATATTGTCAAATCCAACAGCCGGTGTGATATAGGCAGTCATTGTCAGGTTGTTTGTGTCGTAAGTTGTTTTTGCAACATATCCGATCAATAGTCCGGAATGATACAGATCAGAGATTGGAGATGTCACTATTTTGTCTCCAACCGATACGTTTGCATCTTTGTCAATATTTTTTACAAGCAGATATCCTTTGTCATAGAGATTTAAGTCTCCTTCCACTGTACAGAGTGCATTGGCAGGCATAACTTTGGCACTTATATTGGAGTCATCATCTATCACAGCACGTACTTTGGCATAAGTATCATAACATTCGGTTATGATACCGGCCAGACCATCTCCACATAGTACGTTGGCACCTTCAAACAATCCCTGCTTTGTCCCTTTATCAATATAAAACGTGGAAAACCAGGATGTCGAGTCTTTGGCAAATACGTGTGCAGCAGTCATCTCATAATCCGGATAGGATTCGTCCAGATCATATAAATCACGCAGTTCCTGCAGCTCCAGCATCTTGTTTTGGTAGTTCGTAATCTCCTGCTTGCACGAAGCAAGCTCTGCCTCCAGAGCTTTGTTTTCGTTTGTCAATTCTGTAATCTGATTTATATTTTTTACTTTTGAATCTGTCCACAATCCGATTTCGTTGATCCCTTTTTGAAATGGAGTAACCAGCCTGCTCGTTATCTGCTTCAATCCGGCAATCTGTGGTGCTGCGGCATAGGAAAGTATAATTAAAATAATTCCAATCACAGTAAATGCAAGTAACAGATATTTCGGTGGGATATCTTTTCGCCTGTCAAATCTCATAAAATGCCTCTTTCCAGCATACTAAAATAAGAATCCCCGCCCACAATAATATGATCCGATAGTCCAATCCCAAGGATGCCTGCACCCTGGCGGATCTGCAGGGTCGTCTGTATATCTGCTTCGCTTGGGGCAGGATTCCCGGACGGATGGTTGTGAACAAGCACGATATGCACAGCTTCATAGCGGAGTGCATATATAAAAATCTCGCGCGGCGACATATGCGCCTGGTTCACAGTTCCGGTGGACAGTTCGATTTCTTTAATCAAAGTATGCGCATTTGTTAATAACAATAAAAATGTTTTTTCAACATTTAGGAATCTGCACTTCTCTCTATAATACGCTCCAATTGTGTCAGGAGTATGAAAATCCATCTTTTTTTCCAGCGTTTCCAGATTCATTCGTTTGGAAATTTCGGCAAGTGCCTGCAACTGCATGGATTTTACTTTCCCAATACCGGGAATCTGCATTAATTCCTGTGGTAACAGCAGATGGAGTCCGAGGAGACCTTTCTGGGAATCATGTGCATTTAATACGCGGTTGGCGAGATCTAAAACACTGGAGTCTTTTGTTCCGCTCCGCATTATAATAGCCAATAATTCTGCATCAGAAAGAACAGAGACACCGAAGCGCTCCGCTTTCTCGTAGGGACGTTCACAGATTGCTAAATCTTTTACTAAAATATTCATAAGATAGCTCCTTTCAGCCTCTCCAGGTGTTCAAGGTCTATCTTCCTTTTGCCTAGTCTAACACACTACCAGGCCTTTTTCTACCATTTTTTCAAGTGACATCATAATACCGAACTTTGCATGCGGATAAGTAAGCCCGCCCTGAAAATAGACGGCATATGGTTCTTTCATAGGTGCATCTGCAGAAAGTTCGATGGATGCACCGGATACAAAAGCACCGGCAGCCATGATGACCGGACTGTCATATCCCGGCATATCCCATGGAATCGGGGTTACGAAGCTGTCAACCGGTGCGGCCGCCTGGATTCCCTCGCAGAACGCCTGAATATATTCCGGTTTGCCAAACTCAACTGCCTGGATGATATCGTATCGCGGTTCTGTGGCATTTGGAACTGCTTTAAAATGAAGGCGTTCGTAGATATTTGCAGCAAAAATCGCTCCTTTTAATGCTGCTGCAGTCACGGTTGGGGCAAGAAAAAGTCCCTGCGCGATCGGGCGGGTTGCATTTAAGGATGCCCCGACTTCTTTTCCGAGTCCCGGTGTTGTAAGGCGGTAAGCACAGTTTTCAATATATTCTTTCTTTCCGCAGATATATCCGCCGATCGGTGCAAGTCCGCCGCCCGGATTCTTGATCAGGGAACCAACGACCATATCAGCACCAACATCGGAAGGCTCAATCGTCTCCACAAATTCACCATAACAGTTGTCAACCATGCAGATGACATCCGGCTTGATCGATTTTACAAATGCAATCAGTTCGCCAATCTGTTCGACGGACAGGGTTGGACGTACGTCATAGCCCTTGGAACGCTGAATCTCAATCAGCTTTGTCTTCTCATTGATGTTTTTCCGGATATTATCAAAGTCAAAACTTCCATCCGGCAACAGATCTACTTTGCGGAAGGTAATGCCGAATTCGGCAAGAGACCCCTTGGATTCCCGGATACCGATGACACCCTCTAAGGTATCGTATACTTTTCCAACCGGGGATAAAATTTCATCGCCCGGACGCAGGTTTGCGGACAGGGCAATCGAAAGTGCATGCGTACCGCAAGTAATCTGCTGGCGTACCAGCGCATCCTCCGTATGAAATACATGGGCATAGATTTCCTCGATTGCTTCTCTTCCACGGTCATTATACCCGTATCCGGTTGTGCCATTCAGATGGGATTCAGAGAATCCTGCCTTCTGCATCGCCGAGATTACCTTGATCTGGTTTTGCTCTGCGATGCGGTCAATCTCCTGAAAACGTGGAAGCAATGCCTGTTCGGCTGCCTCACAGAAATCATAGACAGATTCCTTGATTCCAAGACTTAAATAATAATTTTTGATTTCATCAGTTGTATTCATAATATTCTCCTGTTATTGATAGCTATAAATACATGTGCCTATATGCATATATTTTTAGCTGAAAGATGCGCGAAAATCGCATCTTCCAGCTTTTGGTCTGTGTTTAAGGTATCTTTGTCGAGCCAGATTACTTCACGTTCCCGCCGGAACCACGTGAGCTGTCTTTTTGCAAAGTGCCGGGTGTCGCGTTTTAGAATCCGTATCGCTTCCGGCAGATCGTAGGAACCGTTCAAGTAGCCAAGTATCTCTTTGTATCCGATTCCCTGCATGCTTGTATCATCTGCTGTCAGATGGTAGGTTTCAACCAGGGAGCGGACTTCTTCCACAAGCCCCGCGGCAATCATTTCATCAATGCGCCGTTCAATCGTCTCGTATAACGATGCACGGTTTTTCGTCAGTACAAAATACGCAAAGTTATATGGAGATGTCTTCTCGCGCTCGGTCTCATTGTGTGTTGAGAATTTCTTCCCGGTCTGATGGAAATATTCCAATGCACGGATGACTCTCTGCCGGTTGTTTGCATGAATTGCCTGTGCGGATTCCGGATCGCATGCCGCAAGCATCGCATGCAGATAGTCGTTCCCTTTTTCGTCTCCAATGGATTCTAATTCCTTACGGTAACCATCTTCGGTTTCTTCGTCGAAAGAAATATCATATAGAAGCGCCTGAATGTAAAATCCGGTTCCACCTGTAATGATTGGGATATGTCCGCGTTCATAGATGCCGGACATCGCTTCTTCCGCATATTTCTTGAATTCCATAACATTAAAACTATCCTTTGGTTCTAAGATATCAATCAGATGATGTGGAATTCCCAGCATCTCCTGTGGCATGATCTTCGCAGAACCGATATCAAAATGACGATATACCTGGATGGAATCGGCAGAAACGATCTCTCCGCCTACATCTTTTGCAAGCTTTAAGGAAAGCGCGGTCTTTCCGACTGCGGTCGGTCCGGTCAGTATGATTAAATTGTTCCTGTTTGCCTGATTCATAAAACGGATCCTGTTGTTTTCTTATATTTTTCAACTGCTTTGTCAGACGATTCTGTGAAATTTCTTCTCCAATTCCTCTTTGCTCATAGAGATGATGGTTGGTCTGCCATGTGGACATGTATACGGATTTTCCAGGCTTAACAGCTTGTCAACCAATGCATCTGCCTCCTGAAATGATAAATTCATGTTACCCTTTACTGCAGCTTTGCATGCCATTGTCGATAGCTTTTTGATGAATACATCATTTGACATATAGCCGGAATTCTGGATCAGAGAGCCGACAAACTCTAAGAACATATCGCGGCCATGCATGCCGAACAGGTTGGATGGGACCGCATTGATCTTGAATTCGTTTCCTCCGAATTCTTCGATGTCATATCCGATTTTCATGAACAGATCAAAATTATCCAGGATTGCCTGCCGCTCGGCATAGGTGACAGTGAGAACCATTGGCGGCATAAGCTGCTGTGAAAGTATCTGTTTGCTTTTCAGATTTTCCATCAGTTCTTCGTATTTCACCTTTTCATGTGCTGCATGCTGATCCATGATGTAGAGGTTGTTGTTATATTCAATCAGCCAGTAGGTATCAAATACCTGCCCGATCACACGGTGTTTGATCCTTGCTTTCTCGGTCAGAAAATCATCATCAAAGAGACTTTCCTGTTTGCCAACCGTATATTTGTAGGCTGCAGAGTTTTTATCCATTCTGGACAAATCCGGTTTAGCAGATGATTCCGATGTCTGAGCCTGCACTGATTCAGAACTGCCTGCCTGCGTCAATGGAATCGTCTGTGATGTTGTTGCTGCGTAATTGCCCTGTTGTACTGTCTGAGTCGTTGTCGAGCCACTCGGTTGTGCTGCCTGAGATGTAGTTGTCGAACCGCTCGGCTGTGTCGCCGGGGATGCAGTTGTCGAGCCACTCGGTTGTGCTGCCTGGGATGTAGTTGTCGAACCGCTCGGCTGTGTCGCCGGGGATGTAGTTGTCGAACCGCTCGGCTGTGCCTGGGCAGATTTTGCGTATACAACGCCATCGTCTGCGACCATGTCCGCGATGTTCGGGAGTGGCGTTCCATTTTTGGCAGCCGCCTGTTCTTCTGCTTTCCGGAGCGATTCTAGAATTTTGTAGGTTGGACTGTAGCTTCCGGCACGGACATTCTTCTGTGGAATTGCCTGGGCTTGCGCCCGTCTTGCTTCAAACGGTTCTGCGGGCTTTCGCTCCGGATGGGAAATCACAGGGGAAGGAATAGGTTTTTCTCCTTCTTTTGGTATGATTTCCTTGTGTGTCAGGGCAAGTTTCACAGCGGTGCAGCAGACTTCAAACAACTTTTTTTCGTTGTCATATTTAAATTCCATCTTTGTTGGATGGACATTGACATCACATTTTTCTTGAGGAAGTTCTAAAAACAGTACGGTAAACGGAAACTTATGCTGCATGACAAAGGTGCGATAGCCTTCTTCAATAGCTCGGTTTACGACACTGCTTTTAATGTATCTGTGATTGATAAAATAATTCTCTAATCCGCGGTTCCCTCTTGCTATAAAAGGTTTTCCGATAAATCCGGACAAGTGAATATCACCATCGGTATAATCAATCGGGATCAGATTTGCTGTGATGTCCCGTCCGTATAACTGGTAAATCGTGTCCTTCAGTTTGCCGTTTCCGGAAGTATCGATCTTTGTCTGTCCGTTGGCAATCAGCTTGAAAGAAATCTCCGGGTGTGACAAAGCAATCCGTGTCAGAAGATCAAAGATATAGGATCCTTCCGTCATGGATGACTTGAGAAATTTCTTACGTGCAGGTGTATTGAAAAACAGATTACGGACGACAATCGTTGTTCCGTTTGGAACGCCGACTTCTTTGTATTCAATCTCCTTTCCACCATGAATGACATACTTTACGCCTGTTAAATCAGTGGCTGTTTTCGTAATCATTTCCGTCTGTGAGACTGCCGCGATTGTAGAGAGTGCTTCCCCGCGGAAACCAAGCGATAGAATGGAGTTTAAGTCTTCGACGTGTTCGATTTTGCTTGTTGCATGACGCATATAAGCCATACGGACCTCGGATTTATCTATACCACAGCCGTTGTCCGTAACCCGGATGAACGAAGTTCCGCCATCTTTGATCTCTACCGTGATAGCGGTTGATCCGGCATCAATTGCATTCTCCAAAAGCTCTTTTACTACGGAGGATGGACGTTCGATGACTTCACCGGCTGCGATTTTATCGATGGTTGCCTTGTCTAATACTTTTATCATGATTTTATCCTCATCGAATCCCGGGTATTCCCGGATAGAAATACAATTCGTTTGTCTATTCGTTTTTTAACCGATCCTGCAATTCCTGAAGGTACAGCATTGCTTTCATCGGAGTCATGTTGTTCAGATCCATTGTTTTCAGTTCATTTGCAATCGTCATTTCAACCGGGGATGAAAAAAGCGATAACTGTTCATAATCATCCGGCTTTTTCTCCTTGCCTTTTGAGGTTGTCCCAAGATCTGTCTTAATATCAATATCCTTGACCTTCGTTGTGATATCCGAATCGATCAGTTCATTGCTGATCTCGCGTGCCCGCTTCAAAACAGGCTCTGGAACACCGGCTAATCTGGCAACCTGGATACCATAGCTTCTATCTGCCCCACCTTTAATGATCTTACGCAGAAATACGATATCTTCGCCGTTTTCCTGTACTGCAATACAGAAATTATTGACCGAGGACAGTTTTCCTTCAAGCTCTGTCAGCTCATGGTAATGGGTCGCAAATAATGTCTTGGCTCCAATGATATTAGGATCTGCAATATATTCAACAACTGCCCATGCAATCGATAATCCATCGAAGGTGGAGGTGCCGCGCCCGATCTCATCTAAGATAAGCAGGCTGTCTTTGGTGGCGTTGCGCAGGATATTTGCAACCTCATTCATCTCGATCATGAAGGTCGATTGTCCGCTCGCAAGGTCATCCGATGCACCGACACGGGTAAAGATCCGGTCGCAAAGTCCGATGTTGGCAGACTGCGCAGGTACAAAGGAACCAATCTGTGCCATCAGTGTGATCAATGCTGTCTGACGCATATAGGTAGATTTACCTGCCATATTTGGTCCTGTGATAATCGAGATACGGCTTTCTGCATTATTCAAATATGTATCGTTCTCTACGAAACTATCGTTCGTGAGCATCTTCTCGACAACCGGATGTCTGCCACCCTTGATGTCGATGATTCCGTCTGTGTTAAGTGCCGGACGGACGTAATGATTCTTGTCCGCGACATAGGCAAGTGAACATAAGGCATCTAATTCAGCAATATAAGCTGCCATCTTCTGTACACGGGTAAGTGCTTTGGCAAGGGTTTCACGCAGTTCCACATAACAGTCATATTCGAGCGCATAAAGCTTATCTTCTGCACCCAGAATCTTGCCGGAAAGTGTGTTTAATTCATCGGTTGTAAACCGTTCTGCGTTGACCAAAGTCTGCTTGCGGATGAAATAATCCGGAACTAAGGATTTGAATGAGTTCGTTACTTCAAAATAATAATCAAACACTTTGTTGTATTTGATTTTCAATCCTTTGATGCCGGTCTTTTCCCGCTCTTTTGCCTCTAAATCCGCAAGCCAGGTCTTACATTCGGTCTTCGCCAGGCGCAATTCATCAATCTCATCCCGGTATCCTTTCTTGAAGATACCGCCTTCCTTGATCGAAACGGGTGGTTCTTCCACGATTGCCTGTTCCAGCATATCATACAGATCTTCCAGACTGTCGTAATCATCATAGATTTCTTGAAAACGTGTAGCAGAAAACTGCGGAAGCATATCGTAGATATCCGGCAGATAATGAATGGATGTCTTGAATGCAAGCAGGTCTCTTGGATTTGCAGTTTTCAGTGCAATTCTTGTAATCAATCGTTCCAGATCGTAGATGGTATTCAAATATTCGCGAAGTTCTTCACGGTTTACAAGCTCTTCGTTCAATGCTTCAACTGCATCAAGACGGCTTTCGATTCTTGTCTTATCGAGAAGCGGCTGCTCTACATATTCCCGGAGTTTTCTGGCTCCCATCGCAGTCTTTGTCTTGTCTAAAACCCAGAGCAGAGAGCCGCGCTTCTGCTTGTCGCGCAAGGTCTCCGTCAGTTCCAGATTGCGTCTGGTAGAAGAATCAAGAATCATATAGGAATCAACCGAATAGGTCTCGATATGGTTGATATGGGACAGGGAGTTCATCTGTGTCTCGTGAAGGTATTGAATCAGGCCGCCACAAGAAGCGATACACGCCAAGCTATCCTTCAGGCCAAGTCCCTCCAGACTGTTGATATGAAAATGCCGTTTCAATGTATCTTCGTCTGTATCTATATCGAAATAATAATCCGGTGCTTCTGTATGTGCTACCTGTAGCCGTTCGCAGACAGTATGGATATCTTCGATCTGCTCAATACCGGACTGATACAATACCTCAGATGGCTGGAATTTATTGATCTCATCGACAACCTTCTCTACCGTCTGGATCTGGCAGGTTTTGAACACACCTGTAGACAGGTCTGTGACAGAGATGCCGAAATATTTGCCGATATGGGAAATGCACATCAGATAATTATTCTTTGTCTCTTCCAGACTTTCAGCTGAAAGATTCGTACCGGGTGTTACAATCCGGATAACCTCTCTTTTGACAAGACCTTTTGCCAGCTTCGGATCTTCAACCTGTTCACCGATTGCGACCTTATAGCCTTTTTTCACAAGCTGGTTAATATAGGTATCTGCAGCATGGAATGGAATGCCACACATCGGTGCACGCTCTTCCATCCCACAGTCTTTTCCGGTAAGCGTCAGCTCCAATTCCTTGGAAGCTAAGATTGCATCATCAAAGAACATCTCATAGAAATCACCGAGACGGTAAAACAGAATGCAATCCTTATATTTTTCTTTTGTTGCAACGTATTGCTCCATCATAGGAGATAGCTTTGCCACGCCAATCACCCAATCCTTTCACCCATGAAGTAAAATCCCTTACAGTCTGTCAGTTTTACATCGACAGTCGTTCCGATCAAATCGGCAGTCCCCGGAAAATGTACCGTTACATTCTCTTCTGTCCGTCCGGTCACAAGCGATGCATCGTGGGTATTCAGTTCTTCCACAAGTACCGGTTTTACCTGCCCGTCAAATCGGCGGATCTGACCGTTTGATACTTGATTTACCAATGTCAAAAGACGGTTAAACCGATCTTTGATGACATCCTCCGGTACCTGATTATCCATTGTCGCAGCCGGTGTTCCGGTACGCTTGGAATAGATAAAGGTAAACGCCTGATCATATTTTACTTTACGGATAATATCCAGTGTATCCTCGAAATCTTCTTCTGTCTCGCCCGGGAAACCGACGATGATATCAGTTGTCAGGGAGATGTTTGGCATCTTGGCACGAATCCGGTCAACTAATGCAAGGTATTGTTCCTTCGTATAGCGTCGGTTCATGCGCGTTAATATGTTCGTAGATCCTGATTGTACCGGTAGATGCAGATGCTTGCAGATCTTCGGCTCTTTCGCCATTACCTCGATCAGCTCATCGGACAGATCCTTCGGATGACTGGTCATGAAGCGCACACGCTCGATGCCGTCAATTTTACACACTTCCGTAAGTAACTGTGGGAATGTTACGCGGTCTTTCTCGTCCACTTCAACGATCTTTCCATCCTTGTATTCATAGATATTGCCATAGGAATTTACGTTCTGACCGAGCAGCATAACTTCGGTAATTCCCTGCTTGGCAAGTGCTTCTACTTCTGCCAGAATCTCTTCTTTCTTACGGCTCTGTTCACGTCCGCGAACATATGGCACGATACAGTACGTACAGAAATTGTTGCATCCGTACATGATATTGACACCGGACTTAAATGTATATTTCCGCTTCCTAGGAAGCTGTTCGACGGTCTGTTTTGTCTCATCTAAGACTTCGATTGTCTGCTTGCCTGTCTCTAAATAGCTGTAAATAAGCTCGGCTAATTTGTAGATGTTATGTGTGCCGAAGATAATATTTACGAATTTGTACTTCTGTTTCAATGTCTCGATGACATGTGGCTCCTGCATCATGCAGCCACACAGACACACGATCATGTCTTTATTTTTGTTCTTTAATGTCTTGACGTGGCCGAGATGTCCGTATAATTTCTGATTCGCATTCTCGCGAATCGTACATGTATTAAAGATTACAAAGTCAGCTGCCTCATCGTCCACTTCTTCATATCCAATCTCGTCCATGATGCCCTTCAGCTTCTCTGAGTCGTGGGAATTCATCTGGCACCCAAAGGTCTGGATGTTGTAGGTAAGTGGTCGATTCAATGCTGCCTTTTTCTCAAGTACAAGTGTTTTGCACTGGTTCATGAAATAGTATTGTCTATCCGGCTCCATAGTTGGAATTGACACGCTGTTCATTTGTATTTCCTCTTTCTTATATAATTTGTGGGGAGGCGTATTCCAATCCCACAATTAAATTATTATATAAGAAATCGGTTTAACTTTCAACCGATATGGAACGAAATTTCATGAAAAAAGCCGGAAGGTGTTAAGTTCCGGCTTCATGTAAGGTATGGAATTTATTTATAATGGGGCTGCATAGTAAGGAATTACCAGCTTGGCTCCATGATAAATCGTATCATCGGTCAGGTTGTTGATAAACTTGACTTCGTCAATATATTCCTGATAACTGTCGTATTCTTCTGTGCAATACTCTTCAGCAATCGTCCAGAGTGTATCATCTTCTTCAATTGTAATGCATGTATAATATTTCTGATTGGATGTTGCCGCTTCCGGGTTCTGCTTTTTGGTGTTGACACCCAATATTATACAAATGATAAGTACAAGACTAAGTCCAAAAATTAATTTACGTTTCATAGCTGTTTCCTCCCTGTGTCTGTTCTATCTGATGAACATCTGTTCGATAACTGAATTATACAGAACATCCGTTCTGTTGTCAACACTTTTTTCGAATAAATGTTCGATATAATTCCAAACAGGAGGGGAACAGGCTTATTGCACACAAAAAGCGCAGTAAAAACTGCGCTTTTCAGGGATTCATTATTTGAATTCAGATAAAGTTGGAATATCGGAAAGAACACCGGTGTATTCTTTTCCTTCGGTATCCGGTTTCGTATCCGTGTTGTTTTCCGTTGGTTGATAAAGTAATGTATATCCAATAATCAGATCATCAAACCCTTTTTCTTCATAGAATGTATATACATCCTGCAAAGCGCAAAGACATGCGTTAAGTTCTGTCTCGTTTGTATAATCAGCAATGATTTCTGCATTCGTCAGATGTGTCTGATTGTTTTCTGTGATTTCATAGGATAATATATCAGTCGGAAGCTTATCTGCATAAGCAGCAAATACGCAGTCATCGTAATCATCCAACAGCATATTGGTTACGCTTTCCACGCCATAAAAGGTGTTATCCAATACATGAAATGTAATGTTGTTTTTCTTATCTTTCACAGTCCATAAAATATCCGTGTATCCATCCTCATCTTTATATTCATGGGGGATTATATCCACAGTAACTCTTCTTATGGATAAGGTTTCTTTGGCATATGATTTGATATCGTCCGCGGTATACTCTTTTGTGCAGCCGGTTATGCCCACATTTATAAAAAGCAGGAAACACAAAGTCAGAATATATTGTACAAATTTTAAATGCCGTACATTTTTATTTTCGATTGTTTGCTTTGTTCTTAAGCTCTTCATATTGCTGCTCCTTCATCTGCTGCACTTCACGTTCCCGTTGTTTCTTCCCGATCTGTAATGGGATTTGTGCAAGAATCAGGATAATTGTGCAGCCAATGACCATACGCAAAAAGCCTTTTCCGAGTTCTTTTATTGTACTATCCTGTCCCTCATATTGCAGTTCCTGAATATCAAGTACCTTGCCGTAGGTCTTCTTATCACAGCATGGACAATGGAATTTCTTTGCATAATGGCTGTAATTTTGCGTATTTACAAAAGCACCGTTTGATATATGGGTACGACTGCTTTTCTTATATTTTACCATAGCCGGGCGTGTAGCCTCTTTTCCGGTTACTTCATATATCGTTCCGCATTTTTCACATTGTACCTGTACGGTAAGCCCCGCAGCTTTTGCTTTGCGGACATTATGAAGTGTGATGATGAAATTTACAACAAGCCACAGAAATAAACATCCCCCCATGGCAATAAGTGCAATTGTCTCCAAATCCATATTACAGTTCCTCCCGATTCTCTACTATATATAACACTTCGCTTCCCGGCAAAAGGTTGCATAAGTTTGAAAATAATTCTTAATCTGCAATTTTCTCTAACTGCCGCATCCAGATCTGTACAGATGCGTCGCTTGGCATACGCCAGTCGCCACGTGGGGATAAGCACACGCTACCGACCTTCACGCCATCCGGCATACAGCTCCGCTTGAACTGCTGGGCGAAGAAACGGCGATAGAACATTTTCATCCATTTTAAGATGGTTTCAGCATCATAAATTCCTGCAAATGCACGTTTTGCCAGATGGAAGATCTTCTCCGGGCTGTATCCAAAACGCATGACATAGTACAGGAAGAAATCATGCAGCTCGTAAGGACCGACCGAATCTTCGGTCTTTTGCACGATGTTGCCGTGTTCATCCGGAGGAAGAAGCTCCGGACTGATCGGGGTATCAATGATATCCTTCAGGACTTCGGTACTCTCTGGAAAGATATTACATTCGATCACGCTGGCAATCATCCATTTGACAAGTGTCTTCGGGATGCTGGCATTTACACCGTACATGCTCATCTGATCGGCGTTATAGGTACACCAGCCAAGGGCAAGCTCTGACAGGTCTCCGGTTCCGACGACGATGGCACCGATTTTATTCGCATAGTCCATCAGCACCTGTGTCCGCTCGCGTGCCTGCACATTCTCATAGGTAATGTCTTTGATCTCCATATCATGTCCGATGTCCGCATAATGTGTTATACATGCATCCTTGATTGGGATTTCCTTCACGGTGATGCCGAGTGTCTGCATCAGGGTTAGGGAATTTTGGTATGTGCGGTTCGTCGTGCCGAAGGCTGGCATCGTGATTCCGGTCAGATTCGTAGCAGGCAGCCCCATCTTCTTCAAGGTCTGTGCAGCCACAAGCAGTGACAAGGTGGAATCCATACCACCGGACACACCGATTACCATCTTTCCGCCACAGATGGAAAGCCGCTTGGCTAGACCACCTATCTGCATATGGAAGATATCCATACAACGCTTCTGGCGTCTCTTTGTATCGCCCGGTGTAAATGGGTGCGGATTGACGCTTCGAAGACTTCCGTCGCTTTCGAAAGCTTCGGATACCGGAATCGGGATCTGGCGCATTAAAACCGCGCTGCCATAGGTGCCGGCACAGTCCTGATAGGTTTTTCCTTTCAGGCGGTCTGCCTGAATCCGTTCGATGTCAATATCTGCGACAAGCAGATAGTTATTTTCCGCAATCCCGCTGTTTGCGGCAAGCATCTTTCCGCCCTCGCAGATCATGCAGTGACCGGAGAAGATCAGGTCGGTTGTACTCTCGTTTGCTCCGGCGCTCGCATAGAGATAGGTGCACATCAGAGAGGTTGATTTCTCTTTTACAAGCTTCTCGCGGTATTCCCGTTTTCCAATCGTATCGTTGCTTGCGGAAAGGTTTAAAATCAGCTCTGCCCCGCTCATTGCCATAAATGCAGACGGTGGGATTGGTGCCCATAAGTCCTCACAGATTTCTGTGCCAAAGCAGAATGCATCCGGCAGATGATAGATCAGGTTATTGCCGAGCGGAATATCATAATCACACTCCACACAGCCAAGTAATTCAGAGGCATAGATGTGATCTGTTGATAATTCCCGTGCAGAAGAAAACCAGCGTTTCTCATAGAATTCATTGTAATTCGGGAGAAACGTCTTGACGGTGATGCCGTAAATATGTCCGCGGTATGCGGTCACAGCGACATTGTAGAGCGCATTTGCAATCGAAAGCGGCATACCGAATACAACAACCATATCACAATCTGCGGTTGTCTGTACAAAACGGGCCGCTTCTTTTTTGCTTTCTGTAAGCAGTGTCTGCTGCAGGAATAAATCCCCGCAGGTATATCCGGTGACAGACAGCTCCGGGAATGTAATCAGATTGACGCCTTTTTGTTTTGCTTCTTCCACTTTTTGAAGCATCTGGTCGACATTATAAGCAGTATCCGCAACACGCATGTCCGGAACTGCGGCTGCTACACGATAATATTGATACATCGTTTAGTCCTCTCTTTCCTGCAAATCCAGTTGCAGCCCCTTCAGATAATGAATCGGTGCCCCGGATTGTGACTTTATAAAATAGGCGGGATTTAATTCCTCGTACTTAAAATTCCTTACATGTCCCTGCTCGGCCCGGGCAAGATAGGTTTCTAACTCACACAGCCGCAGATAATAAAACTCATTGCGTGCGGTAAACATCACAAGTAAGAAGCTTATGCCCCGCTGTTTCTCAAATTGCCGCATGAAATGAATCTGGTGTTCATGGATATTCCGGAGAGGAAATGTATCTGTCGCGCACTCCTTTGCATCGAAGCAGACCGGAACGCCCTGTACCACCCCGATATAGTCGACGGTGGAATCCTTCTCGAAATAAGCAAGCTTGATCTGTCCGCTTTCCGAATCAATCTTAACAGGAGTGATCGGTGTCGGAATCTTCTGCATGAGCGCTAAGTTTTTCTCTGTATATAATTCATTGGTCAGATTGACGAGTTCCTCTAAGGTGGAACCGCGTAATCCTCTGGAATTCCATGTTGGCATGTTTCGTTATGCTTTCTATTTGTTGTGCTATATTATGAAATGTAAATATTTATGGATTTTATCTCCATTGATCCATGATATTTAGTGATTTGCCGGCAGTTTCAATCCCAGCCCATCCGCTACTTTCTGAAATTCTGCCGGCAACGGATCTGTGATTTCCGGGATATCCGGCAATACAAGTCTGCCTGCGTGGAGTAACTGGTGGTTCAGATGGTATCGCTCGCGAAGCTTCCGGTTTACCGCCGGATTGCCGTATTTCGTATCGCCTGCCATCGGATATCCGAGTGACTGCAGATGCGCACGGATCTGATGCGATTTCCCGGTGAAAAGCTGTACCTGCAATAAGGTGAATCCGTTTTTCGTGCAAAGCGGTGTAAATGCAGTCTCGATTATCGATGCACCGGGACTTTCATGGTTCTGTATCTTAGACTGATTCTTCTTTGTATCCTTTACGATGTAGGCTTTTTCATGGATGCGCTGTTTCATCTCTCCGGCTATGATCGTGTAGTAATATTTTTCACATGTATGCCCCTTTAATATGCGGGCTAACATCTGACTGCCCTTCAACGAGATTCCGGCAAGGATAATGCCGGAGGTATTCCGGTCTAAGCGGTTGCTGATCGACGGATGAAACGTCTCTAGCTGTTTTGCACTTAGAATCCGCATGGAAAGGCAGTAATCAACGATTGCTTCGTTGATGGAGTAATCATCCTTTTGTGCTTTCTGTGATAAGACGCCGACAGGTTTATGCACCGCTAAGATATCCGGATCCTGATAGAGGATCTGCAGCGTGATTCCCGGTTTCTGTCTGGAGGCCTGTGCGGAACCATCGGATGTTGCCGGATCTGCGGATTTTACAACACGAAACTTTTCAATCGTCTCATCTGCCAGAAATACTTTAATTACATCGCCGCATTCTAAGATTTCATCACCGGATGCTTTCTTGCCGTTTCTGGTGATGTTTTTCTTGCGGAGCATCTTGTAGATAAAGGAAGAAGGTGCCTGATTCAGGTATTTCATCATGTATTTATTTAAGCGCTGTCCGGCTTCTAAATCTGTGATGGTTAGCTGTTGCATACCGAAAGCTCCTCCTTGCTACACGCAGAACGTCAGTATCTGTTCCCGCATATACTGATCAATTAATTTTGTATTGTCATTCGGTTCACCGATGCTATGAATCTTCTTCACAAAGGTATCCGCATCCGTGTACAGGTGAACAATGTATTTGTACTTGCTGTTTGCAAGTGCCTGCTGCATGAATGTCTCGTATTCTTTCTTCTCTTCCTTGAAATGTTTATCTAACACAAGCGCATACACACTTCCGTTTCTGACACAGACCACATCGTAGTAATGCATTCCCTCGGTCTGCGTGATCACAAGATCGTAGATCATGTCCGTCTCATCGGTCTGCCCGTGTACCACGTCATAAACATCCTGTGGCATCGTCTGAAATTTCGCACACATAATATAGGCAATCAGAAACTTTGCAAATGGCAGGACAAGGAGTATCGCGAATACAATACCGATACGTCCGGTGTCACCAAATGCAAGCAGCATGGAAAGAATGATCGAAGCAATCATAATTGCAAGGATCAACGTCACAAGCAGCTTTCCTTTTTTATAATAATCAATATAGCCATACTGGCCTTTTTCTTTCTTTTTCATTGCAAATAGTCTGTCCTTTATTTTAGATATATCAAGCTGTTTAGTGTATGAATGGAACAATCAAGCTATGCGGAATAATCTTTGTCACAACTCGGAATGCCTTCATGACAACCCCATACGTCGATACGGTTTTTCCTTTCATTGCATCCTTTATGGCAAGTGTAACGACTTTGCCTGCATTGGCACGCAGGATAACCTTATAGCCCTTGGTCTTGGTATAGCTTTCTGCGATATCAAAAAACTCGGTGTTTACCGGTCCCGGACAGACAGCGGTTACAACAATCCCATGTTTTTTCAGCTCCTGATGTAACGCTCTGGAGAATGAAAGCACATAGGACTTGCTTGCAGCATAGACTGCGAAGTTTGGCTGTGGCATAAATGCAGCGGAGCTTGCGATATTGATGATATTTGATCGCTTCGCCATGTATGGAAGGGAAATCTTTGTCATGCGGGTCAGGGCCTCACAATTTAACCGGATCTCCCCAGCCAGATCTTCCTCGGAGATCTGTTCGACATAGCCCATCTTTCCGTATCCGGCAGCATTTATCAGTACACGGATCTGTGGATGAAATTTCTGCAGCAGTTCTTCATAAGTACCAACGGCATCCCTGTCACACAGATCAACCGGAATTGTCCGCATATGGACTCCATGCAGGGATTCCTTTAATTCATTCAACCGTTCTTCTCTTCGTGCGAGCAGCCAGATCTCGTCGAGTGTGACAAAATGCTGATTGATCTGTCTGGCAAACTCTCTTCCCAAACCGGAAGATGCGCCTGTGATCACTGCTATCTTCATGACATCAACCTCCATCCAGGTAAATACTTATTCTTCAAAACACCTTGGTTTGCTTTACCGAAGCCAAGTGGATATCCATCTACACATACTAATACGTAACCGTTTTTGACCGATGCATCATCGAAATCAATCGTCTCGCCCTTTAAGTATTTGATGACCTTTGCATCATCCGCAGAAAGATCCAGGCAGTTATCAAATTCTTCCTTCGTAAGCGCCATTGCAAGTGACTGGCTCGGTTCAAAGCGGTTTTTCTTGATCTCACCGACATATAAGCCGCACCGTAAGATACGGAGTCCTCGGACTGTCGGGAAGCTTTCCGGTATGTAATAGAGTTTATCGCCCGATATCTCAAACCGTTCCGGGTGAAATTCGTGCGTTGTATGCGATAAAAATTCCGTGACGGAATCCGGTAGCTTTGCACGCTTGACCGGGTAATCACCATAATTGGTACGGTTATCCTGCTTGCCCTGCTTCTTGACAAGACATACAAAATGTCCCTCGCCTTCAATCTTGTGAGGCCAGAGTCTGGCACAGCGCTTCAGTGTCTCATTTCCGGTGTTGCCCCATTCCGGATGTCCGTGGTCAAAGCCCTCATACGGGTGGAAATCCACCAGCTCCAGACGATCATCCAACGAAAGCAGATATTCGATGGACTGCTCATTTTCAAGGGGCGCAAATGTACAGGTCGAATAAAGCAGCATGCCGCCGGGTTTAAGCATTGTGACAACCTGATCTAAGATGCTTCGCTGCAGATCGGCAAACAACTGATTGCCGTTATTCTCCCATGCGGTGATCATGGATGCGGATTTGCGGAACATGCCCTCTCCGGAACATGGCGCATCGATTAAGATCTTATCAAAATATTCGTGAAACCGTTCGGCTAATTTGTAAGGTGCTTCACTGATGATCAGTGCATTTTCTGCGCCGAAAACCTCTAAGTTCTTTAACAATGCTTTCGCGCGCGAAGCACTGATATCATTTGATACAAGCAAGCCGGTTCCGTGTAATTTTGCCGCAAGCTCGGTGGATTTGCCACCCGGTGCGGCACAGATATCGAGCACCCGGTCGCCTGCTTCCACGGGCAGTACATGTGCCGGTGTCATGGCAGAAGGCTCCTGAATATAATAAAGCCCAGCAAAATAATATGGATGCTTGGATGGCTTATCCAACGTCTCATCGTAATAAAATCCATTCTCGCACCATGGAACCGGGCGCAGATGAAATGGATTGATCTTCAGAAATTCTTCCACAGATAGCTTCATTGTGTTGATGCGGATGCCGTGATGCATCGGCTGATCGAGGCACGCCGCATACGAATCATAATCGTCCTTAAGAAGCGTTCGCATATTCTGTTCAAAAGTAATCGGTAATTCCATGTTATAATTGCCCTTTCGTGCCTGCATCGACATACGCACGGACGAAGATGCCGTCCTCGCGGTATTCTTCTTCCAACAGATTGCCTGATTTGCGGATCTGCTGGATCACGCCTGCTTTGGCGTATGGAATCGTCTGTTCGATGTAAATACGGCTCTGGTTAATGATTTCTGCAAGAATGTCCGTGATCTTCTCGAATCCGGTCTCCTGCCTGGCAGAAATATATAAGGTGTGATCTGCCTGAAAATCCTTCACTGCCGGAAGCTCATCCATTTTGTCAATCTTGTTAAACAAAGTGACAACCGGCTTATCCTTCACGCCTAACTCACGTAATGTATCATAGACTGTCAGGATATGCAGGTCTGCCTGTGGATTCGAGATATCGACCACATGCAGGATAATATCGGCAAACTTTGCTTCTTCTAATGTCGAACGGAATGCATCAATCAGATGATGTGGAAGTTTACGGATAAATCCAACCGTATCCGTCAGGATAATCTCCTGCCCGTTCGGAAGCTTATAGTTACGTGAGGTCGGATCAAGGGTTGCGAACAGCTTATCCTCCTCTAAGACGCCTGCCTGTGTCATATGATTGAGCAGTGTTGACTTGCCCGCATTCGTATACCCGACGATTGAAACAATCGGAATATGGCTGTTCAGACGCTGCTTGCGCATAACCTCACGGTGTGCAATATCGTCCTTTAAGTCTGCTGACAACTTAGATATTCGTTCACGGATCAGACGCCGGTCGACCTCGAGCTTCTTTTCACCGGGACCTCGTGTACCGATACCACCACCGAGACGGGACAACACCTGTCCCATACCGATCAGACGGTTGCTGCGGTATTTGAGCTGCGCGAGTTCTACTTGAAGCTTGCCCTCCCGTGTTGTTGCATGTTTTGCGAAGATATCTAAGATCACCATCGTACGGTCCATGACCTTTGTATCTAATTCCTGCTCCAGATTCTTCATCTGGATCGGTGAGAGTTCATCATCACAGATAACACCGGTCGCGCCGAGACGTTCTACCATGTCCCGCAATTCCTCTACTTTACCGGTACCAAGGTAGGTTGCTTTCTCGATGGAATCTTTGTTTTGAATCATGCGTCCGATTGTGAGCGCACCTGCAGTCTCTGCCAGTTCTTCAAGCTCGTCCAGATTGGCAGGTACATTTTCGCCATTGTCTAAATCGATGGCAAATAAAACTACTTTTTCGACTTCTTCTTTATTTTCGTACATGGTGTCCCTCTTATTCGCCTGTGTTTTCTTCCGGTGTTTTCAAGTGAAATACATCATTGATTGGCGTATCGTTGATGTTGACTCTTGTGTCAAGATATGCATAGATATCCTGTCCTTTTTGTTCGTCTGGATACTTGTTTATATATTCGCCTGCCAGCCTGTATGCTTCTGTATAATTTTGCATTTCTTTATAACACATAATCTGTGCATATAAAAGATCCTGCATATAATCGTTTTCACCCGAAGATATCCCCTGTGAAAGATAAGTGAGTGCCTGATTATAGTCTTTGATATTATAGAAATAGGATGCATATTTATAATTCAAAAATGCATCGACGCCATGATAGTTTGCATAGATATCCAGATATTCTTTCATTTTATCATAGCTTTTCTGGTTTTCATAACACAAAGCAGCATAGATGCTTATATCGTTATGACCATCGCTGACAGCCTTTGTAAATGCAGTAACGGTAGAAACATAATCACCTTCATGAAAATTGCCAAGTGCATGTGAAATTGTCTGTAGATATTTAAGCTGTACTTTGTCATATTTTGATGAACTATAATCGGATTGAATCTTCTGATATATGGTTTCTGCATCAGAAAATTTTTGCAGGCGCATCAGACAATCTGCTTCATAAAGCAGAATATCCACATCAATGGAATCTGAAAACCACTGTTTTTCTTTGTATGCTTCCTGAAATTTTTCTAAAGCCTGCTCATAATTTGCAGCTTCATAGAGGGAAACTCCTTCGTTTCGTAATCCTTTTTTTCCGGAAAAAATATGAAAGCATACAAATATGAAAGTTACGATCAGGATGCCAAAAACAATAAGTTGTATTTTGCGCATACGCCTTTTTTGTTCACGTCGTCTGCGTGCCAGTTCACGTTCATATTGCCCTTTTTTCATATGTTTATCAGGTTTACTCATATCATTATCGTTCCATTCTAATCATTACTGAAATTTTGCAAGTGGGTTGGGTTTCTCTGAGGAGGCTTCTGTCGAGGCTTCTGTGGAGGCTTCTGTCGAGGCTTCTGTGGAGGCTTCTGTCGAGGCAGCGTTCGGATCCGCGATCGGAGCCGCGGAATCGGTTGGTGTTGTCGCTACAGATCCGCCATTTAAAAGTGTATAAAATTCCTCCAAAGTCAGGTTATTTGTTGTCATAAATACAGCAGCATCTCTGCCGACATAACGGAAATGCCATGGCTCATATCCATGTCCGGTTATGCTTTCTTTTCCTTCCGGATAACGCACAATAAATCCAAACGTAGAACAATTCTGCATCAACCACATGTTTGTTGGAAGTGTAGCTACAGTTGCTGCTTCCAGAGAAGCAACATCATGTGCTGTGACATCAAATGCAAGTCCGGTTGCATACTCTCCACTTCCCTCGGTATCAGCACTCACATAGCCGCCTTTGATTGTGTATTCATTTCCGGCGGTATTGCATGCTTCTAACATCGCTTTTAAGTCGTTAAAAATCCGTTCATCGACGATATATCCGCTGTTCAATGTATGCTGTTCAAATGTGTAACCGGCTGTGATTGGATTTGTATCATTTACAAGCATCAGATAATCCGGGTTGTTTTGATAGATGATGGATGCCTGATTCCGGAGCTCTTCCATCGGGTCTGTCTGTTCGGTTGTCGTCTGTTCCGAGGTAATCTCTGATGTTGTCGTAGTTTTCTTCGTTTTTTTCTTGCCGGAGATTCCGTGGATCAGCAGACAGAGCAGGACAATCACAAGAATGCAGCCTGCAACGGTATATATAAGCAGACTGTAATCTCCTGCTTTTACATGCTTTTTCACTCTCCGGATATGTTTCCGGATAATGCGGTAGAGTTTTTTGAACAACACTTTTGCATGCTTATATACAAATACACAGAACACTCCAATATAATGAAAAATATAAGCAAAAACCATTCCAACACTTTGAAAAAATATAATTGCGTATTTTTTGATTGCTTCCCAAACCTGACCTTTATCCATAGTTCCCTCCAATATTTAATCTTATAAAATGTCTATATACTCTCCAGCGAGCGCTTTATTCATGCTTCTGACTGCACAGAATTTTCCACACATGGAGCAGGTATCCTCATGTTCCGGACTTCTGTCTGCACGGATTGCCTTGGCTGTTTCCGGATCCAGGGCACATTCCCATTGTTTGTCCCAGTCTAAAACCCGTCGCGCATCTGCCATCTTATCGTCGATGTTTCTGGCACCGCGCACACCTTTTGCGATATCTGCTGCGTGAGCAGCTATTTTCGAAGCGATAATCCCCTGTTTTACATCTTCAACATTTGGAAGTGCAAGATGTTCGGCAGGAGTTACATAGCATAAAAATGCGGCACCTGCCTGGGCTGCAATCGCTCCGCCGATTGCGGCTGTGATATGATCATATCCTGGTGCAATATCTGTGACAAGCGGACCAAGTACATAGAAAGGTGCTCCCATGCAGATTGTCTGCTGTACTTTCATATTTGCAGCAATCTGGTCCATTGGCACATGCCCCGGACCTTCTACCATAACCTGCACATTTTTCTCCCATGCACGTTTTGTCAGCTCGCCAAGACGTACAAGCTCTTCAATCTGGCATACGTCTGTCGCATCAGCCAGACATCCGGGTCTGCAGGCATCGCCCAACGAAACAGTCACATCGTATTCGGCGCAGATATCCAGAATTTCATCATAATATTCATAGAATGGATTTTCTTCTCCTGTCATTGTCATCCATGCAAAAACAAGAGAGCCGCCGCGGGATACAATATTCATCTTCCGCTTATGTTTTTTGATCTGGTCAATTGTTTTTCTTGTGATTCCACAATGCAATGTTACAAAATCTACACCATTTTCTGCATGCAGACGGACGACGTCAATAAAGTCTTTTGCGGTCAGTGTTGCCAGATCTCTCTGATAATGAATCACAGAATCATAAATTGGAACTGTACCAACCATGACAGGACATTCGGACGTCAGTTTTTTGCGGAATGGCTCTGTATTTCCATGGGATGACAAGTCCATAATCGCATGCGCACCAAGGTTTACAGCTTCCATTACTTTCTTCATTTCCACATCGTAGTCTTTACAGTCTTTGGAAATACCTAGGTTGACATTGATTTTTGTCTGAAGCATGGAACCAATTCCTTCCGGATCCAGACAAGTGTGTAACCGGTTAGCAGGAATGACAACCTTTCCAGAAGCAACAAGCGGAAGTAATTCTTCTTCGTGCATGTGTTCTTTTTGAGCAACTTTTGAAAGTTCAGGTGTAATAATTCCTTTTTTTGCTGCTTCCATCTGTGTGGTATAATCTCTCATTGAAACCTCCTGTGTGTCAAAAATCTTCTACGGTCATAATTAAAAAAAGTATAACATATTTTTAAAATAAATACAAACAACTCATTGAATATGATATGTTTCACGGAATTCATCTGCTGATTTTTCCATCGCCGCATATAGTTCTCTTGATGAAAGAATCTGGCAGCCGGCACCGCGGGTAACTGTCTGAATCAATCCGTCCGAAGTGACAACTGTCATGGCGTACCTTTTTTTATTTTCATGCGTATAGCTTTCAATAAACTGGTCTGCTGTCTGATTTTCTTTTGTATGAACAATCTCGATATTTTCCTGCATTGACGTGCTTCCATGGTTTCCTTTTACTTTGTAACCATCAAATACGAGAAGTGTTTGGATACCGGTGATTCCCTGATAGTTTGACAGAAGGGAAACCAATTTATCTTTTGCTGCATCGAGATTTGTTTTTGCAAGTGCCGAAAGCATCTCCCATGCGAAAATCACATTGTAACCATCCACGATCAGGCGCTTTTCTTTTGGAACCGATATAACATCGGTGTGTTTTGCTGCGTAAACATCGGCCTGTTTTGCCATTCTTTTTTTGTATAATTGTTTTTTCGCATTTTGATTTGCTGTCACACCGGATAAGATGGCATTGATTTCATCAAGTCCGATCGAGTAATCAAATGTCTCCCTGCTATGCACTTCCTGCGTGATATCCGGACCGGATTTCGTCTCGTCATCACTTACATGCATATAAGCTTTTACCTGATCCCATGGTACGATAAATCCGGAGCCATGTGCACAGAATACAGAAGACGAAGGGTTATTCAGGTCTGATTCCGGGTCGTATGCAAACTTCTGCATGACTTCTTCTTCGTTGTGACATGGCATATATCCACGGAAGCATACCTGAAAATCTCCCTGTCCTTTTGTAAATGCACGTACATGGAGCTGATAATCCCGCAACGTAGCGACCGGTCCATGCCCGCGGATAATAGCCAGGTCATTCGTCTGTTCCGGTGCTTCCAACACTGCATACATATTTTTCAGATCTGTCATGGCATGACCGATCATCGAAGAAGGAATCTCGAGCACAAAATCATATTCCGGTTCCAAAATAATTGTGCCTGCTTCCATCAATCCCTGTCTGACTGCCCGGTATGTAGCCTGGCGGAAATCTCCGCCTTCGGTATGTTTATTGTGCGCACGTCCATTGATCACAGAAAAATGAATATCGGTCAAAGGCGCTCCGATTTTTGTTCCACGATGTGTTTTTTCCAATAGATGGGTATAGATCAGTCGCTGCCAGTTTTTTGCAAGAACATCTTCACTGCAGTCAAGTACTGCATCAACGCCGCTTCCGCGTTCTGCCGGCTCCATCCATATATGTGCTTCTGCATAATGCCGCAATGGTTCGAAATGTCCAACCCCGATCACAGGCTTTGCAATCGTTTCTTTGTACAGGATTGTTCCGCTGTCAAAAACAGGAACCTGTCCGCATCGTTTTTTGATAAGTTGTGTCAAAATTTCTATCTGTACGGGTCCCATCAGCAAGATCTGGATTGTTTCTGTCGATTCGTTCCATGTCATATGCAATTCCGGAAGCTCCTCATCGATATCCTTTATGTTGTTATACATCTGCCTTGTACTTACCGTGCTGTCAAAAGAAATCGTATAAGAAATAACCGGTTCGATACAATGCATGGGATTGCTGCTATAATCACCGATTCCCGCTCCTGCCTGAATGGTTTGTAATCCGGATATGCTGCAGATCGCGCCGGCATATACAGTTGATACATTTTGATAATGTTCGCCATTGTAAATGCGGATCTGTGTGATCTTTTCGTCGTTTACTGCGTCTCGTACAGAAAGTTTTCCCTGCATGACTTTGATATGTGCCAGACGGTTTCCTTTTTCATCTCTTGTGATCTTATAGACGCGGGCACCAAATGGCTGACTCTCCTTCTCTTTGTATAGATCCCTGGTATACAGAGAAAGACCATCTAAAAACACATCGACACCGAATCCTTTTAATGCACTGCCAAAATAACATGGAAATATCTGCCGGTTTTGAATCATCTCCTGAATCAAGGCATCTGGCAGCTCCTGTGATTCCATATATTGATTTAAAACTGTTTCATCTCCGGACGCAATAGCAATATCTTCATAGAATGTAGTACATCGGTTGACGTTGTTCTCCTGACAGGACGAAAATGCAACGATTTGTTCCGAAAAATCCTGTAGTTTTGATAAAATATCCGACTGATCTGTATCCGGCTGATCCATTTTATTCACAAAAATAAAAACAGGTATCTGATAAGCTTCTAATAACCGCCAGACTGTTTTTGTATGCGCCTGTATTCCGTCTGATGCGCTTATTACAAGGATTGCGTAGTCAAGTACCTGAAGTGTTCGTTCCATTTCCGCTGTAAAATCCACATGCCCCGGTGTATCAAGCAATGTGATATCTAGCTTTTCGGTGGATAGTTCCGCCTGCTTTGAAAAAATCGTGATTCCACGCTGGCGTTCCATCTCATCATGGTCTAGCATGGTATCCCCATTGTCTACGCGTCCTGCCTGTTTTTTTACACCTGTTTCATAAAGTAATTCTTCTGAAAGTGTTGTCTTTCCGGCATCAACATGTGCCAAAATTCCAATCGTGATATGCTTTTTTAATCTGCCGTTATCAGACATCATACTGCTCCGTTTCTCTTTTGTTCTTGTTTTATCATAGCACAGATGATGAAAATCGTCGATATCGAAGTCAAAGATTCTTCGGAATACATGCATTTGCACATAACCTTCCGTATCCTTCCGATGCATTGGGAATAACCAGACTGCCGGGCAGAGGTATCGCGCCTGCCTGCAGATAAGTTTTCACCCGCTCACCATATAAGAAAGGATCATTTCTTTCGATAATCCCCCATTGCATCAGATTGGCGACCGCGGCAGTTACAAACGGAACGGAAAAGGACGTTCCACTGCGTGTCGTATATCCGCCGCCTGCATTGGCAGTCATAATATGGATGCCCGGGGCAAGAATGTCCGGTTTTTGAACCATTACACTCCCCTTTCCGGAAAAGGGTGCCAGCGCCAATAACGCTGTATCATATGCGCCTACGCTGATTACGGAAGATGCGGATGCTGGAATTGTGAGAGTCAGATCCGTGGATGGAACTCCAAATTCCACGTTTGCACTGGTGGAAGCTGCAACAGGAAGCCAGGCATCAATCTGATAATATGTATTGAAATTCGGGATGATTGCCAGATACCAGCTCCCTTCCCAAACAGGTGTTCCGGTATATCGGATAAATATTTCCTGTTTTTTATTATATGGATTTGATTGCCCAATCTGGATTGCAAGGTCTGTATGTTTGAATTTCCATGTATAAAACTGTCCAGAATCGGATGAGCTGTAACGAGGGGAATCTGTGCCGTCAGGTGCTTTTATTTGGAAATGATAAGATATATTAGAATTTGACCAGAGCTGGAGATTGAAGTTTGCCAGGCCTGGTCCTGTGATGATTTCGATTTCCTGGGCAAAGGTACCTTCTATGCGTTTGTGCCTTGCCGTGTTTCCTTCGTTTCCCATCCCCGTAATGACAGTGAATCTTCCGTTTTTTATAAGTGCATCGATATATAATTCGGTAAACGATGTTCCGTCATGCGCACCATAATTGTTGCCATAGCTTAAATTTATAACAAGCGGTTTCCCTTTCAGGATGGCAAAGCGTGCAACAAAATCAATTCCACATAAAAATCCTGCTGTATCTGGCTTTGATGCAACAGCTATGATATCCACATCCGGACTTAAAGCGCTTAAAATACTTGCAACTGCAGTTCCGTGACCGGACGGATCTTGAAATAGTTTTTTTCCTGGATTTTTTATTTCCTGATTGATCTGTTTGGAATCATACACCGTCCCAAATCCATACAAGGACGTGGATGCGGATGTATGAAATTGATCCCAATAAGCAAGAATCCGGCTGCTTCCATCTTCCCGTATCAATGCAGGATGATATAAATCAATTCCGGAATCGACGATGCCTGCCAGAATACCGGTTCCTCTTAAAGTCTGGCCTGTTTGTTTATACATCGGAAAACAACTTGCAATTTTATCTTTTGTTGAGACAGCCTGTGCGTATGTCATTTGGTGTGCGATATCGAGATATAAGATATGAGAATCTCCGGATAAAAGCAGAATCTGCTCATACGTGGCACTTCCGATGGCAAATTGATTGAGCAGAGGCAGGACGCGAACTTGATATGCCTGTTCTATATCCGAAAAAACACCTGTATACCGGAATAAAATCGTAAATTCACTGGTATATAAATCAGATTGACTGTCCATAGCCAATGCAAGTGCCGGACTGATTTTATCGGATAAACCATAGGAAACTTCCATACAAATACCCTTCCAATTTCCTTTTTGTGTCGAAAACATGGTTATTTTTACGAAATCAAAATACGAAATGCGACAACGTTTGCATGCAGGCCGGATTATAATATCCACGAATAATCAAAGGAGGTGAAAATGTTATATGTTGTTTATGCCGATGTATTTTTTCTGCATCAATTCATACTGAATCTTGTTTTGTTTGGAATGATGCAGATCATACTCCGGCAGCCCGGAAGATTTCTTCCTGTAATTATCCGGGCAGGTGTTATGGCTGTTTTCACGACTGGTATCTATGTAGTCACGACAGATTCCCGTATACTTTATTACATATTATATGCCATGGGGTACTTTTTTATGACATATTTTTTTGCATGGAAAAGCGGAAATATCTGGAAGACATCATTTGTGGCAACTGCAGTCTGCATATGGCTTGCAGGTTTGATACAGTTGTTTTGTGGTTATTCATGCTCATTTATCCATAATATCCGGTTTTATGCTGCATGTATCATATCGTTTGCCGGTTGTCTGGTCATCCGTGTCTATTTTGACATGGCGTCACATTATAAAAACAGGTACGAAGTGGAATTGCTGTTTTCGGAAAATAGAATTCGGACATATGCTTTTTTAGATACAGGGAACTGTTTGAAAAATCCATATACCGGGGCACCAGCAATCGTGATAGATTACCATTTGCTCAAAAAATGTCTGTCTGAAAACGGCTATAAAAATCTGATACTTTATCACAAAACAGGAACATTTCCATATGTACAAATGAATGAACAGGAAAAAATATATTTCTTTCCGATCCCCTATCATACGATCGGAAACAATTTTTCCCTGATGCCGGCGCTATATGTACAAAAGCTTTCTTATTGTGCCGAAAAAAAAGACTTCTACCATATCACGGCCGGAATCAGCCGTCAGTCTTTTATGAATGAAAAAATGAAGGTGTTACTACATGAAAAATTGAAACCTTAAGGAGGAGAAACATGATTAGTATCGTCAGCAATAATATGATTCGGTTTAATATCAAAAGTATAGCCAATTATTTGTTGTTCCCCAAAAACGAAGTACATTATATCGGAGGAGCCGAAATTCTGCCCGCTCCACTTTCTACGGAGGAAGAAACTTTACTGTTGGAGCATCTCGATGACAAGACGTCAGAAGCAAGACAGACTTTGATTGAACATAATTTACGTCTGGTTGTCTATATTGCAAAGAAATTTGATAATACGGGGGTTGGTGTGGAGGATCTTATCTCGATAGGGACAATTGGTCTGATCAAAGCAATTAACACATTTAAGGCAGATAAAAATATCAAACTTGCAACGTATGCCAGTCGTTGTATCGAAAATGAGATTTTGATGCATCTTAGAAGAAATTCCAGAACGAAATCAGAAGTTTCCATCGATGAACCTTTGAATGTAGACTGGGATGGAAACGAACTACTGCTGTCTGATATACTGGGAACAGAGGAAGATCAGATTTATAAAGGAATTGAAGATGAAGTAGACCGGGATTTGCTGGAGCAGGCCATGCAGATTTTAAATGACAGAGAACGGACAATCATTGAACTTAGATACGGAATCGGACATGACGATGAGGAGATGACACAGAAGGAAGTGGCGGATCTGCTTGGAATCTCGCAATCGTACATATCCAGGCTGGAGAAAAAGATTATCCGGAGGCTCCGCAGGGAGATGCTGCGCTTAGGGTAATTGCATTTAATCATAATAAAAATGCGGGAATCCTTATTCTATAAGGACTCTCGCATTTTTCGTCTAATGCCGGTGGCGGGACTTGAACCCGCACGATGTTGCCATCAACAGATTTTGAGTCTGCCTCGTCTGCCAATTCCGACACACCGGCGGAACAGTTGATACTATAGCATAGATTTGGCATAATTGTCAAGAAAAACCTACTGACTTTGTATAATTTTCTTTGCAACGATTGCAAATCTTCCGTTTTCTGTGTGATAAGCACAGGTAGAAAGCGTAATCAATGAATCGCCCGGCTGCGCGGATGCCTGGATTGTATAAGGCGTCAGTGCTTTACAACCGGAGACGTATTCACGAAACTCCGCTTCATTTGCTGCATCAAAAAATGTATAGTATTGAAATCCATTTTCACCTTCCGGAAGTATCTTTGTGCGGAATGCGGCAATCACTTCGTAGGTTGCATTTCCATATATGGTATCAAATTGGATATATTTATGATTTTTATAAAAATCTTCTTTCTCGTATTTTAGAAGATCGTGAAACATTGTCCCGCTTTTCATATTATGTCCATAGATCAACAGGTTGTCGGACGGTTTGCCTACATTGCTGGCAGCGTCGATAAACAATGTTCCCGCGGAACTGGATTTCCCATAAAAATCCCGATGAATATAATATTCTTCGTCTTCCGGCGTCTGCATAACCGGATAATCGATATTTGTATCCTCGATGGAAAGCCAACCGACAAAATCTTGGTTTTCCCGATAAATCGATGCAAACTGCTTTTGCACAAGGACACCGTCAATCGAGACAAACTCAAGTCCCGGTTCGGCATCCCCTTCGGTTGCGACATATGCAATTTCACTTTCTTCGACCGGTTGATCAATCATGGCTTCGAGCTCTTCAAACTGATCCTCGCTTTTTTTACTCTGCAGAAAGTAAGAAACAAGGTATCCGGCTGATAAAAGAAAAACCATAATCAATACAACCAGACAGATATTATAAACAATTCTTTTTTTCTTTTTATTCATATTCTTTTTAAAAATATTTTTTATTTCCCCACAGATTATTCTGCTTCAATGCAGTATATTCCTCATATGCCTGATCTAAAATCTGTTTTTCGTTTGGAAATTTTAACAAATGGTATGCTTCGTGGTACTTATAATAGCCGGAATCCATAAAATATTCTTCTTTCTGCGGCTTGCTGAAATAACTGTCAGCCATCATCAGATACCAATGTACATCTTTGTTTACAATATCATAGGATGTATTAAATGTATAATTACTTTTCCCTACATATTTGATAATCTGCGCACTCACACCAGTTTCTTCTTTTACCTCACGAAGCGCGGTTTCGCTGTGCTCTTCCCCTTCTTCAACAGTTCCTTTTGGGAGAACCCAGCCTTCGTATTTGTTTCTGTAATTTTTATATAATAACAGGATTTTTCCCCGAAAAATTACCACTCCGCCACAACTCGTTGCTTCTATCATTGCACTTCCTCCTATTTACTGTAATAAGCATCGAATACCTGTCTTGCTACCCAGGCACCTGTCACACCGGTGACATTGGATTCCTCTGCAATCGCACAGACAACAAGGTCAGGATTGTCAGGATTGGAAAATCCAACAAACCAGGAGTTGCAATTTCCTTCGTTATCATATTCTGCCGTACCGGTTTTACCAGCCATACCATAGGAAAGCCCGGAGAAATAACCGGAACCGGTTCCGTATTCACATACACCTTTCATGTATTCCGTCAATGCATTTGCTTCTTCTGCTGTCATCAGTGTGCCAGCCTGCTTTGGATGAAACGTCTTGATATTTGCACCATCATCATTCTGGATAGAATCCATCGTGTATGGTTTCATTAAAACACCGTCATTTGCGATTGCAGACATAATCATCGCATTGTGGAGCGGCGTGATTTTTGTGTCGCCCTGTCCGATGACAGTCTGTGGAATTGCATCATCCGGTGAATCTGCATTGATTGCAAAGGTAGATTTGTTATAATCCCCGTCATAAGGCAGATCTTTATTAAACAAAAGATTCTCCGCGGTTTTTTTGTATTGTTCTTTGTTGAGCGTCTCTCCAATCGTCGCAAAGCTGACATTGCAGGAATATGCAAGTGCATCTTTCAATGTCAGATCTCCGTGTGCTTTGTTTCCGGAACAACGGATGCCTACACCGGAGAAGATAGAATTGCCATCACAATGGAACTGGAAGTTTCCATAGCTGTTTGGATTTTCACGTATAAATTCCAACAGGGAAACGACTTTAAACGTCGATCCCGGTGCATACAATCCTTGAGTTGCGCGATTTAAAAGAATCGTACTTTCCGAACCTTCCTCTGTCTGAAGATATGCCCAGACATTCTGGATATCGTTTGGATCAAAATCCGGCTTCGATACCATACACAATATCTTTCCGGTGGATGGTTCAATCGCCAGAACTGCCCCTTTGCATCCGCCAAGCGCATTGTAGGCCGCCGCCTGTAGATCATAGTTTACGGTTGTAATTACGTTGTCACCACGGTTTTTCTGCTCTTTTAATTCCCGGTAAACCCGTTCAAAGATATTGATATGGGAACGGAGCATATAAAAGTTTCCTGCAAGCTCCAATCCGGATTTTCCATAATCATCATATCCAACCAGATGTGCAAACATATTGGAATAAGGGTAAGACCTTGTTGTATTGCCTGCATCGTCTGTTTCGCTTGTTGCAACTACGACGCCATCACTTGTGATGATATCGCCGCGTTCCACTGTTTTAGCAAAAGAATCCTGTCGTACATTTCTGGAATTTGCAATGACTGTTTCTGATTTGAATTGCATAAAATAGATAATATATGCAATCATACTGACAAAAACAGCTACCATCATGTATGTGATCACAATAATCGGCCGGTTCTTTATTTTGTTATTTTTAATTCGTTGTTTTTCCTTCGCGATAACTTCCTCTTCCGGTGTTAACGGTGGATTGTTCTTCGCGGAGTTTTTCTCTTGCTTTTTCTTTTTCTCTCTCATATTTTACTGCCTCACTGCTGCTTATTACATATACTCCCTGTACAATTGCAAATATGATCAGCGTACTTAACACAGAGCTGACACCATAGCTGACAAGTGGAAGTGTGACACCGGTGGATGGAATAAACTTTGTAACACCGCCAAGGTTTAAGAAGCATTGAATGATATAGATGCTTGAAAAACCAAGCGCGATATATTTATAAAAAGGTATCTTACACTTCATTGCAACGTTTGCAAAAGAAATGAAAATACTTACAATCACCAAAATCATAGCCAGGCCGAAAATAACACCGAGCTCTTCACAGATGGCCGAGAATATAAAATCGCTTTCGCTGACCGGAATCGTAGATGCGGCCCCCTGCGTCAGTCCGGAGCCTGCATACCCTCCGGTTCCGATTGCAAACAAAGACTGGGCGAGCTGATACCCTCCGTGATCGATGTCTAAAAACGGATTCTGCCAGGCGTGAACCCGCACCATAACATGGGCAAAGAGTGAATTTTTAAATAGCATATATCCCAGCATCACAGCGCCCACACCAAGCGATATACCGCCAACCAGAAATACCGGTCTTGAGGTCGCTACATATACCATGAGAACATATGTGATATAGAAAATAACGGCAGCACCCAAGTCTTTTTCGAGCACAAGAACCCCCATGAATGTGGCTGAAATAATTGCATTTATAAATAAATCTTTGAATGTACTTGCTTTCACAAGCATCGAAGCAACAAAAAATACAAATATGATTTTGACAAACTCCATTGGCTGCAAGGAAAGATGTCCGATATTGATCCAGTTTCTGGAACCATATTTTTCACTGCCGATTCCCGGTATAAATACGGTAAGCAGGAATATGATTCCGGCAATTCCATAAAATATGCCATAATCTTTCAGCTTTTTCCACTTTAACATAATATAAGGGATAAAAGCGGTCAGCACCATACCGACCGTGGCAAATATAAATTGCTTGACTGCCATGTCAAAATTCAGCCTGGTTAACATAATATACCCAATCAGCAGCAAGAAAGTCGCATTATTTGTAAGAAGTCTGGACGAATCTTTGTATATACTGTGGTAAAGAGCCATATATAAAACAGCTACAAATATCTGTGCAGCATAAAAAATCAGGATTTTGATCTGTCCAAGCCGCAGATATAAAATCAGATAGCACAAAAAATGTATGAGAAAAACATACACAATCTGTTTATTTAATTTTTTCTTTTTCTGCGCTTCATTTTTAGATGAAAGTACGGAAAAACATTTCACGGTATATAAAACCATAAAAAGCAAAACCAGATACTTTGATACTTCGCAAATAATATTGACCATTACAATACTCCTCGATATAAATGTCCGCTTGTCTTCTCAATCGTCCTATCCGAAAGATTTGAAAGAGTCTGTATGACTTGTTTGATCATTTCTTCTTTCTCAATCGTAAAGTGAATCATATAGCCCATTTTATGCAAATAACGAAATGCAGGCTCTTTGTATGTGTCTAAAATTGAAAAAGGAAGTTTGTTGTAAATAACATTATAACAGTCATTACAGACGCACTTTGCAAAAAAGCGGTTCTTTTTTTCATCTGTGATGGTACAAACAGCATTTTCATGTGTACACCCATATTTTGTCTTTTGTATACAGTTTGCAGTGATCATCACCGGCTGGTATTCATAGAGTGTAAGACAGATTGGCATATCTGAAATATCGTTTAATTCTTTGACACTCAATTCCCTTGGCAGCATGCATGTAAGCGGCTGCTGAACGCAGGATTGCAAATATGAAAATGCCATATAATTATAGCAATATAAAGATGCATCGCAAAGCAGTTCGCATTCTTTGGCAAGATTCAAGGACGATGCCAAAGCCAGGCTGTCGATATTCCTTATATATATACCACTAAATGAAGAATCTTGCAAATAATCTCCATGTTTGTTTTGCAGATCCGTTAAAAATGAGGTAAATGCATCTCCGTTTTTTGTGGAAATGACATGCGGAAGCGCTACATAGAGACGCAGAGACGCTCCTACTATTTTTCTACATGCTTCATATAGATGAAAAGGAACCGTGATTCCGTAGATTGGGATTTTGGCAGCATCTGCTTCCTCTAATAAAATTTCCAGTTGTGTTGTCGTTTCGATGCCGAAGAAAATCCGTTGTTCTAAGCTGCTTTTTTCGTGGATTGCCTGGATGGATGTTACATCTGTGGTAAAAGACTCGACCGGTAACTGTGCCGGACAGGTACGAGTATATGCCAGACAAACTGCCTGTTCAAGTTTTTCGATAGCCGCGCGCCTGAGTTTTTTCAGAAGTCCGGCCGGTAAAAAGGCATCCGAATCTGCATCAAGTTGAAATGCATGGAGTATATATTCGGTATTCCCAAGCTGTGCAAATGGTTTTTTGACAGTATCTTCTATCAGCTTCTGCCCATTGCTCTTTTCAACGATATCTCCGACCACCGTTGCACAATGCTTTATATCTTTGCAATAAAGCTGTGCAGATACTGTAATCGGTGTTCCAATCTTTGCTGTAACGTGCATCGATACGGGAAGCTTTTTGTAGTTTTGAATATAATCTGCTTCCACATGTTCGATTATGGTTGGACATTTCGTCCGGTAGACGGGCTGCTTTTTTAACAGTGATTTTGTCTTTGGACAATTTAATGTTACAAGTTCACCTGGGACTCCATCTTTTGCAGATGTGATTTCGAGTGGCTCTTTGTTATACGTTGTGACCTCTAAAACATCCTGCTGGTATAACGGTTTTGACAACCGTAGCTGAATCGCTCCATTTCCAACGCCTTCGAGATTTCCGATGCAGACACCCTGATTGTTTGGACGATCTTTGGAAAGCATCTCTGTCCCATTGTGGCGGAAAAAATAGCCATCTGTAAATCCACCACGATTGTAGATATTTGCCAATTCATAGCGAAGCGCTTCCGCCTTCGTTTCATCAAAGCAGCCATGCATATAATCATCTGCGATTGTACGGTATGCATGAACCGCGGATGCAACATAATACGCATTTTTCATGCGGCCTTCAATCTTCAGAGAATCAATGCCGGCTTCAATCAGCTTTGGAATATCGTTCAATGAGCATAAATCTTTCATAGATAGCAGATAGCTTTCGTCGTAACATTTCCGGCATGGCTGGGCGCATCTGCCCCGGTTCCCACTTCTTCCGCCGGCAAGTGAACTCATCAGACACTGGCCGCTGTAAGAATAACACATAGCACCATGTACAAATGTTTCCACTTCGATATCAACCTGTTCTTTGATCGCGCGGATTTCGTCAAGCGACATTTCTCTTGCGGTAACGACTCTGGAAGCTCCCTGTTTTTTCATGAGAGCGGCGCCATAACAGGATGTGACATTCATCTGCGTGCTGCAGTGGATGGCAATATCCGGAAACTGCTTTTTTACATAGGAAAACACACCAAAATCCTGGATGATCAGAGCATCTCCGCCCGCTTCATAAAAAGGACGGATGGATTCATAAAGCATCGGGAGTTCATTTTGTTTACATAATGTATTTACTGTTAAGTATACTTTCACACCATGCAGATGTGCAAAGTATACTGCTTTTTTAATTGTTTCTGCATCGAAGTTTTCAGCATATGCGCGAGCACCAAAAGAATTGCCGCCAATATAGCAGGCATCGGCACCTGCATGTATAGCGGCAGTTAAAATCTCATAGGAGCCACAGGGGGCAAGAATTTCAATTTTTTTCTTTTTTTTATCGGAATTGTTATTCATTGCGGTTTTTTTCAGCCTCTAACTGAATAATTTTTCTTTGTAATGCGTTGATCTGTTCTTTGTATTCTTCAATCATTCGGGCAGAACTTTCCAGTTTGATCTGTGACTCGATTACTTCGTGACGCAGATCATAAAGCTGCTGTTCTTTGTTGCTGTCTTCTGATACCATGGAGTCTGCCTGATTTTTTGCTTTGAAATAATCATCTGCAATATTTAAGGCAAGCAGAATTCCCTGATATTCTGTATTCATGCGGCGATATTGGTCGGAAGTCTTGCACTCTGCTATCTTTCCGTTGATATAAGTAGCGACATTCTGAAGATAGTCTTCGCCTTCATATCCACTCAATGTATATACTTTCCCGTTGATGACAACCGGGATATCTACTTTGTTTGCCATACTATCCAATCTCCTTTGTTATTCTATCAGATTCTCCAGACCAAAATGCCTGTAACAATGTTCTGTTACAATTCTACCACGCGGCGTACGATTTATAAAGCCATTTTTTATCAAATATGGTTCATAAACTTCCTCGAGTGTACCGGAATCCTCGCCGATTGCGGCTGCTAGTGTCTCAAGTCCGACCGGTCCGCCGCCAAATTTGTGTATCATTGTCTCTAAGATATTTCTGTCTGTATTATCAAGTCCCATGGAATCAACTTCCAGTCGGTCAAGCGCTGTTTTCGCTACGTCGTAGTCGATGGAACCATTTCCTTCCACCTGCGCAAAATCACGGACACGTTTCAACAAACGGTTTGCAAGACGCGGCGTTCCACGGGAACGTTTTGCAATCTCCAATGCACCTTCATCGTCAACCTTTACTCCAAGCACATTCGCAGAGCGGATGATGATCTGCATAAGTTCTGTGACATTGTAAAATTCCAGACGATTTACGACACCGAACCGATCGCGAAGTGGTGCTGTCAGCATACCCGCACGCGTGGTTGCACCAACCAGTGTAAATTTCGGCAGATCAAGCCGGATAGATCTTGCACCGGCTCCTTTTCCGATCACGATATCGATTGCAAAATCCTCCATAGCCGGGTATAACACTTCTTCTACCTGCTTGTTCAAGCGATGGATTTCATCGATAAACAAGACATCATTTTCGGACAGGTTGTTTAAAATAGCAGCCAGATCCCCTGGTTTGTCGATGGCAGGACCGGATGTAATCTTCAGATTTACACCCATCTCGGCAGCAACAATGGAGGCAAGTGTTGTCTTACCAAGTCCAGGCGGACCATATAACAGGACGTGATCAAGAGGTTCCCCTCTTTTTTTAGCTGCTTCAATAAAAACGCGCAGGTTTTTCTTTGCTTTCTCCTGTCCGATATATTCTGATAACCGGTTTGGACGCAGTCCCTGTTCAATTTTATCCTCTTCAGGAATGATATCCGCCTGTATGATTCGTTCCATAGATTCCTCTTCCTCTATATTTATCTATAATCTCTATATCATCTTTTTTAAAGCTTCCTTGAGCAACATTTCTACCGTCATGTTCTCACTTCCCGGAACTTTTTTGATTGCACGGAGTGCTTCTACATTTGAATATCCAAGACTGCTTAAAGCCATCGCTGTTTCGCTTACAATATCTTCCGGTGCAGAACCGGCGGCTGTGCCGTCGGATTCATAACTGTCTAGAACATCTTCTAAGTGGAATTTATCCCGCAGTTCGATAATCAGTCGTTGGGCAGTTTTGGGACCTATTCCGTTTGCTTTGGCAATCGCTTTGTAATCATCCGATAAAACTGCCATACGAAGTTCATCAACAGAAAGGCACGAAAGAATGGAAAGAGCACTCTTCGGGCCGACGCCACTTACATTGATCAGCATTAAAAAAACGGATCGTTCTTCTTTGGTCAGAAATCCAAATAAGCTCATATCGTCTTCACGGACATTTAAATGTGTATAGATTGTTGCCTGCTCATTGCATGACAACCGGGAAGAAACCTGTGTAGATGTGAAGATAGAAAATCCTATCCCGCCTGTTTCCACAACGATCTCATCCGTACCAATCTCTGTTACGGTTCCTTTTATATATGCAATCATATCTTACTCCTCAACTCAAAAAAGAAGGAGTTGCCGCTTTCTCACGACAACTCCGATCAGGTTTCATCTTATAAGAATTCGAAGCCTTCGTCTTCTTCCTCGCCATCTCCGATCATCATGCGGTCTGGCTTTCTTGCATCTTCAATCTCACCAACAAAGATTTCATCGTCGTCATCATTGCTGGCTGCTGCTGTCGGTGCAGCTTCTTCCGCTTTTTTGAAGAATTTGGAAGAGGCAGTCTCCTTTGGAGCTTCGGCCTGCTTTGGAGCTTCGGCCTTCGGCTTTGCAGCGGTTCCAAGCTTTTCACTCTGTGTTTTTGCTTTTGCAATGATATCGGCTGCGGTTGCTTCTGCATCCTTGATAATCTTCTCCGCTTTTTTCTGTGCTTCAACACTCTCGCCTTCAGATGGGGATACAGTTTCTGCTTTCTGAAGCTTATTTTCCATCTCAAACAGTTTCAGTCTTGTATCTTCCATCGTTTTTGTGAGTTTATCAAATTTTTCTTTTGTTTCCTCATAATCCTTGGAAAGGTCGCTGTACGCTCTGAATACAGTATCCTTGAAGCTGTCAACATCTGCGGCTTTGTAACCGAATAAGCCTTTTTTGAAAGTTGTTGATCTAATATCGTCTGGTCGTAACATTCTATTTCCTCCGTACATACATCATACTTTAGTTAAAATTATATCATATTGACCAAAAATTACAAGTATTTTCTTTACTTCTATGGCATTTTTGCTATAATTAAGAAGCATTGTTTCACATTGAATTAAAAGGAGGATTTGAATGGAAAAGATAATCAATGATGCACATCCGAGTAAACTTCAGATATTAGACCAATTTTACCCTCCGGAAGATGTGCTTGTTTTTGATATTGAAACAACCGGATTTACAGCGGAACATACGATGTTATATCTGATTGGATGTGCGTACTATGAATCTGGACATTTTAAAATCTGCCAATGGTTTAACCAGGATGGACATTCAGAGAAACAGATGCTGGAAGATTTTTTTGCATTTGCATCTCAATATAAGTATTGTATTACTTACAACGGAGATGGTTTTGATATCCCCTATCTTTCAAAGAAGGCACAGAAATATCAACTTGATAACAGTATTTCAAAGATAGAAAGTGTGGATTTTTATAAACAGATCCGGTTTTTGAAAGAAATACTTCATCTCGAAAATATGAAACAAAAAAGCGTGGAGCGCTTTCTTGGAACAAACCGGTTAGACAAATATTCCGGTGGAGATCTGATTAAAGTGTATCAGGATTATTTAAAGCTCCCTGTCCGGACGAACAAACAGCTTTTATTGCAGCATAATTATGAAGATCTCGAAGGTCTTTTAGACTGCAGCAGCATGCTTTCGTATTGTCGTCTGAAAGCGGGATGTCTGGTTGTCCAGAAAATGTCAGTCCGTAAAAACCGGCTGTTATTTTCTCTCACACTGGATTATCCATTGCCCAAACGGATAACTTTAGGAATCAATGATATCATGATCACCGGATTTGGGAAGGAAGCAACAATCAATGCCCCGATTTATTGCGAAGAATTAAAATTTTTCTTTGATAATTATAAAGATTATTATTATCTTCCGGCGGAGGATATGGCAGTCCACAAAAGCGTGGCATCTTTTGTAGACAAAGATTACCGTGTCCCGGCAAAAAAAGAAACTTGTTATCTTCGAAAAAAAGGTTATTTTATCTCTCAGATTGATGATGGAATTGTATCTGGGTATAAAAACGACTACAAAGAAAAAGAATCTTTCGTAGAATTGACGGATTCTTTTTTGCAGGATCTTTCTATGCTACATGCTTATGCAAGACATATAATAAGGCTGGCACTTTCATAAGTACCAGCCCTTTTTCTCGTTGTACATTATTTCAAAGTTTTTTAGAACAAATCATCTTCCATGTTGTCGAGAAACTCCTTAAAGTTTTCCCTTGCACTGCTTATCTCAGATGGATTTTGCTTATTTAATACATCCTCAAACAGATTAATCTCATGTTCTAATAACACACGTTTATCTCCGATTGATTCTTCGTACATACGGTCTGCACGCAGTAAAAGCAGTTTATTTGCTTCCTGCTCGCGCGGATGAATCTTCAAAGAAGATAGTTCGGCAAATCTTGCGTCAATCTCCTCATCAGTCAGATCCGTTTCTTCGTTTTTGATGACCAGACGTTTCTCTGTGTTTGTGGAGATAACTTTGACAATCACTTCCAGGATGGAATTTACATCATATGTATAAGTGACATCGACCGATTCCTGACCGGCGGGTGCTGGTGGAACCATGACTTCGATACTGCCAAGATATACATTGTTTGCCGCTAACCGGCTTTCTCCCTGCAGAATGTCAACTTTGATCCGTGTCTGTCTGTCGCTTACTGTATACAGTCGTTCTGTATGGCTGACCGGAATTACCGAATTCCGCTCGATCAAAGGCAGATAATGCCCTGCTTCAATCACGCCGCCGGCTCTTTTTGAGACGACTTCTGTTCCAAGTGTAAACGGGCAAACATCTGTCAGGATAATTTCTTTGACGGCTTCATTTCTCTCTTTCATTGCCGCCTGTGTTGCAGCACCGACAGCGACCACTTCATCCGGATTGATGCTTGTATTTGGCAGGCGCCCGAACAGACGACTGACAAACCGGCGGACAATGGATAGCTTCGTGGAACCGCCAACCAAAATGACTTCTTCGATATCTTTTAATTTGATATTTGCATCTTTTAAACTTCTTTCGATTGGTTTACGGATACGTCCAAGCAGTACCTGGCAGGATTTTTCGTAGTCATCGAGGTCTATTTCACTCTCCACGACATCTCCATTGATATTGCATTTTAGAGTTGAAGTCTTTGCATCGGCAAATCCAAGTTTGCAAAGTTCAGCCTGCTTGTGAATATGTGCCCGTGTTTTCTGGTCAAGCGTATCTTCGTCGATTTCATGTTCTCTGCAGAACATCTGCTCTAAAACCGTCGTGAAATCTTCTCCTCCAAGGAAATTATCACCGGCGACCGCGCGGACTTCCATGATATTTTGATACAATTCAAGGATTGAGACATCAAAAGTTCCGCCGCCTAAGTCAAATACAAGAAACTTTGTATCTGCATTTTTCTTGTTGAGCCCATAGGCGATTGCTGCAGCTGTCGGCTCGCTGACGATACGCTCTACCACAAATCCTGCAAGCTCTCCGGCTTTCTTTGTCGCTTTTCTTTGTGCATCGTTAAAATATGCCGGTACACTGATGACTGCTTCGTTTATTTCACAACCAAGATAACTTTCAGCATCTTCCTTAAGTGATTTCAATACCAGACTGGATAATTCTTCTGCGGAAAATTTACGGGTTCCTAATGTAAAAACTTTTGCGCTTCCCATGTTCCGTTTGAATACATCTGCAGTCTGATCCGGGAAAAGAATCTTCCGTTCTTTTGCAGTTTTTCCAACATAAACAATCCCGTCTTCATCCACACTCACAACCGAAGGTGTCAGATTCTCGCCTAAACGGTTTGGGATTACTTTTGCGTGATCCTCATCAAAATATGCAATTAAACTGTTTGTAGTTCCTAAATCAATTCCAACTATCATTTAATCAAATCCTATGTTTTTATTTTTTATCCTTAATTTTGTTCAGACAGGTTTCATAGAATGTATGTTGTCCGCATATCTTGATTGCTTCCTCATACATACTCCGTGCCATCGCATAATTTTTCTTTTTCTCATATAGAACTGCTTTTTCATATAATATTCTGTGACAGATACTATAGAAGCATCCGCTGCACCGTGGCAGTGTCTGTCCCTGCTGAAGCAGAGCCAGAGCCTCCGGGTATTCTTTTTTAAGCCGGAGCAAACGCGCCTGTTTGATACAGGAAACCGGGGAATCCACAGACTCTTTTTCATCTGTTTTGTCCGGAAGGTATTTTTTTATGCTGCGCAAAGGTTTTACTTTTACGAGGCATTCCAGCCACTCACTATAATAATTGGCTTCCTTTTTTGTGTCAAGTTTTATCGCCTGTTCATATACATTTTTCGCAGCATCATAGAGCTCATATCTGCGGAAAACATCGCCCATCACACCGTATATCCGGTAATCCTGCGGCGTTTTGCTGACAGCATATTCAAATGTCTCATGTGCGAGGTCGATATAACCTGCATCTCCATAGATTTCGATTAATTTGCGTACGCATGCGGAATCGTCAATATATGGACGTAAGGATTCGATTGCCTGCTTTACTTTCCCAATCCGGACAAGCAGATTGGCATAATCATATGCAATATCAGCATCCCATTCATATCGAATGCGATAATCTTCGTATAATTTCCGGCTTTCTGTAAACCAGTTCATACATTGATATACGCGAGCCAGAAATTGCATACAGTCTTTGCGCAAGTCGTCGTTATTTTCAGCAAGGCTGTATACTTTTTGGTATGCAGCCGCGGCCGCTTTGTATTTTTTGAGCGCTTCTTTGATTCGTCCAATCAACAGAATTGTATATATATTTTCCGGTTCAAGTGAAAGTGCCATGCGGCAGTCCTCAAGCGCATGGGTATAATCACGCATAAGAAAATATGCCGTTCCACGCTCACTGTAAGCTTTGGCAGTTGGAGACTGTTTGATTTGGATATCCAGATACTTTCGTGCATGGTCAAGTTCTCCAAGCTTTAAATACATGGAACCTATCAGCAGATGGATCATCGGATGGCCGGAATCCAACTTGTGCACTTTTGTAAATTGCTGCAAAGCTTTCCGGTAAGCACCTTCTTTGCTATAGCAGGTGCCAAGCATTAAAAACACATCCGTATATTCGTCCAAATCGGTAGTTTTGCTGTCAGAATGTGTTGCAACGCTCACTAAAATTTTGATTGCCTTTTTGGTATTTCCGTGGAGCATTGCGAGCTTTGCTTTGCAAAAATCAATGCTGTCACTTTGGTTTTCATAGATTTCATACCGCTTTATCGTATCTTCTGCCTGATTGTACTGATTTGCATCCATAAATAACTGTATTTCCACTGCATATGGTACAGCCAGATATGGATACAGGTGAATTGCACGTTCGCAGGCATTGTATGCTTCCTGAATATATTTCAATTCCCTGCATGCTTTCGCTTTGTACAGATAGCCAATATAATCCTGGTCATCTTTTTCAATCAGAAACTCACATGCTTTTAAGCACTCTGTATAGTTCCCGAGACAAAATTGCAATTCACAGGCTGCCTCGTACGATAAGATAATCTCCTCATGATTCACGGACAGGGATTGATTCAGATAGTGTAATGCCTGTTTGTATTTTTTTTCTTTCAGATAGCAGTCGGAAATCAAAAAATTTACATATGGATACCGCTTGCGTTTTTTCTCTGCATCTTCTGACACGTCATCCTTTGGCAGAGATTCAATCAGATCTGCCCATGTAAAGAAACATTCTTTTGCATTCTCATAATCCATAACTCCAAGATAACAACGCCCAAGGACGTTATAATATTCAAACTTGCGAGCCTGGTCGGGTTCCACATTTTTTAAAAAATCAATTGCATCCTGGAATTGATAACTCTGATAATAGCTCCAGCCAATCTCGAGCTTTGCCTGCATATCGTCCGGATTTGATTTCAGATGTTTTAGATTGTTCTCAATCATCTTCTGGTTTGCACGAACCATACCAACACGAACGTTATCGTCGTAGTGATTTTCCTTGAGGAGTTCCATAAACTGATCTCTGGAACTTTTGTATTCACCGACACGAAATGCAATTTCAGCCTGTTTTACACGTACAAAGTAATTATCCGCATCCAGATTTTTGGCGGCATCATAAAACTCTTTTGCTTTTGCATAATCCTGCATGACCATCGCAACATCACCACAGAATATCTGTAATGTAATATCAGCCGGGTATTGTGAAGCAAGCGCTATAGCATCCCGGATAATTTCTTTAAATGCATCCGCATATTGTTCTGCATAGCGGGTATCTAAGTCTGCCAGTTTTTTTTCTTCCTCTGTCATATTCGCGATCTGCGCTTCGAATGCGTCGTGCAGGTTTTGCAATTTTATACGGAGTCTGCACAGTGTCAGATAAGAATTTGAAAACGAATAAGCAGTGGTAAGTTTCTCAAGCTGTTTTTTTGCAGCTTGCGGATTATGAGCCCGGATCATCCGGTCGAGATCAATATAATCCCTTATATAGGCATCTATTTCTTCGGCTGTTTCATTTCCGGCCAGAATAAATGTATCATAATTGATGATATCATCATAACGGGCATTGTTCAGAATATAATCCAAAAAATTTTCAGGAAAGGCTTCTGACAGTTCCCGCTTATTTCCTGCGATGTCAAACCGTTCAACAATCACACGCCAGACTTTTTGCGGAAGAAATATATGCTTTAGCAAAAAACGCAGCAGCCCGCTTAAAGCCTCTTCACATGTATCAAGTGACACATAGTAATCCGTATCAAATAATTGAAGCCATACATCTGGATTTATCCGGTTTGAAAATGTGTCATAGACTGCAAGCAAAGCCTGCTCTTCCTCTGAAACCGGTGCTTTGTTTTTTGCATCCTTACATTCCTCCGGCATATCAGCCAGACGCACTGCCTCCTCGTATGCTTTTCGAAGCTCCATAAACCCTTCCGGATCATCTTCCGGATTGACAGAAGAAAGACGCATTCGATAGGCTTTCTTCAATGCGTCTTTATCCTTCGTCTGTTCAATTTTCAGAACATCCCATATATTCATTAAGCTAACATTCCCTCAAGTGTTTCACGGATTGCTTTGATGAAGTTCTCGCTGTTTAATACAGTGACATCCTTCATTGTTGTGATAAGAGCGAGATCCTTTGTCATCTTGCCGTCTTCAATCGTCTTGATTGTCGCCTGCTCAAGCTTATCGGCAAATTCCATCAGCTCCGGAATATTGTCAATCTCGCCACGCTTTCTCAAAGCACCGGTCCATGCGAAGATCGTTGCAACAGAGTTTGTTGATGTCTCCTCACCCTTTAAGTGCTTGTAGTAATGTCTCTGAACCGTTCCGTGTGCTGCCTCGTACTCGTATTTTCCATCCGGAGAAACAAGTACCGATGTCATCATGGCAAGAGAACCGAATGCAGACGAGATCATATCACTCATAACATCGCCGTCATAGTTCTTGCAAGCCCAGATGAATCCACCCTCAGATTTCATAACACGGGCAACTGCATCATCAATCAGAGTATAGAAATATTCGATGCCAGCGGCGTCAAACTTCTCTTTGTATTCGTTATCGAAGATCTCCTGGAAGATATCCTTGAATGTATGGTCGTATTTCTTGGAGATTGTATCCTTTGTTGCAAACCACAATGTCTGCTTTGTATCAAGCGCATAATTAAAGCAGCTTCTTGCAAAGCTCTCGATGGATTTGTCGATGTTATGCTGTCCCTGAATCACACCCGGACCGTCAAACTTGTGGATTGTCTCCTTGATGACCTGCCCGTCCTCGCCTGTAAATACAAGCTCTGCTGTACCGGCACCCGGCACATCGATCTCTACGCTCTTGTAGACATCGCCGTATGCATGTCTTGCGATTGTGATTGGCTTCTTCCAGTTCTTTACACATGGCTCGATTCCCTTGACAACGATTGGTGCACGGAATACAGTTCCGTCTAAGATTGCACGGATCGTTCCGTTTGGACTCTTCCACATTTCCTTCAGGTTGTACTCTGTCATACGTGCAGCGTTCGGTGTGATCGTTGCACACTTGACTGCGACACCGTACTTCTGTGTTGCATATGCAGAATCAAAAGTAACCTTATCGTTTGTCTCGTTTCTGTACTCCAGACCAAGGTCGTAATACTCGGACTTTAAGTCGATAAATGGGTAGATCAATTCATCCTTGATAATCTTCCAAAGGATTCGTGTCATCTCGTCTCCGTCCATCTCTACCAGTGGAGTCTTCATCTGAATTTTTGCCATTGTAATTATCCTCCTGTTATTTGTTGTTCCCTACAAATTGTGTCCTGCATAATAATCTCTTACCGTGTTATTTATAATTGCATAATTCATCGCAGACGCGCTCTCGCTCACTTCCACACGCAGTGGTACTAAATTCGCAAGTAAAAATTATTTATTACTGAAAATAACTCACTTGCTCATTAAGTACCAGCGTGTTCCAATGGTCTGCGATTAAATTAGCAATTACAAATAACACAATCTACATTTAGAAGGACACAATTTGTAATTTACATTCATATAAAATTTTACACGTTCTCTATTTTAACATATAGATGTGTATTTGGAAATATTACATTTGAAAATTTATTGTGGTTATAATTGTAGTAAAAATATATTTGAGTTTATAGCTGTAAATACACGAAGAAATATTCCCTTCGATTATAATTACCTCAAAAATTTGACCTTGGGGTTATTGTTTGAAGGTTGTTTCGTAGTCGAGGAAGTCGACGAGGAAGTGTTTCTCCTTCAGTGCTTCTTCGATTTCGTCGAGGATATCTTCGCTCTCGGCTTCAATCGTGTGGAAATGATAGCCGGAGGTTGTGTTCGATAAAAGGGATGATTTGCTTTCTTTCAGGTCTTCGACGAATTTACGGATATCGCGGCGGCTCTTGATATTTAATGGTGCCGTAACTTTTCCGTAGGTGCGGTGATTGACCATGACATCTAAAACGATTCCACCGAAATCGACAATCGTACTTAATTCGTCTTCTGCCTGATCATCGGTATGACAGACCTTTACGATTCGCCTGCAGTTTTGGTTTCCGGTATCTTTTTCGTACATATAACCACGCGGTGTCGATACGATTGAATGTCCCTTTGAACGGAGCAATGCAATATCCTGTACGACAACCTGACGACTGACATGGTAGATTTCTCCGATTTTTCCACCCGATAACGGTTCATCGGAACGAAGCAATAGTGCGAGCAGCTTCTCTCTGCGCTCATCTCCGGATAAAATCGTCTGCTCCATTTGCGTTTCCTCCTTGATTGAAATAGATTGTTGCTACGTAATTAGTCAATTGGATGCAGATGTTTCAGACTGATATCTAAGATTGGAGCAGAATGTGTCAGTGCACCACTCGATACATAATCGACGCCAAGCTTCGTGATCGTCTCGATATTTTCTTTTGTGATATTTCCGGAGCACTCTGTCTTGGCACGTCCATCAATAATCTTGATTGCTTCCGCCATCAGCTCCGGGGACATATTATCAAACATAATGATGTCAGCGCCTGCTTCCACGGCTTCTCTTACCATATCCAGATTCTCCGTCTCCACTTCAATCTTGCAGACAAATGATGCATAATCTCTTGCCATCTGAATTGCCTTTGCAACACCGCCTGCGGCATCGATATGATTATCTTTGAGCATTACAGCATCTGACAGATTATATCTGTGATTATTTCCGCCGCCGGCACGAACCGCATACTTCTCGAAGATACGCATGCAAGGCGTTGTCTTTCTTGTATCAAGCAGTTTGGTATTTGTTCCCTTTAAAAGTGCTGCAACATTGTTCGTATAGGTTGCGATACCGCTCATGCGCTGCAGATAATTCAGAGCCGTACGCTCGCCGGACAGCAGCACACGGATATCTCCGACCACTGTTGCCAGCACCTGCCCGTTTGTCACGGTATCGCCATCCTTGATCTGCTTTCCATCTTTTTCGGCGAAGATCACTTCCGTATTCGGATCCAATATTGTGAATACACGCTTGAACACCTGCAATCCGGCAATGATTCCGTCCTGCTTCGCAAGCAATGTAACTTCGCCCTTCTTATACTCCGGCATCACAGCATTTGTGCTGATATCTTCACTGTTGATATCCTCTTCGAGCGCCATCTTAATATACTTATCTGCAACTAACTGCATTGTAATCTCATTCATTTGTCTAATCTCCTTTTTTATTAAATGTACACGATCATTGTACATGATTTTTGGTATTGGTAGTACATATATTTTATTTTGAATTGTTCCATATACGATGTATTGAAACTAAGAAATTCTAAGATGTTCTGATATAAATTATGCCCCCGTACGCAACCGCCGCCAATTCGCCATCCATGGCTCAGTGGCGGCTTGATTGAACATCGTGTTCAATCATTGCTGATATAGTACAGAACATCAAGAATTTCTAAGTTCCAAACATATTGTATATGCGAACATATTCAAAAATAAAATATATGTATCTACGTAATGGAATAATCATGCACAATGATCTATAAAATTTACACAAGCTCGCCAGTGATGTGCTTTGCGGCACGTTTTGCGAACACTAAACTTTCAAGCAAACTGTTGCTGGCTAAGCGGTTCTTCCCGTGCACTCCGTTGCAGCTTGTCTCGCCAACGGCATACAGATGCGGCATCGTTGTGTGAGAAAACTTATCTACATGGATGCCTCCCATGAAATAATGCTGTGCCGGAACGATCGGAATCGGCATCATCAGAATGTCAAAACCGTACTTCATGCAGTGCTCGTAGATATGCGGGAAATGGTTCAGGATTGTCTCGCGTGGAACATTCTCGAAGGATAAGAACTCGTATTTCACGCCCTCTTTTTCCATCTCAGCCTGAATTGCCTTTGTCACGACATCCCGCGGCTGCAATTCATCAACGAAACGCTCCTTCTTGTGATTCAGGATGATGGCACCCTCGCCTCTGGCTGACTCTGAGATTAGGAAGCTTCTGCCCGGATTCTCCGTGTAAAAACAGGTTGGATGAATCTGTACATAGTCCATGTGTTCTAATTCTACACCGTGTTTTCGCGCAATCTCACACCCATCGCCGGTTAAAATCGGGAAGTTTGTGGAATGTTTATACTGTCCGCCGATACCGCCGGTTGCAAAGACGGTATCTTCTGCATAGATTTCTAATTCTTCTCCATCTGCACGCTTGGCAAGGATGCCGACGCAGTTGTGATTGATATCCTCAATCAGATCTGTCATCGTGGTGTGTTCAAAAATCGTGACATTCTTTAACTGCCTGACAGCGGATAGCAGATGTGTTGTAATCTCCTCTCCGGTGATATCCTCATGGAAGCAAATCCGTGGCTTGGAATGCGCACCTTCCTTCGTGTAAGCAAGGCTTCCGTCCTTATTTCGTTCAAACTGGACCCCATATCCAATCAGATCATTGATGACATCCCGGCTGCCACGGATCATAATATCGACACTTTCCTTGCGGTTTTCATAATGACCGGCACGCATCGTATCCTCAAAATAGGAATCATAGTCATCCTCGTCCCGCAGTACACAGATACCGCCCTGTGCCAGCATCGAATCACAGGTTTCAAGCTCTGCTTTTGAGAGCATTAAAATCTGTTTATCTTTCGGTAAATTCAATGCTGTATATAATCCACCGACGCCACAGCCGACGATTACAACATCATAGTGTAAATCTCGCATATTTCCTGTCTCCTTTGAATTTATACCTGTATATAACACAGAAACGCAGACCGTTCGTCTGCGTTTCTGGCTCCGAATGTACATGCAGTATAGCACATGTTTTGACAGGTGACAAGACACCTACACTGGAAAGATTAATTTTATTTCTGTACCGACATTTAATGCACTTTCAATCTTGATCTCCGCATTGTGCAGCTTTGCACCATGCTTTACAATGGAAAGTCCAAGCCCCGTACCGCCTATTTCCTTGGAATGGCTCTTATCAACCCGGTAAAAACGTTCAAATATCCGGTCAAGCTGGTCTGCCGGAATTCCGATGCCGGAATCTTTGACACAAAACTCACAACGATGTTTTTTCTTCTTGATCGTGACATCTATGGTGCCATCCTCTTTGTTATATTTAATGGCATTTTCAATCAGGTTGTATACCATTTCTTCTAATACAGAGTGTATGCCGGAAATCATCATATGCTCACCCTGCAGATTGATTTTGATATGCCTTTCCTCTGCTACCGGCTCCAAATGATGGATTTCGATTCTTGACAGGTCATATATATCAATCGGAGTTTTTTCCATTGCCTGCTCTCCCTCATCGAGCTGGGACAGCTTAATGATATCTTCTACCAGATGGATCAGCCGACGTGCTTCGTCATAGATCTTACCTGCAAATGTTTTGACATCCTTCTCATCAACAATTCCATTTTTAATAATTTCTGCAATACCGGATATGGAAGTTAGCGGTGTCTTTAATTCGTGCGATACGTTCGCCGAGAATTCCCGTCTCAAATTCTCGCGTTCTTCCTTCTCTGTGACATCCGTGATGATAACTACCGCGCCGGCAACCTCGTTATTCCGGAATACCGGATTCGCATAGATATTATAAAAACGTCCCTTAACCGGGCAGATATACTCGCTGTGGATTCCCTGGATTGCCTTCTTGATACAGTCAATAAACTCTTCTGACCGGTTAATCTCCAATACGTGTTTTCCATCTACCGATTCATCCACATCAAATAAGGTTGAGATACTCCGGTTGTGTGAGAGAACAATTTCCTTTTTGTCCACAACAAGAAAACCTTCCTGCATGTTTTCCGTAATCAGTGCAAATTCATTTTTCTGTGTCTGCAGCTGTGTCATCGCCTTCTGAATCTGTTCATTCTGGATGCGGATTTTACGGATAAACGGCGACAGCTCGTCATAAACTGTCGATTCGTCCGGATGATCTAAGTCAATCGCTTCTAACGGCGTTGTAATCTGTCTCGATAAGCGGTAGGCAAGAATCGCAGAGAATTCAACACCGAGCAGTAATACAAGAATAACCGGAAGCAGCACCTTCATCAAAAGGGCCGGTACCGATTTATGAACTACAGAGACACGGACCACACTTCCGTCCGCAATACGGATGGCGTGGTAGATTGTCTCCTCGGAAAGCGTCTTCGAATACCTTACGCTTGTGCCTGCTGAAGATGTCATTGCCTGTTTGATCTCTGTACGATTTTTGTGATTTTCCATCGTATGGGGATCGGCTTTGTTGTCATAAAGGACTGTTCCGTCCGCCGCAACCCAAGTGATACGCTTTTCATTTTCATTAAGGTCGGTGAGAAAATCCAGTCCGGATAGGTTGACCCCTTCCGCAATATAGCCTGCCGCCTGATTCAGGGAGGCAACGTATTGCTTGTTGAAATAGCTGTATAAGACACCGATGATGGATATGCCGCATAGAACAACCAAAAGCAGAATGATCAAAATTGTATTTTTGAATATCTTCTTTTTCATCTTAATCTCCGATCTTGTAGCCGACACCGCGGACGGTTTCAATCATATTCCCTGCTTCCTTTAATTTCATCCGGAGGCTTCGGATATGGACATCAACCGTACGGCTTTCCCCATCGAATTCATATCCCCAGATACGGTTTAGCAGCTGATCACGTGTAAACACCTGCCCCTGGTTTTCCATAAACAGATGCAGAAGTTCAAACTCCTTCAATGTAAGATTGATGCGCTCTCCATCTACTAAAACAATGTGGCGCTTTGTATCTAAGGCAATATCTCCTGCAATAAGCTTCTCACCGTCATCTGTCGTATCTGCACGGTTTTCTGTCCGGCGAAGCAGAGCCTTGATTCTGGCAACTAACTCCATAATGCCAAACGGCTTCGGCACATAGTCATCCGCTCCGCTGTCAAGCCCCAGTACTTTGTCGTATTCACTATCCTTTGCAGTTAACATAATGACCGGAACCTCTTTGGTAGCAGCATGTTCCCGCAGCTTTTTTAAGACAGATAATCCATCCTCCTCCGGCAGCATGATATCAAGCAGAATCAAGGACGGAAGTGTTTCTTCCATCCCTGCCCAGAATTCTGACGGACGTTCAAAGCCTTTTGCTTCCAAATCCATGTGACATAATGTGTAAACTACAAATTCACGTATGCTATTGTCATCTTCTAAAACATAAATCATTTTATATGTGTTCTCCTGTGATTGAATAATACACCCATTCCGCAACATTCGTTGCATGGTCGCCTATTCTTTCATAATACTTTGCAATCATGATAATGTCTATATAAAATTCGCCATCTTCAGCTTTTTTCCCTATCTCTTTAATGAGACGTTTCTTTACCGAATCAAATAATGCATCGACTTTATCATCAGCCTGGATTACAGTGATTGCCAGATCCTTGTCTTTTTTGACATATGCCTCCACAGCATTTGTCAGCATATCTTTCGCAGCACCTGACATTTCTTCAAGGTCTTTAAAACCCTTTAAGTCATAGGGCGCTGTGAAACGAATCATATCCGCGATATCGGCACATTGGTCACCAATCCGTTCGAGATCGGATATAAGTTTTAACGCAGCTGATACAAAACGGAAATCCGATGCGACCGGCTGCTGCTTTAACAGCAGGCTCATACAGATATGCTCGATATTATGCTCGCTTTTGTCGATCTCCTCTTCCACTGCATGGGATTTCGATGTGTATTTCTCATCTCCATTAAAAAGAGCTTTTGTAGTACCGGCGATCACCTTCTCGCAAAGTGCTCCCATACGGATTAGTTCGACATTCAGATTCTCTAATTGCTTCTCGTATTCATTTCTCATAATTCATCAACCAAACCTTCCTGTGATATAATCCTCTGTCCGCTTGTCACTTGGATTTGCGAACAGTTTCTCTGTATTGTCAAACTCCACAACTTCTCCGAGCAGGAAAAATGCTGTATTATCTGAGATACGTGCAGCCTGCTGCATATTATGTGTTACCATGATGATTGTATATTTATCTTTCAGATCGACCGCCAGATCCTCAATCTTCGAGGTGGAAATCGGATCGAGGGCAGATGTCGGCTCATCCATCAAAAGCACATCCGGCTCCACCGCAAGTGCACGCGCAATACAAAGACGCTGCTGCTGTCCACCTGACATACCGAGCGCGCTTTTCTTCAGACGGTCTTTGACTTCATCCCAGATAGCAGCCTGTTTTAAAGAACGTTCCACAATTTCATCTAATTCTGCTTTTTTATGGATTCCGTGTGTACGCGGTCCATATGCAATATTGTCGTAGATGCTCATCGGAAATGGATTTGGTTTCTGGAACACCATGCCGACGCGCTTGCGCAATGTGTTGACATCCATTCCTTTGTATATATTTTTGCCATCCAGTGTTACCTCACCTGTGATCTTACATCCTTCGACCAGATCATTCATTCGATTCAGGCTTTTTAAGAGTGTGGATTTCCCACAGCCGGATGGACCGATGAACGCAGTGATCTTTGTTGATGGAATGTCTAAGTTGATATCTTTTAACGCATGGAAATCGCTGTAATATAAATCCATGTCCTTAATTTTAAAATTACCCATTTTTTCCTCCAAATTCCAGTACTTATTTTGCCTGCAGTTTTTTGGCAAGCTTTCCGGATGCTGCATTGATTATGACAACCATTACAAGCAGCACAACTGCGGTTGCATATGCCTGTTTTGTGTAGAGTCCTTCTGAAAGCAGCTTATACATATGAACAGCCAGTGTACATCCGGAATCAAATAAGCTTTTCGGTATCTCGGCGGTTGTACCGGATGTAAAGATTAAAGCGGCCGTCTCGCCGACGATACGTCCGATTGCCAGGATAACTCCGGATAAAATACCGGGTACCGCAGATGGAAGTACAACCTTGAATATCGTCCGTAGTCTGCCGGCTCCAAGTCCGAAACTTCCTTCCCGGTAAGAATCCGGTACGCTTAAGAGCGCTTCTTCTGTCGTACGCATTATGGTTGGAAGTACCATAATGGAAAGTGTAAGTGCACCACCGAAGAACGAAAGCCCCCAGCCGAATGCGATAACAAACATCAGATATCCGAACAGACCATAAACAATAGAAGGGATACCGGATAATGTCTCGGTTGTGATTCTGACAACACTCACAAGTTTATTTCCGCGCTTGGCATATTCTACCAGATAAATAGCAGAACAAATACCGATTGGAACTGAGATGAGCAGGGAAAGCGCTGTCATAAGAAATGTATTGATAATGGCTGGAAGCATCGATACATTTTCGGTTGTATATTTCCAGGCAAAAAGCTCCGGAGAAAGATTCATGATACCATTTGCCAGAATATAGATGACAAGTGCGCCAAGCACGCCAACCGTAATGACTGCAGATGTTGTGACTGCAATCAGTAAAAACATGGAAAACGGCCGTTTTTTGTATGCAGCAAGCTTATCCTTCCAGGTGACGACATTGATCGGCCGGATTGCTTCCGTATCTGACTTTGCTACGACTGCTTGTTCACTCATGCCTATTTCGCCCCTTTCTTTTTCACAACTGAGAACAACAGATTAATGATCAGGATGAATACGAACAGAACCACTCCGGTTGCTATCAGTGCTTCTCTGTGCAAGTCTGTTGCATATCCAAGCTCCAGTACAATATTCGATGTAAGTGTCCGCACACCGGATAACAGACTATCCGGCATAACTGCATGGTTTCCGGCAATCATGATGACTGCCATTGTCTCACCGATTGCACGTCCGATTCCAAGAATGATGGCTGCAAGGATTCCGGATTTTGCTGCAGGGAGTACTGCCTTGAAGACACTTCTCTCATGCGTATCACCGAGTGCTAATGCTCCTTCGTAATAGCTTTCCGGAACCGCACGGATTGCTGATTCCGATACACTGATGATGGTTGGCAGAATCATGATTCCAAGCAGGATGCAGGCGGTCAGAATATTTTTACCGCTTCCGCCGAATGTGTTACGGATCATTGGTGTGATCACAACCAGACCGAAGAATCCATATACAATAGATGGAATACCTGCAAGCAGATCCACAGCCGGTTTCATAATCTTATGAATCTTCGGTGGACAGAACTTTGCCATGAATACGGCACATAAAAGTCCGATTGGAACACCGATGATGATTGCACCTGCTGTCACATAGATACTGCCGATGATCATAGGGAAGATACCGAATTTATTTGCACCCGGCATCCAGGTTTTACCAAATATGAAATTCACAAATCCGATCTGCCGGATGGCAGGTACGCCATTGGCAAACATGAACAGACATATCATGGCGACTGCCAGTATGGACATACAGGCAGCCACCAGGAATACGATATGCATAGTTCTTTCTTTTACTTTCGTCATAGTATGCCTCGTATTTTCTTTCTGATAAGTTTATATCAAGCTATTACTTTACTTCTGACCACTTTGTGATAGAACCTGTGTAGATGTTCTTCACCTGATCGCTTGTAAGACCATCGACGTCGTTGTTCTTATTTACAACAACTGCGATACCATCAATTGCGATCACTGTTGGTGTAAGACCTGCACTAAGTTCGCTGTCTTTGAGCTCTCTGGATGCCATACCGATATCGCAGACACCTTCTGTTGCACTTGTCATACCTGTTGTAGAATCACTCTGCTGTACTTCAATCTGTACATCCGGATTGACTGCAACATATGCTTCCTTGAGCTTCTCCATAACCGGTGTTACGGAAGATGAACCTGCAACATTGATCTTACCCTTTACGCCTGCAGCCTTGAATGCACCTGTATTGCCCTGGCTGATATATCCTGCCTCTTCAACAACCTTCTGTCCATCCTCGCTCAAGATGAAGTTGATGAAATCCTGTGTTACTTCGTTTGGTGTACCCTTTGTTGCAATATTGAACGGACGGGATACCTTGTAGCTTCCGTTTGAAATATTATCAGCGGTTGCTTCCGCCCCATCAATCTTCAATGCCTTTACAGAATCATCTAGGGATCCAAGTGATATGTATCCGATGGCTGCCTCGTCATCTGCTACGCTCGTCATCATAACAGATGTTGAGTTTGTGATATCTGCAGTAGAGATTGTATTATCAATCTTGTTACCATCTGCATCCTTCTCCTCGATACCAAACAGTTCGATAAATGCGCCCCTTGTACCGGATCCATCCTCACGGGAAATTACGGTGATATCATCACTTGCTGCTTTACCACATCCAGTCATTGCTCCCATAAGCATGGCTGATGCTAAAACTCCAATGATTGCTTTCTTTAACTTTCTCATTTTCTTTGTCTCCTTTTTCTCTTAAAGATTTTCTTTTTGATTTAACTTACAAATGAGAATATACAGAATGTAAGTAAAGTGCGTTATCGTAGTTTTGTAAAATGTACGTAAAACAAGTGTCTGTATAAAAATGAATTGATGCCATATACGATGTATTGAAACTAAAAAGTGCTAAATGTTCTGATCTACGGTATTTTACCGTACGCAACCGCCGCCAATTCGCCATCCATGGCTCAGTGGCGGCTTGTTTGAACATCGTGTTCAAACATTGCTAATGTAATACAGAACATTAAGCACTTCTAAGTTTCAAACATATGTATATGACATCAATTCATTTTATATCGGATATACTTCTTTTACTACAATAATGAGTTAATGAAATAACACACTTTTCAGCTTTTATATTATTTAATTATTGCCTATTCTAAATCAACAGTTCCTTGTAGTATTCTGCGTAGTCGCGACGATTCTCTTTTGTAAAGGCGATTGCAGAACGTGGATGCTGGTTTAACAGTCCGGTCATCAGGTACTGGAGATCGTAGCCCCAGACGATGCCGTCATCCTTTAATTTCATCATGTGGTCTTCAATGAATTTGAATACCGGGTATACGTTGTATTTTGGATTCTTCAGGAATCCAAGCAACAGCTCCATCGCGCAGTTGCCGGCTCCTCTTCCCATGGACAGGTAGGTTCCGTCTAACCAGTCTACACCATCACCGCACGCTTCAATCGTGTTTGCAAATGCGAGCTGCTGGTTGTTGTGTGCATGGATACCGACCTTCTTATTGTATTTTGCTGCGAAATTCAGGTACAGATCTGCGATACGGGCAATCTGCTCCGGATACAGGGAACCAAAGCTGTCCACAATGTAGATAACATCAACCGGTGTCTTGCCAAGCATATCAAGTGCAACCTTGATATCTTCCTCTTGTGAATTCGAGATTGCCATGATATTACAGCTTGTCTCGTATCCCTTCTTTGCCGCATCCTCAACCATATCGATTGCTTCCGGCATCTGATGGATGTATGCTGCCACACGGACTAAATCAACCGGTGAATTCACCTTCTCATCGAAATCGTTCTTATCATGACGGCCGATATCTGCCATGATTGCAAGCTTTAAGTCTGTATCGTTTTCTCCAACGATCTCACGGATATGGTCATCACTACAGAATTTCCATTTACCGAACTTCGATTCATCAAATACCTTCTTCGATGCACGATATCCCATCTCCATATAGTCAACACCTGCGTCGATATTTGCCTGATACAATGCTTTTACAAAGTCGTCTGTGAAATAGAAGTCATTCACCAGTCCACCGTCACGTAAGGTCGCGTCAACTACCTTGATACTTTCCCGAAATCCAAGTAAATTTGATAATTCTTTCATGTCTTTGTTCCTCATCTTTCTTTCTCTGTTGCGTTACTGCTTTAATGCATTAAAGAGAATACGGATATAATAACAGAGATTTTCCGGATAGTCAACCCCAATATTTTTCTACTGCTTTTTCATATGACAATCCATCGTCTTTGCATAATCGTCCCAGATGCATAATGGATTTTTTCACAGTATCCGTCTCAAATTCCACTCCCGGAGAAAGAAAAAAGCGCCTGCGTATGGCGTAAACAGGCGCTTCGTTTGACAGTAATGTTCATTCACTGTCAGTCGAGAGGAAGTCTCGAATCTATACTAAATACTGATGGCGCAGTATTGTATAGCGTATGTAATTGGATTGTATAACTATATACTCTTAGCATGATGTTTATCTATGCATGTGTCTCGTTGCTCTTGTAAGCCTGCGCATACTGTGTTTCCTGCGCGTTGATATGCTTGTCCCCATGCTTTGGCAGGTAGATTCCGTTGATCTGCTCTCTCGCTTTCTGGTCATCCTGATAGAATAACTCAAAATCGTCAAGGATCCGAGCTTTAATCACAGGATCATAAACCGGAGCAGCCACCTCTACACGATGAACCGTGTTCCGTGTCATGAAATCCGCGGAAGCAATATACACCTTTGGATCATCCTTGCCGAAGATATAGATCCGGGAGTGCTCTAAGAATCTGCCCACAATACTGATAACCTGGATATTTTCTGTCTCGCCAGCAACACCGGCTTTCAGGCAGCAAATACCTCGTACAATCATGCGGACTTTCACGCCTGCTTTACCAGCTTCAATCAGCTTGTCGATAATCTTCTTATCCGTCAGAGAATTGATCTTGACACCGACGTAGCCGTCCTTGCCCTCTTTTACCTTTGCAATTTCATTGTCGATCATCGCAAGTACCTTGTTCTGCAGGCAATTTGGTGCTACAAGCAGATGCTCTGTTTCTTCGACGGTTGTTCCCATAGACAGATGATTGAACACGTTGGCAGCCTCATTTCCGATATCTGCGGACGATGTAATCAGAGAATAGTCGGTGTAGATACGGGATGTCTTCTCATTATAATTACCCGTACCAATCTGTGTGATATATTCGATTTTATTATTCCGCTTTCCTGTAATCAGACAGAGTTTGGAATGTACCTTCATATGGTTTAATCCATAGATCACGCGGCAACCGGCATCCTCAAGCTGTCTGGACCAGCGGATGTTGTTCTCCTCGTCAAAACGTGCCCGAAGCTCGACCAATACAACGACCTCTTTGCCCTGTTCTGCCGCTTCCACCAATGCTTCTACGATCTTTGAATCGCTTGCCAGACGGTATAATGTCATCTTGATCGACACAACTTCCGGATCATTTGCCGCCTCATTTAAGAGCTGGATAAATGGCTTCATACTCTCATACGGATATGACAGGAATAAATCATGCTCTCTGGCCTGCTCCATCACAGAACGTGTCCGGTCAATCATAGCCGGCTGCTGTGGCACACGGCGCTCATAGAATAACTGCTTCTCGTTCCGGAGCAGATCCTCAACCTTGAATAAGAATGACAGATCCAGTGGAAAAATTGAATGGAACACCTGCTTCTTCGTAAGTCCTAAGAAGCCACACATTTTCTCGATGATGGAATCGTTCATCATTCTCGTATATTCCATACGGAGCGGACATAGACGGCTTCTCGTACGAAGTACCTTCTCCACACCTTTACGGTAATCCTTCTCATCGTCATCAAGTGCATCATCGACATCGATATCGGCACTCCGCAGAATACGGATCAAGGATTTACTGATTACCTTATACCCTGGGAATACATCTGCCGCAAAATGCAGAATCAATTCTTCTGCCAGCATAAACCGTCTGCAATCTGAAGATACCGGAATCATACGCTTGATAACCGGATTGTTACATGGGATAATTCCTATCTTCGTATTATTTGACTTCGTGCGAAGCTCTACGACTGCGTAGATCTCCTTGTTCCGAAGAAATGGGAATGGCTGACGCTTACCAACGACCTGTGGTGAGATAAATGGCTGGATTTCATTTTCAAAATAAATCTTCATGGAATCCTGCTCATCCTCGTTCAGATCTTTGTATAAAAGCTCTTTGACACCATATTCCTCCATCTCGTACATCAGACGCAGATAGATCTCATCTTTCTTCTCACGGAGCTTCTTCTCCTTCACAATAATACGGTCAAGCTGCTCCTGACAGGTCATATTCGTTTTGTTCTCACGGACTTTGCTGTCTTTTCCAGCGTCCAATGAACCGACACGTACCATCAGGAACTCATCGAGATTGCTCTGGAAGATTGACACGAACGACAAACGCTCACAGAGCGGATTGTTCTCATCCACTGCTTCTTCCAACACTCTTTTATTGAACTTCAACCAGGAAAGCTCCCGGTTATCATAGATTGTTTCTTGTAACATGTTATTTTCCTCCTATGCTTCCTCCAATTCCAGGAAACGGACATTATCCATCACCTCTTCAACGATGCCGCTGCAGCTGTCACCGATACGTTCCAGATTATGTAACACATTTGAAAACGGATATGTAAATTCCGGCTTACAATTATTTTTCCGCAGACGTTTTAGATGGTTCTTGTTGAATTTCTTCTCCATATTACGCAGTTCCTTGCGATAATCGAAGACCTTCCTTGCAGTCTTTGTATCCCCATTTTCCAGTGAGACAATCGATGTCCGATACATGATTTCTACGTTATCAATTACTTTTCCAAGTTCCTCAACTGCATCCTTTGAGAATTTATACTTTCCTTCGAGTTTGGCACGTATAACCGGTGAAGCATCCTCACACCGCTTGCTGACACGTGCAATATCATTTAGGACATACAACAGTCCCGCAGTCGTAGATGATTGCTCTTCAGTCAGAGAACCATTCGAGAACATTCCAGAGATATAGCTGACAGTATTCTCATCAATCTCTGTTACAAGCTTCGCATTTTTTTCTAGCTCGGCAAGCGCTTTGCTATCATTATTCATCACCGTTGCCTTCATATTTCCAATCATTTCTGATACAAGGCGTCCTGCACGGCGGATCTCCTGGGATACAAGATACATAGCTGCAATCGGCTGACTGATCACATTTTTGTCAAGAAAGCTTTTCTCTTTATAATCTTTGATAGACACTTCCTTGTCATCTCGGACAATAAACATAACAATCTTCACCATAATCGGAAGCAACGGTAGCCAGATCAGAGTATTGATGATATTAAAGCTCATATGTGCATTAGCAATCTGCCTTGAAATCACATCCAGTTCATTTCCCTTTGGCGAGATCATCTCAACAAACTTTGCAAATGGCTTGATTATCCAGATAAAGAGAAAGGAACCGGTAATATTAAACACGCTATGTGCTATCGCACAGCGCTTTGCATCCTTGGACTGTCCGATACTTGCAAGCAATGCTGTAATTGTTGTACCAATGTTATCACCGAGCAGAATCGGGATTGCACCAACTAATCCGATCACACTCGCACCATCCGGACCTGCCTGTGATGCGAAGCTCTGCAATACTGCAATCGTTGCGGAGCTGCTCTGTACAACGAGTGTCATAAGCAAACCGACGCCAACACCGAGTACCGGAATATGGCTGACTTTTTCCATCATATTGATAAATACGGGGCTTGTTGCAAGCGGCTTCATGACATCGCCCATCATCTCGATACCAACAAACAACAAACCGAATGCGAAGATTGTCTGTCCGACAAACTTTATCTTCTCTTTCTTCGCGATAAATGCAATCAGAAATCCGATAAATACAATCGGCATAATGTAATCACTGATTTTAAACGCCATCAACTGAGCAGTCATTGTCGTTCCGATATTTGCACCGAATATAACGGAGATACCTTGCTTTAAGGACATCAATCCGGCACTGACAAAACCAATTACCAATACAGTTGTCGCACTGGAGCTTTGCAGGACTGCCGTTACAAGTGCACCCGCCAACATTCCGCACACGGCATTTCGTGTAAGTACTCCCAACACCTTCTTCATTTTGTCTCCGGCTACCTTCTGGAGTGATTCACTCATCATATTCATTCCGAATATAAAAAGTGCCAGACCTCCCAGCAAACCGAACACAGTCGCCATACTTTCGTTCATTTTGATTCTTCCTTCCTCTTTTGGACATTTTTTTCCGATTTAAAAGCCAATTTGCTAGCGCTTCCTGTAAGCAGAATGGCTTTCATAACCTGATAATATCGAAATATAGAGTCTGCTTCTATCAACAGAAAGTAAAGAATTGTTAAATCTATGTAAAGCAGTATTTCCGGACATAAGAAAAAGCGCCAGACCGGCGCTTAAATCTCTTTGATCTTATCCCGTAACCGCATCATATTTGTATCCATATCGGCAATCACATCGGAATATCGTTTTAATTCCTGTACGATTTCTCCGGTATCAGCCAAATCCTTCTTATAGAGCAGCTGATAATCAAGTACCGACCACGAATCCATTGCAACGGTTCGAAGCTGTAATTCTACCTTCATCCAGTCTGCCTTCTTCGACAGATAGATCGGCACAGACAGAATCATATGAACTCCCTGATAGCCGGAAGATTTCGGTGTTTTAATATAATCCTTGATCTTTAATATCTTGATATCATGCTGGATTTTCAGACAATCCACCAACGCATAGATATCATCGCGGAACATACAGGTTACCCTGACACCGATAATATCATTTAATTTTTTCTTCGCATTGTCGAGATTGATTGTATACCCTTTTCTCCGGAGCTTTAAAAAGATACTTTCCGCGCTTTTGATCCGGTGTGTTAATCGCACTACAACTTCCCGCTGTAAGTTCTCCTGCAGTTCCAGATTGATCATTGTGAGTTTTGATTCCAGTATCTGGATTGCCCACATACAGCGGAGCTGGTACTCCTTATCAGATAATGACTGTGCAAAATCTGTGATGATCTTGCGGTCATTTTTTGATATTTGCAATTGTAATTGTTTTGTCTGTTCTGTCATTGTATCCATACTATGTATATATGCCTCGTTTCTATCATTTATTCTATCATTTTTTCGTTAAAGTTTGTTAAATCTGTGCAAAATGCACTTGCATAAAGTGTTTTAAGCCCCTATACTATTCTTGTATAGGTATTCATCATACGCTATGTATTTCCAATACAGTTATATAAGATGATTACCAAAAGAAAGGATTCGCAAATATGAAAGGTTATAAATATACTGTCAACAAGCGCAAGGCTAACCGGCTTGCTTATCGGTTCCTTGGTTTGATCTTTCTCCTTGTAGCCGCCCTGCAGACATTTACAATGATACATGGCTATGCCAAGCATCTGGTTTTGACTGCGTTGTTTGTTACGTTTGTCGGTGCTTATGGCATCTACCTTGTTGTGATGTCTTTCCGGAAACAGGCGTTTTCAGCTACGTATATCTTCGATGATACCGGATTTACAATCGAGCATAGATATGGGACAACCCATTATGACTTCGATCAGATCAAACATGTAACGATGGTCATTCCGGACGAAAATATGATTTTTTATATTCTGAATGTCTTCACAGAGAAGGAACGCTATACAATTTCATTTATGATGCAGAAGGAATTATGTGAGAATATTTATGAGTTTATGCATGCACGTTTACCAAAGAAAGACACGGAAGATTAGTTCCGTGTCTTTTCCTTTTTCTCTCCTAAAGTAGTGGAGCTGAGGGGAATCGAACCCCTGTCCGAAAGCTCTTCCATTACAGCTTCTCCCATTACAGTTTGTATTTTAAAATTCCCATACAAAAACGCCTACAAACAGGCTTTCCTATATGGTAGCTTCATGAATTTTCCGAAACCGCAAAGCTTAAGCACCGGAGTTTCCCACTAAGTCGATGCCAGGATTCTAAGTCGTGGGGAACCTAGAGCTGACAGCTGCCAATTAGGCAGCGAACGCGTAATTTTCGTCTGCGTTTATATTTATTTTCCAAGTTTTTACGTGGTCCTGGTCCACGAATGGCTACCGTAATTTCTAAACCCCCGTCGAAACCAGTACAACCCCTGGTTTTTTTGACGAAAATCTATCTATATATCACACCGGATGGTGCATATACCATCTGTTACTCTGTATCTGTTGCAGAAGCATCCTCAGCTGTCGCATCACTATTGCTGGCTGTTGGGAACACAGAACCGGCATAATTTGCTGCCCAATACTGTTGTACCCAGTAATCATATGCTTCGGCATTCACAGTTTTATTTGCCTGTCGTTCTTCATAGCTTTTCTGATACATATGTCTTCCAAGAGGAAAACCAATCAATGCCCCCAAAATTGCTGCACAGATCAATACTTCAAAAACCTGTTTTGCTTTTTGTTTTTTCTGAATCTTCTTTCTGTTCTTCTTTTCTTCCTTATAACGATCAACTTTTGACTGACTCATATGTTCTCCTACCTTGACTTCACTTTTTATCCGAGATTGCGAAGCTTGAAATCCCGTTCGACTTCCCGCTTTACATCTTTTTTGGCGATATCCTCGCGCTTATCGTACAGCTTCTTACCACGTGCCAGTCCAATCTCAACTTTCACAAGACTGTCTTTGAAATATACTTTCAAAGGCACGAGCGTATATCCCTTCATCTTCTGCTGTCCAATCAATTTGTTGATTTCATAGCGGTGCAGCAAAAGCTTACGGATCCGGAGTGGATCTTTGTTGAAGATATTGCCCTTCTCGTATGGGGAAATATTCATCCCATAGACAAACACTTCATCCCCGTCCACACGGATAAATGCTTCCTTGATGCTGCATTTTCCAAGCCGGAGTGACTTGACTTCTGTACCAACCAAAGCAATCCCAGCCTCGTAGGTATCCTCAATGAAGTAATCATGATATGCTTTCTTGTTGTTGGCGATCAGCTTCGTCCCTCTCTGCTTTGCCACTATTTTCAACTCCTTCTATATTACCATCAATTAACGAAAAATCAATGGTTTTCTTAATTTTATCACATTTTAACACTTTTATACGTACTTTGTCACCTAATTGATACTTCTTTTTTGTCTTTTCCCCGACCATAGCATAATCCTGTTCATTAAAATAATAGAAATCATCATACATATAAGCGACCGAAACAGCACCTTCTACGGTATTGTCAAGTTCCACAAAGATGTAGTTTGATGTTACGCCGGATATGACTCCATCATATTCTTCACCAATATGTTCAGACATATACTCAATTTCTTTTAATTTAATGACATCGCGTTCTGCCTCTTCTGCCCGACGTTCCTTGGCAGAATTGTCATTTGCAACCGTCGGCAGGATATGACGGTAATGTTCCATCCGCTTTTCCGAAAGTTCACCATGCAGATTCTCTTTGATAATCCGATGGATCTGCAGATCCGGATACCGTCGGATCGGAGATGTAAAGTGACAATAATATTTGCAGGACAGGCCGAAATGTCCGGTGCATTCTGTCGAGTACCGTGCCTGCTTCATGGAACGAAGCATCATCTTGCTGATCAGTGCCTCATATGGTTTTCCTTCGATCTGTTCTAACACTTTCTGCAGTTCCTTTGGATGTGTCTCATCTCTGGATGCTTTGATAAAGAGCCCAAAATTATTGATAAACGCAGCTAAGATATCAATCTTCTCCTCATCCGGATGCTCGTGTACACGATATTCAAACGGAATCTCCTGCCAGAAATAATCTTCTGCGATTGTTTCATTGGCAGCCAGCATAAAATCTTCGATAATCTTCGTTGCAGGATTCCGGTCATATGGTTTGATCTCAACCGGTTTGTGGTTTTCATCTACGATAATCTTTGTCTCTGCCACATCAAAATCGATAGAACCTCTTTTTTTTCGGTTTTTTCTGAGAATCTGTGACAACTCCAGCATCAAGTCAAACATCGGGACGAGCGGTTCATACCGCTTCAATACTTCTTCATCGTTTCTTTCGAGAATCTTCTCAACATTCGTATAAGTCATCCGTTCATTGACATGCAGGATGCCTTCACAGATCGTATGGTCTAAAAGCTTGCCTTTCTTATCAAATTTCATTACACAGCTCAACGTCAGCCGATCCGTACCGGCATTTAAAGAACAGATGCCATTTGACAATTTGTGTGGCAGCATCGGAATCACACTATCCACGAGATAACAGCTTGTACCACGCTTTAGCGCTTCCTTGTCGAGTGGGGATTTCTCCTTTACATAATGCGATACATCCGCAATATGTACACCTAAGGTATAGACTCCATCTTCAAAAGACAATGTGATTGCATCATCTAAGTCTTTTGCATCTTCGCCATCAATCGTCACAGTTGGAAGATTACGGAAATCCGTACGTCCGACAAAATCTGCCTCATCCACTTCATCCGGGATATCCTTCAGGGAATCCATAACCTTGTCCGGATACTCTACAGGAATATCATATGCGCGTACAACGGAAAGTATGTCTGTACCCGGGTCATTCACATGACCTAAAATCTCAGTAATCTCACCTTCCGGAGATTTATGGTTCTCTCCGTAATTTGTGATCCGGCATACAACCTTATGTCCGGTCATTGCTCCCATAGAATCTTTTTTTGCAACAAAAATATCATCCGCAATCTTCTGATTATCCGGAACCACAAATCCAAATCCATCCTGTTTATCATAGGTTCCGACAATCGTTGTAAATCCACGTTTTAAAATCTGTGTCACTTTCGCTTCTGTGCTTTTTCCCTGTTTTGTATAAGAATCCGGTTCGATCACAACGCGGTCACCATGGAAAGCTCCCATCGAAAATTTTGCAGGGATAAAGAAGTCATCCTTGATTCCTTCTACACGGACAAATCCATATCCTTTCTTGTTTCCGATATAATCACCAACTAAAAACTTCTTGTCAAGTTTCTTATATTTTCCTTTCGGTGTAACTGTGATTTTTCCCTCTTCTACAAGCTCATTTAACGCTTCTTCCACACGTTTTTTATCTGCGTCACTCACCTGTAATAAAAAGCGGATATCCTTTAAACGCATCGGTTTGTACTGCTCGTCACTCATAAAATCAAACAATTTCTGTTTGATGATTTCTCTTTTTTCTCCCATAGTAAAACCTCCCAAAAAAATAAGCTGCTTTTCATCAAAGCAGCTTGTCTCATTTAGATAAACTTGGATGACAGGAATAATGCAAGTGCAAAATAAATCACTCCAAGAATGACTGTAATCTTCTTCAATACAGATTCTTTGGACTTTCCTTTGTTCTTGCTCCAGTACGTGTCAGCACCACCGCCACTGATGGCTCCGGACAAACCGCCTTTTCCTTCCTGCATCATAACAATGACTGCCAAGATAACAGATATTACCAAAAATACTATAATCAACGCTGTTTTCACGATAGTTCCTCCTTAATATAATAACTCATACCTGCATATATTACCATAAGAAGTTTGTAAATTCAATATTAATTTTACAAAAAATTCAAATTATATACAAATAATCTATTTTCGGAACTATGTGTGCGGTTATCCGGTCTCAAATCCTGAATGCGGTATATCAGGTGGAGCTTGTATTATAGATTGCAAGTTTTCCTAGCTCCTCCTCAATCCGGAGCAGCTGGTTATACTTTGACGTACGGTCCGAACGACACGGTGCACCGGTCTTGATCTGCCCGGCATTCACAGCAACCGCCAGATCCGCGATAAAGGAATCCTCCGTCTCACCGGAACGATGCGAGATCACTGTGTTATAGCTCGATTTCTTCGCCAGTTCAATTGCATCCATCGCCTCCGTCAGCGTACCGATCTGATTGTATTTGATCAAAATTGCATTTGCAATCCCGTCCGCAATCCCCTTCTTCAGTCGTCCGACATTTGTGACGAAGAGGTCGTCTCCAACAAGCTGTACTTTATCTCCAAGCCGGAATGTAAGTACCTTCCAGCCCTTCATATCGTTTTCATCAAGCCCGTCCTCTATCGAATAGATTGGATATTTCCCGATCAGATCTTCGTAATACTGCACCATTTCCTCAGAATTCCGGTAGATTTCCCTGCCTGCCATACGGCTTTCTCCCGGGAAATAATAAAGTCCACTTGTCTCGTCATACAACTCACTTGCTGCCGCATCAATGGCAATCTTTACATCTTCATAAGGCTTATATCCTGCCTCTTTGATTGCAAGCACCAAATAATCCAGTACCTCCGCAGAGGTTGCAAGATTCGGTGCGAAACCGCCTTCGTCGCCTACGCCGTTTGAAAGCCCATTCTCATGCAGTACGCGTTTTAAGGTGTGATAAATTTCCGCACTCATCTCCAGACAATGCTTAAACGAATCCGCACCAACCGGAGCAATCATGAATTCCTGCAAATCCACGGTATTATCCGCATGACAGCCACCATTTAATATATTCATCATCGGAAGCGGCATTTTCTTCGCATTGATTCCTCCGATATACCGGTATAATGGCATGTGCAGGGAATTTGCTGCCGCACGGGCAACTGCCAGTGATACTCCTAAAATGGCGTTGGCACCAAACCGGGATTTATTCTCCGTACCATCCGATTCTGTCAGACATTTATCAATCAATGCCTGATTAAACACATCCACGCCGACGAGCCGGTCACTGATGCGTGTATTGACGTTCGTTACTGCTTTCTCCACACCTTTTCCCATGTATCTGCGCTCATCATCACGCAGCTCATGTGCCTCGTATTCTCCGGTCGAAGCGCCAGAAGGCACCGATGCGATCGCTGCCGCACCACTCTCTGTGACGACTTCTACTTCCACGGTTGGATTGCCACGGGAATCTAAAATTTCTCTTGCATGTATATATTTGATCCGATCCATCAAAATCAGCCTCCCATAATTATTACATCTAAGCTAATTATTTCCGGAACAGAATATTTTATACATTCAATTGTATATAGAAATCTGTGCAGACATAATAAAAAAGTTCTGTAACGATTTTCGCTACAGAACTTTTCGAATTTTTTTAATTCCGGAATTTGATCTCACCGGTTGTATAATCCATGCTGTCCACAATCGCAAGTGATTCCAGATGATATCCGAGATTCCGGATTACCTGTCCACCCGGCTGGAAGCCCTTCTCAACGGCAATACCGATGCCTGCAACTTCCGCACCAGCGGATTTCACGATTGAGATAAGTCCCTGCAGAGCACAGCCGTTCGCAAGGAAATCATCGATGATCAGTACTTTATCCTCAGAATTTAGAAATTTCTTCGATACGATAACCTGATTCTTGCACTTGTGCGTGAAAGACTCCACCTCTGCCACATACACATCACCTTCAATGTTGATACTCTTCGACTTCTTCGCAAAGATAACCGGTACATCAAAATGTCTTGCGACGATACAGGCGATGCCGATGCCGGATGCTTCGATCGTCAGAATCTTATTGATCTTCTCATCTGCAAACCGGCGCTTGAACTCCACACCGATCTGATCGAACAGGCGGACATCCATCTGATGATTCAGAAAGCTGTCAACCTTCAGTACATTTCCTTCTTTTACTATGCCATCTTTTAAGATGCGTTCCTCTAGAAAATTCAATCTTCTTTCCTCCTGCTATTGTGCACTATCAGAGACGTCGGATGTACAATGCATACACTTTTTATCTTACGATCAGTGACTTTCCTGTCATCTCTGCCGGCTGTGGAAGTCCCATGATCTCAAGTAATGTCGGAGCGATATCAGCTAAGCATCCACCCTCACGAAGCTTTATGCTGTCGTCGTAATTTACAAGGATAAATGGAACCGGGTTGGTTGTATGTGCCGTATGAGGTGCCTTTGTCTTGTAATCAATCATCTGCTCTGCATTTCCGTGGTCTGCACAGATAAAGAGAACGCCGTCTACTTCCTTGATTGCTTCTACCGCAGTTCCTACACACTGGTCAACTGTCTCAACAGCTTTTACAGCAGCAGGGATCACACCGGTATGTCCTACCATGTCCGGGTTCGCAAAGTTGATGATAATAACATCATACTTGCCGGAACGGATCGCTGCGTTCAGCTTCTCGGATACTTCCGGTGCACTCATCTCAGGCTGCAGATCGTAAGTTGCAACGGCCGGAGACTTTACAAGTACTCTGTCCTCATCCTTGTTCGGCTCTTCCACACCACCGTTGAAGAAGAATGTAACGTGTGCGTATTTCTCTGTCTCAGCGGTACGAAGCTGCTTCAAACCGTTTGCAGCAAGATACTCGCCAAGTGTATTCTTGATTTCCTGCTTCTTGAAAGCGATGATTTTGTTCGGGATAGACTCATCGTAATCCTTGAAGCATACATATGTCAGTGGAAGCTTTCCACCCTTACGCTCAAATCCTGTAAACTCATCTGCACAGAACGCTCTTGTGATCTCACGTGCACGGTCCGGACGGAAATTAAAGAAGATAACGGAATCGTTTGCCTTTACCGTTGCAACCGGCTTTCCATCTGCCTCGATAACAGTTGGAAGAACAAACTCATCTGTCTTATCATTTGCATAAGAATCTGCAACAGCCTGTACAGGATCAGCAGCCTTTACGCCCTCGCCATATACCATAGCTGCATAAGCCTTCTCTACACGATCCCAGTTGTTATCACGATCCATTGCATAGTAACGACCGGAAATACTTGCGACCTTACCGACACCGATCTCCTGCATCTTATCAACGAGTGCTGCAACATAGTCCTTACCGGATGCCGGAGGTGTATCTCTACCATCTAAGAATGGATGTACATATACACGATCAAAGCCCTGCTTCTTGCAAAGCTCTAAGATACCATACAGATGTGTATTGTGGCTGTGTACACCACCATCGGAAAGAAGTCCCCACAGATGAAGATCGGAATTGTTCTTCTTGCAGTTTTCAATTGCCTCAAGCATTGCTTCGTTCTCGAAGAAATCGCCATCCTCGATTGCCTTTGTGATCGATGTCAGATCCTGGTAGATAATTCTTCCGGCACCAATATTCATATGTCCAACCTCAGAGTTACCCATCTGTCCGTCCGGAAGTCCGACTGCAAGTCCGGAAGCATTTCCTCTTACATATGGACACTCTGCCATCAGCTTATCCATCACAGGTGTGTTTGCCATGTAAATTGCATTACCCTCTGTCTTGTCTGTAATGCCATAGCCATCAAGTACCATCAATACAACTGGTTTCTTACTCATTGTTTATCTCCTTTATATTATAATAATTTATTCTTTGTAATTTCCTGTATGATTATATACAGTTATGCGCTATTTTTCAAGATTTTATCGACATGAAATTATCATATATTTTTGTGTGTATATGTTATTTGTAGTACTCTCCTAGACTGATTCCGTTGATTCCAAGTGGAATCGCATGATCAAATAAATAAAGCTGGAAGAACCGAATCTTATTCCACATAATCATATATATTAAATTTTTCTTCTGTTAGTGTTTCTTCAATTGATACGCCAGGAACAAATTCTGATACGTTTACCTCTCCTGTTTCACAATCAATATAAAAATATTTTTGAGCGCCTGTATAGGATCGGAATAAAACACAATAAGAAGAATCAGAGGATTCTGTAACCTCCCAATAATAATTGTATTCATCTTGTGACATATTATTTAAATCTGGATTTTGCATACGACAATAGAGTTCTATTGCATTTAGCACCTGTTGTTCAGAAAGTATGTTTGTCTGGATATCAGTACTTGGAGAAGCGGCAGTTTCTGTTATAGGTTTGATAGTTGTGTCATTAGTTGCATCATTTTTATAAAATCCATAGTATGACTTGTTATATTCCTTTCGTATTTCTTCCTCTGTAGGCATTGTATCAAAAGGAATTAGTGCAAAATCATATTCTGATGGAACATCCCATTCGGCATCACTTCCTATATAATCAGATACAAACCCTTTTAAATCTTCTATATATTCATATATTCTATCATAACCATCCACACGAATTGTTACAGTCTCTTTTTTTTCGTCTACAAAATATTCAAATTCATCAACATGCTCATTTTTAATTAACACATCATTATTAGCAACATATGAATAAACTTCTACTTTTCCAGATGAAGTAAACACATATTGCTCAAAACCATTTGATTGAGCATATGGCATGTAATAATCATAGCTTAACAAGCTTGACTTTATTTTTTCTACCGGAATTTCATCGGTAGTTTTCTCTTCTGATATTTTTTCAGTAGTAACTTCCATCTGTGTGGAAGGTTCTGTATCAGATACGGCAACAGAGGTATCGTTCTTTTTATTTTTTGCACAACCTGTTAATGCTATCAAAGATATCAGTATAATAAATAATTGTTTTCTCATATATGTTCCTTTCTACAAAAGATTGACCAATGCATCATATAACACATTGGTCAATCTTTGTACTTTATATTATTATTTTATATATGCTTCACTACGTACGGAACTAATTCGATTATAAGTATTGCTTGGTGCTGTACCCCCCTTCGGTACGAGCACGATCTGGATACCTTCGAGTCTCTTTGCAAGACCGGCGGTTCCGGCTGGTTCTCCGTTCTTCGCCCAGTTTAACCAGCCAAATGACTGTGCATGCACTCTGTAATAGATATCGTAATGTGCTGCCATCTCTCCGGTCAGTGCGATACGGATTGCTTCGAGACGCTTTGCCTCACCGGATGTTCCGCTCATCTGACCATCCCGTTTCCATGTGTTCGGGTTGCTCTCATTTCCCTGCCAGCCATACGTCTGTACATGCGTCGTATAGACTACGCTTCCGCTGTATTGCTGGTTTGTGAGACGGATGTTGATTCCTTCGAGTCGTTTTGCTTCTCCGAATGTTCCGCTTACTGCACCATTTAGTTTCCATCCCTGCCATCCGTATGTCTGTACGTGTGTCTTGTACATGATATTGGTGTCATCTGAATATCCAGGAATCACAACATCTCCGGATATGGATGTGGCATATGGACGATCTTGATTGGTTCTATCTGTCAGATTCACATCTGCATAGGATAGTCCCGGTGCCGGTGCGCCCTTCTTTACGACAAGAATCTGGATACCTTCGAGTCGTTTTCCCTGTCCGGCTGTACCGGCGCAGGCACCGTTCTTCGCCCAGCCAAGCCAGCCATAAGACTGTGCATGCACTCTGTAGTATACATCATACTTATCTTTGTCTTTGCCTGTCAGGCGGATCTTGATCGCCTCGAGACGCTTTGCTTCGCCCTGTGTACCATTCATCTCGCCATTTGATGACCATGGTAACCAGCCATATGTCTGGCAGTGGGTTGTGTACTGGATACCCAGGCTGCTGTTTCCGGATACGCGGATCTTGATGCCTTCCAGTCTCTTTGCTCTGCCGGAAGTACCTGCCATAGAGCCATTTACAAACCACTTATTTGCGTCGTTTTCATCACCCTGCCAGCCAATCGACTGTACATGCGTTGTATAGCGAACCGTTACATCCGGAATATCTGTATATACTCCTAATTTATAATATCTGCAAGCAATGTAATTCGATGAAACCGTTGGCTCAGTATATAAATAATAAGTTCCCTTTTTGGCGTTATTCAATACAAAATAATGTTTTCCATCATTGGTATACTGTAATGGTGAAAGCCATTTCCAATGTATATTTCCATCATCAAGTGTTCCATCATCATAGCAATAAAAAATGTGTAATTGGTTTTCATCTATTGCAGAATTATAATTTTCTATATAAAATCTATAGCTTTTTCCGTCTTGCGGAACTGTGAACTTATAATAGTCTGAATCTGCAGATGCATATCCCAAATACATTTTATCAAATTCTATTGGTGTCGCAGTTCTTCTTGTATTATTCGGTTCCACCTCACAATAGTTTTCCTTTTGAAAACCATATTTTATATAGGAATATTCACCTTTTGAATTGATTGAAACAATACTATATTTTACATAATAAACACCCTTATTCAAGCCAATATTAAATGTTGTATATGTTAAATCATCTAAATCTCCCGATGTCTCTGATTTATAGATAGTGTTGTTTGATCCATCCATAACGGTAATTCTGACGCCATCATACTTATAACCTCGATCCGGTTTTGTCACTACAATCGACAGAATCCCCTTTTCATTCACTGTGACTTTATTCCAAAAATCACTATAATCACTCCAGTCCTTTTTGTACTGAGTTCCATAAGAGACTACCAGAGAGCGTTTTTTGCTTGATCCGTCATTGGATGCAGCCTTTACAGAAACCTCTGGAATGATCAGCATTGTCAATAAAACAATGCATGTCATAATAATCGAAATTCCATTTTTAATCATCTTCATAATACTTTTTCACCCCTTTGCCTCTTTAACTTACTTTATAAACGATTCGCTGCGTGCTGCAGTGACATTGTTATATGTATTCGCCGGTGCACCGCTTCCCTTTGGTACGAGCACGATCTGGATACCTTCGAGTCTCTTTGCAAGACCGGCGGTTCCGGACGGTTCTCCGTTCTTTGCCCAGTTTAACCAGCCAAATGACTGTGCATGGACACGATAGTAGATATCGTAATGCTCTGCCATCTCTCCGGTCAGTGCGATACGGATTGCTTCAAGACGCTTTGCCTCACCGGATGTTCCGCTCATCTGACCATCCCGTTTCCAGGTGTTCGGGTTGTTCTCATTTCCCTGCCATCCATACGTCTGTACATGCGTCGTATAGACTACGCTTCCGCTGTATTGCTGGTTTGTGAGACGGATGTTGATTCCTTCGAGTCGTTTTGCTTCTCCGAATGTTCCGCTTACTGCACCATTTAGTTTCCATCCCTGCCATCCGTATGTCTGTACGTGTGTCTTGTACATGATATTGGTGTCATCTGAATATCCAGGAATCACAACATCTCCGGATATGGATGTGGCATATGGACGATCTTGATTGGTTCTATCTGTCAGATTCACATCTGCATAGGATAGTCCCGGTGCCGGTGCGCCCTTCTTTACGACAAGAATCTGGATACCTTCGAGTCGTTTTCCCTGTCCGGCTGTACCGGCGCAGGCACCGTTCTTCGCCCAGCCAAGCCAGCCATAAGACTGTGCATGCACTCTGTAGTATACATCATACTTATCTTTGTCTTTGCCTGTCAGGCGGATCTTGATCGCCTCGAGACGCTTTGCTTCGCCCTGTGTACCATTCATCTCGCCATTTGATGACCATGGCAACCAGCCATATGTCTGGCAATGGGTTGTGTATTGGATACCCAGGTTGCTGTTTCCGGATACGCGGATCTTGATGCCTTCCAGTCTCTTTGCTCTGCCGGAAGTACCTGCCATGGAGCCATTTACAAACCACTTATTTGCGTCATTTTCATCACCCTGCCAGCCAATCGACTGTACATGCGTTGTATAGCGAACCGTCACATCCGGCGTTACTTCCGGCTGTGGTGTAGGATCCGGTTTCGGAAGCTTTGCGATTGCCTCCTTTTCAAGAACTGTCTTGCAGACAGTACATTCCTTATGTCTGCTTCCTTCCGCTTCAACCGTTGCTGCCTTATCTACGATCCAGTCGCTGGATGTATGATCTTTCTTGGCGATTACTTCACCTGTTGCAAGCTTTGCGTCACAGTCTACACAGTAAGTATCACCGGTATAGCCTGCTTCTGTACAGCTTGCTTCCTTCGCTCCTCTGACTTCTGTGCTCTCGTGTGAGCAAGTATCTTCGCCAGTCTTCGGAATTTCCTTCGATTCAAGAATTTCTCCACAGTTAAGACATTCCTTATGCTTAAATCCTGTTTCTTCTTCGCTTGCATCTACATCAATAATCCAATCGCTGGATTCATGACCTGTTTTATTAACAACCGTTCCTCTTTGAATCAAAATACCACAATCTTTACAGAATGTATCTCCCGAGTATCCATCCTCTGTACATGTATTATATATTTCATTTTGAACTTCTGTATTCTCATGTGTACAAGCTTCTGCACTATCTATTCTAAGTGAAAGATCTGAATCATACGAGTAAGAAGATACCCAGATATAGTAATCTTTCCTTGTATTTGATGTATTTGTAATGTTTGGACCATAACTTACCGTTGTTTTGCAGTCATCTTCATATACATATATGTGTAAATTATTATTTGCTACAAAACTATATGAAGAATTCTCCGGTATTGATACCTTCAAAAGCTGTCCATAAGACCCCCATCTGTCATGATCATAAGATGTGTAATATCCATACATGTCTTTCAGGCAGGAGAAGTTCTTAATCCCATTCTTGATATCTTCCTCTGTTATTGTTAATGCCTGATCTTTTATTTCGTCAATTCCACGCAAGCTTGTAGTATATATTGTTACAGGGAAATCCTCACTATTTCCAGACAAACAAATATAGTATTCACCTTCCGGGAATGTATTGATCATTTCCTTCTGATTTCTGAAGCTATAAAACATTACATTGTCTCCAAAGGATTCAAATTCATCAGTATCCGGATGATACCGAAGTAAAGTACCTAAAAGTTTTACTTCCTCCTTAGAGCCATTATACATATTTTCAACTAAACTGGTTCCCCCCTTTGGTACTGTGAATTTCATCCAAACACCACGCAGTTTCTTCTCCTGTCCATAATAATCATAAGAAAGATTCTTCTGCATAGATTCGTTGATAACAGTATCAACACCCGGTTTTAATTCGGTAATATCTGCAGTAAGAATATTTTCTGCGATTTCCTGTTGTTGCAAGGATCCTACCTTTAAAGTTATATTTCCTTCAAGTACCACAATATAATATGTTGTGGTTACACCATTATAATTTCGAAGAACATACTTTCCGTCAATTCCGTCATTTAAACCATCCTGTTCCATATAATTGTCTATATGAGTATAGCAATCTAATGTATATTGACCTGCGCCTATTGCATCAATAGAAATTTCATAATCTGCAGGAAGGTCAATCTTATACAGCTTTGATTGCCTTACCCCTTGCCAATCACTGACAAACATAGTCTGTAAATCACTAGTAGCTACGGTATAGGATTTATTTGGTAAAATTACTTCCGCATTATCCAACAGATTAATCATGTTTGGAACATCATCTAATATTTCAATAGTAACATCTTGCATATCCTTTGCTTTTGTATACATAGAATAATTGCTATCATGGCCATTAAATACTAAATAATATTCTTTACCCTGATCAAAAAAACTATATGTAAATACACCATCACTTGTATACATAGAATTCTGATAACGCATAGTTTTATCGGACGCATATTCATAGATATCCATTGAATATGTATCATCTGACTTACATGTCACTTTTACTGTGTTTTTACCTTCTGCCGGAACTGAATACTTAAACACCTGGCCAGACCATCCGGCACTGTTCTTCATATCATCTTTATACGTAACAAGTTTATTATCTTCCGTTATTTTATTTGTGCCAACTTTCAACTCTGGAACTGCGGTATAATCAATTGTTCGTGTCACGGTATTATCTTTTACAATAATTCCGACAGACTGCTTTATACTTCCATCCTCAGAAGATGCTGTAATAACAACACTACCTGCCATAGATGCTACAACTTTTCCTGTATCATCAACATCTGCAATATTGGAGTCGCTGCTTGTCCAGATTATTTTCGTATTAGAAGCATTGCTTGGCATTACATCCACTGATAATTGCGCTGTATCACCAATATTCATCATTTCAGGTGCATCTTTGATTGCAATAGATTCCAAAGGAACCTCTGAAACAATGACTTTACATGTTGCAGTACCAGACGGAATCGTATTTAATACAACATTTGTCTCTCCAACTCCTTCTGCCGTTACAACACCATTGACATCAACCGTAGCAACCCCAGCAGTTCCACCCGTCCATATATATGTTATATCTTCCGATGAATCTGTTATTGCCTGCAGCTTATATGTTTCTCCCACTTTCAAATATAATTCCGATGGAGAAATACTAACATTCAATGGCTTGATTTCTTCTACCTGTTTTTCTTTTACCTGAAATTTCTGTTCTGATAAAACTTTTTCATTACCGGTTACATCTGTTGCAGATAATTTATAGGTATATGTACCGGATGACAGTTTGTTAAAACATAATGTATTTGCAATTACACCACTCGATAAATTATAACTTTTTGTATTCGGGGTATTTACAACTGCTTCGGATGCAGCGCTTACTCCATCTTCTTTATAAATTCTGGCAGTAATAGTTTTCAAGTTATAATTTGATGATACAACTCCCTGCAAGCTAACATTTTCACCCTGATAAAAATCTGAAATGGTCGAAGCATTGTCAATTTTTAGGTTAGACGCTGCAACTACACATTCTATTGGATTTGCAGTATTTACTTTTTTACCAGTTTTATCCCATACATGAGCATGAATCTTATATGTGGCAGTATGGTAATCCCATAATTTGTTATCAATTTTAAATGTATAATGATTACCACTTACCGAACTTGGTGTATCAATCCACTTATATGTACTTCCGCCCCAATCAGCCGGCCATGCAGAGCATTTGACATCTTTAATGCCCGCAGTAGCATTTGCATCAAATTCAAACGTAATTACACCATCATTGACCGCGGTAACTTTTGCGTTTGAAATCGTGATTTTGGAATCGTTTGGATCTACTACTGTAAACTGCTTATTAATCATATTTTTTCCGGCAGCTTTTGTATCTGATGCCCACACTTTATAATAGTATGTACCAGCCGGTAATAAATTGAATTTTAACGCTGTATCGATTGCACCTCCACCTAAACTATAAGAGGTAGAATTTGGAGTAACATATTTTTCATACATCACCGTTGTTCCATCTGGCTTTAAAATCTTACCAGTCACATTCGTAATTGTATAATTGGATGAAATTGTACCCTTGCAATCAAAGTAACTGCCCTTATTGATTGTACTTGGCAGAGATGCTCCACTTATGGAAAGGGTGGATGGCGCACTAGCTGATGAATTATATGCAGGATGTACATATATGGCAGTCTCTTTCATTGCATTTTCATAAACACCTACTTTTCTTGTACATACATGCCATGCAATATCTTTTCCTTTTGAAGAACAATAACTAACATTACCATGTATGGTTCCTTTTTTATTATCTGAAACTATACTCACATGTCTCCATGATCCAGAAGAATTCCTATAAAAACATATATCCCCAGCTACAGGTGTTTTAGTTACTGTTCCACCTGCATTAATCATTTTACTATACATATCATATACGCCGCCCGTATAGGGGATTATTGATGATGGTATTTTTGCTAATTTTGCACAATTATATACGAAATCAGCACACCATGACTCAGTAAATCCCAATGATGATTGTGTTTTTTCAAGTTGGGCTTTTGCAACAACAACAAGATCATTAGCTTTATTTCCTGTTAAAGTAAAATTTTTATTAAAATTTGATGTCTTATTTTGTGTTGCATGGATTGTTAAATTGGGAATATTTATTAACAATACACAAACCAATAACAAACTTATTATTTTCTTCCACGCTTTTCTCATTTTTCCTTCCTCCCTATTGCATTTTTATTTATATGAACGGAATGCATTTTTTACATTCCGATAATTTTTCAATTTTCAATATACTCCCCGGAAAATTTAACATACGCGTCACTATACAAATCTTGTATATTTGCCAGTTCGACTTGCGCAATTTCCTCTGTTTCATAAACACCATAAGTAACAACATAATATGGCTCTGAATTCAAATTACTCCACAAGTTTGACTGCGTAACACAGCCAGCAAATCCCTGCTCGGATAACTGATTTGCAAAATTATATGCATCTTCTTCATTATCAGAAGCATACAGCCAGACTCCATAAAAACCATTTCTGTTGAAAATTCCATCTACGACGGATTCCGTATCATCTATCGTTTCTTCCATATCGGGTTCTAAATTACTTACAGGTGTTCCATTAAGGTATTTGTCATACTTACCAGATACGTTATATGCATCATATTTATACAATTCACTGTAATTGGATGTTGAATCTGTATCCTTAGAATAGTATAAATAGATACAATCTTCGTCTCGATTAAGCGGAATCTTAATCGTAATAAAATAAGTTCTGTCACACAAATTGTCCCATGCATCCCAGTACTGATAATAAATTTCCGCATCCTGACATAAATATTTATTTTCTTCATCGATTGTCCATGTATCAGTTCCAGAAATTCCGCCAGCTTCAATGTTTGTAGTTATGGATTCCGATGGCAGATAGCTCAACGCAATCCATTTTAATGTGATATCACTCACTGATAGAATTCCAACCGCCCAGTTTTCGTAATCCTCACTTGCCCACGTTCCTAAAATTGCATCTTCTTTCAGGGTATACTGTGCTGGCGTGTTATAAGAAACATTTGTATCACATTCATATTCTATATTATCTGTTGTATGTGCATTATCCTGTCTCGTGATCATTCCTGTTGCATCAGCAACATTTGTTTCAAGCGCATAAGAATATTCCATCTGATATGTATATGTAAATGCATATGTATTATCAGTATATGAAGTCTTGTCAACAAGTTCATTTTCAATAAAGCAATTTAAATGCAGCAGATCATATACAGGAGGTAACTGGTTTATGACAATCTCTTCTTTTCCATATTCCGTAAACCCAACAACTTCCCAGCCACTAACATCATATTTCTGGCATTCCAAATTGCAGTATAAAACACGATCCATATACTTGCCGCCTAGAGAAACCTTTGCTTTTACAGTGCAGGAATCTCCATTTGACTGTACATTTTCGATTTCGAGATCTTTGACATACGAAGTATCATAATCAATCGTCATATTGCTGGTGAAAAGGCTGTAATTCAGCAAGCCCTCTGGCATTGTATTTTCCAATTCTTCTATGCTTGGCGTGTCAGTCTGTTTTCCACACGCAGATGCACTGAACATCAATACACCCAGACATAAGATTAAAAGTAATTTTTGCATTTTTCTCCCCTTTAGTTTATTTTTTCAAATCTTCGGAATGCCCAGTCTGTATAGCTGCCTGATCCTAAATTATATATGGATACACCTGCATCTTTCCAGTCGTTCACTAAGCTTTCAATCGCTGTAAAGGATACATAAAAACGGTATGGCTTTTCCCCATTTTTTCTTGATACTTCGAAAGAAAAACTCATATAGGTACCATCAAAGTTATACGTACTCGTTCCACTTGCTTCGATTTTATCATTTGCTGAAAGTTGATCATCATTGTGATTGGTGATTGACCATGAGATTGTCTGTGCATCTGCATCAACATCCAGAATTGTAAATTCACAATCATCCATCAATATTGTTTCAGAGCCTGTCATATTCCATGTACCAATCAAAGCGTCAAAGTTATACTGCATCTCTTCATTGTCTGCATAAATCTGCCATTCATATTTCTGACGATCTCCATATTTCATCAGGCTTCCTTCTATACGCATAGTTCCTTCACATGTAAAAAATTGGCTTTCATCTTTTATGTTTGACACATAGACAAAGCTATTATCTGCATAGGTGCTTTGATCCTCATATTGTGTGACACCACTCAGACCTTCCACTTCCTGAATCTCATTTAACCCCGGTCCGGTTTTTATATAATTGATTTCTTCATCTGCATATGTTTCATAATCCCGAACCCACCAGGCGCTTCCTTCACCATCGGTTCTTTCGCAGTGCAGAATATAATAATCTGTCCGGCACATATTCCCATCTTCTAACTGGATCTTACAATATGCATCATAACCAAGCTCTGTTTGAATTCCTTTTTCCATCTCTACACTTGTCGGCTCTGATGTATATGTAACATCTTCCAACGTATAAGTCGTAATCTCCATTGGCAGAATCGACGCCAGTTCCCGTTTCGAGGGGACATTCCCTGTCTGATTACTGCATCCTGTCACACAGGCAAGAGCAATCATCAAAATAATGCCTGTTACTATACATCTCCCTGTTCCCTTTCTTAGCTTCTTCATCTCCGCTCTCCTTTAAATTTTTATAAGTGTATCTTTATACGTTCTCCCAATGCTGATTTTTCTATCATCTTTCATAACCAGATAATTACTATGTATCGACACAACATAATCCATATTAACAATATATCCGGTATGACAACGTACAAAGTTCTTCGGCAATCGTTCCATCAAAGATTTCAAGGTATCATAAAACTCGTACTTTGCATTTTGAGTGACGATACAAATCTTCCGTGCTTCGCGTTCAAAATATAATATTTCACTCATATTGATTAAGATTTTTTGTTTTTCACATATAACTTCAATAAATGTTTTTATCTTGTTCGTACTTTTTGTCATCATCCCTATGTACTCCCCCGTAAGTCTGAATATATGTATTATATTTCTCTATCCATATAAAAATCTATGCACCTTGTCTAAACTGCTTCTGACCTTGCATAAACAACTTTCGCTCCTTTTCTATCCTCCTTTTTCGCCCCTCAATTCCTGTATTTTTATATGGCTCGACCATAGCAGACTTCAACTACATTTTACAAGATTTTCATCGCACATATTTTTTCTGTGCTTATCAAATATATAGATTTTCAGCCAACTTACACTTTTATTGAACCATCTGTTAAGATGCGGGATTATTTGACATTTATAATTAAATCTATAATAATAGACAAAGAAAATGGTTTTAAGGAGATATGGCATGCTGACACTGAGAAATATTTATATAGAACTTGGTGAGATTTTTGGATTTTCATACGAGAAAAACCAGAATGGTTCTTATCGTGTAAATACAGTAATTCAATATCTTGTCTATCCGGATCTGTATCTGGGGCAAAAATACAGTGAAAATGATATATGTTATTTTCTGGCTCATCCTGATTTTTCCTATCAGGCATATCCCAATATCCGTAATTCCTTTTCTGAACTTATGAACCCGAAGGACACCAATCGTCTTCCGGTTTTACTTTTCTGCGATTCGATTGATATTAAGCAGATGTATCTCTACTACGACAGACTTATCTCAGATCTGAAAGATCAGAAATATGAGAATTATGCCAGACTTCATGCGATGTTGAATACAATCTTGAATAAAGATGCGACGTTTCATGCCAGATTGAAGCTCACATGCAGCAAGGAATACGAATTTTTAACGTGGATTATTCTATTTGCTATGTTCAATGATGAACTGGCTAACAACAAATACGAAAAACACCTGCAATCTCTGAACGAAGAACTGGCAGATCTTTCTATTGCAGAGTCAGGAGAACGCCATAAACTAAGTACATATCTGATAACGCGAAAAGAAAAATTAGATCAGAAGAAAAAATTCCTGTATGTGTTATGTACCTTACAGATTTTTTTCTCTTTCCTGCCTTTTATATTGCCAAATATCTATAATTACAATTCGATTGTAGCAAGCAGCGCGTTCTCGCTCACTCTGCTTTTGCTGACAATCATCACGCAGTTACTGCGCTTATATCAGTCCAAATCTGAGCACGCTTACTCCGATTTACAGACCTACCATGATTATATGTCTGAGATCCCGGATAATGATATTGAAGAACGATTGAAAAATGGAGAACAGGGGATTCTGATAGAACCTCTGCGAAATACATCACGAAACAATATGGGAAGAAATCATTTCCGGAGCTGGTTGAAAATCATACTGTACATACTTTTAACAGGAGCTTTGATCATCTCTCTTGCATTGAACAGCTTCCCGATTCTGCCTGCACTGATCTGCATCATCATATGTCTGCTGATGTATGCGGATCGCTGTTATAATGATTACACTTCCCGTGTACTCTATGACAAAAAGACGCTTGCACCGGGAGAAAAGCCAAAGCATTGGCGCGGACTCGCCAAAATCTATTATTCGGAATACAAAAAGACCGGTTTTGATTTTAACGATGAATATTACACAATGGTTGTGCATGTCCACAGCGGTACCTGCTACCGCCATATGTTCCTGATGGCATATGACCGGCTGGAATATAACCTATACATCTATAATATATCGCTTGCTTATTTTACAGGGGTATTTTTACTGCTGGAAATCTTTACAGTGTTCCTTGGAGACACGATGATCCGCTATCTGCGTCTACCAAACGCTGCAACCTTCAACATTATTGTCTCCATGTACATCCTGGGAGTTGGACTCTACACGCTCACAACACTGCTCACTTCTGCCACAAGTCACGAATATTTGTCCAAATGTGCTTATGCAAGCAAACATGCAGAGAAAAATCCGGAATGGGCTGAAAAGGTATTTTTAAATCTGCATGCAAGAGGTGTCATCCGAAATGTTGACTGGATGCGCGGCATCTTTACTTATAATATTGCATGCTTTGAAAAAGGGAAAACGATTGAAGAGATATTTCCGGAATCCGACCATATGCTATATTATCACCGGCATATCACCTTTCGGTCTGTTGCAAAGATCACGGTTGCACTTTCCTATATCACTGCCATGGCACTCTTTGTCTGGCAGCTTCAGCTATGGTATCTGGCACTGCCAATCACAGTTGCCAGCATCGTGATCTACCTGTATTTGTATCATATCGGATTGAAAAAGATGCATCATCAGACAATCCTGAAGGAACTCAATCAGCTTTCCATGCAGGAAGCCGAAGCAAAAGATAAATAAACGAGCCAACCAATACCGGAATTGCGACCAATAATTTCATGCGTCCCATTCCGGTATTTTTTACAAACACAGTACAAAGCAAAATTCCAATTGCATTTCCAGCACCATTCACATAGGTAGATAATGCCGAGATTTTCCCTACCTTCCCGGCTGGTGCTGCCTCCAGCATGCTGAGAATAAGCAGATTCGCCGCTGAGAAATAACTTCCAACCATAATTCCCCATGTGATTCCGGGCAGGAATCCATATGCTCCGCTATTTGCTGAGCATACAAACAATATCAATGCAATCATTGATAATCCAATATTGGTCAATACCACGTTCTTTCGACTCCATCGATCTGCCAGATATCCACTTGCCACATTCACTAACAATGTCACGACCGGTTGCACAAGCAGGCTGTTTCGCACATTGTCCGGACTGCTATTTCCAAATGTCAGTAATGGTTCATTATAAAATGTGATACCGCTCGTTGCGATGCCTAAAATAAAAAGGCTGATACATAAACTATGCAAAATCCGCCGGTCATCTATATGTGCTTCTGGTTTGTCTGACGGCTTCTGTTTTATTACTGTTTTATTACAGTTTTTTTCTTTTGCAAGACATATAGAGAAAAGGAAGGTGAGCACACCAATTGCTATACCAACAGCATACAGATTTCTCCATGTGTGTCCCTGTCTCTCAATCCATACATTACGCAAAAGCGGGATTCCCATTGCCGCGATTGCTGCTACACCGGCGGACATTCCACGCACGGTTGCTCTCCTGTGTTCCGGTATCTCCTTTGCAATAAAGATATACTGGATATCCATACTTGTTGAAAATATGACAAGACCATTTCCAATCAGAAAAGACACAAGAGTTGGGGCGGCAGCACATATTGCACACCCAGTCATCAACACAGTTATATTAATCATAAATAATACTTTGATTCCAATTTTATCTATGGATATTCTTGCAAGCGGTGCTAACGCTGGAATCACATAGAAAGGCAGGGTTGCATATCCCATATAGGAAACTGCCTCCTGTAATTTCATATTTCGCCCGTCAATCAGGAAATCAGACAACAAAAAAGATTGCAGCTTATCGAAAAGTTCCGCACAGTAAGAATCGAAAAGCTGCATAATAAGAATAACGGCTATTAAATATACGATATATTGTTTGATATTTTTCACTTTCATATCTGAATTATATCTATATTGGTACTATTTTTCAAGTGGCCGCACCGCATACTTGCTCATCGACACGACGGCAACCAGACATGCCAGCATCAACAGTAACTCGAATTTGACCCGGATAAATAACTGGTCGAGCTTCGCCTGCGTCTGATAGATCTCCAGTGCGTTATCGTTCGAAAAGGACAGGTTGCCAGCGAGTATCAGTACCTTCTGACTTTGATCCTGTCTGGCGATCTGGATGCGCAGATTCCCAGAGGTTTTGAGTGTAACTGGATCGCCAACCGCACAGATAAACGGCGAATCTCCACCGATATCCATTTGTACGATCCGTGCGGTACGACCGCTTCCTGCCAGTGATGCATCTGTGCCATTGCCTGTTGACTGGTTTGCACTCTGGCTTTGTTCTACCGAAGAAGTATACGTCACAGTAAGCTCCTTTGCCTGAATTGGCACGATATCCTGCGACAGGCTCTGACAGATCTGCTTATACGCGGCGGTGTTCGCATAATAGGTCGTTGTTGAACCTTCCTGTGTGATACCATAGACCTCCTGTATATATGCCTCACTTAAGAGCTCCGCCTCGAAGGATGTCGTGTTCGCCTGATATGACACCGTGACGGAATCACTCACATCATAGCTTACATCTGTGACGCCCTCGATCTCGCGCACCCGCTGTAGCTTGCTGTCTGTAAGCACCTGATCATTTCCAATCAGTTTGAATTCCTCTTTCGTCCGGGTGATCTGCGCATAGCGCAAGCCATCCCGGATCAGGAATCCACAGCAGACTCCGATTGCAATCACATATAAAATTATAATCTTCACTGCATCCTGCTGTCGGCGCAAGCGCAGAAACTCTTTCAATCTCATATCTGTTTCCTTTACTCATCTTCTGCATCCTGCTTCTTCAGGCGTATCTTTCGTACGATAATCACACCCGCGCCAACCACGATACAACCGAGCACAACCGCCATGATCACCCACCACTGGTTTGTATTATCCGGTGTCGTCTCTTCCTTCTGATCCGAAAATGGAGATTTGATTGTCGTGGTAAACGTTGTTTCCTCCGTATATTCCTTGCCACTTTCATCCTCGTAATAATAAGTGACCGTACCCTCGGTATTTCCATACAGTTTGCTTCCTGACAGGGAGCTGACTGTCACCTGTATGCTTCCGGTTGCCGCAGTTCCTGCCTCCATATCTCCGATGAAGATCGTTCCCTGTGGCTTTAATCCATCTGCCGCGATCTCGGCCCGTACATTATAGATCTTGCTTCTGCCGAGATTCATCGCCTGAACATTTGCTTCCACGACATCAGCCACTACCACTTCTGCCGGAAAATTCAGTGCATCAAACTGCATCTCGGAAGACTGGCCGATCATGATCTTTGCTTTTCCGGTTGTTGTATATGTATTTCCATCCCCGTCGGCATAATCCATGGCAAGATCGAAGTCATATTGTCCGGCAGCAGTTTTCGCATTGACACGGTAAGAAAATGTAATTGTCGTCTCCTCCTGCGGTGCAATTTTCTCAATATAAATGCTGTCGGACTGGCTAAGCAAAGTAAAGCTCTCGGTATCGGCAGTTACAGCGACTGTCATATTCTTCACTGTATTTTCCTTACTTGTGTTAAGCAGGACAATATCTGCCTTTACTTCATCGCCGGGCAGAATCTCTGATTTTGAATATTTGTAGGATTTTACCATGACTTTTGGAGCAAATGTCGGGAGTTCTTCTGCTACAGGTTCTACCGTTTCCTCCGTCGTTGCGTCCGGATCGATGCCATCAGCAATTGTCACATATGTTGTAAATTCCTGCTCCACCGGATTTCCTTTCGTATCCTTTGCAGTTACTTTGAGGATGACCGGATAAGAACCATTGGTACGTTTTTTCTTTAAATCGACCGTAAAATCTGCCACATAGGCAGAAACTTCTTTCGTATTTGCATTCACCTTGACGGTCTGCAGTTTGATATCCTTCTCATAGTTTTTAAATACAAACGGCGCTGTCTGCGCATCGCCCAGATCTAATGCTGCACGTAAAGTATTTCCCTTCAATTCTCCTTCGGATAAAATCGGGAAAACAATACGGACGGAACCATTTGCATTGGTTGGTATATAGCCATCTTTGTATGGCTTCTCCATGCCATCATACTGATTTGCATCATCAATTTTTAAAGTCATTGCATCTGTCTGCGTATCAGTATCTGATTTGTCGTCTGTCTGTGTTTGGCTGCCAGATTTTCCGTCTGCCTGTGTCGTTGCAGGTGCCTGCGTATTTGCCGGTTCCTGTGTGGGCGTAAGCTCCTGTCCATTCGCAGATGGATGCATAGCATTACATGGATGATCCTGCATACTGTAACATGACATATTCCAGGCTTCGATGTTATATACAGTTATATCTGTATTGCTTGATTGTGCGGCAAGAACATTTCCTGCCGGAGATAATCCCATACATATCGTTGCCGCGATTGCCATCGCAAATATTTTCCTCGCTATATGCTTTCGTTTCATTTCCAGTCCTCCATTTCATGTACATAATCACACAGCATCTCGATATCCTGTGCATTATGGCTTGCCAGCATAATTGCCTTGCCATTTTCTTTTAAGGATAATAAGAGCTGTCGCATCTCCGCGACACCCGCTTTGTCAAGCCCGTTAAATGGCTCGTCCAAGATCAGCACATCCGGGTTCTCCATGATTGCCTGTGCGATGCCAAGTCTCTGCCGCATACCAAGCGAATATTTCGAAACCGGCTTTTTCATCTTTGGATTTAAGCCGACGCGCTGTAATGTCTCGATAATCTTATTTTTCCCGATCCTGCCTTTCAGATCCGCTAAGATCTTCAGGTTCTTATATCCGCTTAACCCCGGCAGGAATCCCGGTGTCTCGATAATCACGCCGAGCTTGTCCGGGAAATCACATTCCTTCCCGACACGGCTACCCCCGACATAGATCTGCCCCTTGTCCGGATGCATAAACCCGCAGATGCATTTCATCAGCACAGTTTTGCCGCTTCCGTTGTTTCCAACCACGCCGTAGATCTTCCCCGGTGGAATTTCCAGATTCACATCGACTAACACATGCTCTTTCCCGAAGGATTTGTAGACATGTTCCACGACGATTCCCTGTTTGCGTTCGTGCACTTTTTCATTGCTATTTTCTTGTCCGTTTTCATTTCTGGTTTCTTCCATCTATCCAGGAACCTCATTTCCTCACATTCTGATTCTTTGTTATTCATTTAATTTACATAATGTAATTATCGTAACTGTGTTCCTGTGAACTGGAACGTATACCTGCGGATCCGGAGCAGACACAATATAAATATCAAAAGTGCCACCCCTGCAAAAAATACATACGATACCCATAGTTTCGGCAGATTATCATAGCCGAAGCTATGCATGTAATACGTGGCATGGTTGAGTGGTGATATCCAGCCGAATATGATATTTGCATACCGCGACTGCACCGCCGGGATATGCAGGATATCCGACAGTGTATCCGGTGTCAGCAGGAACCCGAATCCCGAATAGATGATACCTGCGATCATACCGCCGTTGTCCTTCACCATGTTGAAAAATAATATGATTCCTGCCATCACGATCGAATACCCAAGCATCAGTCCGAATATGTGGAACATCACCTGATACGGGAAATTCAACTCCATCACCTTCACGAACGACGGCACATTCAGCTCATAACCGATGTTCGAATACCCAAGCACTGCCGCTGTATCGCTCCACATATTTGCCACAAATGCCTGACTGCTTGCCAAGATACAGGTAGAAAGCAGGATAAAACAAAGGAACAGAAACGTTGCAAGGATCAGATACAGGATCTGTCCAAGCACCCATACCTTCCGATCAATCCGCACCAGAAAAAGCGGGACATCATTTCCAAGGTTAGGCATATCTGCAAATAACAAAAGCAAGAGTAACGAGATGATCAGCACCGACTGTGCATCGCCGAATGTCCAGATGAACGGCTCTGCCATCTGCAGGATCGTGTCATGCTCCTTCGCGAATACAAGCACCTTGTCGGAAAGCAGGAAGCTTACGATAAATGCAAGGCAGAACGCCAGTATGATCTGCGGATTCTTCTTCCATCTTCTGAAATTTGCAAACGCGGTAAGTAGAATCTGTCTTAGCTTATACACGTTCAATGTACCTCCTTACCGTATTGTAATAGATCAAAAACAGCAGAACCGACAGACTGCTAAGCAGGATCACTATGCCCTGCTCATCGAAGAGCCAAGTATGCTGAAACCGGATCCACTCGTATGGATACAGACAGTAGATGTCCTCGAAATACCGGTCATGCAGGATCACCAATATGTAGTAGATGACAAAGCTTCCGCCATACGCGATATAACGGCTGTTCGAGATTGCCGCAAGTGTCGCGGAAAGCAGCGCCCACACCATCGCCGAGAAGAAAATAAGCAACGGATTTAATGCTGCGGCGTTCTTGGCAAAACGCAGGTATAACAGGCACGGAAGCATCTCAACCAATCCGCCTGCAATCCCACATGCAAGGAACTTGCCACAGATATAGGACGTTCTTCCACACCTTGGCAGATATGCCTTGATATACCCGCTCTGATAATCGGCAAGCCATGCGGTTGCATACGGAAACGTGGATATGACAGGAACGGTCACCCGGAACAACTCCGAGTCACCGCCCACCTTCCACAGGATCACAAGCTCCAATACAAATCCTGCCAGAAATCCTTTTGAAATTATCGCTCGTTTCATGTCTGTCTCAAAACTGTTCATTTAATACCCCAGATTCCGATCGATCACCGAACCATCAATCGCGTTGATGGACATGAGAATTGCTCCGTGAACTTCATTTCCATACTGGTCTGTCTTGGTTCCGATAAAATCCCAGACCGGAACCAAAAGTCCGGTATCGAAGCTGTCCTTCTCACTGATTCTTGTATATCGAAGCTTTACAGAATCAATATCAATCGTTACATCTCCGTAACTTGCATCTTCTTCGTTTACTGCATTCATAGTCACTATCATTTGCTCGAAGATATCTTTGATCTCATCAAAATTCTTCAATGTTGATTTTTCTACAACGGTATCGGTCACCTCCAGCGGAACGAGGTAATCGAATCCAACGATTCCATCATCATCTACGAAGATTGCGATATCTTCAGTTGACCATAATTTCTTGTTATAAGTATCTCCCTTCCATTCATCAACGATCTTACTTCCACCATCGTTATTTACGAAAACACCTTCGATACAGCGTTGATACCGGAATGCATAGATTGTACGATATGGGTATGTCGCGTCTGCTTCTGCCGTACCGGCAAAATGACTATAACTGGTTGCTTCACTGACAAGTCCGCCATTATAATATGCAAAATCATGTATGTCCAGTTTTTCCAGTAATTCATCTGCTGTTTTGCGCGCATCAATTTCAGAGATCGTTGTTTTATCCTTGGGATTTTCGCAAAAATCTTTTTCTGTAATATCTTCATTTTCCATCTGTATGTTTTCAATTGGAATTGAGGCATCTGCCGGCCATAACCATAAGGCTTCCTGTGTTGCAAATTTATATTCTTCCGGTATACTATCGGAGTAACTCTCTTCTCCGATCACAGAAGAACCAACATCTATATAACCAAGTTTTGAGCTTCGATATCGAATCAGATTTCCATAATTTTCATTATTTTGCAGATAAATTGTCTGATAAGATCCATTTTTTCCATCATTCATTGCATAATAGATGCTTGCGTTAGCTCCGTCAAAACCGTTTTGCCATGTATAATATCCGTTGGATGGATCTTTGGCACTTAAATCTGCAATCGAATGGATCTGGTTGTCAGACGGATATGAATGATAGTCAACAGATTCCGGTGTCGTCTCGTATTTTTCCTGAAGCTCATCGATATGACTTTGATATTCGTCAATATATCCCTGCTTTCCATCGTCTGAGTATTGATTATTGTTCTGAATATCTGTAATCATATCCTTATAGGTTTGAATTTCCGCTTCTATTGACGCTTTTGTTTGTTGTTGCATGCAGGTACCATCATACAACATCTGATCTCCAAAAAAAGTAGTCCGTACCTGATCGAGAAACGCCTGATCAAACTGCATCTGCTGTACACGGAAGATTGACAACTGACCCGTATCCGGGATATCTACCTGTGCGTCCGCATGGACTGTCACATGCAGGCTGTCATCCTTGATATCAGTCTGATAGGTATCATAATCCTTGGCAACCTCCGCAACCTCGGTTGTTGACGCCTGTGTATCCTGTGCCTGCTCGATCATATTATCCATGTCTTTATTCGATACGATTTCTTTCTCCGGACTCTTCTGGCACCCCGCAAATAATGATGCGGTAAGTGTGGCTGCAACGAAGATGCCTGCAATACGTTTATATTTTCTCATGGTTGTTATTCCTTTCTGCTCTTCTTACTATTAGTTTTAGTGAGTTTCAATGATATTTATCTGGCTTTTAAGCATGATAAATATGTTTCTCTGTATGTTGATGTTATGTTAACACTTCATACCACATCGAGTATTCATCATTATTTAAACAAATTGTAAATTCATAAAAAATGGCATATCCGGAGGAACCCTCCCAATATGCCATTTATTCAACCAATTACCAATATCATATATTAGAATTATGCTCATACATATCAACAAGTACGACATATCAAAATATTATCGCCATCTCACCCGAACTAGCCTACCGGAAAATTCAAAATCATTGTCGTGCCTTTTCCTTCCTCACTCTCGATTGCCAATGTCACATCATGCCGTTTCAGGATTAATGCCGTAAGCGCCAGTCCCAGCCCGGCACCGCCGTTCTTCCGGCTGCGCGATTTGTCAATCATATAAAAAGGCTCCAGAATCTTCTTTTGCTCCTCTTCCGGAATTCCGCATCCTGTATCCTGCACCAGAATCTGATGATCATTCGCAATCAACCGGATCGTATCTCCCTGCTTGCTTGCCTTATTTGCGTTATCCACGAGATTCACAAGCACTTCGGTCATCAGATCTTCCTCCGCCAGGAAACACTCACCGTGTTCCTCATACTGAAGCGTGACACCTTTTGTCTCTAGTAGCTTCCGGCACAAACGCCCCGTCCGTTCAAAGAGCTGTCTGACCGGAATCTCATGCAATTCCAGCTTCTGCTCCGTATCAAGTTCCAACAGGCGCAGCATCTTCTTCGACAAACGTTCAAGCCGCTTGCATTCCTCGTCGATATAGCCAAGTGCCTCAGCTTCATCCGCCTCATCCAGCCGCACGGTAAGCAAGGTCTGCGCATACCCGGAGATTGCGGCAAGCGGAGTTTTCAGCTCATGTGTCAGATTCCCCATGAAAAGCGTCTTCTGCCGTTCCGATTCCTCCAATGACTTTGTACGTGTCTCGACAGCTTCCGCCATCTGGTTAAAAGTCGTACCAAGTGTCGCAATTTCATTTTTCCCTCTGACATTCACACGCTTGTCATAATTTCCCTTCGCAATATCCGCGGCTGTCGCGTTCAGTTCCTTGAGTGAACGAAGACTATGCCGGAGAATCAACGCGACAATGATACTCATTCCAACCATAACACTAAATGTGATTACAATCATATATATCGTCAGATTTCGAAGTTTATCCTTTGCATAATCAATGCACGTCAGATGATAGATGCTTAATCTGTTTTTCGTCGTATATTTACAGATTATATATTCGGAATCCTGATAGTGTAGCGTTCCATAGGAAATCGTTTCATTCGCAATCGAATTATAATCGTTATTCTCAACATCACCCAGAGAAAGAACCGTATGATTATATACAAAATACCCGTGCTCGGCATCATTGACCAAAGTTCCATCTATCTCCTGATAGCGGACACAGATTGTGTATTCATCCAATCTGGTCTTGAAGAAATATTGCAGTCGTATATCCATAACATCATCTGAGTTGCCTGTAAACTGACTTCGCTCAAACGTCTGATTATACGCATCCGCAAGAGAATACATCTCATTTAAGGCATTTGAGGTCGCCTCACTCATTATATTTTTCCGCTCGACATTCCATACAAGCACATCCACGATGATTGTTGCAATTAAAACTGCCATACAGCAAAGCCATGTAATCCATGTTTGAAGTTTCAACTTACTCCTCCAATCTGTATCCGAGCTTTGATACAGTCTTAATATGATCTGCCAGATTCAGTTTCTTCCGAAGCTGTCCGATATGAACATCCACGGTACGTGTCTCGCCTATATATTCGACGCCCCAGACCATGCGAAGCAGATTCTCTCTGGATATCGCGCGGTTTTTGTTTTTGGCAAGCACAGCCAGTAGTTCGAATTCCATCGGTTTTAATGAAACTTCTTTACCATCCTGCCGAACAATATGCTGTTCGAAATCAATTTCCAAGTTTAAAACTGACAATGTTTTTTCTTCTGTTTTTCTGCGCGCCAGTACCTTCTCAATCCGTACCAGAAGCTCCAACACTTCAAAAGGCTTCACAATATAATCTTCTGCTCCGCCTTTTAAGCCTTGGATTTTGGATGCAAGATCGTCCTTTGCTGTCAAAAAAATAACCGGAATATCATATTCGTTTACAATTGGAAGAAGGGAGAAACCATCCATGCCTGGAAGCATCACATCCAACAGTGCAAGGTCATATGCATGATCCTGCTCTAATCCTTTTGCGGCTTCTGCACCATCTTCATAAATCTTTGTATCATAATTTGCCACGCGGAGATTCATCGCAATCATCTTTGCAATCGCGGTCTCATCTTCTACGATTAAGATTTTTTTCTTCTGCATGCTCCCTCTCCTTATTTTTCTTTTCCTGGTGATCTTAATAAAAAATCCTGTTTTTGAATATACATCCAAAAACAGGATTCATTATAGGCTTTCTAACTTGTGAAAACAAGTAAATTATTTGTAAACAGCCATGTTTTATGCATTTACAACCTGACCGAACTCAGCCTTCAGAGAAGCACCACCGATCAAACCACCATCGATGTTTGGCTTTGCAAGAAGCTCCTTCGCATTGCCAGCGTTCATAGAACCACCGTACTGAATACGAACTGCTTCTGCTGTATCTGTATCATAAATCTCAGCAATGAGTTCACGGATACCCTTACATACTTCCTCAGCCTGATCCGATGTAGCTGTCTTACCTGTACCGATTGCCCAGATTGGCTCATAAGCAATCACAAGGTTCTTTACATCATCTGCTGCAACGCCTGCAAGGTCAGACTTGATCTGAAGTCTGATCCAATCCATTGTTACACCCATTTCTCTCTGCTCGAGTGTCTCACCACAGCAAAGGATTGGTGTAAGTCCGGAAGCGATTGCCTTCTTAACCTTCTTGTTCAGGAATGCATCGTCTTCCTTGAAGTACTCACGACGCTCTGAATGACCGATGATTACATACTTCACACCTGCATCTACAAGCATTGGAGCAGAAATCTCACCTGTGTAAGCACCCTTGTCTTCAATGTAGAAGTTCTCAGCACCAACCTGTACATTTGTGCCCTTAACAGCCTCAACAACAGGAACGATGTCGATGGCTGGTACACAGTAAACGACGTCTACATCATCATTCACTACAAGTGGCTTTAACTCCTCAACAAGCTTTACAGCCTCTGATGGAGTCATATTCATCTTCCAATTTCCAGCGATAATTCTTTTTCTTGCCATTTTTCTTATCTCCTATAATAAAATTACTTATCATTAGCTGCTGCTACACCCGGCAGCTCCTTACCTTCGAGGAACTCAAGAGAAGCTCCACCACCTGTTGAGATGTGGCTCATCTTGTCACCATAGCCAAGCTGGTTAACTGCTGCTGCGGAATCACCACCACCGATGATTGTTGTAGCATCTGTTTCTGCAAGTGCTGCTGCAACTGCCTTTGTACCTGTTGCAAGAACCGGGTTCTCGAATACACCCATAGGTCCGTTCCATACAACTGTCTTAGCTGTCTTAACAGCCTCAGAGTAAAGCGCAATTGTCTTAGGTCCGATATCGCAGCCTTCCTTCGATGCATCCATCTTGTCTGCATCGCAGATGGTTGTAGCGATTGTAGGATCATCAATTGGGTTAGGGAAATCATCAATCATAACAGAGTCTACTGGAAGAAGAAGCTTCTTGCCAAGCTTCTCAGCCTTCTCCATCATTTCCTTACAGTAGTCAATCTTTGTATCGTCAACGAGTGACTTACCGATCTCATATCCCTTAGCCTTTAAGAATGTGTAAGCCATACCACCACCGATGATGAGTGTATCGCACTTCTCAAGCAGGTTAGAGATAACGTTCAGCTTATCAGCAACCTTTGCACCACCAAGGATAGCAACGAAAGGTCTTACCGGATTCTCAACTGCATTTCCAAGGAAATCAATTTCCTTCTGCATCAGATATCCAACAACAGCTGTATCAACAAGTGCAGCTACACCAACGTTTGAGCAGTGTGCTCTGTGCGCTGTACCAAATGCATCGTTTACAAATACATCACAGATGCTTGCAAGATCCTTAGAGAAAGCCTCTCCGTTCTTTGTCTCTTCTGCTCTGAAACGTGTATTCTCAAGAAGAATAACCTCCCCGTCCTTCATAGCGTCTACAGCTGCGCGAACAGTATCGTCAACAACCTCTAAGCTTGGTACAAACTTTACTTCCTGACCAAGGAGCTCTGAAAGTCTCTTTGCGACTGGTGCAAGTGTCTTTGTCTGCTTGTCTTCCTCTGTCTTAACCTTTCCAAGGTGTGAGCAAAGGATAACCTTACCTCCATCAGCGATCAGCTTCTTGATTGTTGGAAGAGCTGCAACCAGACGATTCTCGTCTGTGATCTCGCCATTCTTCAAAGGTACGTTAAAATCACATCTGCAAAGAACACGAAGTCCCTTTACGTTGATATCATCAACGGATTTCTTATTTAATGACATTATAAAATTCCTCCTGGATTTTGAAATGATAAAAATAAGGGTCCGGTCCAACTAAGACCGGACCCTTGTAGGTCTTCTTAATAAGTCGACTTAGAATTAAGCTAACTCAGCGAAGTACTTGATTGTTCTAACCATCTGGCTTGTATATGAGTTCTCGTTATCATACCAAGAAACAACCTGAACCTCGTACAGATCATCAGCGATCTGAGCTACCATTGTCTGTGTAGCATCGAAGAGTGAACCATATCTCATACCAACGATATCTGAAGATACGATCTGCTCCTCATTGTAACCGTAAGACTCAGAAGCTGCAGCCTTCATAGCAGCGTTGATGCCTTCCTTAGTTACGTCCTTACCCTTAACAACTGCTGTAAGGATTGTTGTAGAACCTGTAGGTACAGGAACTCTCTGTGCAGAACCGATGAGCTTTCCATTAAGCTCTGGGATAACAAGACCGATAGCCTTAGCTGCACCTGTTGAGTTAGGAACGATATTAACAGCTGCTGCACGAGCACGTCTGAGGTCGCCCTTTCTGTGTGGTCCATCAAGTACCATCTGATCACCTGTGTAAGCGTGGATTGTTGACATGATACCTGACTGGATTGGAGCGTAATCGTTAAGTGCCTTAGCCATAGGAGCAAGACAGTTTGTTGTACAAGAAGCTGCAGAGATGATCTTGTCATCTGCTGTAAGTGTGTTCTCGTTTACGCTATATACGATTGTAGGAAGATCGTTACCAGCTGGAGCTGAAATAACTACCTTCTTAGCACCTGCATCGATATGAGCCTGTGACTTAGCCTTTGATACATAGAA
>CAKREY010000006.1:0-115927 GCA_934318045.1 uncultured Lachnospiraceae bacterium
TCCACACTTGGAGCAAGCTTCCTAAATCAGCTTGCTTTGCTCCAATTCCAGCTTTTCACCAATCTCCACGCTTGGAGCAAGCTTCCTAATCCTGCTTGCTTTACTCCAACTACAGCTCTTCACTACTCTCCACACTTGGAGCAAGCTTCCTAAATCAGCTTGCTTTGCTCCAACTACAGCTTTTCTCCAATCTCCACTCTTGGAGCAAGCTTCCTAAATCCGCTTGCTTTACTCCAACTACAGCTTTTCTCCAAGTCCCACTCTTGGAGCAAGTTTCCCTATCCAGCTTGCTTTGCTCCAACCACAGCGTTTCACCAATCTCCACACTTGGAGCAAGCTTCCTAAATCAGCTTGCTTTACTCCAAAAAAGGCTGCCACCAAACAGTGACAGCCCTCTATATGACCTGCGCACGCATCCGCGTGCCTCTATTCTATTCTATGAAATTACAAAAATTACAATGTAACTTCTACTTTCTCAAGCTTCCAGATCTCCTGTGCATACTCTTCGATTGTACGATCAGAAGAGAACTTACCAGAGCAAGCTGTGTTGAGCATAACCATCTTAGCCCAGTTAGCCTTATCCTTGTATGCCTTGTTTACACGCTTCTGTGCGTCTGCATAAGAATTGAAATCCTTCAATGTGAAGTATACATCCTTCATAACCAGCGAATCATACAAGTCACGGAACAAATTCTTGTCGCCGTTTGAGTAAGTACCGTCAATCAGCTGATCCAGAACCTTCTTGAGCTTTGGATTTGAGTTGTACTCATCCATCGGATAGTAACCGCCATCCTTCTCATACTTCATAACTTCCTCAGCAGAAAGTCCGAAGATAAATGCGTTCTCTTTACCAACTTCCTCCACGATCTCTACGTTTGCACCATCCATCGTACCAAGTGTAACAGCACCGTTCAACATGAACTTCATGTTACCTGTACCGGAAGCCTCACGGGAAGCTGTTGAAATCTGCTCGGATACATCTGCTGCAGCGAAGATAATCTCTGCGTTTGATACACGGTAGTTCTCAATGAATACAACCTTGATCTTGCCCTTGATAGACTTATCGTTGTTGATCACGTCTGCTACAGAGTTGATCAACTTGATTGTAAGCTTTGCTGTCTTGTAACCGGCAGCTGCCTTTGCACCGAAGATAAATGTTGTCGGCTCAAAATCCATACCCGGATTTGCCTTCAACTCATTGTACAGATACATAACATGAAGGATGTTAAGCTGCTGTCTCTTGTACTCATGAAGTCTCTTAACCTGAACATCGAAGATAGAGTTCGGATCTACATCGATACCATTGTGTTCCTTGATGTACTCAGCCAGACGAACCTTGTTCTTGTACTTGATGTCCATGAACTCCTTCTGAGCCTTCTTGTCTGTTGCGTATTTCTTCAGACCTTCAAGTACCGGAAGATCTGTGATCCAGCCGTCGCCGACCTTCTTTGTAGCCCAGTCAGCAAGCAATGGGTTTGCATGAAGAAGGAATCTTCTCTGTGTAATACCGTTTGTCTTGTTGTTGAACTGCTCCGGACGCATCTCGTAGAAATCACGAAGCTCACGCTTCTTCAAGATCTCTGTATGAAGTTTAGCAACGCCGTTTACAGAGTAAGATCCGGCGATCGCAAGGTGTGCCATCTTAACCTGACCATCATAGAGGATAGCCATGCTGCGTACCTTATCCTGGTTGCCCGGATACATATCTTCAATCTTAAGAACGAATCTACGGTTGATCTCATCCACGATCTGATATACTCTAGGAAGAAGCTTCTGGAAGAGGTCAATTGGCCACTTCTCAAGTGCCTCAGCCATGATTGTATGGTTTGTATATGCGCATGTTCTGCATGTGATATCCCAGGCATCATCCCACTCAAGATTCTCCTCATCAACAAGGATTCTCATAAGCTCTGCAACTGTTACAGTTGGATGTGTATCATTCAACTGGAATGTAACCTTGTTTGGAAGATCATGGATATCTGCGTTGTTCTCCTTGAACTTCAGGATGGCTCTCTGTACAGAAGCAGATACGAAGAAGTACTGCTGCTTCAGACGAAGCTCCTTACCTGAATAATGATTATCGTTTGGATAAAGTACCTCAACGATGTTACGGGCAAGGTTTGCCTGCTCCACTGCGTTCTGATACTCACCCTTATCAAATGAATTAAGATTGAACTCCTGTACCGGCTCTGCATCCCAGATACGGAGTGTATTTACAACATTATTGCCATATCCAATGATTGGAAGATCATATGGAATCGCACGAACTGCCTGATAATCCTTGTGTACGAAGTAATTCTTTCCCTCTCTGCATTCTGTCGCTACATAGCCACCGAACTTAACCTCTACTTCATACTCCGGACGTTTTACCTCAAATGGATTGCCGTTCTTCAACCAGTTATCCGGCTTCTCGATCTGATAACCATTCTCGATTGCCTGCTTGAACATACCGTAACGATAACGGATACCACAGCCATATGCCGGGTAGTTCAATGTAGCAAGGGAATCCAGGAAACATGCTGCCAGTCTTCCAAGACCACCATTACCAAGTGCTGCATCCGGCTCCTGATCCTCGATTACGTTCAGGTCAAAACCAAGCTCTGCCAATGCTTCCTTCACCTGCTCATAGCATGTGAGGTTGATCATATTATTACCAAGAGCACGGCCCATAAGGAACTCCATAGACAGGTAGTAAACAGTCTTTGCATTCTTTTCCTCGTATGCCTTCTGCGTAGCGATCCAGCGATCAATGATATGATCCTTCACTGCGTAGGACACTGCCTGAAATACCTGTTCCTGTGTTGCTTCATCGATAGTCTTACGGAAAAGGTTTTTGACGTTGTTAATGACGTCCTTCTTGAAGCTTTCCTTATCGAAATCAGCCATCTTCTTCATAGAATTAATCCTCCTTGTTTATGTGCGTATGCGCATCCGAAGATACCCACACTTATCTTATGTAACATGTCCATATTATCCCCGTTGCTTATCCTCTCATTACCGTTATCGTAGCTTATCCTGCAGCCCACCACCATCCGGCATGCACTCCTAATCCTCTACGCGATACTCTCCCGTCTCAGACATGTCATCTCTCAGGGCTTTTGACCCTATCTCATCACATTCAGTGTAGCAGACATAATTACACGATACAATGAAAAATGTATTTTTCGTTACATCTGCCCATGAATGTGTGAATTAACAAAAAATTTTATACAATTTGCTTGCAAATCCTCTGTTTGATTTGCAGAACTTTACTTATTATTTACTTACTTCCACGCCGATCGTAACCTTCTCGCCATTGATGTTCCACTCCTTCGAGTTGTCACAGGCTGCATCCATCACAAATGCATCGGCAAGTACGACACGCTTGATCTCGTCTGCGTTCTTCTCCATCACGTCTGCGATCTTCGCATTGCCGGTTACATAGACCTTGATGCGGTCTGTTACCTGGAAGTCAGAATCCTTACGCATCGTCTGGATCTTGGAGATCACCTCACGCACATAGCCTTCCTCGATAAGCTCCGGTGTCAGGGTTGTGTCGATAACAACGGTTACATAGTTATCGCCCTCTGTCACATAGCCTTCCATCTTCGCTACATCGATCAGCAGATCTTCCTCAGCGAGTGCAATCTCTGTGTCATCTGCTGTGAACTTGATCACACCGTCTGCCTTGAGCTCGCTCATCGCTTTGTTGCCATCGACATTTGCAAGGTATTCCTTGATTGCGTTCAGATGCTTGCCATACTTTGGTCCGACGGTACGAAGCTGTGGCTTGAACGAATATGCGGTAAATGCAGACAGGTCTTCCTTGAACTCTACATTCTTCACATTCAGCTCGTCGCGCAGGATATCTACGAAATAATCATCCAGTGTCTTGGCAGCCTTGATGTACATATTTGCAATCGGCTGACGGGACTTGATGTTCGCAGTATTTCTTGCGGCACGTCCAAATACAACGACCTTCAGTACTTCATCCATGCTTGCTTCAAGCTCCGGATCGATCATGGACTCGTTCACCTCTGGGAAGTCACACAGGTGGATCGATTCCGGTGCATTCTTATCTACCGTGCGAACCAAGTTCTGGTAGATATCCTCTGTCAAAAACGGAATCATCGGCGCTGCGGTCTTGCAGAGTGTCACAAGAGCCGTATAAAGTGTCATGTATGCGTTGATCTTATCCTGTGGCATATCCTTTGCCCAGTAACGCTCACGACAACGTCTGACATACCAGTTACTCATATCATCGACAAACTCCGCAAGTGCCTTAGTTGCCTCCGGAATACGGTAGTTGCCCAGATTATCATCTACGGACTTCACCATAGAATTAAGCTTTGACAACAGCCACTTGTCCATCACGGACAGCTTGTCATACTCCAATGTATACTTCGTTGGATCAAACTCGTCAATATTTGCATACAGTACATAGAATGCATACGTGTTCCAAAGTGTACCCATGAACTTTCTCTGACCTTCGACCACAGCATCCTCATGGAAGCGGTTTGGAAGCCAAGGGGCCGAGTTGCTGTAGAAGTACCAGCGGATCGCATCTGCGCCGTATTTGTTCAGGGCATCCATCGGATCAACCGCGTTCCCCTTGGACTTACTCATCTTCTGTCCGTCCTTATCCTGTACGTGGCCAAGCACGATAACGTTCTTGTAAGGTGCCTTGTCAAAGAGCAATGTGGAGATTGCCATCAGGGAATAGAACCATCCTCTTGTCTGGTCAACCGCCTCACTGATGAAGTCAGCCGGGAAGTTGTCCTCGAAGATATCCTGATTCTCAAACGGATAATGCCACTGTGCAAATGGCATCGCACCGGAATCGAACCAGCAGTCGATAACCTCCGGTACACGCTTCATCTCGCCACCACAATCCGGACACTTGATCGTCACTGCATCAATGTATGGACGGTGCAGCTCGATATCATCCGGGCAGTTGTCGCTCATGGATTTCAGTTCCTCGATGGAACCGATTGCATGACGCTTGCCACATGAGCACTCCCAGATATTCAGTGGAGTTCCCCAGTAACGGTTACGGGACAGCCCCCAGTCCTGAACATTTTCCAGCCATGCGCCGAAACGTCCCTTACCGATACCTTCCGGAATCCAGTTTACAGTATTATTGTTCTTCACCAGTCTGTCCTTCACTGCGGACATCTTGATGAACCATGTATCTCTCGCATAGTAGATAAGCGGTGTGTCACATCTCCAGCAGTGTGGATACTCATGCTCAAACTTCGGAGCGTCGAACAGAAGTCCTGCCTTCTCCAGATCAACGAGTACCGGCTTATCTGCATCCTTTACGAACAATCCTGCATAAGGTGTTTCCTTTGTCATATCACCCTTGCCATCGACAAACTGAACGAATGGAAGGTCGTATTTTCTTCCGACGTTTGCATCGTCCTCACCAAATGCCGGTGCGATATGAACGATACCGGTACCGTCGGACATCGTTACATAGGAATCACATGTAATGTAATGTCCTTTCTGTGGAAGCTTTGCCACATACGCCTTTGTACACTCGAAGAGCGGCTCGTATTCCTTGCCCTCTAATTCCTTACCCTTGTAGGTCTCAAGGATTTCATATGCAGGTGTTCCCTCTGCAATCTTCTCTTCCTTGACAAGCTTCTCTGCCATGCCGCCAAGTACCTTGTCAAGCAGAGCCTCTGCCATGTAGTAAGTATAGCCGTCTGCTGCCTTTACCTTGCAGTAGTTCTCATCCGGATTCACACAGAGTGCCACATTACTTGGAAGTGTCCAAGGTGTTGTCGTCCATGCAAGGAAATACGCATCCTCACCGATCACCTTGAAACGTACCACAGCGGAACGTTCCTTGACTGTCTTATACCCCTGTGCTACCTCATGTGACGAAAGCGGTGTTCCACAACGTGGACAATAAGGTACGATCTTGAATCCCTTGTAGAGAAGTCCGTCGTCCCAGATCTTCTTCAATGCCCACCATTCGGACTCGATAAATGTATTGTGATATGTGACATACGGATTATCCATATCTGCCCAGAATCCTACCTTGTTGGAGAATTCTTCCCACATACCTTTGTATTTCCATACGGACTCTTTACATTTGCGAATAAACGGATCTAAGCCATACGCCTCGATCTGCTCCTTGCCATCGATACCAAGCTCCTTCTCGATTTCAAGCTCAACCGGAAGACCGTGTGTGTCCCATCCGGCCTTACGGATAATCTTATGCCCCTTCATTGTCTGATAACGCGGAATCATATCCTTGATCACACGTGTCAGCACATGACCGATATGCGGCTTTCCGTTTGCAGTTGGAGGACCGTCATAAAATGTATAGGTCGGCAGGTCTTTCTTCTCTTCGATACTCTTCTCGAAGATTTCGTTCTCTTTCCAGAACTTGAGTACTTTTTCTTCCCGGCTGGTAAAGTCCAGCTTTGTAGAAACCTTTTCGTACATACTTCTATATTTCCTTTCTTATTTAATGTTCATACTTACCCCATAAAAACAATTCCGCCGGCATGCATCCGTAGATCAGCCAACTTCCTATCATTTCACAGGAATTTTGTTTTATGACTTTCGTCATTTCATGTTTGTACCGGATCGGGTATGCAGACCCATCCAAGTGTTCAGTATAACGCATAACCTGCGGAAATGTCAATAAATCTCTGGCATGTCCCATTTTTACAAAAAGCAATGACATACCGGGATTATTTTGTTATAATAGATGCATAATGTCAAAAACTGACACGGAAGGAGTTTCATATGATTAATTTTAAAGTCGGAATTATAGGTGCCGGAAAGATTGCCGGTACAATCGCTGATACATTAAAAGATTTGGATGCATTTGAAGCATATGCGGTTGCTTCCCGCGATAGCGCAAAAGCGGAAGCATTTGCAAAAGAGCATGGTGTCACAAAATATTATGGTTCTTATGAAGAACTTGCTGCGGATCCGGAAGTGGAACTGATCTACATCGCAACCCCACATTCCCATCACGCAGAACATGCAAAGCTTTGTTTAAATGCCGGAAAACCGGTTTTAGTCGAGAAAGCATTTTCTTACAATGCTGCCACAACCGAAGAAGTTCTGAAGCTCGCCAAAGAGAAAAATCTATTCTGCGGCGAAGCGATGTGGATCCGTTTCATGCCGATGTACCGTCTGCTCGCAGAATATATCCAGAAAGGTGCCATCGGACGCGTAAACAACATCACCTGTTCGCTTGGCTACTCTCTTCTGAAAGAGGAACGCCTGATCAAGCCGGAACTCGCCGGTGGTGCACTGCTTGATTTAGGTGTATACCCGCTCAATCTGATCTCCATGATCTACGGCAGCGAGCCTCCGATGATCGGTTCTACCTGTGCGAAGCTTGATACCGGCGTGGATGCGCAGGAAGCATTGCAGATTACATACAAGGGAGGCAGATGCGCAAATACATTTGTCACAATGATGTATCAGCCGGATAACAATGCAAAAATCTATGGTGACCGTGGATATATCGAGATTGACAACATCAACTGTCCGGAGACATTCCGCATCTACAACCAGGATCACAAGCTCGTGCTTGAGACGAAGAAACCGGACAAACAGACAACCGGTTATGAATTTGAGTTCATTGCTGCCAGAGATGCCATCATCGTTGGTCAGACCGAGTGCCCGGAGATGCCGCATGCAGAGACGCTCCGTATCATGCAGATCTGCGATTCCCTGCGAAACACATGGCAGATCAAATACCCGATGGAATAACCTGTCACCACGCGCGGATAAACGATAAAAAGCCAGGGATGTACATGCTCACATACATCCCTGGCTTATTTTTTCATCCACGTTTCTTCTATCCCAGAACATCCCCTGTATCCTGCAACAGCCGCTTCCGCTGCCACATATCATGCACGTTTCGCAGCTGCTCCCGCAGGAATTTTACATATGTCGTCCCGATTGCCATCTGTTCCTGATTCTTCATTGTAATCATCCGGTTCCCATAATCGATATTGTCCACATAATCCATATTCACAATCCCACTTCTTGAACACTGCACAAAATACTTCCGATCTACTTCGTCCATGAACCGCTGCAGCGTCATATAACGCAGATGCTGCACACGGCCATCAATAAGCGTAATTTTCAATGAGCGGTTTCCGGCCTGGATATGGCTGATTTGACTGCTGCGGATTGGATACACGACCTTTTGGTTTTCAATATATATAATCCGGTCTTCCCGGCCTTCTGTATCCATATCGTTCCCCCCTCTCCTTATCTGTATACGCCTAGCTGCAATACCTCCCGATAAATGCAAGTGCTTCATCCATTTTATCTACCGGAATCTGTCCCGGTGCGGATGCCTCCGCAAAGCTTGCAAATGTAATCGCACTTCCAAACACCTGTCCGGATATCCGGCTGATTGCCCCCATCTTTCCCATAGACATTGTGACAACCGGCACTTCCGCATATGCTTCCTGCATCATAGCGGTTGCTGCAAGCAGGTTCACTACATGCATCTTATTCTCCGGCATCACCGCAATCTTTACAACATCGGCACCGAGATCCTGCATCGTACGCAAGCGGTTCACGATGGTTGTTGCATCCGGTGTTGTATGAAAATCATGATTTGACATAATGATTTTCACATCGTTTTCTTTTGCGAGCGCAATCAATGCCTTTGCAGACTCAGCACCTGAATACAATTCGATATCTACCATATCCGCAAGCTTGTTTGTTATGACATGCCGGTTAATCTCGGCAATCGCCGGACAAGAAGATGCCAGCGTCTCTCCCCCTTCTGCTTCGCTGCGGATTGTGAACAGTAGCACTTTTTCTTTTAGAACGTTTGTTAGTGTATGTAACAGATGATCCAGTTTTTCATAATCCGGCAAAATTTCCAGATAATCGCCGCGAAGCTCCACCATATCTATGGCAGAGCTTCTCTTTGACCGCATTATCTGATTCGCCTGTTCCAAAACCTCCTCCGATGTACGCCCGACGAGCGGAACGCAGATCTTCGGTTGGTCAAATCCCAGGATACATCGTTTTATCTTGCAATAACGAATCATATAATATCCTCTTTATTTTACTTTTTCATAATACTTGGCTGAAAGTGCCTGCAGCACCTGTTCTGTCGTATAGCTGTCATCGTCCGTATAAATCGATGCGTACACCGAAAGGAACACGCCCGGTTCCACTTCAACAACCGCTGTTACGTCTGTACAGTTGTTTTCATATGCTGTATAACTTTCTATGTTGTATAATACGTCCTTTCCGTCTATCTGTGTCGTCTGCTTCTCCTGGCTGTCTTTCATCTCCACACCATCAATCTCTGACATGGAAGTAAATGAAGCATCCAATGCTTCTTCCAGCGAGTTTGCAGTCAATACACGATAATCCAGATAAGAATAATTGTCTGACGTAAAATCCATCGTGTATTCATTTGCATAATTAAACTTGAATCCGTCGATACAACCCTTGATCTTATATCCGACACTTTCGTCATAAGGCTGCAAAACCGTATTTTCCATCGTATGCTCTTCTGTGTCAGCATCACCGGAAGTTGAATCATCCGGTTCCTCTTCCATATCTTCGATCGGTGTTGGGCTGTTTCCAAGCAGGTCACTGATTGCATCAATGAACGCTTTGATGTGTGTGTCTTCTGACACACGTTTTGTCCAGGCTTCTATCCGCTCTTTGTTTTGGTCAGTGAGCTGATTTAAATCATCCTCCGTCATCGTTTCGAAATCATAGACTGTAAGGCTCTCATCTTTTGCCTTCACATCGATCTTCGATGTATCGACAGACTCGGAAATCGCACCGGAACATACGGTCTTATCCGCCGCCTTTACATCTATCGAATCAATAGATACGGTATAGGTTTCTCCTTTTTTGATATCCTTCCATGCACCCTTATATGCAATCGAATATACATCTGCACCGACGATATCTGCACTGGCTTTTCCTTCAAATGTATTATCTGCTTTGTTAAACGTCTTTACCCATTCTGCGGAGATATAATCCGTCGCACTGATCTTTGATGTCGTCGTACGGACATCTCCGGATTCTGTGATTTCTTTTGAAAACTCAAGCGGAATTTCCGTGTCCCCATAGAACAGTGTTACTGTTCCATGTGCATTTTTCTTCACATCATGGGACTCAAACTTGATTCCTGCAGATGTGCCGGATACATCAAAACTTAAGTTTCCGGACAGATCATTTTCTCCCGCATCGAGCCAGAAATCATAATCAATCTTGACCATACCCATGAGATTGACCTGATCTTTGCAAGTCATCTTCACGGCACGTTTTCCTTTTATATATACCTTTATCTGCAAATCATCCTTGATAATACTTGGAACAAGCTGTTTTGCCTGTTCGATGTATTGGTCGAAATCATCCTCGCTGATACCGCTTTCTTCCAACGACGACCCGGACTCTTTCACCGCTTCTGCCAATCCGTCCAGTGCAGCCACACATGCATCCTGCAGGTCTTCCTTTGCCCAGGTTACATAATACTCTTTTGCTGTGACCGTCTCACCATTGACTGTGATCTTTGCGCGCCCCTGCTTCTCGAACTTTGCAGCATCCCAGATTGTCTCAAGTGCGCTGACATAACCACCTGCGACACCGCTTCCGCCATTGTCCGATGCAAATAACTCGACATCTGTGTTTGGAAACGATGCTGCATCCAGGCCAAGGGCATCACCAATCGGTGAGTCTGCGATTGTGCCAAGTGGATTCTTCGCCGAATATGCCAGATATCCATCGACCAGTTCCGGCACACTCGCATATATCTTTTCTTCATCTGCATAGACATCCGCCGATACAAGTTCGCTGTCGCCAACATTTGATGTAAATGTTCCGGACAATTCCTTTTTCTTCTGGTCGATTGCACCATCAATCGTTATCCCGACGTTATACTCAGAACCCTCTCCGGGAGCAATACTCATGGAAAAAGATTTGTTTCCACCATTCTCCCTATACTTCTTCATGATTTCGTCGTATCCAACCAGATCATTGATTGCATCCTCGGATCCATAAGATTCGATTGTTTCCTCGATTGCATCGAGCACGACTTCCTTATCTGATTTGAAGATCCGTGGAAGGAAAATAACTCCGCATACTACAAGTGCAACGATAGCGACTCCTCCGCCAATCCATGCAGCAAGCCTTCCTTTTGTCATCGGTTTTTTTGGTTTCTTTCCATTTCCGGTTCCAGGCTGCGGTGTTCCTGGCTGCTGTCCGTAATATCCTGCCATGTTTGGCTGTACCGGCTGCTGTCCGTAATATCCTGCCATGTCCGGCTGTACCGGCTGCTGTCCGTAGTTTCCCGTCATGTCCGGCTGTACCGGCTGCTGTCCGTAATATCCTGTCATGTCCGGCTGTATCGGCTGCTGTCCGTAATATCCTGTCATGTCCGGCTGTACCGGCTGCTGTCCGTAGTTTCCCGTCATGTCCGGTTGTACCGGCTGCTGTGTGTTATTTTCGTCCATTCAAACCTCCTTGCTTAGTAAGCCGCAACTGTTACTTTATCTAAAATTGCACTTATAACCGAAAGAATAATACCAACAATCAACGCAACCGCACCGATTCCCATGATTGCGAAGAAATGGGAAGAGCAGATCATCAACCATACCAGACTTGCAAGTGCAACACCTGCGCATGCAAGCTTTGGAACCTTCATATTTACAACGCTGAACACAAGCATTCCGATGCCTGCCAGCAAAATCAACCATGGTGTGATCAACAATGCGATCTTACCTTTTAACAGCAAATGCATTGTTCCAAACACTTCATTGGCACTGCTTTTCTTTACAGTTGTTCCAAGCTCATCCTGCAATTCCCACAGAGCGGAACTTTCTGCTGCATCTAACTGATCCGCAAGCATTCCGGTTGTCATTGTATATCCATAGGATCCAAGCATATCAGATGCAATAATTCCAACATTTTTATCAATCGTGTTGCTGAGTTTTGCCAGTTCAAATAATGTAAGTCCATCGGAAGCTTTTAATTTCATCGCCATACGATCTTCTGTAATCGTTTCATTTACATGAATAGAAGCAAAATTCATAAATGGAACCAGTATCAATAACATCGCGCCTATGATTCCGAGCAGGCAATAAACGCTTACGCCCATCTTCTTCACATTACCGGTAAACTGATTTCCCACATTTTTGATTGAATTCATGACATTGGCAGCATTCTGCTGGTTATAGCTCTGCTGATACTGCTGTCCATAGCCCTGTTGATTATAATTTTGCTGATACTGCTGACCATAACCTTGCTGACCATAACCTTGCTGGCCATAGCCTTGTTGTCCATAATTCGACTGGTATTGCTGACCATACCCCTGCTGATCCACGTTCTGACCCTGCTGCACCTGATTGTATGCAGCATAAACCTGTTGATTATCCTGTGCCGGATTATAATAATTGGGCTGCTGATCAGACATCGTTGTTATATCATCTTTTCCCATATATGTATCCTCCCTGCTACAACACATTTCTGCATTGTCATCTTTTTAGTAAACTTTTGCTTCTTCCTCTCCGTTCAATACGCGGAGTGCCCCCTGTGCCAGTGCAAGAAGTTCGTCTTCGCCGCCGTATACAGTAACCGGTGCGATAAACTGTACTCTCTTTGTGATCTCTTCGGTTGCATACTTGCCATATGCGATACCGCCGGTCAGGATAATCTGATCAACCTTACCGGAGAGAACCGCTGCCTGTGCTCCGATATCCTTCGATACCTGATATAAGAATGCATCGAATACAAGCTGTGCATGCTTGTCACCATTCTTTGCCATAGCCTCGATGTCTCTTGCATCGTTGGAACCGCAGTATGCATTAAATCCTGCCTTACCAACCAGCTGCTTGATCATTTCCTTCTCTGTGTATTTGCCTGAATAGCACAGACGAACCAGCTCGCCGTTTGGAACGCCACCGGCACGCTCCGGAGAGAATGCACCATCGCCATCCAATGCGTTGAATACATCTACAACCTTACCGCCTGTATGGGCACCTACGGAAACACCGCCACCCATATGAACAACAATGAGGTTCAAATCCTCGTACTTCTTACCAACTTCCTTCGCATAACGCTTTGCAACTGCCTTCTGGTTTAATGCATGGAAGATACTTGTTCTAGGAAGCTCCGGATGTCCGGAAAGTCTTGCAACATCCTGCAACTCGTCAACGACAACCGGGTCTACGATATAAGCAGGGATTCCAAGCTCGTCTGCGAAATCCTTTGCCAGGATACCACCGAGGTTGGATGCATGCTCACCACGTTTTGCCTCTACCAAGTCCTTTACCAGCGCATCGGTAACGGTGTATGTACCACCCGGGATTGGTTTCAGCAGACCGCCACGTCCTACAACAACATCCAGTGTCTTGATATCAAAATTGTTCTCAGCTAAAACCTTCGCAATAACATCCTTACGAAAGTCCTTCTGTGCAACGATCGAATCAAACTGTGCGATCTCCTCTGTGGAGTGACGCAGTGTCTCCTCGAACAACAATGTCTCATCTTCGAATACACCAATCTTTGTGGATGTAGAACCCGGGTTGATGATCAGTGACTTATAACTCATCTTATTATCCTCCTTAAGATTTTATACTTGTCAAACATGAATCTGCATGCCACCGGGCGGGATTCATATCTGCCTTCTTATTGGTTCTTATTTATTCTTCTTTAAGTTCTCAGCTACGATCGCTGCAAGGGCAATCGAATTCACCTTTGTCTCAAATGTATCGGAACGGGATGTCAGGATAACCGGTGCCTGTGTACCTGTTAAGATACAGCCATTCTTAACCTTTGCTGTGTGAACGAGTGTCTTGTATGTGATATTTCCTGCGTGGATATCCGGGAACAGTAAGATATCTGCATCGCCAACGATCTTACGGTTTGTAGCACCCTTGTGCTTTGCAGCTTCCGGATCGATTGCAAGATCCATGGAAAGCGGTCCGTCCACGATACAGCCTGTAATCTTACCCTCTTCATTCATCTTTGTAAGCTCAGCTGCGTCTACTGTAACAGGCATCTTCGGATTTACTACCTCTACGGCTGCAAGCGGAGCTACCTTTGGACACTCGATACCACATGCATGTGCAACTGCAACTGTATTGCTGATGATATCTACCTTGTCCTCCAATGTTGGGTATGGAATAAATGCGACGTCAGTCAGGAAGAACATCTTCTCGAAGCCTTCAATCTCAAACAGACATACATGTGACAAAGCCTTACCGGTTCTAAGTCCCACTTCCTTATTGAGTACACTCTTCAGGAATCCCTTTGTGTCAATGAGACCCTTCATGTACATATCTGCCTCTCCATCATGTACAAGCTTTACTGCTGTCAGGGCTGCTTCTGTCGGATCCTTCACGTCAATAATCTCAAAGCCCTCTAAACTCATATCCATACTTACAGCGATTTCCTTGATCTTATCACCATCTCCGACCAGAATCGCATCTGCGATATCCTTGTCCTTCGCTGCCTTTACTGCCTCAAGAACTGCATCATCCTGTGCAACTGCAACTGCAAGCTTCTTCTTGCTGCATGATTTGATCTGCTCAAGTAATCCTTCAAAATTCTTCATCTTTGTTCTCTTCCTTTCCTCTTCCATCCTCTTTATGAGTCTTTGTTATTTTTAACGTCCAAAATGGCAGAAACAGCGCAAAGTACGATCGCCACGAATCCCATGGCACGGTCGATATGCTTATTCATCTGCTTTCTTCGTTTTTCCGCAAGTTTACGCTCTTTACGCGACATGCGCTTCGCAGGTTCCCTGTAAAGCGGTTTCGCAGGCCTGGCTTTCTTCGGTTTTTTCGGAGTCTTCAGTTTTGACATCTGTTTTCACCTTCTTTGACGAAATTACAATCGGACTTGTCTCTTGCATACACCTGATTCCACACGGGCTCCCTATGCAGGCGCAAGCAAATATAATATAGATTATACCATTTTAAGCGGGTTTTCGCAATATCTGTTCCGGCGGCTTCGCGAAATAAGCGGCCGCAAGCAGAATTGTCATGCAGACCCAGCTGATTGGCTCCGTAAGTGCCACGCCAAAATACGCAAGCCTTGGCACCAAAAATGCTGCCGAAAGCATTTTGATCACCATCTCTACGACGCTCGAACATACCGGAATCACTTTTCTTCCCATGCCCTGCAGGCTGCACCGCAGGATAAATAGTGGTCCAAGCACATAGAAAAATACGATACTGACACGTGAATACATCACTGCAGAATCAATGATCGTCTGATTGTCTGTCGATGCCAGCCAGGTAAATAACGGGCGTCCGAATACAAAGCAGACAAACACAAGCACGGTCGTAATTCCTGTCGCCATCACCATCGCATGGCGGATTCCCCTCCGGATTCGTGCCGGTTCCCAGGCTCCCATATTCTGGCTCACGTACGTCGTCATCGCATTTCCAAGGCAATACAGGGATACAGTAAATATATCAAAGACTTTCCGCGCTGCTGTGTGGGCAGCCACGATCGCGGTTCCAAGTCCATTGATTGCGCCTTGCAGCACAATCGTTCCGAAATTCACGACAAGCGACATGAATCCCATCGCAAGCCCCGTCGTAAGAAGCTCACTGTACTGTCCTTCCACCGGCTTCCACTCATCCTTCTCCGGTATGATATCCCGAAACTTAAGCAGGATATAGCCGAGACAGAGCACTGCCGAAAGTGCCTGTGAGAGGATTGTCGCCCAGGCTGCACCCTCGATTCCCATATGGAATCCATTGACAAACAGCAAGTCCAGACCGATATTCACAAACACAGAGATAATCAGACAATAAAGCGGCGTCCGGCTGTCACCAACCGCGCGCAGTACATTTGCACACATGTTATAGACAGACACAAATATAATGCCATATAAAATGATGCGCACATACGCAAGCGCCGGGCTCATAATATCTTCCGGTGTTGCCAGAAGTTTCAGGATTGTCGGAATCAAAAGCAAGATTAACACGGTGAGCACAACTGCCCCTGCCAGCGTCAGCAACACAGTACCTGCCACCATGCGGCGCATCCGCTTAAAATCCTTTCCGCCAAAGCTGTTTGCAATCGGAATTGCAAACCCAAGTGTCAGGGAATTCAAAAATCCGATTAATGTGTTCGATACAACACTTGTGGCACCGACCGCCGCAAACGCCTCCGTGCCTACGAAGTTGCTGACAATCTTGCTGTCTGCCAGATTGTATAATTGTTGAAATATACTCCCGAAAATCATCGGGATGGCAAATAAAATTATCACCTTTGCCGGGTAGCCTTTTGTCAAATCTTTCATTGGTTCTTTATTCCTTGTAAATTTTTACGCACGTTATCCCATCTGCGCGCGCACATAGGATTCCCGCGTCCCATAATCTTTTTTACACATACAATACCCCATCTGCACGCACGTACAAATGGGGTCTGCATCTCTTATCATTATTCTACCGTTACGGATTTCGCCAGATTTCTCGGTTTATCCACATCCAGTCCCTTTGCCTCGGATGTATAATATGCAACTAATTGCAATACAACCGCTGTTGCAAAGGATGTAAATTCACTATCCATCTTCGGAAGGCGAATATGCTGGTCACAGATACTTGGATCATTCACTTCCTCATCCATGCTGACAAGCACCACATACGCACCTCTTGCCTTTACCTCGCGGATATTCGAGATAATCTTTGCATAGACATCCTCCTGGGTTGCCAGTGCGATAACCGGAACATTCTCGGAAATCAACGCGATTGTTCCATGCTTGAGCTCTCCTGCCGCATATGCTTCGGCATGCACGTAAGAGATTTCCTTTAACTTTAGTGCCGCCTCTAAACTCATCGTGTAGTCAAGCCCTCTTCCGATATAGAATGTGTCTGTGGCAAACTTGATATGATCTGCCACGCGCTTGATATCATCCGCACATTTCAGAGTCTCTTCCACGATATTCGACGCGTTTGTAAGTTTTGTCATAAATCTTTTTGCTTCCAGTTCGCTGATCAGCCCTTTTACCAGACCGATCCGGCATGCGATCAGATACATCGCTGCCACCTGAACCGTATATGCCTTCGTTGATGCAACCGCGATCTCCGGACCTGCATGTGTATATAATACATAATCGCTTTCTCTTGCAATCGTGCTTCCCTTCACATTGACGATAGAAAGCACCTTGGAGCCACGTTTTTTCGCAAGCTTCAATGCCTCTAATGTATCGATTGTCTCGCCCGACTGGGAAAGTACGATCGTCAAAGTTTCCTCATCAATAATCGGATCCTTATACCGGAACTCGGAAGCACAATCTACATGCACCGGAATCCGAAGTTTCTTCTCGATCAGATGCTTTCCAACCATACCAGCATGCATCGCTGTACCACAGGCGACAATCGAAATACGCTTGCAATCCTTAAATATCGCATCATCGACTCCGTCCTCCGTAAAGTCCGGAAGTTCCTGGTTGATTCGTGGTGCAATTGTATTACGGATGGCATCCGGCTGCTCATAAATCTCTTTGAGCATGAAAAATGGGTATCCACCTTTCTGCGCACTTGTGATATCCCAGTTGACTGTGAGCATCTGCGGTTCTACTTTGTTTCCCTTCAAATCCTGGATGTCGATTCCATCTTTTTTCAATGTCAGGATGTGATACTCCGGTACAACAAAGTATTCCTTGGAAAACTCAATCAGAGCAGTCAGATCAGATGCAATGACGGATCCTCTCTCACACGAAGTCGCTACCATCGGGCTCACGTTCCGGATCGCATAGATCGTATCCGGGATATCCTGAAACATGATGCAGAGTGCAAATGCACCGGACAAGACTTTCACCATCTTCCGAATTGCCGATATCGGGTCACCCTCATAGAACTTGTTCAGAAGTGCTGCCACAACTTCGGAATCTGTCTCTGATACAAGCTGGTCTGCAAGTCCGTACTCTGTCACAATCTGACGGTAATTCTCGATGATACCGTTATGTATGAGTACGACTTTTCCGACCCGGTGTGGATGTGCATTTACGTCCGTTACCCCGCCATGTGTCGCCCATCTCGTATGTCCGATTCCACATGTGGCCGTCATCTTCTCCGACTCACAGAGCTTCCGTAACTCTGCGACTTTTCCGGTTCTTTTGCGGATCTGAATCTCTCCTTCTGACAGCAGCGCAAGTCCTGCGCTGTCATAGCCACGGTACTCCAGTCGTTCCAATCCGCCGATAATAATGTCCTTCGCTGGTTCATTCCCCGTAAAACCTATAATTCCACACATAATATCTACCTCTATTCTATTTTCTTTTCATTCCACGTTGCTTCGATGCAACATCCGATGTTACATTTTTATGTTGTATTTCGATGTTACATTTTATGTTACATTTCTATACTACATTCACCGGTTACAGAACTTTGTTTTGCAGTTGCCTGCATATTTTCTTCTGTATACGCACCCGGTGTGTGCGGAAACGCATCCGCCGAATCTTTCGATCACGTTTCTCCTCGTCATCCCAGACTTTTTCCGATCCTCCGGGACCTGGCGCTAAGGTTCTTACCTTTCGAGTTCTGTGTCCTCCCGCCACACAGTTGCGGATATTCTATCATACACACATCCTTTTTGCAATACACTGGAATATTCCGGTGTTGCATCAGGAATTCTCCCCCATAAATGTTAATATCTGTCACCACGCAAAGCGTGATGACAGATATGCGCATCCGTACTTTTTACTTCTTGATATAAGCTTTCGCAGTTGCCGACTGAATGTTTCCGTAGTTTGCAGCCGGTGCTGCACCGTTCTTCGGTACCAGTACGATCTGGATACCTTCGAGACGCTTCGCAAGTCCCGCTGTTCCGGATTCTTCTCCGTTTTTGGCCCAGCCAAGCCAGCCGAATGACTGTGCATGGACACGGTAGTAAACGTCGAAGTGGTTTGCCATCTCACCGTAGAGCCTGATCTGGATTGCTTCGAGACGTTTCGCTTCACCGGAAGTTCCGCTCATCGCGCCATCTTTCTTCCAGCTCTGCTCCCATCCATTTTTCTGGATGTGGGTACGGTACTCGATACCGCCGGCATACTGTGCATTGGAAAGCTTGATATTGATGCCTTCGAGTCTCTTTGCCTTGCCGCTTGTTCCGCTCATCGTACCGTTCAATACCCAGTTCTGCCAGCCGAAGCTCTGGACATGTGTCTTGTACATGATGTTTGTTCCATTTGCATCACCCGGAATCACGATGTTTCCGGCAATTGAGGATACATATGGTTTACCGCTGTTTGCATTCGATGTCACATTCACACCTGCATAGGAAAGCCCCGGTGCCGGATCGCCACGCTTTACAACGACGATCTGGATACCCTCGAGTCTCTTCGCCTGTCCGGCGGTACCTGCGCACGCGCCATTCTTCGCCCAGCCGAGCCAGCCATACGACTGTGCATGCACGCGGTAATAGACATCGTACTTGTCCTTATCTGCACCGGTTAACTGAATCTTGATTGCTTCGAGACGCTTAGCTTCTCCGGTTGTTCCGTTCATCTCGCCATTTGCAGACCAAGGTAACCAGCCATATGTCTGACAATGTGTGGTATACTGAATGCCTAATTTTGAGTTGCCTGATATGCGGATTTTAATACCCTCGAGGCGTTTTGCTCTCCCGGATGTACCTGCCATCGCGCCATCCTCAAACCATTTTGATGCATCATATTCGTCGCCCTGCCAGCCAATTGACTGCACATGTGTTGTGTACCGTGTTATCACTGCAGGTGCCACATCCTGCAAAGAACCCGCTCCGGTTCCCGGTGTTGGATCCGGCTTTGTTCCCGGTGTCGGATCCGGCTTTGTTCCCGGTGTCGGATCCGGAGCTGGCAGTTTCTCAATTGTTTCTTCTTTCACGACTTCCTTGCAGACAACGCACACCTTATGTTTACTTCCTGCCGCATCAACAGTTGCCTGCTTATCTATAATCCAGTCACTTTCTATATGCTCTGTCTTCGGCAGTGTCACTTCTGTCCGGCTGATTTCCTTGCCACATGCCTGGCACTTCACTACTTTATAGCCGGTTCCTTCGCTTTTACATGTCGCTTCTGTCTCAATTTCTGTCTGTGCTTCTCCCGGTACATGGTCCGTCTTCGCTACCTTCTTCTGTGCAAGCAGCACTTCTTTACATACGCTGCAATGGCTTCCTTCTGTCAGCCCTTCCGTCGTACAGGTTGCCGCGACGGCTTTATCCACAACAACTGTATGCTCCGTCTTCGGCAGTGTCACTTTTGTCCGGCTGATTTCCTTGCCACATGCCTGGCACTTCACTACTTTATAGCCGGTTCCTTCGCTTTTACATGTCGCTTCTGTCTCAATTTCTGTCTGTGCTTCTCCCGGTACATGCTTCGTGCAGCCTGTATATTTTGTATATGTCTCTGCGCCCGTCGAATTCGGCGAACTTTTTATGACATAGTTCAGGTTTCCATCCACATATCCGAGTCCATATATATATGTACCTTTCGCGGTATCCGATGGCAATGTGAAAACCGTTGTCTTTTCCCCTGTTGCAATTGCATACCGCTCAATCGTTGTCGGAGTCGAATAAAGGATTGTTCCATTCTTTGCAGCCATCCTGCCATATTGCGATATATAGTATCCACCGGATGCAGCATACCACAAAGCATCTTCCGGTCCATATAAAACCGTCTGCTTCTTTTGTCCGTAATTATATTTTGCAAGCTGATATTTTTTGAAAGCATCTGCGCCGGAACTGCTAAGTCCTGTCTTCACCGCTTCAAGATAATACCAGTTTCCCTGATATGGATACATATACGTTCCGACATTTTTCCAGAACCCGTTCTCATATGTCTGATCCGTTGCTTTTTCATAGGTATATCCTTCCGGAACGGACGTCACATAATCCGACTTGTTCGATTTCATCGAAAGCATCGTTGCGTCACTTGTCAGAAACCATGTGTGGTCCACACGTCCCAAGTTGTCCCATACCGGATCGTCCCAGGTTGCATCCATCTGGTACCATTTTCCATCGATATAGACGACATTCCATGCATGGTTGGCTTTCACGCTGCTCGCGATGCCACAAGGAAGATTCTTCCGGTTCATCAAATAAGAAAATGCTTCCGCATATCCCTGGCATACCGCACGTTTCTTTACAAGAGCGCCATACATCGTATAGCAGGTGTCCGCAATTTGCTTATTCAGATATCCCTCATAATCATATGCAATCGTTGATACGAGATAATCATGATATGCAAGCGCGACCTCTTCCACGGTCATCCCGTTCGTATCTATCTGCTGGTCAATCTTCGCAATCTCGGCATCAATCTCTGCCCGCATCGCCCGGATTTCACTTTGTGTTGCAGAATATGTAAAATCCAGCAGGACGATTGCTTCTGATCCGTCGTAATAATGTCCGGAATACGATACATAAAAATACTCCGGATGCCGGTTTAAGAGTCCGCTGACGATCTCCTTGAAATTCGATCTTGTCAAGCCCCATCCTGTCACATCCAGGCTTGTCTCCAGCTTGTCGAGTGCCGAAAGAATCTCTGCATCGTGCACGTGGTCATACGTTCCATCATAAACAGACCCGGATTCCTCCAATAACCCACCTTCCGAAATCAATCCGGCCGGATCGCCTTCCTCCTGCAGAAATTCTGAAACCTCCTGTAATGGCTCGTCTAATTCCGCTGCATATCCCACCGGCACATATGTCAAGATCATAAAAAATGCAAGCAGACATGCCAGCAGACGTTTGTAGTTTTTCATACACCTGCTCCTCCTTTTCTTTTGTAATCAACCTGGGAATTTCTCTTCTTTTCGTACTTTTTTCTTCGTACACCCATGGTTTTATCATACCTTCCCGCATGAAATCACATAATTTGATTATACAATATCCTACGTACTTTGCCAATTCTTCAAAGCCGGAAAATCAGGAAATTTCTGCAGGAACAATTTCTGTATGCCTTCTGATTGCAATCAAAAAAAGCCGGATGCCATTTTCATGACATCCGGCCCATTTTGATTATTTACTTTGAAGTTTCCTTCAGAAGTGCGGCACGTGCGCAAGCAGGTTCTTTTACCTGATGACTATGCCACACAGAAGCACTGTTTACAGTCTTCTTTGCCGTGTTATAACCAATCTTTGCTACGAGTTTTTCAATTTTCTTCATGTTTCTTTCCTTCCTTTCGTCTGCCTAAAATTGCTAACACTGCCACAAAGGTGACCGTACCTATATAAACAGTGCCAACATTAACACAAGTTCTCCAAAGAAATGCCAACAGTGTAAGAACTCCAAGCAGTATGCATCCTGTACGTTTGTTCCGGCATTTCTGCGCGTCACTTAACGGTTTGTTCGCGTGAGCGACCGGGCCAAGCTTTGCCAGAATTCCGATATCGAACGCCAGTAACATCCAAAGTGCCATCGGAATCTCCGGATATGTACATACATACTCTGTAAGAAACATGACTGCTCCCCAGCCGCCATAGCTTACCAGCATACATACCATGGATGTCTCCGCATGATATCCGCCAAAAGAACTGCGTAGCAGATAAAACACGCCCAAAAACAGAATCGTATGCAACAGATTTCCCGTGATAATCCCCAATAAGATAAAGCCGATTACCTGGATTATCTGTTCCAAAAAAACTGCGTATCCATAAACATAGATCTCATATTCTTCTTTTGGTATCACTTCTCTGCGCATTAAAAAATCAGTGATTGCATGTGCAAGACGTTCCATAGGATTTCCTCCCTGTTTTCATCTCTTGCATCTACAATAACTGATTTTTCAAAAATTTCAAGTACCCTGGCAAGATTGGTCGTTTAAACGGCATACTTTTTCATTATAGGACAATATTTGATATAAAATACCCGTTTTTTTCCTCTTCGTAAAAGGTGCCTTCCATGTCCTGCACCAATCTTTTTACACTTTTTCTTCCTAATCCATGAATACTTGTATCCGACTTTTGCGTATGGAATTCCGGATTCGTCTCCAGCACAGATTGGCTAATCCGGTTTTTGATTGTGACAAGATACAAGCCGGCACTCTCATACATTTCAAGTTCAATTCTTTTTTCTGTTTCCTTTTCTTCTGCCTCCACTGCATTTTCGAGCAGATTCAAAAGCATAATTGCAAATTCCATTTGTGACTTCGGCAGATGCGCGCTCACTCTGGCAATAAATGTGATTCCCTTCTGTCTGCAGATTCCGTCACAATGATTCAGAACTGCATCTAAGACTTCATCCCCTGTCATATAAATTCCCTCTGCCTGTAAGTCGGTATCGAGGACCTCCTGCACATATCTCTGTGCATCCTCCGTTTTTCCTTTTGCCAGAAGCTCCTGAAACACCGCAAAATAATGTCTGATATCATGCCGCAGAATTCTATTTTTTTCCTGCTGTTTCATCATTCGCTCCATGCTGTCTTTCTGTTCTTCCTGTGACATCCGCAAAAGCTGGTTTTCCATTTGCAGCCGTTGTGCTTTATCAAGCTGGTAAGATGCCAGGTATACGAAAATATTGATGGTAAAAATACCGATCATTGCAATCCCGACCGCCATTTTCCCTCTCGTATCGAGATATTGATAATCCAGCATACTGTCTAATATAATACCAACAAGAATGCTGATCAAAAACACAACAAAGTTCATAACAAGCATTCCGGATTTTATTTTTGTTCTCTTTAAAATCAATAATGTCAACGCTGTGAGCAGTATCAGGTTCAGTTTTGATCCGAGCAGATATTGCAGCCGCTGGATGGCTGTCATCTGCCACTCGATTCCCGGCTTTCCACGCAGGATAAACCCATAGACAGCCGCATAAATCAACCCACAGAACATTAACAGAATATTCCATATGGTCATATAGAGCAGTTTCTGCGTGATCCGGCCTTTAATGCAGCTACATGCATAGAGAATCATGATTCCGATATAACACATGATATTTTCCGGACTATCCGGAAATACATTCTGCAGGATTGCATTTGCAACCACAAATCCCGTCGTAATCACCACAGCCGCCCAGACCGGAAGTTTCTTTTTCTTTCCCAGTAATATCAGCATAAACGCCGCTGCCAGCGCGCCATCTATCAAATTTGCACCAAATTCAACTATATCAATCAGGCTGTCCATATCTGAGTCTCTCCAACATTGTTTTATAACCGCGAATCATGTTTTCCCGATAGCTCACACCTACAGGAATCTCCGTTCCATCCAACAGTTCTATTTCTTTTCTCCCAATCCGTTTAATGTTGCATATATTGACCAGATATGCAGCATGTGTACGGATAAATCCGAAAATTTTTAACTTCGTCTCACACTTTGCCATACTTCCGCGCGTATACACATCATAATCGTCCATATGATACACCAATTGATGTCTGACAACTTCTACATACCTGATTTCACTTGCCCGGACACATACCTGTTCATATTTTCCTTTGTCGAGCACAACTTCGCCATCCAGCATCGTGCGCCGCACCAAAGCCATCAATGCGTCTTCGATCTCTGCCGGACATTGTTTCCGGATAAACCGGAATGGCTTGTATTTTATCATATCATAAACCAGTTCATCCTGATTTGTAAAAAAGATGATACATACTTCCGGGCATTCCACCCCGAGTTCCTGTGCCACGAGATCCCCCGAAATCTGTGGCATGTCGATATCCAGGAAAAGTGCATCCACTGCATATTTTCTGACAAATGCAATCATCTCTGCCGGAGATGCCACTCCATTTTTCTCATAGATTTCCATTTCAACCGACTGTTCCCTGCAAAACCGTTCCAGATACTCCCGCAGCATCTGGCGGTCCTGCTTTTCGTCATCACAAATTACAACTTTCATTTTGTTTTCTCCCCATTCTTATTGTAATCCTCTGATTCGTAGTCCTGCTTCCCAGTTTTTACGCAGCAACTGCACAATCTCCTCTGTGAATATTTCTCCTTTTGCAACAATATAACTTCCTGGCGGATATACATATACCGGTGCCTCTGCCACGCTCCCGATCAACGCCGAAAAATCCGGCATTTCACCTGCGTTATCGTCTCTTCTATCCACATTTTCAGACAGAATGGCATCCACTTTTTTCAATGTCCTGAACAGATGATCAAAATCCGACTCCCGGTCCATGACCGTAGATATCAAAACCACATCGTTTGTTCCAGCCATCTCACATACAATATTTCCTTCATCTGCCAAAAGCTGCATCATAAATGGTCCCGCCATATCCGACAAAAAGGTCAGACGCGTCTCATCAAACGCATAGCTTCCAGCCTGTTCGACATCTTCTCTTGAAAGCAGATGTATATGTGAAAAGGTATCTTTTTTCATTTTCCGGCGAAATGCGGCAAGTGCGGCCTTATATCTCGAAAAATCTTGACGCGCCATATGCACAACCGCCGACTCCATGCTCATCATCATAATATACGATGGGGACGATGTCTGCAGCATCGCAAGAGCCGACTCTGCACGTGCGACAAGCTCCACACGATTCACATGAAGAAGCGCGGTCTGTGTCATCGCGGGCAATGTCTTATGCAGGCTCTGCACGATGAGATCCGCACCCATGTTGATTGCAGATTGTTGTGGATTTAAAAATGGCAGATGCGCTCCATGTGCCTCATCGACAATCACGTATGCCCCTGCCTTATGTGCTTCCTGCACGATTCTCCCTATATCCGAGATTACACCCTCGTACGTCGGCGATGTCACAACAACCGCCCGTATCTCCGGATGTGTCTGCAGCAGATCTGCAACATCTGAGGCATCCACATATCCATCCAGCAGATCTGTAAAATCTTCTGTGTGCCAGATGGGTTTTACATACACGCAGTTTCTCTGCAGAAGCGCCGCTGCATTGTGCACAGACTTATGGCAGTTTCGAGCAACCAATATCGTATCTCCCGGTTTTGTACATGCAGCTATTGCAGTGAATATCCCACCCGTCGCTCCATTTACCACATAATACGTTCCACATGTATGATAGATGTCCCGCAGCTGCCCGAGCGATTTTTTGATAAATCCTTCCGGCAGATAAAGATCATCGGTTCCGGGTACTTCCGTCACATCCCATGCGTCAATTTCATCCAGAACATCTCCATAACAGGCACGTCGTTTATGACCCGGCATATGCCAGACAGCGTGCGGTTCCCTCAGATATTCGCTTAACCCATCCTTTATCCATGTTTTATACATCTTATTCCAGTTTCTCCGACTGCACATCTGCGAGTGTGAGTCGTGTCAGATCTTCCTCTTTAAAATTATTTTCCGCAATCAGACGGTTCGCCTGATTGTGGATGATACGGTCAAGATAATTCCGCACCGACCGCGCATTGCCAAAATTCTCCGGCGGAAATGCCAGTGTCTTCGCAAAAAGCTGCTGCACATACGCAACTGCATCGTCTGTCAGTGTATAATCGAGTGTCTTCGCCCGGTTACACATGATCTCGACAAGCTCATCTGCACTGTAATTCGGGAATTCAATCGTCCGGTTGAAACGGGAACGAAGACCCGGATTCGCATCTAAGAAATCCTGCATCTCGTCATGGTATCCAGCCGCAATGACGATCAGATCATCCCGGTTATCTTCCATCGCTTTATTTAGTATATCGATTGCTTCCTGTCCGAAATCGCCCTGCTGCCCATTTGCAAGCGCATACGCCTCATCGATAAACAAGATGCCGCCCTTCGCCTTCTCAATCACTTCTGTGACTTTCTCACTCGTCTGTCCCATATATCCGGCGACAAGTCCCGAACGGTCAACTTCCACAAGATGCCCTTTTGACAAAACGCCCAGGCCATGATAGATTTTCGCGAGGATTCTTGCCACCGTCGTCTTACCGGTTCCGGGATTTCCGAGGAATACCATATGGTTTGTGACCGGTGGTGTCTGAAGTCCATTTTCCTGACGAATCCTGCAGATTTTGAGCAGGTTGATCATGTTGTTGATCTCGGTCTTTACACTCTGCATACCGGTCAGATCGTTCAACTGCTTAAGCAGAGTCTGTATATCAATCTCCGTGTTGAACTCCTTCTTCCGTTCCTTCTGCTCTGGCAGCGTCTGTGCCGCTGGCGGTTCCGTCCGCATACGGAATGGCTGTTCCGTGTCTGCTGTCTGGTTTCTCTCCGGCGTGGCTGTATCTGCGCGGTTGTCTCTGTCCTCTCTTGCAGTCGGCGCAGCTTCCGCCGGATGCTCCGGTGTGGAGATCTTCGTCCGCCGCGTCTCAAGCGTATCGGACCAGTACGAATAATCCGGCTTGTCCTCCTGCTTGACCTTGCTTCCCGGCTTGAATTCGATCGTCGGTTTGTAATCCTCCATGTCCCCGCGCACACGGTTGATTTCCTCCGTGATCAGTTCAATATACGAAGATAATGCCTGGATCTCCGAGGACGCAACCTCCTCGTTGCATGCAATCAGATCATTGCCGATATAATTGAATGTCGTCACATATAACTGTACCAGATCATAATAACTGTCTGAAAATTCTCCGGTCTCACCACCGATATTGGAATGAACAAAGGAACTTAATGAACGCGGAGCATGATCCCGGATACTCTCGGAGCGCAGTCCCCAGCGGTCTGCATAATCCCGGATCATCTTCTCGTCAAACTGCGTGCCGAACAACAGATTGATGTATTTGATTTCCTCTTTGTTCACCGCTCCATCCGAATATGCCAGATATATCAGGAAATGCAGCATATCTGTACGGAAGGTGTGTGCCAGATCCATCCGTCCATCTGTCCGGACATAATCCGCATGTCCAATGCTCTGTGCACGACGCATACACAGATCAAACATGCGCCGGCTGTTTTCTTTTACTTTTACAGTATGAAATCCCCACATATCGGTTATCCTCTATCCTTATATTTCATTGCTCATATATCATCGTGCTCTACGTCTCCGTCGAAATACGAACCTTTTATTATTATACGAAATTCCGTCTTCCTCTGCAAGAAAAAAAGAGGCTGCATCCGCATCCTCCTGTTTTGAACATCCATAATTGATTTTGATAGTATCCCCTTATGTGGTACCCTCTCTTTTACCACATAAGGAAACACTACTTGCTACACGTAACAAGACCTTCATATAATACCGAGCCCTGACGCTCTATTTATATGCAACATCACGGCTATGTAACCCTTCCCCCTGTACAATGCGTGGTGTTGATCTTCTATATTTGTCATAGCAGCCTGTCTCGCTGCTACATGTATTAGTGTAGCACATATATATTTTTTTGCAATGGCATTTTGTATAAATTTTATTTTTGTTTTTAGTGATAATGTACAAAAAATCGTCATTCTTCGTGTTTTGTATAATTTATTTTACGCGTTTTTTGATTTTCTTATTGTAAGATTTGATAATTTTTCGTTCAAAACGTGATAAATTTTTGACAAAGGCAGTCCAACCACGTTCAGATAATCCCCTTCGATACCCTGGATATACTTCGCGGCGCCGCTCTGGATGCCATAGGCACCTGCCTTATCCATGCAGTCGCCCGTAGCAACGTAGTTGTTGATTTCTTTCTCCGTCATCGGATAGAAGGTGACTTTCGTATGACAGTGAAAGGTATTTCCCTGTATCTCCGCAGGCGTATCCGGTTTTGTCCACAGGATACATACCCCGGTAAATACATCATGCGTACGGCCTTCAAGCATGGAAAGCATCCCATATGCTTCTTCCTCTGTCTTTGGTTTTCCAAGCACGCGTCCGTCCACAGCAACCACGGTATCTGCACCAATCACTGTGATTTCTTCCACCGTGTCCTTATTACAGTTTCTGCGGTACACATCTTCTGCCTTCACACGCGCCAGTCGTTCGACCAGCTCCTGTGGTGTCAGATTCTCCAACTCTTCCGGTGGAATCTGTTCCTCTGCCGAAGATACGCATACTTTATATTCATATCCACCCAGCGACAGGATCTCCTGTCTGCGTGGAGACTGTGATGCTAAAATGATGTTCTCCATTGTTTCTCCCCTTCCCCTTTTATTTCATTATCAACAAGGTGTACAGCAATTACAGAGCAAATTTAACAGGCACATATCCATGCACCAGTTATCGGAACGCACATCCGGCATTCCATATCCCATGCCCCGCTGCACATACCAGTTGCTGCCGCCCTGCATCCGCTGCTTCATCTGTTTGTATTCCATGTTGTTCGGTTCCATCGCGATTGCACGGTCAATATGCTCCATCGCTGTTGCCTGATTCCCGGCACCTAAGTTTGCAACCGCACTTAGATAATACCATCTGCCCGTCCGGTCGTCTATATCCTCCAGCGTACGGAGTGCCTCTGTAAACATCCGGTTCATAATGAAATTCTGTGCTGCGGCAAGGTGGGATTCATCCTGGCTCATACCGCCACCTTCATTTCTGGCACGACGGAATGCATCCGCTCCAAATCCGCCGAATCCATCGAACCCGCCATAGCTGCTGCCACCATACGAGGAACCTGTATTTCCGTCCATGATGCTCTTATATGCCACCTGCACTTCCTTGAATTTTTCTTCTGCCTGCGCTGCGTTTGGGTTGTTGATATTTGCATCCGGGTGGTATTTCCGGCTTAGATTTCGATATGCTTTTTTCACTTCTTCTTCCGAGGCACCATGTGGAAGCCCCAGAACTTCATAAGGATCTTTCATGCTAATTCCTTTCTTTCTCTTCTCCCTGCTGTTTCGTCATAAACCTTACCCAGATCCCGGAATAGATAATGTTGCGGAGGATGGCTGTCTCCTCGACGATTGGCAGACACTCATAGATTTTTGCCATATCGGTGGCGATCATCATAAGGATTTCCTTCACGTAACTGTCGAACTGCTCTTTTGACAACTCATGGTATAACTCCTTCAAGGGATTGAACCGGTTCTTCTCGATATCCTCCTGCACATCATCATATGCGTCAAGAATATAGATGAATTTGCCAAGCTGGTAACCGAGTCTCCGCAGCTCCTCCGACCAGTCAATCCCGCGTGTCGACTTATATGCAAGGATTTCTGCCATGATATCACCAAAGGTTCCGGCAAGCAAATCCAGATTCGTCACATGCTTTCTCTCACAGACAGATAATGTCCGCAGAGACTCCCGGATCTTCGCCAGTTTCTCCGGATAGACCTGACCGATCTTGCGCACACGCTTCCGTATAAAACTGCTGTAACAAAGTCTGGTGAATTTCCGGTCATCCGCCCAGTCATCGAGACATTTGTAGTAGGTTAGAATAAGATTCATATCTGCAATATACTGTATGACCTCATTTACCAGATATTTTTTCTTTCCAACCGGATGCACCATGCACGCTGCTTCCTTCATCTGCGTATCCGGCTCATATAAAGCGGTCAGAAGAACCGCGGCAAAGGTTGAATCATACGTAAGTGACATCTGTCCCATTGCACCATCCGTATTCCGGAGTGCATGACAGACACCACAATAGTACATGCGATACCGCTCGTAATCTTTGACTTTCATTTCCGGCTTGTTCACCGTCACATATCCAAACATCGTCCTACCTCCGAATCCTGTTACACTTGCTAACTGTTCTTTATAAACCGTGCGCTGCACTTCGGACAACGTATCTCGATCTTTCCTTTTCCCTTTGGGATACGAATTTTCTGTTTACACTCCGGGCAACGGTAGATGTGATGCGTCTTGCTCATCGTCATATGGCTTTTCTCTTTCCGTCCCCACATGCGTAGTTTATACGTCTTGTTTAGGAACCATGTATTCTCATCCCGACGCTTGCCAATATTTCTGGAGAACACACGGAAATATGCAAATGCAAAGGTCACAAATGCAATCGTGCTGAGTATATTGCTTCTTACAAACATATCGATAAAAACCAAGATACACGCCGTCCACATCATACACATGGAAAGCTGATCCGTTCCATTTCTACCGCGCATAAAATCCATCAATTTCTGTCTCATAAGCATCCTCCATAACTATATCCAATCCTGATATTCATTATTCTTCTTCAATTTTGCGAATTGTCAAGTATTTTAACACGCGGGCGGGCTCCGTCAATGGCTTTCACAGAGATTTCACAAAATAAAAAAATCCCTGATACATCTTGTATCAAGGATTTAAGAGAGGCGCGAGCCGGATTTGAACCGGCGGTGAAGGTGTTGCAGACCTCTGCCTTACCACTTGGCTATCACGCCACATATCATAAGGGGGCCCACGCAGTGGGGAGATTCCTTATGATTAGTAAGCACGTAGTGCTTACAATATCAAACTCCCCGAGTAGGGCTCGAACCTACAACAACTCGGTTAACAGCCGAGTGCTCTACCATTGAGCTATCGAGGAATATATCGTTGCATTTAACTAAACGCAAAGTAGATTATATGAAATATTTCCAATCAAGTCAAGACTTATTTTCAATATTTTATCCGTAATCTACAAACGGAGATGGAGGGATTTGAACCCTCGCGCCGCGCGAACGACCTACACCCTTAGCAGGGGCGCCTCTTCAGCCACTTGAGTACATCTCCAATGCCTAAAAAACACATTTTACCAATCGGTGTTATTTAGTTCCGCGTCAACACGCTAAATTAGAATAACAAATATTGTACTAAATGTCAAGAGGTAATTATCTACCCTTAGTATGCTTGACAGGGAAAAAGTTTCTTCTATGTTTTTTTTCATACATTATGCATGTTGCCATCCCAAAACAAGATATAACAATTAGAGCAAACCAAAGTGATAAATTTGCCTGATCTCCTGTTTTCGGACTTAAATCATTTTCTTTAGGATCTGATTTTTCATCACATGATGTTTCAGAAGGTTCTTTATTATCCTGTACATCAGCTGGTTTCAGATTTTCTGTTGTATCAGCTGGTTTCGAATCATCTGATTTTGTTGCTTCTTTTACTGGAATCACCGTTCCGCTTATTATATAGCCGCAAACCTTACAAACCTGATCTCCCGTGTATCCTGTCTCTGTCTCTGTTGCAGCTTTTGCATTTTTAACTTCCATATCATGTGCAGCTTTGTTCGCCTGTGCACCACAAATACATTCATGCCAGTGACTTTCGGAATCTGATTTCCATTCTGCTCCATAATCATGCACATGAGCAGCATCTACTGTAACTGTAATGTTCAGCCTTTCACTGTAATCCATGCCATCCTTATAAGCAGCAATACGGTACTTGGTATTCTTCATAATCTTAATTGGTTTGGTATAAATTTTGCGGCTTGCGCTATTTTGGCACGGACAGGTGTCATCCGTCGTATAATAGATTGTCACACCCTCCTCTGCCGCCAGTGTCAGCATCTCTCCTTCACTGACTGTAATATAATTATTTTTCGGAGAATTCTCGTCAAACAGTGTCTCACCAATCTGTGCTGTCGGACGTTTCGGGCGATTTTCCTCCATCGACACATGCAACTTCATTACTTTTTCAAGTGTTGTACCCTTTACCCGGAATGTCATATTCGTATATCCCGGCAAGTTTGTACTGATCTGGAATTTCGTTTTTCCATCTGCATCAGTGACAGCTTCTGCATTCGCTTTGTTCTCTGCAAAGGATGCAATCTGTGTGCTTCCAATCAGGGCTTCGACCGTCACATTTTCTACATAGTTACCTTCACTATCCTTGACTCGTACTGTAAACGTTGCCTCTTCTCCTGCTTTCGCAGGAATTATATTCTCATAATTCAGAATGATTTCAGCCGGGCGTACAGATACAGTCAAATCTCCACTGTTGTAATCAGCAAGTGTTTTCCCTGCATAATTTTTGACTCCTTTCAGTGTAAAGGACACAATATCATCCTTTCTAAAACCACCCTCTTTTGTAATATGCAGAACCTTTGAATAGCCATTTTCCACCATCTGCCATTCTCCGGTCATGCCTTCCGGCAGCACAGGATTTTCTGTTGTATCCATATACTGACTGAATACAACCTCAATATAATCCGTATATGCGTTGGCTGATACAACCTCCGGTGTTTTCTCTGATATCATTGCAATTTTCAATCCCATCTTCGGTGGTGGAACTCTCATCCACTCGGTCTGTGCATTTTCATACCCATCCTTTTCAAAGCGAACCTGCCACCAGCCCGTTGGCACATCCCATGCAAATACTCCGCTGTCGTCGGTTATCTGCGGATTGATTTGCTCATAGTCTTCTGCATTCCAAACCTGCGCATTTGTTCCGCTGGAATCCTCTGCATAATAAACGGTCGCCTTCACGTCGGAAAGGGTGTTTGATTCCACTGCTTCATAAACGAATCCGGACGGATCCATAATTGGCTGTACCTTATGAGTTTTCTTCATAATTTTTTCCATATCCGTATCATCACATTTCTGTTTACGTTCCCTCGTCAACCTGTCAAGTTCAGCAGAAAGCCTCGTAACCTCTGCAGCGCGCCGGACACCCGTATAGTTGGATCCAAAATCCCACATCGCACTTAAGGCAGTGGTGGTCACTGTCTTATCCATAGCGCCGGCAATCGTAAAGAGTGATCCAACCACAGAATTGGCACAATAACGATCCTTTTCCAGCCCCATATACAGTCGAAGATCCATTGCCACATAGCGTTCTCTCATAATTGCATTGGAACAGAGAGGTTTATCCTTGTAGCGCTCCTCAAACATTTTCAATTCGTCAATGTATCCCTGCATATCCGCTTCGCGTACCGTATAATCCACGTAGGCTTCCGAATCCTGCATTGCGCCCTCGATACCTGCCGCCGCACCTATCAGACTGCCGGCTGTGGCCATTCCCGTTGTTACATTCAACGCAAGCTGGCTGTCCGTTACTCCCGGCATATGCATCACTTGATCTAATGCATCCAGGGCATTTCCAAAAGAACCTATAAAAGCGTTCCGGGCTCCCTGATCAAAATTAGCGGCAGCTTCTCCGTTATAATCAATCTCGTTTCCGCTAGCATCAATAAAGGTGTAGCCTCCGGTGATACCGCTTACGCCTCCCTCACGCGCCAGAGCGGTCTCCGCCGTTTTCATATGTACTGCAGACTGCGTTTTCTCCGACTCTTTCGCATGATCTTTAAATGCGGTAAATGTCCCGTCTGCATTTTCGCACACCTCAAATCCATCCGCCCGAAGTTCTTCTGCCGTGCGGGTATTCTCCTTCATCGTAATGCCCATATCCGCATAGACTTCCTCCCACGACTGGTATTCCGTGATATTCTTCTTCAGCCCCATCATCTCAGAAAAACTTTCCATCGCTTCATCAATTGCTTTCTCCGCATTGTAGAACGCTGCCTGAACCTCCGGCGTTTGTTTTTCGAACCACTCCGGCATCGTCTCTGACACGCGATATTTCGCTCCAAAAATATATTCGGATGCATTGAAATCCGGATTCTCTGTATAGGTCAGACCGTTCGTCTGCGCATATTCCTTCATATACTGATTTCTGGTTTCTGCAAGGGATGTTGCGATTTCTTCACTCTCCTGTTTTCTCTGAGCCGTAATCTCCGCTGCCTTTTTCTGGCTCTTTTCTGCCATATCCGCGTCATAAGTAAACGTTTGACCCTGATCTACCCAGTCAATTGAAAATTCTTCCGGAAGCTGCGCCTCCGTCACAACCTGCGTTCCACTTGACGGCAATGTGACCTCTCCGGCAAAGGTAAACCGATAACCTTTCCCTTCCGTGAGTTGTTCTGTCTTTAAAAGCTGCATCGGCACCGTATGTACTGTTCCATCCAGTGTCTTCATATATGTGACTACATTTTCCGGTGCAATGCCGCCTATAAATTCAGCGCATATCGTCCAGTCATTATCCGCCTCCTCATTAAATAAATACCAATAAAATGATGGAGGGGTAAAGTATTGCGACGTCGAGTACAAATATCCCCCATTATAATTACTGCCCAGACGGTTTGTCTGATAGAAGGACCAAGAATCTAATGCTGCCGAGGTTCTTGCATAAGTAACCTCTGTGGAAACCTGCCCTCCAGCTACCTCAGCCGTTAACAGAAATGTCTGCCCTTGCAGCGTATCTGCCGGGAGATTATAGGTAAAGGTCGCATTTCCAAGACCATTCGTATTTCCTGTTCCCACCTGATTTCCATCCAGCAAAAGTGTAACTCCGCTGTATGGTGCTGCATAAACAGTCACCTTATTCCCAGTCAGAGAGTATAAGTCTCCCGCTGCCGGACGGATTTCATAATCGTGAACTGTCAATGTCTTACTCCCGATAGGTGCCGTTATTCCGTCTGCCGTCGCAACTGCAGAAAGACTGTATACGCCTGTCTTTTCACAGGAAAGTCCAAGATATAGCATACCCTCCTGCAGGGTCTTGTTTATCGTAATAGTATTCCCTGATACCGTATAATCTGAATCCTTCAGGCTTTCTGTTTCCGTACAGACATATCTCAGGCTCATATTATCCGGCAGCAAAAGAGAGATCTTCCCACTTTTTCCTTCTGCAAAGCCATAATACACGCTTACATTAAAAGTCTGTTTCTTAATTACATAATTAGCTTTGGATACAATGGAGCATTTTTCTTTGTCTAAAAGTCCGGATACATTATTTTTCAGTAAAGGAACCTTTATTTCTACCTGATTGGTCTCCCCATCGGAAACCTCTGCCATCACCTTTGCATAGTCCTTTCCTTCTGTCAATCCCATGCCTTCCAGCACATCCATCGACGTCACTGCAGAAAAGCTATCATTGACATTATATGCGATAATGGTATACGTTCCTGCTTTTAGTCCTTCTGTCAGGTAAAGTCCATCTGATGCTATTTTACTTTTACCCTCCAGACTTCCGTTCTCATTAAACACAAGAATATTGTTATCCCCTGCAAAGCTGCTGTCCGTTGTAATCTTCAGTTTTCCCCAGGCCTTCAATGAAAGTTTGAAAATTCCTTCCTCCCGGCTGGCTGTCACGCTTCCTCCGGCATATCCAATGTCATCCGCATTCACAGTCAGTGTCAGATTGTTTTCCGTAACGGTTTCCTTCAGAACCACATTTGGATACTGAAGAACATAATCTGTACCTTCTTTTAATATCCTCTCGTCCGCTTTTAAGCTGATCTCCAGATTCCGAAAACTGTTGACCACTGCGGTTCCAAAATCAACTTTCATCAAATTATTGACCGGCAGTCTGTCTTCATCGGAAAAAATGATTTCTCCAAGATTCCAATCTTCATCGAGCGACATCTGGATAAAATGCTTATTATAGTAACCATCTATCATAACTTCCGCCGTCACCTTCGTTCCTGCTTCAGCTTTTACCGAAAACCGATTACCGGTGAACGTAACTGTAAGTTTCTGATTGTTCTGAAATACTTCTATCTCTGCGCCGGTAGGTATTGTACCAGACACCGTATACATCTGCTTTGTCTCATCCAGAGCCTCAAAGGTATACCTGTCTGCATAAAGTTCTTTCTGCTGTGCCTCGTAAAATTGTTTCAGCATGGACGGATTTCCCTCTGAATCGGTCTGATATGCCCTGATCACCGCCCTTTCCGCAAATGGATCCTCATAATTCACGCCATCAATTGTTACCATTTCCGTACTGGCAGGTCCGCCTGATGTGTTGTAAGGCATCAGCTTAAAATCCCGGTTAGGGAATTCCACGATAATTGCAGTATATGTACTTTCTTTCTCCCCAGCCTGTTCCTTAAAACAATATTTAAATGCACCTCCATAAATTTCATTTACCGTTTCCGGTACAATCACCTTTGTTCCTGCCAAACCCTCACAATACGCAAATGCATGCGCGCCAATAACCTCCACGCCCGGACTCAATGTTAGAGAAGTCATACCTGTATCATAAAATGCATCTTCCCCAATTTTTTTAATAGATGAGGGAATTACAACAGAATCAAATGAGCAGTTGCTAAACGCATAATCTCCAATCTCTATAACAGAGGCAAGATTTAGCACCTCGTTCAGTTCCGAAACCGGCAAAGCCGTACACCCATCAAAACCTGTAACCGTTGTAAATGCCGAATTATTTGGCCATTCAATACTGGTCAATGATTTACAATTTGAAAACGCGTCGTTGCCTATTGTCGTCAGGCTGTCCGGCAGATGAAGCTGTGTAATTGCTGTTTCGCAAAATGCCTGCCATCCAATACTTTCCAGATTATTTCCAAAAGCAAGAAAAGATAAACTTGTACATCCTGCAAATGCATTTTGTCCTACCGTTACCACTCCATCCGGAAGTGTCATTTCGGTAAGTCCTGTCTCTCCAAACGCACCATCACTGATTACCGTAAGGTCTGTATCGGATATATCTGCGCTTTTCAGCGCTGAACACTGGTAAAAGGCACTTTCCCCAAGTGTAGAAAGTGATGTTGGAAACACCACCTTTGTAAGCGCCTGATTTTTGCAGAACGCATATTCTCCAATACTTGTAAGCTTACTGCAGACGGAAAGATTGACCTCTGTAAGTCCACACTCGGAAAATGCATTTGCTTCTATTGAAACAAGCTCCTTACACGCTGAAAAATCTACCGTTTTCAGATCTTCACAACTATCAAATGCCCATTTTCCAACGCTTTTCAATCCCTTTGGAAATACCACAGAGGTAATTGCTGTATACTCAAATGCGCTTCCTCCAATGTTCAATGTTTCCTCACATGTTGAAAAATCCACAGATGTAAGTCTGTTACAGCCATAAAAAGCCCCATCTCCAATACTTGTCAGACGGGATGGAAATATTACCTGTATCAGCGCTTCATCGTCATCAAATGCGTAGGAACCAATATCCAATGTATTTGTACATGCAGAAAAATCCACAGACACGAGACCGGTACAGCCAGAAAAAGCATGCTCTCCAATATTGGTTAAATTTGCAGGAAGCACCACGGATGTAAGAGATGTTTTTTTTAAAAAAGCATACTCGCTAATGGTTGTTACAGCCTTATCTTCAATACTATCCGGAATTTTCGCTTCCGTAACCGTATCATCACATCCGGTAATGGCAATCGTATTATTCTCCAATATCTGATATGTTATCATCCCCCCTGTGACTTCGAAAGTGCTGTCATTTGAAGACATCACACACATAACACTTTCCGTAACATCTGTTTCATTCTCTGTTGGCTCCGTCGTAGCTACCGCTGTATCATTCTCATCTGCAGGAACATCTGTCACAGCTTCCGTTGTATCAATCTCATCTGCATTCTCATCTGTCACAGCTTCCGTTGTTTTATTTTCATTTTCCGAAAAACTCTCCGCTTTTACATTTTCCCCTAAAACAAGTGAAAAGATCATACTGATTGCTAACGTTAGTGCCAGTATTCTTGTCTTCATTTTCTTCATATACACTCCCTGCCTTCCTTCTTTTTTATCACAATATCATCAATGTCATAATGTTCTTTCATAATTATATATTAAATTCTTATATGAATTTTCATAATTTCCGACATGGCACTGTCTTTATGGAAATTATAGTCAGACATAGAAAAACCCCCTTTCATTAGACTTGTTTTATCTAAAAAAAGGGGGGTTCACTTCGATATAGTATTTGCTTTTTATCTAATCAAAGAGAAATGAATTTTTCCACTTTGAAGTATAACTATTCATAAGAGAGAAGCGCATTCACGCCATCGTCACCTTCCATATAATGAACTGTGATTACATCACCTTCCTCAATCTTGATCAGGCTTTCATTTTCGGCAAAATTCTGTTTGTAGACAGAACGATCTTTCGCTGTAATATACACATATGTCTCATTCTCTACTGTGATGTACCGGATCTGTGTGACTGTAATCTTCTTACTCAATGTATCTTCGCTGACATCGTTTCCACTTGTCGTTATGCTGTTTTCGGCAAGCAGCTTCCGATAACTTGCAAGTGCTTCTTTCTGTGTCGCGCCGGTTGCCACGATGCTGTATTTTTCCACATTGACAAGTGCATACATCTTCACAAGTCCTGCATTATCTTTGAGTACCATGATATAGGTTGGTACATTTCCGATGTTGATCAGAGATGGGAATGATGACGTGTACCCGAGGTTTTGTACCTGTCCCTCCGCAGAGGACATCGCGGAATGCTCTTCCGCACCTGCGATTGCAAAATATTTACTCTCTGCAGTTCTTGAATTCATCAACACAAATCCGATATTCGACTGGTCGCCATTGACGGATGTCACACCTGTGTATACCCACACATCGCCATCCATCACCTTGTAACCATAATCGTCGGTCGTCACCTTACAGCCTTTGTTTCCAATCTTGCTGTTAATGAATCCACCTGACAGCATACCATACCAGTTATACCGGTCACATAAGAGATCACCATCATACACGCGATCTACCCAGTTTGGAATATCACCCAGATCCATATATTCACAATCCCCGCTGCATGGATCACAGAGCACGATTCCCTTCACGTCCTTCGCTCCAAATAACCCTGCATTCGGCTTTAATACCGGACAGATATAATATGGATTTCCTTCGTTATCAAGTTCAAAATAATATCCGTTGAAATCATACGTCGGATAAGAAAGCTGCACATGCCGCTGCAGATTCTTACCAAAATATGCTGATGAAGAATACTGAATCGGCTTTTCAAGCTTCACATAATCTGCTTCATTTTTGACTGGATCAACGAGCACGTATCCCGGAATTCCGGCATCTTTATTATTCAGATATTTGATAAATCCCGCATATTCTAGCGGAGCCACCTTCATCGGCACACCATTATAATCAATCGTGCTGTATGTCTCGCTTACCTGATACTGGCTGACAACATCAGACAGGGAACCAATCGCACGGTCACCGATGATTCTCGCACTGTCCGTATCCATCAGTGCAATGTTGTTGATATTCTCACTTTCCGGTACATCCGTTGCAAAATCACCATCCTCAACCTTGATGATTCCTGCATATTTGGATGCACGGAATAACTTAGAAGATGCCAGCCCTCCTACAATCAGTCCTATAATTAACACAAGAATTGCAGTAAATGAAACCATTACCACCTTCGTCGAACCAACGGCTTCTTTGATATTGCCTTTTTTAGTAATGCGTGTTCCCTTGAAATCAAAGGAGCAAAATCCAATTGCCGCAAGCGTAAGTATCACCCATGTCCAGAATCCAGAGGTATGTACATTGATTGCCGGTGTCAGGAAATAATAAAACAACACTTCCGCAACGAGCAGCAACCCATACAGAAGGATATTTGATCTGCGGATAGCAAATCCTGGTTTTCCGTTTTTCTGCTGTTTCTTCCTGCGCTCCTTTTCCATATCTACATCATATTCAACTTTAACTTTGTTTTTTGCCATATTAATTATGCTCCTTCAGATAATCTGCAACCGCCGTCTCATATAGATTGTGTCCTTCGCTGTCAATCACAACGATAACAGGAAGATTCTCCACGCGCATCTTACGGATTGCCTCGGTTCCAAGGTCATCATAAGCGATTACCTCGGACTCCTTGATACATTTGGATAAAAGTGCACCCGCTCCACCAACGGCTGCCATATACACGGCTTTTTCCTTCACGATTGCATCAATCACTGCCTGGCTGCGCTTACCTTTTCCGATCATACCCTTCAAACCCTTCGACAACAGAAGCGGTGTATATTTATCCATACGGCTGCTTGTTGTAGGTCCGGCAGAACCGATGACCTGTCCCGGCTTCGCCGGTGTTGGTCCGAGATAATAGATTGTATTTCCTGTGATATCCAGTGGCAGAATCTTATCCTCATACAGCTTTGCACCGGTATAATCCACTTCCGGATGTTTCTCCTGCTCCACGCAGATAGCATCATACATCCGCTTGTGTGCAGCATCTCTGGCACTGTAGATTGTGCCGGTCAGATAGATATAATCTCCTGCATGAAGCTCCTTTAATTTTTCTTTGCTAAATGGTACTGCAATATGTCGTTCCATTCTCTAATCCTCCACTATTTTTTACTTCGTCAATATATATCCTTTTATGTGCATCCAATTTATCATAGTCTGCTCATCATCGATTTCAATACTGATATACGTTATAATCAGTTTTTCTGTATCACTGATTTGAATTTCGTAGACTTTATCTTTTTCATCTACAACCTGATTTTCATTTTTATCTTCCAAGTCCTTATAATACGAAATACAGGAAGTAAGATCTACACCCTCATATACATTGTCTCCGGCTGTGATTGTTTTGCTCTCATATTCTTGAACAGAACTTTCATCCCCATAATTTTCATCTACCCCATAGATTTTTTCATAACCACGGATGGCCAATCCACCCTCTTCCATCGGATCTGCATAAAAATACACGGATTTCCATTGATCTTCACTGTCCCGGTCATACATCATGTTATGTAATTCATCCTGCTCCGCTTCCGTAAGATTGGTCTTTATGTACCGTCTGCCATACGCATTTCCACGCAAATAATCATATGCTTCCGCAACCACTTTCTTATCCAATGTCCGATTCTTAACTAACCGGCTTTTCTGTGACTGATAAGACAGGTAAGATGCATTTCCAAATGGAAGCAGAAGTCCTATGAATAAACATCCCACGAATACAAGGATCAGATTTTCATAATGCCGGTTCCACAGAATATAGATGACCTGTAGCAAGATAAACATCCACGCCGCATATCGCTGCTCCGTCAGTCCATACGCTATAACACGTACCGACATCGAATAGATTTCAAGCAGGATAAACGGTGCATAGATATATTTCGTAATATGGATCAGTTTCTTATAACGTGAAGACTTCTCCTCCACGAACCCGGATGCCATCATCCAGATTGGCATACCAATTGCAAAAAGACTTGCACAGATACTGAAGATTTCGTTGCTCGGAACCTCCTGTGTCACAAAGATTTTTACCACATAGAGGTATATCACGAACATCGCAATCCACACGCATGGAAGTAGCACATACGATACAAATTTCTTTGTAAATGCCGCGTTATCTTCGCTTGTGTCCGAGACAGCAAGCAGGCAGGTTGGGAAATACGCAAGTGCACTCAGCAATAACTGGATATTCAACTCCACTCTGAACGTATCGATATCCACAAGCAATGCATCTATAATTTCAAGTATCAGGATAACCGCAATATTTAACACCAGATAGACGCCAACTGCCCGGAGTAATGCAAATATGATTCGTCCGATACAATGTGGCAGATCCAGTTTCTGCTGCCGGAGCAATACATAAATTGCAAGAAGCACGGTACACGCAATGTAAAAATACAAGATACTTTCAAATATCAGATTCGGTATATCCGCTTTCTGCGTTTTAATCATCTCTGATAAAACCTTAAATATTATGGCAATCACAAACGTTACGACATAGCCAATCAGCCATTTCCGTTTGTTTTTCTGTGCTTCTTCTGCTGTTTTCTTCCACAGACTCTCAAGCAGAAAATTCCCGGCAAGCCAGATAGAACACACAGTCACGATAGATTCTATGTCAAACCCTTTTTTCTGATTTGCTATGATGCTCACAACCGCTATGATAAACGCACAGAAAATACTCGCAGCATAACGTATGTAGATCTGCTTGAATTTTGTCATATTCTGGTTGATATAATTTGAAACCTTTCCCAAGTACATATCTCCTTTCTTTCGTGCACGCATGATTTTCATTTATAACTTACACATGCATCCATCCAATCTCCTGTACATCTTTCTCTGTCATCTCTTCCATATCATTTATATTTCTACAACACAACTGTCTTGTGACGATTGACATGACAGCACATATTGACTGCAAGCGGCATACCTGCGATATGCGTTGCGTAGGTTTCAATATTGACGGCGAGCGCCGTTGTCTTTCCTCCAAGTCCACCCGGTCCGATTCCGGTCTTGTTCACAAGCTCCAATATCTCGTCTTCGAGCTTCGCAATATGTGCCTTCTCCGAATGTGATCCTGCCGGTCTTGTGAGTGCTTTCTTCGCAAGCTTTGCCGCAAGCTCAAAATCACCGCCAAGTCCGACACCGACTACCATCGGAGGACAGGCATTTGGTCCGGCATCCTTCACTGCTGCAAGCACGGACTGACGGATTCCTTCTTCTCCATCTGCCGGTTTCAGCATATATACCTTGCTCATATTCTCACTGCCAAATCCCTTCGGCGCAATCGTGATCTCCAGCTGATCTCCCGGTACAATATCATAATGGATGATTGCCGGTGTATTGTCTCCGGTGTTCTCACGCAGAAGTGGATCTCTCACGACAGATTTCCGCAAATATCCGTCCGTATATCCTCTTCTTACTCCTTCGTTGATGGCATCCGTGAGATTCATTCCTTCAATGTGCAGATCCTGTCCGACATTCACGAAGAACACTGCCATTCCCGTATCCTGACAGATTGGTGTCTGATCTTCTCCGGCAATCTTCATATTCTCAATCAACTGATTCAAGATCTGTTTGCCGAGTGTGCTGTCTTCCTCTTTTGCCGCCTGACGTATCTTACTATCCATATCATCTGCCAGATACAGATTGGCCGAGATACACATTTCTTTTACTGCTTCAATGATTTTGTCTGTGTGTAATGTTCGCATGGTTTACTCCTTTACAACTGATGAAATATATTTTTCAACTTCTGATACAAATATTTTCGCATTTTCTAATTGCTTTAAGCTGCCTTCCATAAAACAATACCCTCCTTTTGCACATTCTTATAAAAAGGAAGGATATGTCCCCACTTCTCTAAATTACTTTTTTCGATATCTATAATTGAAAATACCTTATCATACTTCAAATCCATGTCTGCTGACCATCTCATAAATTTATCTCTTGTGTCATCATCCATATTATTTTTTATTACGATTGCTATATCAATATCACTCTCTAGGGTATTTTCATTTCTTGCTACAGATCCATATAAAATAATCGTAAGTATATTATCTGAAAAAATGTCTAACAATCCTGTTATTATTTCATTTTTCATTAAATCCGTCATTCATACCACCCCTTTTTCATAAATATAAATAATTATATCCTAATTTTGTTATGCTCACAACCAGTTATTCTATGCTAATCATAATCATCCGCATAGCGGGTGATTATGATTTCGCACTCTTCGCGAGTTCAACAGGGGCACGATCCCAAAATATAATAAAAAAGCCACTACATAATTTCTCATATAGCAGCTTTTTCCTAATCATCTAAATAATCGTCTTTATCCTTCATAACAATTCCGCTTTTTTGTCTGTGTATATTGTTTGCATATTTTACTCATTATTAACATAACTCTTGATTTGAATTAATGTCTGTTTTAATATTTGTATCTATCATATACAGATATTCCGTTCTTTTTTCAATTCCTTGCCCTGTATTATTTATTGTTTGTGCATAATTTTTTATCATATTAGAAAAATTAAAAAAATATTCTTCTGCTAAATCAACACCAACAGAAACTACATCTGAACTACATACTGGAGTTATGCAAAATATATCCTGGGACATTTCCTTCAATGTTTCACTAATATTCATAGCCTCATTATAATCCCACTCAAATTTACTACTCATTATTTTTTTCTTCTCCTTTTTGCTTTTTTATTTCATAATTCATTTTCTCATAAATATTTTCTCTTTCATTTCTCATTTTTTTGTCAATGATTAAATTTTCACTTACTATATTGTAAATATCCTTATCGTTTTTCCAATAATCACAAATTCTATTATATATTTTTCTCTCTCTTGAATCCTGTGAACTATGAATTTCATTTAATTTATTTACAGTTATAAATAAAGATTTTATTTCATTATTTGATAATTTTTTCTGAACCTTCATCATAAAACTCCTACTTATTCATATTTTTTTAAGTCTTTTCGATAACAAGTATAATAGATATCTGCATCTGGATTTTTTTCTTTTAACATTTGCAAAACTTCTTTTGCCGGTTCCTCGGCATCAAAATTTGCAACTATGCATTGATATGAATTAAAATATTTTGATAATTCTAAAACATCTGCTCTACAATAAGCCTTTGCATTTTCACCTAATTCTAAAATAATAACTTCAGTATCAAACGTCCCGCGTAATACCTTGTCTTGCAAAATACTATAATCTACATATGTGTAAGAAGGTTTTTCTCCACAATCCAGATTAAGTTTTGTTAAATCATAATAAAAAATACTTTTTTCATCCCCTGGTGCATTTGTTATATTTGTAAATTTTATAGCAATCAGCTCAGAACCCAAATAAAAACTAATATTAATGTCTATTTTATCTGACAGATAATCAGGATTTTTCTCTGCGAATTCTCTACTTCTTTTTATAATATTTTCACATTCATCTGCTGTTTTAGAAGAATATGGAGATATTTTGAGATTAATTTCACTTTCATTTTCTTCATATCTTATTTTGAGATTTCCTTTTTTATTTCCAACTACATATGATTTCCATTCATCATACATGTATGTACTGGAATTGCATCCAACCAATACTAGCATTATTGCGATTGCTATTATAGATATTTTCTGTTTCATATTTTCTCCTACTAATTAATTTCAATTTTTATAATACTTGATCCAATATTATTTACAATACCTTCTCCATCTATTGTTGGCATCATATATAAATTTGGATTTTGCTCGTATGTCTGTGATAATACTGACCGTTTAAAAACTTCATATTCATCATAATCAACATAACACTTTTTTCCCCAAGAAGATATTTCTACCATTTTTTTTATAGAACCATCCTCCCGTTTTATCTCATAAATACCTGTAACAACAACATAATGACTCGAAACAGTTGTAAACTCAATATAAGATTCTGTTGTTTTATCCCACTGATATAATTTCAAACAACTATTCATAGAATACAATCCCCATACAACGGGAATATTATTTTTTAACATATCTTTCATGGTTTGATATTCATTATCATTACTAAAACAATTCCATTTTGCATGTATTTTTAAATTTTCCTGCTCAATACATAACCTTTCTAGATACCTACACATAGTAGTTGGTAACGCTCCAAAATTTTTTTCAATCAATATATTATCAAATTTATTTTCATTTAAAAAACGCTTACACAATTCTATATAATCTTTTTTAGTTATTGTTGTCTGCCCTGTCATATATAAATATGTATTTACAATTGCAATAACTCCACAAGATGAATCTGATACCGAATCATCAAGCCAACTCTGGTCGCCTCCAAATTTTTCTAATAACATACCATTATCATCTATAATTGTAATAAAATCTGTATTCAATCCTATACGATCTCCTTGTAAAGATACTGAATCTATTTTTAAATTACCAAGTTTATAAAACAGCATTACATCAGGATATGTAATTGGACTAAAATCTTTACTTTCATAACTTTGTTTTAGTATATCAACTGCATAATTAATATTTGATAATATTCCATTATCAAATAAGTTTACAATATTTTTTTCTATTTCATCAATTTTTTGAAGCTTTCTTTTAAGAGTTTCAATCATATTTTTATTATTTTGTAATTCAAAATAATAGTAATTTTTTAATTTTTCATAATTGCTAGATAAAAATAATTTAATATACCATTTATCTAATGCATCATCAATATCATTAATTTCATTATTTATTGTTAAATTTCTAGAATTTAGTTCATTAATCTGATTGATTATATCGTCTTCAATCAAATTATCATATCCTATATTTCTATCTAATTTTTCACATGCTTCTTTAATATGTAATGTTAGATATTTTATACCATTTATAACTTTTAAATGATTTTCAATATGATTAATAAAATTTTTTGCCGTTTCCCCTGCTAATTTTTCTGTTTGAATAATCTCTTTCATATAATTATCTAAATCATAAATCATTTCTTCTAATCTAGATAATTGCCTTTGCATTTCACTTGTCATCAATTTTATTTCATCTGGCAATATTGCTCTTCCACTCATTTTTCTCCCCCATTTCCAATCATAAAAAGCTGCTACACGATTTCTCATATAGCAGCCCTTTTCTTAATCATCCAAATAGTCGTCTTTATCCTTCGTATCAATTCCGCGTTTCTTATTCTGTGCACGCACATAAATCGAAACAAAAATGTATGTCACAAATAACAATACAAATATAACACCTACCCAGTACATAAGTGCATATAAGAAATTGGATACGCCATCCATCTTGGAAAGACCTTCCAAGCCCTCTTTAATACTATCATTCATCGCTTTTCCCTCTTTTCACGAATAAAATACCAATATTGTCTATTATTATATCAAATCAAACACAGAAAGCAATAAAAACTATTATATATCTGTTTTCTCTTTTTTATAAACTGCGATATCTTCTAGCTTACAATCGAGTATTTCACATAAACGATCTAATGTATGCGTAGATACATAACTATTAATTCTCAATCGTGATAATTGCCCTGCAGAAATGTGATACTTATTTATTAACTGATACTGTGAGATACCTTTCAATTTTAATGTGTTCCATAATGGTTCATAAGAAATCATGCTTTTATCCTTTTTTATTGCATAATACCCATAAATGGACTATAATAATATTAGCCATAAATGGCTAATATTAAAAAGGAAGGTAAACATATGGATCAAAATACAAATAACTTTAATTATCCTTATTACTTAAGTCAGTTTTTTGTTAATAAAAATGAAAGACTAATTTCAACTTTAGGAAATTCTTATATCCAAAATTTTATTTCAAATGGGATTTTATCAAAAGGATTTTCTTTTATAACTGATAAAAGAGTATATTTTCAAGGAAAATCATATAATGTTTTCTATAACAATAGTGGAAATCCTAAAATCGTTAAAAATTCACGTTCTCAGATTGTTGATTTAAAAGATGTCACGGGAACCGAAATTAAACACTATAATCCTATACATTATCTAATTATCGCTATTGTTTTTTTTATTTTTTTACTTATTCTGTTGAGTATTGGTTTCTCTGAATTTAAGATTTATATTATTCCTATAATATTAGCATATGTTTTTTTATATTTTAAAAATAAAATATCACTAATTTCTATTCAATATGCAGGAGGAGAAATTGCTTTTGATATTCGCTGGTTTTCACAAAATGAAATTGATAATTTTCAGAAGCAATTACGTTTGGCAAAAGACAATGTTGTGGATAATCCAATAAATAATAATTATAATGTTAGTTCTGCTGATGAATTGATAAAATATGGACAACTTTTACAAAAGGGCTTGATTTCACCGGAAGAATATCAAAATATCAAAAGAAATCTATTATAAAAAAAGGACGATGTATCATCATAGTACATAGTACATCGTCCTTAATTATTACTTTACTTATCTTCCGGACTCTCCGGCTCTTCTACATTACCTTCTTCATTGTCTGCTTCATTCATCTCGCGTTCCATCATCTCTAAAGACTCGGATTCATCTGCAGATTTCTGACGAACCTTTGCAATACTTGCAACGGTAATGTCACTTTCCAGATCCATGTTGATGAGCTTCACGCCGGTTGTAATTCTGCCCAGTGTTGAGATATCCTTACACAGAAGCCTTATTACAATACCCTGGTTGGTAATCAGCATGATTTCGTTATCATCGTTAACTGCCTTGAATCCGACAACGGTTCCGGACTTGTCTGTGATCTTATAACACTTCACACCCTTACCGCCACGGTGCTGTGGTGTAAATTCTTCAACAAGTGTACGCTTACCAAGGCCATTCTCCGATACGATCAGAAGTGCTTCTCCCTGCGTGTCTAACTGCATGCCGATGACTTCATCATCACCAGCGACACTCATACCGATAACACCCATCGATGTACGTCCGGTTGAACGAACTTCCTTCTCGTTGAAGCGGATACACATGCCCTGCTTTGTGATCAGGATGATATCCTTCGTATTATTCGTTGCCTTTACCTCGATCAGCTCATCGCCCTCTTTCAGGGTGATTGCAGCAAGTCCGGACTTACGAACATTTGCATATTCGGTAATCTTTGTCTTCTTGATCATACCATTCTTTGTAGCCATGATCAGGTATCTTCCCTCATGGTACTCACGAATCGGAATGACTGCTGTGATTACTTCATCCGGCTGGAGCTGTAAGAGGTTTACGATTGCAGTTCCTCTCGCGGTACGTCCGGATTCCGGAATCTCATACGTCTTCAGACGATATACACGTCCCTGATTCGTGAAGAACATGATGTAATGGTGCGTCGTTGTCATAAACAGATTCTCGATGAAATCATCCTCGATTGTCTGCATGCCCTTGATGCCCTTGCCACCACGATTCTGACTCTTGAAGTTGTTGATTGTCATACGCTTTACATAGCCAAGCTTTGTCATAGCGATTACAACATTTTCCTTCGGAATCAGATCTTCGACTGTGATATCATCATCCATATCAATGCCGATAGAAGTTCTTCTGTCATCGCCATACTTTGTTGCAATGATCAGAATTTCCTCCTTGATTACACCAAGGAGCAGCTTCTCATCTGCCAGAATTGCCTTCAACTCTTTGATGAGTTCCATCAATTCTCTGTATTCTTTCTCAAGCTTTTCTCTTTCCAAACCGGTCAGAGCACGCAGACGCATATCGACGATAGCCTGTGCCTGTACATCAGACAAACCAAAACGTTCGATCAATGCTATCTTTGCATCCGGAACAGATTTGGAGCTTCTGATAATCTGAATCACTTCATCGATATGATCAAGTGCAATCAGCAATCCCTCTAAGATATGGGCACGGTCTTCTGCCTTGTTTAAGTCAAACTTTGTTCGTCTCGTTACAACATCTTCCTGATGCTTGATATAATATCCAAGAATCTCCAAGAGATTCAATACCATAGGCTGTCCATCGACCAACGCCAGCATGATCACACCAAATGTATCCTGCATCTGTGTGTGTTTATACAACTGATTCAGTATGATATTCGCATTGCAGTCTTTTCGAAGCTCAATAACGATACGCATACCCTCACGGGAACTCTCATCACGGAGGGCTGTGATACCTTCAATCTTTTTTTCCTTGACAAGCTCTGCAATCTTCTGAATCAGCTTTGCTTTATTTACCATATATGGAAGCTCAGTCACAACGATTCTCTGCTTTCCATTTGCCATCGGCTCGATCTCGGATACGGCACGTACCTTGATCTTACCACGACCAGTTCTATATGCTTCATTGATACCGGCTGTACCAAGGATAGAAGCACCCGTTGGAAAATCCGGTCCCTTGATGATTTCCATGATTTCTTCGATTTCTGTCTCACGATCCTCATTCACACGGTTATCAATGATCTTTACAACTGCATTTACTACCTCACGCAGATTGTGAGGTGGAATATTTGTCGCCATACCTACTGCAATACCGGTTGTACCGTTTACGAGCAGGTTTGGATAACGGCTTGGAAGTACGACCGGTTCTTTCTCTGTCTCATCAAAGTTTGGTACAAAATCAACCGTATCTTTGTTGATATCCGCAACCATCTCCATGGAAATCTTGGAGAGACGTGCCTCTGTATATCGCATTGCAGCCGCGCCATCCCCATCGACGGAACCGAAGTTTCCGTGTCCATCGACCAGTGGATATCTTGTATTCCATTCCTGTGCCAGTTTTACAAGTGCTTCATAGATAGAACTGTCACCATGTGGATGGTATTTACCCATTGTATCACCGACGATACGGGCACATTTACGATGTGGCTTATCCGGACCGTTGTTCAGTTCTACCATGGAATGCAAAATTCTTCGCTGTACAGGCTTTAAACCATCCCGCACATCCGGAAGAGCTCTTGCAGCGATAACGCTCATGGCATAATCGATATACGATTCTTCCATGGTTTTCTTCAAATCCACTTCATGGATTTTATCAAAAATTGTACTATCGTCCATTGTTCTCCTCCTACTTAAACATCAAGATTCTTAACGAATTTTGCATTTGCCTCAATAAATTCACGTCTTGGCTCAACTCTCTCACCCATCAATGTATCAAAGGTTAAGTCAAGCTCCGACTCACTGTTTTCATCAATCGCTACACGCAATAAAATCCGCTTTTCCGGATCCATCGTCGTATCCCACAACTGTTCGGCATCCATCTCACCAAGTCCTTTGTATCGCTGGATCTTGTTATTCTGGTCACGTCCGACTTCATTTAAGATATCTGCCAGTTCTTCGTCACTGTATGCATACCATGTCTTCTTGTTTTTCTCGAGCTTATACAGTGGTGGCTGTGCTAAGTATACATGTCCTTCCTTGATCAGGTCCGGCATAAACCGGAAGAAGAATGTAAGCATCAGCGTTGCAATATGTGCACCATCGACATCGGCATCGGTCATGATAATGATCTTGTCATAACGAAGCTTTTCAATATTGAAATTCTCACGAATACCGGTACCAAATGCAGTAATCATGGCTTTAATCTCTGCATTTTCCAGAATCCGGTCGATTCTTGCTTTCTCTACATTCAGAATCTTACCACGCAGCGGAAGGATTGCCTGTGTTGCACGGGATCTGGCAGTCTTTGCAGAACCACCGGCGGAATCTCCCTCTACGATATAGATTTCACAGTTCTTTGGATTTGGATCCGAACAATCGGCAAGCTTACCGGGAAGCGCCATGTTCGTCTCAAGTGTACTCTTACGGGCAACATCTCTTGCTTTTCTGGCTGCCATACGGGCACGCTGTGCGACAACTGCTTTTCCTACGATAGCCTTTGCCACCTGAGGATTCTGCTCTAAGAAATACGTAAGTTTCTCTGTCACAAGTCCTTCTACCGCGGTTCTCGCTTCTGCATTACCAAGCTTCTGCTTTGTCTGTCCTTCAAACTGTGGCTCCGGTATCTTGATACTTACGATAGCGGTCAAACCTTCTCGCAGGTCATCACCGGACAGGTTTTCTTCTTTGTCACGCAGAATCTTATTGCTTCTTGCATAATCATTGAAGACTTTCGTGATAGCACTCTTAAATCCTGTCAGATGCATACCACCTTCCGGTGTATTGATGTTATTTACAAAGCTCAAAGTAAGCTCGTTGTAAGAATCGTTGTGCTGCATTGCCACTTCGACATAGATATCATCTTTGTTACCCTCAATATAGATAATCTTATCGTAAAGTGCAGTCTTTGTCTTATTCAGGTAAGCGATGAACTCCTTGATACCACCCTCATAGTGGAAGGATTCTCTCTGTTCCTTGCCCTCACGCTTATCTTCAAGATTAATCTTCAATCCCTTTGTGAGGAAAGCCATCTCACGAAGTCTCGTACGAAGCACCTTATAATCAAAGATAACATCATCGAAGATTGTATCGTCCGGCATAAATGTAACCTTCGTTCCGGTCTTGTCGGTCTTACCAACCTCTTTTAATTTATATATTACATTTCCTCGTTCATAACGCTGCTTGTATATCTTGCCATCTCTGGAAATCTCAACCTCCAGCCAGTTCGAAAGCGCATTTACAACGGATGCACCTACACCATGCAGACCACCGGATACCTTGTATCCGCCACCGCCGAACTTACCGCCGGCATGCAGGATTGTAAATACAACTTCCACAGCCGGAATACCGGCCTTTTTGTGGATACCTGTCGGAATACCACGTCCATTATCGATAACAGTCACGGAACCATCTTCGTTGATTGATACATCGATTTCTGTACAGAAACCTGCCAATGCCTCATCAACTGAATTGTCTACAATCTCGTATACAAGATGATGAAGTCCTCTTGTAGAGGTACTACCGATATACATACCCGGTCTCTTACGAACCGCCTGCAAACCTTCCAAAATCTGGATTTGATTCGCATCATAATTGCTTTCACTCTGATTGCCCATCTAATTCCTCCTAATCATCCTCTAGCAGAGAGTTTTCTCTTCTATCGTTCCGGCTGTCACTTTATACACTTTGTTTATTTTCAGCCTTTCTTTTATAAAATCATCATATCCTGTACATGTGAGAATCGTCTGGATTTCCTTGATTGAATCCAACAATGCATCCTGCCTGCTTCTGTCCAATTCCGACATCACATCATCTAACAGTAATATGGGATTATCATTGATTATTTTTTTTACCAGTTTGATTTCCGCCAGTTTCAGGGAAAGTGCAACCGTTCTCTGCTGCCCCTGCGACCCAAACCGCCTTACATCCATGTCATTTACCAGAAAAATAATATCATCCCTGTGTGGTCCTGTCTGTGTCGTCTGATTTTTTATATCACTTTCCTGTTTTTCATCAAGCATAGAAAGAAATGATTCTGTCTCTACATTTTTTTCATATACAAGAGTCAGTTTTTCTTTTCCTGACGTCAGATTCTTATGTATATCTGGTATAATCTCATTTAATAAATCAATAAAATGATTCCGTTTTTTTATGATTTCTATACCATATTTTACCAATTGATCATTCCACACGGACAACATATCCAGTTTGCTTTTGTCAAAACTGATTTGCCTAAGCAGATTGTTTCGCTGGTCCAATACTTTTTTATATCCGGCCAGCTCACTTACATATATCTTATCAAGCTGACATAATTCCATATCCATGAAATTTCGTCTTTCCACCGGGCTGTTTTTTATGATTGTCAGATCTTCCGGAGAAAAGAAAACCATATTCATCGTACCAAGCAGCTCTGAACTCCGATGAATCGGCACCAGATCAATAGCAATTCCTTTTGTCTTGTTTTTTTTCAGATGCATGTCGATACGCCGGTTCATCCCATCTTTCCGGATATCTGTCCGGATATGGCTTTCTTCCTGTCCAAACCGTATCATCTCACGGTCTTTGCTTCCTCTGTGGCTTTTTGTCGTTCCTGCAACATAGATTGCTTCCAATATATTTGTTTTTCCCTGTGCATTATCCCCATACAAAATGTTGATACCATCGGAAAATGTAATCCTGGCATTTTCATAATTTCTGAAATTCATCAATGCCAGATCTTTAATATACATACTTCCACCTCATCTGAACCGGAATTTTATTTTTGGATGCTGATTTTGTTGTCATCAAAAACAACCTCATCTCCATCATAGAGCTTTCTTCCGCGGCGCTCATCGATTTCTCCGTTTACTAAAACAAGTCCCTGCTGTATCAGCTCTTTTGCATCAATCCCGGAATCTGCAATTCCGGTTGCCTTAAGTGCCTGTCCCAGCTTGATATATTCTTCACCATCACGCAATTTCAAAATATGCATCTGTCCCATGATCTGTTCTCCTTAGTACGCACCTGCGTTGATATTTACCGGAAGTACAACATAAATATACGTACCTGCATCATCTCTTATAATACAAGGAGATTTTGCATCCCGCATGTAAATATAGATATCTTCGTCATCAATTACCTTTAACACATCTGTTAAAAACTTTGGATTGAATCCAATGATGATTTCTTCACCATCTTTTGTAATATCAATTTCTTCATCCATGGAACCCATCATAGTATCCACTTTCAAATACATCCGGTCTTCCTTGATACTTACAACGATTGGTTTTTTATCAGATTCACGCATCAGGATTGTAGCACGGTCAATACAGTTAAAGAATTCCTTGTTATTTACCTTTACTTTAATCTTATGATCCATGGAAAGCATCTGTACAATCTTGAAATATTCCCCTTCTAACAGACGGGATACTACCATTGTATGATCATATTCAAATAATATATGTCTGTCTGTGAAGTAGATTGTCACCATATCATCTACACCGCCTGTGATGATTTTGGATAAATCATTCAATGTTTTTCCTGGTACTACAACACTGACATTGGAAGAATTTCCTTTCAATTGAAGATTACGAAGAGAAATACGATGTCCATCTAAGGATACAACCTGTAACACCCCATCTTTTACTTCAAACAGTTCACCGGTCATCAGTTTGTTATTTTCATTATCAGAGATAGAAAAGATCGTCTGTCTGATGATTTCTTTCAACGAAAACTGTGAAAGCTCAATACTTTTTTCTTTCTCTATCTGTGGAAGTTCCGTAAAGTCTTCTCCGGATTTAGATGAGATTACAAACTTCGATTTTTCACATCTTATAATGGTTTTATAATCCGGAGTTGATTCAATAAATATATCACTGTCCGGAAGTTTCCGTATAATATCGTTAAAGATCTTTGCTTCGATTGCGATACGTCCCATCTCAATGACATCTCCATCGAGAACCGTTTCGATACCGATTTCCAGATCATTTGCTGTCAACTTGATACAATCCGCATATACATCAACCAATATACATTCCAATATTGGCATCGTAGTTTTTGTAGATACTGCTTTTGAAACAATGTTCAATGCATTTAACAGGTTTGATTTTGAACATTTGATCTTCATGTGTTTAAAACTCCTTTCGAGGCTGCTGGCCAGCTATAAATATATAAAATAAATTAGTAGTAGTAATAGTAGTAAGTGTGGATATGTTTATAACTACTTTAACCCTATATAAATGCTGATAAAGTAGTGCTTTATAACTATGTTGAAATATATTTTTTTGTATGTGGACGGATATGGATAACTTTTCTAATTAACGTTAACATAATAATGCTTTCAAAAAGTGTCAACATCTTATACTATGACTTTTAAACATCCAATCAACATTAAGGTTTCGTATCTAGTTTTTTTATAATGGTCTCAATTGTATTATTAAAGGCAGAATCTTCTTTTCTTTTCGCTTCAACCCTGTTTATACCGTTGATTACCGTTGTGTGGTCACGTCCGCCAACAATATTTCCGGCAGATTGCAAAGACATCACTGTCAGTTTTCTGCACAAATACATGACTACCTGTCTGGCTGTTGCAATATCCTGGCTTCTTTTTTTGGAGCGGATATCATCGGCAGATATATTCATATGTTCAGAAACAGTTTTCAGAATTGTTTCTCCGGTTAATGTTTCAGTTTTTTCTTTATTTATAAGATCCTTTAAAGATTCTTTGGCAGTTTCCAAAGTGACTTCTTCTTTCATCAATTTGGAAAAAATTCCAATCTTATGTAATGCACCCTCGAGTTCCCGGATATTATTTGTTACGTTTTCTGCAATATATTGGAAAACTTCTTCCGGAATATCGTTTAAGTGATCCATCTCGGCTTTCGTTTTCAAGATTGCCATACGGGTTTCATAATCCGGTTCATGTATATCAATCGGAATACCGCATTCAAAACGGGAACGAATTCTTTCATTGAGCGACTGCAGCTCCTTTGGAGGCTGGTCAGAAGAAAGAATAATCTGTTTCTTATTATTATAAAGTTCGTTAAATGTATTGAAAAATTCTGTCTGTGTACTTTCCTTTTTGATAATAAATTGAATATCATCAATCAGCAGTACATCTACATTTCTGTATTTTTCACGGAACTCGTTGGTTGTATGATTTTTAATCGCATCAATAATTTCATGTGTAAATGTCTCAGAAGGAACATATAATACTTTTGTTTTATCATTTTTTTGAAGTATATAATGTGCAATCGACTGCATAAGATGCGTTTTGCCGAGTCCGGAGTTTCCATATAAAAAGAGAGGATTAAAATTATCCTGTCCCGGAAGATCTGCGACTGCCAGACAAGTTGCATGTGCATGTCTGTTTCCTTCTCCAACGATAAATGTGTCAAATGTGTATTTTGGATTCAGATTGCTGCGGCTGACTGCTTCTTTATAAGAGTCAGATTTTTCAACTACTTCTTTTCTTGCTTCTTCGTCGTTATCAATCAGATTTTTTAATTCATCGATTACAATCTCGATTGTACTGTCATTTAATGTTTCCCGGATAGAGGAAAGCAAAAAAATGTCAAATTCCTTCCGTTTCAGAAACTTTAATGCGTTTTCTCCAAGCTTTTCATCTACATAGAAATAAACAGTATTATTCTTTACTTCATAAATCTTAAGAGAACGAATCCATGTATTGATCATGATACTGGAAATATCATATTCCGTTTCTAACAGGGATAAAATTTCTTCCCATTTTGACTCGATTAATTCTTTCATACAAATAACTCCTCATTATGCACGTTTCCCATTGCATACTCGGATTTTATTTTACAATAAATTTAAAATTTTAGCAAGTTTTCACCGGGAATAATATCAATTCAAATTTACAATGTTATGTAAAGTAAAATGAGTTTTACTTAGAAAATTGTGTATAAAAAAAATAACGTAAAATAGACATTTTGTAGATAAATAAACATGAAATATACAAGTTATCAACAAGTTAATAACAATTTGTGGATAACATTATGTAAATCAGATAGGTATAACCTATTATATTTGTGGATAACTTCTATTGACGGAAGACTTTTTTTTCAATATAATAGGCGAGTATGCAGTTTTTAGGCATAACAATAAAAAAATAGAAGAAAAGGAGGACTTTCATTATGAAAATGACATTTCAGCCAAAGAAGAGACAGCGTTCTAAAGTTCACGGCTTTAGAAAGAGAATGAGCACAGCAAACGGAAGAAAGGTATTGGCCGCAAGACGTGCAAAGGGCAGAAAGCAGTTATCAGCGTAGGTCACAGGTACTGTGACCTTTTTCATTAAGTGGAGAATTGTATGAGACATATAGTTACACTTAAAAATAACAGAGAGTTCGGCAAGGTGTATAACCAAAGAGAATCGTTTGCCAATAAGTATTTAGTGATGTATCTGAGAGCCAACAACTTGGATTACAGTAGAATTGGAATCTCTGTTAGCAAAAAAGTTGGTAATAGTGTGGTCAGACACCGGTTGACCAGATTGATCAGGGAAACATACCGGTTGAATAAATACCGTATTAAGGATGGATATGATATTGTAGTGGTAGCGAGGGCTGCCGCAAAAGGAAAAGGGTTTCATGAGATTGATTCCGCATTTTTACATCTCGCGGGAAAACAGAAAATCCTGAAAAAAGTGGATGAATGCGTGACATCTGGTGATTCAGGCAATGGAGAGGAGTGATGGTATGAAGAAACTATGTATATGGATGATTCGTATGTATCAGAAATATATTTCGCCAATCAAACCGTATGGGCATTGCAAATATTATCCAACCTGTTCCAATTATGCAATCGAAGCATATAAAAAATACGGATTTTTCAAAGGTACGGTTCTGGCAGTCTGGAGAATTTTAAGGTGTAATCCGTTTTCAAAAGGTGGATATGACCCGGTTCCCTAAGATGTAAAACTAAGGTTTTACACGAATTGTTTGGAGGACAGTATGTTTTTAACACAGTCAGGTGGCTTTATTATTAAGCCAATTTCGAGGCTTTTAGGAGCCATTCTTAGTTTGCTTTACCGTGGACTGAATGCAATCGGCGTGGAATCAATCGGTATTGCGATTATTTTATTTACATTGATTGTGAGATTGATTATCTTTCCATTGATGTATAAGCAGAACCGCTCAAGCAAGATTACAGCGGTAATCCAGCCGGAAATCAATAAGGCAACTAAGAAGTACAGAGGTAAGACAGATCAGCAGTCAATGATGGAAGTGCAGCGAATCACGAAAGAGATTCAGAGTAAGTATGGTATCAGTATGACAAGTGGTTGTCTGACATCGTTAATCCAGCTTCCTATATTCCTTGCTTTGTACCGTGTAATACAGAATATACCTGCTTATGTTCCAAAGGTATATGATATGTATAAACCGATTGCAACAGCAATTCAAAATGATACAACAGCACAGGAAGCGCTGAAAGCGGTAACCGCAAATGGCGGACAGCAGCTTGAAAATGCCATGAAATTAGTTGATTTTGGCAATACAAACAAAATCATTGATGTGCTTGCAAATTTCCCGGGACAGTTGTGGGATACATTTGCTGCAAAACTCGGAAATTCAGGAGCCGTTGTTGATGCAATGACAGCAAATGAAAATGTGGATAATATTAAGCAGATTTACAACTTCTTTGGTTTGGATCTGACGACAGTTCCACATTTTGCACTTACTACAGCAATTATAATTCCTGTATTGTCACTCATCTTCCAGTTCTTAAGTATGAAAGTAACACCAATGCAGGGGTCGGATGATCCGGCACAGCAGGCTACGATGGGAACAATGAAGACCATGATGTATGTCATGCCAATCTTCTCTTTCTTCGTCTGTGTAAATGTACCTTGTGGTGTAGGTCTATACTGGGCAATGGGTTCATTCATCTCTTTCATTACAACAGTTTGTACGAATGCTTATTTCAAGCGTTGTGATATGGATAAGCTGTTGGAGAAGAGTATGGCAAAGGCTGCAAAGAAGAATGCCAAAAAGAAGAAGAAAAACAAGAAATCCTTTATGGAGAAAATGCAGGAAGCAGCATTTGGTCAGGCATCTTCTTCGGAAGAAGGTAAAGCAACAAGCAGCGTGACAAATGCAAGCCTGAAGAGTTATACTTCCAACACGATGAAGTCCGGAACAGATACCGGAACAAAATATCGTGCAGGATCGCTTGCTTCCAAAGCAAATATCATGCAGAATTATAACAATGACAAGGATAAGTAATATTTAGGAGTTAAGATGGAATATAGAGAGTTTAAAGCCAAGACAGTCGATGAGGCAATTACACTCGCTTCTACAGAGCTCGGATGTGCAAGTACAGATCTTGAGTATGAAGTAATCGAGAAGGGTTCCACAGGTTTCCTTGGAATCGGTGCAAAGCAGGCAGTCATTAAGGCAAAGAAAAAGGAAAGCTTTTTGGATGATATCCAGGAATATCTTGATAATTTATTCAAGGCGATGGATATCGAGGCAAAGGTTACAATCGATTATGATGAAGCAGAAGCAACGATGGATATCAATGTGGAAGGTCCGGATATGGGTATCCTGATCGGTAAGCGTGGACAGACATTGGATTCGCTGCAGTATCTGATCAGTTTGTTCGTAAATAAGAAGAGTGAATCTTATATCCGTGTCAAGCTCGATACAGAAAACTATCGTGCAAGAAGAAAGGATACGCTCGAGAACCTTGCAAAGAATATTTCCTTCAAGGTTAAGAGAACAAGAAGACCTTTTACTTTAGAGCCTATGAATCCTTATGAGAGAAGAATCATCCATTCTGCTCTTCAGAATGATAAATATGTTGCTACAAGAAGTGAAGGTGAAGAACCTTATCGTAAGGTTGTTATCTACTTGAAGAAAAATGCTTAATTATAAAAAGGATAATCGTTGAAAAACGGTTATCCTTTTTTAGTGAGTTGAAATAATTGCAAAACATAGTAGTAGTTGAAACATATATTTCAATATGATTCATTCTATATACAATGTATTGAATCTAAGAAGTTCTAAATGTTCTAATTTATATATTGATATAATACGCCACCGCCGCCAATTCGCCATCCTTGGCTCAATGGCGGCTTGTTTGAACATCGTGTTCAAACATGGCTAGTGTAATAACAGAACATTAAGAACTTCTAGGATTCAAACATATCGTATATTAGAATGAATTCAAATTGAAATATATGAATTCAAGTATTGATTGTGTTTTGCAATTATTAATTTACATTAAGAATATAATTGAATTTTTAATATTCATATTATAAATTTATTTTTTATACTATAATTTTCTTCTGCGAGATAAGTGACCTTTACTTTCCCATACAGAATTCGGCGAATATTTTATTGACGAGATCGTCTTCGAGTTCTTCACCGATGATTTTGCCGAGACTTGTGTAAGCGGACATCAGATCAATCGTGAAGAAGTCCTCTCCCATTCCCATGTCGATACTTTCTAAGACTTTGTTCAGGCTTTCTCTTGTGTCATAGAGTAATGATTTGTGACGCATGTTTGTGATGTAGAGTTCATCGTTGTAGGCGAGTTCCCGGTTGAAGAACATAGACTTTAACAGGTCGTGAAGTTGTTCTTTGCCTGTGCCCTCTTTCGCTGATATTTCCAGTATTTTAGTATCTAGTTTTGAAGTTATCCCCAACTTATCCACAATCAGATTCTGATCATTTTTATTGATTAAAGTAATGACCTTTTTGCCTTGTAAAGTATCCATAATTTGGTAATCGTCTTCATTTAATTCGCAGGTTCCGTCGACGATGTATAAAATCAGATCTGCGTCGGAAATGGTTGTGATTGCCTTATTAACTCCAATCTTTTCCACGATATCTTCCGTATCATGAATACCCGCTGTATCCACGATATTCAGCGTAATTCCGTCAATATTGACCAGTTCCTCTAGGGTGTCTCTCGTTGTGCCGGCAACCTCTGTGACAATCGCACGTTCTTCTCCTAATAACATATTCAAAACAGAGGATTTACCTGTGTTTGGACGTCCTACGATGGCTGTTCGGATGCCCTCCTTAATGATGCGTCCATTCTCACTGGTTGACAGTAAATGATTTACAGTTATCAACATGTTATCCACAGTGTCATGTAATTGCTGTGGAAAGTTATCTAATGAATAATTTTCAGGGTCATCCAGGGCTGATTCGATGTATGCAATGTTATAAAGTAAAGTATCTCTCAAATCAGTAATAGTAGTCTTTAATTCTCCGCGGAGCTGAAGCAATGATGATCTGGCTGCCATATCATTCTTGGCATGAATCAGATCCATGACAGATTCTGCCTGTGACATATCAATCCGTCCACCTAGGAATGCACGTTTTGTAAATTCACCCGGTTCTGCCGGTCTTGCACCAAGCCGGATCACAAGATCCAATACACGCTTTAAAACTGTGATACCTCCATGACAATCAAATTCCACAACATCCTCCGTTGTGTATGTCTTTGGTCCCCGCATGACAAGTGCAACTGCTTCATCATAGAGTTCCCCCTCATAGAGGATCTTTCCATAAGCGGCGGTATAGCTTTCCATATTCATAATCGTTTTTTTCTTATTTACCGGCTGAAAAACCTGGTTTGCAATCTGAAAAGCGGTATCTCCACTCATCCGAATAATACCTATCCCGGAATCACCCATCCCGGTTGCAATCGCAGCAATCGTCTCACTCATAACCAAACACCTTTCCATCCACTTTCTTAAGGTACCCGCATGCGGTGCACCAACATACGGGAAAATCACAATTTCCTCTATTATACCTTTTCTTTTTTTATTCAACAAGGTATAATTACTTAGTTAAAGTAAAATATGTAGATTGATAATTCAAACCAGCCATAATGTAAATCGAGATTTCTAATATTACAAATTCGAAAGCAGACCGTCGAAGCACGCTGGTACTTAATAAGCAGTGATACTAATTCGAAGAATTAGTGTTACTGCGAATTTAGTACCACTGCGTGATGAGCCGAACGGGAGTGTGTCTGCGAAGAATTTGGTAATTTAGAAATCTCGTTTATAGAAGTAAATAGGTTTGAATTATCTTTAAGAGGATTTTATCGTGGAGAAAAAATATATAGAGGAAGAATATGATATTGTCGTCGTTGGTGCCGGACATGCGGGCTGTGAAGCTGCCCTTGCCGCATCACGACTTGGTCTTGAAACTATCCTGTTTACAATCAGCATGGATAGCGTCGCCTTGATGCCATGCAACCCGAATGTCGGCGGAAGCTCCAAAGGACATCTGGTGCGTGAAATTGATGCCTTAGGCGGAGAGATGGGAAAAAATATTGACAAGACGTATATTCAGAGCAAGATGCTGAATGTATCGAAAGGTCCTGCCGTACACTCGCTGCGTGCACAGGCAGACAAAGGCGAGTATACGAAGCAGATGCGGCTCACACTTCAGAATCAGGAACATCTGACACTCCGCCAGGGAGAAGTTGCAGAACTTCTGTATGATACAAAGATGACGGATGATGGAAAAAAACAGAAAAATATCTGTGGTGTCCGTATGTATTCCGGTGCGATATATCATGCAAAAGCAGTTGTCTTATGTACCGGAACGTATCTGAAAGCAAGATGTATCTATGGAGATGTAGTAAATTATACCGGACCAAATGGACTTTCAGCAGCAAATCATTTGTCTGATTCCATGCAGGATGCAGGCATTTTGATCCGGAGATTTAAGACAGGCACGCCAGCGAGACTGGATAAGAAAACAATCGATTTTTCGAAGATGGAAGAACAAAAAGGAGATGAACATATCGTTCCATTTTCCTTTACGAACAAAGAGGAAGATATCAAGCGTGAACAGATTTCCTGCTGGCTCACATATACGAACGAGGAAACACATAAGATTATCAAGGATAATATTGACCGTTCTCCACTTTTCTCCGGATTTATCGAGGGAACCGGACCGAGATATTGTCCTTCTATTGAAGATAAAGTTATGAAATTTCCGGATAAAAACCGGCATCAGCTGTTTATCGAGCCGGAGGGTGAATTTACAAATGAGATGTATATGGGTGGTATGTCTTCTTCTCTGCCGGAAGATGTACAGTATGAGATGATTCATACAGTTCCTGGATTAGAGCATGTGGCTATCGTCCGAAATGCATATGCGATTGAATATGATTGTATTGATGCGACAAACTTAAAAGCCAATCTGGAATTTAAAGATATGGATGGATTGTTCAGTGCCGGACAGATCAATGGCAGTTCCGGGTATGAGGAAGCGGCTGCACAGGGTATTATGGCTGGTATCAATGCGGCGCGGAAGCTGCAAGATAAGCCACCTGTAATCTTAAATCGGTCACAGGCATATATTGGTGTTTTGATTGACGATCTCGTAACAAAGGAGACGCAGGAACCATATCGTATGATGACGAGTCGTGCGGAATACCGGTTGCTTTTACGACAGGATAATGCAGATCTGCGTCTGACAGATATCGGACATGAAATCGGATTGATTGATGATCAAAGGTATGAAAAATTCTGTGAGAAACGCAGACAGATTGATGCGGAAATTGCGCGCATGAAAGAAATCAAAGTCGGTGGAAACAGACATGTGCAGGACTTTTTAGAGAGACATGACAGTTCTTCTCTCGGTACTGCGGCATCGCTTGCAGAATTGATCTGCAGACCGGAACTTTCTTATGAGGCAATCGAGGAGCTTGATGAAGGAAGACAGGATGCCTATCGAAAACTTCTCGGTGTGGATACACAGGATATGATTAAACTGGATGCAGAAGTTGTAGAGCAGATCAATATTGCTATTAAATATGATGGTTATATCAGTCGTCAGAAACAGCAGGTAGAACATTTCCTGAAGATGGAGAAAAAACGGATTCCGGAAGATATTGATTATACAGCAATTCATAATCTACGGAAAGAGGCAAGACAGAAATTAGATGCCATACGACCGGCATCCCTTGGCCAGGCTTCCCGTATTTCTGGTGTATCACCGGCTGATATCTCAGTGCTTATGATTTATCTCGAAGCGGGAAAAAACCAGTAAAAATAAATTAAAGGATTTTTGGATACTATATGGAAAAAATAAAGCAATATGTAGAAAAGATAACAAATGGAGAAGTCCTGCTGTCAGACAGTCAGCTTGATCAGTTTGAACAGTATTATGAGATGCTGGTTGAAAAAAACAAAGTCATGAACCTGACTGCTATCACAGAACGCGAAGAAGTGATTCTGAAACATTTTATTGACAGTCTTGCGATTGCAGGATATGTGAAACTCTGGGAAAAACCATATAAAATCATTGACGTTGGAACCGGAGCGGGGTTTCCCGGAATCCCGCTTAAGATCGCATTTCCAAATCTGCAGGTTACACTTTTTGATTCATTGAATAAACGTATAAAATTCTTACAGGAAGTGATTGATGCATTAGATCTGAATGAAACATCCATGTGTGAAGCGGTACATGGACGTGCAGAAGAAGGTGCGAAAGATAAGACCATGCGTGAAAAATATGATTTTGTTTTTTCCCGTGCGGTTGCAAATATGGCAGTACTTTCGGAATATTGTATTCCATTTGTAAAAGTTGGAGGTTTTTTTGTTCCATATAAGACAGGAACGGTGGATGAAGAAATCACGCAGGGAAAAAAAGCAATCCATATTCTGGGTGGTAAGATCGAGAAGGTGGAAAAACTTATGCTGCCGGATTCTGATATCAGCCGGAGTTTTGTATTTATCAAGAAGGAAAAACAGACACCAAAAGCATATCCGCGCAAAGCCGGAACAGCAAGCAAACAACCCCTCGGCGTGTAAACCAAGGGGTTGTTTCTTTTAATTATGACGTTTCGTCTGGCGTTTGATCCGAAGTTCATCTTGTCGGTCACGCATTGCTTCGAGTCCTTTTTTGTCAGTTGGAATCATTGTTTTTATGACGAAAATCTGATTATTTCTCGATTGTTTAAATCTGATTTTTCCACTGATCAAACCATGGTGCCAGCATTTTCCGATACAGGTGTAAGAATTTGGTGTGTTGGCAAACCATTTTACTTTCGGAGAGAGCTTTTTTCCACAGCGATAACAAATCGGTGTCATAAGTTCGCTATCTGCAATCGCTTCCTCTTTACATTTATATTCCCTGGAAATATGCTCCAGGTAATGTTTATGGTGGGAGATAATCTCATCTTTTTTGTCTTTTGGATTGTTATATATATCATAACAATACCGGTCAGCTAAATCTCTTGGGGACATTGCTTTTAATACCTGTCCCGTATAATAAGCATCGTTGACTGCACTGTGAAATGGACGGTTTTCTTCTACTTCAAGCTTTAAATGTTCGACTGCTTTCTTTAATTTTACAATCTTTCCGTCTTCGTCATACATATCCGCATAAATCTGCTGGACATTGTAAAATTTGAGTGGTACAGGGAGTGGTTTCATATAATAATAATCCATGTTTGTCTGTAAAATATTTAAGTCCATGGATCCCCAGGTACCAAAGATAAAATCCTCTCCGCACCATTTGATAAACTCCCGGTAAACCATATCGAATGGTCGTCCTTTTTTGAGTGTTGATTCATCATAATTTAAAATTGTCTTGATATGTGGCTGCAGTTTTTTATAAAGTTTTGGTTTAATAATACTGGAATATTCATCGATAATGTTGAATTTTCTGTCCAGCTTGACTGCACCGATTTCAATGATTTCAAATGGCATGCGGGGATTTTCCATATCCCGTCCACCACAGCATTGGTTCCATTCCAAATCAAATATAATATAGTTCATGTTACTTTAATCTCTGCCTTATCCTACATGAAGATGCGAAAAATCAGTTTCACTATCTTCTAAATTTCCGTTTCGTTGTTCTAATTCTTTACAGATGTCATTTAAGATTTCAATTGTTTCGTTGGATGATCTGGAATTTGCAGTTGCCATCTTTGTAATCAGAACAGCCATCTTTTCTGTGCTGCTTACAACACGATCAGTATTGTCAACATCTTTCTTTAATTGAATCTTTGTCATCAATTTATCCTGTTCCAGGAAATCTTTGGCGTGTTTTGCATTATCGTCCTTGATTTCTGTAAGCATCTGGTTGTTGTCTTCTTTGAATTCTGTTATCAGATCAAGAAGTGCAGACATCGTTTGCGTGCGGGAAATTTCTTCCCTTTTTGCAACCGAATAAATACCTTTTTCCACTTTGGTAAGCTCGTTTTGCTTGTCGAGGTTCAGGTTTGCAATCTCGTCAACTTTTGCCAAAATTCCGTCCACAAGAAAATAGGTATCTACAACCACAATCAGAGATACTGCGATAATAACCTGAATCATGGAAGGATAAACGAGTATTAAATATAGGTCAATCAACAGTGCTGCGATAAAAGCCACTGCACTGATTGTAAGTGTTGTTGATTTACGATTCATTTGATTTCCCTCATTTCTATCCAGCAGTTATGCTGCAATCAAATACTTCATAGATTAATCTGTCAAATCTTCTCCGTTCGTTTCAATGACCTTCTTGTACCAGTAGAAGGAATCCTTCTTATATCTTGCCAGATCCTTCAAATCAAATTCATCACGGTTTACATAGATAAAACCATAACGTTTTACAACACCTTCATGGGTGGATACAAGGTCAATGGCTGACCATGGACAATAGCCCATCATCTCTATGCCCTCAGAGCATGCAAGCTTGATCTGCTCGATATGCTTTCTCAAGTATTCGATACGATACTGGTCATGTATCTTGCCATCTTCTGTGAGCTTGTCGTAAGCACCGAGACCGTTCTCTGTGACAATCATTGGCAGGTGATAACGGCTGTAGATCTCACGCATCGTTGCGCGGAAACCATCCGGATCAATCTCCCAGCCAAACTCGGTACGAAGCAGGTTTGGATTTGGATAGGCTTTATAGACACCGGATTCACTGCCAGCACTCTGCTGATCTGATTTTTCAATGTTGCTGATAGAAGAATCATCCCATTCTACAGTACCTGTAGAATAGTAGTTAAATCCGATAAAGTCAGGATGTGCACTTGCCATAATATCCATGTCACCATCTTCAATAACAGGTGTAGCATCATGCGCTTCTAAGAATGCCCATACAAGATTATTGTAACGACCGTAAACTGCCATATCAAGATACAGCCAGTTACGGATTGCATTGAAGTTCTGTGCTGCTAATACATCCTTAGGTTTACAGCTTGCCGGATAGATCAGGGAGATATTTGGAGCAGGTCCAATCTTTCCACCCGGTACCATTTCATGACACAGAGCCATAGCCTTTGCCTGTGCAAGCAGCATGTGATGATTTTCCTGATATAATTTTTTGTATTTATTTTCTACGCCATCTAAGTTGCAGGTACCAATCAGGTCACCAACTAAGGTAAGCATGTTTTGCTCATTGATCGTTAGCCAGTATTTTACACGATCACCATAGTTCTCGTAGAGAATCTTTGCGAAGTTAACAAATTCCTCAACGCTCTCTCTTCTTGACCATCCGCCTTTCTTTTCAAGAGCTGCCGGAAGATCAAAATGAAACATCGTAACAAGTGGCTCAATGTTGTATTTCAGACATTCATTGATAACATTATTGTAGAAATCAATACCCTCCTGATTGATGGCTCCGGTTCCTTCCGGAAGAATACGAGTCCATGCAATTGAAAAACGGAATGTCTTAAATCCCATCTCTGCCATTAATGCGATATCTTCTTTGTAATGATGATAAAAATCCGCACATACATCTAATTCACTGGTGCCTTCCGGTACTTTTTTGATATCCTGTACACTTGGCCCCTTTCCGTGTGTCAGGTTCGCACCTTCTACCTGGTAAGCACTCGTAGATGCACCCCAAAGAAAATCTTTTGGCATTGGTTTTATATTTTTTAAAATCATGGATATTGACCTCCTATCAAAAATATTATAAAATAGATAACGATTTGTTTCCGTAGCTCAGCAGGATAGAGCAACCGCCTCCTAAGCGGTAGGTCGGGCGTTCGAATCGCCTCGGGAACATTTTTTATTGCTTATTTTTCCAGATACATCTGTCGGAAGGTGTAAAGAGCACCGAGCAGATTCGAATCATTTCCAAACTTACACACATCAACTTTTATAAAATTCGTAATCATGCTGATGGATTTTAATTTTTCTACATAGCGTTTCACACCTTCCACGAATGCAGGCTGTGCGCTGATGCCACCACCAAGTAAGATGATATCCGGATCAACTATTGCAAAGATGTTGAACAGATATTTTGCAATTGTAAAATAAAAATCTTCCAGCATATCAAGGACAACCGGATCGCCTTCTTCTGCCATCTTATAAAGAAGTTCCCCGTTGAATTCTTTTGGATTGATGCCTTTTGCCATTGCAACCTGGTAACAAAAAGCACGTGTAGAATACGATGTGGACCAAAGATAAGGAAGTTTCTCATATTCTTCTTCCATGTCACTGATGGAATCAATATCGAAGATTTTATCCACATCTTTTCTTGTCATGGAATCCGCGAAGAAATAAGACAATTCCCCAGCAGATAAATCGTTTCCACGATGTACATGCCCATTGATCACGATACCGCCACCGATACCGGTTCCAAGGATAACGACAGCTGCATTTTTACATCCTTTGGCATTTCCCATCCAGACTTCTGCAAGGGCTGCACATTTTGCATCGTTTTCCATGGAAATCTTCACACCGTCGCAGCGCGCACCAAGCAGTTGTGCTAAGTGTGCATCTTTCAGATACTTGATACCTCCGCCATTTCGGATGATACCATGTTCTGTGTCAATGAGCCCTGGCAGGGAAAGTGCAATTCCTTCCACGCCCTGCTCTTTATATGTATCATAAATTTTGCCAAGCGCTTCTACAAAATCAGGAACGGACTGCCCTTCTTTTGTAGGAGTTGGAAATTTCCCTTTTTCCGAAATCAAACCGTCTATGTTCATCCAGGCGTATTTCACAAAAGTTCCACCAACGTCAAATACCAGATACATTTCGTTTCTCCTTTCGTTATACAGTTGTTTTAAGAATGTTAAATATTAACGACACCCTGCAGCCAGATTTCTCCACGGAACCGACGTCCCACACGCGGTTCTCCCTGCAGATCTGCTTCGTTGATGCAGACATTGATGACAAGTCCATTGGCTTCTACAAGCAGATTGTAGACGATTTCCCGGCTATAAGTATTTTGTAGTTTTTCAACTGCGTAGATATTTCCGATGATCATATAATGGTCGCATTCAACGCCACAAGGCATGAAGCTCGTGTCAATGATGGAAAGGACATCTTCCCGGATGATACGGGAAGAAATCAATGTATACGTATTCATCTCATCGTATGTGAGTTGTTCCATCGCATCCATATCACCTTCTCGTGCGGATTCTAAAAGGTGATTTCTTCGTTCCCGTCCTTTTGCATCGATTGCAATCTCCTGCTTTGTGTGGTGCATGCCAAGCAAAATGACACCATTTATGCAAAGCCCCGAAAAACGAACGTTTGTAATCTGACGGTTCGAATAGTTCAGCCATTTTGATTTTGCATAATCTGCAATGTTAATGATATAAAAGATAATGGTCATACCAAGATGATAATCTTCGCACACACCGGCATAGCTTTCCTTATCGGTTTGTTTTTGAATCATGATATTCTCAAACTGCATGATCCGCTGTCCCTTCATATAGGGAAAATAATGTTCAATGGATAGCGCTCCGTTGATATCATATTCCCCAATCAGGGACAGACCAAAATCTTTTCCAAAATCTTTTTCAAATTGCAGCAGGGATGTATCCACGCTGATGGTTGTCATGATTTTTCGGTTTGGAGTGTTCAGTGTGCACCGATAAATATCTTCTAATTGTTGTCTGCTTTTACAGTCGCGAAAGCCAATTGCTCGTAAATAAGTATGCATACAACCTCCATTTTTTGTTTAACGGATTTCTGTTTTTCCACCCATATAAGGCTGAAGTACCTTTGGAATACGGATGCTGCCATCTTCATTTAAATTGTTCTCTAAAAATGCAATCAGCATACGTGGTGGTGCAACAACCGTATTGTTTAATGTATGGGCAAAATACTTTCCATCCTTGCCCTTTACTTTGATGCCAAGACGACGCGCCTGTGCATCGCCAAGGTTAGAGCAGCTTCCAACCTCAAAATATTTCTTCTGGCGAGGAGACCATGCTTCTACGTCGTAAGATTTTACTTTCAGGTCTGCAAGATCACCGGAACAGCACTCGATTGTACGAACCGGGATATCCATAGAACGGAACAAATCTACTGTGTTCTGCCACAGCTTGTCAAACCACATCTTGCTGTCCTCCGGCTTACATACAACAATCATTTCCTGCTTCTCAAACTGGTGGATTCGGTAGACACCACGCTCTTCGATACCATGGGCACCCTTCTCTTTACGGAAGCATGGGGAGTAGCTTGTCAGAGTCTTTGGAAGCTCTTCCTCCGGAGTCATTGTATCGATAAACTTACCAATCATGGAGTGCTCGCTTGTACCGATCAGATACAGATCCTCACCTTCAATCTTGTACATCATGGCATCCATCTCTGCGAAACTCATAACGCCGGTTACAACGTTGCTTCGAATCATGAAAGGTGGTACACAGTAAGTAAATCCACGGTCAATCATGAAATCTCTTGCGTAGCTGATCACCGCAGAATGTAGTCTTGCAATGTCACCCATCAGATAGTAGAAACCATTTCCGGCTACCTTTCTTGCGCTGTCAAGATCAATACCGTTCAGCTTTTCCATGATGTCTGTATGATAAGGAACTTCAAAATCCGGAACAAATGGATCACCGAACCGTTGAAGCTCAACATTTTCTGTATCATTTTTTCCGATTGGTACAGTTGGATCAATGATGTTCGGGATGACCATCATCTTTTTCTTTAATTCTTCTCTTACCTGCGGTTCAAGCTTTTCAAGCTCTGCAAGGCGGGAAGAATTTTTTGCAACTTCTTTCTTAACTTCTTCTGCTTCTTCCTTCTTGCCCTGTGCCATCAAAGCACCAATCTGCTTTGCAATGGTATTTTTCTTTGCGCGAAGTTCATCAGCTTCCTGCTGGAGTTCCCGTGCTTGTTTGTCAAGCGCAATGACTTCATCTACAAGTGGAAGCTTCTCATCCTGAAACTTCTTTTTGATATTTTCCTTTACTACTTCTGGGTTTTCACGAACAAATTTAATGTCTAACATATTTGTTGTCCTTTCTTGTTTTATTTCTTTAAACAATTGTAAAATAGAAACATATCATGTGTATTACGTGTTTTACAATTGTATATTTATTTTGTTAAAAAGTAACAGTATAGAAAACTATAATCTGTCCTAATAAATGATTTATGCATTCAATGCATGTGTTCAGGTGTATCTTTATCTATGCATCAAAATTCAGGTTTCCATCGGAATCCTCAAACTCAGCGTCTTTGGACATAGTCTGGATTTCTTCCTCCACGGTTTTTGCCTGTTCTAATGCTTCTTTTTCCTCAGACGAAAGCTGAATATAGGATTCTCCGTTCACGATTTCTTTCGCGTACGTAAAGCAGCCTTCCCGCGAATGCATCGAGTTTATAAGGATGCCGGAATTATCATCATTGAGCAGTGCAATTACAAAACTCAATTTACCGGCCATCTTATCAAATGCATCATATTTGACTAATGCGTATTTACTGATACATGTAGAGAGATGCTTTTTGATATGCCGGTGTTCTTTTGTCACACGTCTGGCATTTGCTTTCAGCTGATCCATCTCTTTAAAGCGGATCCGGATGATTTTTTCAAGATCAGCACCTTTCTTTCCACTCATCAGTGCTTCGTATTTACGTGCCATTACATTCATTTTATGAATGATAAAAATGATTAGAATTATGAGTAAAACAACCAAAATACAAAGGATTGTTACAGCGGAAGACATCTTCATGCCGAATATCTTAGCCTCTTCCATGATGTTCCCTCTTTTCCTGTTATTGTGCGAGCAGTTGTGTTATACGCTCTAAATCTTCCTGTGAATAATATTCTATCTCAATTTTACCGGAATCTCTGCTTTTGGCTTTGATTGTTGTCTTTGTTCCAAGTGATTCTTTCAGCCGATTTTCAAGTGCCTGATACAGATAAGCAAGTTCCGGATCTTCTTTTGGAGTAGTTTGTGTCTTTGGCTTCTTATTTAAAAGCTTTTTCACATAATTTTCAGTCTCGCGTACAGAAAGCTTTTTGTCAAAAACATACATTGCTGTTTCATATTGTAGTTCCGGATCCAAAATTGCAATTAAAGTACGGACATGTCCAGTTGAAAGCATATCGTCGACAAGCATCTGCTGTACTTTTTCGGACAATTTCAAAAGACGAAGAGCATTTGTGATGGTTGTTCGGCTTTTTGATACACGTTCTGCCACTTCATCTTGTGTCAGATGAAACTCTTCTATCAATCGTTCATATGCATGTGCTTCTTCAATCGGGTTTAAATCCTCGCGTTGGATATTCTCAATCAAGGCAATTTCGACAATCTGCTGATCGTCGTAATCTTTGATTACTACCGGAACTTCTTTCAAACCGGCAAGCCGGGCGGCTCTCCAACGACGCTCACCGGCAATCAGTTCATAATAACCTTTACGTTTTACAACAACTAATGGTTCGATAACACCGTATTGCTTGATTGATTCCGCAAGCTCCTGCAAAGCATCTTCGTTGAATTCTTTTCTTGGCTGATGTTTATTTGGCTCGATACGGTTGATATTCAATGTCTGCTCGGTTTTTATTGTTTCTGATTTCGATGATACAGTTGTTGATTTTGTTGATTTCGGTTTTGTAGATGTAGAGACATCTCCATTATCATCGGTTGGTATTAAATTGCTCAGCCCACGACCTAACCCTCTCTTTGGTGCCATGATGACTTCCTCCTATAGTTTTCCATATAATTTGTTATTGATGACTTCCTCTGCAAGATCCCGATATCCCTGTGCCCCGGATGACCGACTGTCATACAGATTGATAGGAAGACCGAAGCTTGGAGCTTCAGCCAGACGAACATTTCTTGGTATAATTGTCTTGTAGATAAACTGGTCAAGATTGTTTTTGACATTTTCTACAACTTCCAGAGAGAGATTTGTCCGTGCGTCATACATTGTAAATACAACACCCTCTATTTCCAAGGATTTGTTCAATTTCTTTTTGATCAGATTAATCGTGTAGATAAGCTGTGATAAACCATCGAGTGCAAAAAATTCACACTGAATCGGTACAAGTACCGTGTCCGCGGCGGTCATAGAGTTGATCGTCAACATTCCAAGTGCGGGCGGACAATCTATAATGATAAAATCGTATTTCTTTTTTACACTTTTTAATAGATTTTTTAATATATGTTGTGGATCTTCTGCTTCTACCAGCTCGACTTCTGCACCGGCCAAATCCCGGTTGGCTGGTAGAACACTTAGGTCTAAATCGTGCTCTAATGGATGAACAATCATGCATTCTCCGATGTTGATCTCTCCGCTCATGGCATGATAAATAGTATATTCCAAAGCATTTTTGTCGATACCGAGACCACTTGTCAGATTGCCCTGCGGATCCATATCGACTGCCAGAACTTTTTTTCCTTTCTCAGCCAGACAAGCTGCCAGGTTAATTGATGTTGTTGTTTTTCCGACGCCACCTTTTTGGTTGGCTACTGCAATGATTCTTCCCATAAAAACCTCCACATATCATATGTATTATAGCACTACACGACATCTTTCGCTATATCAAAATATGGGTAACTTTGAAAGATAAGTACAATATATAGTTTCTTTCATAGGTATCAGAAAAAATAATTTCATGTTTCACGTGAAACATGAAAAATTAATTTTGTTATTAAATGCTTTTGCTAAAATTATATTATTCAAAATATGTCTCGCTGATTTAAAATCAGTGCTCTTATAATTGCTAATATACGATTCTTCTGTAAACATTAGATGCAGGAAGCAAACCGGATATAGAAAGTTAATTATGTATAGATAGATGAATTATGTATAATGATTGAATTGATGTTGCAAATAAACTTAGAACATTGTAATAGATCTTGACAGATAATTAGTAATATTTTTGGTATAGTTCAACTCATTATAATTTATTATATAATTGAAACTGTTTCACGTGAAACAATTGGTGGATGATCAACTGTCGTGAAACGGAGAAAAATCAGAATATTTCACGTGAAACATTGCTGAACGATGTACTTCCGTAAAACAGGTATAAAAATTTGAAATCGAAATCCAGATATTTCACGTGAAATAATCGAGGATGATAAGCTATCGTAAAATACGAATTAAAACCGGGATATTTCATGTGAAACAATTGTTGGATGATAAACTATCGTGAAACGAAAATTAAAATGTTTCACGTGAAACATTGCTGAACGATGTACTTGCATAGAATAGGTATAAAAATTCGAAATCAAAATCCAGATATTTCAATTGAAATAATCGAGGATGATTATCTATCGTAAAATGTAAATTAAAACCGGGATGTTTCACGTGAAACAATTGGTGTATGATCAATTGTCGTGAAACGGAGAAAAATCAGAATGTTTCACATGAAACATTGCTGAACGATGTACATGCATAGAATAGGTATAAAAATTTGAAATCGAAATTCAGGTATTTCACGTGAAATAATCGAGGATGATTAGCTATCGTAAAATGTAAATCAAAACTGGGATATTTCACGTGAAATAATCGAGGATCATTAGCTATCGTAAAATATAAATCAAAACTGGGATGTTTCACGTGAAACAATTGGTGGATGATAAACTATTGTGAAACGGAAATAAAAATTTGGATGTTTCACGTGAAACAGTGGTGAACGAGAGAAGTTATCGAAAACGTAAATCAAAATCGAAATAAAATCGGAATGTTTCACGTGAAACACGCAAGAAACTAAAATATGTATAAACGGGATGAATTTGAATGAATGTACACTTATAATTGTGGATAAATATACAAATCCACAAGTTTATCCACAATTATGTGTATAACTTTGAATCCAGCACATATAAAATGTTGATAACTCTGGGAGAAAACATATATATTGTATTTAAAAATATGAGAATACAATATGTAGCAGTCAAAGAATCAATCATACCATCTGTTAAGAACCATATAATCCGGAACTACGATAGAAATGGCAATAAAGTAACAATTGAAGAACAATAAAAAACATTCCCAGACATTTAAAAAGATAAATATCTGGGAATGTTTGAATCTTTATAGTTCCTTTTGACAGTAATCTGTTACATTTGTTCCGGACAGTCTATGCCAAGTAATTCCATTGCGTCCTTAATCGTTTTCTTTGTAATATATACAAGCGTTGCCCGGGCATTACGTACATTTTCGTCGTCCACATGAATCCGGCATGTGTTGTAGAATTTATTAAATGCCTGTGCAACATCAACTGCAAATCTGGCAACGACAGAAGGCTCATAACGTTCAGAGGCATCTTTGACAACGGATGGGAAACGATTGATTTCCTTCAGCAATTCCATTGCTTCTACATCAGAGAGAGCACTGTAGTCAATATCTGCGGAAGGCGTAAATCCATCGAGCTTTTTCAAAATACTGCAGCATCTAGCGTGTGTATATTGTACGTATGGTCCTGTTTCACCATCAAAATTCAGAAGTTTCTCCCATTTGAAGGAAACATCCTTGATACGCTGATTGTATAAATCGTTGAACAGTACAGCACCAACACCGATTTTCTTTGCTGTTTCATCTTTGTCCGGAAGATCCGGATTTTTTTCATCAATAATCTCTTTGATCTTTGCAATTGCTTCAAGCAGGATATCCTCTGCATAGATGATGTTTCCGCTTCTGGTGGAAAGCTTTGCACCTTCTAAGCTGACAAGCCCGTAAGGAATATGAATCAACTGGTCTTTTGCCCATTCGTTCCCGAGTAATTCAACAACTTTAAAAACCTGTTTGAAGTGGAGCTTTTGTTCCTGCCCGGTCACATACAGACATTTTACAAAATGGTAGGTTTCTTTCCGGTAGAAGATGGCGGCTAGATCTCTTGTCGCATAGATAGAACTACCGTCATTTTTGAGGATCAGGCAAGGTGCCATATCATAAGCATCCAGATTTACAATCTGTGCGCCTTCACTTTCTGTCAACAGATTGGCATCTTTTAAACGCTTCACAACATCATCTGTCTTGTCGCGATAAAAGCTTTCACCAAGATAATAATCAAAATCCATGCCAAGCAGGTCATATGTGCGCTTGTATTCAATCAGACTGATATCTTTAAACCATTGCCAGATATTTAAGGCTTCTTCGTCCCCATGCTCCATCTTTGCAAACCATGCGCGGGCTTCATCATTGAGCTCCGGGTATTTCTCTGCTTCCTCATGGAATTTCACATAGAGTTTCATGAGTTCTGCAACACCATCTTTTTTTACAGCTTCTTCACTTCCCCATGCTTTGTAGGCAACAATCAATTTTCCAAACTGTGTTCCCCAGTCTCCAAGGTGATTGATACGGACAACATGGTAGCCGAGCTTAGAATAGATTTTGTAGAGCGAGTTTCCGATGATCGTTGTACGCAAATGACCAACGTGGAAATTTTTTGCTACGTTTGGCGAAGAATAATCAATACAGATTGTCTGTCCTTCTCCTTCTTTGGAACTGCCAAAATCGTCTGCCATGGAAGATTCAATCATGGATTTGATAAACAAATCTTTTTTTACAAAGAAATTCAGGTAAGCGCCCTGAACCTGGATTTCCTGGAGAAAGTCAACATCCCCGATTGCATTTTTGATATCAGCGGCAATCATCTGTGGTGCTTTGTGCATTGTCTTTGCAAGGCGGAAACATGGAAATGCAAAATCACCGAGTTCCGGTTTTGGTGGAATTTCAATCAAATCGGATAGTTCGGCTTCTGTTAATCCGTCTACGTGTGCTGCGAGCAGCGTTACAATTTTATCTTTCATATTATATAAACTCCTTTATTGATCTTTGATTTTATTGTTGAATTGGAAAACTGAAATTGACCGTTGTTCCGGACATTGCATCGCCGGAAATATCAAGTTTTCCACAAAGCATGTACAAAATCTCTTTTGCCTTATGGAGACTGCTATACCATGGACTGTCTGTCATGTAGGTATCTTTGATGCCTATACCATCATCGGTGAGAATTACTTCCACCATGTTTGGCGTCAGACTTGCTTTGCATGAAATGTTTGATGCATTTGCATGAAGCGCAATGTTGTCAAAAAAGATTTGAATCAGTCGCATAAAATTGATATTAAATACTGGATGATATGAAATATTTGTATCCTGTGTCTCAATCGATGCAGATATTTCTATGTCCGGATTTTTTTGCTTGAATGCATTTAAAAAGGACTCAAGCTGTTCTTTTAATGGCGCATCCGATTTGGAAAATTGGTTCATTGTCTCATCCATTTCATCGATGGTATGGATCATTTGTCTGGTGTTATGCAGAATCTCCTGCAACGTCAGTTTTGCCCTTCCCATATCGGTTCCAATCAGGTAATTGATCATATCAATTTTATTTCCCATGGATTCCAGACCTGTTTTTATATTTTTGTCTAGAACAGTCTGTGTAAGTGCCCGGTCATAGGCATCAAGCATCAATATGTTGTAGCCATGTGCAGATATGTCATCTTTTGTCTCTTCCTGCAGAAATGTAAAGCCATAATTATCTGTATGGTCCGGATCGTCCGTTGTATAACGTGGTTCAAAAGTGGAGAGTGCATCTTCTGCGTCATTTAATGCCTCTAGATATTGACGCAGTTTATTCAATTGCAGCTCCATGCTTCGAAGCTTCAGTGTCAGGGTTTCTTTGACGGATGCAAGATCTTTCATCTGTTCCTGGATGATTTTGTTTCGTTCCGTATCAACCCCTTCATTTGTGACAGGGGAAAATACACTTTTTCTGGAGTTTGATTTGAATGCATAGATATCTTTCGTTTTATCCAATTCATCCATTTTTATATCAATTTCAAAAATTTGTGTTTTTAAATTTTGAATATCCTCGAGTTGTGACAGAAACGATTTGTTAAAATAATCCAGCATCATCTGATTTGCAGATTTGATTTTCTGGTATTTTTCCTTCGAATTTTCCATAATCTTCCGACCTCTCTTTTGCAGTATTTGACATGTTTGCGTCTGTGATAGGATATGTTTGCGGATTACCTGCGATTACGTGGTTCCCACACATTTGCATATAGGAACAGCGCGATCACTGCAAGTATGAAAAATACAGCCACTACATATTTGAATACACTTTTGTTTTCCTTTATCAGTGCGGGACGGATTTCCCCGTTTTTGTACGCATTTGATACAGCTGCCTTGTCGTTGGAGTTCACATAGCCAGAGTAGCTGACTGGCAGTAACAGACAGGAGGTGCCATCATAGGTGACATCGAGCGTTCCGATATAGCCTTCTTCGAGACGGTCTGCAGATGGTGTAAAAGTCGTCTGGAATTTTCCTTTATCTGCAGAAGCAGCCATTAAAAATGGCTGGTTTTTATCAATCGATAAGTGCATGGTTCCAAGATTTTCACACCCATAGTAGTCATTCAAAAAATTCTGTGCTTTGGTGGCATCCTGCGCATCAAATTCAAAATCCGAGAGGAGTGTGGTACTAGTGTAGTTGTTAAATGCATAATCAAAAAGAGCGATGCTGTCTTTATAGTTTACAGTGTTGTCCGGTGCTCCCATCGTGACGCAGATCAGCTGCATGTCGTTCTTTTTTGCCCAGACAACCAACGTTCCACCCGCATCATCCGTGTAGCCGGTTTTGCCACCTTCGCAGGCCGGGTAATAATATTCTGAATCGGCAAGCATCATCCGGTTTCCCTGCGTCAGATACCGGGTTTCGTCATTCATGTTTGTCGGCGGAATCTCGTGATAGGTTTCTGATGCATAGGACTGGAATGTCTTGCTTGTCAGAGCTTCTTTTGTGATAAGCGCCATATCATAGGCGGTTGTATAATGTTCAGGATCATGTAGTCCATTTGCGTTTGTGAAATGCGTGTCTTTGCAGCCAAGACCTTTGGCAGTATCGTTCATCAGCTGTACAAAATTATCCAGAGAACCGGACACCTGTTCCGCAAGTGCCCAGGCCGCTTCGTTTGCAGAAACAAGCATGACTGCATAAAGTGCATCTGACACGCTGATCTGTTCACCGACATCCAGCGCAATATGGGAACTGTTTCGGTCTATCCCCCAGACCGCTGCATCACTCATTGTGATTGTGGAATCAAGATCCCCGTTTTTGATTGCCAGATAAGCAGTCAGAATCTTTGTGATGCTGGCCGGGTATTGACGTGTGTGTGGGTTCTTTTCGTAGATAATCTGCCCACTCTGTGCATCCATTATAATTGCGGAAGTGGATGTAATTGCAGGAAAGCCTGCCGATGCGGATGCATCGGATGCTGTGGCTGTAACTGCTGTACTGGATGCTGCATTGACCGGAATAAAATATCCGGTGAAAAGCGACAGTACTATAATATAAGAAATAATTATTTTACAATATCGTGGCATGTTGAGTAATCACCTCAATAAAATTCTTCGCGTATGCGAAGTGACAGATTGACATTATCTTCTTAATTATCATATAAATGAAAGAAAAAAACAAGGATAAAATGAAAGAAAACATAAATATTCCGGGAAAATAATCAGATTGATTTTTAATGGGTTGTTGTGGGAATACGAAATAAATGATAAAATAAAAAAATCGGGAAAAGAAAGGGGTAAAAGAATGCGGTTACGGAACGTAAAAGGATCACGCGAACTGATTGCAGCAAACGATTTTGTTGTACATGATGAGGAATCCATGAAAGGAAAATGGCACGACCTCTTTGGAAATGATCATCCAATTCATATAGAAGTAGGTATGGGAAAAGGCCGGTTTATTATAGATATGGCAAAATTACATCCGGAGATTAATTATATTGGAATCGAAAAATATTCCAGTGTCCTGGTGCGTGCGATAGAGAAACAGACAGAAGAACAGCTTCCGAATCTGGTATTTATCCGGATGGATGCAGAAGCGATTGAAAACGTGTTTGATAAAGATGAGGTTGCATATATTTATCTGAATTTTTCGGATCCATGGCCAAAGGACCGGCATGCAAGACGGAGACTTACGTCTGAGCAGTTTTTGAACCGGTATGTGCATTTTCTGTCGAAAGAGGGTGGGCTGACATTCAAGACAGATAACCGTCCGCTCTTTGATTTTTCGCTTGAACAGGCTGAACTGGCCGGGTGGCATATGGAGAATTATACGTTTGATCTGCATCACAGCGAATATGTGGAAGGAAATGTTATGACAGAATATGAGGAGAAATTTTCTGCCATGGGCAATCCGATCTGCCGTATGGTGATCACACCACCTGCATAAGGACGTATCAGAAAAAATGTATCAGAAAAATGTGTAAAGTAGGAGATTTCGGAGCATACTATAACAGTAAGTATGTTCCGGAGTCTAAAATGAAGCGAAGAAAGTGTGCGTATAGAATTACCGGTGCGGTTTATTGCAATCCTTCCCTGAACCGAAAATTTGTGAATCTGAGTGAAAATCTTCAGACAATCCAGTGTATTTTAAATCGGATTGAGAAAATTCAGGCAATCAAAAAGCTAAGAAAATAAAGGCTTCCGGGGAATTTTGAAAATTTTTTGATTTTTTTGTGAAAAAAAGCTTGCATTTTGTATAATACTGTTATATAATCTCTATTGTTCTGATGAGGAACAAACAGGTAAGTAAATATTTACTACGGGCCGCTAGCTCATTTGGTAGAGCACCTGACTCTTAATCAGGGTGTGCGGGGTTCGAGCCCCCGGCGGCCCACTCGTAAAAGCATCGGTTTTGCAGAAGAAGCTGCGGAGTCGGTGTTTTTTTATCGTTATAAATATAATCGGGGACCTATGCCGGATATGTGGGAAGCGGGTAGACGGATATGATTTTTGATAAAATGATAGAAACAGAAAATTCGGATTCTGTGCGGGAGTTATGGACATCCTATCGAAGCGAGATGACTTCCTATGTCCGGGATGGAATAGAAAATGTGTATCGCCACAGACATCTGATGGAACAGGGAAAGCGACGGGATCCGGATTTTACGTTAGAAGGGTACCTGCCTTTTCAACAGAAACCGATTGTTGCAATCTGGGGAGCAGGACGATGCAATGACCTGGATCTTTCTTTGCTTGTCCCATATGTAAATTTTGTCTTGATTGACCGGGACGTGGAAGCAGTTCAAGATGTCAAAAGGCGATATGGATTTTCGGATGTGCAATGTGTTTGTACAGATCTTGGATTTTGGGAGATTTATGAGGAGGAGGAACGGTTTTTTGAGACATTGCTTCCGGATGCAGATGACCTGCATTTATCGGAATATCTGCGGCAGTTGATGGAATCCATAGAGAAGCAGCCATCTGAGTATGATAAGTATCGGGGCGTATTTGACTTTAGTGTGATATGTGGTGTCGCAAGTCAGTTGAATGCCAGATTTGCAGGACTGCTTTTGGCATATGGAAAAAGGTTCGATGCATATCCCGAAACAGTATCTGTGTTGTCGGAAATGAATGCACGTGCGTCTGCGCGATTGTTCGATGCAGTGATACAGACGACAAAACTTGCTTTTTTTACAGCAAATGAGATGTGTGCGGCAAATCCGGAACGGACCCGTATGTTAGAAGAATATGCTCAGATGTGGACTGAGGAATGGGAGTTTGTCCTTGCGGCAAGAGGATCGGAACCATTAAACAAATCAGATACGGAAGGAATCTGTTGTCAGATTGCCGGCAGCCGCGAGTTTCGGGAATTGATTTCAAAGGCGGATAATGATGGAACATTACAGATTTGTCACAGGGATGGTAAAATCTGGCCTTTTTCAAAAGAAAAATATTATTTTATGGATGTTTTAACTGCCTGTTTTGTTAATAAAGAAACAAAAAAATAAAATAACTTTAAATAGTAAAGAAAACCTTTTTGCGCTTCTACTTTGTTGAAAAAACACAGTTTCTATGATATCATAAAAGAGATTGAGAACACGAGTATCGTGAATGCAAAGAGGTTTCTATGAAATTATATGTAACGAGACATGGGCAGACACAGTATAATATAGATGTTCGGATCTGTGGCAGGGCAGATGTGCGGTTGACAGAAAAAGGAATTGCGCAGGCACATGAACTGGCGCAAGTGATGCAGGATGAAAAGCTGGATATCGATCTGATAATTTCATCTCCGCTAATCCGGGCAAAAGAGACCGCAGATATCGTTGGTGGGTCAATTGGAGTGCCGGTTGAAGTGGATGAACGCTTAGCAGAGCGTGATTACGGTACAGTTGATGGAACCTATGAAGGAACGCCGGGGTTTATGGAGCAGTGGGTACAGTTTGGATATCAATATCCAAAAGGAGAATCGCTTCTAAAGGTTGTCCAGCGTGTGTATAATTTCCTGGATGATCTCAAACAGAGATATCCGGGTAAGAAGATTATGGTAATCAGTCATGGCGGTGTCTGTCGAGTGATCAACTCATATTTTGAGAGTCTTTACAATGAGGAGTTTTTCCGTTTTAATCTTGGAAATTGTAAGGTCTTGCAATATGATTTGTGATTTCGGATATGAATGGATCGAAGAAATAAATCTGCAAAATATCAATACAAAATGTAATAATTAGCATAAATTTCTTGAATGAACAAGGGCTTTATGCTATTATTTTTTTATAAGTTTTTATGAAAGTCAGAAACAAAAAAAAGGGTATTTCAGGAGGAAAATTTATGAATTGTTCAATGTGTGGAGCTATCATTCCATCTGGTCAGAATGTCTGTCCGATGTGTGGCGCTCCGGTTCAGACAGAGCAGCAGCCGATGAATAGTCAGCCGGTGAATCCGGGGATGGGCCAACCGGTGAATCCGGGAATGGGTCAGCCGGTGAATCCGGGAATGGGCCAACCGGTGAATCCGGGAATGGGTCAGCCGATGAATCCGGGAATGGGTCAGTCGATGAATCCGGGAATGGGTCAGCCGGTGAATCCGGGAATGGGCCAACCGGTGAATCCGGGAATGGGTCAGTCGATGAATCCGGGAATGGGTCAGTCGATGAATCCGGGAATGGGCTATCAGCAGCCACAAGGCCAGCCGATGAATCCGGGAATGGGCTATTATCAGCCAAAGAGCGGAAACAGCGCATTTAGTGCCTATATAAATTATATGAAGTCTGATCCGATGGCGATTGTCAGAATTGCGGCTGCATTTGTGATGTTATTGTCTGCGTTTCTGCCATGGTATTCTTTGAAAGTGTCTTTTTGGGGATATGTGGATAAAGAAGTATATACATTGTTTTCAGCAGGCGGAGTCCATATTGTGACAGGAATTATATTGATTCTTGCAACTGCATTTTTGGTTTTGTGGGAGATAGCAGATTTCATACCGGCACTGACACCGATAAAGAGACAGGTTCAGGCTGTTCCGTTTGTAGATCTGATTGTAATCGTTGTGGCTTTGATCTTCGTTATTATTGCAACTGCCAGTGTATCCGGTGTGTCAGAGGATTATGGTATTGCGGGCGTGAAATTTTCCAGAATTGTGGGTTGTGTGTTTGCTTATATTGCAATTATCGCTGCAGCAACACCAAGAGTTCTCGATATCGCAGGTGTGAAGGTTGGAAATAAATTCTAAATAAAACAGAGTGTTATATTTGTGGCTGTCGGAAAGTATAGTCCGGCAGCCACAGTTTTATATGTTACTATGCGGAGCGCACGAGGACATATGCGCATCGGTGTGTTTGGTTTGGATATAGTATGAGGTAAGGGTTACATATAGAAGGCAGGGTGATGTGTATGGTATGTAAGAATTGTGGAAAAGAGATTCCGGATGGGGCATTATATTGTGAATCTTGTGGTGCACCGCTGGAGGAACCTGTGGTTTTGAGGGTATCCAAAGAGGATATCAAGCGGGCAGAAAAAGAAGAGAAAGAGCGGGAAAAAGAACGGATGAAAGCTGCGGCAGAAGCAGCGAAAAAACAGCCAAAATCTGATTCCAAAAAAGAAATTCATAAAATCGCTGCCGATATGAGCAGAAAAATCGATATTGTGGGTTATTTTAAGTCGATTGGAACCGATTTGAATACGCTGCTTGCGTTTGTGGGTGCGATTGCCATTTATCTGGCACCGTTTATGAACTGGATCTGGGAAAAGGTCTTTGCTGTGAAGCGGAAAGCGAGTCTGTTTGAGATGGGATTGAAGAGTTCCATGGTGGAAGAGGATGGAAGGATTCTGGCGATGGGGGCAACGATTCTGCTTATACTTGGAATTGCTGCAATCCTGGTTGGTATCTGGATGTTGCTTTTGTCTGCAGCAGATTATGTAGCACCCGTTCGGAAATTTGCGGGCAATCCAATTATGCGGTTTGCACCGGTGCTTGTGATGATCGTGATATTTGTGATTATCATGAATAATAAAGAGTATACGCAGGCGTTAAAGGTCTTAGGAGATAATGTGGAATTGTCAAAATCACTTGGAACATCATCAAATTATAATGCAGGCAGGGGATTTGGACCGGTTTTATTTGTTGTAGGACTTGTTTTATACACAATTGGAACCATTGGTGATTTTTTAAATCATAAGCGGGAAGAGGATCGTTAATATGAATCAGCAGGATGAAAATGTAATGCCGCAGACACCGTATGGATATGGACAGCCGGGAAGCATGCCGCAGACACCATACGGATATGGACAGCCGGGAAACATGCCGCAGATGCCGTATGGATATGGACAACCGGGAAGCATGCCGCAGATGCCGGTGCAGAAGAAGAAATTTGTGACTGCCAGTATGATACTTGGACTTATTTCGGCAATCTTTCTGGCAGTTGGTGTGTTTGTACCAGCTATGGATTTTTCGGCATTTCATAAGAGTGTGGATATCCAATACAGTTTGATGAAAATCTGCGAGAATGTCGGACTGATCTCTGACATGTGGCGTGGAATTCCGATTGGAATCCTGATTGCTGCGGTGCTTATGGCGGTGCTTTCTTTTATCAGGATACCGCCATTAAAAGCGATACCCTGTGTGATTGTTGTTATGATGTTTGTTCTTATGCTTGTGGATTGTGGGCATGTCGCCCAGTTTATAATGGAGCTTATCAACCGATTTACGACGTCCATACCTTCTGATAGCGGTACAAGCGGTAGTTTTGTGGCGCCGGTGGAGACAGCTTTTCGGAGTTTCCGGGCCGGTTTTTATCTGCTTTTATCCGGGCTTATCTGCGGTATCGCAAGCTGCTTTGTATCAAACAAATCGGAATAATTATTTGTCGGTGATACCGTCGATTTCCTCCTTGCAGTGTTTGCCATCTGCAAGGAGTTTTTTTAATGTCTCTGCGTCATCGTTTTCCATAGCAGTCTTATATTCCTGCAAAGCGGTGATGAAATAGTCTAATTCTTTGATCAGGTGTTTCTTATTTTCCAGGAACAGCTCTGTCCACATTGTCTCATTTAACCACGCAACACGCGTCAGATCCTTGTAGCTTCCGGCGGAGAAACCATCGTGATTTTTTGCTGTCGGGCTTTTTACATAAGCGTTTGATACAACGTGTGCCATCTGGGATGTAAATGCGATCATGGCGTCATGACGGTCGTAATCACAGATGGTGAATTTGCCGAAATGAATCGGGGAAAGCAGTTTTTTCGCGCGCTCGATTGTCTTCGTATCGTCCAGGTCTTCCGGTACAAGTACCATCGAAGCACCGTTGTACATTGTCTTCGTGCTATATGCATAGCCGGAGAAATGTCGTCCTGCCATTGGGTGACCGCCCACAAACGTAAATCCGTATTGTTTTGCGATTGGGTAGCAGGAAGTGCAAATCAGCTCTTTCGTGCCACAGCAGTCAATCACCATAGTGTTTTTGCGGATGTAAGGCGCCATATTTGTGAGATAGTCGATACAAAGCTGTGGATACAGGCACAGAAGAATGAGGTCACAGTCTTTGATATTTCCTTCATTTAATTCGCCATCAATGGCTTTATCGTTATATGCAGCCTGAATCACTTCCTTGCTGCGGTTATAGGCGAGAACTTTGTGCTCGTCATTGTCGCTGTATGCTTTCGCAAATGAACCTCCGATCAGTCCAAGTCCTACAATTCCGATTGTCATGATATACCTCCTGTATGCAGTATAAGATTTATTCTATGGATCAATGTAATGTATCCGAACAGTAACTATATGCAGTATAACGCTTTAACGCGATAAAGTAAAGATATATTTTTGTATAAGATATGGAAAACGTGGCAAGACTTGTCATACAAAGCAGATGCAGACAGCATGTTGTGGAAATACCCGGAATCCGCGTCAGCTACAAATGGTGTGTTGCGGGAATGCCGGAAAAGGAGAAGGATTATGAGCACGAGAAAAAAGTTATATGTAGTTGTACTTATCTGGGCAGCGGTTGCCCTGCAGATCTTCATTACAAAGCATATCGACCGGGAAAGTCAGATGGTGGCGCAGGTCATGAGTGATGGCGTGGAAAATGTGACAAGCGCGGAGGTAAAGCTCTATGCACATTATGCGGATGCGAACCTGACCGAACCTGCGAAGGAACGACTGCTGATCCGGCTTGGAGAAAAGCTCGGAATTGATTCCGGGTATGAGATAAGCCGGCATGCGGAGGCAGAAAATACGTCCGTGATATACACAAAGAAAGGTGAAAATGGTGATACGACGATACGTCTGATCTCCATGGAGCAGACGATGGCAGATGGATCCATTGTGTGCGAGAACTATCTGATGACAGAGATTGTGTTGAAGAACCGCTCACAGGAAGAAATCTATCAATGCAAATCGCGCTTAGAGAAGATCTATTCAGATCTCGGCATGGATGCAAGCAGCAACCTGTATCTGTGTAGCCAGGAAAAAGGGCGCATGACGGAGGATGAGATGCAGGCGGTTACGACGGAATTTTTAGAGACGATGCATGCAAAGAAGCGCGATGTGATCGAGCTGCAAGACACACTGTGCATCTACGGATACAGCGAGAATGTCCCGGAATATGTGTACCAAAACGATCAAAAGGTGAATGTGAACATTGCATTTTCTTATGATGAAGCGGAAGATATCACGTATATCCACCGAGGGCTTCCATTTATTGATAAATCGTTTTGACTGATTGTAAAATATAAAAATCCCCAGCGCGGAACATGAATCCTGTGCTGGGGATTTTTATATTATATAACAGGACAATTACAAGTCCATTGTGTTTTTGTGATGCGAAGTGGATGATTTAGTAGGAAATAATCTCGTATCCGTTCTCGGTAACAAGTACCTGAATTTCCCACTGTGCAGATGGGAGACCGTCTTCCGTGTAGACTTCCCAGTCATTTTCTTCGTCGACGAAGATGTCCGGCTTGCCCATGTTGACCATCGGCTCAATCGTGAACATGAAGCCCGGAACCATAAGCATCTCGGTACCGGCTTTGGAGTTGTAGCTGACCCAAGGCTCTTCGTGGAACTCGATGCCGACACCGTGACCACCGATCTCGCGGACAACGGAATATCCGTTTGCATAGACGTGGTCGTGCACGGCCTGGCCCATGTCACCGAGGAAGCCCCAAGGCTTTACCTGCTCGAGACCTTTCATCATCGCTTCTTTCGTTACATTCACAAGCTTCTTCTTCTCCGGGCTGACATCCCCGATACAGAACATACGGGAAGAATCCGAGAAATAGCCGTTTAATATCGTAGAGCAGTCCACGTTGATGATATCACCGGATTTCAAGATAACATCCGGTGATGGGAATCCGTGGCATACCTGATCATTGACGGAAGTACATACACTGTATGGGAATCCCTCGTAGTTTAAAGGTGCCGGAATACCACCCATATCGGTTGTCATATCGTAGACAATCTTATCGATCTCTGCGGTGGACATACCTTCGTGAATTGTTTTCTGAATCTCATCCAGTACAGCAATGTTGATTTTTGCACTTTCCTTGATCTTTTCAATCTGCTCTGCATTCTTGATTAGGTTATGGGTTGGAACGATGTGTCCCTGATGTGCGATCTTAGCAATCTTATCATCAAAAGCTTCATGGCAGACTTTGTATTTTCTGCCGCTGCCACACCAGCAGGGATCGTTACGATTAATTTTCTTTGACATGATTACGCCTCTTATATTTATATTTGTGGTTTTACGCATAGGGCAGAAAAAACCACATATATTTTAGCAAAATAGTTTCGTTTGCGCAACCTGCGTAGATGAAACGTTTTATCATCTGCAAGACTATGTGATAGAAAGCGGATGAAGAAATGGGGGATTATGGGGGAGCGTAGTGAGAAAACATTGAATAAGTGGAAAAGCAGGAGGCAGATTATGATATTGGTTTTGGTTGCGCTGGCGTGTGTGTCGTCGGGGTGCCGGAAGGAGGCGGCGCGGGAGCGGCAGGATCTTGATTTTACCGTGTGTGCGCAGACGGAGCTGCCAGACGATCTGCGGGGGCTGATAGAGGAGAAGAAGACGCAGGCATTTCAGATCAGCTACACGACGAAGGAGCATCTGTATATCGTTGTGGGATATGGTGAGCATGACCGGACAAATCTGAGCGTGGTGGTGGAAGAGCTGTACAAGACAGACCGGGCAATCTATGTAAAGACGAATTTGAAGACGATGGAACAGGATCAGGCGGATAGTCAGAGGCAGACAGCATCCGGGACGGACAGCATACAGACAGATACGCAGTACGCCGAACCATCCATGTACCCATATATTGTCATCCGGCTGCCGCGGATGAATCTGCCGGTACTTTCTGCGACGTAATAACCGTCATATTGCGGACACACGTGGAACCGTCCGGTAATATGGGAAAATAAATCATGTTCATGCCGTAAATAGGAATTGTCATAGAAAATGCAAATAGTTTTCATAAAAACAGATGTGGAGGAATACATATAAACAGAGGCTATGAATGCATATTGGTGTGGAGGGGCTATGGAATTTTCAAAGAAAGAAATACATACAAGCGTGTTGACACAGTCAAAATATTCACAGATTACGGTGGATGATGATTTTACAATCCCGGACAGGAAAGGGGATATGGAAAAAATCGTTGCCAAAGAAGGGCATATTTTGTTGGAGTCCATGCTCCCGGAGGACGGCAAAGTGCGGGTCACCGGATCGGTCTGTGTGCGTGTGCTGTACCGGACGGGTGGAGATATCCCAAGGCTTTGTCAGTTCCAGAGCGAGATTCCTTTTGAGGATATTGTGACGTGTGACGGAGTGACCTCTGCAAGCCAGGTGGACTGTCACAGTCAGCTGGAGGATCTGACCGTGACGATGATCAATTCGCGCAAGCTTGAGGTGCGGGGGCTGATCGGAACACGTGTCAATGTGTATGAAGAGATGTGCATGGATGCGGTGACGGGAATCGCACAGGGGGAAGGAGTCGCCTGTCAGTACCGGGACATTACATATAGTCAGGTCGCGCTCGCCAAGCGCGATGTCCTGAAGGTGCGGGAGGAACTGGAAATCCCACAGAACAAACCGAATATCCAGGAGATTTTGTGGCAATGTGTGGCGCTTCGGAACATGGAGACGAAAGCAGGCGATGAGAAGCTTCTGGTGCGTGGAGAGATTGAAATCTTCATCTTATATAAAGGGGGCGAAGAACGACTCCCGGTACAGTCGATTTTTTCTGTGCGGTCGCTCTACCGTGAAGTGCCTTGCAATGGTGCGGCAGAGGGCATGGTGATCGATGTCGATTATGTGCTTGGCAAAGGAGAAATCACAATCCGGCAGGATGCGGACGGGGAAGATCGCGTGTTTGGGTGTGACTATAATATTGACATGAATATCAAGTTGTATGAAGACTGTGCATGTCAGATGTTGTCCGATGTGTATTCGCCGAGTGCGGAGCTTGTCCCACAGTTTGAAGTGATGGACTATGAGAACCTGCTGCTGCGCAATGCGGCGAAAGCGACAGTTTCCGCCAGAAAGCAGATCGGTGGGGAGAAGGCGAAGCTTCTGCAGATCTGTCATGTGTATGGAGATGTCGATATCGATGATGTCGTGGTCGGGGAAAACGGAGCAGAGATTACCGGTGTTATAAAATGTTGTGTGCTGTATATTGCAACGGGCGATGATCCGATGAGCAGTGTCGAGGTGGAGATTCCATTTTCGTATACTGCGGATACCGTGCCGCTCGCGCAGGAGGATTCGGTGCGCATCCATCCATGCATCGACCAGCTTACCGCTTCTTTATTAAACAGTGAAGAAATCGAACTCAAGGCGCAGATCAACCTGAATCTTTCGGTTTTTGAGAAAGGTGAGTCACAGGTGATGACGGATATGGAAGTGCTTCCGATCGACGAGGCAAAGAAGGCGGCACAGCCGGGAATCGTCGGATATGTGGTGCAGCCGGGCGATACGATTTGGACGATCGCGAAGAAATATTATGCGTCGATCGACTCGATCAAGCAGTTAAATGAACTGGAATCGGAGCAGATCTCTGCCGGAGACCGGCTTCTGATCGTGAAATCCTAGTGCATAGAAAGCCATGCAAAATAGAATCTGAAACCATAGAAATCCATGCTGCTTACGTGGCATGGATTTTGTTCGTACAGGGAACTCGCTGGCGGGGAAATGTCAGCATATGTTCGATAATCATATATTGTTACATCCGATAATAAGTGTAATAAATAGATTGAGAAGCGCTGTCTGTATTGGTATAATAAACACAGCTTACGGAAACGGTAGGAGAAGCAGGAAAGAGAGGCTGTCGAGGATGAAGACATTAACGAGAAATGCATATGCAAAGGTGAATCTGGCACTGGATGTTCTGCGCAGACGCGAAGATGGGTATCACGATGTCTGCATGATCATGCAGAACCTTAGCTTGTATGATACATTGACATTTACGATGGAGGAGGCGGAAGCGCTTACAATCACGCTGTCGTGTGACAAAGAGTTTGTTCCATGTGATGAGAAAAATCTCGTCTATAAGGCGGTTGCGCTGATGGGCAAGACGTATCATCTGACCGGCAAGATTCATGTGGATATCACAAAGCGGATACCGGTGGAAGCCGGTATGGCGGGCGGCAGTACGGACTGCGCCGCTGCATTTCATGCGATGCGGGAGCTGTATGGACTGGATGTGACAACTGCAGAGCTGATGAAGCTTGGCGTTACACTTGGCGCGGATGTGCCGTATTGTATCCTGGCGAAGACCGCGCTTTCCGAGGGCATCGGCGAAGTGCTGACAGAGGTTGCGCCGCTTCCGGACTGTTATGTTGTTGTGGCGAAACCGAAGGTATCGGTCAGCACAAAGATGGTATATGAGAACCTGCATGCGAACGAGCTGGAACATCACCCGGATGTCGCAGGCATGGTAGATGCTTTGAAGCTGGGGGATCTGGCAGGTGTGGCAGACCGCATGGAAAATGTGCTGGAGACAGTGACAACGAAGCTGTATCCTCAGATTGAAGAGATCAAGCAGACGATGAAGGAGGCTGGCGCGGAGAATGCAATCATGAGCGGCAGTGGACCGACGGTGTTTGGGTTATATACGGACAGAGAGGCAGCAGAGCTTGCAGCCGGGAAGCTCCGGGAGCAGTATGGACTTTCCGAGGTGTATGTAACACAACCTTGTTAGAAGAATCTGTGAATTACAGCAGAGATAGCCGCTTCTTGAGAAAAATACTCTGATAGAAATGAAAAATCTGCTTGAAATATTTGGCTATGCATAGTAATGTATATTGTATACACGATGAGATTATTTGCGATGTATATGGGGAACGAAGAAGGTAATGGAAATCGGAATGGATAAGTTTTGTCAGGATGGCAAGGAGGTAGCGGATATGAAATTAGATATGAATATCGATGAGTATCTTCCACTTCGGGAGGTTGTATTTCATACATTGCGCAAGGCGATCATACAGGGTGAGTTACAGCCGGGCGAACGATTGATGGAGGTTACGCTCGCGAATAAGCTGGGCGTCAGCCGGACACCGGTGCGTGAGGCGATCCGGATGCTGGAGCTGGAAGGTCTGGTAGTCATGGTGCCACGAAAAGGTGCGGAGGTTGCGAAGATCACAGTGAAGGATCTGAAGGATGCTTTGGAGGTACGTATGACGATCGATTCGCTGTCGGTCAAGCTTGCGTGTGAGCGGATCGATGAAGAGGAGAAGGTCGAGATCCGACAGGCGTGTGTGGCGTTCCGGGAAGCTGTGAAATCAAAGGATGTGAAGGCAATCGTAGAAGGCGATGAGCGATTCCACAATACGATCTACCGTGCGTCGAAGAATCAGAAGCTGATCACGATCGCGATGAATCTGCGGGAGCAGGTGTACCGGTATCGCTTTGAATATGTGAAGGATTTCTCGTATCACGAGAATCTGATCCGGGAGCATGACCAGATTACGGAGGCGATCTTAGCGGGCGATGTTGAGACCGCACAGAAGATCATGAAGGAACATATTTATAATCAGGAACAGATTGTGATACGAAATTTGCAGAAGGAATCCTGACCGGAACGGAACATGAAAAATGAGAAGAGATGCGTGGCATCTCTTTTTTTGTTATGGCGATGCAAAAGCTGCATTTATTTATGCAAAAACAGACCGACCGATTGTAATGAACCAAGAATTATGCAAAACTTAAGGTTAACGGAAAAAATCTTCGATTCGCGGAAAAATGAATCGAAAACTGTTATGCAGATGATAGAATGAAAAAAATTACATTAGAAAGAGGTAACAAAATGAGTGAAGAAAAACTATTTGATGTAAAGGGGGTGCAGAGTCAATGGGAGACTCCTGTAGGAGCACAGGATATGAAGCTGTACAGTTATGAACCAAGAACGATACGGAATATGTCGGTTCCGGGATCTCTGGTATGGATTGTGCTGTTGATCGGATCAATCGCTGGACCGGATTATCCGGATACAAGGTGCAGCAGGTGGCATCACAGGGATCAAATATGACGAATATTGGGCGGGCGATGGATAGTCGTGACATGGAACTGAAAGCTGTAAAGATGATCCAGCGCAAGGATTTCCTGTTGAAGCGCATCCGTGAGACCCCGTTATTTCAGGAGACAATGCAGAATGGCAAATTCGCGACATTTGCATTGCCGGTGGAGAAGGTGTTGAAGGTGAATAATCCCGGTGGCTGGTTCTCGGTTACATACGCATATAGATGGAATGGCGGCGAATATACGGATTCGGTCCGGTTCTATCATTCAATGGACAACTACAAGGAATTGCTGGAGTATTTTAAGAATCGGTATGAAAATGAGCATCGGGCGTAGAGGGGCGTGATCTGGAACCGGAATACCAAGGAGATGCAGCAGATAATCTCTTATCGGTAAAGCTGCGAATACGGAGGATAAAACGAAATGAAATGTTTGTTTAGAACAATATTATGCATATTATGCATCATGTTACTTGCCGGCTGTTCCTTCACGGAAGACAAGGGGGACTATATGCCATGTTTAAAGTTAAAAAGAGGAAAGACGGTCAATATAGAATTTTCTTTGGGAGCGCATGCTGGGCAGACGGCAGAGGAAGCGGGGCAGATGATGAAAGATCAAAAACGTTGTGAAGATGCGTGGGTCAATGAGGAAGGACGTTGTGTACTGAAGTTTAACCGGGATCAATTGAAAGCGGAATATGACAAAACGATTGGTGATATAAAAACTGCGATAAAGCAAGCAGACAAGCCTGTTGAAGTGAATTATGATTGTAATGAAATCACCTATTATGTGGATGATTCAACAGAGCTTATGGATTTTTCTTATACACATGTGGTATTGGTTGGAGAATGTAAGCTAATTCAGGCATATGCCGGGATTCCGTATGATGAACGTGAACTAACAATAAAATTTATCTATCAGCCAACCGGGGAAGTTATGTTTGATCTGCATATATCTAAGGATAATCCCAAAGCATCGGTTGAGGAAGAGGAATTTGAGGAAAAACTAGAAGAAATGAAACAAGGAGATAATTAAGCAGGGACATAGCATCTGTCTTAACGTGGGAGAAAAAATGAGAAGGGTTAGTTCAAAGTATATATTTTTTATATTGTTATGTCTTTGCTTGCAAATATCTTGTGGCTGTACAAAAAACACGAGGGAGGATGCAGAAGCGGAAAGCGATATTTACAGATCTTATAATCGAGGAGCTTCCGGCGATGTATCCATATTCCCGGTATCTGGCTGATGGTACGGAGCAGTTACCGTGGATGCTGCGGTCAACGGGTATGAAGGATTAAAATATTTTAGTGATTGGATACGAGGGAAAATGGGATCAGGACTATCCGGATTCGTATAACGGCGTGAGGCCTGCAATGTGGGTAAACGTGGGTGATTAGTGTCAAAGGGAGCAAGAAGCTGTTGATACGCGGGTGATCTGGAACCGGCATATCGGAGAGACACAGGAGGAGGTCGCGTATCGGTAAACATGGGAGGAAATAGCAATGGAAGAGAATACTGAAAGAGACGAAGTCTATGAGCAGTTCATGCAGGACTTGCAGGCAAAGAAGAAAAGACGGGTAAAGCGTGCGATTGAAGAAGTGATCATGATAGTGATCATACTTGTCGTGATTGGCTTTGTCGTTTGGTTTCTGACAGATCCTGAGGCATCGGAGAAGGTAAGCCTTCGAAAAGAGAAAGCGCCGGTTGCTTACGCGGACATTCCATTTACGACGAAGGATGTATCCAGTATGGAATTTGCGATTGCCGGGAAGGTTATGACATTTCCGTGTACAACGACAGATCTGTATGATGCAGGGTACAGCATGAAAGAAAGTGATGCAAAGATCATGTTGGGAAAACCAACCTCTCTGATGATAGATGGATATAAGGCATATGAGACAGCGATTTGCAAGATGGAGGCGCGTGATTTTAAGAGTGAGTTTGATGTATCGGTAATCAATACAGGCACGAAGGAGACAGCCGCTGTGAATTGTCCGATTCATACGATATGGTTCGACGAACAATTTATGTTGTGCAATGGACTCAGTCAGACGAGCACGTATGAGGAGATACTTGCAGCGATGGGAAAACCAGATGAAGAAAAAGAGATTAGTTCAATGAAGAATCTTTATTATGAATATGGAACCTGCACGATTATCTTTTCATTCCGTGATACCTATACCGGAATGGAAGGGAAAGCATGTGATCGGATTTGGATGACGATAGATTGAAGGGAGAAAGGGATGTCTTTAAGCAGGAAACAAAAGATAATTATATTTGCAATGATACTCCATTTTCCGGAGTCAATCAGGAGATCAATCCGCAAAGTGGAAATTACGAAAATGAGGCACTCGTTGTGGATGGATATGTGTATTTCTATCAAAGCCGGGTGAACCTTGGAAACTATGACCACGTAGATGAGTTGAAAAAATGTGGGAATAATGTAATTTATCGTCTCTCCCTCGATGGTACATATTAAGAGGATAAAATCGCTGGTGGTGAGTAATGATTTCATTATCTATGATCTGGGACCGGGCAATTATGAAGATGGTGTGGATACGCGGGTAATCTGGAACCGGCAGACGGGGGAGACACAGGAGGAGGTCGTGTATCGGTAAAGCTGAGATAGTATTCGGCTGAGGTGGAATAAAGGAACCTACACGTTTAATGCTATTGGTAATACCACAGTCGCCACGAAGAATCCTCCTTCAATCGAGTAGTTGACAAAACCATGATTGTTCTCCACGGCATGACGGATGCTTTTGGTGCCGATGCCGTGCAGCTTCGTGTCCGTCTTGGTAGAGACGAATTGTCCATCACGTAAAACCGGTGCTTTGTCAAAGGTATTTTTCACGATAATCACATAGAAGTTATTTTCGTTTTTCTTTGTAATCGTCAGTTGTACAACACGAGAATTGTCGTGCGCCAGGCATGCTTCGATGGCGTTATCAAGCAGATTTGACAGAATGGATATGATGTCCGCAGATGGTAATTCGGCAAATGTAATATCCGGGAGTACATCGATCGACATCCGGATGTTCTGCGATTGGGCAAGTTCAGATTTCTCAGTTAGAATTGCATTCAGAATATCGTTTTTGGAATAGCGCGTAAGGATGGTTGTATCTAACTTTGTATCCAATTCGGAAATGAGCGCAAGTGCTTTATCAGCATGCCCATCATCAAGCAGTATGCGGATGGCTTTCATGTAATGTGTCGTATCGTGCACCAGCTCCTGCAAATGTTCATCCATTGTGAGCAGCTTCTGATAGTAGTTCAGGCGAAGCGACTGATCGGAGATGATCAGGCTGTTCTGCAGATTGTGATTGAGCTGCTCCGTGTATCTCTGGAATGCGCGGAAGATCAGAATGTTTCCAAACTGCATGATCGCAAAAAATACGCAGAGCAATATCCGCATGCGTGGAGACGATGCGAAGTCCAGACCGGAATAATATGTGAGAAGCATCATTGCAATGCATGCAATTGGAATACACAAATAGCATGCGAAAATCTTTCGATCCATGCGGGAAGCGGATTTGACAGAGGTCTGCTTATACAGGCAGCAGATCAGATAGGTCAGGAGCTTCAGTGTAAATATCTGCCAAGGAATCGTGGACAGATTCGCAACACTGCCGGAATGAAAAAGGTATGCAGGCAGATTCAATAAAACTGCAAATAAAAATTCGCAGCCGAAGAAAATTGCACACAAAAATACGATATACAGCAGTCGTTCTTTCAAGTTTGCTTCATAAAGAAAAGAGTAAAGAAGTAACAGACAGACAAAGGCAATCATATTCAGATACGAAATCTGCAATGTGTTGACACCAAAATAAATGCCGATAAAAGGAATCGCTATCAAAATACGATTCCAGACCGGTTGGAAAATCGGACGAATGGTTAAAAAGGAGTCAAAAAAGTCCGAAAATATGAGGTATTCTGCAACGCAACTAAACAATAAGATAATATAATCCATACTGCCTCCTAATCCTGTGATTTCATATAACGGAAAAACATTGACTGAAACTCTTTCTGTCTGGAACGAGAGATCGTCAGCATGCTATTATCCGACAGTGTCAGTTCGGTTGTATTCAGGTATGTTACATGCTGGAGATTCACTAAGTAACTGTTATGCGCATATGCAAAATAAAAATCATTCAGTAATGCATGTAGATCACTCAGAGAACTTTTGCATAAGATCTTGTCATTGTAGGTATAATAGGGGCTTTTCTTAGATACATAAATCTTCGAACAGCCACGTCCGCGTGCGATATACATAATCTCGGAGGCAGGAAGCTTCAGTTGTGTGCTGTACCATCCGGCATGAATAAAAGGCTCTGCTTTTTCCGTCTGGATATGCGCTATAACATGTGTGAGCTTCTCTACCATATGTGCATCTGTCCATGCTTTGAGTAGATAGCGGTATGGTTCAGATTCAAAAGACTCTGGTGTTGGAGACTGCTTCCCGGAACAGAAAACCAGTGTGGAGCTTGGGAATTTCTCACGAAAAGTTTTGGCAAATATCGTTCCATTTACATCTGGGAGCTGGATATCCAGAATCAGTAAATCAATCGTATAGAAGTTTGGAAAGTCTGCTTCGAATTCACTTGCTGAGAGGTAACTGTAGAATTTACAGGTTTCCGGCTTTAAACCTGAGCAAAGCAATAAACATTTCATATGATCTATAAATAAAGTATCATCATCACAAATAACAATATGATACATAGCTTGAAGTCTCCTTTTGTGTGTTAAGATACTTTTATTTTAGCATAAATAAAATCTGAGAGAATACAGAGAAATGCAAAAATTGCATTTCATTGTGCAAAAATCGACGTAATAGTAGAGAACTGTATTTGGGTTGTCCAGGCTGAATTTTTGTTAAAATCTTTGTTTGGCGGAAAAAACTTCCGTTTGGCGGAATTACTGTCGAAAAATCTGAGAAAGTTATTTAAACTGAAAACAACAAAAAGCAAAGGAGGAGACAAAAATGCCACTAATTATTGACTTTTGGGAGTGGATTCGCCGGTTATTAGGCTAAAAAAGGAAGAAGCAACCTGTAAGTGTAATTGCAGGTTGCTTCGATTTTTGAAAGTAAAGAGAAAAATGAAAATTAAATTTAGGAGGTATTTAAGATGGCTTTAGACGTGCGTTATGGGGAAATCCGATCCGAAGTGATTGCGAAGCTTGAAACACAGAAAGGTGAGATGGAGAATTTACTTGGTAAATTGAGTAATACGGTAGAGACTCTTCCATCAGTAATGGAAGGACAGGCATTGCAGGCATATATGGATGAATATGAGAAAATTGTTAAAACAATTTATTCAAAGCTGAATGAAAATTTGGGAGATTTTTCGCAGCAGTTAGAAAGTGTATGTCAGCAGTTCGAGAATTTGGATGATGATATGAAAACACAGTTAAGTTAGTACAGGGAGGATAAATAAATGGGTGATAGATTAAGAGTAGACTATGCAGCCGTTGAAGGATTAATTGGAGATATGAAGGGGTACGAGGAAAATATTGAGGATTTGTATTCAGATATGACAACAACAGTAGGTTCTCTTGTCAGCAATGGTTACATGGAGGCAGAGTCTGCGACTGCGTATGTAGAGGAATTCAAAAATATGCTTGGACCGGATATTGAGAACTTGTCAGATCTGATTAATCGGTTCTATACACAACTTTCACAGATATGTCAAAACTTTGCAGAAGCTGATGCAAATATTGCAGATATGCTGTTCTAATAATAATTAAAAAGCAACTTGTATATATTTGTGCAAGTTGCTTTAATTTTTTAGGAGGCTGTATGACAACGTCAAGAGGAACATTAGTTAGAAATCAAGAAGAAAATCAACGAAAGGTATTATGTTATAGCGATAAAATAACAAGGAATAATGAATTAAGAAATACCATCGAAAGAGGATTAACAGAGTGTAATGAATATGCAGAACAACTAAGACAACATAGTGGAGATGCTATTATTTTTTCTACACTGTATGAGAATAATATAGGGATGTTTGACCAAGAATGGATTTCTGAGGTTTTAACAATGTTGGATAATTTGGGAACACATTTAGAGTCTGAGAAGCAACAGGCAAGCAGAGATGTGGAATATTGGGAAAACGAAGTAAAATCATACGATAAGAAGAAGGGCGAAGAAATTAGAAAAGAACAGGAAGCAAGAAGAAATAGTCAACGAAAAAAAACTAAATAGGAAGAAAGGAAAAAAAGTTCTGATAGTATAAGATCAGTCGAAGGATATATTTATGGGATTCAAAGTTGATGATGAATATTATGATGCAGCAATTGATTATTATAAGAATCAGGTATCAAAAATACAGGAGTGTTTAGATCAATTTATAACAACATGTAATAGTTTGTTCGAAGAGAATAATTATGGCGAGAATATTCAAGCAGTATTGGTAGCGCGAGCAAATACTTTTTGCACCTATACAAATGATATTTTTGCACCTTTAATGGATGTGGCGACAAGCACAACAAATACTTTTCTGGATGAGATTGAGAAAAACGATACATTGTCATAAATGCAATTAATAAAAGAAGGTGAAAAAATGGATGTAAATATTGATTATGGTAGTATTGATGGTTATGCAGCGACTATGAATCAGATTGCAGATGAATTATATCAGATTTATCAAGCAATAAATTATTATCATTATGGGAGTATACAATCTGAAGGGAATTATGCTAAGGCATTTGAGACAATGAGACAAACGATATTGGAACTTCTCTTGAGTATGAGATCATTTATGATAAGCTATTCCGTTATTGTTTCAACAGTAGCGGAAAATTTAGATATATTAGATGCGGAAATATGTGAGTTAATAACAACTTCGGGATTTGCTAGTATGGGAGAACAAGAATGATAAGGAAATTGGATTCAGAAATTTTTAGTTCGGCAACCCATGTATTGGGATGCCAGGTGGAAAAAACTGATAATTTAGGATACGCGTTGTGGAATGCAAAATTTAAAAATGGGTCGGATGAATTCGTAGATGAGGAGACATCACAAGAATATTCAACGATATTACAAATGATAAATCAAAGAAATGAAAGAATAATTGAACATGAGCAATATTTGAAGAAAAGAGGAACATTGCTTCGTGATAGTGATTCTGAAGCAGCGAATTTGTTGACCGATGCAATAAATACATTTAAGTTATCAGCTGACGAGATAAACATACTTTCTCAAAATATGAAGGAATGTGAGAGCCAGGCAAACACAGGTGTTATTAATATAAATGTACTTTATTCGCAACAGGAGATCGACTACATAAGTAATCCATTTCCGGAATACTCATATGAATCCTTTTTGGAGATGACACAAGCGGAGAAAATTGCATTTCAAAATCAAATATTAAATTATATAAAGACCGTTTATATGAGTGGGTTATTGCCGATGCCAAGTGATAATAAAATATCAATCGTTATCGCTCCGGGAGTAACGGTTTATTATTCTGTAGATAACAGTATAGCAGTTGAAAATTCACATATATCTGTTAGTTATAATACAAGTGCTGATGTAGGTATGCAGTTGCTAACAACTGCAGATTTCACTGAGCTTGATGAAGAGGGAAAAAAGGAATTAAAAAAGAAATTAGAGATGGCTGCTGATATTTATGGAACGATAAGTGTGAAACCTTCCATTACTTCTGAGGGTTCAACAATATATTCTGAAATTGCATATAATATACCTGGGAATGTATGGAGTTTAGAACATGGAGTAACCGTAGAACCGCCAGCTGTTTCATATAATGGAGCGGACGTAAAAGATTCGGTTACTATGGCTTTTGGTGTCGAAATAACAGCACCACCGGATTGGAAGGAGCAGGAAGAGATACAAGACGTTAACAGTTACGAAACTTATGAAAAAGTGGTAGTGGTTGCGGGAGTTGCTTATGTTATATACAGAGTAGGCAGAGTGGTAGTTGCAACATGTGTTGGAGGTCCGGTGTTAGGTGGCGTAGCAGCGGTGGCTCCATAGTTAATGAAAAGGACATTGTCTAATGGATATCTTAGTTGGAGGGAGATAGTGATGTTTCGGGGGAATAAAAAATTATTTGTTTCCGGGATTGTAGATTCGTCTTGTGAGATAGATGTTTTGAGTGGAGGACAGAATACAAAAATGACACGATGGAGAGTAAAAATTATATCGTTATGTTTACTTTGTCTTATTTCTCTTGTGGGATGCTCATTTTCGGAAGACAAGGGGGACTATATGCCGTATTTAAAGTTAAAAAGAGGAAAGACGGTTAATATAGAATTTCCTTTGGGATGGCATGCAGGGCAGACAGCAGAGGAAGCAGGCCAGATGATGAAAGATCAAAAACGTTGCGTAGATGCGTGGGTCAATGAGGAAGGACGTTGTGTACTGAAGTTTAACCGGGATCAATTAAAAGCCGAATACGACAGCACGGTTGACCTTATAAAAACAACGATAAAGTATGCAGGTAAGCCTGTTGAAGTGAATTATGATTGTAATGAAATCACCTATTATGCGGATGATTCAACAGAGCTTATGGATTTTGCTTATACACATGTGGTATTGGTTGGAGCATGTATGACAATTCAGGCATATGCCGGGATTCCGAATGATGAACGTGAACTAACAATAAAATTTATCTATCAGCCAACCGGGGAAGTTATATTTGATAAACATATATCTAAGGATAACCCTAAAGCATCGGTTGAGGAAGAAGAATTCGAGGAAAAGCTGAAAGAAATGCAAGAGAAAAATGAAAGGAAATAATGTATCAGCATTATATGACGAATAAGATGAAACTAAATATATGTAGCAATATAAAAATTTTTAATAATGAGATAAGTGTTGATATTCCGCAAAATTATGAAATAGTGGATTTATCAGAATCTGACGTTGATGAATTACAGGATTTTGTTTTGTTGAAAAAACACACATCGGTATTTTCGATACAGCGAATGATTCGGGAAGATAATAATATTGCAGATATAGCGTCAGAATTAATTCGATTTATGTCTTCAGGGTTACAAGGGCAGCAAAAAATAAGATGGTATAAAAGAGATACTAATGAATTTGAACAGGCAATGATAGAGAAAAAAAGTGATTCTGAAGGTGAAAAATCTCATTGCTTAATGGCTATTTTGAGGGGGAAAGAAAGAGATTATTTTTTCCATTGGGAGACAGTAGGGGAGGATCCGGAGAATGATAAATTATTATTTTCCAGAGTTCTAGATTCATTTCATGAAATAAATGACTAAGTAAAGAGAGGAGAATATAAGGTGACACGATTTAGAATAAAAGTTGTATTTTTATGCTTATTGTGTTTAGTTTCCCTTGTGGGATGCTCATTTGCGAAAGACGAAGGGGATTACATTCCATGCTTAAAGATCAAACGAGGAAAAACAGCCAATATAGAATTGTCTTTGGAGACTCATGCAGGAAGCGGTGCAGCGGAAACAGCCCAAGCAATGAAAGATGAAAAACGTTGTGTAGATGCATGGGTCAATGAGGAAGGCCGTTGTGTAGTAAAGTTTAACCGGGATCAATTGAAAGAAGAATATGACAAAGTGGTTAACGATATAAAAACAACGATAAAGTATGCAAGTAAGCCCGTTGATGTGAATTATGATTGCAATGAAATTATCTATTATGTGGATGATTCAACAGAGTTTATGGATTTTGCTTATGCACATGTGACATTGACAGGAGGATGTATGCTAATTCAGGCATATGCCGGAATTCCGCATGATGAACGCAAACTAACACTAAAGTTTATATATCAGTCAACTGGAGAAGTTATGTTTGAGCTGCATATAACGAACGATAATTCAGATGCATCGCTTACAAAAGAGGAATTTGAGGAAAAACTAGAAGAAATGAAACAAGGAGAACACAAATGACACATTACAAAAAGCATAGTGTATATAGAGGAAGAAGGTCTATTTTCACATTCATTAGTATACTTCTGGTCTGCGTGTTGCTTCAGGGGAATGTACGGGCAGCGGAGATGCCGGAAGGAGAGCCTGCGGGAGCAGAGGCAACTGCCACGGATGCGGGGAATGTAGAAGCACCGGGTAAATATGATGAGAAGAAGGGGATTGCATCGATTCGGCTGATGTATTGTGCGGATAGCGGCGCGAAGGATGTGATTAAAACCGGATATGCATTTTTTATAGGGGATGATGAAAGTACATATCTTATATCCTGTTGCGATACTGTGATATTGAATGAAGAAGAGAAAAATGCAGTGGCTGCGGCGCATGGGGTGACACTGGACAAGGTGAATACTGTGATCGAGCTTGTGCTGAAAAACGATGTGATTGTGGAATTATCCATAGTAAATAGCAGTGAAGGACTTAACTTTGCGATATTGCAGCCATCGACAAAGATTGCATCCTGCATGGGGATTCGATTGTGCGAGGATAGTACAAAAACGAAGATTGGACAGGGTGTGCATGCATATGATGCAGATATGCAGCAGATAGACTGTACGATTGAGGATTGGTCGGAAATCAATGATGCGCATTATTACAGATACACCGCAAGCCAGCCGATAACCAGAGGATTTCCGTTGTTAAATGAAGAAGGGGAAGCAATTGGTATTGTAAGCACGATAAACAAGGGAAATCCGGAGGAGACATATGCACTTCAGATTGACGAGGTAATCGATGTGCTGACTGTCCTTGGGATTCAGTATAATCCGGAGATAGTTGTAGACACATCCAAACTGGAAGAGGTGATCGCGGCATACGAGGAATTAGATGCAGATAAATATGCACCTGAATCATGGAAGGTATGTGAAGACGCTTATAATCAGGCGACAGAGTTGTACCAGAAGGTACAGGCGCAGGAGGTTGATAACTATACACAGGATGCGGTAGATTCGGCGACTGCCACGTTGCAGGACAGCATAGATAATCTGAAGAAAGCGGAATTGCCGGTAAAGACGGTGATCATTATAGCAGCCATCGCATGTGGCGTACTTTTTATCGCCGTTGTCACGTTGGCGATTTTGTTGGCTGTGCAGTGTAAAAGATGTAAGAAATTATCAGAGGAACAGGGGAATCAGGCGGTATTGGCCAAGGAAGCGTTGAAGATCAGTGGAAGGATTACGCCGGGATTTGTAACAAATCACGAGAATCTTCCTTTGAACAGAAGCCTGCAGGAGGCAGGTCAGTCTTCACCGGAGGAAATAGGAGAAACAAGTGTGTTAGGTATAGATATGGACGAGCACGGTCAGCCGCTCAACGATACAGCGGTTCGATACCCAACGATCGTCCGGTATAAAACAGGCGAGACGTTTGTGGTGAACCAGAACAGTTACATTATCGGATCCGCCGCAGATTCTGTCGATTACTGTATTACGCGCAGCCATAGTATCAGTCGAAAACACGCGTGTATTATGAAGTTTGAAGATGGATATTATATTCAGGATCTGGATACGACAAATGGAACATATGTGAACGACATACGAGTTATGCCGGGGCGTTATATGAAGCTGGATCCTGGTAATATCATTCGTCTGGCGGAAGAAGAATTTGAGTACAAGGGGTAAACAGTAAAAAGATGATAGTCAGTTGTTATGCAGATCATCTCGCGTATACATTTGAAGCGCAGGATGCGTTATTTATGCTCGGGATGAAGGTTGTAAATAAATTGGAAGAACATCACATTCCGATGGTACAGGTACTACATAATCAGAAAGTACAGTTGCTGTATGGTGTAGAGGGATACCGTCGGTTCACGGAAGCGATGGGAGAAATCAGCAGCGCAGAACTTGTGACAGCATGCATTCATTTTTTGCAGATGTTAAAGAGAATGGAAGACAATGATTTCCTGGAGATGAAGGCTGTAGACATAAAGCTTGAACGGCTATATTACGATGGAAAAAACAAAGAAATCAAGGCAGTCATTCTCCCCATTAATTATGAATGTGATTTGCATGATGCATGCACATGGAGTTATTCATTTCGGAATACAATGCTCATGATCTTCAATCAGATATTTGTAAATATGCCTGACAGACAGACGGAGCTGTATTATGTGGTAATGGATCAGACGAAGACAGATGCAGAGGTATTGCGTGCACTTATTTCTTATGATTTCGGAATTCAGGCAGTTGAACATACGGTGGAGAATACGGGTTCAGAAAAAACGTTACTATTAGAACATAACGGATCCGAAGGAAATCTGATATTTATTGTTGATAAGCCGGAATTCCTCATAGGAAAATCAAAGGAAGCAGACGGAACGATTGCAAATTCCACGAAAGTCAGTCGAAATCATTGTAGGATTGTCAGGGAAAATGGCAGTTATATGATTCAGGATTTGGAGAGTACAAATGGAACGAGCGTCAACGGCTATACGCTGGAACCAGATCAGAAATATTACCTGAAAGATGGAGACAGTCTGGTTTTGGCGGATGTAGAGTTTAAGGTCACAGTGTCATAACAGGGGGCAGATATGATAAAGAAAAGTATTGTATTCGCGGCATTCGATGAGGAATACGTGGCAACGATTGAGTTTAAGCTTGCAAAGCTTACAGAGGAACGGGCAAGCATTGAATTTATAACAGATGCAGGCTGTCTGGAAGCGTTTCTGGAGCGACCGAAGAAGATTGACGTTCTGATACTTCCTTATGGGATTCTGTTACCGCATCCAGAGGCTTTTTCGAAGACAAGCATTTACTATTTGACAGAAGAAGAGATGGATGCAGAGAATCCTGCCTACATATATAAGTATTACAGTGTAAAACGTATGCTGGAGAAGATCGATTCTGGGCTGATCACAGAGGCGGAGTCGGAAAAGGGGACAAAGGTAGTTGGCGTATTCTCGGCATCTGGGGGAACGGGAAAGACGATTACTGCATTGACGCTGGCGCATAAACTGATGAAAAAAGGGAAACGTGTAATCTATATCAGTACCGTTCCATATCAGGATTTTACATATTATATAGATGATGCAAGCGTGCTTGGAACCGCATTTTGTTATCAATGTTCCATCAATATAAAAAATGCTTTAAAAATTATACAGGACGAAGTCAAAAATGAAGGATTTGATTTTTTGCCGCCATTCAAGAATCTTCCGGTTTCTTATCAGATGAAGTTTTCAGTATATTCCCAGATTGTAGATTATCTGCGAGACAAAAATATCTATGACTATATTGTGGTGGAGTTATCTTCTGAGCTGGAGGCAGACAAGCTGGTTTTTCTGAAGAATTGTGATTGGAAAGTACTCTTGACAACGCAGGATAAGATCGCGGTAGGAAAGCTGGAAGCGTTGCTTTCCAATATGCTGGATTTTGACAGGAATATTTTGATTTTGTGTAACCGTTACAAATATAATCAACCGGATTTTCTCTCTGGCGCACAGCTTCTGCAGAAATATGAGTTCAGTGAATTTATCGAAGAGTATAATGCGCCGCTTGATCTGGAAATGACGAAAAATTCACAGTTGTTTGACAGAACTATATTGTGCATGGAATAGATGTTCCAAATACGAGGGGAGTATCGAATATGGAAAATACAGTGATTGTGGCATTTCATCATAAAAAAAGAAATACATGGCTGGATATGGAGATTCCGCTTGATATATCAGCCAACGAATTGATCTATGGGTTAAATAAAGGATTAAATCTGGGGATTGATATGTCGAATGTGGCGGAATGTTATATGTGTACGGAAGATCCAAGAACGCTGTTGCGTGGAGACCGGCTGCTGGAATCGTTCGGATTGCGCAATGGTACGATTATACATTTTGACAGATAAAAGCAGGGGGTACAAATGAAACATAAATTAGTGATATATGGAAATAACATGTATAAGGAAGTGGATTTTGATGATTCATTTGCCGGAAGTATTACGATAGGAACAGATAAAGCATGTCAGATTGCGTTTCGAAAAGATCGCTTTATGACAGGCTTTATTTTTCGAATTGATCGGCAGGCAGATGGGGAATATATTATCAGTTGTAATGATACCGTATATCTGACCAAAGATTTCAATCTGAAAGAATATGTGAGAAAGCTGGAGACAGGCGATCATTTATCTCTGTGCTATGATTATACCGGAACGGAGGTATTCAGCATTGATTTTCTCGCATGTTTCGATGCAGTCGGTGATGATTACGATCTTCAGATTGACTGCAAAAATATTTCTGAATTTTCTATTGGTGGACAAGTAGAGTGCACAATTCGAATCGATGATCCCTACACACATGAAGATTGTGTAAAACTGTATAAAGTAATCGATGGATACGATGCGGAATTTGTCTCGAACACAATTGGTATTGAGGTAAATGGATTTATGCCACGCGCCAATACCTGTCATGTGCGGGATGGAGAGTTTTTGTCGATCAAGGGATATTCGTTCTGTATCTGTGACGGAATGATATATACAACGAGAAAAGCAAAGCTTATAACGAAGAGAAAAGTGGAGATTGTTCAGTATCAGAAAAATCATTATGAATATCCGAAGTTTATAAAAAATGTCCGACAGCAGTTCTCGATGCCGGATCAGACGATTGAAGTGCTGGAGCCGAACAACAAGGACGAGTCGGAACAGCAGAACTTTTTGATGTCTGTTATGCCGATGCTGGTAAATATGTTGATGATGGTTGGACTCCGCGGAATGATGGGCGGTGGAGGCATGTATGTCATCTATTTTGCGGCAACAATGTCAGTGAGTACAACTGTTACAGTCTTGAATTTTGTAAAGGAACGAAATAAAAGACAGGAAAAAGAAGAACGAAGAAAAAAGATATATCTGGAATATCTGACGAATCGGGAGGATGAGATTATACATTTGCGGGAGCGGGAGAAAACGGTCGCAGAGTATATGAATCCATCGCTGAACAATTACATGACGTTTATTGAGAATTTTGACAATCGGCTTTTTGAAAGAAAACGCGAGGATGAAGATTTTCTCAAGGTCTGTCTCGGAAAGGGCGTTGTGCGGTCGTGCTGTCCGATTGATTATAAAAAAGAAGAGTATGTGGACACGGAAGATACGCTGAAGGATTTTCCGAAAACCATGCATGATAAATATGAGTTTATTGATGCGATGCCGGTATGCCTCGACCTGAAGGCCGCGAATGCGGTTGGTTTCATTGGAAGCCGGACAAAGTTGTATCAGATGGAGAAAAATCTGATCATAGAATTTGCAGCTTCGCATTTTTATAAGGATATCAAGCTGTTTTTGATTATGGATAAAGTAGATGTTCCCTTGTTCTCATGGGCGAGATGGCTGCCAATCACCTACAATGAGCAAAATAAATTGCGCAATTTTATGTATGATGGCGAAAGTGCAAAAAGCACGTTGGAATTTCTGTATTCTGAACTTTCCCGTCGAGAATCAATGGGTGGAGTGACGGAACAGATGCAGGAGTATGTTGTGCTGGTATTCCGGTCAGCTATGCTTCGCAATCATCCAGTGGCAGGATACATAGAGAAAGCAAAAGATCTCGGCTTTCATTTTGTGTTTTTTGAGGAGTATGAGGAGTTCCTGAATCCTGCGTGTACAAGCAGGATCTTTCTGGAGGAAGACTTTTACAAAGGATATATTCAGGATACGGACAATGGGGATCAGATACAGACGTTTGAATATGAATATGTGTCACGTGAACGCGCGGAGATCGCGGCAAAGAAACTGGCGTGTGTGTATGTCGATGAGGTGAATCTGGAGAATACGCTGACAAAAAACATAACATTATTTCAGCTGTTACATATTATGAGTCCGTATGATCTGGATCTGGAAAGCCGCTGGTCAAACTCGAAAATATACAAGACAATGGCGGCTCCGATTGGAGTTAAGAGCGGGGATGAAATCGTATATTTGGATCTGCATGAGAAGTATCATGGACCGCATGGGTTGGTAGCAGGAACTACCGGATCGGGAAAATCTGAGATCCTGCAGACATATATTTTGTCCATGGCGACCTTGTTTCATCCATATGAGGTTGGGTTTATCATCATCGATTTTAAGGGAGGAGGAATGGTAAATCAGTTTAAGGATCTGCCACATCTGAATGGTGCAATCACCAATATAGATGGTAACGAAATTGAGCGGTCGCTGTTATCAATCAAGGCAGAGCTTGTCAAGCGGCAGGAGCTTTTTGCGAAATTAGAGGTAAATCATATCGATGATTATATTAAGGCATATAAAGATGGAAAGGCCAAAATCCCTCTTCCACATCTGATTTTGATTGTAGATGAGTTTGCCGAGTTGAAGAGTGAACAGCCGGAATTTATGAAAGAACTGATATCAGCTGCACGAATCGGACGAAGTCTGGGTGTACATCTGATTCTTGCAACACAGAAGCCTTCTGGCGTAGTAAGTGATCAGATATGGAGTAATTCGAAATTCAAACTGTGTCTCAAAGTGCAGAATAAGAATGACAGTAATGAAGTATTGAAATCACCATTGGCGGCAGAAATCAGGGAACCGGGCAGGGCATATCTGCAGGTGGGAAATAATGAGATTTTTCAGTTGTTCCAGTCAGCATATAGCGGGGCTACTGCAAAAACAGATGGGATATCTGCACAGAAGAAGTTTGCGTTGACAAGTGTTGCATTGTCAGGAAAAAGATCTGTTTTGTATGAGCAAAAGCCAAACAAGGACGATGCAGGAGAGACGCAGTTGAAGGCAATCGTTAATTATGTGAATGAATTTTGTGAGAAAAAGGGAATATCCAGATTATCGAACATCTGCCTTCCTGCTTTACCAGAGAAATTGCCATTTACGTTGGATGGTTTTTCTTACACGGGAACCGATATTGTTGTTCCTGTGGGCGTGGTGGATGATCCGTCAAGACAGCGGCAGTATGTGGAAACGTGGAACATCTCGCAGAATAATTTCTATATATTGGGATCTGCGCAGTCTGGAAAGACGAATCTGTTACAGACAATGATCTGTGGGCTGGCAATGCGTTATTCTCCAAAGGATGTCCAGATGTATATTCTGGATTTTGCATCTATGATTCTTCGTAATTTTGAGACATTGAATCATGTTGGAGGAGTTATTACGTCTACAGATGAACAACGTCTCAAAGGATTCCTGAAGATGATGCAGGAAACTGTGCAGGTGCGAAAAAAGTATTTTTCCCAGCTTGGGTTAAGTTCGTATAGTGCATATCGGGAATCCGGACAGACGGAGCTGCCACAGATAGTGATCTTTCTGGATAACTGGGTTGCATTTCGGGGGTATTATCCGGACTATGAGGATCAGATTATAAGTATCAGCAGAGAGAGCGTGGCAGCAGGTATCTCTTTTGTCGTGACCGCCGGTCAGGCAGGAGGAGCCGGATTCAAGCTGTTATCAAACTTTTCGAAGAGAACTGCTTTGTATTGCAATGATTCCAGCGATTATGGCGTGGTCTTTGAGGCATGCCGCAAGAAGCTGCATGATATCGCGGGAAGAGGACTTATTGAGGCAGATAAAATGTATTATGAGATACAGTATTATCTGGCTTTTGCAGCAGAAAAAGAGTTTGAGAAGATTACGCTTATGAAGGCGTTTATTGATCAGATTCATGATCAGTACGGTGATATGTATGTACCGGGGATTCCGGAGATACCACAGAAGGTAACGGAAGCATATATGGCGAAGCAGTTTGGAACAAGCTATAAATCATATGAAATTCCGCTCGGCATGGAGTTTGAGACGATAGGCAGACGGACATTGGATCTGGGGCAGACACCGCTGCTGGCTTTTGTTGGAGCAAAAGACAGCAGCAAACACCAATATGTAGAGTATTTGCTTGACAGGGCTCTCAGGAATCAGGACAAGGCACCTGTGGATGTGTATCTCATGGATGATACAGCAGGTGAGTATAGGAGGTTTGAGTCAGATGTGAGTGGATATACGCAGACAACAGAGGGTGCAGCGGAGCTGTTGAATATAGCGTGGCAGAAGCTTCAGGCACAGGAAACACCAGCGAGTCTGCAGATAATCGTAGTCAATTCGCCAGAGATAATGAAGCAGATCGGAACGGACAAAGCGATGGTAGATCTATACAGGCAGATAAGTATGGCATTTAAGTCAGGGAAAGGATGTTTCCTGTTGACGGATGTTGAAAATGCTATGATTTCCTTCTCGGCAGGCGAGCTTTTGAAGCAGGTGCGTGATACAAAACAGTTTATTGTATTTGAGAATATCAAGAACATTAAAGTGACAGATATATCAATGGGAGTTGCTCGTACATTCAAGAAAGAACTGGATGTAAATGATGCGTATGTGATACAAGGCGATAAAATCGAGAGAGTTCGGGTTGTGCAGAAAGGATAGAGATGGGATATGGCACAAAAATCTAAAGAAAAGCAGCAGATTCAACAGGAAATATTGGATAATCGCAGAGCAATCCAGCGCTATGAGGTGCAGATGAGCGGTGTCAGAACTTTAATCGCAAGGTATGAGGATGAGTATGATGATCTGCGTTCTGCAATTGGAAATCTGAGTACCGTTATACAAAATATAGAAGGAATTCAAACCTATTATAATCATGTAATCTGCACATATACGGGAGAAATACATCGATGGTGGGGCAGTGAATATAATTATGCGGATCTTGAGTTTGGACATATAGATACCGACGTCGAGAACTGCCAGACGCAGGTGGAGGATATGCAGGCGCAGATGCAGGAAAAACGAACATGGTTAGAAGGGGAGCTGGAAACCTTGAATCAGCGGATAAGAGCATATCAAAACGAGATAGACACGCTCGTAAGTGTGAACAATGGTTTGCGCAGAAAACTATAGGAGGAATTATCATGGGAAGTTTGCATGTTGATTTAGATACGTTGCAGTTGGGAATGAAAGAGGTTACAGATGCAATCGGAAATATACATAAAGTCGAAACAGAGTATAAGCAGGAAGGTGTTACCTGCCTGCCATCCTATCAAGCATTACAGGAACAATTAGAAATGTTGGATAAACTATCTGATAGTATGAAAGACATCATGATGTTGGTGACACAGAGCGTAACGAATGCATATACGGCGCTTTTGAGCGTAGATGCACAAGCGGCGGAGGATATGAATAAATAGGGGGAATTATGGGGCTTACAGCAGATATTTATGATATATTTGGTTTTACAAACCATGTGATAAGCGAGGCTGCTGCACTGCAGGCGAGCATAACGGATGTGACAACGGCAGTGAATCATTTTGCAGCATTGCTTGATAATCAGTCCGGGGCAACTGTCGTGTCTATGCGGAATTACATAACCGGATTTGCAAGCAGTATACAGGCAATCGCAGATGCCGTAAATATGGCGTTTACGCAGATACTGATGGTGTATCAGGGTGCGTATGCTCTGCTTGATTCGGATGCGTATGCCGTTATCGATGAAGATACGATCAGTGAGGTATTGAATGCTTATCGAAACTCATATCTGTGGATGGATGATGAGCTTGATATTGTCAAAGAAATGTATTATCGGGTGTGTGGATTCACAGATGTGACCATGCCATCTTTCGAAAATGCATTTACCCGTATCGAAGAATTTGAAATCAGAGAGAAAGAATACAGACAGGCACTTCTTGATACGGAGGAGAGCTTTGATGCAAATGAACTGGTGCTATTACAGAATCTTACAGAAAGCTCGCTGACATATTTGACCGGACTGATGCCGCAGGGGTATAATGCGGTTACAGCACCGCCGAGTGCAAAAATAAACGGCGTGACGGATATTAGTGCGAGCCTGGCGCAAAGAGAACAGCAGATACAGGATGTATGGGCGCATGGCTTTGTGGCAGGAGCGAACAATACAGCCTGTTTGCAGATAACAAATAATCCGGAGTTGTATAATAGTATTCTTGGCATCTATGGATATATGATGCAAAATGAAGAGACAATCAATGGTCTTTCAGCAATCAGTCGGGATACGTGTGAGACATATATCACGGATGCAAAATGGGAGGAGGGATGGAAGAAGATAGCAACGGGGGCTTTTGCGTTAATGAGTGGCGCAGGCGCATTAGGGGTAGCAATTGGTGAAGCAGGAACACTCCTTACAGTGCTTGGATTTGCGAGCGGGGGATCTTCCCTTCTGTTTGGAACATCGGAACTCTTTGAAGGATCGCAGGATGTATCAATTTCTGTTCAGGGATTGAAGTACACAGATGCCATAAATCCGCTCAAAGACCTTATGGGAGAGGAGGCATATAATAAGGCTTTGGCAATCAGTACTACGACGGCAGATGTGGTGTGTCTGGCTGGAGCAGTTAAGAATACCGTAAAGGGAATTCGAGATGCAAAGGCAGCCAAAGGGATGCCGGAAGAGGTGCCAACAGAGGTGCCGAAGATAGAGGAACCGAATCTGGCGGAAATAGAAAAACAGGCAGATCTGGAAGGTGAATTTTATGAAGATATATTTGAGAGCCAACGAGCAGATATTCCGGAATATGAAGATTATCTAAGTGATCTTGCAGAAGCACAGAACGATTATGTGAAACCGGCTGGAGGCAAGAGTGGTACAACAACTAAACCTAATCAAGTACATCATTTTGCATCGAATAAAAGTAAAAAATATACAAGTCAATTTGAGAGCATAACAAAGAAGTATGGATTAGATTTAGATGGTGATTGGAACAAACAGTCGATGCCACATCAAGGCAGACATCCTTATGCATACCACGATTATGTTCTTGATAATATGCAAAAATTTGATAGAATAGCAAATGGGGATAAAACAAAATTCTTGAAATTATATGACCAAATGAAACAGAAAATAATCAATAATCCAGAGATGTTGTATAAAGACTACTGGAAAAAATAATGAAGGAGATTGATGATGCGTTACTATAAATTGATATATGATTATGAACAAGACGATAATTATGCTAATTGCGATGTTGCTAGTATTGGCAATATGGATGAATACATAACCATTAGTGGAAAAGAGATAAAACAGTGGGGTAGGGTTGTGTTTGAGTATGATTCTACGGAAGGAAATGTATTAACGGATTATCTTGCTAATCCGCATAGATGGTTTGTAGTTTCAGAAAATTTTTGTAATAAGACACAGAAAATCTTAGAAAATCAAGTTCAATTTTTGCCAGTTAAGGTGATTGACAGATTTTCCGGAATTGAAGTGGATTCATATTTTGTGGCTAATATTGTGACTGTAATTGATGCATTAGATTTGGATAATTCAAAATACGACGTTTTTGAATTGGATGACGAAAAAATTATCTCCGTAGAAAAATATGCGTTAAAAAGTAGTGAAATTGTTAATAGGCATATATTTAGATTAAAGGATGATACGATACCTATTTTCATTTCTGAAACTTTAAAAAAAGTAATTGAAGATAATGATTTTACGGGATTTGAATTTTTAGAAGTAGATGTAATTTAGATAAAAATTTACTTCTAAAATTACTGAGAATATTTGTTTCTGGTAAAAAAATGCAAAGGAGCCAACTGAGAAAAATTACACCAGTTGGCTCTTGCATTATATAATATTTTTATCTATATCCACCCACTGGAATTGTATTTCGGTGTTATACTGGCGATTGCTTATCATTAGCTCTGTGTCGTTATTAAGGTGGACTTTCTGGAAGTAGTAACCCTTATTCATAAAGTGCTGTGCCAGTTCCATTTTCATGATATGTTCAGCATCTCCTCTAGTATAAAGGTTGTCTGACTTTGGTGGGGTACTTCTACAGTAATATAAAAACGGGTATTCTGCGTTCTGTAGGTAGTCAGCTATTTTCTTGTAAAAAGGCTGGTATTTGTAGGCTGCAACAGAACAAGTATTTTCAGAGCCAATATAAGGAACATCCAACAGTACCAGTTTATCGGCATTATCATTGCTTGGATATTTGAGGCAGTCCTGCTGTGTAATAATAGCATTTGCCAACATATGTCATTTGAGGATGGAAAACAGTATTCATCATGGAATTCACTTAGGGAAGAGGGATTGCCATATGAACAAGTAGAAAAAATCAAGTTTACTTCAAAAGGGAAAAAACCATTACCAGAGACTTATTTAAGCAATGATTATATTAATAACCATTTGCAATCCTTTAAGGAAAGCGGTGCAGTTAAAATAATGCCTAATGAGCCAACAGGAACTATTGGCGGCAAGGGTGGAACTTTTGTGGTGTCAGGCGACGAGTTAAATGAAATAATACAGTATGCAGACGGAGACGTGTCCAAAATAGAAACAATATTAGGGTTAGACCAAGGTTATTTAGGGGAAAATCCTGTCGTAGTAACAATCGAAGATACATCAAGTATAAGAATTCCATCCGGAAATGAACTAGGAGCATGGCCGGAATATTGGGAGCCAGGTGGGTATACAAGTGGTGGAGTAAAAGAAGCAGTTGTTAGTCCAGCGGCAGAAGGAACATATACATATGAACACTTATTTGAAAAGAGGTGACTATAGTTGAAGCGGATTTTAGAAGATGGAGGTATTGAATTATTAAAAGATGCAAGAAGATATTTTCTACAGTATGATGCAGGAGCACATATGGTAAAAGAAAAAAGAATTAGTATTACAGCAGATGAAGCAGAATTATGTCAATTAGATGTTAATGAAATGTACAATATTATTTTACAATATCAAAATGATGGCATATATGGTGAAGATATAGTTGATTAATATTTATTACAAACTAAAACTTCCCACACCATATATTGGTGTGTTGAACTTTGAAAATTCAATAGTTAACGGCACCATTAACAAAGAATCAAAGAGCTGCATTTAAGGAGATTCTTGAAAGAGGAGGAGTTGTTGAGGAGGTATAATATATTATGTCGGTAGTTGATAGTATGGTAATAGATGGTATAGCATTAACAGAAGATAAAAATGGAATAGTTTTGTTGATCACAGATCATTTGGATTGGAGTGAGGAATACCAGCATTTAATGATTCTGCAGGAGAAAATTAATATGTATCTCGGCTATCTTGAAGAAAAGCAGTATGGGGATATGTATAAAAAAGAGACAATTACATATGGAATTATAGAAATTCATTTCCAATACAGGTTAACGGATAATGCAGAAAAGTTTTTGCAGGCAGTTCAAAATCAGGTTGCTCAACATGGCATTAGAATACAATACTA